>NZ_CP031030.1:1433750-2867500 GCF_003711225.1 Runella sp. SP2 | reverse complement strand
TGGCATTATGGGCATTATCCCCCTAATTTGAATAAGCCGAAAAAGCTATTAGAAAGAGCAATGCAAAGTGTAGCTGCAATGGCCAATGCCCCTAAGATCATACCTAAAGTTGCCCATCTTGCTTTGACTTTCTTTGATGGACTTATGGCGGGTGGTTGAAGTTGTTCTGTTGCGATTTTTCTAGCTAAAGTTTCACCGAAATACCCTGCTAAAATAGCAGCTACTCCCAAAACAATAACGCCGACCATCGCTCCCGAAAAGGCTAAAATGGTAGCAATGATTGCAGAACTAAACGAAACCGCACTTAGAACCTGTAGTTTTATTATTTTCTGAGGTTTCTTTTTATTGCTCGAATCGGAGGGATATATCGCAATTGTGGCTTCTTTATTAACAACAGGTGTATTTGCTGCTTTGGCAGAAATGGTCAAGACAAAAAAGCCAAAATAGAGGTAGATGAGAAGTTTCATTTTGGGAGAGATTAGAAACCATTAGAAAGTACTAGATATGTCAGCCCTCTAAGAGCCAATGCGGCAATTCCAATTCCAGCAAGCACAAGCAATATGGCTTGTCCTGTGGATGCAATTCCTTTTTTTGATGAATCCGAAGAACTTGAATGTGGTATTTTTTGAGGCTGATTTTTAGACCTATTTTTCGTTTTAATTATGGCCACAACAATCAATATTACTCCAAGGACAGCCACCAGAATGCCACCATACAAAATACCTGTTACGGCCATAGCAGCGCCAGTAATGCCCAAAATGGTTGCCTCTCTTCTATTTTTCGCTTCCTTCACAATCGTAGAATCTGCACTTCTTTTGGAATAATATATACTATCCGATGGGGCATAGTTCGCCGATTGTACTTCAGATGTCGTGAGCAAAAGGAAGGTCAGTAGCAGAAAGCGCAAATAGTTCATATCAATACTAAAAAACACATGATAGTCAATGAAAACTCTAAGAAAGCGCTGAAAGTAAAATTAAAAAAGCGGTCACTAAAACAGTTCCCAACGCTGTACGCCAATACCGTCGTTTTTCACGTTTTCGTTCGTCGGGTGTCATTTCTTTGAAGGGTTTCATGTTTTTATCAATGGCTCGACCCAAGAAATAAAAACCGCCCGCCATGATGCCTAAACCCAACAATAAGACTGCTACTGCCGCCCAACCGATACCCGCACAAGCAAGGTTACAAGCTAATAGGGCACCAATGTAAGAGAGCGCCACGCCCGCCACAAACAGCAAAATATAGCCCAAACGTATCAACCCCTCATTCGATGATTTTGGTTTTTTTTCTTCCTCTTTTGGAGATGTTTTTTTAGAGAAATCGGGATACTGCTCGCTCGTTACCACTGTCATACTGCTGTGGAGGCTGGAGGTGGGTTGGGGTGACTGCACCATGCTTCCTAGTACAGCGCCACCTAAGGTATAAATCCACAAATTGAGACAAAAAAGGCTAACAAAAATTCGCTTTTGGAACAAAAACCGAGTACTTGAACGAAGGTGCTGGAATTCAGTTTTGTGAAACTTTAAAATTAAAGTTCGAATCACAAAAGCACTCCCAATAAGCACCAACAGTTGCAAAGGCAATAGCCCCGCCAACAAAGCACTGCCCGCCGTGATTCCAATACAGGCATTGGTAAGTTCACAAAGAACAATGAGTAAAATAGCTAAACGACTGTGTTGGGACGCCCAGCGGGCTACGTATGATTCCATAGACGGCAGCGGTTAGTGTGAATAAAAAGAGCGAGTTCTAAGATATAAATATCGTAAAACTCGCTCGACTTTCAAGAAGCTAGAAAAATTTACTCAAACACCCAGCCTAGATAAACAATGCGGCCGATAGGCGCTGCTCCGTAAACTTGTACGGCGTTGGCGTTTAATAAATTGGTGCCTCCGAGCCGAAGGGCACTTTTAATTTTTGGTAAACGGTAACTCACTTGTCCGTCCAAGGTTCCAAAAGCTTGGATGTACCCTTCGTCAACGGGCATAAAGTAGGTGTATCCGCTGGTGTGGCGGTAGTTAAACGCGTACGAAACGTTTTTCAAAGGTTCTCCTTGGATTCCTACGTTAAATTTGTGAGTAGGGGTATTAAATCCTAGAATCAAGCCAGGGACATCGTTTTCGTTGATGTTTGACCAAGTGTAGTTGGTATTGAAATTTAGTTTTTTAGAGAAGAAATACTCAAGACTTACGATGGCTCCTTGTGTATGTACCTCTTTGTCGGCGTTGGCCCAAGTCTGCATCAAACGT
Organism: Runella sp. SP2; assembly: GCF_003711225.1. Lineage (NCBI taxonomy): Bacteria > Pseudomonadati > Bacteroidota > Cytophagia > Cytophagales > Spirosomataceae > Runella > Runella sp. SP2. Next base: position 2,865,254 of record NZ_CP031030.1, on the reverse strand, counting down.
CCACGGGTACGGTCGGTAGTAGGTTTGGCAAAATCTCCTGTGGCAGTGGGCAACGGTGCACCCGTTGGAGCCAGTCCATCTTCGCGACCATAAAAACGCAGGGTTCCGATAAAATTGTTATAAACCGAACGATAATAACTTGCATCCACGTACAAACCTTTGGCAATCTGACCTTTATAGCCAATTTCCCAAGTGTTCATTTGTTCGGGAGCAATTTTCTTAATTGTGACAGGTTTCAAGAAATCAGGATTCGCTTGTCCATTGGGCAAGGCCGATACCGCATTCAAGCCTTGGTAGCCGTTGGTAACGTTTCCTGCTACCAATAATGTCCCAAAATCGAGATAAATAAATTGGTCTAACTGAGCAGGTTGGCGAAAGGCTTGGGCATAGTTGACGCGAAAGTTATGTTGACGGTTGTCTCCCAGCGAAAGTACAGCCGAGAGGCGCGGTGAAAAACGACCACCAAAATTGCGGAATTGGTCAAAACGTCCTGCGGCGGCTAGTTTCAAGCGGTCTTTCCAAAGACTATACCGAAGTTGACCGTAGGCGCCTCCGTCCCAGTTCACGATGCGGTCGCGGTACTGAACTTCGTTGGTATTGGCCGTAATCGGCGAACTAGGCCCATCAGAAAATAACGTTCCTGCTGATTGCAACAAATGAGTTCGGTACGACGCCCCAGCGATGGCGTTGAGTTTACCAATGTTCCATTCGCGTTGGCCGCTAATATCCCAAAAACGTGCCGTATTGGCAAACGCCGCTCCGCGCACCGTTTTGGTGCCGTTGACATCAATTAAGCCAATTCCTGCGACAATCTGCTCGCGAAGTTGCTGAAAAAGTGGACTATTGACGGGAAGTTGAACGCCAGAGGCAAGCTGAGTGGCCAAGGCTTGTGCAGCTTCGATGCTTTGATGTCCTGCAATTGATTGAGGAATAACGTACGGAGTTGGCGTTCCTCCCGCCGAATTTGGGGCAAAGGCGTTCAAGGCTGTTCCCGCAGCTAGGCCATTGCTACGCGCGGCGGTAAAGACTTGGTTCCAAACTGAAAAATAGTTTTGGGCAAAAGTAGGATAGCGCGAGCCGTTGGGCTGGTTGCCTGCGGCCATGGGGGCGTTCATCAGGCCACTGGCCAACGAACTCAAATCGTACGCTTTGCCACCGTAATCGAATACGGTATAAGCCCGCAAAAACCATTTGTCGGTTTTAAGTTCGACCCGATGAACGTCGTACTTCATGCCGCGTTGGGCGTAACGACTGGTGCTTTGGAAGATACCATTGCTCACCGACAAGCGGTATTCATAAACGGCGCGGAGTTTGGGGGTAATTTGCCAATGCAACGACGGGTTGATGCGGTAATTTCCTGCTTTGTAATTGCCGTTATTGAACAATTTGAACGGATTTCCCGACGACTCGGGCCAGTTGGCCATTTCGGCTTCGGTATAGCCTCGTGTGTAAATGCGGTAGCTCTGGTTATTGTTCAAAGCCGTGAGCGCGGGCGAAGTGACGGTGCTTCCGACTTCTCCATAACGGTTGATGGCATTCCAGCCTGTATTGCTTCCTTCGGCGTTGTTCAAAGGGTCTGAGCCAGCCAATCCACCCGACGTGACGCGCTTGATGGCGGCGCTGTTGGAAGCCAAAAATTCGTCGGCTTCAAAGTAGTTGGCACTGATTTTAAACGCAAAACGGTCACCAAAAACCTTTGCGTAGCGGAGTTGGCCGTCAATCATGCTGCGATTCCCGCCTCGCAACGAAGCCGAAAGTCCTTGATATTTGAACGGGTCTTTGGAGTGCATGAGCAGTACGCCGTTGAAGGCATTGGAACCATACAAAGCGGAGTTGGCACCAAATACTACGTCCACACTTTCCATGTCCAGTTCCGAAACACCTACCCAGTTTCCGTAGTAAAGTGAGGCGGTCGGGGACGCTACATCGACGTAGTCGGCGAGCTGCACGACGCGTTCGGCTTTTGAACTGTTGAAACCACGGGTACTAAAACTGGTGATTAGCCAACTCGATTGGCTTACATCAATGCCTTTGAGGCGGGCGAGCGAAGAAATAAATTCGGTGGAAGGCAGACGCTTGAGTTGAGCGGCAGTGAGGCGTTCGACCGAAACGGGAGTTTCCATGAGCGGCTCGGCGGTGCGAGAGGCCGAGACTATCACCTCTTTCAAATAGAGGGTGTCTAATTCGAGGTTTTTTTTCTTAGTGGGGACTTGCGCAAACGAAAATTTAATGACACTTAAACTTAGTAAAACGGGGGTAAAAAATTGTTTCATTTTTCGTTTTTAGTGGGATTGTTTGCCGCAAACTTAGAGACAAACGGTTAGGAATGGGCAAAAATTCTTAAAAAATATCCTCATTTTTTTCTTATCACACTTTATGGGGGAGGAGGTGGAGGCGTTTTTTCTTACCCTAATTTGATTCAATAAAATTTTTGATTAATACAGAAGTGATTTATAAAAAAACAAAGAAATGTATTTAAAAAGTATTTAAAGTATTGTATTTTACAAAGTTCAGGGTTAGCTTTGTTAATCTCTATTTTACCAAAAATTTACACATCAGTTTAGAATGGAAACCAAGATGGACCACCACCTCGCCGTGCCTGTGGGTGTGACGCTCGACCGTTACATCATGCACAACCAAAACTCCTTCGCTTTTGCTACGGGAGAGCTTTCCCAACTCCTTCGGGACATTGCTTTGGCAGGAAAAATTATTAACCGCGAAATCAATCGTGCGGGACTTATTGACATTACGGGTGGCTTCGGGACGAACAACGTCCAAGGAGAAGCCCAACAGAAGCTCGACGTGGTTGCCAACATTCGTTTTATCCGTGCGCTCATCAATGGCGGTGAAGTTTGCGCCATTATTTCTGAAGAAGACGATGACATCATTTACACGGGCAACAATCATGCTAAATACGTGGTGGCGATGGACCCGCTTGATGGCTCGTCGAATATCGACGTCAACGTCTCTATTGGCACCATTTTCTCAATTTATCGGCGAATTACTCCCCTAGGTACTCAGCCCGCACTGGAGGATTTTATGCAGGGAGGCGAAGAACAAGTGGCAGCAGGATATATTTTGTACGGTTCTTCCACAATTTTGGTCTATACGACGGGCAATGGCGTTGCTGGTTTTACGTACGACTCGTCGTTGGGGGAATTTATTTTATCTCATCAAAATATCAAAAGCCCCAAAGACGGCAAGATTTTTTCGTACAACGAAGGAAATCTTAACCAGTACGCCGAACCGATAAAAACCTACATCGACCACTGCCGAGATTGTGGGTATTCGTCGCGTTACATTGGTTCGTTAGTGGCTGATTTTCACCGAAATTTGCTCAAAGGTGGCGTGTATCTCTACCCACCAACGCACAAAGATGCCAACGGAAAACTCCGCCTTTTGTACGAATGTTATCCTTTAGCGATGATTGCCGAACAAGCAGGTGCCAAAGCCTCCGACGGCTCACAGCGCGTTCTCGACATCAAACCCGATTCCCTTCACCAGCGCGTACCGTTGTACATCGGTGCCGAAACCATGGTGAAAGAGTTGCTGGGGTTGTTAAAATAAAAGGCTATTTACTGCGGGCATCCTTGGACTTTTGCTTCAAAAATTGTGCCTTTTCTAGTCTCAAAACCATGTTCTAAAGTGATAGACTTGCCCGCCTGATAAGTGCCTTTTGCTGGCGGGTAAAGTTTATTTTGGGCATTGATGTGTTCTTTTGCCCCTGCAAAAACTTGGGTATTGGTGTTAGTGGTAAGGGTCAAGTTAGTACTACTACAAGGTGGGTCGAGTTGGAGTAGGGGGTCACCTAGCTGAATTTGCACCATGGTAGTATTAGACCCGTGTAGATAAGCATCGCCAAAAAAAGCCCGCGTACTTATTTCCCAAAAAAGCGACTTTTCATGAAAGTAGTCAATCAGGGGCGAGCGATTGTTAATGATAGCGAGAAAGATAGGAAGAGTAAATGCTTTGACAAACAATGTATTCCCTTTTTCCAGATAAGCGCCTGCTACATAATCATAGGTATTGAAGGCCCCCACCGAACAAGAATGAAAATCAAAAAGCATTGTATTCATTTGGGGTAAATCTCGAATTGTTTGATTGGAAATACCATAATAATGGTAGGTAGGGGCACCATGCCCCATATAAAGGGCGATTTCGTAGGATTTATTGGAAAGTTTAGACTGATAATCTTGGTGCCAAACGGGGTCAAATCCGTGGTATTCAAACCCGTATTTTTGGGGAATTTGAATGGTGTCATTTGATTGCCAACGGGTAATACTCTGGGACAAACTAGCGGGTGAAGCTCCGTCGTTTAACTGCGTATCAGCAAAGAGAACAGACTTGTTGAAGGTAATTTGTCCAATTTTAAAACGGTGTAATTTGGAGAAATAGTTTAGAATATAGTCTTTTTTTGGCGTAGGGCCATTGGGTAGCAGTGCGCCATAAGCTATTTCGTAAGAACTTGATTGTGAGGTAGAATTTCCTATGTCGTTTGCTGGGAATCCATTGAAAGAACAGTAGGAATAGTTTCGTAAGATAAACTGGTTTTCTTCTGAACTATAAACGTATTCAGGATTGTAAACTTGGGTGTAAAAATTAATGCTTAAATCAGAATAAACGTTGACAGGTTCATTGGTTACTGGATTCAAAAATCGACGCTGGATGTTCGTAGCTGCATTGGAACCTAAGAAAAATAAGTAACGCAATGGTTGGTCAACGTTTTCGTAATCTTGCCTGATTTTATTGACCAACTCATTCTTTTTTTGGTTTTGATTTTCAAGGTAAATTTTCTCAAAAGTAATTGGATAATAGGTAGATATGTCTTTTTGATAGGTGGAAATTGCTTGGTTTATATCCGAATCTCCTTCGAGGTCTTTATCAATGATAAACAGTAATTTTTTCGGGCGATTAATAGGTTCTCTGGCAGTAGTAAAATAGACGGTTTTAGAAGTTTCGGAAGAACAACTATATTCTACAGTGGGGGTATTATAATGTATCCTAACACTGTACGTTTCATTGGGTTTAAGACCCCCAATGGTGGTTGATAAAGTTCTTGTTGAAGCATTAATTGCTTTGTTGGTATAAATGATGTATTTGGAAAAACGAGCGTTGATTTCATCAGTTTTAAAAATAAGTAATGAAAAAAAACGCAACTCGTTTAAGTTAACGGTCTGGTCAAAGCGGATTTGAATGTGTACTTTGCTCTCAGGAAAAATGTTATCTAATGAACTGGTAATGGTGATCGGGGAAGTTGCCGAACTTCGAGCTTGTGGACTTTCAATCGTTTTAAATGTAAAGCGATAGTTTTCGTCCATCTCCAAAATAACCTTTTGAGCTTGTCCTTTTATACTACAAAATAGCAAGAATAAGACTCCGAGAAGTAGGGTTGAACGTAGCATGATTTTGGTGTTTGGATAACAAAACAGGTTGATAATGAGGGGTATTCAACAAAGACGCAGTGCTTACGTCAAAGGTTGTATTGTTCCTCCAAACACAAAATAAAATAAGTTATAAAACCTACTCGTAAGGATCCGCTGCCCGTTTAGGTAGCTGCTATTAATTCAACAACAGCTCATCCACCAACAGCAATGCCGTACGGCCTTTGCTTCCGTGCCAATCGGGGATTTTTTGTAGGGGCTTGGCTACTATTTTTAGATAAGTAATGTTTTGGGGTTTTACTGGACAGGTAACACTCAATAAAGAATGCGTTCTGACTTGCGTCGGCATGGTAGGTTTCAATTTACCGATGAGTTTCAGTTGGGTGGGGCTAGTGCCGCCCCACACTTCAATTGATTCGGGCGGAAAAATACCCGTTTCGGTTTCTTCCATAATACGCAACCCCACCGACGAAAGTAAAACAGGCTTTTTAAACTCCGAATAAATGGCCAAATCGTTGTTACGAACTCCCGTCCAATTGTTGGCCCAAGCGGGGCTGTTGGCGTTGAAGGTTCCCAAGATTCCGTCAAAATAAGACTTCGCGCCCGCTGCTTGGTGGACTCGATTGAGGGGAAGTAACAAGCTGATGCTGTCGGGCTGGTAGGTGTTTTTGTAAAAATCAAAAACGACTTCATCGCTGCCAAACCACCCTTTTTTAAACGCTTTGGCGCGAATTTTTGTGCTGTTTTTTAACACCGTTTGGTTGGTAAAAAGCGGCGAATGAAGGCTATCTGGAGCCGTTCCATCGGTGGTGTAACGGATTTCTACGCCTCGGATGGGGTGGTAGAGCTTCACCGAAAGTTCCTGATTAAACACCATTGAGCTGTTTTTGACTTGCGGAGTGTTCAACTTGATGGGGTTACTGCCGTCGTCTTTAAAACCAGCGATAAACTCAACGTTTTTGTACGTTTTCTGTAATTGTTGAATTTCAGTAGGCGTCAAGCCCGTATTCCAAACTGACAAACTTTTGAGGCTTTTTAGCTTGCCAATCGACGCTTGAAGTTCTGCCAACGTAATTTTGGTGCCCGAGATGTTTAAGCTTTTAAGTTGCTTTAAACCAGTGAGTTCTGAAAGTCCTTTGCCCGTAATGTCAGTAAAGTTTAAGTCTAACTTTTGCAAATTTTCAAACTGAGTTACCGCTTTTAGGTCGCCATCTTTGACGGGCAATTTGTTCAGATTGAGGGAAACCACTTGGGTTTTAAGCTCGCTCAGTTCTTGAATTTTTTCGGGAGAATAGGCGGCTTTGTTGTACAAATTGACCGATAGCGCAGGCGATGAAAGCGACAATGGCGCAATGGTACGGTCGTTGTTGCTCAACTTTTTGATAGTTTCTTCGTCAGCCGCCCCAAAATCAAACTTATCTTCGGGCGTTTCGGCGGTTTGAAAGAGGTTGCTCGCCACCAAGCGCAACGAATCCCGCGCGGGGAGGTCGATTACTTTTTTATTAAACACCGCGTTTGATTTTATCCAAAGTGCCAACAAGAGCTGTTCTGCATCGGTCAACTGAGCTTTGCCCACGGGCGGCATGTGCTTTTTGTCATCGTTGGGTAAATGAATGCGTTGGAGCAACAAACTTATTTCAGGCTTTCCCGCCACAAATAGCTTTCCCGATTTCCCGCCCTTCAGCAATGCCGCTTCGTTCACTAGCGACAATTCTCCTTTCAATTTTTCGGGATTATGGCAACTCACGCATTTTTGTTCCAAAATGGGTTGAATAACGTGGTCAAATACCAAGGCTTTGTCCAACGGTACGCTTTCGCTGCGGGTAAGTGGTTCTGAAACGAAGTTTTCACCGTGAGTAAGGGTAGCGCCGTAATGCCCACCCACCAGCAGCGCAATGGCCACCGAAGCCGTGCCGACGCGGGCAAGGGTAGGGGTGTACCAAGGTGCTTTACGAAAAAAATAAATAACCGTTCCTGTCCACAACGTGCCTATTCCCAGCCATTTATGCGTAGCAAGTGTGTTTCCTGCGTATCCATCTTCTTTGGCCAAAAACAGCCCCATAACTACGGTGATTGCAGCGGTAAACGTACCCGCTAACCAAAATGAAGACAGAAATTTTTCGTAAAAAGTATTGGCTGTATTTTCAGGTTTGAACCGAAATACTTCCATTCCAAGCGCTAGCAATAAAAGGACAATCGGAAAGTGCAAAAGCAGCGGGTGCATTCGCCCAATGGGCTGAATCCAGAGCGGAACAACCCAACGGTTTTCAAAAATAAGCAAGAATAAAATGAAAATATTCGCAACAATCAATAATTGCTCTGCTATGCCTTTGACCTTATTGCCCATACTACTTGTGTGAAATTACTTGAAAATTAGCTGATAATGTCGCGTACTACTCTGCCTGCCACGTCGGTGAGGCGGTAACGGCGACCCAGGTGTTTGAAGGTCAGTTGTTCGTGATTGAGGCCAAGAAGGTGCAGTACCGTGGCGTGAAAATCGTGTACGTGAACGGGATTACGGCTGATGTTATATCCCAACTCGTCGGTTTCACCATAAACGGTACCAGGCTTGATGCCTCCGCCTGCCATCCAAATACTAAAGCAACGAGGGTGGTGGTCGCGGCCATAGTTGTCAGCCGTCAGTTTGCCTTGGCTGTAGCTTGTGCGGCCAAACTCTCCACCCCAAATGACGAGGGTTTCGTCGAGCAAACCCCGTTGTTTGAGGTCGGTTACCAACGCTGCCGAAGCTTGATCCACGTCCTTAGCTTGGCTCGTAATTTCAAAAGGAAGGTTGCCGTGTTGGTCCCAGCCTTGGTGATACAATTGCACAAAACGAACGCCGTTTTCAGACAATTTTCTGGCTAACAGGCAATTGGCCGCATACGTACCTGGAACCAAACAATCGGGGCCGTAAAGTTTGACCACATCGTCGGGTTCTTTCGACACGTCCATCACTTCGGGAACGGCTGTTTGCATCCGATACGCCATTTCGTACTGTTTGATTTTGGCAGTAATTTCGGGGTCGCCAAACTCCTTGTAAGACAGGTCGTTGAGTGATGCTAAGTTGTCTAGCATATCCCGTCGTTCTTCACGGTTCATGCCTTCGGGGTCGCGCAAATAAAGCACTGGGTCTTCACCTTTACTAAATTGAACTCCTTGGTGAATGGAATCCAAAAATCCGTTGGTCCAAAGTTTGGAATAAACCCCTTGTCCGTTGCCAATTCCGCGCGAAAGTAATACGGCAAAATCGGGTAAATTTTTATTTTCGTTGCCCAATCCATAACTTAGCCAAGCCCCCATACTCGGGCGATTTCCTTGCTGCGAGCCTGTCTGCAAAAAGGTCAGGGCAGGGTCGTGGTTGATGGCTTCGGTGTACATAGAGCGCACGATACAAAGGTCATCGACGATTTTGGAAGTATAGGGCAATAAGTCGCTTATCCACGCTCCCGATTGGCCGTATTGCTTAAAATCAGTGAAGGAACCTGCCAACGGAAACGATGCTTGGTTGGCCGTCATCCCCGTCAGTCGCTGCATACCTCGTACCGAAGGCGGTAATTCTTGCCCCACCATTTCGCGCAGTTTGGGTTTGTAATCAAACATTTCCATTTGGGAAGGAGCTCCGTTTTGAAACAAATAAATGACCCGCTTGGCTTTTGGTGCAAAGTGAGGAATACCCGGAACAAAATTTGCCCCGTCTTGGTCGCCGCCGTTCAATAGATTTGGGATCATCAACGAACCTAGTGCCACGCTTCCTAGTCCCAAACTCATGGTGGACAAGAAGCGACGACGATTGAAGGTCAGGCCATGTTCAAGGATTTCTTTGTCAATTTTGCTCATGTATCTCAAAGGATAAAATCAAACACATTGCTTTATTTGGTTTTTTACCCGCAGAAAGCGCAGATCTAAAAACCGCAGACTGGCGCTGAATACTCGCTCTGCGAAAATCTGCGATTTGACTCTGCGTAGTCTGCGGGTAAAAATTATCTACGTTTTCATCAAAGTCTCTTCCAAATTATAAATGGTATTCACAATCCGCGTCAATTTTGCTCATGTATCTCAAAGGATAAAATCAAACACATTGCTTTATTTGGTTTTTTACCCGCAGAAAGCGCAGATCTAAAAACCGCAGACTGGTGCTGAATACTCGCTCTGCGAAAATCTGCGATTTGAATCTGCGTAGTCTGCGGGTAAAAATTATCTACGTTTTCATCAAAGTCTCTTCCAAATTATAAATGGTATTCACAATCCGCATCAATGCCGCCAACTGCACCTTATCCATCTGTACTGGAATAGGATACTCACCAACGGCAAGTGCTTTCTCCGCACGTGTTGGGTTGAGTTTTTTAAGCTCTTTTTGGTAATAACTTTCCAAAATATCCACTTCCTGCTCAGTAGGTTTTCGGCAAACAATAAGGCGGAATGCTTTGGTGATTTTCTCTTTCGTTGCCGATTTTTCTTCAAGAAGCTTGGCCGCTAACACTCTTGATGCTTCCAACACCGTGGGGTCGTTGAGCATGATGAGCGCTTGAAGCGGCGTGTTGGTTCTCAATCGCTTCACTTCGCACATGTCGCGGGTACTTGCATCAAAAATGGTCAACATCGGAGGCGGAACCGTGCGTTTTATCAAGGTGTACATGCCTCTTCGATAAAGCTGATTGCCGTGGTCTTGCACATACATCGACAACAGCCCACGTCCCGAAGTCGCTCCTTCCCACAGCCCAGGTGGCTGGTAAGGCTTTACGCTCGGCCCACCGATGGTGCGAACCAACAAACCACTGCTCGACAAAACAACATCGCGTACGAACTCCGCATGAATCCGATAACGAGGAGCGCGGGCAAGGTAAATATTGTCGGGGTCGGCGGCTAATTTTTCAGGAGAAACCACGGCCGATTGACGATAAGTAGCCGACATGACGATTTGTTTGACGAGGCGTTTGATGTTCCAATTATGTTCCATCAAATCCACCGCCAGCCAGTCGAGCAAGGCGGGGTTGGAGGGAAGTTCGCCCTGCATTCCAAAATCCCCCGTTGTTTTTACGATACCTTTTCCAAAAAACTCTTGCCAGATTTGGTTGACAAACACCCGAGCGGTCAGCGGATTTTTTTTGTTAAAAAGCCATTTGGCTAACCCGAGGCGGTTTTTGGGGTAGTTTTTGTTAAAAGGCAAAATGATATTAGGCGCATTAGGCTCTACCACGTCGCCTGGGGCATCGTACGAGCCCCGCCGCAAAATGTGCGTTTTTCGTACCGTGTCCAAGTCCGTCATAACCGATACAATCAGTCCGTTGGTATCGGGTTTATTGATGAACTTCAGGATGCTCTTAACGTCCTGATTGCTGATTTGCATCAACGGTTTTTTGGCGTAAGTTTCTGGCCCACCAATCACCGATTCGATACCAACTTCGTTGACGTTATTAAAAAAGGCAAATAACTGGTAATAATCTTTTTGGGAAAAAGGGTCGTACTTGTGGTCGTGGCAATGAGCACATTCCATCGTAAGTCCCAAAAAAGCTTTCCCAAACAAATCGTTTCGGTCGGTGACGTAGCTAATCCGATATTCTTCGGGAATTACCCCGCCTTCTTCCGTGATTTTGTGGTTGCGGTTAAAACCCGTTGCCAGTAAATGTTCTTTATTTTCAGGGTCATTAGGCGGACTTGGGAGATAATCGCCCGCGAGCTGCCACGTGACAAACTGGTCGTAAGGCATGTTTTTGTTTAGTGCATGAATCACCCAGTCGCGCCAAGGCCATTGGGTGCGGTAGCCGTCGTCTTGGTAGCCGTGCGAATCGGCGTAGCGGGCTAAATCGAGCCAATAAATGGCCATTTTTTCACCATACGAAGGGTTTTTCAACAACTCGTCCACCACTTTTTCGTAGGCGTTGGGACTGTTGTCGGCTAAGAAACCCTCCATCATTTTAAGGGTAGGAGGAAGGCCCACTAAATCAAGGCTAACGCGTTTCAACAAGCGTTCTTTGTCCGCTTCGTCGTTGGGAGTCAGCCCTTTTTGTTCTTGTTTCTGGAGAACAAAGTAATCAATTTCGTTTTTGACCCATTTTTCATTGTCCACCTCGGGGAGTGCGGCTTTTTTGGGAGCCACAAACGCCCAGTGTTTTTCGTACTTGGCTCCTTGTTCAATCCAGCGTTCGATGAGAGAAACTTCACGAGGACTGAGTGTCAAATTTGATTCTTTCGGCGGCATCACTTTGGAGGTATCTTTGGTCGTAATCCTCAAAAATACCTCTGACATACCAGGCTTTCCTGCCACAATGGCATGGGCCGATGGGTTCTCTTTCAACGCCGCAAAGGCACTGACTGGGTCGTCCAGACGAAGTCCTGCTTGCCGTTTGTTGGCATCGGGGCCGTGGCAGGCCAAACACTTATCGGAGAGAATAGGCCGAATGTCAAAGTTGTAGCTTATCTCATCGGGTAGTTCTTCCTCGGTGGGGGTCGAACTACCCTTGCAGGCTTGCAGATACGTAAGCATACCAGCCACAACGAAGGTCAAGAAAAACGTTTCTTTTTTCATAAGGAAACACGTTACGCAAACAAATCCATTACAGCTTTTCCTTTTCCATCGGGGGTTGTGTAGAACGGACGCTTTTCAATTTCGTACTGAGTATCAGGAGAAATGCCAAGGGCGTGGTAAATCGTTTGGTGGAGGCCGTCGATTTTGATGGGGTTCTCAATCGTTTTGCAAGGGCGCTCATCGGCGGTTTTTCCGTAGGCAAACCCGCGTTTGATTCCTCCGCCAAACATCAACACCGAACAGCCATCGGTAAAGTGGCGGTGCATTCCGTAGAACTTCATGTCTGATAAAATCTCTGGTTGATTTACCTGCTCTTGCACCTTCGCGTCGGGGCGGCCTTCCACCATCATGTCGCGGCTAAATTCGCTGGCCAAAATGATGAGCGTACGGTCGAGGTGCCCCGATTTGTCAAGGTCTTTAATCAACTGTGCAATGGGGCCATCAATCATCTTTTTCATATCCACCAAGCGCGTATGGCCATTTTCGTGGGTATCCCAACCAAAAAACGGTTCATACTCGGTTGTCACGCTGATAAAGCGAGCACCTTGTTCGGTCAGGCGGCGCGCCAACAAGCAACCCAATCCAAACCGTCCCGTGTTGTAAATATCAAAGCTTTCTTTTGGTTCTGTGCTCAGGTTGAAGGCTTTGGACTCGGGCGAATTGAGCAACATATAAGCCTGTTCCATCGACCGACGCAGCGATTCTTTTTGGTAATCGCTGCCAAATTCGCCAAAAGCACTGTTGCTAATCAAGTCATTGTATAATTGATTCCGACGCTCAAAACGCTTGGCATCCATCCCAACGGGCGGCCGAACGCTTTCTAGTCCCTGACTGGGGTCAGGTATAAAAAACGGGCCGTATTCGTTGCCCAAAAATCCTGCGGTATGAAATGCCTTTAACTCTTCGGCTTCACCTACCGTAAAACGTTGACCGATGTCAATGAAAGCAGGAATGACGGGGTTTTTGGGGCCAAGTTCTTTGGCAATCCAAGCCCCAATGTGCGGTGCTGCCACCGTTTGTGGGGGTTCGTAACAAGTGTGCCAGTTGTATTGGTGACGAGAGTGAAGGATGTGCCCCAAGTCAGCCGCGACGTACGACCGAATCAGCGTGCCTTTGTCCATCACTTTACCAATGGATTGCAGCCCTTCCGAAAAATGAATCCCATCGAGTACCGTTGGGTGCGACTTGAACGTGCTCAATACCCGATTGCCTTCCATTCCTTTTTCAAAAGGAGTATATCGTTTAGGGTCAAAAGTCTCGGTGTGCGCCATTCCCCCTGCCATCCACAATAAAATAACAGTGTCGGCAGTGCCGTTGGTCTGGCCTATTTTTTTGGTACAGCCCGATAATAAACTTGGGAGGGGGGCACTTGCTGCCATGGCCGCCAAGGTTGCGGCGCTTGTTTTTTGGAGAAACTCCCTTCTATTCCATCTATTTGTCATTTTCTGTTTCTTGTTTTGGGTTTTCTGTTTCCTGTTTAGAGTTTCCTGTTTGGGGTTTAGAGTTTCCTTGTTTTGGGTTTCCTAATAACCAGTAACCGATAACCAGTAACGAATAATCATCAATAAATTAACTGAAATTCAGGGTGTAAAGCAATGGCCCAGACCAAATCTTGAATCCCTTCTACGCTCGGTTTTGTACCAACGATTTTTTGCGCGACACTCAACTCTTTGGGTTGGGGTTCGCGCCCCAGTGATTTGCGATATAATTCTTTTACCAACAAATCAGAAGTTGGGTACTTCGCCTGCCATTTTATCGCACCGTTTTTGAGGGTGGAGTTAAATTTGGTACCGTTGGTAAGTTCCAATGCTTGCAGCAAATTGGCTTGCGAATTTCGGCTCGTACTCACGGTTTCGCGGTTGGGGCGGCCTAAAGCCGTCATAAATGGGTCGTTGATGACCAACGAAGCCCGTGGAAACGGTATCTCCGATTTGATGGTTTCGGGCAAACGTTTTAAAGCCATTACTGAGTCGGCATACATCTGGTTAAAGGCTACACTGATGGCATCGGCAAACTGCTCTGCACTCATCCGACGACGAACCATTCCTTGAAAAACAAAATCGTTGGAGGTAAGCAAACCTGCGTCTTTTATTCCAATGGAAGGAAGTTGGTAAGTTTTGGACGTAAGGATGTTGTACAAAAGCTTTTTGATGTCGTGGCCATTTTGGTCAAAATCGTAGGCGAGATAGTCCAATAAATCTTGACTCCAAGGAGCGTTATCCATCATGTCAACGGGCTCCACAATACCACGACCCATCAACTGTGCCCATACCCGATTGACCAAAGTACGGTACAAACGGCCATCTTTGGGTTGTACCAAAAAGTCGGCAAGTTCTTTCAAACGCTCCGCCGTAACGGGTGATTCTTTGATGGTTCCAAGTTCTTTGAACAACAACCGACGTCCTGCCATTTTGCCCGTAGGCTTGTCGCAACGGTGGATTTCGAGGGTAGAATCGGCAAAAATATTGGCAAAAGCGTAAGCATCTTCCAGTTTCCAATCGCTAATAAAGCTGTCGTGGCAGGAAGCGCATTTAAGGTTAAGTCCCAAAAACACCTGCGCCACGTTTTGGGCCGCTTGCATCTCGGTACGCTGACTTGCGTTAATTGTGCCGCGCCATTTGATGCCCTTGATAAACCCTTCCGATTCTTTGGTGGGGCTTATAAGTTCCTTGACAAATTGATTATAGGGTTTATTGCTTTTCAGCGAAGCATACAGCCATTTGGTTATATCAAAGCGCCCACCTGTGATGTAGCCCGTTCCTGAATAATCGTTGCGGAGGGCATCGTTCCAAAACGTAAGCCAATGTTGAGCATAATCTTCATTTCGGTTGAGTAAAGACGTCACTAAAAGCTCACGCTTGTTAGGGCGAGCGTCGGTTTCAAAGGCTTTGATGGCCTCGGGGGTTGGTAGTAAGCCTACCACATCTAAATACACCCGACGAATGTAGGTGCGGTCATCGACTACGCCTTTCCACGAAATTTTATTTTGTTGGAAATACGCATTGACGAAGCGGTCGATGGGCTGGGTAGCGTCGGCAGTAGCAGGAGGAAGGGCAGGCAAACGAGGCGCTAATTCCGCAACGCGATAAATACTTTTTTCGGGGCCGTCGGGCCAAGGAGCACCTTGTTTTATCCAAAATTCAAGGGTCGCCACTTCTTTTTCTGAGAGGCGTTTACCTTTGGTTGGCATAGCCTCTTTATGACCAACTGGAAGCGTGATACGACGAATGATTTCGCTCTTCTCGGGTTTCCCAGCCACAATGATGGGGCCGTGTTCGCCTCCTTTAAATATAAATTCTTTTTTATCGAGACGAAGCTCACCTTTGGTTTTGGCTTCGCCGTGGCAGCTGTAGCAATTGTGGGCCAGAATCGACCGCACTTCTACGTTGAGTTCGCTCAGTTGCTGTTCGTTCAAGGGTTGGCCATTGCTGGCGAACGTAAAGTTGGTACCGCCAGAAGGTTCGTTTTCCGAGGATTTGTTAAAAGGTAAGACTTCGGTAAGGTAGGTTTCACCGTGGGTCAAAAGCGCACCATAATGCCCTGCTACAGTAATGCCCAATACCGTGAAGCCTAAAAGTCCACGGAAGAGTTGCTGTTTTTGGGAACGCAAAGCCCAAACCGCTGCCAATGAGAAGGCCATTGTTGCCAGTCCTGTCCATTGGTGTAGGCTTACTGCATCGCCACCGTAGTCTTCAAAATTGATTAAGAATAGCCCAAAAATAGCGGCTAAGACGGCACTACCTGCGCCAATCCATACCAAGGCTTTGATGCCTGCTTGAAGCTCGTTGGATTTGCGCCGCCAGTCGAAAAGCTCTAAAACGAAAGCCACGCAAAGTAGGCCGATGGGAAAGTGAACAACCAAGGGGTGTAGTCGTCCTAAAAAAAGCCAAAGCCAGAAGGTTTCTGTTGTTTCTTGCACGATATTAATTTAGAAAAGAGGGGGTGGAACCTGAGTACTTCCCCACCGATGAAGGGCTTTCCCAACATACGGTGGGGGAGTAATTATGTACTACTTAAAAACTCAAAGACTACAAAATTCTAATCACTTTGTGTATCAGATTCTTAAATCTGATGCTTGGGGTGGTTTTGAGAAACCACCTGCACTGCGTGTATCAGATTCTTAAATCTGATAGTTGGAGTTTGGTTTCTCAAAACTTAATGTTCGAATCATTCTGAGTCGAAAACGAGGTTTTGAGAAACCTCTGTGGTGGTTTTGAGAAACCACCTGCACACTTGGTGAGAAACCACCTGCACATCAATTTCTACTGATAACCAGGGTTTTGAGTAAGTTTTGAGTTGATCAAAATCTGTGGTGCTGGAATCGGGAAATAATACTCAAAATCGCTATATACATAGTCTAACGCGTTGAACGCAATTCCTCCACGCGATACGGTCGGGTTGGCTTTTTCTTTGGCGGCATAAGCGTTCATAAAAGCGGCCAATTCGGCGGGGGTTTTGGTGCGTTGGAGGTCAAACCAGCGGTGATTTTCAAAGGCCAATTCCACACGGCGCTCTTTGAGAACGGCTGTTCGGAAAGTGTCTTTTGTCAAGCCAGTTAACTCACCCAATCCTGCCCGTTTACGAACTTGGTTGAGGTAGCCCAGCGCCTCAGCGTCGGGTCCCGTTGCTTCGTTGATAGATTCGGCCAGCATCAATAATACATCCGAATAGCGTAAAACGGGCCAGTTATTGTCCGAGCGTCCAGTAATGGTGTGGGGATAACGGTATTTATTGACAAACGGAATTCCTACGAAGTTTCCGCTGAGGGTATAGCCCAGCTGAAGCGAAATCTCTTTACGTAAGTCTCCCGTTTCGTAGGCCGCAATCATGTCATTGGTAGGGATGTTGCGTCCACTTGGAGCCGTATTGGCAAAACCTGTTACCGCACCTTGCGACAAACGTGGCGCAAATACATACACAAAGTTACTTTGCTCACCCAAGTCGTTTCCTCCTTGGTACTGCACCTCAAAGACGGACTCAACGCCGTTTTTCTTAGCAGGGTCAAAGTTGTCTTTGTAGTTGGTATAAAGAGAATACCCCAACGGCAACACTTGTTTTAAGGTACTTACAGCCTCTGGATAGCGTTTGAGTGTCAAATAAACTTTGCCCAACAAACTCAATGCCGCTCCTTTTGTTACACGTCCTAGCCCTGTTGCTGGATATTTAACAGGAAGGAGGTTGACAGCGTCTTTGAGGTCAGCTTCAATTTGTTTGTAAACTTCAGCCTGCGGAGTACGAACCAAATCAAAGGCTTCGTTTGGATTGTTAAGGGTTTTAGTTGCCAAAATAACATCCCCAAAGTAACGGGTTAGGTTAAAATAATGGTATGCTCTGATGAACTTGAGTTGACCTTCAATTTCCTTTTTTGCCGTAGCGTCGATAGTGGCAGGCTCCAATTTTTCCAAGGCGTAATTGATGTTGTACATTGCCGCGTAGTGGATATTCCACAAGTTAGCGATTTCACCATTGCCAGGGTTGACGGTCGAAAACTCAAACGCTTCCCAACCCGCAGCTCCCCCACGGTCGAGGGGGTTGAAATCGAGCGTGGTATTGTCCGACGTAAATTCCTGAAAAATGTAAGCTGTGCTTGTAATCCCTTGCAATTGGCCGTACACCCCGTTGAGGGCTTGTTCAAACTGCGGTTGGGTTTTGTAAAAAATGTCCGTTCCGATGCGGGTAGGGTCAGTGGTTACCAAAAAATCATCTTTACACGACCATTGCACCAAACCAAGAAAGAGAATACAGAAAGAAGTTATTTTTTTCATTGTCGTGAAGATTAGAAGTTAAACTTAGCGCCTACTGCCCACGTTCTTGGCACTGGATACGACTCGTCGTCGTTGTTGAGTTCAGTTCCACCGCGTACTCCAGCGTCGGGGTTGTTGCCTGGATATTTAGAGAACAAAAGCAAGTTGTTGGCCATCACGAAGATACGTGCCCCACTTAGCACCGACTTGAATTTTGGTAGGGTATAGCCTAATGTAACAGTTTTCAACCATGTATAGGTGCCGTCATAGACATAGCGTTCGCTACTCTCGCGTGACCATTTGAAGTAGTTGGTACCACCTTGTGAGTTTTTGGCATCAGGATTAGAGCCTGGGTTTGAAGGCGAGCGCCAGCGGTCTTTGGCTTTGTCCAACACGTTGAATACGCCGTCCATGTTCATCGTTGATGCTTCGATGTTGCGATAAATGTCAAAGTCATAAGCGCCAACAAACAATACGTTTAAGTCGAAACTTCGGTAATCTGCTGCTCCTGTCCATGCCCATGTGAAAGCAGGGTTAGGATTGCCAATTTCCACCATGTCTTGCGTATCGTATGTAATTACACCATCGCCATTGGTATCGGCAAATTTCATCCCGCCAGGAATCACGCCGTCTTGTTTTGGCCAAGCGTCGATTTCGGCTTGGGTATTAAAAATGCCCATCTTTTTGTAACCATAAATCATCCCAATGGGGCGACCCACTTTTTGTACGTTGTAGCCACCGTAGAAGCTACCGTACCAAAGCATGTCGTTGACGCCTTTGATGGCTAAGATTTGGCTGCGGTTGAAGGTAATGTTACCGTTGGTGCGGAAATTAACAGCACCAAGGCTGGTGCGAAAGTCCACCCCAATTTCGACACCTCGGTTGCGTACCTTTCCGATGTTGTCCAAACTCGTTGTAAAACCCGAAACTGCTGGGATAGACACTGGCAACAACATGTCGTTGGTGAGTTTATTATAATACTCAAAGGTGAACATCAACTTGTTATTGAAGGTCGCAATGTCCAAACCGATGTCCAATTGGTTTGATTTTTCCCATTTTAATCCTGAGTTAGCAAAAGAACTAATCACTTTCCCAGGGGCAAAAGCATTGCCTAGAATATAGTTGTTGGCACCCACGAAGGCCAAACTTGGGTAGTTACCGATGTTGTTATTCCCCGTAACCCCCCAGCTTGCCCGTAGTTTTACGTCGGTTAGCCAAGAGAATTTAGGCATAAACGACTCTTCACTCAAGCGCCAGCCCACCGAAGCCGCAGGGAAGTCTCCGTATTTGTTTTGAGCACCAAAACGAGAGCTTCCTTCGCGACGAAACGAGGCTGATAATAGGTACTTGTCTTTGAAAGCATAGTTGACCCGAGCAAAGTACGCAAGCAACGACCAACCGTTCTCGTAAGAGTTTGATGCTCGGATGGAGCCTGCGCCCAAATACTGCACCAAATCATCAGGAAAAGTGTTGGCACTACCCGCCGTTCCGCGTAAAATTTCGCGTTGGCTCGTAAAACCAGCCATGGCTTCAAGGGTTTGGTTGTTTCCAATTTGGGGTGAATACGTCAGAAGCTGGTCAAAAGATAAGTTTTGCAATTGTTCTACCACTTCTTGTGCGGTTGCAATGCGCGGGGGAGCGCCCGCCGTACCCGATGCCACCGACAAACCGATGGTCGAAGGTACGTATTCTTTAAAGGTGTTATAATTGAGTTTTATGTTGGCCGATGTCCGAAATTTGAGGTTTTTCATGATTGAAACTTCGGCAAAGGCACTGGTCAAGATGTCGGCGATGTTGCGTCGGCGAAGAACATTTTTCAACACAAATAGTGGGTTAGGAAAACCAAAAACGCCATCTACCCCGCCAATGTACGGACGAAGCGAGCCATCGGTATTGTAAATAGGTTCACGCGGATCCATCAACAAAGCCCCTCCCACCAAGGCACTACGGCCGTCGGTATTGGCAAGGTTTTGTTTGGTATAACTCCCGTTGACGTTCACGCCCACGTTGAGGAATTTATTGACCTGCCCCCCGATATTGCTACGCAATGACAAACGGTCGTAGTTGGTATTGGTGATGGTACCTTCTTCCTTATAGTAACCTACAGAAAGCATGGAGCGAAGCGGCCCTTTGCCCGACGAAATCGTTAAGTTAGCATCGGTATAAGGTGCGTTGTTGTGCATGATAGCCCCAAACCAATCGGTTGAATATTTGGTTTGCTCAGGATAGCGAAAACCGATTGGAACTTCTTCAAGCGTTGGTTCTCTATTCTGAAAATAGCGGATACCATCTTCAAATACTTCTTTCTTAAATTGGGCAAATTCTACCCCGTTGAGCATTTTGACACGACGCGTTGAGGGAACGTTTTGAATGCCGTAATCAAGCGAAAGATTGACGTCAACTTTGCCTTCTTTGGCATTTTTGGTAGTAATCAGCACTACCCCGTTAGAGCCGCGCGCCCCGTAAATAGCGGTAGAGGCGGCATCTTTTAGGATAGAAATACTTTCAATGTCGTTGGGGTTGAGGTTTTGGCCTACCGACGTACCCACCGCAAAGCCGTCGATAACGTACAGTGGGTCGCTTCCAGCACCCAATGAACCGATACCCCGCACGCGCACTTCAAATGCACCGCCAGGGGTACCACTTTTTTGTTTGACAACGACCCCCGCTGCCCGTCCCTGAATCATCTGATTCATGTTGTTGGCAGGTTGCTCGCCGATGTCTTTCATATTGATGACCGAAATGGCCGACGTAATGTCTTGTTTACGTTGAGAACCGTACCCTACAACGACGACTTCGCCCAAGGCTTTTTCGTCGGTCAAAAGAGTGATATTGATAGAAGAACGGTTTCCTACTATCACTTCTTGGGGTTTGTAACCCACAAAGCTAAATACCAATACGGCTTGCGCGTTGGGCACGGCAATCGAAAACTTGCCGTTTTCGTCGGTAGTGGCGCCTTTCTGTGTACCTTTTACAAAGATATTTACGCCAGGAAGTACCCCGCCTTTGTCATCCACGACCGTCCCTGAAACCGAAATATCAGCAAGGGCTTCTAATAACGGGTTGGGCTCGAAGTTCTTTTCTTCGATGGGTGTATTGAGTTCACTGGAAGAGGAGGCCGATAGCCTGGACAAGATGATTTGGTTGCTAATGACTTTGTACTTGATTTTGTACGGAATAAATAGCCTGTCCAGCAACTGAGCGAGTGGCTCGTTGGTGGCATTCAACGAAATTTTTTGTGTTGATTCAACAATTTTAGGACGGTAGGTAAATTTGACATTTGCCTGTTTTTCAATCAGAACCAAAGCTGAGGACATGCTTTGGTTGTCGATTTGAATGCTGATTTTACGGCTCAACAATTCTTGAGCTACTACATCTCGTGCGAGCGAGACACCCACAAAAATCATCGCAATGCAGCATTGTATTAGCGAGAACTTCATAAGGCGAATCAGGTTTTTTTGGATTTGTAATCTTTTCTTCATTAGTTTACTAAGGTTTTTGTGATTTGGAAAAGCAAAAACAACCCTTTCACATCCGCTGGAATCGGATGTGGTTTGGAAGACCATCAAAAGGGCTTTTGAAAGCCGGTAACGCTGGAATCGTTATCGGCTTTTTTAGTGTACTAAGTCAAGTTTTATATTCATGCGATAAGGGTTTGAAATGAGCGGATAGTTGGTTTAGTTACAGCCTTTGCTTGTGATAATGACTTGAGCATCAACTACTTTGTAGGTAGCTTCAAGTGCTTCACAAATGATATCTAGTTTTTCGAAAAGGGTTTCATTGGACAAGGTGGTGGTAAGGCTACAGTTGGCCATCAATTCTTCGTCAATGACAATATCAACGCCGTAGGCTTTCTCAAGCGCCGTGAAAATGTCGGTGACAGACGCATTCGTAAAAGAGAATTGTTTAAGTTCTTGGGGCGATAACAAAATCACGGGCCTCTCAATCAATTTACGGGTCAATCGTTCGTCTGCTTTGCCAAATACTACCTGCTGATTGGGTGTTAAGACCAGCCCATTTGTTTCGGGATCTGGATTTTGGGTATTTTTTTGGGCAAAAACCGAGACTCTTCCTGTTTTCACAAGTACGGTAACTTGTTTGTCGGCTTCGTATGCTTTTACCCAAAAGCTTGTGCCCAATACTTTGGTAATCAATCCATTGGCGTAAACAAAGAAGGGCTTGTTAGGGTTTTTAATTACGTCAAAAAATGCTTCTCCCGAAAGATATACTTCGCGGATATTGCCCGTGAATGATTTGGTATAACTGAGTTTACTTTCAGGCTTTAGGATCGCGTGGCTTCCGTCGGGCATGTTCACTGTCAGGTTCGTGGAGGTGGTATTCACTACCTCTTGAAGCGGACTCTTTGCGACTGAAATGAGCTGGTCATACCTGCCTTTGTGGGCGTTTTTATACCATCCCCATCCCAAACCAAGCGCAATCACAATGGAAGCCGCCGCAAGGGCTGGTTTCCAAAAATTTAGAACGATTTGAACTATACGTCTAGGCGGCTCTTCCAACTCGTCAGAAATGTGTGCCCAGATAGCGGGCGTTTCTTGCGTAGGAATCTCATGTTTAGCTGCAATTGAAAGTTGTTCAACCCCTAACTTTGCCCCAATTACATTTTCACGTTGGGTGGGGAACCTTTCCAAAAAATCGGCCCAAAAGGCGTCAGAATCTGGAGTAGGGTATTTGACCCACTGAATGAAATAGTCATCAGCGATAAAATCTTCAATGGTGTAGAAAGCGTATGATGTGTTCATAAGTTCTTCATTCAATCCCCTAAATCGGGGTACTTTGGTTTTGTACTCATTTTTCTTGAAATATTTTTATTTATTTTTCTAAAACCCCAAAATGCTCTTTTTTAAACCGAAAAACATTCACGCAATTCGGTGATGGCTCGATGGAGGAGGTTCCGAACCGATTGGGGATTGATGTGCATCATGTCACCAATTTCATCTAAGCCAAAATCGTGGTAATAGCGGAGTTGGATAATTTCTTGCTGCCGACGAGGAAGTTGGTGAATGGCGCGTTTGAGTCGTTGATGCTGTTCGCTAAGTTGTTCATTGGCAATCAAATCGTCCTCAAATGACAATTCTCCAATGATATTTTCAAATAACCCAGCGGAATCAATGGGGGAATGGTTGTTTTTTTCGCTATTTCGTACAATTCTGTTTCGTAGCGAGCGGTAGAGGTAAAACTTGATACTATCGGTATCGGCTAAGTTCTGACGACTACGCCAAAGGTGTAAAAAAAGGTCTTGAATGCTGTCTTTGATAAGCTGCCTATCGGACGTAACACGGTAGCCATAACTCAACAAATCTTCGATGTGAAGGTTGTAAAGTTGGGCAAAAGCGACTCTATCGCCCTCTTTAAAAGCTTGCCATAGCTCCGAATCGGTTGCGTAGCTCAAGGTGTTGGTTTATAAAAAATAGCTTAATATAGAATGGGTTGGCTGGCAAATTTTTTGTAAAGCAATTGTTTACTTATCCTGTACTTACCTGTCGGATTAAGAATTATTTTAAACAACGGCTTTTTCTAAAAACTGAATGACTCCCGTAGCAGCGTCCATTTCGGCTTCAATGCCAACGGGAATGGTGAATTTTTGGCGAATGTGCCCAATCATTGACCCTGAAAAGGCAGGTTTTTGGGCAGGTTGGAGGTGGTCAAGCCACAGGTCTTCGAGCGTAAGTGAACCATAACTGCCGTTGCCTGGCTCGCACTCCGAACATTTGCCAAAAATAAATCCATTCATATCGTTGAAGATACCACTCAATTTGAGTTGGGTAAGCATTCGGTCAACGCGGTAGGGGGCTTCGTCCACGTCTTCGCAGAAAAATAGGCTCCCTTTCCAGTCGGGAACGTAAGGAGAGCCTAACAAATGACTCAATACCGTGAGGTTGCCTCCCAACAATCGGCCTTTGGCTTTTCCTGCAACGATAGTATCAATTCGGTCGGCGACTTGCGTGAGGTTATCGCCCACTACTTTTGGGTTTTCGTATCGCACAGCTTCGCCTTCTATGAGGACTTTTCGGAGATAGTTCACGGTAAACTCATTCCAGCTAACCGCCCCCACGGGCCCGTGAAAAGTAACCAAACCAGTCTGACTGTAAATCCCTAAAAGCAGTGCAGTAACGTCTGAGTATCCTAACAACACTTTGGGGTTTTTCTTGATGGTGTCATAGTCCAGCAAAGGCAACAATCGCGCACAGCCCCAGCCGCCATGCACACAAATAATCGCTTGTACCGATGGGTCAGCAAACATGTCGTTGATGTCAGCTGCTCGGTCGGCATCTTTTCCTGCCAAGTAACCGTACCTTTCCCACATTCGTTTCCCAAATTTTACCTTAAAACCCAAGGCTTGCATGGACTCCACGATGACTTGTACCGTTTGTTTGCTGTAGGCAGGTGCGGCTGGACAAACGAGCCCGACGGTATCGCCCGCTTTAAGTCGAGCAGGTTTGAGCGTGGGTTTGTTACGGCTTGACAAAGAAGGAATTAGGGCGGGAGTAGCGGCAATGGTTTGGAGGAAATTTCGACGTTGCATGGAGGAAAAAAGGTTCATTTTAGCCCAATATAAGCGACTCTGCTTAATTGAGCAACTTTTGGGGAGGGAAAGAAATTGATTGGAGAAAATAAATTTCTTTGAAAAAACTATTTGCAATTATCATTTCGGACTACTACTTTTGCAACCCCAAACAACGGGAACGGCGAAGTGGTGGAATTGGTAGACACGCTACTTTGAGGGGGTAGTGGGCGTTAGCCTGTGCGAGTTCGAATCTCGCCTTCGTCACCAAAAAACCCCGATAGCAACCGCTATCGGGGTTTTTGTTTGCCTAAAACCTAATGCTAAATGTTTGGGAAAGTTGCTCGTCAAGGAGGTTTATGGCGTTAGGAAAAGAGTCAATAAATCGTTGTTGGGAGTTCAAAATGACTTTTTCAATGGGCGTGGAAGGCATTAGCGTAATGCCCCTTACCGAAACAATGTAACTTTCGTATAAAATATCTACGCGAAAAGTCGCCTTTGCTAGACCAAGAGATGGTGCACTAACAAGTCGGCCTGTCAACACATTATTGAGCCTTTTACTATCTAATTGAACGTATTGGTTTTTTTGTAAGGATTCGGCTATGGCTTCCACGATGATGGGCGTGTCCATGTCTTTAATTTCAACAGTTTCTGTCCAAGTCACTACGCCTTGGTTGGCAATAAAGCGGTCTTTTTTTACGGTTTGAGCTATTACATTTACGGTCAGGATGCTAAACAAGCCCCACAAACCAACAAAAACAAGTATTTTATGCGTCATATCATCAACTTTATTGGCATCTCAATTTACAAAGAAAATGTATTGCTTGCTTTAACGCAGCTTTTACCTCATTTCGTCCTGTTTAGGCTCGAAAATTTATCGCCCGAACAAGAAGCCGACGAATGGCGGAAAACGTGGATTGCCTCTCTTGAAGCTGACGCCTGTATTTTGTATAGCGATGGCACCTCCGAACACCTGTCGTTGTTGTTGGACCGACTTTGGCGAGCCCCTGGCACAAACATTTTTACCCTCGATATGGCAGAATTGGAAGACGCAGATTTGACTTCTTCGTCTTCTATAAATCAATTGCTAAAAGAACTACTTCCTGCCGATTTTTAGGTGCTTTTTCATAACCAGTTACTAATCCTCTCAACGAAAACAAAAATCCCGCTAGTAAGTTTACAAGCGGGATTGAGACTAATTGTACATAAGAACTTTCGTTCGCATACCTTAACGGACGCTCACAGGGTTTATTTTAACATTTGCTTCATAAAACCATCACATTAGACAAAATTTCGAGACTTTTGTAATTTGCAGGGAGAAAGAATAGTGTGAAATATTGAAAGTAAACACATAGAACACTAAGATATCTTCACAGTAGATACATAGCCTTAGATAACATGCAAAGTACCTTAACGGAAAGAGAAATTGTCGTAAAGCAAATCAAACGCATACACCAAGATGATGCGGTGAGGCTTTTTTTTTCCTTGCTGAATGAAATGATAAGGAGTTTGGACATTCCTAAAAACTCACCACAAATTGCGTTTACGTTAAGCGGAAAAAACCAAAAAATCACGGCTAACTTGAATAATCACATAGCCCTACAAATTAGCGGAAAGGAAAAAAATGTTACGTTAAGCTTACTTTTTAAGAGAGAGTACTTCTCAAAACCAGCTCTTCAACTAGGAAATATAACGTTTGAGGAAAAAGGGAATGCAGATTACTGGTTGGGTAAAATCAAGTTTCAAGACAAACATTTGCTTCAAAACGATTCTGTTGTTCAGTATTGGATTGATTCGTTGCAAGATTTAAAGCAAATCGCCACTACAACCACTCATCGTGAATTGCATAATAAAGCAATTTATCAGGCAGCTGAAGATGAGGGGTTTCGTTCGGAGTTGTTTGCGAAAAATACGTCAATGGCACGAGCTGTCGCCGAACCAACCGAAACGTATCAAAAGCGAATAGAGCGCCCCACCATTCCCCTCAATTACATTTATTATGGAGCGCCAGGGACGGGTAAAACCTATGAAGTGCAGCGGTTGTGCCAATCGTACGCGCACAAGATTGTAACATTTCATCAATCGTTTGGTTATGAGGAGTTTGTAGAAGGGATTCGACCCGAAACTATTGGTGATAAAATCACGTACAAAGTTCGTAAAGGCGTTTTTTACGAAGCGTGTTTGGAGGCATTACGGGCTGCCGATTATCAAAGTTTTGAAGGTTGTATTTCTGACACCCCCGAAAATCGTCAAAAACGGTTTACCCAAGCGCCCATTGTTCTTATGGTGATGGATGAAATCAACCGTGCCAACGTCTCAAAAGTGCTTGGGGAGTTGATTACGCTCATTGAGCCTTCAAAACGACTGGGGGCGACCGACGAACTTTGGCTTACATTGCCGTATTCGCAAGAAAAATTTGGGGTGCCAGCTAACCTGTACATTGTCGGGACGATGAATACCGCCGACCGTTCGATTGCTTTGTTGGACACCGCCCTACGTCGTCGTTTTTACTTTAACGAATGTTTGCCTGACCTGCCGTCCCTGAACGATAAAACAGTAGAAAATACCAATTTAGGTAAACTTTTGGCGACGCTCAACGAACGGATAGAGTTTTTGCACGACCGTGACCATGTCGTAGGCCATGCGTATTTTTTGAATATAACTACTTTTGAAGAATTGTGTGAACTATTTCGTTTTCAGTTGATTCCGTTGTTGCAAGAATATTTTTACGACGATTGGCGAAAAATTCAATTGGTTTTGGGAGATAATGAAGCTTGGGGGAAACCGTTGGATGCCAAGCTCATTCAAGTGAAAATGCAGTACAGTACGCGAATGGAGCAAGAGCTTTTTGGTGAAGACCTCGACAATGTGGATGCCGTGGTGACGTATCAATTGAACCCAATGCTCTCAGAAGGACGTTTTGGTGAATTACCCCGAGATATGTTCCGTCGAATTTATGAAAGATAACCTTATTCAGCGCCAAGTTGAGTTGTCGGCCCACGTGGTGGCGTTTAGCCGCTTTTTGAGGGGAAAAGGTTTGCCCGTTGGTCCTGACCGTGAAGCCGATGCGCTCAAAGCATTGGCCGAAATTCAGTTGGGAGAGGAAGAACAATTTTACTTGGCGATGCGGAGTGTTTTTCCTCAAAATCGAAAGCAACTACGCGAATTTGACGAATTATATACGAAATATTGGAAAGAACTTGCCAAGGCAGTTGATTCTAAAATAAAGGACGAGGCCAAAGAAAGCGAGCAGAAAAAAAAGAAACCGAAACAAAACGGAGAAGCGGCTTTTGAGGCGCTCAAAAATTGGTTAAACGGCAACAAACAATCGCAAACCGAAGAGTTGGCGTCGTATAGTTTGGGAGAACCCCTGACGCTCAAAGATTTTGGCTCTTACACCGATGAAGACCTCCACGAAGCCCGCCGTTTGGTGCGCCAAATGGTACAGCGGATGGCCAAAACCATGAGCCGACGTTACGAAATTACTAAAAATGGCGGGCAGTTGGATTTACGGCGAGTGTTACGAAACAATTTTCGGAAAGGTGAAGAAATCATCGACCTTTTTTACCGAAAACCCGCCCGCAACAAAATCCGTTTGGTTTTACTCTGTGATGTCAGTAAATCAATGGATTTGTACAGCCGCTTTTGGGTACAGTTTATGTATGCTTTTCAGACGTTGTACCAGTCCATTGAAACTTTTGTATTTAGTACAAAATTGGTACGAATTACGGAAGATTTAAAGGAAATGGACTATACCCAAGCCCTTGAAAATCTTTCGGAGCGCGTTCCCAATTGGTCGGGCGGGACGGATATTGGAACGATGCTCAGGCAATTTGTGGACGAGTATGCGATGAAAAGATTAAACTCACGGACGATTGTGTTAATTGTCAGCGATGGTATGGATACGGGAGATGGAGATGATCTGGCCAAAAATATGGAGCGAATTCGACGAAAGGCGAGGAGGGTAATTTGGTTAAATCCTTTGGCTAGCTCGCCCGATTTTCGTCCCGAAGTAAAAGCGTTAAAAGCGGTTTTACCGTATTTGGATTTACACGCTCCCGCACACAATTTGGAGAGTTTGAAACGAGTCATAGAGCAATTACGTTAGGAATAAAACTTGAATATGAAAATAACTGTATTAGCGTTTGGGATTGCCAAAGAGATTATTGGCCAACTCGAACTGACCTTACAACTGTCCGAAGAAGCAACGGTGGCGGATTTGAAAAGCCATTTGGTCAGCCAATTTCCCGATTTTCAAAAACTGGCTTCGCTGCGCGTAGCTGTCAATACCGACTATGCCGACGATACCCAGCCGCTCCATCCCAACGACGAAATTGTACTCATTCCCCCCGTGAGTGGAGGGTAAATTTGTGGTCTTGGTTGCTCACAACCAACACTTTACTACATAATTTACTATAACTAAAATGAAAATCATTGAATGTCCGCGTGACGCGATGCAAGGTTTAGAAAACTTTGTGCCGACCGACGCTAAAATAAATTACTTAAATAAGCTCCTTCAGGTAGGTTTTGATACGCTTGATTTTGGGAGTTTTGTTTCTCCCAAAGCCATTCCTCAGATGCGGGACACGGCCGAGGTAGTAGATAAATTAGACTTATCGACCACTTCCACCAAATTGCTGTCCATTGTCGCTAATGTTCGTGGGGCAGAAGATGCGGCACAATTTGGGCAAATTCAGTATTTGGGATTTCCTTTGTCGGTTTCGGAAACGTTCCAACAAAAAAATACGAACAAAACCATTGCAGAGGCATTTGGTGAAGTGGTAGAAATTCAGAATATCTGCCAAAAAACCAATAAAAAGTTGGTGGTTTATCTTTCGATGGGTTTTGGGAATCCGTATGGAGATGCTTACAGTCCTGAAATCGTGGAGGAATTTACCGAAAAATTGGTTCAACAAGGGATTAACATCATTGCCCCTTCTGACACAATCGGTTCGAGTACTACCGACGAAATTAAGACCTTGTTTGGGCATTTGGTGAAAAAATTCCCAAATGTGGAATTTGGGGCGCATTTGCACGCAAAATCGTCGCAAACGCCCAAAAAAGTAAAAGCAGCTTATAAAGCAGGAGTTCGCCGAATTGACTGTGCCGTGCGTGGTTTTGGAGGATGTCCGCTGGCGGAAGATAAATTGGTTGGTAATTTAGCAACGGAGTTGGTAGTGAGTGAATTAACACAGCTTGGCGTCAATTTGCCCATCGACGACCTCAAGCTCGCGCAAGCCATGTTGGCTTCACAATATATTTTTGGATAAATATCACAAATGCTACAAATGTTGAGCTTCTCCGAAGCTGTTTTTCGATAATTTTGCCTCGGAGAGGCGCAACGTTTGTTGTTACAAATGTTAAGCTTCTCCGAAGCTGTTTTTCGACAATTTTGCCTCGGAGAGGCGCAACGTTTGTAGTCACAAAAGTTAGTTTTTTTGATAATTTTGCCTCGGAGAGGCACAACCTTTGTAGAATTACGTTTGTGGAAGTTTATTTTTGGGTTTTTTGAACAGCGGAACCGTACTACAAGGTTCACCAAACATCAGCGATTGCACAACGGGTTGAAGTTTGCGCGTCAGTTCTACGTAAGCCGCCGTCGGAACGGGGTGTTTGCTGCACCCTTTTACCACCACGCGAACATCGCGGAAAGTCTCTACATCAATTCGGTTGATGGCATCAAAAAACAACTTTTCTTCAAGGTCGTTGAGGGTTCCAAACACCACTGAGTGGGCGTGAGGCCCAAGTTGAAGTGTTAATAACATGTATGCCCAAGTTGGGATGATGGCGTCTTCGGTGCAAGTGATGGCCACATTTTTGCCTGCGTACTGTGTCCAATCGTGACTTTTAAGAAACTCACGGAAGTCTTTTTCCTTGAGAATCATTCCCATAAAAAGATTGTCTTTAAGGTCATACACCACGCGCTCACCTTGGTGGTAATAATCTTCCAAATCCAAAGTAACAAGCCCACTATTAGCTACTTTATTAATTATTTCTTCCATTGATACTTTTTTTTCTTCTTGAATGAACACCAACTCACGGGCGAAAGTTTAAAGAAATAGTATCTTTGCAGTTTGCAAAAGCAATCCGAATGAATTTTAGTGAAGTTTTAGCCTCCAATCCCCTTTTTCAAGTCATTGCCGATAGCGCCCGTGAACTGGGCGTTGAAGCCTATGTTATTGGGGGATACGTGCGTGATTTAATCCTGAATCGTCCTTCTAAGGACATTGATATAGTAAGCGTTGGAAGTGGTGTTGAGTTGGCCGAAAAAGTGGCCGAAAGGCTTGGTGTACAGGTAATTGTATTTAGAAATTTTGGCACAGCCCAACTCAAAACTGACGATCTTGAAGTGGAGTTTGTGGGTGCGCGTCGCGAATCTTATCGCAGTGAATCTCGGAAGCCGATTGTGGAAGATGGTACCTTGCAAGACGACCAAAATCGCCGTGACTTTACCATCAATGCCATGGGAATCAGCTTAAATGCAACGAACTATGGCGAGCTTATTGATCCTTTCAACGGGATGAGTGATTTGCGGAAAAAACTCATTCGTACCCCCCTCGAACCTGGCATTACTTTTTCTGACGACCCGCTCCGAATGATGCGGGCAGCGCGTTTTGCAACCCAACTTAATTTTGATATTGAGCCAGATACGTTTGACGGTCTTGTGCAAATGGCTGAGCGTATTTCCATCATTTCAAAGGAGCGTATCAATGACGAACTCAACAAAATTATTTTAGCCAAAACCCCTTCTTACGGCTTTAAATTGCTGCATCAAGCGGGGATTTTAAAATTGATTTTTCCTGAGTTTGTAGAGTTGCAAGGGGCTGAATACCAAGATGGAAAAGGGCATAAAGATAATTTCTATCATACGCTTCAGGTACTTGATAATATTTCAAAACATACCAATGACTTGTGGCTACGTTGGGCGGCAATCATGCACGATATTGCCAAACCTGCTACCAAGCGTTTTGACAAAAAAGTGGGTTGGACGTTTCACGGTCATGAAGAGTTGGGTGCAAGAATGACGCCGCGCATTTTTCGCCAGATGAAATTGCCGATGAACGAAAGTATGCGATTTGTACAAAAACTCGTTCGTCTTCACCTTCGTCCTATTGCACTGTCCAAAGAAGAAATTACCGATTCGGCTTTGCGTCGATTGTTGTTTGACGCGGGCGATGATTTGGAGGCATTAATGACGCTTTGCCGTGCCGATATTACGTCTAAGAACCCTGATAAAGTTCGCAAACATTTGGCGAATTTTGACAAGGTTGAACAAAAACTTTACGACCTCGAAGAACGAGATAAGATTCGAAACTTCCAGCCCGTCATTACGGGAGAGGTTATCATGCAAGCCTTTGCCCTCAAACCTTCGGCAGAAGTGGGGATTATCAAAACGGCAGTTCGGGAAGCGATTCTTGATGGGATCATTCCCAATCAGTACGAACAGGCGTTTGGTTTGATGGTAGAAGAGGGGAAAAAACTCGGCCTAGAACTCAAAGTCGTTGCGGAATAAAGCTTTTTTGAACCATATAAGACATATAAGTGATTATAAGAAGAAACTTATATGGCCTTATATGTCTTATATGGTTGCAAAAAAAGAGCCGAAAACAAATCACTTCTTATAAGCAGGCATTTCGTCAATCCCAAGGGTTGTGAGAACAGGATTAAGTACGCAAGGAGTAATAGAAATCCTAAACACTTTATGCCCTGCAACTTCAAAATCGCAGTGGTATTTATTCTTCATTTTGAGTCCGCGATATACTGCCGTGTAATTGATTTTTAGTGGCCAACCGTTTAGCGCGAGTTGGGCTGTCAAATTCTCTACCGTCTTCTTTAAGTTTGAAAAATAGCAAACAAATGGCTCCCGTTCGCGCAGGCCCGTAAGGCTACCGATGTAGGTAATTCGTACTTCGTAGATGGTTTGTTGGAGCATGTATCTGTCACTTTTTTCGAGGAAAATCAACAAATGTTGATTTTTTGCAATAATATGAAAAATAGTGAGATTATTTTTCAAGGCTAAAACTTTTTCTACCTGAGCGTCGTTTCTATATCAGTTGTGTTTATCAACGACAAAAGCCGCTCTTTCAAGTAGCGGCTTTTATTATTTGGAAAAGTCAATATTCTCCGAAAGAGCTCAGGCAATCGTAACTTTGGTGCCCCTCAAAAACTCTTCAATTCCCATTCTTTTCTTGCCTTCCAATTGTAGTTCGTCAATGGACAACCAACCATCGGTAGTTTTAAAAAGTAGCACGTGTTTATTGTCCGTAAATAAGTGGCTACCGTTGTCGGTAGGCGCCTGTGTTGCCACTGAGCTTTTATAAATTTTACACAATTTGCCATTCAAGGTGGTCCAAGCGGCAGGATAAGGCGATAACCCCCTGATAAAATTCCGAACCGCTTCAGTGGACTGATTCCAATTGATTTCGCAAGTTTCTTTAAAAATCTTAGGGGCAGCCTTGAGGACTTCACTTTGTGATTGGGGCAACTGCGGATAATTCCCTGCCTCTACGGCATTGACAGTCCGAACGACTAATTCCGCTCCTTTGTGCATCAGTCGTTCGTACAAAGTTCCAACGTTATCTTCGTAATGGATAGGTTCAGTTTCTTGAAAAATGATGTTTCCTGTATCAATTTCGTGCTCAAGAAAAAAGGTAGTAACGCCCGTTTCGGTTTCTCCGTTGATAATCGCCCAGTTGATAGGTGCTGCACCGCGAAACTGTGGTAGGAGAGAGGCGTGTAGGTTGAATGTCCCTTTGGGGGGCATGTTCCAGACAACTTCTGGCAGCATCCGAAACGCCACAACAACCTGCAAATCGGCTTGGTAGCTGCGTAATTCTTCTAAAAAAGCAGGATTTTTTAGCTTTTCAGGTTGTAAAACAGGAATACCTTGAGATACAGCATAGTGTTTTACGGGGGAAGGAGTAAGTTGCAGCCCACGCCCTGCAGGCTTATCATGAGCGGTCACAACGGCTACCACGTTGCAACCGCTTTCTACAAGCTTTTGAAGGCTACTCACTGCAAACTCAGGAGTCCCCATAAAAATGATTCGAAGCTTTGACATATGCACTGAGAAAATCGTTTTGTCGATTATTAGATATGATTTTTAGAGCAATTTTTTGGATTCAAACTGATGTAGTCTTGATTCCCGTTGCAAATATTGCTAATTTTGTTGTTCAAATTTCGACCATGAACCGACACAACCAATTCTTTTCGGTCTTTTAGGAAGAAGTGACAGAGCTACCCCATTTGTAGTAGAGCGGTCATTTCACCGTTCTTTTTTTTTGTCTTTGGTGGAAGAAATAAGTGATAGGACAGATATATAATACTAAACAATTAACGTACACAACAGCACTATGGCTAAGTTACAATATTACACCGAAGAAGGTCTCAATAAGCTCAAGGCTGAATTGCAGGACTTAAAAACACGCGGCCGTCAGGAAATAGCTCGTGCAATAGCCGAGGCCCGTGATAAAGGTGATTTGAGCGAAAATGCCGAGTACGATGCAGCCAAAGATGCACAAGGCTTACACGAAGCAAAAATCGCTAAATTAGAAGAAATAGTAGGCAACGCGCGGGTCTTGGATGAATCGTCGATTGATACATCGCAGGTGAGCATACTATCGAAAGTTAAAATCAAAAACTGCCGTAACAATGCAGTTGTAACCTATACATTGGTGGCAGAAGAAGAGGCCGATCTTAAACAAGGAAAAATCTCGGCAGGCTCACCCATTGGAAAGGGATTGATGGGGAAAAAAGTAGGAGAAAAAGCCCAAATCCAAGTACCAGCTGGAGCAATGGAATTTGAAGTACTCGATATTTCTCGGTAATATTTTCCCAAAATACATCATATATAGTTCAGTAGGACGCGGAAACGCGTCCTTTTTTGTCATTTTATGAAAATATTTTTTTGCTAAAAATGAGTTATAAAAAGGTAGCTAAAAAGGTGTTTTTTTGAAAATTCCTTCAAACTTGGATGCCGTCAGAGGAAATAGTATTAAAAATAAGTATTTTTTCCTTTTGATTAGATTAAAATGCAACTAAGTATAAAATATAAATAATTCAATAAAATATTTAAAAAGTTATGAAAATAAATTTGTGTATGCCATTTTTGTCGCATTCCAATAGTTTTCTGAGTAGAAAAGCTAAGTATTCCAATAATCAGATTAAGTAAAATGAACTATCAACCACCTGTTTATCTGACGCCTCACTTGTACATGACCAATGAGGAAGAAGAAATTATTGATGCACTGGTTGACCATCACGAAATGCCCAAGAAGTTTGACGTTGATAAAGTGATTTCTTACTTCGAGGGCGAAAACTTTTGCCTTGTCCTTTATTTTGCCAATTTACAGGACCGAGGATTTCAAAAGTTTGTGGTGAATGACTTTTCAGTGAATGTCGAAGAAATGTATATGTTATCGGCATCATTTGGCAAATTGCTCGAACAAGAAGTAAATATTCATGTCATCAGTCAGGCCAAAAATCGGGTTGACCACGTGATACACATGGCGGGTACTTTTCGGGCGTTGTTTAGAAAAAAAGAAGTCGTCGATTAGGTACCCTGTGTACGAAATGAGTTGAGCATCAACAGTACTAAAAAAAACAAAACCCCGACGAACACTTCGTCGGGGTTTTGTGTGAATAAAAAAACTTGAGACTACACATTGAAGCGGAAGTGCATGATGTCGCCGTCTTGTACAACGTATTCTTTGCCTTCAACGGAGATTTTGCCCGCATCACGGCAGCCTGCTTCAGTTTTGTATTTTTCGTAATCGGGAAGTTTGATAACCTCCGCACGGATAAAACCACGCTCAAAGTCAGTGTGAATCACTCCTGCTGCTTGCGGGGCTTTCCAGCCGCGCTGAATCGTCCAAGCCCTTACTTCTTTGACCCCAGCGGTAAAATAAGTAATCAAGTTCAAGATGGCGTACGAAGCACGGATGAGTTTGTAAAGGCCAGACTCGCTAAGGCCATATTCGCCTAAAAACATTTCACGCTCTTCGGCATCTTCCATTTCAGCGATTTGCGATTCGATGGCGGCGCAAAGTACAATTACTTCGGCATTTTCTTCGGCCACGGCAGCTTTGAGTTGCTCTACGTACTCGTTGCCCGTCTGAATGGATGTTTCATCCACGTTGGCGACATAAATAACGGGCTTGATGGTCAGAAGTTGAAGATCAG
The DNA here is from genome assembly GCF_003711225.1 of Runella sp. SP2. NCBI lineage: Bacteria > Pseudomonadati > Bacteroidota > Cytophagia > Cytophagales > Spirosomataceae > Runella > Runella sp. SP2. The sequence goes on along the minus strand of NZ_CP031030.1, from coordinate 2,829,899 downwards.
CGATGGCTGCCTTTTCATCGTCCGTCAAACCGACAGCACGCACGCTTTTTCCTTGAAATAGGGCATTTTTTACGCGGGTCAGAATTTCGAGTTCTACTTTGGCTTTGGCGTCACCCACGCGGGCTGCTTTTTCTACCCGAGCAAATTTTTTCTCAATAGAATCAAGGTCTTTGAGTTGAAGCTCAAGGTCAATAATTTCTTTGTCACTAACGGGGTTGACGCGGCCTTCTACGTGAACAATGTTGTCGTCCGAAAAACAACGAACTACGTGAATGATCGCGTCCACCTCACGAATATTGGCCAAAAACTGGTTGCCAAGACCCTGGCCTTTACTAGCCCCGCGAACCAAACCTGCGATGTCAACAATCTCAACGATGGTCGGAACGGTACGTTGTGGATTAATGAGGCGTTCGAGGACAGTGATACGCTCGTCGGGTACTTCAACCACTCCGACGTTGGGCTCAATGGTACAAAAAGGATAGTTGGCAGCTTCGGCTTTGGCACTTGATAATGCGCTAAAAAGAGTGGATTTGCCTACGTTGGGCAATCCGACAATACCACATTGGAGAGACATTAGTTAAATGACGATTTTTTGATTGGCAAAATTAGTGGATTTTGTGGTGGCTACAAAACCGAAAGCCTCTGGGCAACCAGAGGCAGGGCATAGGATAGGTCAGGAAAGGTTGATTAATCCCACTTCAAATCGCTACCTGTATAGTCTTCTTCTTCACGTACGGCGTACTGAGAGAAATCTATGTCAGGCATCAATTCAGTTTTAATGTGGGCTACGGTTTCTTGAAGGGCATCTACAAACTTATCGAAGTCTTCTTTGTAGAGAAACATTTTGTGTTTTTCGTAAGCAAACCCATCTCCTTGCGGAAAACGGCGACTTTCTGTAATCGTCAAGTAGTAATCATTTGAACGAGTTGAACGCACATCAAAAAAGTAAGTTCTTTTCCCTGCCTTTACGCGTTTCGAGTAGATTTTTTCTCTGTCTTTGTCTTCCACTATCCTTTTGAGGTTTAGAGTTATACCAAACGCTAAAGTACGTCTTTTGTTGTTGGTAGTCAAAATATTTTCAAAATAAAGTTGTTGGTTTTTACGTTGTTATAAGCTGGGGTAAGTATGTCAATTTGTAAAAAACGTAGTTCGTATTTGTTTTTTGCTTAATTTTCAGCCCTTAAACTCAAAAAAGGTTGCATTTTTTTGAGTATGCGTTCAAGGGGACTCCTAGTCAAATTGTCATTTTTGGTGAAAAATAACCCGAACAAATCTATGTATTCTACCACTTTTTATGTACTTGTATTGTTGTCGCTGATCAAAGTAAATCCAGCATCAGCCCAATTGTTGGGGAAGGAAGAGCAAGGAAGAGCATCATTTTATGCACAAATGTTTAACGGGCGCAAAACGTCATTAGGTGAGCCATTCAATCAGAAAGAATATACTGCCGCGCATCGTACGTTGCCTTTCAACACCATGGTGGAGGTCACAAACCTTTCCAATAAGCGCACGGTGATTGTGCGTATCAACGACCGCGGACCGTACCACCGCACCCGCCTGATTGATTTGAGTCGTTCGGCGGCACAATATTTGGGGATTTTGGGCTCTGGCGTTGCCAATGTCACCCTCAGGGTGGTTGGAATGGAAGGAATGGTGCTGCTGGGCCAAAATGAAATGATAACCGAAACAGGTGACATCATTGAGCGGGCTTTGTCCAATTAAAGTAAAATTTCTTCCTTCTTCCGTTTTAAGTTTATAGTCTCCAAATAATGTAGTTTATTCGCAGGAACAAACCTTTTAACAACATGAGCGCTCGCAAATTTGATATTGCAACGGTAAGACAGTACGGAAATTTGGAATTTTTGGCGAGACAGCTCGTCGAAGGGTTTATAACTGGATTGCACAAATCGCCCTTTCATGGTTTTTCGGTCGAATTTGCCGAACACCGCTTGTATAATACAGGCGAAAGCACACGCCACATCGATTGGAAAGTATTTGCCAAAAGCGACCGCTTGTTTGTAAAACGCTACGAAGAAGAAACGAACTTGCGTTGCCATTTACTGGTCGATACGTCGTCGTCGATGTATTATCCTGAGCCTAATCACGATAAAATTACGTTCAGCGTGTTGGCAGCAGCAAGTATCGCCAATTTGCTCCAGCGTCAAAAAGATGCGGTAAGTTTGTGTACATTTTCGGATAAAATAGAAGTTCAAACCCCGATAAAGTCCACCCCATCACACGTTCATAAGGTGTTTTTGGATCTGGAAAACGTTCTTAAAAAGCCCAAAGAACTCCGTAAAACGGCCGTGGCAGATGTATTGCACGAAATCGCCGAGAAAATTCACAAACGCTCGTTGGTGGTGATTTTTAGCGATATGTTTGAAGACATAAATCAAGCCGAAAGAATTTTTTCGGCCATGCAGCACTTGCGTCACAACATGCACGAGGTGTTGTTGTTTCACGTCACCGACCGCCGTACCGAAGAGGAGTTTGCTTTTGATGACCGCCCGTACGAGTTTATTGATTTAGAATCGGGTGAGCGGGTGAAAATTCAGCCAGGACAAGTGAAAAAGCAATACCAAGAAGCCGCCAAAAAATATTACCACGAACTTCGACTCAAGTGCGGACAATATAAAATTGATTTCATCGAAGCCGATGTTGCCAAAGGCTTAGACCAAATTCTGACGGCTTACTTGGCCAAAAGAGCAAAAATGCGGTAGTCTTTAATTAAGACTACCCGTCCAGCCCAGTTTTTGTAACTCTTTCGCGTTCATCTTTACGACCCGTACTTTAAGCGTAATTGGCTTGAGAGGCGTGTCTGTTGAATCGGTTTTGACGGCAACGATGGCGTCCACAATGTCCATCCCCTTAAAAACTTGCCCAAATACCGTAAATTTATCGTCAAGGCGAGCAAGCCCATTTTTGTTTTGAACAATGTAAAACTGACAACCCGCCGAAAGCATGTCAGGATTATTGTCGCGGCCTGCCCCCACGGCACCATACACGTGCCGAATCTTTTTATCGAACTCTGGCTTGAGTAAATAGGGAGAATTGGCAAAACCTTCGGGCGTATCGGGGCAACCACCTTGGGCTACAAAATTATTGATAACACGGTTGAAGGTCAGTGAATCCCAGTAATGTTCTCCCGCCAATTTGGTAAAACTTGCTTTGTGGTTGGGCGTTTCGTTGTACAACCAAAAGTAAATATCTCCCATGTTGGTTTTGATGTGACCAACATCGTATTTTTTCTCTTTGAATGTAAAACCAAGTAAAACGGCCGAAAGCAGGGCTGCCAGTAAACTTTTGTACATGATGCGCGGATTTTAAAAGTTATATTGAATCATCAGCTAATGTACGAAAGGATGGGGCAATTTTGCAAAGGGCGATTTTGTCAAATAAGCAAATTGGCAAAAAGCAAGTAGGCAAATAAGCAAATTGACAAATTGGCAAAAAAGCAAACTAACTTGCCCTTTGCCCTTTGCCCTTTGCCCTTTGCCCTTTGCCCTTTGCTCCTTGCCAACCTATTCCTCTTCTCCTTCGCCTTTGGTCAGTTCGGCTTGCAGGGTTTGCGCGCCTGTGATAACGATGGGTAAGGTTGGTTTTTGGTTGAAAATTACTTCAACAAAACCGTCTTGGGAAGCGCCCGTTTTCACGTCGATGGGGCGATAAATTCCTTGCGGAGTTTTGACAAATACGTGGGCAGTTTCTCCCGTTCGAACAATCGCAGTTTCGGGCAGAGTCTCAGCTTGGCGCGGCGAGGATATCACTTTCCCATTCACGTATTGGCCTGCCAATAAGCGGGTTGCGTTGAGGGTAGCATAGGCATCTACAGTACGACTGTTGGAGTCGAAAGTAGTACCTAAACTGCTGATGGTGGCTGTGCCATTGTCAAACGTTACTTTTTGGCCTACTTTTATGAGGGCTACATCTTTCTCAAACACTTTGAGTACCAAACGCGCACCTGTTTGGTTAATGATTTCAAACAACGATTCTCCGCCGTTAATGGACTTTCCAAGGGTTGTTTGAACGCTCTTAACTACGCCACCAATCGGAGAGCGAAGGGCGATGGTACGAACGATTTGATTTGTTTTAAGCGATTTTGGATCGATTCCTACCACTTGAAGTTTGGCTTCGATGCCTTGTTTGGTGGCTTCCAAAACCCTCATTTCAGATTCTGCCTGTTGGAGTTTACGTTTGGCTCCTACTTCTTCCTGCGATAGGGTCGTTTGACGTTGGCGTTCTTGCTCGGCAAATTGAAGTTGGCCTGTCGTTTTCCAATAATCTTCCTGTAATTGAATGAGTTCGAGGCTTTCGATGGTGGCAAGTGTACTTCCTTTTCCTACTGAATTACCAGACAAGACTCCAATGCTGCGGACAATCCCTATGAGCGGAAAGCTCACACTCGCGCTTTGTTGAGGCGACGATTCAACCACTCCATTGAGGACAATAGCGTCATAAACCGTTCGGGTTTCGGGACTTCCGAGGCTAATGCCAAAATTCTTTTCTTGTTCCGCCGTGAGTTTAAGTTCGGTTGGAGCCTTTTCGGGGGCTGCTTCTTCGGTTTGGGCGGTTTCGGTCTTATTGCAACTGCTCAGAGCTGCTGTTAGGCAAAGGGCAAGGGGCAAGGGGCGGAGGGCAAAGGGCAAGAGGCAAAGGGCAAGGGGCGAAGGGCAAGGGGCGAAGGGCAAAAGGCGAAGGGTAAAATGCAAAATGCGAGAGGCAAATGGCAAGGGGCGAAGGGCGAGGGATAAAATGCGAAGGGCAAAATGCAAAGAGCGTATAGAGTGAATTAATGTGTTCATTGGAATTGTGTTGAAGTGGTTAGTCGTCATTCAAAAAATCGTTATTCTATTCAATACCTAGCCATTTTTCAAGCTCAATGACGGTTTGGGTAAAGCGCAATTGTTCGGTCAAATAGGCTTCACGGATTTGCCAAGCTTGACGGGTATTTTGGAAAAATTCTACGTATTCGATGTCTCCCAAACGAAATTGCTTGTAGGCGGTTTTAAGCAATAACTCTGCTTGAGGAAGTGCCGATTGTTCGTAATAATTGAGCGTTGTCTGAAGTTTTTGGAGACTTTCTCGCAGAATTCTGGTGTTGGCTTCGGTCTGAAACTGAATGGCTTTGAGCTGATTTTCGCTGGCTTGCTCGCCTACTTTTGCCGCCTCGATGCGCGCTTTTTGGGGTTTATTGGTCAACGGAATCCCCAAACCACCAGAAAGGTACATAAAGCCAAGTTTACCTTCAATGGATTGATTAGCAGCGCCAATTCTCCAGTCAGGTTTGAGTTGTGCCCGTTCTAAGTCCGTAAAATTACGACTCAATTGCGATTCCTCCGTCGCAAGGGCAGCGTACCGATTGATTCCTTCTTGGGAGGGAGTGGGTCGTTGTAAATTGAGCAACGTATCAATCATTAAGGATTCATTGCTGTACATTAATGCCTGCAAACCCATGTAAGCCAGCTGAATTTCGCGGTCAATAACCGTCCGACGGTTTTGAATCTCACGCCGATTGGTTTCGCTCGCCACCACTTCCAACTGGTTGGTTTCACCCGTTTTGTAACGAGATTTGGCGGCTTCTAGCGCTTTTACGTACAAGGTGTCTTGCGCTTGAATTAGTTGGCGCGTTTTATACAAAAACAGAATTTGATAATACTGCTGCTTGACGCTGAAAGCCAATTCATTGCGCTGAATTTCCTGTTGTTTTTGAGTTACATTCACTTGTTGGGTCAACACTTTTGCGCGATTTCGATATACGCCGAAAGGCTCAAAACTCTGCACGGCGCTGAGCGTATAATCAAAAGGACGGCTTTGAGTTTGCCCCGCCGCCAAATCGGCGGAGAGCTTGGGCAGCTGCCAAGCCGACCCTATCAATGCCTTTTGCGATTGTTGGGTTAGCTCCGTTGTTTTTAGGGTTAGGTTGTTCTGTGAAGCCCGTTCAATCGCTTGTTGGACGCTGATTTGCGCGTGGGAGGGTAATGAAAGGGTGATCAATACCAACAGGCTTGCGACTCCTTTGGTAGTAGTGGACGCTTTCGAAAACAACGCATACAGCACAGGCAAGACAACCAGCGTAAGGAGCGTAGCGGATAAAATTCCGCCAATCACAACCGTGGCCAGTGGACGCTGTACTTCGGCTCCTCCCGAATTAGAAATAGCCATTGGAAGAAAACCTAGGGAGGCTACCGTCGCTGTGATAATTACGGGCCTGAATCGTACCTCGACGGTTTTTAAAATACGTTCTTTTAAGTTAGTAACTCCTTCTTTTTCAAGGTCGTTGAGGTAGCTGATAAGTACAATTCCGTTCAAAACTGCTACCCCAAACAACGCAATAAATCCAACCCCAGCCGAGATACTAAAGGGCATGTCGCGCATCCAGAGGGCGATAATTCCTCCGATGGCCGACATGGGAACGGCGGAGAAGATTAAGAGCGATTCTTTTAAAGAATGAAAGGTAAAGTAGAGCAATGTAAAGATGAGGAAAAGTGCCAACGGGACGGCGAAACTTAGGCGTTCTTTGGCGCGTTGAAGGTTTTCGAAAGCTCCCCCGTACGTATAAAAATAACCCGATGGTAAGGCCACTTTTTTCTCAATCGTAGCCTGAACGTCGTTGACGACGCTTTCTACGTCGCGGTTGAGAACGCCAATCCCAATCGTAATACGCCGACGGGTTTCTTCGTGGGAAATTTGAGCTGGAGCTTTACGAAAACCAATATCCGCCAACTCTGCCAACGGTACTGTTCCTCCTTGTGGCAATGGAATAAGCAATTGTCGAACGTTTTCAATGTCTTGACGATGTTGCGCATCCAACCGCACCACTAAGTCGAAACGGCGCTCTTGTTCATACACCGTTCCTGCGGTTTCGCCCGCAAAACCACTGCGTACGAGGCGATTAATGTCGGCAATACTCAGGCCATATTGCGCTATTTTTGCTCGGTGGTAGTTGATGCTGATTTGGGGTAAACCTACAATTTGCTCCACGCGTACACTTGCGATTCCCTCTATTTTTTCAATTACTTTAGCAGCGGCGTTGGCACGTTCGTACAAAACGTCAAGGTCGTTGCCAAAGATTTTAACGACCACGTCTGAGCGAACCCCCGTAATCATTTCGTTAAAACGCATCTGTATGGGTTGGGTCATTTCTACGCTGGTTCCAGGTAGTTCTTCTGCCAATACTGCCGCCATTTTTTCGGACATTTCTTCGCGATTTTTGGCGTTTTTCCATTCCGAAATATCTTTCATGTTAATCATTTGATCGACCATTTCAATGGGCATGGGGTCGGTAGGGATTTCAGAAGCTCCAACCCGCCCTACAATCTGTTGAATTTCGGGAAAATGTTTTCGGAGAATTTGATGGGCTTTGTTAGCTGAATTAATTGTCTCTGTCAAAGAAGTCCCCGATGCCGTGCGGAAGTCGATTGCTAAGTCGCCCTCGTCGAGGGTAGGGACAAATTCACCGCCAAGACGATTAAAGACAAGAAGTGAAATCACAAAAAGTCCCAAGGTAATACCAACTGTAGCTTTTTTCCACTGTAACGACCAGAGAATGAGGGGTTCATAACGTCGGTATAACCAAGCGAGTACCCGCTCTGAAAAATTCCAGTGTTTGTGTAAGTTTTTGCCCATCACCAACGACGACATCATCGGAACGTAGGTCAAAGACAAAATGAACGCCCCAAAAATGGCAAACCCAACCGTCATGGCCATGGGTTTGAACATTTTGCCCTCAATTCCCACCAATGAAAGAATAGGCAGATACACCATCAAAATGATGATTTCGCCAAAGGCCGCCGAGGTACGAATGCGTTTGGCGGTTTCATACACCAACTGGTCGCGTTCAAGTGGGTCATCGACATTGTTGCGTTTGTTGTCTTCGTACCAAACTTGAAATCGATGGACAATAGCCTCCACGATAATCACGGCACCGTCCACAATCACCCCAAAGTCAATCGCACCCAAGGACATTAAGTTGGCCGAAATATCGAAGGTATTCATCATTCCAATCGTGAATAACATGGCTAACGGGATGACCGAAGCGGCCACCAACCCTGCCCGCAAACTACCCATGAGAAGTACCAAGACCACAATCACGATGAGTCCCCCTAAAAGCAGATTTTCGCTGACAGTAGTGATGGTTTTATTGATGAGTTTGGTACGTTCAATAAACGGTACAATTTCAATGCCTTCAGGAAGGTTTTTTTGAATACGGGCAATGCGTTCTTTTACGGCATTGACGGTATTGGCCGAGTTAGCACCTTTTAGCATCAATACAATTCCTCCAACGGCTTCGCCTTCGCCATTCCGCACCAATGCCCCAAAGCGATTGGCATGGCCAAAATCAACCCCAGCTACGTCACGTACCAAAACGGGGATTCCTCCCACGTTTTTAATCACAATTTGCTCAATGTCGCTGAGGCTTTTTACAACCCCTTCGCCACGAATAAACTGCGCTTGCCCGATTCTTTCGATGTAGCTTCCTCCTGTGTTGGCATTGTTTTTTTGCAAGGCATCGTACAACTCCGATAGCGTGACATTGTGCGCGCGTAGGCGTTCGGGGTTGACACTGACTTCGTATTGTTTGACGAATCCACCAAAACTGCTGATTTCGATCACTCCTTCTATTCCGACCAATTGGCGTTTGACAATCCAGTCCTGAATAGTACGAAGCTCAGTAAGATCATATTTAGACTTCGCCCCTTTTTTAACGGCCAAGGTGTATTGATAAATTTCGCCCAAGCCCGTTGTGAGGGGTGCAATCATGGGTTTTCCGAACTCCGCAGGAATATCGGCTTCCACGGTTTTGAGTTGTTCGGTTAACCATTGTTTTCCTCGGACAATGTCCACCTCGTCCTTAAAAACTACGGTTACTACCGAAAGCCCAAGTTTGGATACCGAGCGAATCTCAGTCACATCAGGAATGTTGGCCAGCGACAATTCGATGGGTGTAGTCACAAATTGCTCAACTTCTTGGGCTGCCAAGGTGGGTGTGAGCGTTAAGATTTGCACTTGGTTGGTGGTGATGTCAGGAACGGCATCAATGGGCAACCGCGAGAGCGAGTACCCTCCCCAAATCACCAGTGCCACCACTGCCAATCCAATGACCAGCTTGTTTTTGATACTGTAATGAATCAGTGAATCAATCATATTTTGTTTTATTTTTGTTGAAAATTGAAGTTGTAATCTTATGCAAATCACTGTCACCGTCCCCGAAAAAAAAGCAGAAGAGTTTTTGGCGCTCGTCAAGGAACTTGGTTATAAGTCCGAGGTGAAGACGCCTAAAAAGTTGAAACCTAAAGAACCACGACTTTTGAAAGAACTGCGTCAGTCTTGGAAAGAGGTTGAAATGCACGAAAGAGGAGAAATTGAGTTGAAAACTTTGGATCAGTTGTTGAATGAACTTTGAAATTAAAACAACACCTGTATTTGAGAAGCAGCTCAAAAAAATTGCTAAAAAACATGCAAGCATAAAGCAAGCATTAGTGTATTTACAAGAAACACTTAGAGAAAATCCCAAAACAGGGATTCCTCTTGGTAAAGAATGTTTCAAAATACGTTTGGCAATTCCTTCTAAAAATCGAGGGAAAAGTGGTGGAGCAAGGGTAATAACCCACGTAAGGGTTGTGGGTGAACAAGTATTTTTACTTTCCATTTATGATAAATCAGAAAGAGAATCGGTAGCCGATGCTTCGATTGATGAATGGATTAAGAATTTGCCCGAGTGACCTATTGTTAGAATAGATGAAAAGCGGGAAATGCAGCATTGAAAGGATACACTTCTCCCATCAAAGAAAAAAAGCCCTAAGCTCGGGGTGGACAAATGAGTGCCTTGAATGATAAAAAGGCGTAGGAATTGAGCCAATGAAAATTGGCAGAAGTTAAGAAGGTAACGACAGTTTGGGCATCAAACGATACAGAAGCCGAAGGTAGCACAAAAAAACTGGCTACACTGTTGAAATCAAAACTTGGAAGATGGTGCTCTTTTTGTTTGGTATGCTCCGAATCGGCGGAATAGTGCATCCACAAAAAATCAAGAAAGCTTAATGACGCAGGGCATTCTGCCTTGTGCTCCTCAAAATGTTTCCACACGTCAGGTGAATGCAACAACTCAGTCGCCGACCGAGGAAGGAGACTTTGTGCAAACACAATGGAGGCCAATAAAAACGCGAGGGTGGCTTTCATTCGACGGCGAAAAATGGAAAAGCAAATGTAGAGTTTGGACTAAAATAATGTATTGATTGAAGTAATAATCTTTAAAATTTAGAATTAGTATAGATATTGTTTGTTGTAATATGCTGATAAACAGTTCGATAAGTGCTTGTGTGTATGGCGTCATTAGAAAACCTGATAGGTATCATTTGATATTGTTGGCGTGAAAATGTTACTTTGTGTGGTTCTATTTAAACTCAATCTAAATAAATTGCGTTATATGACTCAAAACCCTTTTGAGAAAATAGACTGAACCACCCGTCCAATATGAAAACCATCGCCGACTTACAACTGGGAGAAAGAGCTTTTGTGAAAGAGTTTCGCCAAGAAGATTTATCGTTGAAACTACTCGAAATGGGTTTTTTGCCTGGCATTGAAGTAATGCTCGATTTTGTGGCACCTCTGGGCGATCCAATTGGTGTGCAAGTAAACGGCTATTGTTTGGCAATGCGCAAAGAAGAAGCGGCTACGGTTATTGTTGAAGAAAGCATTTAATATCCCTTGAAAAAGAACCCCATCATCGCCATCGTCGGCAATCCAAATATCGGTAAGTCATCGTTGTTTAACCAACTGACTGGATTGCGTCAAAAAGTTGGAAATTTCCCAAGTGTTACGGTAGAAAAAAAATCAGGCCCTTGGATGCTCAATGATGCTACTGAGGCAGTGGTTGTTGACTTGCCAGGTCTGTATAGTTTATATCCAAAAGCGTTGGACGAGCGAGTGGTTATTGATATTTTGGCCAATCCTTCCCATGAAGATTATCCTGATGTGGTAGTAGTGGTGGCTGATGCCTCCAACCTCAAACGTAATTTGCTTTTGTTTACCCAAGTAGCAGATTTGGGGTTGCCCGTAGTTTTGGCTTTAAACATGCTCGATGTAGCGCGAGATAAAAACCTGCAAGTCAACGCCGTAAAATTAGCGATGAAATTGGGCGTGCCTGTAGTTCGCATCAATGCGCGGGTAGGAGAAGGCTTAGACCAACTCAAACAGGCTGTTTTGCAACAGTTAGAAAACCCCAAAAAATCGGTTGAGAAATATTATTTTAATCCTGCGGAGCAATTCCCCGAATTGATTGACGAAGTAAAACGCACGAACGATATTTCCAATAATTATTTGGCATTGCACCACGTTCAGCAACACGATATTTTTTCGTTTGTACCGCACGAAAAGCGGGTAGCTTACGATAAAATGATTGAAAAACACGGTTTTAAAGAAAGCGGTTTTCAAGCAGCTGAAACCATGCACCGATATGCGGTCATCGATGGTCTCGTCAAAGAATCGGTCAAAACGGTGGCGGAGTTTTTGGTGAAACCATTGTGGACGAGGCGTTTAGATAAAGTTTTGCTTCACCCTTTTTGGGGGTATGCCGTTTTCTTGGCGGTGCTGTTGGTCATTTTTCAAGCGGTATTTACGTTTGCCAGCTATCCCATGGACTTGATTGATGCGGGAATGGCGTCGTTGAATGATTGGTTAAAACAACAACTTCCAGAAGGAGCATTGACCGATTTATTGACCGATGGACTGGTGGCGGGCATTGGCGGGGTTGTAATTTTTATTCCTCAAATCGCCTTCTTGTTTTTCTTGGTTTCGCTGCTTGAAGAATCTGGCTACATGGCTCGGGTGATGGTCATTATGGACAAACTCATGCGAAAGTTTGGCTTAAATGGTCGAAGTGTGGTGCCGCTTATTTCAGGAGTAGCCTGTGCCGTACCAGCCATTATGGCAGCCAGAAGCATCGGAAATCGAAAAGAACGATTACTAACGATATTGGTCACACCACTGATGAGTTGTTCGGCTCGCTTGCCGATTTATACGGTGCTTATAGCGCTGGTAGTGCCTTCTACGGCAGTACTTGGTTTTTTTACCCTCCAAGGACTGACGCTTATGGGCTTGTACTTGCTGGGGCTAATCAGTGCCTTAGTATCGGCTTGGGCTATCAAAGGAAGGGTTGAAAGTGCCGAAACGGGCTATTTTGTCATGGAAATGCCTACTTACCAAATTCCGCGCTGGTACCATGTGGGTATTGCCGTTTGGGATAGTGTTAAGTCATTTGTGACCCAAGCAGGTAAAATCATCGTTGCCATCTCTATTATTCTTTGGGTGTTGGCTACCTATGGCCCAGGCGATGCCATTTCAAAAGCAGAAGAAACCATTCAAAAAGAGCAACCAACGCTGACAGGAACTGAAATGGAAAACGCGGTAGCTGCTTACAAGTTAGAACATTCGTACGCGGGTCATTTTGGGAAATTTATTGAACCAGCCATTGCACCCTTGGGATACGATTGGAAAATAGGTATTGCGTTATTGGCTTCATTTGCCGCGCGCGAAGTGTTTGTAGGTACGATGAGCACCATTTATAGCATCGGAAGCGAAGCGGATGAAGATAACGGAACCATCAAAGCCCGAATGCGTGCTGAGATAAATCCTAAAACGGGAAAAGCCATGTACACACCCGCGCTGGCATTTTCGTTGTTGGTGTTTTATGTATTTGCCATGATGTGCATGAGTACAATCGCAACCGTAAAGCGTGAAACCCACGGCTGGAAATGGCCCCTCATTCAGTTGGCATACATGACGGTTTTGGCGTATGGGTTGGCGTTCTTGACTTACCAAGTTTTACAGTAAAAGATTAGAAATATAGCTGCTGTGCAATTCGGAACGTATTACAATGTGCTTCCACAATATCGGCCAAGCGCGGGGAATAGCCACCACCCATCGAAACCACAACAGGGATATTTCGTTGTTTACACTGAGAAAATACAAACTCATCACGTCGGTAACAGCCTTCGCGGGTAACTTTCAATTTTCCCAATTTATCCGTCTCCAGAATATCTACTCCCGAAATGTAAAAAATAAAATCGGGCCGTTGTTGGTCGATGAGATAAGGTAATGTTTCATAAAGTAAGCGGAGATAGTCTTGGTCTTGCGTTCCCGTAGGGAGTTCGATGTCGAGGTCTGATTTTTCTTTGAACAAAGGATAATTATCTTTTCCGTGCACTGAAAAGGTAAAAACCTGAGGGTTGTTCTGAAAAATAACGGCCGTTCCGTTGCCTTGGTGCACATCCAAATCGACCACCAGAATTTTGGTCGCCAGTTGCTTCGAGAGTAAATAATTGGCGGCGATAGCCACATCATTCAACAAACAAAACCCTTCGCCACGATCGGCATAAGCATGATGGGTGCCACCTGCGACATTCATCGAAACGCCAAACGCCAACGCAAAATGACAACATTCAATCGTTCCTTGGGCAATGCGCGTTTCGCGCTCAATGAGTCGTTGATTCAGCGGGAAACCAATCCGTCGAACCATTTTGTCAGAAATTCTCAAGTTTTTTAAATCTTCCCAGTAGGTACTATCGTGCACCCCCAAAATCCAATGTTCGTCCAAGTGGCTAGGGGAGAAGAAGTTGTCGGACGTGCAAGTGCCTTCATACAAGAGCTGTTCGGGAATAAGTTCGTATTTGGCCATTGGAAAACGATGAGGTTCTCCGTTAGGGCCTTTGGGAAGTGGATGACAAAAAATTGGGTCGTGGGCAATTTTGAGCATAAAAAAGATGAAATGATTTGGGCCAACTTTTCGTTAGTAGGTTATAAAAAAACCGAGAATAAACCATGAAAGTTAAATTTCAAGCACTTATTTTAGGAGTAACGGTCGCAATGATAGCCACTGCCTGCGCACCTGACCCCTTGAATGATTTGACGGTAGAGGAAACCCAAGTTTTTATTACTAATTACGAACCTACGACCAATTTTGCTAATTACCAGACCTTTAGCTTGGCCGATACAGTATATGTAATTCAAAACCAGCAAACGGGAGTTTCGACTTCTACGCAAGATTATGTGGCATTAGACCGAATTACATCAACTTTGACGCAGCGCGGATACAAGCGAGTAACGCGCGAGGCAAAACCAGATTTGGGCGTCAGTGTAGCGCGCATCAGAGAAACCCAAACGGGGCTTGTCGCTAATTATAACCCTTGGAACAGCTACTGGGGATACACTGGCGGCGGTGGCTTTTTTTATCCTCCAACCTACTCTTACTATCAAACTTCAGAAACCTATTGGTATTTGGAAATGGTAGATTTAAAAAATGCGACCAACGGTCTGCAACCCAAAGTGGTTTGGAATGCCCAGATTCGAGGAAATGGCATTTTTGACTCGGCGTCTTTGACGAATTTGATTGACAATGTGTTTAAGCAGTCGATGTATTTGAGAAAGTAGTAAAACCACAACGTATGATGCTTGGTATGAAAATTAGAAAAGTAAAAACAATAAGCGCCATTGTGCTCTGCTTTATGGGGGTATTTTTGGCAAATATAGTTGAGGCACAACAAGTTATTGACAAACCTCAGTTGTTCAAGAGAGAGTCGCCTTATCTGAGATATACCTCTTATCGTGTTTCTTTGACGGGAGGTTTGGGGGTTGCTACAGGTTCGTTAGGTGATTTTATGGCGGCCAATACGTTTCGTAACTATTCACTGGCCGTTGATTTTGTTTTCCCAAAAAACAATATGTCGGTGGGGTTTGCGATTGGTTCACAGTATTTTATGAACCGCTTGCCTCGTCAGGTGTATGAATATGATAATGGCGCTATTTCGGCCGTGCAAACGCGTACAGTCACGGCTTATCCGATTACGTTGACGGGTAGCTATCACGTTGGGGATGTCAATGCGCGCGTTCGGCCGTATGTACAGGCAGGATTGGGGGCTGCGTTTGCGGAAGTAGCCAATTACTACGGAATGTTATCAACGGGCGACAATGGTTTTAAGTTTGTCGCACAGGGGGGCGCTGGAGTGCGTGTTTTGCTGAGTAAAACAGGGAATGTGGGGCTTGAACTTGGGGCAACCTATCAGCACATCCCTTTTAAAATAGAAAGCGAAGGACTAACTGCTGCCTCGTCCATCAATGCACGAGTGGGTTTGTTTTACCGCTGGTGGTAGGCGTTTTTGAGTTTGGGGTTCTTGAATTCCCAACGGTAAACCCCAAACTCAAAACTTATTTACTCCTCAATCGTAATTGTGTGTCCGATTTGTGCCAAAGGCTCAAATTGCGCCGTGGCTGAGCAGTATTTTTCCATCGATAACTTCACCGCCCGTTCGATTTTGGCGCGGTCTAGGTTATTTCCCTTGAAAAAATAATGAATAGTGACCGAGCGAAAAGGTGAGCGCTCGGTAGTTTCTTCTTTAACGCGGTCACCCTCTACGGTGATTCTGAAGTCGGTAACTTCTTGTCGTTGTTTTTTGAGAATAAGCACAACGTCAATCGCACTGCAACTTCCAACTCCCATTAGTAACAACTCCATGGGACGAACTCCCGCGTTTTGGCCACCAATGGCTGGCGACGCATCGGTATGTACTTTTATATCTGACGAACCTGTGGCTTCAAAGTGAAACCCATCGTCAACGCGAACTAATTCTACTTTCATACGTAACTTGGCTTGTGATTATAATGAAAATACAACTATTAAAAGCACTTGGTTCAAAAAGGATTAAGCTTCATCGTGAACCCTCTTGCGGTTGGGAGCAACCGCCGTCACACAATCACTCAAAATGGACTATGCTTCGCTTTCGATAATGTTGATTTTGGTAATGACATCACCCTGACGAATGGCATCAATTACTTCTAAGCCTTCAATTACTTTGCCAAAACAAGTATGGTTACGGTCGAGGTGTGCGGTGTTGCGACGGCTGTGGCAGATAAAAAACTGAGAACCACCCGTGTTGCGGCCTGCGTGGGCCATCGAAAGTACGCCACGGTCGTGATACTGGTTTCCTCCCGTAAGTTCGCATTTGATATGATAGCCTGGGCCGCCGCGTCCCGTTCCTTGAGGGCATCCGCCTTGAATCACAAAATCAGGGATGACACGGTGGAATTTTAGTCCGTCGTAAAAACCACTTTTAGCAAGGTTGACAAAATTGGCAACGGTATTTGGGGCGTCTTGCTCATAAAATTCAATCGTCATCGTCCCCTTGTCGGTAATCATTTCTGCTTTAAGCATACTGTTAACGCTGTTTTTGGTCGTTTGAAAAATAATTTGGCCACAAAGGTAGCCGTTACTTGGCAGTTGACCAACGAGCTTTTTTGTGAAAAAAAGTGAAAACTATTTGTTCGGAAAATAGTTTTGATTGCATGGTAAATCATGACGTAATTATTGTAGGCGCAGGCATGGCGGGGCTTACCTGTGCTACTTATCTAAACCGTTTTGGGGTTTCATCGTTGGTATTGGAAGCGTCGGAGGCCGTAGGTGGCCGCGTTAGAACCGACAAAATGGATGGTTTTTTACTAGACCGTGGATTTCAAATTCTTCTAACGGCATACCCCGAGGCGCAAAAACTGCTTGATTACCAGGCCCTTGATTTGAAGTGCTTTAAGTCGGGGGCGCTAATACGCCTCGACGGCGCTTTTTCGGTCATGAGCGACCCTTTTAAAGAGCCTTCTCAATTGGTTAATACGTTGCTTTCTCCCGTAGGTTCGTTGGTGGACAAACTCAAGGTTTTACAGTTGTCGAATGAGGTTTCTAAGGAATCAACGGATGCTTTTTTCAACGATAAATCCACCGATACGCTGTCGTATTTGCGCGATTTGGGTTGGAGTGAAGGTATGATTAGGAACTTTTTTAAACCTTTTTTTGGAGGTGTTTTTCTGGAAAATGAGCTGGCAACGTCGAGTAATTTTTTTCGGTTTGTTTTCAAACAATTTTACAACGGAGAAGCTGTAATTCCCGCTCAAGGAATGCAGGAAATCCCGAATCAGTTGGCGGCAAAATTGCCCGAAGGCACAGTTCGATTGCAGACGAAAGTTGCTAAAATTGTTGGCAATACGGTGACTTTGGCCGACGGTAACACCCTCACCGCAAAGGCCGTGGTGGTAGCAACAGATGCTTCACAAGCAGATCGACTTTTGGGCAGAAACATTCTTCGGACTTTCAATAAAACTACCTGTACTTACTTCGCCGCCGAGCGTTCTCCGTTGACGGAAAAAATGCTGGCTTTGAATCCCAATCGCCTTTCGACCGTTCATAACCTATGCGTGCCAAGCGACATCGCGCCTTCGTATGCCCCCGCAGGAAAATCGTTGGTGTCGGTGAGTACGCAAGCACTGGAAGGCGTGGATGAACAAAAACTGACGGCACACATTGTCAAGGAGTTGACCGAATGGTTCGGAGCTGATGTGAAGTCGTGGAAACACCTACGGACGTATCATTTACCCGAATCGTTGTTGAGTTTTCCTGCCAATTCAGCAGCAACTTCATTAAAAATAACCGATACTTTGTACGAATGTGGTGACCACGTAGCGTATCCATCCCTCAATGCCGCCATGGCAACGGGTAGGAAAGTTGCGGAGATGATTGCCGATAAGAACTAAGCCAATCCCCGCCAATGCTGGTTTGATTCACCAACCGAACGCCCGTGGGGAGTAGGGGAGCGGCAGTGCCTTTTTGAATCGCTTTTGCATTCTTAAAAATGTGTATTTCGTCAAAAATTCCTTCGTTTAGGAACGTTTGCAATATCAACGTTCCTCCCTCTACGATGACCGATTGAATTTTGCGTTGGTATAAATCGGTCAGCAGGTGTTTGAGGAAATTTTCGTCAAAATCAATTTGGACAAAGGTCGTATTGCCTTGTTCTTCGTTCTTGAAAGCGTTGTAACATAGGGTCTTTTGTGAATTGTCAAACAAGTGCAAATCCTGCGGAAGTCGTAATGTACGGTCAATGATAATTCGAGTGGGGTGAGGACCTTCCCAAAGCCGAGTATTCAACTGTGGGTTGTCGTGAAGCGCCGTGTTGGTTCCTACCAAAATGGCATCTTCTTCACTACGCCACTGATGACTCAACACCCGTGATTGCAAGCAACTGATAGAAAGAGGTTGTTTGTCTTCGTCGGCAATGAAACCATCGGCGGTTTCGGCCCATTTTAAGAGGATATAAGGGCGTTTTTGCTCAAAAAATGTAAAAAAACGGGCGTTTAGTCGCCGTCCTTCTTCTACCAAAATTCCATTAATTACTTCAATTCCTGCCTCTCTGAGTTTTTGAATTCCTTTTCCTGCCACCAGCGGATTGGGGTCGTCGTTGCAAATAACGACCTTTTTGACTCTTTTTTCGACCAACAAATCCGCGCAAGGCGGTGTCTTGCCGAAATGTGAGCAAGGTTCTAGGGTAACATAGACGGTGCTCTCGGGCAAAAAATGTTCGTTACCGCGAGCAATCGCGTCATTGACGGCATTGACCTCTGCGTGCCAATCGCCGTAGCGACGGTGCCAGCCTTCTCCAATGATTGTATCTTCGTGCACAATCACACAGCCCACCATGGGATTGGGGCTTACGTTTCCTCGTCCAAGTGCGGCTAGTTCAAGCGCACGAACCATGTATTTTTCAATCATTTGAAAGCGATTTAATTCATTGTCTTAGGGTGTACGAATAAATACAGGAGATGGTAGCATTCTTTTTAAAACACATAGAGGACATTAGAATAAACACATAGTAAACATAGACCTTTGGATTTGTGTGCTATGTGAAAATTCTATGTGGCCTATGTGTTTACGTTTGCTGAGTCGCCTGAAAAGTTTCCTATACCCAATCTGAAATAAACGAGACAAAAAAACAGATAACTCATTACTTTTGCACACTTTTCTGAAAAATAGACAAAAAGTAAATTTTTAATTTGATACTGACGTGATAACAACCATTATAGGAATTGGACTTTTGGGAGGGTCGTACGCCCTCTCTTTGCGTGATAAATACCCCAAAATGCACTTTGTCGGCGTTGATGCCTCCGAAGTTCACGGGCGATTGGCGGTGGCCAAAGGCATTGTGGACGAAATATTGCCGCTCGAATTGGCCGTCCCTAAGTCGGATTTAGTGGTCTTGGCTGTTCCCGTAAACCACATTGTTACGCTAGTCCCGCAAGTGCTTGATTTAATCGGCGATAAGGGAACAGTGATCGATTTAGGTTCTACCAAACGGCTAATTTGCGAAACGGCAGATACACATCCAAAACGCCATCGCTTTGTGGCAGCGCACCCAATGGCGGGAACTGAAAACTCAGGGCCGTCGGCGGCTTTTCGGGAGTTATTGCCTGAAAAAAATGTGATTTTGTGCGATTGCGAAAAAAGTAGCCCAGAATGTGTGGCGTTGGCGGAAGCATTGTTCCGCGACATTGGCATGAAAATCCACTACATGACTCCTGCCGAGCACGATTTGCACTTGGCCTATGTGTCGCATTTGAGCCACGTTACCTCCTTTGCTTTGGGCTATACCGTGCTTGAAAAAGAGCGAGACGAGCAAAATATCTTTGACATGGCCAGTACGGGCTTTAGTTCAACGGTGCGTTTGGCCAAAAGTTCACCCGCGATGTGGGCACCGATTTTTGATCAAAATCGCGAAAACCTCTCACGTGCTTTGGGCGATTACATCGAGTTTTTGCAGCAATACAAGCAGTTTATCGACGACCGCGATGTAAAATCAAGCTTTGATTTTATGCAGCGGGCCAACGACATCCGCCGTATTTTGTCGGGCATTGAAAAACGGTAAGCTATACTTCTTTAGCAACTGTTTGTCGGCGTAATCGGTAAATAAAGTCATAATCTCTCTTACATTTGTGCAGGATTATTCCAACTAAACCAAGTAGATGAGCAACAAAATCTATGACAATGCAAGCCTCAGATAAAATTCAGATTTTAGACACAAAAAACGAAGAAGCATTGCTCGGTGGCGGTGCCAAGCGCATTGAGCAGCAGCACAAAAAAGGGAAACTTCACGCCCGTGAGCGCGTAGAGTTGTTGCTCGACCCAGGCTCTTTTGAAGAAATTGGGAAGTTTGTTATGCACCGCTGCAAAGATTTTGGCCTCGACAAAGAATATTATTTGGGCGACGGCGTCATTACGGGTTATGGCACCATCGACGGACGTTTAGTCTATGTTTTTGCCCAAGATTTTACGGTTTTTGGAGGTTCGTTGTCAGAAACTCACGCTGAAAAAATCTGTAAAATCATGGATTTGGCCATGAAAAATGGTGCACCCGTGATTGGATTGAACGATTCGGGTGGCGCTCGTATTCAAGAAGGTGTATTGTCGTTGGCAGGTTATGCCGATATTTTTTACAAAAATACCTTAGCTTCGGGAGTCATTCCCCAAATATCGGCCATTATGGGGCCGTGTGCGGGCGGTGCTGTCTATTCACCAGCCATTACCGACTTTATTATGATGGTAGAAAACACGTCGTACATGTTTGTGACGGGCCCCAACGTGGTAAAAACCGTTACCCACGAAGACGTAACTTCGGAAGAGTTGGGTGGAGCAATGACGCACGCGTCAAAGTCGGGCGTGACGCATTTTGTGAGTGCCAACGAAGTGGAATGTATCAGTGATATTCGTCGTTTGTTGAGCTACATGCCGCAAAACTGCGAAGAAGAAGCCCCTGCGTTACCCTACGAAGGTGGCAATGAAAAGCGGGCTAAACTAGCTACAATTATTCCCGAAAATCCTAACCAACCGTACGATATGCGGGAGGTCATCAGTGAAATTGTCGATGAGGGAAGCTTTTGGGAAGTTCATAAATATTTTGCCGAAAACA
This sequence comes from Runella sp. SP2, assembly GCF_003711225.1. Classification (NCBI taxonomy): domain Bacteria; kingdom Pseudomonadati; phylum Bacteroidota; class Cytophagia; order Cytophagales; family Spirosomataceae; genus Runella; species Runella sp. SP2. The sequence goes on along the minus strand of NZ_CP031030.1, from coordinate 2,809,122 downwards.
TTGTTGTAGGTTTTGCGCGCCTGGGCGGGCGTAGCATTGGAATTGTTGCCAATCAGCCCGCTGTTTTAGCGGGCGTACTAGATATTGATTCAAGCACGAAAGGTGCGCGTTTTGTGCGTTTCTGCGATAGTTTTAACATTCCATTGCTTGTGCTTGAAGACGTTCCAGGTTTCTTGCCAGGTACCGACCAAGAATGGAACGCAATTATCACCAACGGTGCCAAATTGTTGTACGCGTTTTGCGAAGCGACTGTGCCAAGAGTAACGGTTATTACCCGCAAAGCCTACGGTGGGGCTTATGACGTGATGAACTCAAAGCACATCGGTGCCGACATGAACTACGCTTGGCCAAGCGCCGAGATTGCGGTGATGGGTGCCAGCGGGGCAGCCGAAATTATTTTCAAAAAAGAGATTGCCGAAGCGGAAGACCCTGCGGCCAAATTACAGGAAAAAGTCCAAGAATATACCGAAAAATTTGCTAATCCCTATCGTGCTGCTCACCGTGGCTACATCGACGAAGTGATTTACCCTGAGCAAACGCGCGAAAAATTGTTGCGCGCTTTCAAAATGCTTGAAAACAAAGTAGCGACGCTTCCCAAGAAAAAGCATGGGAATATTCCTTTGTAATACCTTACCTTCCCGAAAGTTTTAAACTTTCGGGAAGGTTCAAAACTTTCGGAAGGGTTTGAACTTTCGGGAAGGTAACCTACTCAAAAAATTGAGCGTGAAAATTCATCATAAAAACTTCGTCCGTGGCGCGGGTTACGGCGGTGTAAAGCCAACGCACAAATTCACGGTTCAGTTGATCTTCGGGCAGAAAACCTTGGTTCACAAACACCGCCTTCCACTGCCCACCTTGTGATTTGTGACAAGTCAGGGCATACGCAAATTTTACCTGTAAAGCATTCAAATACACGTCCTGACGGATTGCTTCCGTGCGTGCTTTTTTCGTTTTAAGGTATTGGTAATCTTGCGAAACAGCATCGTACAGCCGCCGATTTTCTTCTTGACTCAGCGACGGACTTGGGGAGTGTAGTGTATCTAAAAATATTTTTGCTTCAAACGGCGGTTGGTCTTCGTAATCAAGCAGTTGTAGTTCGACAGTGGCAAAGCGGAAACCGTGAACTTCTTCTTCGCGGCGGATTCGTTTTACTTCCACAAAATCACCATTGGCCAGAAAGCCTGCGGGTGACTCTTCGCCTAAAACGGTGTAATTGTTTCGTACAATCATCAGCAAATCGCCCGTGTCTAATTCTTCTTCGGCACCGTTGATTTGTCGCCTTACAAACTGATTGAGCTGTACGGCTTCACGGTTTGAGCGGGTTATAATCGTCACATTTTCACGTCCATATTTATCATACGCATACCGCAAACCATCTTCAAGGCGGTCGCTGGGCATTTTATAAAAATCCCGTAAACCTTTGGTTTGTAGTTGAATAGAAAGTTTTTCTTTGGGCAACGAATCCCGCAAGCGTGTGGCATTATGAAGAATACCAGAATCTTGCCCTTGGCGGGTCACTTCGGTCAGTTCTTGCTCATAGACGCTCATGTAATAAGCGGCTTCGAGCACCGATTTATCGAGGGCGGGGCTGATGTCTTTGTTGACAGGAGGCAGCTGAGCTACATCCCCCACAATCAGGATTTTATTCCCAATTCCTTCAAAAACATATTCTATCAGGTCAGATAGTAATCCGCGTGAGCCAAACTCCGCTTCGTCCGAAATCATGGAAGCTTCATCTACAATAAAGAGCGTGTCGCGGTGTTTGTTGGATTGTAATTCAAAGTGTAAAGCGCCTGTATAAGCATCGGCTACTTGGCGATAAATTTTTTTGTGAATGGTCAATGCTTTTTTGCGCGAGTAGTTGGCCATTACTTTGGCGGCTCGGCCAGTCGGCGCAAGCAAAACTGTCTTAAATCCAAATTTGGGAAGTACTTTGATGAGTGTGCTAATCAGTGTCGTTTTACCTGTACCCGCATACCCTTTCAGCAAAAAACAATCACGTAGGTTTTCATCTTCCAAAAATTCGGCTATTTTTAGGAAAAAATGTTCTTGTCCAGCAGTGGGCTCGTGCGGAAAACTCTTTTTGAGCAAATCAGACGGCGAAGGAGGCGATGTTTCTTTCATGTATCCAAAACTACGGCAGGAATGCAAAATTCACAACCATTTAAAATTATTCCCAACTAAAAGTTGCCATTATCAAAGAAAAAAAACTATTTTGATGCCAGTAACGTGTTCAAAATGGAAACACCATCTTGTAAAACCCGTAGTTAATCTTTTATAAATCCTATAACTTAACCTTCCAAATGAACATTAAAAATGTACTTCGCGACAAGTCTCGCAATGCGATTTTCTCAGTAACTTCCGAAACAACCGTGTATGAAGCGCTTCAACAAATGGCTGAAAAAAACATTGGAGCGGTATTGGTCATCGACGAGGGAAATCTTACAGGGATTTTTTCGGAACGGGATTATGCCCGTAAAGGAATTTTGCAAGGTCGTTCGTCTCAAAGCACCTTAATCAGGGACGTGATGACCTCGAAATTGATAACAGTGAGCTCCGAACAAAAGTTGGAAGAGGCCATGTTGATTATGTCAGAAAAGCACATTCGCCACTTGCCCGTGGTGGATGAGGGCGAACTGATTGGAATTATTTCTATCAACGACGTTGTTTCGAGTATTATCAAGGACCAAAAAGCACGCATCCAATCGCTCGAAAGCTATATTTCGGGTAGCCCATATTAATATATGCGTATCTTTGCAGCCTTGTAAGAAAACCAAAACTGTTTTTCAACCGTTGGAAAAGGCGAGAGAAGAAGTAGCACGACTTTATGGAAACCGACTTCGCATACGTGTTTGCGGGGTGTGTATCCAACATAATAAAATATTGATGTTGAGTCACCGTGGTATCGGGAATACCGATGTTTTTTGGTGTCCGCCTGGGGGAGGTATCCAATTTGAGGAATCAACCTTAGAAGCCTTACAGCGTGAGTTTGTGGAAGAAACAGGCTTAGAGGTGGAAGTAGGGAATTTGTTGTTTGTCAATGAATTTATGCAACCACCTCTGCACGCGTTGGAATTATTTTTTGAAGTGAAAGTGGTCGGTGGACAACAGCACCTTGGAAGTGACCCCGAAATGACCGATGCCAACCAAATTATTCAAGAAATGAAATGGATGAGTATCGAAGACATAAAAAAATATCCTGCGAACGAAGTTCATGCCATGTTTAAGTATTGCGACTCGCTGGAAGCTATTTATGACTTAAAAGGGTACTTAGGACACGTCCCTGCCGAAATACACGACGAACGTAGCACAAGACAAATCGTATTTCAAAACTGATGATTGGTACGCAAGTGGCTATTACTCCATTGTTGGAGATTAAAGACCCTTCTTTCAACCCCGATAAGTGCGCCGAGTACGAATTGATGCTGGAATTAGGGGTTGAACGTTTTCGGTTTTTTGTATTAGAAAGCAAAACCAAGCACGTCTTGTGTTTGGAAGATTATTCTATTGGCGGACTTCCCATGGAAAATAAATGGGTTGTTTGGCTGAAACAATTGTACGAAGAGCACCCATTTTTGAACAGTAACCTTTGGAAGAACGTATCTGTGTGTTTCAATACACCTTCTTTTACCCTGATTCCCGACGTCTTTTTTCGGAAAGAATACGCCAATAGCTACTTGGGATTGGTACAAGGAGAGGTGCCAGAAGGAGAGCACTTGTTGCACCACGAGGTTCGTAAACTTGGTGCGCGTAATGTGTTTATGGTAGAAAAAGAAATCTGGGAATGGTTTTTGACAACTTATACGCAGCACGTACCCCATTTTATTCACCAAACGAGCGCACTTATTGAAGGAACGCTCAGCTTGGCGTCGGTAGAAAAAGCACGGACTTTGCTGACCTGTTATTTTGAGGACGACTTTGTGACGTTGACAGTTGCAAAAGCAGATAAGTTGCTGTTTTGTAATAAGTTTGGTTACAAATCGGCCAGTGATATGGGGTATTTTGTGATGTTTGTGCTCGATTCTCTTGGTCTTGCGCAAGAAAATGTGCTTTGTAACATCTACGGCGAAACAACCCCGTACTCAGAAGATTATCAATTGCTTCAGAAATTTTTACCCTATCTGCAATTAGGTAAAAACCCGACGGGTTTTTTGTTGAAGGAAGCCTTTGAAGACCTTCCAGAACACCGTTATTTTAGCCTTTATAACGTTTATTTTGCAACCCAACCTCCCAAAAAATGACAGATCGCATCGCTCTTTTTCCTGGATCATTTGACCCATTTACTAAAGGCCATGAAGACATTGTCTTGCGGGGGCTTAATCTGTTTGATCAGATTATTGTGGGAATAGGACACAACTCTAACAAAAAAAGGTATTTTCCCGTAGAGGCCATGCAAGGCTTGATTGAAAAAACCTTTGAAGCTTTTCCGCAGGTAAGTGTCGTTACGTATGATGATCTGACGGCCAATATGGCACGCTCACTTGGTGCCCGATTTTTGGTAAGAGGTTTGCGAAATACCACAGATTTTGAATACGAAAACAGCATTTCACAAGTAAACCGCCACGTTTATCCCGACGTAGAAACGGTATTTTTGATTACGTCGCCCCATTTAGCTCCCATAAGTTCGACGATTATTCGTGAATTGCACAAGTACGGCCATAACGTAGATGAGTATCTGCCTTATCAGTTGTCAGAAGTTACCATTTAGGTACGTTACGGTGGGGATTTTTAGGCGCTTCTGGGTCATAGCTGACAAAAATATTGATCCATAACAATCGACCCCAGCGAAAAAAAAGTGGTTGTGAAATGATAATAACGGGGATTAACACGCCCAAAACGTAAAAAATGTTTATTTCCAGCAATACTACACAGGTAATAAACACAGAGGCAATCAGCGCAGTGTAAAGCGCGTAGCTGCCGTACATCCCTCCAAAATAAAAGCCAGGTTCTCGCTCGAATGGCTCGTTGCAGACTTCGCAGTGGTCATTCATTTTGTCGAAGTCTTTAAAATTGAACGGATTATCGTTTTTGAAAAAAGCACCCTCGTGGCAATGCGGGCATTTGTTGCCAAAAATACTGTATAGTTTGGTTCCTTTTAACATGAGTGGCATCGGTAGTTACTGCCCAAAAGTACGCCTTTTTTACTACATCTTACAGCAAACTACCGTTGAGCAGCCCTTTTTCAAGCGCAACTCCAAATACCTTCGATCGAAGTGCGTCGGACGCTTGTCCCCAATCACGTAGATTGTGCGCGTTACTTCCCAAAAAGTCCACGAGTCCTTCATTGATGAGCCGCTCGGCTAGGAGGCGAGTGGCGGGATGATTCGATTGCCATGCTCCAAGATTTACCTGAAAAAGAACACCACTTCGATGTAGCCGAAGCACTTGATTAAAATCTTGTTGCAAATAATAATAACGCTCGGGATGGGCTAAAACGGGCGTCAGTTGTTGTTTTTGTATGAGTGAAATGGCATCATTCAAGAATGACGGAAGTCCCACAATGCCTGTTTCAAAGAGTAAGTAGTTGTTGGCAATCGTTAAAAGTGGTTGTTGGGTATCAAGAAGTGATAAAAAAGAAACATCAAGGTAATATTCTGCTGCTACTTCCAACTCAATGGGGATACATCGGCGAATGAGAGCGTGGTTGAGTACCTTTTTGGAAATTTGAATATCCTCAAAACTGTTTGGGTAATAGTCGCCCATGATGTGCGGAGTAGCAATGACTTTACGAACACCTTTAGAAGCCATTTCGTGCAACAAAGTAAGCGCGTCTTCGAGGGTTTCTGGGCCATTGTCTAACTTTGGCAGTACGTGCGCGTGCATATCTACTGTAAAAGCAGAAGAACGTGGGATGGTGTCGGGCGTTCGGTTGCGCTTTAAAAATGAGAATGGCATAAACGAATCAAATCATGGAAAACCTTTTGTACTATTTAGGTATATCATTCCCATGAATTGTGCCAAACTTTCCCCCTAAAAAAAATAAATTCTTTTGCCTTTTAAAACATAAATACGCGGTTTTTTAACTCTTTTGGTACATCAAAAAAAGGCAAAGTACAAAGTGTGGTATGTAAATTGCTAAAAGGAAATTTGGTCAAATTGGGGTAGCTCAAGGTCTTTTGAGGAGACAATAGGGTTAGTTACTTGCCAGTCGATATTAAGCGTAGGGTCATTCCACAGAATACCTCCTTCGGCGGCTTTATTATATAGATTGGTACATTTATAAATAAATACCGAATCCTCTAAAGCGACAAATCCGTGGGCGAAACCTTCGGGTACATAAAATAGATTTCCGCGGGTTGCGTCAAGTTCTACAACTTCGTATTGGCCAAAGGTAGGAGAGTCGGGACGGATATCAACGGCAAAATCTAACACACGACCCATAACAACCCGAACCAATTTTCCTTGAGCGTGTGGCTCCCGTTGAAAATGCAAACCACGTACTACCCCTTTTTTGGAAAAAGACTGGTTATCTTGTACAAAATGAGTGGGCAATCCGTGGACCTCGAATGCTTGCTTATTGTAAGTCTCAAAAAAATACCCTCTTTCATCTTTATAAACCGTTGGTATAATTTCTAGCAATCCTTCGAGCGATTTTTTGATAACTTGCATAGGTGAGTTAAGATTGAAAACTTCGACAAAATTAGATAAATTGAACGAATGACGAAAAAAAGAATATATTGGATTTGCCAAGTTGGAGGATGGACGGCGCTAATTCTTTCTGAATTAGCGATTTATACCCTCGAAGGAGAGGTAACAACTGGGGACTTTTTTTTCGCTCTGGCTAATATTTTAGTCTGTGTTTTACTTACCCATTTCTATCGCCTAATCGTGCGGGAGCAAAATTGGGTGAGCTTGCCCGTATATCAAATTGCCCTTAGGGTTATCATTTCTGGATTAAGTTTAGGACTTTTAATGACCCTGATGAATTACCCAATTGATTTAAAAGTCTTGAAGGATACCTTTAAAAGCCAACCCTACATCTTTTTTGCTGATTGGCTTTCGTGGAGTAAAAGCATGTTTATGTGGGTGTTGAGTTATACGGTTTACCATTACGTAGAACACAAACTAGATGCTGAAATCGAGCGTATTTTACTTAAAACTTCTATCAAAGAGTCGGAAGCAAAAGTACTTCGCTCTCAGCTGAACCCACACTTTGTTTTTAATGCCCTCAATTCGATTCGGGCGTTGGTGTCGGAAGACCCTTCCAAGGCACAGCAAGGTGTTACGCAGCTATCTAATATCCTTCGCAATTCGTTGTTGGCCGATCGCCGTAAAACCGTGGAATTACGGGAAGAACTCAAAACAGTAGAAGACTATTTAAGCCTTGAAAAAGTTCGTTATGAAGAACGTTTGAAAGCCGACTTCCACATTGACCCCAAAACGGTTTACTTACAAGTACCACCCATGATGCTGCAAACCTTGGTCGAAAATGCCATCAAACACGGCGTCCAGAAAGCCATGAGCGGAGGTTTTGTACAAGTAACCACGTTCCTCGAAGGAGATTACGTTCACATCCATATCCGAAATACGGGCGTTTTGGCCAAAAAAGACAGCATTGACAAACAAAAAGAAGCCAGCGGTTTTGGGCTCGAAAATACCGAACGTCGCTTACATTTGTTGTACGGTGAAGATGCCAAGTTCCGAATCTTTCAAGAATCGGAAGAGGTGGTTCGGGCCGAAATCATCGTTCCTACCCAAACCGAGGGCGTTTTTAAGAGTGGCTCCAGCCTTTCTTTTTCAAAATTGACCTCCCAAACTTCGTAAGAGAATCTACTAATATATAACCAATAACCGTGGCTTGCCCACTTAACTACCACGAATGAAAGCCCTTATTATTGATGATGAACGGTTGGCGCGAAACGAACTGCGTCGCTTACTTGAAAATTTTCCTAAAATTGAAATAGTGGGAGAAGCTGCTAACGCCGACGAAGCTAAAAAACTCGTTGAAGAGCTTCGCCCCGACTTGCTTTTTTTGGATATTCAAATGCCAGGCAAAAATGGATTTGAATTGTTGGAGTCGCTCGAAGATGATACCATTCCCGAGGTGATTTTTACAACTGCTTACGATGAATATGCGCTCAAAGCGTTTGAATACAATGCCTTGGACTACATCCTCAAGCCAATTGATTTGGCGCGTTTGAGCGAGGCTGTTCACCGCGTTTTTGAAGAATTTGACCGTAAGCACGAAGGAGAATCGGTGTCTGAGCGTAAAATTTTGGGCGAAAACGACCAAGTATTTATCAAGGACGGCGAAAAATGTTGGTTTGTAAAATTAGGGAAGGTGCGTCTTTTTGAGTCGATGGGTAACTATGTCCGTTTACATTTTGATGACCAAAAACCATTGGTTCTCAAGTCTTTGAACGCCCTAGAAGAGCGACTTGACCCCGTGTGTTTTTTCCGTGCGAATCGCAAACACATCATCAATTTGCAGTGGATTGACAAAATTGAGCCGTGGTTTTCGGGAGGGCTTTTGGTTACGTTGAGAGGAAGCGGGGAGAAAATAGAAATCTCGCGCCGCCAAGCCATCCGTTTCAAAGACATGCTGAGTTTGTAAGAAATAACGCCAAATTGTATGGCCCTTCTTCCTCTAGGAGAAGGGCTTTTTTGTTTTATTTATTACGTTCAATCGTAAACTGCACCAAGCCTTCTAAGGAATTACGATATGCCGATTCGGGGAAAGAATGTAAGATAACCTTAGCCTCGTCCACCAAGCGCTGCATGGCCTGCGTAGCGTACTGGATACCACCCGATTCGCGAACAAATTTGATGACTTCCGCTACTTTTTGTGGCTTGTCGCTGTGGTTTTTAATGAGATTGATGATGTGGCGTTTCGTACTCCAAGAAGATTGACTCAACGCATGAATGAGCGGAAGCGTCATTTTTTTCTCTTTGATATCAATACCGAGCGGTTTGCCAACTTCCGCATCGCCAAAGTCAAAGAGGTCATCTTTGATTTGGAATGCAAGTCCGACTTTTTCGCCAAACTCTCTCATTTTTTCCACTAAATCTTCGGTTGCACCTGCCGACTGGGCACCTACAGCGCAGCATGAGGCAATAAGTGAAGCCGTTTTCTGCCGAATGATTTGAAAGTAAACTTCCTCCGTTATATCTAACCGACGGGCTTTGGCCAGCTGGAGCAATTCACCTTCACTCATTTCACGAACGGCATTTGAAACGAGCTGTAGGAGCGTAAAGTCTTTATTATCAACGGATAAAAGCAGCCCTCGTGAGAGTAAATAGTCGCCTACTAAAACGGCAATTTTATTTTTCCAAAGTGCATTAACTGAGAAAAAACCACGTCGGTAGTTGGAGTCATCCACCACATCGTCGTGAACAAGGGTCGCAGTATGTAGCAATTCAATAAGGGCAGCGCCTCGGTACGTAGCTTCGGTAATTGTACCACTTACGCCCGCCGTTAAAAAAACAAACATGGGCCTCAGTTGTTTGCCTTTACGACGGACAATGTAATTCATGATTTGGTCGAGGAGCATTACCTCGCTTTTCATAAACTGCCGAAATTTGCTTTCAAAAGCATCCATTTCGGAGGCAATCGGCGCCTGAATATCTTTTATTGAGTGGGACATATTATCAGTGGGCTATTCAGTAAACAATGAATGTGGCAAAAATAGTTTAGCTGAAAGTGCCTGCAACTTTAACCTTTTTTTGATTTGTTGTCTAACAAACGCCAAATTTGGGACAAAATCTATTAACATTACACCAAAGTGGCATAATTTGTTTGGAATTTGTGAAGTAAATAAAAAAATCAGGCTAAAGATAGTAGTATGAGAGCATTAGTATTGGGCGGTGGTTCGCTTAAAGGGGCATTTCAAGCGGGCGTTATTCAAGCGATTTTGGAGGAAGGTTTTGAACCCGAAATGATTTACGGAGTATCGGTCGGAAGTTTGAATGCAAGTTATTTGGTAAACGAAGCGGGGCGTCAGACAATTGAGCATAAAAAAATTGATTGGCCGCGTTTGAGCCGCCTTCTCATAGAGTTTTGGATTAAGAATATTACGGGGCCTGAGTCAATTGCCAAACCCCGTTCACGACTTACCTTGGGATTCGATACGTTAATGAGCCGATTTGATGGCCTTTTGGACAATACACCCCTAAAAAACTTGCTTCGCTCAAACGTGGATGAATTTATTTTACGCACAAGCCCCATCAAGCTCAAAGTAGGAGCGGTGGATGTTATCAGCGGAAAAATGGTGTACGCCACGCCCCAAGAACCTGATTTTTTGGATTATGTCCTTGCAAGTAGCTCATTGCCAACGATTATGCCGCCTGTCTTGATCAAAGGCCAGCGAAAAACAGCCTTGCTAGATGGAGGCATGAGGGTAGTGGCACCTCTAAAAGCAGCCTTAGAAGACGGAGCGACCGAAGTGGTGTGTGTGGCTTGCCACTCCGAACATATTTATGGTGAAACGGTCAATTACCGAAATGTGTTGCAATTGATGGAGCGGGTAAAGGACATCAATGTCAACCAAATTGTAAACAGTGACATCGCGTGGGCGCAAAGCTATGTCGAAAATGAAAACTTAAAAGGACGCCCGCTGAAACTAAAGGTTATTCGTCCCCACGAGCCTTTACACTTAGATATGCTCAAATTTCAATCTGAAGACATTGTACGGCTGATTGTACAGGGATATAAAACCGGAGTTGAATATATTCAAACAGAAGACAACAAGTATTTTTTTTCAAAGTAAGTAGTTATGCAAATTACCATTCGTAAAGGTGCACCTGAAGATGTGCCGCAAGTATTCGCTTTGGTTCAGGAGCTTGCCTTGTATGAGCGTGCGCCTGAGCAAGTCACCAACACCCCTGAAATGATGTTGAAAGACGGCTTTGGCCCAGAACCTATTTTTGGCCTTTTTGTGGCGGAGGTAGATAGACAAATCGTCGGGATTTCGCTCTATTATTATCGGTATTCGACTTGGAAAGGAAAACGACTCTATTTGGAGGATTTGATTGTGACGGAGTCGATGCGGGGGCATGGATTGGGAAAGATGCTGTTGGATACCACCGTTCAAGAGGCAAAAGATACAAATTGTACTGGGGTAATGTGGCAAGTGCTGGATTGGAATGAGCCATCCATTAAGTTTTATGAACGCTACGGCGCGCGTTTGGATGGAGAGTGGATCAATTGTCATTTGGATTTTTAAAGGTCAGAGAAGGATGGGTATTGCTGAAAATATACAACAAATAGTAACTGAAATTTCACCTGCTGCACGGCTCATTGCAGTGACAAAAACCAAGCCCGTTGAGATGTTAATGGAAGCATATCAGGCTGGTTTTAAGCGGTATGGAGAAAATAAAGTGCAAGAAATGGTAGGTAAATACGAACAAATGCCGAAAGACATTGAGTGGCATTTGATTGGTCATTTACAAAGCAATAAAGTCAAATACATGGCTTCTTTTGTGGCCATGATTCACTCAGTAGATAGCCTGAAATTATTGCAAGAAATTAACAAACAGGCAGCCAAAAACAACCGAGTGATTGACTGTTTATTGCAGGTATTTATTGCCCAAGAAGAAACAAAATTTGGACTTTCTGAAGAAGAACTCGGGGAGCTATTGCTTTCTGATGAATTAAAATCAATGCAAAATGTGCGTATTGTTGGGCTGATGGGAATGGCATCAAACACCGATGACGAAGACCAAGTGCGTTTGGAATTTAGAGGCTTAAAACAGCTTTTTGACAAGCTAAATGCACGCGCGGCTGATTTTCCTGCAAATGTTGACCTTAAAGAAATTTCGATGGGCATGAGCGGAGATTACCCCATTGCGGTGGAAGAAGGAAGTACGCTCGTCCGCGTAGGTAGCGCCATCTTTGGCTCACGCTAAGCGTGAAGAGGGATGCTCACATCCCGACGCTTTTGTGTGAAGGGTTGCTCACAACCCGATTATGGTGTGTGGCGGGTTGTGAGCAACCCGATTACCAACCCGATGACTTAAACGAGAAAGCCCCGACCATGCGGTCGGGGCTTTTTTCTTTATTCAGTACAGCAGAACTTAAGCGATAACGACACAATCGCCGCGTTCTACTTCGTGTTCTACTTTCTTGTATTTCACATCTTTTACCACACGGCCATCGCGGTACTGAACCGTTACTTTTTGGTTACGGTCGGCGATTTTGATGGCACGTACAGGCATCGTTTTTTCGGTTTGACGAGCCGCGTAGGCATCTGGGCCACCTACTTCTGCAAAATCTTCATCTTCGCGGTTGGTATGAAGTTCTGGTTCAGGCTGACGAACTTGGCGTTGCGGTTGTTGTTGCGGTGGTTCTTCTTGAGGAATGAACGATTTTACCAAGAAACTAATCGTTTCGAAGTTAACCTTACTCATTAGTTTCTTGAACAACTCAATCGACTCAAACTTATAAATCAACAATGGGTCTTTTTGCTCGTAAGCCGCGTTTTGTACCGACTGTTTGAGGTCGTCCATGTCGCGAAGGTGCTCTTTCCATTCTTGGTCAATGAGCGAAAGAACTACAAATTTCTCCATTTCACGCACAATCTCACGACCGTTTGATTCAATGGCTTTCACGAGATTGACGCCAATTTGCGTGCCTTTGATACCATCAGTGAAAGGAATCACGATTTCTTGGATGGTGCCACCGCGTTCTTCGTGGATTTGTTTCAGTATCGGCAATACTTGTTCCGCTATAAACTTATTTTTGGTTGCATAGTGGCCTTCAGCCGCTTCGTACAAGCGTTGAACTCGTTGTTCAGGTTTTAGCTTGTTGTAGTCATCGCGCGTAAATGGTGGTTCAATGCCAAAATTGGTAATGACGGCCAATTCGAGTTCGTCGAAGCTACCTTCGGTATTGTTGATGATTTCGTTACAAACATCGTACATGGTGTCAGCAATGTCAATCGCGAGACGATCCCCAAAAAGGGCATTCCGACGGCGTTTGTAGATGCTTTCACGCTGCATGTTCATGACGTCATCGTATTCAAGGAGGCGCTTACGTGTACCGAAGTTGTTTTCTTCCACTTTTTTCTGCGCTCTTTCAATCGACTTTGACACCATCGAGTGCTGAATCACTTCACCTTCTTCCAAGCCCATGCGGTCCATTACACCCGCGATGCGGTCAGAACCAAACATACGCATTAGCCCATCTTCCAATGACACAAAGAACTGTGACGTTCCTGGGTCTCCTTGGCGACCTGCACGACCACGCAACTGACGGTCAACGCGGCGGCTTTCGTGGCGTTCGGTACCAATGATGGCCAAACCTCCCGCTGCTTTTGACTCAGGTGTAAGCTTGATGTCGGTACCACGACCTGCCATGTTGGTTGCAATCGTAACCGTTCCAGGTTTCCCTGCTTCCGATACAATTTCGGCTTCGCGTTGGTGTTGTTTGGCGTTCAAGACTTGGTGTGGAATCTTACGGAGGGTAAGCATACGGCTCAATAATTCTGAGTTTTCAACCGAAGTTGTACCCACCAACACTGGGCGTCCTTTGCCTACCAACTCAACGATTTCGTCCACCACGGCGTTGTATTTCTCCCGTACCGAACGATATACTTTATCTTCTTCGTCCTTACGCGCAATCGGAATGTTGGTAGGAATACTAACAACGTCCAACTTATAAATTGTCCAGAATTCACCTGCTTCGGTTTGGGCAGTACCTGTCATACCACAAAGCTTGTGATACATACGGAAGTAGTTTTGGAGCGTTACCGTAGCGTACGTCTGCGTAGCGTCTTCTACTTTTACGTTTTCTTTGGCTTCCACAGCTTGGTGCAATCCGTCTGACCAACGGCGCCCTTCCATGATACGGCCCGTTTGTTCGTCAACGATTTTTACCTTTCCGTCCATCAACACATAGTCAACGTCGCGTTCAAACAACGAATAGGCTTTCAACAACTGTTGGATTGTGTGAATACGTTGCGTTTTGACCGAATAATCGCGCAACACTTCTTCTTTACGAATAAGTTTTTGCTGATCGGTAAGCTCAGCGTCTTTGTCAATCGCATTCAAATCAATCGACAAGTCAGGCAATACGAAGAAGTTAGGGTCTTCGGCTGAGCCTGTCATATAGTCAAGCCCCTTTTCAGTAAGCTCGATGCTATTGTTTTTTTCTTCAATGGTAAAATAGAGTGGAGCATCGGCTTCTGGCATCAACTTTTGGTTTTCTGCCAAATAGATTTTCTCCGTTTCCTGCATGAGGGTTTTGATACCCGTTTCACTCAAGAACTTAATAAGCGGTTTGTATTTGGGGAAACCACGGTGTGCACGGAAGAGGGCCAAACCTCCTTCTTTTTTGTCGCCAGCCGCAATTTTCTTTTTGGCTTCGTTGAGCAAATCCGTCACGAGGCGTTTTTGGGCTTCTACAATGCGCGATACGCGGGGTTTAAGCTCGGCAAAATCTTGTTCGTCGCCGCGCGGTACAGGGCCGCTGATAATCAGAGGCGTACGGGCGTCGTCAATCAAAACGGAGTCAACCTCATCGACCATTGCAAAGTGGTGTTTGCGTTGCACAAGCTCTTCGGGCGAGTGCGCCATGTTGTCGCGAAGGTAATCAAAACCAAATTCGTTGTTGGTTCCGTAAGTGATGTCAGCCAAATAGGCTTGGCGGCGCGCGTAGGTATTGGGTTGGTGGCGGTCGATACAATCAACCCGCAAACCATGAAATTCAAATAGAGGAGCATTCCACTCACTATCGCGGCGGGCAAGGTAGTCGTTGACCGTCACGACGTGCACGCCTTGACCTGCAATGGCATTCAAGAAAGCAGGTAGCGTAGCCACGAGGGTTTTACCTTCTCCCGTAGCCATTTCGGAAATTTTCCCTTGGTGCAATACCGTTCCCCCGATGATTTGCACATCATAGTGAACCATGTTCCACTTGATAGGGTGGCCTGCCACATCCCAAGTCGTTCTCCAAATAGCCTTATCGCCGTCGATGGTAATATGATTTTTCCTAATTGCGAGTTCGTGGTCTAAAAGACTGGCAGTGACCTCAAGACTTTCATTTTCGGTAAAACGACGCGCCGTTTCTTTGACAATGGCAAAGGCGGTGGGCAAAATCTGCATCAAGACTTTTTCCAACTCTTTGTCGCGTTCTAGCCCAAGGCTGTCAATTTTTTTGAAAATGTTCTCTTTGGCATCAACGTCCATATCAGCATTGGTAGCCACTTGCTGGCGCAGCGCGTCTATTTGGTCGTCGATGGCCTTGAGTTCATTCGCAATAAAGGTCTTGAGTTCTTGCGTTGCGTTTCGAAGCTGGTCATGGCTGAGTGTACGTAGTTTAGCAAATTCGGCATTTACTTTATCCACGTAGGGGGCAAGTTCTTTCAAATCACGTTCCGATTTGGTCCCAAACAGCCCAGAAAAACTTTTTGTGAGGAATTTAATCATTGTTACTGTATGAGTCAACCAACAAAGGCCAACGGTTTATGTATTTTTCTTTATCACAAATATCGCACCCGCTTCGGGAATTTTCTACAAAATTAGCTTTTTGTCAGCAGTTTAATGACATTTTAAGGGTTTGATTGCTTGTTTCGGTCAAAATGTCAGCTTAAAATTAAAGTCGGCTTGCACGTTGGGCGGGAATAAACGACACCAAAATCGTGATGGAAATGACGGTGACAGCCGTAATGACGAAGTCTGTCCACTCCATTTTTACGGGATAAGCGTCCACCACCGAACTCACCATACCCATGGAGAACAAACCATATTGCCTTTGTAATAAACAGGCAATGATTCCCAAAAATAATCCAAAGAGTGCCCCTGTGAATGCAATTAGACTACCTTCAAACAAAAAAATGCGTTTGACGGTTGAAGCATTTGCACCCATGGCAAACAGCATTTTAATATCGTCTCGTTTTTCAATCACCAACATCGAAAGGGAAAAGAAAATATTGATGGCCGCCACCAAAATGATTAACCCAAGTGAGACTGTGACAAAGAGTTTTTCAATACGAATGGCGCGTAAAAGGTCGGCATTTTGCTCATCGCGGGTACGTACTACAAACTTATCTCCAAGTAGGGTTTGGATTTGAGTTTGTACTTGACCTGCCTTTGCATTGGGTTGAAGCTGAATTTCAAGCGCTGAACGTTGGTGGCCATACCCAAGTAGCTCGGTGGCAAATTCAAGAGGCACAATCACGTAATCGTCAAACCGAAGTTCGAGCATATAAACGCCTCCCACGCGGATAATTTGTTGGTTAAAAGCGTCAGTATTGGTCAAATTAAGCGTTTTTACGTCCGAACGAGGGTAAGCGAGTTCGAGAGGGGTAAACAAGTTGTTGACCGAAATGCCCAGCAGCTGCTGCACCGTTCCTCCGACAATTGCTTTGGGTTCATTGTCAGTAGTAAGGGCAAATTTCCCTTCAATCATCGCGGTATCTAACTGATGGCGCTGAATAAATGTCTCATCCACTCCCTTGATTTTGGTCACTACCCGACGGTCGCCGTAGGTGGCAAGGGCATTATCTTCTACCACTTGGGTAACAAACTTGACACCTTCCGTTGCCCGTAATGCAGTCAGTGTTTTGGACGAAAGGGTAAAGCGTTTTCCTTGAGCGGGAGTCACTTTAAGGTCGGGGTCGAAACTCCGAAATAGTTGTCGATTTAGTTCTCCCATGCCATTAAATACGGACATTACTACAACTAGAGCCATCGTTGAGACACATACACCCAGCATCGAAATGATAGAGATAATACTAATAAAGCTGTTTTTTTTCTTGGAGATAAAATAACGGCGCGCTACAAATAAGGGAAAATTCATTTATCTGTTTCTTGTTTTCTGTTTTGGGTTTCCTGTTTCGGGTTTTCACTCGTTCCTTACATACTAATCTCTCACCTCTCCTAACTTCTCTCTCATCACTCATCTCTTACACATTCGCGCCTCTTATTTCCCAATCACAAGTGTCCAATCACAAGTAGGGCAGGCTACGGGAGGTTTAAATTCTTGAATACCTTCGTTTTTTACGGCTCCAATTGGCGTTGAAACACCATCGCGGGGGTTAAACCAAGTGGCTTTGAGCTGAGGTATGGAGAACTTGGCTAGGTCAATTTTTAATGGTTTACCTGTTGGGGAATAAGCAAACATAAAATCTTTATTTTCGCCGATGGCAGCCATTTGATACCCAGCATCTTCGGAGTTGTCATTTTTCAGAACGCCTTGGTCAGGTATTAGTTGCGCCCAAGGATAAGCTTCAAAAAGCTTACGCATGTATCCCATTTGCCAAGCCCCTTCGTGGTTTGTGGCTGCCCGCCAATGCGTGCGGGCTACCGAAATGGCGGGATTGCGGTTTGGGTCAAAAAACTGCCAAACGTTGTGGTCGCCGTAAGTATGGCCTGCGCCGCCCGAAAGCATTGCCCACCAAGCGGCCTGACGAACATCGTGCGAATTGAAATAATCCTTTTCAGGTTTCCAATCAATCGGATGGTCTTCGTAGCGAGGCTCACCATCGAGGGTAGGCTTTACGGGAAAGAGCTGGTAATTTTGGCGCTGCATGACGTAATTTTTGGCGTTTTTTGCCGAGTGTCCCGACTGGAACATATTGAAATTGAGCCAGTTTTCTTTGTGAAAAAACGCGGCTGAATTGCTACCACCCATGGGATGATAGGTCATAAGTTGGGTGCCTCCGTGACCTGCTTTGAGGCCCTCGGCCATGGCATTGATGATAGCAAAATGTTTTTCGGTTTCGGGGTTGCGGTCGCCGCCCAAAATCCAAACAATCGGCTTTCCTTTATAACGTTTTCCAAGCCATTGACCATATATTCGGGCGTTTTCGGGCGTAAAAACCTCGGGGCCGACGCCCCATTTTTTGTTGAATTTATCCCCCCACGTAGGCAGCATTCCAATCACAAGCCCCAACGAGGCTGCTTTGTTTACTACATAGTCAACGTGTTGGAAATACAACTCATTGGGCTGCGAAGGGTCATTGTTTTTTAAGGGAAGCTGTCCGTATTGGTTGGGCTGCCCCAGTCCGTCAAACTCTGCCAAAGCCACGGCCTGAATGACGGTAAAGCCTTGTTCTGCACGACGTTTGAGGTAAAAATCTGCCTCTTCTTTGGTCAGCCGATGAAATAATTCCCAAGCGGTATCTCCCAACCAAAAGAACGGTTTGCCATCGCCGCGCGAAATGACCCGTTTGTCGGGAGCGATGTATAATTTTGACCACTGTGCTTGTTTAGGTGCAGGTTGGGCAAAGCCACAAAAACTCAGGCACACTACCGATGAAAAGGCCAACAAAAATCGTTTCATAGGGTTGAAATGGTTCAGTTTAGGAAGGCGAAAGTACTAAAAAAAGCCGACGGTTGGTCGGCTTTGGAGAGGTTAATCTAGTTTGGTTACTTTCAAATTTACTTGCTGGGTTGGGGTGGTTATTCGTAGAAAATAAAGCCCCGTTGGCAAGCGCGTAATGTTAAGCTGCTCCGTGTGATTGTCTGTTTCGGCGACAAATTGACTTTTATGATGAACCCGTCCAGTAAGGTCCAGCCATTCATACTGAATTTCTTGGTGTTTGGCTTGTTTCACGCTTAAAACGGCGGTAGTAGTGGCTGGGTTAGGTGTAATACTAAATAAAGGGGCGTCTGGCGATGAGTCAACGGAGCGCCTAGCCGAGGAAGTCCTCATCTTTGATTGAATACGAAACCAGTGTTCTTGGTAAGAAGTGGAAATACCCTGTGGAAATCTTAAAGAAGGAGCGAGTCCAAGCCCTTTTTGAGGCCAATAACGAATACTGAGTTTGTACAAACCAGCTGCTAGTCCATCATCGTAGCGGTTTTGTTTATTTTCGTTTTCTGCGTAGAAACCAAAATTAGGGTGGTTTTGGGCATATAACTCAGTAAAACCGTCTCTATTGGCGTACATAAAATAGGGTGCATTATTTTCATGCGTATTGAAGGAAACGGGAATACCAATCTCTGGAGTCGCTAGCATGTCAAATGAAACCGAACCTTCGTTAGAAACATCACAAATATCAACGTAAGCTGTCCAAAAACGAGGTTGAATTTTGTTGGGATTATCGAGATAATAGATGCTAGGGTTTGTTTGTGAGCTAAAGGCCAAAGAAGGACCATTGTCGGGGGTGACAAATTGGGAGTTCCAAGCAGAAAGTGAAACATTTTGCCCCTGTTTGGTTGCACTTTTTGACTGGCCAATGTTGATGAGAATCACCTCAAAAGGTTTCCAAACAACGGTTTTAACGGGGCTTTCGGGCGATTGAATGGCGCCTGTGCTGCATTTTGCCGTAAAAGTTCGACTTGTTTGCGTGGACGAATGGATGTCGATAAAGGGTGCGTTTTCTCCTGTGCTCCAAAGGGTAGCGGAGGTGGGAGGACAATTGGAAGTGAGCCGAATCGTTTGGGATAAACAGACTGTATCTCGTGGGCTTGCCGTGATTGTGGGTGGCGACAGCGATTCATCTTTTACCGCCAACGTAAATGCTTTGGCCGTGAATGTTCCAGAACAAGCAGAAGTGACCACCAACCGATACTCACTGCCATTGTCGGCGACAGTTACGTTGGGGAGTGTATAGACAAAGTCGGCATTGGTAGCGGTCGCGATGGTATCAATTTTCAAGTCAGAATAATCACTGTCGTTTAATTTTTTACGCTGCCATTTTATGGCTACAGTACCTGTATAGTTGCGTTTTACAGTCAATGAAACGGTTGTGCTTGGTGTCACAGGATTAGGGGTATTGGCAGTAACGTCCGAAAGAATAATGGGGTTGCTACATTCGGGGTAAGTGGTAAACGAAGCATTATTATAGCCAATCAATGAAATTCCGCTTTTTAGGTTTTTTAAGCATCCAATTTTGTGACTGTCGAATTGAAAATAAGTAAGTGAAAAGGGTATGGATGGAAGGCAGGTGATTTGATTAGAAGAGCAACGTAGGTCTATTAAAGTAGAGGGTAGCGTCGGAATTGCTGAAATTTTATTGTTGATTAAATCTAGCCTTTGTAACCTGTTTGGAAGCGTAGGTAACTGTGTTAAGGAGTTATTACTGATGTATAATTCAGTAATATTATCAGGCAGAGAGGGAATGGATTGTAGAGCATTAGCCCTTACTTCGAGCGTGCGTAAAGTAGAGGGCAATGTGGGTAATGTTTTGAGTAAATTTCCAGAAGCATACAGAGACTGAAGAGACGCAAATCCTTCAATGCCAGTTAAATCGGTTATATTGCTGTAGGTTATTGATAGGTAAGTGAGTGTTGCGGCAGGCGGCAATAAATAATTACAATCGTCGATACAAGTTGAACAGCTTCGCCGAATAGCATTGGCAAAGTTTATGTCATGAATAAAAGTACTACAGGCTGATGGCTTAGGAATTATTTCACCTTTTGAGTTGAAAACTTTTAAATTCAAATTTTCACTTGACACACATTTGATTTTTTCTTCATCAATTTTAATTGAAGATACCGAGTTTGGCAAGGGAGAAAGGCAGGTAATAGGGTTGTTAGAAATGTCAATCGATTCCAGATTTGGAAAAAAATGTAAGTCCACAATTTTGGTAATATTTTTTCCTGAAATGGCTAGTGATTTTACTTTTTGAGCTTCATTAGTATTTATTCTCATACAATCATCAAAACAACTCGGACAGCTCTCTGCAATGGCTTTTTGTAGATTTGTGTCCGAAATTCCACAAAATGGGAGAAGTGAAGGGTTAGCATTAATGGAGACCCCGCTTACTGAATTTGGTAAGCAGTTTATTTTTGTATTATAAATGCTGAGATTTCTTAGTTTTTGGGGGAGGAATGGTAAACACTCTAGCTGAGGATTTTGATTGAGAGCAACAATGTTTACCTCGGAAGGGAACTCTGGGAGTTTTATTAAATTATTATTGCTACAATACAAATAAGTAAGACTCTGAGGGAGTTTTGGTAAAGTCGTGAGTGAGTTGTAATTACAGTTAAGGTTGGAAACCGAAGAGGGTAATTCCTCTATTTCTAACATATTGTTTGAATTGCAATCTAGTTGATTCAAGCTTTCAGGTAAATTATTAAGCTTTTTTATTGAATTATAAGATATATTTAAGTAGGTTAAATTGCTTGGAAGTTCTGGAAGAAACGTTAATTTGTTGTTATTGCAAGACAGAGTTTTAAGTGACTGAAAACCAATGATTCCTGTCAAATCTTTTATGTTACTGTAGTTGATATTTAATTGCTCAAGTGTTTTGGCAGGCGGTAAAAGGTTGTTGCAATCATCCAAGCAAGTAGGGCACTGCCGTTTAATTGCTTGGGCAAAGTTGCTATCAAAAATGCGTTCTGGACATAATGCAGGCGTATTTATTAATTGCCCACTTTTATCATACACTCTGAGATTGGGGTTGTGTGTGGGTAAGCAGGTTATTTTTTCAGCATCAATGGTCAATGAAATAAGGTTTTCGGGTAAAAATGGAATACAAACGATATTATTATTGCTTATATTTAATGTCTGAATGTTGGGAAAGTTTTCAAGTCCGACTAAATTGTTTATAGCTTTGCCTGAAATCTCAAGATTTGTTATCTTTAGAGCTTCTTCATAGTTAATTTCGAAGCATGAGTTGAAGCAATTATTACAAACTTCACGAATCGCCAAGATTAAATTTGGATCACCTAAACCGCAAATAGGTAGTGGATTCGTATAATTAGTGCCTAATGTAAGATTATCAACTTTATTGGGAAGACATTTGATTTCAGAATTTCCGTATATTTCCAATGATTTTAATCCTCGTGGCAAAAAGGGTAAACAAGTAATTAGGGGGTTTTGACTGCAGTTTATAACTTGTAAAGTTGAAGGCAGGTCTGGAAGCGAACTTAATTGATTATATCGGACATTAAGTTCAATAAGTGTATTTGGGAGGTTATCGATAGACGAGATTTGATTGCTAGAAGCATCAATCTTTTCTAAAAAAATCGATAAATTTTGGAGAGTTTTTAATTTGTTGTTTGGTATAGATAATATTTTTAATTTGGTAGGTAAATTTATTATTTCAGTAATCTGATTTGACGAAAGATGAGCTTCTATTAAACTATCAGGTAAATTTTCAACACGAGTTAATTTTCCGATTGACCAATTTAGTAAACGTAAATTTTTAGGTAAATTTGGTAGTTTTTCACCTTCACAGTTGTAACATGATAAATGAGTTAGGGCCTTTAGTTTTACTAACTCTTCAATACCATTCGTTTGATATATTGTTAGTTGAGTTAAAGATTGAGAACGTGGTAAAAGGATATTACATTCATTTATACAACTATAACAAGAACTACGGATTCTATTTGCTAATACATTGTCTAAAATTTTGACACATTTTTCAGGAGTAGGTATAAGTTGACCTAGTGAATTATACACTTTTAGCGCTGGCAGTGAATCGGGGATACAAGTAATTTTGTCAGTATCAATGGTTAGGCTCAACAGATTTTTAGGAAGATTATAGAGGCAAGTGATTGGGTTATTACTGATGTTTAAAGACTCAAGCGATGTAAACAAATCAATGCCTTCAAGTGACGAAATATTCTGTCCAGATAAATCGAGATTTGTAATTTTCTCAATTTCTTCCGTTTTTATTTTTAGACATTCATCAAAACAAGAAGGGCATACTTTTTGGACAGCAGCAATAAGATTGATGTTAGCTATACCACAAAGCGGTAGTTCTTTTCCATTAAGATATACAATACGATCGATAATTTTATTTGGGATACAACTTATGGGATTATTATTAATAGAAATGCTATAAATTGAGTTAGGAAGCAGTGGTAAACACGTAATTGAATTATTATCGCAATAAAGTGATGAAAGTTGAGATGGTAAAGAAGGTAACTTGGTAAGTGAGTTAGATTTGACATCCAGCGTGCTTAATTGAGAAGGAATAGGAGGGAGTTCAATTAATTGATTATTGTAGGCTATAAGTGAGTTCAGATTGGATAATGACGCAGGTAATGTACGAAGGAGGTTATTACTACAATCTAGGAGTGTAAGTGTTGAGGGGAGTTTTGGTAAAAAGGCAATTAAATTATTGTTACAATATAACTGCCTAAGAGCAGCGGGTAAACTGTCAATTTTAGTAAGCTTGTTTTGTGCCAATTGCAGATGTTGAATGTTTGGAGGAAGATTAGGCAGTGATGTGATTTTATTGTTCTGAACATCGAGACGTAATAGTGAATTTGGCAGATTATCAGGTAAACTTTCTAGTTGAGCATAGCGACATGAGAGGTTCTGTAGGGACTTGAAATGTTCAATCCCGCTAAGTGAGTTGGTTGAAAGCCCATCAAGTTCAAGATAAGTTAAAGTGAAAGCATAGGGGGTTAAATTATTACAATTGTCAAAACAAGCTGAACACCTACTCTTAATTGCGGTGAGTAAAACGGGATTGCTTATCGTCACACAAATCCCCATCTCTTCCGCAAGATTTCCCCTCGCATTATAAACCTTCAAGCCTGAAACAACTGTGGGTAAGCAGCTGATTTTATCGGTATCTAAGTACAAAACAGACAGAGAACTGGGTAAGGCTGGCAAACAGCTGATTTGATTCTCCTGACAGTACAAAGTCGTGAGGCTGTTTGGTAGGGTTGGTAATTGGGTGAGTTTGTTGGATAAACAAAACAATGTTTTAAGACCCGCAGGCAAGGCATTTGGCAGGGCCGCCAACTGATTGTTGGAACAGGTGAGCGATGTCAGCGTGTTTGGGAGGTCGGGTAAGTTGGTAAGCTGGTTGTTGTTGCAGGCCAAGGCCGTTAGGGTAGTGGGAAGATTGGGCAAAAATGGTAGCTGATTGTAGCTGCAAGACAGCGTAGTCAAACCAGCAGGTAAAGTTGGTAAACTCGTGATTTGGTTGACATCGCACTGGAGGGTCGTCAGGGTGGACGGGAGGGTGGGTAATTGGGTAAGTTTGTTACTGTGGCAATTCAGTGATTTTAACGACGTAAACCCACCAATCCCAGTTAAGTCACTGATTCCTTTGTTAGAAATGTCCAAAGACGTAAGGCTCGTTGCGGGGAAAAGCAGCTTGTTGGCGTCGTCAATACAAGTTGGACACACCTCTCGAATGGCTCCTGCAAAGGCATTGTCGGTAATGGTCTGGGCCTGCGTAGGAAACGTTCCCACAATGCCCGTCAAAACTAAAAAAAGCCATTTGCAAATGTTTGATACAGTTAATGAAAGTAAAATAGGTTTCATGGCAAGGATATTTTCAGTAGATTTACTTGGAATAGTAAGCAATTCTAACTCACAAATTCCAGATAAACAAGTTAAAAACCTGATTTTTTCGTTACCCTAAACTTTACACTGTATCATGTTTCATCGTTTTATTTTTCCAACCCTTATTGGTCTTTTAGTACAATCGTTCGCTTTTGCCCAAACTTTTTCAACGGAAGAAGTCGCCAAGTTGCAACAGCAAGCCAACCAAATCACCATCGTCAAAGACAAGTGGGGGGTACCTCACGTATATACCAAAACTGACGCCGACGCCGTGTTTGGGATGATGTACGTTCAGTGCGAAGAGTTTTTTGCTAAAGTAGAAAACTCATTGATAGTCAGACTTGGACGACAAGCAGAAGTGAACGGGGAATCGGATTTGTACCAAGATTTATGGGCAAGAACGTTTATTGATCCTACCAAAGCCCTTCAACTATACCAACGCTCTCCCAAATGGTTGCGCAAATTGTGCGATGCCTACGCCGCTGGGATTAATTTTTATTTGATTTCTCATCCTCAAGTAAAGCCCAGGTTACTGACTCGCGTTGAGCCTTGGATGGCATTGATGAACAACATCCCTTCCATTGCCAACAGCAACTTGACCGAGGCCGAATTTCGGGCATTTTACGGGAAAGACGCCAGCGTTTCATTGGCCTCCCTAAGTCCGTCGCTCGAACATGATTTTCAGCAAGCAGGTGGGTCAAATGGCTGGGCGATTGCTCCTTCACGGACACAAAACAAAAACGCTATTTTACTCATCAACCCCCACTCAGAGTTTTATGGCCGTATCGAAATTCACCTCGTTAGCGAAGAAGGACTTAATTCCTACGGAGCGCCATTTTTGGGGCAATTCAATATTTTTCAGGGATTCAACGAACATTTGGGCTGGATGCACCCTGTGACGCTGTCGGACGGGAAAGACCTGTATGCTGAGACCGTAACAAAGCAAGGAAATGGCTATGTTTATCAGTATGAGGGGAAATCGAAAGCAGTCGATAGCTCAAAAGTGACGCTGAAGTACAAAAAAGGAGAGGAGTTGTTGTCAAAAACATTCACTATTTACCGTACTCACCACGGCCCAGTGGTGGCAGTACGCAATAAAAAGTGGATAAGTCTCAAATCCCAAGAGTCGAATATTGATTTGTTGGCAGTAAACTGGCAGAAAATGAAGACAAAAAACCTGAAGCAATTTACCAAGGTGCTCAACAAACGCGTGATGGTAGGAAACAACATTGTTTATGCCGACCGCGACGGCAACATTGGCTACTGGCACGGCAATTTTGTGCCAAAACGTAACCCTTCCTACGACTGGAAACGCCAAGTGGACGGCAGTATTAAAGAAACGGAATGGCAAGGAACGCACGCATTGGAAGAATTGCCACATTACATCAATCCTGCCAACGGCTGGGTACAAAACTGTAATTCTACCCCATTGTATGCCGCAGGGGAGTTTGATTCTGTGATGAACCGCAAGCCGATTTATATGCTTCCTGACGGAAATACTCCTAGGGCTGTGAATGCCGTTCGGGTGTTAAATCAGCTTCAAAATGCGACTTTGGACGACGTAATTAAGGCTGCTCACGACCCTTATTTGCCAAATGCTACTCGTTTTATTCCTTCGCTGATTTCCTCTTTCGAGAAGGTGAAAAATGATACGGTTTTTGCTGCTTTGGCAGGGGCAATCAAAACGTTGAGCGCTTGGGATTATCGTACAGATACCTCCTCTGTGGCAACGACCTTGGCCGTATTGTGGACAGAACGATTGGTACAAATGAACGTGGCCAAGTTGCCAAGACCCATCACAAATGAAGAACAATACTCCGTAACCAACGGCTCCAATTTGTCGGTTGATTTTTTGTCGCCTGCCGAGCAACTGAAAATGCTTGGCCAAGTAGTTGCTGAGTTGCGGAAAGACTTTGGTACTTGGGAGGTTTCTTGGGGAAAAATCAATCGTTTTCAGCGTCCAGTGGAGGGGAAGCCTTTTAGTGACACCGAGAAAAGCTGGGCAGTGCCTGCTACACCAGGGTACATGGGCTCACTCAATGCGTATGTGAGTCGGAAATCACCCCAAACCAAGGCCCGTTATGGCGTTACGGGTAATACGTTTGTGGCAGCGGTTGAATTTGGTAAAGTATTGAAAGCCAAAACTGTGCTGACAGGAGGAGCTAGTACAAATTCTACTTCTCCTCACTATACCGACCAAGTCAATGGATATATCCATGCGCAGTTTAAGGAAATCTTTTTTTACAAAAAGGATGTATTGGCAAACGCCGAACGAACCTATAAACCTGGAGAATAATGTTTTTTATGAACCATATAAGACATATAAGAGCATAAAAGGTTTTCTTATAATCCCTTAAATGTCTTATATGGTTCAAGTAAATAAAAAATAGCAATCGTCGGCAAAAAGCCCAAAGATGTCCCCCAAAATGCGTTATCCGCAGAATCTTTCTGGCAAACCATTACTTTTTGCATCATTTTTGCGTTATCTTTAAACGTATCTTCGTACAAAGAGTTATTTTACTATTGACTAAACACCAGCCAATAAAAAAATTGAATTTATGACAACCCCAACCCTTTCCGTACTGCTGGAGCGCATTGGTGAGTACAAACGGAAATTTTATCTCAATCAGCTCATTAAAGGCGTCATCTTTGCAGCCGCTTTTGTTTTGTCAGCATATCTGTTTGTCAACACGTTAGAGTACTTTGGGCGATTTAGTTCGGGTGTACGTGCTGCGCTTTTTTATGGATTTATTGGCATTTTGGGCTATGCCCTCGTGCGGTGGGTAGCTATCCCCATTTTTCATTTGTGGGGGTTGCGAAAGTCTCTATCTGACGAAGAAGCAGCCAACCAAATTGGGAGCTTTTTTCCCGAAATTGGTGATAAACTTATCAATACCCTCCAGCTTCGTGGCTTGTCGGGACAACAAACCGACTTGATTGAAGCCAGTATTCAACAGAAATCAAAGCAATTGATGATTGTGCGGTTTTCGGATGCCATCAAAATTGAGCAAAACCGCCGTTACCTCAAATATGCAGTGTATCCTTTGGCAGCCATAGCGTTGGTTTTGGCCATTAATCCCCGCTTTTTTGCAAGCAGTTCTGACCGTATCATTCACTTTGAAAAAGAATTTAACGACGCTCCTTTTACTTTTCAATTAGATAATCCAAATCTGAAAGCGTTTCGTAATGAGGATTTTACGCTTCGGTTGTCGTTGGCAGGAGGGGCGTTGCCAGAAGCTGTTTATGTAGTTCATAACAAAGCGAAGTTTAAACTTGATGCCGAAGACAACAATACGTATTCTTATACCTTCAAAAACGTGCAACGTCCGATTGATTTTCAATTTGAGGCAGCGGGTTATAAGTCAAAAGAATATGAATTGACCGTCGCCGAACGCCCAAGTTTGCTTTCTTTTGATGTTACGTTAAATTATCCTGCGTATTTGGGAAAACCCGCTGAACAGTTGAGCAACGTGGGGAATTTGACGATTCCTGAAGGGACAACCATTAGTTGGGATTTTAATACAGATGCCACCAAAGACATGTCATTGGCTTTTGAAGGTGATCAAAAAGCCTACACGGCCGAGAGTAAACTGACAGGTGGCTACGAGTTTAAACGTACGGTGCGCCGCTCGGGAAATTACGAAATCAAGCTCAAAAACGATGATTCTCAAAACCGCGAAAAAATAAGCTATTTCCTTAATGTCATCAACGACAAGCACCCAACGCTGACCCTTGAGAATTACCAAGATACGACCTTGTATAATTATTTTGTGTTGGGAGGAAATATAGCCGACGACTATGGCTTTTCTAACCTTCGGGTCTTTTATAATTTGCGCCGCAAAACCGACAAAACTGACCCTAAAAAGGTGGCTTACAAAGGATTTAGTATTCCTTTTAACAAAGCAACAACTAGCCAAACGTTTTATTTTCAATGGTTTGTGGATAGTCTTCGCCTGACACCTGGCGACCGCATCGAATACTACGTTCAGGTGTGGGACAACGACGGCGTAAACGGGCCTAAATCCGCTAAGTCGCGCATGATTGATTTTGCCGTTCCGTCGAAAGAAGAGGTGCGGGCTGAAGCCGAAAAATCAGCCGAAAAAACCGAAGCCCAAATCAACAAAACCCTTCAAAAAGCAAAGAGCCTACAAAAAGAAATCGAAAAACTCGACCAACGTTTGAAGAGTGAAAAAGAGTTGGATTTCAAGGATAAAAAGCAAATTGAAGACTTGTTGAAAAAACGCGATGAACTGCAAAACGACATGAAAAGTATGCAGGAACAAGCGCAGACTTCGCAAGAGAAACAGGATAGATTTTCGGAGCAAAGTCCTGAGATGAAGCAAAAAATGGAACAGTTGCAAAAACTGATGAAAGAGTTGCTCGATCCAGAAACGCAAAAATTGTACGAACAACTTGAAAAATTGCTCGATCAACAGCAGCGCGATGACAAGATGCAAGAGTTGATGAACAAGTTGAAAAACAAGGAGTTCAACGCGCAAAAGGAAATTGAGAAAGCCCTTGAGATGTTCAAACAAATGCAGGTGCAGCAAAAAGCCGAGCAAATTCAGAAGGATTTGAACGAAATGGCGGAAAAAGAAGAAAAACTTGCCGAAAAAGCGGAACAGTTGGCCAAAGAACAAGAGCAAAAAGAGAAAGACCAAAAGGGTAAAGACCAACAAAATAAAGACGGTCAAAACAAAGAACAGGAGCAGAAACAAGAAGAGCTCAAAAAAGAACAGGAAGAGTTGAACAAAGAGTTTGACGAAACCAAAAAAGACATTGAGGAACTTGAAAAACTCAATGAAGAGCTAGACGATAAAAATGACATTGATACGGGCAAAGAAGACCAAAAGGATGTCGATCAGGAACAAGACAACAGCTCGAAACAGTTGCAACAAAAGCAAAACAAGAGCGCCTCTAAATCGCAGAAAAATGCGGCGAAGTCGATGAGAAAAATGGCGCAGAAAATGCAGGAGTCGATGGAAAGTGCCGAAATGGAAGCGATGGACGAGAACATTGACAACCTCCGTGATATTCTCGAAAACCTCATTCATTTGTCGTTTGACCAAGAACGCGTAATGAAAGATTTTCGCGGCGTAGGGCTGCAAGACCCTCGTTTTGTCAAATTGGCACAAGACCAACTCAAGCTACAAGACGACGCCAAGGTGATTGAAGATAGCCTCTACGCGTTGGCGAAACGAGTGATGCAAATTCAGACTTTTGTCACCCGCGAACTGAACGACATGAAGTTTCACATGACGGAAAGTACACGTTTTATTCGCGAACGTCGTCTGAATATGGCCACCAGCAAGCAGCAATTTGCGATGACGTCGATGAACAATTTGTCGTTGATGTTGAGCCAAACGCTTCAACAAATGCAAGCTGCTATGATGGCCATGAGTATGCCAGGGAAAGGTAGTAAAAAAGGAAAAGGTAAGAACCCAGGGCAAAGCATGGGTGATTTACAAAAGCAACTAAACCAGCGGATTCAGCAACTTCAGAAAAACCAACAAGGTGGCCAAGGTGGCATGGGAGGGCGTCAAATGTCGGAACAGTTGGCTAAAATGGCGGCAGAACAAGCCATGATTCGTCAGATGATGAAAGAACTGATGGATTCACAGAAGGGGACAGAAGCTGGTAAAAAGCTGGGCAATGAAGTCAAAGATTTGATGCAAAAAATGGACGAAACCGAAACCGATTTGGTGAATAAGCGGGTGAATCCTAATTTGATTAAACGCCAAGAAGAGATTGTGACGCGGTTGTTGGAGTCGGAAAAAGCGCTCCGTCAACAAGAGGAAGACAACCAGCGCAAATCAGAAACGGCTAAGCCTCAACCCAAAACCCCGCCTGCGGCTTTTGAACAATACGTCAAAGAAAAGCAACGTCAAACGGAGCTGTTACGCACGGTGCCGCCAAGTTTTGCACCTTTCTACAAACGAGAAGCCGACAATTATTTCCGAAAAACGGGCGGAAAGTAAGGATAGAAGACTGATACATGAAAAAAGGCGGGTTAACCCGCCTTTTTTCATGTATTCCAATTGCAAACACTTACACTTATTTATTTCAATACGCCTATTTGTCAGCGCGAGTCGTATTCTTTACTTCTGTTTTTGCGGAAGAAGGCGCAATAACGGTTGATTTGGCTACTGCCACGTTTTCTACGACAATGGTTGGAATCTCTACGTTTACATCCTGCGTTGGCAGTGTTGCGATTAGGCGCAAATCATTTTTAGAGAATAATACAGCTGACGTAGGCTCTGTAAAGTTATCGTGTGTTGGCAAAGAAGCCATCAATTGTTCGGCAATCTGTGTTTGGGTGCGGAGGCTTTTGCCATCTTGGGCCTCTGCGAAATGTCCAAGTGTCGAAACACTTAAAACAAGGGCAATCATAATGGATTTCATAGTGGTACTCTGTTTAAAATTAACGATTTAGCAATCTGCTTTCGGCTGTTGTGGTGTATCAGAGATGTTTTTGTTCTGATGACAATGCAAATGTGCAGCCTTTTTTTGGGTTGAAGAATTGAAAATGGATAAGTGGATTATTTTAAGGGATGAGCGGTTGGTGAAATTTTATAAAACAGAATAATATTCTTAAAATATACCAAATACTGATACTTTAATAATAATAATTAAATGAAAAATAGATAAAGTGCAATTTAAAACAAAATAAAATTTTGTTTGTTATGTGGTATTATTCCGTGTTGATTGAACTTTGCAAAGATAGCAGCGGGGACGTATAGAAGAAAAATAGATAAATCATTGTTTTTGTGATACTTATCCTTATTTTCACCGTCGTAAGTGCAAATTCTCCTTTTCACCACCAATCCCCTCATTACGTACTATGTCTTCAGGTGTCAAAACGCTTGCTTGGATTCTGCTTGTTGGCTGGATAGGTGGGGCTACCTACTGGCACGTTTGTAAAATCAAACTCCTGTGTGATGGTCCCTCAACTATGACTACAGCTCCCACTTATGTGAATCCCCCGCTGTCTATTGTTGATGGCGCCCAGCTCAACCTAAGTTCACCGCTGAATTTTGGTTTTAAGAAATCGGTAGTCGATCCCAACTACACCAATGTGAAGAAAGAGCTAGATTCGTTGGCTGCTTACCTCAAAGCAAACCCAGGTCGAAAACTGACCGTCACGGGCTTGTATGC
The DNA here is from genome assembly GCF_003711225.1 of Runella sp. SP2. Taxonomy (NCBI): domain Bacteria; kingdom Pseudomonadati; phylum Bacteroidota; class Cytophagia; order Cytophagales; family Spirosomataceae; genus Runella; species Runella sp. SP2. The sequence continues at coordinate 2,777,831 of NZ_CP031030.1, read as the reverse complement.
GTCTATTGAGCAAAACAACACTACTTTTCCCGATTTGGGTTTGGCCCGTGCTGATGCACTCAAGAAGTATCTTGTTGATGCAGGTGTGCCAGCAGCGCAGCTCCAAACGGCAAGTAGGATGATTGATTTGCAGTTTAGCGTCGATGATTCTACACACGGAATGGAATTTGGTTTTGATAGCCTTGCCCTTCCAAAATCAGAAGAAGCGCTGGCCGCCGCCGAAAAATACGAGGATGTTTTTAAACCAATGGATTTGTACTTCAAAACGGGAAGTTCTGATTACATCCATACACCCGACAATGAGAAGTTTTTGGATGAAGCTAAAAAATACCTAGCTACGCACAAAGATAAAAAGCTGTCGTTGACGGGGCATACCGATAACGTGGGGGCTGACGATAAAAACTTGGCACTTTCGGGCAAACGCGCCGCGGGCGTGAAGTCAGCTTTTGTAAAATTTGGCATCGCTGCTGACCAACTATCGACCGAAGCCAAAGGCGAAACCCAGCCCAAGGCATCCAATGATACCCCCGAAGGCCGCAAAGCCAATCGACGTGTAAGTATTGTGGTTCAATAAACATTTACTCATTCAAATTTGACTTTTATGTACGGACATTTTAATCCTTTTGAACAAGCAGGTGCGTGGTGGCAGCATATACTCATGGTTGTGATAGCGGCGGTGTTGGGGTACATTATTGGCTATATCACCAAAAAAAGCGAAGTAGAAAACCTAGAGGCAGAACTAGCCTCTTTGGATGCGGCAGTGGACGATTGCCAAAAAACACAAGTGATTTCAGTAGCACCTGAGCCTGTCAAGGTCGAGGCCGCAACGGTGGTACCTGTCGCAGTGTCAATTGCACCCGTGGTTGTTCCTGAACCCGTTGTCGTTCCTGACGATTTAAAAATTGTGGAAGGAATTGGGCCAAAAATTGAAGAATTACTCAATAATGAGGGTATTCTGACTTTTGCCCAACTTGCAACGACCTCACCAGAGCGTATCAAAGAAATATTGGTGGCTGGAGGCTCGCGTTTTCAAATGCACGACCCCACTACTTGGCCTGAGCAATCGGCATTGGCCCGCGATGGCAAGTTTGAGGAATTGAAAGCGTGGCAAGACGAACTCAACAAAGGCCGCAAGGGATAATGGTTTTACTTTCAAACTGACTTTTACCATGATTATATTACAAGTAACTCCTTTAAGTCAAAATTTTTGGGTCGCAGGTTTAGAAGCAATTGCACTACTTGCGTTGGCTGCTTACATTGGTTGGTGGCTAGGACAGCGAACCTTTGCCGTCAAAATAGAAAGTTTACACGCTGATATTGACGCAAAACGCACCGCTTTAGACGATTGTAAAAAGTCAAAAGTGTTGGTCAAAGTAGCACAACCACAACCACCCGTTGAAGTTCCAGTTGCTCCTGCGCCACTGGCTTCCCTTGCGCCCGAACCCGTTGTGCCTGTCGTGCCCGATGATTTAAAAATTGTGGAAGGCATTGGGCCGAAAATCGAAGGGCTACTCAACAACGAGGGCATTGTTACCTTTGCTCAACTTGCCACCACTGCCCCCGAGCGAATCAAAGAAATATTAGACGCCGCAGGGCCCCGCTTCCAAATGCACGACCCAACTACTTGGCCAAAACAATCAGCCCTGGCGCGCGATGGCAAATGGGATGAGCTAAAGGCTTGGCAAGAAGAGCTGAATAAAGGTAGATTGGAATAAATAATCCAAACGCTCCGCTCTAAAATTTTACACAATTAAATGAAAGCCCCTTTTTGGGGCTTTTTTATTACCGTTTAATAAATCCAAATACCGCTAACTAAGTTTAACATCCAGTTTAGGCCGCATTCAAGCTAGTTTTGATTAGTACATCGCGTACTAATCAGGTAATTAGGTTTGTTTCAATACTTTAAACTGTGATTGTTATGAAAATCCTTCCTGTTGTCAGAGGCGCTATCGGCCTCCTTTTTCTGGTTTTATCTTCTTCCAATTTTCTGAGTTGCGCTTGTTTGGATGCGACCGTAGGTGAACCTGCCGAAACGGTTTCTGGCCAAGTAGTGGTCAATGTAACGGGGCTTGAACAGCTTTCAACCAGTGGCGAAAAAAAATACGTTACGGTGAGCTATTCAGGGAATCTAGAAAACAGTGATTCAAAGTTTGGCGAGACGGCTTTTAGCGTCAATCGCTCTTACGAAATCAAAGCGGGGAGTGTACATCCCAATCCTTCTATTACCCGAGTTGCCCTGAAATACGGGACGTGGACTGTGCGGGTTCAGGCCGACAGTTGGTCGAGCCAATGTAGCTGCAAAATGGACGACAAGCACAGTCCAAGGTTCGTTTTTACCTATCCAAACTCCCAAGGAGTGTGCCAGTAACGTACGCATTAACCTTTTGTTTTACACCTAAACTTTCATGTTATGAAGTCAACCCAATTCAATGTGTCGTATCGACAACTCAAGGTTTTGCTTTTGGGGATGTCGTTTATTTTATGCCTATTTCCACTAAAAATGGGGCGTGCTATGGCCGATGCCGATGTGGATGTAAAAATCCCGATTGAAGAACTTCAGCGTTTGATTCAGCAACTCGAAGACGTTACGCAAGGGCTAACGGGGCAGTTGGGGATTGAGCTACGGCGAACCGTTGATGAGCTAAATGATAAAATTACGCAGCAAATTAGCAACATCAAAGATGCCTCCATCGACGTCTTGAAGGCGGCCTCTACCGAGATACGAGCCATTATTCAAACCCTCACCCAAGAAGCCCGAAAACTGCTGGCGGAAGTCAATCAAATGGTACGCGATGCCGTCAAATGTCTTGATGAGGTCTTGGCAAAACGGATTGCGCAAATCAAAGATGCCATGATTGAGCTGATTGATAAAACCTCGGTCGTTATCCAACAAACGATTGACAGGGTGCGCATTGGCGCCGTTGAAATTATTGACCAAGGTACAAACAGTGTGGTGGTTGTGCTTGACAAAACCCTCGAAAATGCCATACGCATCGGGTTATTGGTCGCTATTTTTATTTTACTTTTTTGGATGGTGCGTACCCTGTACAAACAAAACATCAATCGGATGCAAACCCACCAAAAAATAGTGATGGGGTTTGTAACGGTGGTGATGATTGGGATGGGCACGGTACTGGTGTCTAGTTCGGCCATGGCCAAAATCGCAGGAAAAGAAATTAAAATCCCAAAATGGGAAAAGTACTGCGAAGAAGGCGACGCTTATTATGCCCAATTTGTGACCCAAAAAAACAACGGCGCAAGCACCGCCGATTTGCACATTATTGGCATGAAAGCCCTCGAAGCCCTTGATATGTGCCGCGTAGCCACTGTCAGTGCCGAGGTAGCGCGAGGTAAGCAGGTGGCTATCAACGAGATTTCGGCGATTCTTTATCCACCCGCACCCACGCCCGAAACCATTCCAACGTCAGACCCGCTGGTGGCAGATTGTAAACCAAGTAGCCCGTCAGGGCCTAAAAAGCCATTTTACCCAGGTTGGTATTCCAAGTATGATTTTTTGAAAATAGCCACCTTGGCAAAAATGCAAGAGGAGAAAAAAATCAACGTGAAGGATATTTACGTGCGCGTTTCTCCTCAATTGATGACTGTTTCGCCAGCCCAAGTTGAAAAAACGTACAAGCAAAAAATTTCGACTTATACAAAAGTGTCGCCACAATCGCTTGAAGTGCAGCGAGTTACTCCGCTGATGTTTAAATACAATGGTGCTTTACAAAAAATAAATTCACAACGTTAACGCTCTAAAATTATGCCAGGTCCAGCTGTCCATCACTTGATATCGGATGAAGTGGCTAAACGCATACATGCCCTTCATCTGACTCCCGACGCCGCAAAATTACTAGCTGATTTTGCCCCGTATTTACATTTTGGTGCCCAAGGCCCCGATCCTTTGTTTTTCAACACCAAAGATTTGAGTCCCGAACTACGTACACTCGTCAGGTTGTATTTTGACGCGGTGGATTTTATGGAAGAATTCAAAAAAGAAATTTTGAAAATCATTCCCCCTGAACTGATTGCTGCCGTAGAAACCCTGGAAGCGGTTTGGGATAACGTCGCGGCACGTTCCTCTACCATCACCGAAATTCAACAACTTTTGGGTGAGTCGCAGGCATTGTTGGGGCTGCTCCAATCGACCTTGCAACAAGCGGCGATTAAGTATTTGACAGACACGGTCAATGTTTTTAATCAGCTTAAACACCCGATTCAGGACGTGGGACAACCTCACGATATTTGGTGGTGGTTCGATACGCTGCATTATCGGCGCACGGGACAGTTTGCTCAAACCCTGCTCAAAAATGCGACACCTGGCACAGCCGAACACGCTTACGCCATTGGTTATTTGACCCACTTTGCAGCGGATACGGTGGGGCATCCGTTTGTCAATATCATGTCGGGAGGGCCGTACCGAACCCACGCCCAGCGCCACAAATTTGTGGAGAATCACCAAGATACGTACGCTTTTAAAGAAATGCGCTCGGGAGAAGAGTTTGTAGAAAGTGACCTTTGGAAAGACTACGTGATGGGGAGTGAAACAAAGCTGCCCGATGGGGTGAGAAACCTCATTTTGAAAAGTATCAAAGAAGTCTATTTCAAAAATAACGATTCGCAATATGGGGCTGAAATGACCGAGGAAGACCTCGACGATGTGTATCGAATGTGGCTGAAATGGTTTAAAAATACGACGCAAAGTGGGGAGTTGCCTCCGCCAGTGCCTTATTCATTTACGGCCGAAATTGCGGAAGTGTGGGAAACGTTTACTGATAACGTAAGCGACATTGGTGACATGGTGTCGGGTGCCGCTCCAGGTGATTTTAGTCTGGCGTCTATTCTAGAATTTTTAGCGGCATTGGTACTTGGTGGAGCGTTGTTGGCGGCGGCATTGATTGACTTTTTGGCGGGAGCTATCACTACTTTAGGCGCAGCCCCCATCCGATTTTTGATTTCTCTGGCCTACGAAAGCCTCTACAATGCCTACATGAATTTCTATCAAGGAGTGGTGCTAAATGGCCTTGCTTTTCCTACCAAAGCGCAGCTGGGGCATTATTTGTCAAAACATACGGTAGCGAGTTATTTGCCCGACAACATGGGACAAACCGCCAATAGTTTGCTTGCAATGTATCCTACGCGATTTTTTGAGGTGGAAGGTTTGGAGCAAGATTGCCACTTGGTGTATCCTGTACCAGCACTTGCCGAGCTCGAACCCGATGCCACAACGGGTGCGCCGAGTAGCTACTACAAGGCCACCAATTTGCATTATATCCAAGGGCAAATAAAGTTTGAAAAGGAGATTTATAAAGAACTGAAGGAGTTTAGGGACAAAATTACGCCCGCTGATACCTCCTCCGACATTCAGAGTCGGTTTGACCGCATGGAGCGAAAAGTGGTAGGAGACACGCTCGGGAATGCCATTGATTTTTCGGTTTTTTTGTACCGTGAGTTCCTAAATGGTGAAAAGATTCCTGATTTTAATTTGGATGGAGATAGGGGAGTGGGGTATTTGTGCTGGCGTAAAGTTAAGGACGATACCGCGCTCAACGACCCTGCAGCGCCGACGGTGGCAGTGTTGCCCAGTGAAACGGTGAAGCACGTTCAGACTGACATTATTAGCCCAAATTCTTCTACCATTCTCTAAACCAAACTTCTTATGGAAACTCTTAAATTTATTCGTGAGCGTCGTCAGAAGGCCAAGAAAAACATAGAAATTTTTCAAAATAGCCGTGATTTTAAAGAGATGCGTCAGCACGAAAAGCGCCCGCCCAAGCCTTATCGCGATAAAACATTTTTGTACATCAAAGGGTATGATTCGGATACGGGCAACCGCCCCATGCCTAGTGGTACGGTATTTTGGATGAGTCCTGATATTGAAATTTTTGACGGAACTACGCCCATTGCCAATAACCAGTTGGTGGCGGGAAAAAACTACCAAATTGCCGTTACCGTTCGGAACGGTGGTGATTTGCCTTGTTATTCGTGCCACGTTGAACTCTTTATCTGCAATCCATCCTTGGGTTTTGACCCCATTCACGGCACATTATTGGGCGTACAAACGGCACAAGTGCAAGCCCAAGGCGATACTACCCTTTCGTTTCCAATTGTGGCAACCTCCGCCATGATCGGGCATCGGTGTCTTTTTGCAAGGGTGTTTAGTTTTGTCAATAATGACTTACCAATGTCGGCGACTACTTTTCCTGTGGTTGCTGACAGGCACATCGGTCAGCAAAATCTGAATATTATTCAGCAAAATAACTTTGTTAAAATGTTGATAACGAATGAGTTTGTTGGGGCTAAAAACTTTCAAGTAAAAGTAGTTCCACGTAAAATGGACGTCATTAAAGGTACGCGAATACCGCAGCTTCGGAGACTGATTTCGCCACTTGAAGCCGTTGTCCTTCCTGATTTTTCAGTCAGGGCGCTGAAAGCAAACGCAGGAATTGAAGTAAACAGAATGCGGGCCAGTTCGGCGTTGTTACTAAACCCTACGATTGCACGCTCATCTGTACAATTAAGTGTCTCTGATCGGATGTTCATCGCAAAAAATCCCAATTTGGAAGTGTCTAAGCTCAATATTTTGGCACCCGTCCGTAAAAATCTCTGGGATTTTAAATTGGAGAAAGGAACAAGAGAACTTGAGGTGGCGATTCCTGATTTTAAACTTAAAAACAACGAGGCAGTGGTGGTTGATATTGAACTAACAGATACCGACCAAAACAAGTTGGTGGGTGGAATTCGTTTTGTGGTGACGGCTTAGGTTAATTTCCCCAACCCTTTCCAATATGGGGGTTGGGGAAATTCCATTTATTCAAAAAAAGGAACGCCTTTGGGCGCGTATTTTCGCATTCCTTCTTCGTTGATGTCAACACCAATGCCAGGTTTTTCCGAAAGGGGAATGTAGCCGTCTTTCACCATGGGGCCGTCGAACGTGACAATTTCCTTAAACATCGGGTCTTCATGGAAGTAAATTTGCCATTCCAAAATGAGGAAATTGGGCACGGTTGCGCATACGTGAGAAGCCGCCATTGCCCCCAAATACGACGCTACCATGTGCGGCGCAAAGGGGACGTAATAAAGATTTGAAAGGTTCGCAATCCGTTGGCCTTCGCCGAGTCCTCCTGCTTTTTGTAAATCGGGCATGACGATGTCAACCGCGCCTAATTCCAATAATTTACGGAAACCGTGGGCTAAATAGTGGTTTTCTCCCGCACAAATGGGCGTTTGGGTTGAATCGCGGACAATTTTATAGGCTTCAGGATTGTCGGCGGGAAAGGGCTCTTCCAAAAACAATAGCTTCAAAGGCTCCATCATTTTGGCCACACGCTTGCCCGTTGTGGTGTCATATCGTCCGTGCATATCAACACAAATATCGACTTTAGGGCCTACTGCTTCCCGAACGGCAGCGATTTGGTTGTACATCCGTTCGAGTTCGCCATTGCTGGCCGTCCAGTTGTACGAATCAAATTTATTGGGGTCGTTGCGTTCGTCAATGTCAAATTTTACGGCCGTAAATCCCATTTTTGCGGCGTTTTTAGCCGCTTTGGCAAAATCATCGGGTGTGGGGCCGCTGGTACGGTAGGCGCCTGTATCGCAATACACGCGGATTTTATCCCGAAATTTTCCGCCTAACAACTGATACACTGGCAGTCCGAGGGCTTTGCCAGTGAGGTCCCAAAGCGCCGTTTCGACGGCAGAAAGTACCGCAATGTACATGCCCGCTTGTGACCCTTCAAAATAGCCCGAACGACGAATGTCCTCAAAAAGTCGGTGTACGTTGAGTGGGCTTTTTCCCTTGATTCGGTCGCCCATCATTTTTACCAAGTGGTAGGTACCTGGGGTTGCGTCAACGCCTTCGCCGCAGCCGTAAATTCCTTGGTTGGTATAAATCTTCACAAACAAGCTGTGCCCGCCACGAATAAATCCGCATTTGATGTCAGTGATTTTTAGGTCTGAGGGAGCCGATGAAAGGGGTGTCCGTTCGATGGCGGTTTCCAGTCCTTGTCCAAAACTTTGGAGGGTCGATAAGCCAAGCGCCGCTGAAATAGCGCCCTTGGTTAAAAAATTACGGCGTGATGTCATGAGGTACTGATGAGGTTTATGTAAACTGATAGGTAATGTTGCAACTGAAGTCAGGGAGGTTACCACGTCCGTTTTTTGAGGTATTCCTGAATTTGTTCTTTGGGAACGGGCAATTCGTTGATGTGGGCGTTCAACCATTGCGAAAAGTCCTTTTCAATTTCGTCAGACCAACGGTTATCAATTTGCCCAGGGGTGTATTTTTGTTGACGGAGACGTTCGTGCCCAAACATGTCACGCAGACGAACAATTTCGGAAACCGTAACTACTTTTTCGGCCAAATGAGGGGGTATAAAAGTCACAGCGCCATCGCGACCTAGCACAATATCTCCTGGTATAACCATGACTTTTCCGATGCGGGTAGGGCGGTTGATGGCCACGAGGGTCGTATTTAAGTCACCATCGGGGTTGTTGAGGTGGTGCGAAGGGTGGTAGCTCCGAAAATATGAAGTAAATCCACCAATTTCTTTTAGCCCTGCAATGTCGCGGATAGCACCTTCGTACACAATTCCATTACCCGTTTTGGCATAAATAGAATTTCCAAGGTTATCACCAATCGTCGGGCCATTTTCGTGGGCACCTAGCTGGTCAACCACGTACACGTCTCCTCTGACGAGCATGTCAATCGGCCAAGCGTTTTGGGATTTGATACGTCCGTCTTTTTCGTGTCCTTTTTTGTCGATAACCCGATGAACATCAGGGCGGCCAGGCATAAAAGTAGCCGTAAGCGCCCGTCCAATCAGCACGCTGTCGGGATTAATACATTGCCAACCTTCGGCGTATTGATAGCGAAAGTTTTCACCTTTCATAACGGCCCAAGCTTCTTCGTGGGTGACCAAGCGCATTCGTTTTAAAATAGCGTCAGGTACTTTGGGGCGGCCATCGGGGAAGCGTTCGCCTTTCCATTCGGGGGTGAGAAAAAGGAGCTCTTCTTTGGAAATTTGCTGGGCAAAGGCAGGAAAATAAAGGCAACTGCATAGCAGTAGCACCTTACAAAGGGATACGAATTTCATGATTACTGATGATGGTTAAGGTTACGAATCTTCGACTATAAAAGGAGGGTTATAGTTCAACTTACTTTATCCTTTTAGAATGAATGTGAAACAAAAAAGATAAGTTTAGATTGCTCTATCTTTAGCCATGCTTCTGTATTTAACTGCGACGAAACTATTCACCCCCCAAAAAAGGTTTTGTGAGAAACACAGTTTTAACCATGACGACGGATAACACACTTTTTTCACCCCTGAAAATAAAGGGAATTACCCTCAAAAATAGAATTGTAATGTCGCCCATGTGCCAGTATTCAGCCACCGATGGTTTTGCGGATGATTGGCATTTGGTTCATTTGGGTAGCCGTGCGGTGGGCGGTACGGGCCTGATTATCACCGAAGCGATGGCTGTATCCCCTGAAGGGCGCATTTCGGTGGGCGATTTAGGAATTTGGTCAGATGACCACATCGAACCCCTTCGTCGAATCAATCGCTTTATTCATAGCCAAGGAGCAATGTCAGGTGTACAACTGGCCCACGCGGGTTACAAAGCAAGTTCAGCAGTGCCTTGGAACGGTGGGCGCTATGTTTCGGTAGAAAATGGCGGTTGGGTGCCCGTTTCACCCAGTGCGACCTTGTTGAGCGACCATAAAACGTACTCTCAAGAATTATCAATTTCCGACATTGAAAAGGTAATTTTAGACTTTAAAAAAGCGACCCAACGGGCGCTGGAGGCAGGGTTTGATGTCATTGAAATTCACGCGGCGCATGGGTATTTATTGAACGAGTTTTTATCTCCCGTGGCCAATCATCGAACCGACGAATACGGCGGTAGTTTTGAAAACCGAGCACGGTTGTTGCTCCAAGTGGTAGAGGCTGTGAAACAAATAATTACGTCCGAAACGCCCCTTTTTGTGCGTATTTCGGCCACCGATTGGCGGGAAGATGGCTGGACGGGTGATGATTCGGTGCGACTGGCGCATTTGTTGAAGGACGCAGGAGTGGACCTCATTGACTGCTCAACGGGTGGTTTTGTTGCTCCTTCCGCGATTCCCATTGCCCCTAACTATCAAGTACCATTTGCCGAACGGATTAAAGCTGAAACGGGAATTAAAACGGGAGCGGTAGGGCTAATTACGTCGGCAGACCAAGCCAATGAAATCCTTCAAACGGGCAAAGCCGATTTGATTTTTTTTGCACGAGAAATTTTGAGAAACCCTTATTTTGCCCAGAATGCCGCGTATGAACTAGGAGACGACGTGAATGTGCCTGTTCAATATTTAAGAGGAAAACGGGGATAAATAAGCGATTTAATACACCATCATTTCTCAGGATAAGGCACTAAAGCGGAATTTTGAGCGTGACACGCGTGCCCAAGCTTTGACCTAGTTCATCTAGTAAATCGTCGTAATGCACCAATTCTTGGGAGTTTAAGGATGAACTTAAAAGCCTAAGTCGCTCGGAAGTGGCAGCCGTTGAAAACGATTCGTGCGAAGCGAATCGTTTTTGTTTCAATTCCGCTGATTTTGCCCTTCCGACGCCGTTATCCTCTACCACGCATATAATATGTTCTTCCGTTTCGTCCATCGAAAACATGATTGACAACCGTTTGTCGCCATTTTTATGCAACAATCCGTGTTTGATGCTATTTTCAACGAACGGCTGAATCAACATGGGTGGAAGTTGGTGATAATCTTCATCTAATTGGTCATCCAGTGAAATCTCGTAGCTAAAACCCTCCGAGAAGCGCATTTTTTCGAGTTCAAGATATTTCGTAAGAAGCTCAATTTCGGTGGCCAGCGTGATGCGTTTTTTTCCTGAAATACTTAAAATTTGGCGAGTGAGGTAGGTGAAATTCCCCATTTGCTCGTTGGCAAGTGTTTTGTCACCGTACATAAACTGTTCTTGAATGCTATTGAGGGCATTGAACATAAAGTGAGGATTCATCTGGCTTTTTAGGGCTTTCAGTTCGCTTTCGGTCGCTTTTTGTTCAATTTCAATACGGCGTTGTGCTTCTTCGAGTTGGGTGGTGAGGAGTTCGTTTTGTTTTTGGGTTTTAAAACGCATAAACAACGCGTACGCCATCATACTGCCAACCAGCAAGAAAGCCAGAATAGTGTAAATAATGGCCGTTTTTCGTCCCGATTCAAGCTCTGAAATTTGTTTTTGTTGAGCCAACGATTTGATTTCGTTGTCCTTTTTTTCGGTTTCGTATTTGGTATTAAGTTCTTGGATGGTTTTGTTTTTCTCCGAACTAAACACGCTGTCTTTTAGAATACTATATTTTTCTAAATGCTCGAAAGCGGCTTTAAATTGATTGGTTTGGGCGAATCCTTTTTGCATTTCAAAATAAATATCTCGAAGCGCCTCATTGTCCTGATTCTGAAGAGCAATGACCTTGGCTTGTTGCAAAAACTTCAGCCCTTTGATGGAATTACCAAGCGCGGAGTAGGTTTTACCTATGTTATTGAGGTTTTTCCCCCTGACAAAATCAACGTGGTGTTTTTCTATTTCAATCTTGGCTTTTTCAAAATAATCAAGGGCTTTTGGGTATTGTTTCAACTCAAAATAGGTTTTGCCAAGGTTGTCGAGTGTAAGCGCCAGTCCAAAACCGATGTTCAATTTTTGACAAATAGCAAGAACCTCGTTGTAGGTTTGAATCGCTTTGGTGTATTGTTTTAATTGAAAGTAAGAATTGGCCAAGTTGGTCAGAATAGCAGCCCTGCTTTGGGTGAAAATTTGCCCATTTTTGATTAAAAGCTGGTCACATTCGTTCAATAATTTGATGGCTTTTTGGTCTTCAAAATTATGAGAAAAAACGTTGGCTAAATTACTTTTTCCGATGACGATATTTTCAAAATCATTCCTTTTTTCAGCGATTCGGAGCGCTTGGAGGTAATAATTTATCGCTTTGTCGTTGAGGGCACGGCTAAAATAGTAATTCCCCAGACAGTTTAGTGATCTGATTTTTCCCTTCTCATAACCCAATTTATTGGACAACTGGTTGGCCTCTGTAGCCATTTTTAACACCAACGTGTCGGCCCGAAAAGTGGCAGCTACGCAAGCGTCCACGAGCAATTCTACCCGAATACTGTCTTGAGGGCTGTGTTTTTTAATATCAACGAGCAGTTGTTCGTATGTTTTCTGACCCCAAAGGCTTTGAGTCATGAGTACCAAAAGAACGAGAATATAGGGTTTCATTTTTGGGGCTATATTAAACACGAATACCTGCAATAAAATCATCAAACTCTTTGACTTTTTCGCGGGCAATGGGCACACTCAAACCGTTCTCAAATTCGACAGAAGCACCGTCTTTTTTGTTGTATTTTCTAATTTGGTGTGTATTGATCAAAAAAGAGCGATGAATTCGATAAAAGCGCGCGTCGTTGCCGAGTAATTCATCAAATTCTTTGATTTTTTTACTGATCAATGTCTTTCCGTTTTTGGTTACTACGTGGGTGTAGGAGCCATCGGCTTCAAAAAAGAAAATATCCTCCAATTGCACAAAAACAAGACTGTCAGACATCGGAAGGGCTATTTTTTGAAGGGTGGTAACGCTTAAATTCTCCCTTAAAGTTTGGAAGCGTTGGGGTAATTGAGGCTGTCCAATTAGCTTGGTTGCTTTCTCAACGGCGGCTACGAGTTTAGAAATGCTAACGGGTTTGAGAATATAATCCACGGCCGAAACTTCAAATGCTTGGAGTGCATATTCCGAATAAGCAGTACAAAAAATAACCTGAAAAGTAGGCTGATTGAAGTAGTCAAACAAGGCAAAACCGTTTTCTTCTGGCATTTCGATGTCCAAAAATACCAAATCGACGGCGTGTTTATTAATCAATTTGACGGCCGATTTTACGTCAGCGGCCTCTTCAAGTACGCGTACTGCTGGGCAGTGTTCCGAAAGAATTTGCCGAAGTAATGAACGCGCCGAGGGCTCATCATCGACAATAATTGCATTTACGAGCATAGGTAAGGGTTGAAACGAACGGCTAAAGATACTTCATGTTTTGGTATATTTTAAAAAAACTCACCTCTGTTTTTGGTTTTATGAACTGAAATAAACAGTTGGTGGAGGTTGGCCTGCGTTTCGTGAACTGGGTAAAGGCAGTGGAGTTCTTCAGTGTACTTTTGCAGTGTCAAATCGCTAATCAATTTTAATTCAAATTATTACCTCTATTCTTACAATGAAAATAGTATTGAGTTTTGTCGCAACCCTTCTGACATTGAACGTAGCTTTTGCACAAGCGGCACTTGAATTGACAGAAGACAAGCCTTCTGCATTGAATGGTATTGAATTTAGTTACACCATTCGTAACGAACGTACCGAAGAAACCTATTCGCGGTATGAAGTATCGGTAGTAGCACAAAATAAAAGTGGGTGTATGCTGATTTATTTCAAAAAAGAAGGAGATAACCTCAATAGCATTTTTGAAGGTGACCCGTCGGCAATTGCGCGTTTTGAATGTACGAATGCTACTGGAAAGCGCCTGACTTCTAAAGGGGCAAACGTGAAGGCAAAGGCATTTTATGTGCCATACACACAAAACGGCACGACAACGAAGGTGGAAGGCGGTTATTTGTTGAAAAACGGTTCACGGGTTTCAACAGATCTCATTGTGATTGTCCCCAAAGGAGAACGTCCCAAATTCAAAGTTCGCCCGCAAGATTTTGCTGAATTGACTGACTAATTGTTAACAAATGTTGCACTTTAAACTTTCAACCAAAATGAAATCATTTCTTTTCCTTGCTATGTTGTCGTTGTCAACCATGCTTATTGCCAAACCTTTAGCAGAAGTAGTTGATGAAAAAGAAGGGTATTTTACCGTTGTCCTATTACAGCCAAAAAATCAAAAAACGGTAGCGCACGTGACCAAAGTTGTAGCGTCGATGCTGGGTGTATCCCAAAAAGAAGCCAAAGCGATTGTGGCAAGCGCACCTGTTTCGGTTCTGACAACTCCTGCCAAAGAAGAAGCCGCAACGATTAAGTCGGCCTTGGAAGCAGCGGGGGCTGAAGTGGAAGTAAAATAAAGTAGATAGGGTGTTGGGCATAACCACCAGTACGTTAGGTATTGGTGGTTTTTTTGTATTTGATCCAGGTCTTACTGGATTAACTTCCAATTTTCTTCGTCAAAGGGCAAAAACTCTACGCCCAAATAAATGTCCTCAAGCGAAAGTTGTACATCTATTGAATGAAGTTGAACGGTATCTTGCAGGTTATTGTAAGCGCGGTATTCCCAAACGTCAAGCGTATTTTTGAAAAATACTTCAACCAAAGGCAGGTATTGGTGTACTAAAACGTACTCTTTTAGGGTATCAATCATGCGATAACGCATAAATTTCCCCCCACGGTCGTAGGCTTCAGTATCTTGCGACAATACCTCAACAATCGCAACTGGGTTATTGGCCGCATTCTTTAACTCTTAAAAATAAGTAACTTTGCCACAAACCACCGTCACATCGGGGTAAACATAACGATTGCGTTAAGTCGCCACGCGTAAATCGCTGTTGTAGGTAAAGCAACGTTTTTTTCTGAGAGCAATATTTAAACTGGTGCCCACATTGTTTGAAATCAAACTGTGCGTAGGTGTACCACCTGCCATGGCATATACTTCGCCGTCGTGGTATTCGTATTTGGTGTCCGTTTCTTTTTCCAACGCAAGGTATTCTTCGATACTAAAACGTGGCTGTTTCATACTGAATCAACTTAATGAATGGAAAAAAAGCGGCTTACCCTCAATATGAAGGTGTAAGCCGCTTTTAGTTTTTCTTTTGGCAACTTTTATTTTGCTCCTGCTGGGCAGTGTTCTCTCAAATATTTGGTAAACAGTGTATTTAAGTGCTTCGACGTACCATCACCTTCGTAAATTCCGTGCGAGCGGTTAGGGTATGGCATAAACTGAAACTGTTTGTTGTGCTTGATAAACTCATTAACCAATCGCTCGGCATTTTGATAATGAACGTTGTCGTCGCCCGTGCCGTGGATGTACAACAGATTTTGGTTCGATTGTAGTTTGTGCGCGTGCGTGATGGGTGAACCTGCCACAAAGTCTTCACGGTTTTCTTGCGGAATCCCCATGTAGCGTTCTTGATAAATGTTATCGTATGTCAATTGGTCGGCTACGGCAGCTACGGCAATGCCTGTTTTGAACAAGGCAGGGTATTGGAACAACAAGTTGAGGGTAGAGGAACCACCGCCACTCCATCCGTGGACGGCTACGCGGCTAGTATCAATGAATGAGTTTTTCTCAAACATAGCTTTGGCGCCCATCGCCATGTCACGAATATTGATGACGCCAATCTTACGATAAATGGCTTTTCTCCAGTTTCTTCCGCGGGGTGAAGGCGTGCCACGGTTGTCAACCGATGCGTAAATGTAGCCATCTTTGGCCATGTCGCCTGCGTACAAACCATTGCGGCCAGTTCCCCAGCTATCACGAACAGTGGCACTGGCAGGTTCACCATAAACTGTGAAAACGATTGGATATTTCTTGGTTGGGTCAAAGCTGGCAGGTTTTACCATCCAAGCATCCAACTCAATGCCATCTTCGGTTTTTACTTTGAAAAACTCCACTCGTTTGGGAGCATCGGCTTTGGCCGCCAATTTTTTTGAAATATCGTCGGCGTCTTTCAAGGCTTTGTGTTCGGGTAAACGAATCCACTCATTCATGGGCGATGTGTTGGCATTGGAAAACGAATGCGAAGCCCACATGGCGTTAGGGGAGAGGTCGTAGCGGTGCGAGCCCGATTGGTCGTTAGGGGTAACGCGCTCTGCTTTTTTGCTGCCATCGAGCGGGGCACGGTACAAATAACTCTGCGTGGCATTGTCGGGCGACGCCATGAAATACAACTGGTTGTTTTTTTCATCAACCAACACGACCGAAATAATGTCATAGTCACCAGGGGTGATGCACTTCTTAGTTTTCCCATCGCGAGCTACGCGGTACATGTGACGCCAGCCGTCTTTCTCGCTCATCCACAAAAACTCTTTTCCGCCGTTGATCCAATCCCAGCCTTCGGGTGTTTCGCTCCACGAATAGCTACTTTTGGTTTCTACCCAAGCGTCGTCGCGGTCGGTATAAAACTGGGTAGTTTTTCCTGTTTTGATGTCGGCAGCCAAGATGCTCGATTCATTTTGTTTACGATTCAACTGCTGCATGATGAGTTCATTGGCACTTCCCCATTCCATGCGTGGAATGTAGGTATTGCCAGGGTCACCAGGGGTGCTCATCCATTTGGTAGAGCCACCGTTGGCACTTACTACCCCGATTTTGTAAGGAGAAGGACGTTCACCGACTTTTGGATATTCTACTGGAACGTTGAAAGCGTAGATGGAGTCGGTGTTGTTAATCATCAAGAAGTTACGGATTTTGGTAGCATCAATTTGCCAATACGCAATATTCTTGCTGTCGGGGCTCCAACGGAAACCATCGCGGCAGTCAAATTCCTCCTCATATACCCAGTCAAACGTACCGTTGATGAGGCGGGTGGTGCCATCTTTGGTAAGTGCGGTAATTTTGCCCGTAGCAAGGTCTTCCGAATACACATTTCGTTCACTTACGTAAGCTACTTTTTTACTATCGGGAGAAAATTTGGCAAACATAAGAGAAGAAACGGGGCGGCCTTTTCCGAGTTGGGTAAGGGTGTTTTTGTCCAAATCAAGCACCCAATAATCGCCCCGCGTATCGTAGCGCCAAACGCGTTGGGTATTGGTATAAATGAGGACTTTACGGAAATCATTAGAATACGTGTAACTACGTACGTTCAAAGGGTCGGTTTTGCCCGCTGGTGTAAGTTGAGCGGCACTTACGACCACCTTTTTTTGCAAATCAGGCAGGTTATACTGGACAATTTCTTTGTTTTCTACGCGATAGTAGGCATTGCCGTCTTTTGTCCACTGGACACCACGGTTGAATTGTGCGAATAACGTACTGCTGATGAAGAGAAGGGTAAGAAAAAATGAGGTGTGTTTCATTGGTTACGGTATTTAGCCATTGCTTCTTTTATTTTAACGATTCGATTTTCGGGATTGGGGTGCGTGCTTTGAAACTCGGCGGGGCGCTCGGAGCCACCTGCTTGGGCCAAAATTTCCATGACCTGAATCATTGCTTCGGGGTCGCGCCCTGTTTGAATCATGTACTTAACGCCAAAATCATCCGCTTCCAATTCGTCGTCGCGTCCGTATTTTAGGTTCATTAAGTTTGCGACATACTGGGCAATGTAAGCGCCGCTACTGGGGGAGTTGGGGTCAGACATAACCGTAGAGGCCGCCCCTGCCAATCCCCCTACCAATTCTTGCTTGGCCATTTGTTGGGCTGAATGCCGCCCTACCACGTGCCCAATTTCGTGCCCCAAGACGCCCGCCAGCTGGTCTTCGGTTTTGAGTCGTTTGAGTAAACCCATAGTAATAAAAACCTGCCCACCAGGGATGGCAAACGCGTTGATGGTTTCGGGGTCAGCCAAAACGTGAAAGTCAAACTGGTAGGGAGAGCTTTTAGCTTCGGTGCTTTGCACGATGCCTTGCCCCACTTTTTTGACCAAAAATTGCACTTTTTCATCACGGTATAGACCACCATATTCGGCAGCCATTTGGGGCGCGCTTTGCAAGCCGATGGCAACTTCTTCTTCGGGCGTGAGGCTTACTTGTTGTTTTTTGCCCGTCACGGGATTGACTTGGGTTTTGCTGAAATACCCAAAAAGCGCAACGACAGCCATGATAATCCCAATCAAAAGCCGTCCACCAATTCGCGTACGTTGCATAGATGTTTAGGGTTGAAAATCGAACTTCCCGAAAGTTACAATTTTCGGGAAGTTGAACGGTGAAAAGTATTAGAATAGTAGCCCCGCAATTGTAGCGGACATGTAAGAGGCTAATGTGCCACATACCAAGGCTTTAAAGCCCAAACGTGCTAAGTCAGACCGACGGCTCGGAGCCAACTCACTGATGCCACCTACTTGAATGGCGATAGAGCTAAAGTTGGCAAAACCACAAAGGGCGAAACTGGCAATCGCAATCGTTTTAGGGTCGAGCGTATCTTTGAGTTTTACAAGGTCAAGGTAGGCTACAAACTCGTTAATAACCATCTTAGTACCCATCAACGAACCCGCGGCTTCTACGTCTTTGGCTGGAACACCCATGGCCCAAGCAAATACGGAGAACACTTTCCCCAAAAGGAAATCGAGGCTTAATTGTGGAAAAGCAAACAATCCACCTGCTTTGCCAAGACAGTAGTCAAGGAGGCCAATCAAGGCGATAAAACCGATCAACATCGCAACCACGTTGAACCCAACTTTAAGTCCTTCGCTGGCACCTGCCGCAATGGCATCGAGGAGATTGGCGTGGGCTTTTTTGATTTCTAATTTTACAACCCCTTTTGTTTCAGAATTTTCTGTTTCGGGAAATACAATTTTGGCAATTACCAAAGCGCCTGGGGCAGCCATCAAACTGGCCGCAATTAGATAAGGAGCAGGTACACCTAATTTGATATACGTTGCCATCACCCCGCCCGCGATACACGCAAAGCTACCCGTCATGGAGGCCAAAAGCTCCGAGTTGGTCATTCCTTTTAAGTATGGCTTAATCATGATTTGGGCTTCTACTTGTCCCACAAATGCCGAGGCAACGTTTGACAAAGCTTCGGCACCGCTGACGCCCATCAACCACTTCATCAGGCGTGCCAATACCGCCACAATGCGTTGCATCAGGCCAATGTGATAGAGCATATTGACCAATACCGCCACAAAAATGATGGTAGGAATGATGCTAAAGAAAAAGATAAAGCTATTGCTTTCACCAAATGCCTTGCTGAGAACGGTGGCATTGACCAACGGGCTGAATACAAATTCGGCTCCTTTGTCAGAAAAGCTCAACGTTTTTTGGACAGCACGCCCTAGCCAGTCAAAAATATTTTGTCCGATTGTCGTTTTTAAAATAAATACGGCCAAGCCAAACTGCAAACCAAGCCCTACGCCAACCGTGCGATAGTTGATTGCTTTGCGGTTGTTAGACATGGCGTAAGCAATGCCCAAGATAAAAACGATACCAATGAGTCCAGTAAAACGTTCCATGAAGTGTATTTGGTGACTTATAGTTAGGTTTAAAGTTGATTGAATCAAGCGAGTAAAGATAGGAAGGGCATTTGTTTTTTGGTAATTCTTCGTCCTTTTTCCAAAAAATACTACCTTCATTTGCCCCAAATTGGGGTAAAATTTGAACGATAGTAGGACTTTCTACAACTATTTAGCAAGAATTTTAGGGTATTTTGCTTTACAGTTTGTAGTTTTATGGCTGGAAAATTAACTCATCCTATATTAATACCATGGCGTTATTCGATTTAGATATGATGCAGGGCCTCTACGCAAAACTCGGTGAACGAGTGGAGGCGGCTCGTAACGTAGTAGGACGTCCTTTGACCTACACAGAGAAAATTTTGTACGCTCACCTTACCCAAGGTGATGCCACTACTGTTTATGAGCGCGGCAAATCATACGTTGACTTTGGACCCGACCGTGTAGCTATGCAAGATGCCACTGCTCAGATGGCCTTGTTGCAGTTTATGCAAGCTGGCCGTCCGAAAGTAGCAGTTCCTTCTACCGTACACTGTGACCACTTAATTACTGCCCAAGTTGGGTCTTCGGAAGACTTAGGTAAAGCCGTAGTTGAAAACCAAGAAGTGTATGATTTCTTATCGTCGGTTTCTAATAAATACGGCATCGGTTTCTGGAAAGCAGGCGCGGGTATCATTCACCAAGTAGTAATTGAAAACTATGCGTTCCCAGGCGGTATGATGATTGGTACCGACTCACACACCGTAAATGCGGGTGGTTTGGGGATGATTGCGATTGGGGTAGGTGGTGCCGATGCGTGCGACGTGATGGCGGGCCTTCCTTGGGAGCTTAAATTCCCTAAACTAATTGGGGTTAAATTGACAGGTAAACTCAATGGCTGGACTTCTCCAAAAGATGTTATCTTGAAAGTAGCTGGTATCCTTACCGTAAAAGGTGGAACGGGTGCAATCGTAGAATACTTCGGCGAAGGAGCAACTTCAATGTCGTGTACGGGTAAAGGTACTATCTGTAACATGGGTGCTGAAATCGGTGCTACGACTTCGACGTTTGCTTACGACGAGTCGATGGAGCGCTATTTACGCGCTACGGGTCGTGACGCCGTTGCTGACCTTGCTAACTCGGTAAAAGAACACCTTACGGCGGATGCAGGCGTTTATGAAGAACCAGAGAAATACTTCGATCAAGTAATCGAAATCAACCTTTCGGACCTTGAGCCACACTTGAACGGGCCTTTCACCCCAGATTTGGCTACGCCAATTTCTAAAATGAAAGAAGCCGCTGCGGCCAACGGCTGGCCAACCAAAGTGGAGGTAGGTTTGATTGGTTCTTGTACCAACTCGTCGTATGAAGACATCGCTCGTGCGGCTTCGTTGGCAAAACAAGTAGCCTCGAAAAATCTTAAAACCAAGGCTGAATTTACCATTACACCAGGATCTGAGCAAGTTCGCTACACGATTGAGCGCGATGGTTTCCTCGAAACATTCGATGAAATCGGTGCAAAAGTGTTTGCTAACGCTTGTGGGCCTTGTATCGGTATGTGGGCACGGGTAGGCGCTGAAAAACAAGAGCGTAACACCATCGTTCACTCATTCAACCGTAACTTCGCCAAACGTGCCGATGGTAATCCTAATACGTTGGCGTTTGTAGCTTCGCCAGAATTGGTGACTGCTTTGGCCATTGCGGGTGACTTGACGTTCAACCCATTGACGGATACACTTATCAACGAAAATGGCGAACAAGTAACTTTAGACGCGCCAACGGGTGACGAATTGCCACCGCGTGGTTTTGACGTAGAGGATGCAGGATACCAAGCACCAGCAGAAGACGGTAGTGGTATTCAAGTAGCAGTTTCTCCAACGTCAAATCGTTTGCAGTTGCTCGATCCATTTGCCGCTTGGGAAGGTACTGACCTTAAAGGTTTGAAATTGTTGATCAAAGCCAAAGGCAAGTGTACAACTGACCACATCTCAATGGCAGGTCCATGGTTGAAGTACCGTGGTCACTTGGATAACATTTCTAACAACTTGTTGATTGGGGCAGTTAACTTCTTCAATGAGAAAACTGACAACGTAAAAAGCCAACTAACGGGAGAGTACGGGCCAGTTCCTGCTACCCAGCGCGGGTACAAAGCCGCAGGAGTGGGTACGATTGTGGTTGGAGATGAAAACTACGGTGAAGGTTCATCACGCGAGCACGCGGCGATGGAGCCACGTCACTTGGGCGTTCGTGCGGTATTGGTAAAATCGTTTGCCCGTATCCACGAAACGAACTTGAAGAAACAAGGTATGTTGGCCTTGACATTTGCGGACAAAGCAGATTATGACAAAATCAAAGAAGACGATTCAATCGACATCGTTGGATTGACAGAATTTGCTCCTGGCAAGCCACTTACGTTGGTTCTCAACCACGCTGATGGCTCAACCGATGAAATTACGGTAAACCATACCTATAACGAACAACAAATCGAGTGGTTCAAAGCAGGTGCGGCCCTTAATATCATTCGTGCGCAAGTAGCAGGAAATTAATATTAATTAGACTTTCTAAGTTGCCAAAACTTAGAAAGTCTTTTTCTTTTATAGACCTTCCAAGTTTGGCCATTTGTTGCAGACGAAACTTGGAAGGTCTTTTAACGTTCTGAAACCCTTTTCAAAAACGCTGTAACATCTTCTAAAAACTCTTTCGGCTTCTCGTAGTGGACATTGTGTCCTGTATTTAGATAAATTTTGTGTGTGATGAACTTTGAATGTTGCTGTTGTAAGGCGGCGTTGTCTTTCTCGAAGGGAAAAAGGTCGTTGGGAGAAGTTGGGTCGATGATCAGGAGAGGAACGTGCAGGTTTCGGTAAATAATTTTCGGTTCAATGAGTGACATAGATTCCCCAAATAACGATGCTTTGGTAGGACGTAAAATGGTTTCTTTAAACTCAGCCTCGTTGCGCATGTGAAATAGCTTCTCGACACCCGCCCCAATCGTCCATTTGCCCTCCGAATCCTTTCCTAGCCAAGCCAACAGTTCAAATTGAGTGCCCGACGATGAATAATCGTAATAGGCTTTGTATGCCTCAAATTCTGTGTCAAAGGCGGCGTAGGAGAACTTATCCGTAAAAATATTTTTTACTTGAGCATTCAACGTACTATCAGGTAGTTGATGGTAGTGGGTGTTGGTGGCTACCGACCCGCCGTCTTCCAGTACCAAGCCTAGTACTTTTTCGGGATAAGCGTCGTAAAACGCCGTAGCAATGAAACCTCCCCTCGACCAGCCTCCAATGAACGCTTTGGGCAGTTTTTTGACTGACATGAGGGTGTTAATATCGTCGGCGACGTGATAAAGCGAGACTTCGTGAGTGGGAATGGGAGTTTGGCCGTGACCGTAATAATCAATCGCAATGACGTAATACCCTTTTTGAACCAATTCTTTTGCGAGGTCAGCAAATTCGTAGGCGTTGGTGAAGCTACCATGCACCCAAATGAAGGGGGTATGTCGCGGATTTCCCCATTCGAGGTAGTGCATTGTTACGTTTTTGGTTTGTATAAACCCACCGTGTTTTTTCTCAAATTGTGTAAATTCAACCCGAGCGCTATCGTACTTGGCTTTGATATTAACTGACTGAGAAGGGCTATCTTGCGACCAAAGTAGGAGGGAAGAGAAGCAAAAAAACAAAAGGAATAACAATAGACGCATGGTGTAAAAAAGCTGACAAGAGATTATAAAACCTTCCAGTAACCGCCATTATCGGGGCCAATCCGTTCGATTTTATTTTCTTTTTTAAGTTTCTCAATAGCACGTTCTACTGAGTGAATGGCGATTCGTGTTTCTTTGGCCAATGCAGGAATTGTTATTTCAGGGGCTTCCCTCATTAATGCCAAGATTTTCACCGACGTAAAATGTACTTCAATCCTGCCCAGTAAAATTCGTAGACAGGAACTGGTACATTTGCTTTTGCACATTCGTTGCCCCCCATGCCTATCAGAAACAAACAATAAAAAACCCCTCAAAACAACTGTTTTGAGGGGTTTTTGTGGTCACGTAGGGATTCGAACCCCAAACCTTCTGATCCGTAGTCAGATGCTCTATCCAATTGAGCTACGCAACCGTGTCGTTTTTTTTATTTAATTCCCATTGTTTTGGGACTGCAAAGGTAGGGCGTTTTTGGGCGTTTGTCAAGCGTTTTTTTGATTTTTTTGAAAAAATATTTTTATCAAATCCGCGTTTTTAAGGCAATGGTACTGTTTTTCAGAAAGATAAGTGTTGAAAAAAAAGTAAAAATTTTTATTTTTAAGAGTGTTGGTGGAGACTTTAAATTAAAATTTCCACCAACACTCTTTTTATTTTTTGATGAAGCCCTCGTCCGCAGCTGCCATTGCTCGTAGCTTCTCAGTGGGGCGGAAACGCTCTCCGTAACTATCAGCGAGGCGGTCGCACGTTGAAACAAAAGTAGAAATGCCCACATAATCGACAAACGACAGCGTGCCGCCCGCGTAAGGAGGGAAACCCCAGCCGAGAATCGAGCCTAAATCGGCGTCAAGGCGCGTTCGTATCACTCCCTCCTCAAAGCACCGCACCGTTTCTAACGCTTGACGGTATAACAAACGCGTTTTTACTTCTTCCAACGTAGGCTGTTGGGTACTGACGGGAAATAATTCGGCCAAACCTTCCCATAAGTGTTTTTGGCCACCTTCTGGGTATTCGTAAAACCCTGCTTTGGCTTTTTTACCCAAGCGCCCCATTTCAGTAAATTGTTTCCCAATTTGGTAGCTAGTGTCGGTTTCGGCCAGTACACCGTCTTTTACGGCTTGTCCCGCGATTTTATAAACCAAATCAAGTGCCACTTCGTCCGAGACTGCCAACGGCCCTACGGGCATTCCAGCCAGTTTTCCTGCGTTTTCAATCAAGACAGGGTTTACCCCATCTTTCAGAAGCTCCATTCCTTCGGAAGTGTAAGTGCCAAAACACCGCGAAGTGTAAAAGCCCCGCGAGTCGTTGACAACAATCGGCGTTTTTTTGATTTTACGGGTGTAATCTATGGCTACTGCTAGGGCGTAGTCAGAAGTTTCTTTACCCACAATCAACTCCACCAACATCATTTTATCGACGGGCGAGAAAAAGTGAATACCAATAAAGTTTTTAGGATTAGCTGATGCTTTTGCTAAACCCGTGATGGGCAAGGTGGACGTATTGGAGGCAAATACCCCATTTGCGGTCAATTGAGGCTCGGCTTCTTGAGTAACGGTGGCTTTTAGCTCGCGGTTTTCAAAGACTGCTTCGATGATTAGCTCACTACCTGCCAAATCATCGGCGTTGGCTGTCGGTTTGATTAAGTCCAATACGCCTTCGGCTTTCAATGCGTCGAATTTGCCGCGTTCCACGGCTTTTTTTAACAAACTACGTGCGTAGTCCTTGCCTTTTTCAGCTGCTTCTTGGCTGACGTCTTTTAAAATGACTTCGATGCCCGCCAGCGCACTTACGTAGGCAATGCCTGCACCCATCATGCCCGCACCCAAAACACCCAATTTTTTTACCTCCGTCTTGGCAATGTCTTTGGGGCGACTTGCACCTTTGTTGGCTTCGTTTAAGCCCAAAAACATCGTCCTAATGAGATTACCTGCTTCTTTGGAGGTGGCAACTTTGACAAAATGACGGGCTTCAATGGCAATGCCTCGGTCGATGTTGACCAACAAGCCCTCGTAAACGCATGACATGATGTGCTGAGTCGAAGGATAATTTCCTTTCGATTTGTCCATCATCATCGCCGTTCCTACCGTAAAGGTTTGCATTCCAACGGGGCTTAGAACGGCTCCATTGGGGACTTTGTAATTGTCTTTGGCCTGAATTTTACCCGTTTTTTTATTGATTTCGTCCCAAGGTTTTAGCGGTTTTGGATTGGCTGCAATCCAAGAAAAAGCCTTTTCGAGCATTTCTTCGCGGGTTTCGGCGACGGCATCGACAATCCCCATACCTAAGGCATCTTTAGGGGAGAGTTCTTTGCCTTCCAAAATCAATGGTAAAGCGGCTTGCATTCCAATCATCCGCGGCAAACGTTGCGTACCACCCGCGCCAGGTAGTAGCCCAACTTTTACTTCGGGAAGCCCCAGTTTGGTTTTGGGGTTGTTGAGGGCGACTCGATAATGGCAAGCCAGACATATTTCTAAGCCACCACCCAGCGCTGTGCCATTGATGGCCGCGACTACGGGTTTGCCGTTGGTTTCGATGCGTCGAAAAAGCTCGTTAAGTCCCGCGGAGATTTTGAGCATTTCGGCAGGGTCGCCCCCTTGATTACGCAAAATCATTTTTAGGTCAGCTCCTGCCACAAACTCGGGCTTGGAGGATGTAATGACGATTCCTTTCACGTCGGCATCAGAGAAAGCTTTTTCGAGCGCTACTCCAAAGGCAGGAACTGAGTCGTCGTTGAGGACGTTCATGGGCGAGCTTGTCATGTTCCACACAATCATCGCTACCCCGTCTTTTACTGAATAATCAATGGCCATTGGTTGTTGATTGATAAGTGAGTATCTGATTTTTACATAAACTTGAAATTGTATGCCAAAGATACAATTGGGGAGGCAAAAATTTGAAGCTGGTAGGCGGTATAGGCTGTTCCTTGGGTTTTCAAAAATACCGAGTACTGATTTTTGCGACCGTAGAGGTTATAAACGGTGAAAATCCAGCTGCCAATCCAACGTTTGTCTTTGAGAGATGGATTGTTGATTTGCCACGAAAAATCAAGTCGGTGGTAGTCTTTGATACGGCCTTGGTTACGTTCGGCATAGTAGGGGTAGGCCTTCCCTTGGAAACTCACAAAGCCGTTGGGGATGGTGTAGGGGCGGCCTGTCCCGTAGGTGAATGTCAACGAAAGACTGTGGTACTTGTTCTCACTAAAATTGAGCGACATGTTGACGTTGTGAGGACGGTCGAAGTTGGCAGGGTACCATTTGCCATCGTTGATGCGTTCGGTGAAGCGAGGCCCTTCGTTCACCAAATTAAATACCCTTGAATACGTGTAATTGACCCAACCCGTCATTTCGCCTTTTTTCTTGGTAAGCATTAATTCTAAACCGTACGATTTGCTCCGTCCCTGCAATACTTGGGTTTCTATGTAGTTTTGTAACAAAAAATCGGCACCTGGTTTGAAGTCTAGCACGTTTTGGGTGGCGCGGTAGTAAGCTTCTACCGAGAACTCATAGATGTTATTTTTAAGATTTTTGAAATAACCAATTGTCCACAACTGACTCACTTGCGGCCGAATGTGGGCATCGCTCATTTTCCAACGTGAGGTGGAAAGGGGAGTGGTGGTATTGGAAACTACTTGTAAATACTGGCGCATGAGGTTGTAGCCAAATTTGATTGATGACAGCTCGTCGATGGTATAACGTAGCCCCACGCGTGGCTCAAAACCTCCGTAAGTTTGGAGGGGTTTGCAGCTTCCGTAAAAAGTGGAGTCGATGATGCTGGCTTCGGATTTGGGGCTACCGTCGGCGTACGAACGCACGGCGGCGGGGCCTAAGGCCATAAAATACGAATAGCGCAGCCCTACCGAAACAGTTGTTTTGGCGTTTATTGAGATTTCATCTTCCGCGTGTAGCGCCAATTCTAGCCCGTATTCGTTGGGGACGCGCAAGGGGTTAACTCGGTCGTTGGCACCAGGGTTTAACGTGCCTGGCTGTAACTGATAATGGGTCATGTTTGCCCCAAATTCTATTTTATGGGCTTTGTTGGGGGTATAATTAAAGTTGGTCTTGGCCTGTCGCTGAAGAATTTCGGAGCCAATCGTTACTTTGTTATCGCTGTTGAGCTCGGGCAAAAGGATGGTAGGACGGTATTGACTAAAAACGGCTGTGGTTTGCACGTTGAGTCGGTCGTGAAAAGCATGAAACCAGCGAGCGGTGAAATTGAGGGTGTTGTAATCGTATTGGGTAGAAACGGAGTTGATGTTATTGATACCGCCAAGAAGGTCGGTTTGGAAGAAATCGGTGCTGTAATAATTGGATAACGAAAAGGTATTTTTATCATTGATTCTCCAAAAGAGCTTGGCGGCGGCATCTCCAAAACTCGCCCGAATGTTTTTTAATTTTTGAGGCCCCCACTGAAACGCAAAATCGTTGAATGCCCCGCGACCCGTTATCAATAACCCCACTTTTTCTTTGACCAACGGGATTTCGGCGGTCAAGCGGTTGGCGACGAAACTAATGCCGCCTTGGAGTTTAAATTTGTCCAAGGATGGGTTGGCCATCGAGATATCGAGTACCGACGCAGCTCTCCCGCCAAACCGAGCGGGTGCCGTTCCTTTGTACAGTTCCATGCTAGAAACGGCGTCGGGCGGAAAAACAGAAAACAAACCAAACAAGTGAGTTGGGTTAAAAATAGGGGCATCGTCAAGTAAAATTAGGTTTTGGTCAACGGCACCACCGCGGATATTGACCCCGTTGGAGGCTTCCCCTACGGAAGTGACCCCAGGAAGCATTTGCAAACTTCGTAGTACATCGACTTCCCCCAAAATGGCGGGGAGGCGTTTGATGGTTTTAATGTTCAACTGCGTTACTCCTAGCAAAGGCCGAGCAACATTTTCGTCCACTGCTTGGGTAGAAATAACAACCTCTTCGAGCTCTTTGGCGACGTTGAGAAGTTTGATGTCTAAGTGGATGTTTTGGTCAAGTGTGAGTTTTAGGCGGTGCGGACGGTATCCTAATCGGCTGATTACTACTGTGTAGTCGGCTTTGCTGAGCATGATGGTGAAAGTGCCCGTAGAATCGGTATAAAGCCCAGATTTGTCAAAATTTAGGCGAATGGCGGCATTGCTGATAAGTTCGCCCGTTAGTGAATCACGAACGATGCCACTCAGTTCAAACGGTCGGGTGGGTGGGTGCTTGACGCGTTGTTGGGCCCATATATACCCCGTACCCGCCATTAGCCAGAGAAAAAGAAGTAGCCTTATTTTCATTCCAATTGTAGTGTTTTCTCAGGTGTTAAAATAAAATGGGGTATTGGCTTTCTCACTTTTACAAAAGCCATCCTGCGGGACGAATGGGCGTTCGGGTAGCACTTTGCACGCAGGGCGCTAAAGGAGGGCGAGACTCAAACAAAGGAGGCATGGGAGGGGTGTCGGGCTCAAGTGAAGGTTCTCGCCCAAGCATGAGGTACTTGTAGGCGTTAGAATAAGGGCGTTTATCAATAAAATGACGGGATTTTGCCACCCCTGCCGTCCCGAAATAGCCAACTACTTCTTCGGTGCTGTCATCTATGTTTCTAACGTTACCGATAATGGCCGAGGGTGGTGTATCGGTCAGATTACCAGTGTTTTGAGCTTGATCTCGTAGGAGTTTGTAATATTCGTAGGCATTAGGAGAAATAGCCAATTGTTGGATTTCGACCAGCGCTGCCCGATTGGCAAATCCACCTCCCATCACATAGAACGGAATTTTGGCAACTTGCTGGGCCTGAACTTGGCGACCATTGGAATAAATATCCGAAAAAACGGTAATTTCATTGCTGTAAAAAATCTCCCAACAAGGGGCATCACATCGGTAGTCATATATCGTCCGACTGTTACGCTCAGGAATACACACAAACGTTTTTGAGTCGAGTTTTCCGCCTTCGCAAGTGGCACATAAGCCTTGCTCCTCGTAGTCTGTCCAGCGCCACAAATAGAAGTTGCGCTCATTGGCGGGGTCTTTAAAATCAACGTAAACATCCAACGAAGAAAAAGCAACTCGTTTTCCTGTGCGGTCTAGGATGCCGTCACGGTTGTATTTGTGATAGACTTTATCAATTTCAGGGGAAGCCCTCAGTTGTTCTTTTTCTGACTCATATACTTTTCCTGTGGGGGTTCGGAAATGTAATTGGTAGGTTTGACCGACTTGGCCATTAAAAGTAGCGGGAGCCATATACACGCCACTTTCGTATTCGGTTAGTTTTACAACCGAACCATCGCCTACCCTGACTTCGACCTCACAATTTCGCAGCGGGACCGAATAATAGGTGGCATTTTCTGAACGAGCTGTTTTCAAGGTAACAGTCAGACCGTATCCGTTGGTTACGAATCCATCTACGGTAATAACCTCCGCATTGAAACGATAGTTTACATCATAGACTTCAACGCACGAAACCCAAAGTAAACAGAGAATAATAAAGGTGATGGCTCTTTGTAAAAACATCCCTAAATGTAATAATTTAGGACGAGTTTTCTGAGGAATATCTTATTCGGTCTTTTTATTTTACTACAATGTGCAGACTAATTAGGCTATTTTATAGATGAATACAAGGGATGAGTCCCACTTTTTTCGTTGGGAAATAGCGGTTTCATTGCGTAAATTACCCCCAAATTCTAAAACCATTTTCGATGAAAAACCTCATTCCCAGCACCCTTGTGGTGTGTTTGGCTTTGGGAGGTTGTAAAACCACTCCCGAACAAACAAAAGTGCTCACCCAAGCCGAATATCCTGCCGCTCCCGTTGCTGCCAAAAAGCCACAGACTTTTACTAACCACGGCTACCAGCGCGTGGACGATTATTATTGGTTAAAGGATAAGTCCAATCCTGAAACCATTGCTTATCTGAAAGCTGAAAATGCCTATGCTGATACGGTGATGGCTTCGACCAAAGCGCTTCAAAAAACGCTTTTTGACGAAATGAAAGGCCGAATCAAAGAAGAAGACCAGTCGGTACCGTCGTTCGATAATGGATACTATTACTATTCTCGCGTTGGGAAAGGGCAGCAATACAGTGTTCATTGTCGCAAAAAAGGCAGTCTTGACGCCGCCGAGGAAGTCATTTTTGACGAAAACAAAATGGCCGAAGGAAAAGGGGCTTTTATCATGGGAGGCTATGAAGTAAGCGATAACAACAACATTGCGGCTTACGTCAGCAACACCACAGGTTCTTATGCTGAGTTTGAGCTACGTTTTCGGGATTTACAAACGGGCAAAGAGCTCCCCGACGTCATCAGTCGTATGGGTGGTAGCCTTGCGTGGGCGGCTGATAATCAAACAGTATTTTATTCGGTGCCAAATGCAGCCCTTCGTTCGCACAAAATTTATAAACATGTAGTCGGAAGTAAGGCCAAAGACGAACTTGTATATGAAGAAAAAGACGAGCTATTTAACTGCTACGTAGGTCGTTCAAAAACCAAACGCATCGTTGCGATTCAGTCGGGAAGTTTCACTAGCGGCGACACCCGTATCTTGCCCGCCGATCAGCCTAATGGTAAGTTTGTGCTGTTTTTGCCGCGCCAAAAAGATGTCGAATATAACATTACAGACCACCCCGCTCACTACTATGTGTCGTGGAAAGATCCACAAAACAAAAACCAAAAAATATACGAATTACCCAAAGAAGGCTACCAAAACCGCAGTACTTGGAAGGAGATTGTAGCGCATGACCCCAAGGCCAAAATAGAAGGGGTCGATATTTTTGAAAAATACATGGTCATCACCAAACGAGTCAATGGATTATTAGAGATGCAAGTACGGGAACTTGCCACAGGAACAACCAAAACTATATCGTTTCCAGAGCCTGTCTATACCGCTTATCCCATGGGCACGCCTGATTTTACTTCAACAAAATTCCGTTACGCTTACACTTCGCTTAACCGCCCCACTACTACCTACGACTACGACATGCTGACCAACAGCAGCACAAAGCTCAAAGAACGCGAAGTACCGAGTGGGTTTAATCCCGACGACTATGAGGTAAAGCGCCTTTGGGCAACGGCTAAAGACGGTGTTAAAGTCCCGATGGCTGTTGTACATAAAAAAGGAATCACACTCGATGGAACGAACCCTTGTTTATTGTATTCGTATGGGTCGTACGGGTATTCGTCGGATGCGGGTTTTAATGCCAATATCTTTAGCTTGGTCAACCGTGGTTTTGTCTATGTCATTGCGCAAATTCGTGGCGGGTCTGATTTGGGCGAACAGTGGTACGAAGATGGGAAATTGCAGAAGAAAATGAACACCTTTACCGATTTTATCGCCTGTGCCGAGCACCTCGTGAAAGATAAATATACGTCTCCAGAAAAATTAGCCATCAACGGCGGAAGTGCAGGGGGCTTGTTGGTGGGAGCCGTGACCAATCTACGCCCTGGTTTGTTTAAAGTAGTGGTGGCGGAAGTACCATTTGTCGATGTGATAAATACTATGCTCGACCCTAATCTTCCGCTGACAACCCAAGAATACGAACAATGGGGTAATCCCAACGTAAAAGCTGACTACGATTATATCATGACGTACTCACCCTACGACAACCTCAAAAAAGGGAATTATCCTAATATTTTGGCTACGGGTGGGTTAAATGATTCGCAGGTTGGCTTCCACGAGCCAGCCAAATGGGTCGCCAAAATACGGACGCTCAAAACTGACCAGAATGTAGTCCTTCTCAAAACCAACATGGACTCAGGCCACGGCGGTTCAACGGGGCGTTTTGATTACCTCAAAGACGAAGCCTTCAACTACGCTTTTATCCTTAGCCGATTGGGAATAGGGAAGTAAACAAGTTTGTTAACATCACACCACTAACCAATTTTTAATAAAATGATAGACATACTCATTCCTTTGGTTTCGCTCATTGCACTTGAAGTTATTCTTGGCATTGATAACATTATTTTTATATCCATTTTGGCGGATAAACTGCCAGAGAATCAGAGAAATAAGCTCAGGTTTTGGGGCATTTCTCTAGCTATGGTAATGCGACTTTGTTTATTGGCATTTATTTCTTGGATTTTAAAATTAGACCAAACGTTATTCACCCTGCTAGATATTCCATTTTCAGGGAAAGGGCTGATTTTGATTGGGGGAGGTTTGTTTCTTCTGTATAAAAGTACCAAAGAGATTTACCACAAGACAGAAGCCAACAAAAACGATACCGTTACAACTGCTAAAAAAAGCACATTTAATCAGTTGTTAGCCGAGGTTATCGTATTGGATTTGGTGTTTTCTATCGACTCTATTATTACGGCCGTTGGGATGGTTCAAGAACTTTGGGTGATGTACACAGCGGTCATTGTTACGGTGGTAATTATGCTAGTTGCTTCAAAACCAATTAGTGAATTTATCCGAAAGCACCCTTCTTTCAAGATACTGGCACTCTGCTTTTTAATGATGATTGGGGTGGCATTATTAGCCGAAGGATTTCATTTTGAAATTCCTAAAGGATATATCTATTTCTCGATGGCATTTGCCTTTTTGGTGGATATAATTCAGATGAAAACTATCAAGCCACAGAAGGATTAAAATAGCATTTAGACTTTCCAAGTTTCATAGTCAAACTTGGAAAGTTTTTTATATTTAAAAGTTTTTAGTCAACACAATATTCAACTGCCGATTTTCTTTGGCCGCTTTTTCGTCCATTTTACTGCCGACAACTACTCCCAAACCTAGTCCGATAGGTAAGCCTAGCCCTAAAAGCCCCATATTTTTGGTTGCAGCCCCTATAGCTACTCCAATAGGTATGCCAATAGCCGCCATACCCCTACTCATCCAAGTCGTTTGGTAGTAGTTTTTAGGGACAATTTTTACCTCTTTTGCCAAAAGGTTGACAATAGTTGATTGCTTCATTTTAATGAATTTCCCAAAGTCTGTTCCCGAACCCCTAAATGAGTTGATTTCATTTATTTCCGTATTGATGCGGTCGATGAGTTGGGAGGGAATTTCCTTCTTTCGTAACTCAGTTAACAAAGTACCAAATTGGTTGAAGGCATTTTCTAACTTGGCGGTGTTACTAAGGTCAATTGGAGAAGATAGATGCTTGATTTCCATGAGAGTGTTATTCTGGGGTTGTTAACTAACGACGTTCGTTAAAAGTTGTTTGCTGCTTTTGCATGGCAACCTGCCATCCAGCTGGAAAAATAGCCTGATTGTTTTCGGTCATGGCTTCCATTTTTTGTTGAATGGAGGCTTGAATTGTTTTTGGAAGTGAATAAAATGCTTTGTCCACTTGGGTTTCTCGTTCAAAATCCAGTACACCATTTTGGTGACGAATGGCGTATTTTTGGCCTTTGTAATAAATGATAAATTTGATTCTTCCGTCGTCGTATCCATTGGCGCCCGCTGTTCCATAAACAATGATAGGGTCAACTAACCCATCTTTATCAATGTCATTAAAACTGGTGTATTTTGTCCAAAACCAGATGTTACTTTCTTGCTTTTCTTTGGCAAGAACAAAATCATTGATCTCCCAAACTTTGACAAAAGAGGATTTTTCTACTTTTAAATTAACTGCTTTAATTTTAGTATGAAGAGTATCTTTTCTGTTTACTATTTTATCAATATTTTCGGTCAATAAACAATAATATTGGCCAGTTTTATCGGAGTATTTGTACGCGCGATAGATAGGGAAGTTGATAGCAAAGTTTTTTTGAACACTACTCGGAAATAGCGTGTTAATTTGCTCGTTTGTAAGTATTTCTACCTGAGAAAAAAGAGGGGTAAAAGAAGTTGTAATGAACAATAAAAATAGTAAGATACGCATAGAATACTAGGTTGTTAAAAGACTGGAAATTTTGGCCAATACCTTGCCAATTGGAAAAGTATCGACCAAAATGGAATAAAACTATTGCCCAATCACAATTTCTTTCTCTTGATAACCTCCCCGCGTCGAAAGCAGCTTAACTTTTGCTTTAACGCTTCCCGTTTGGTTGAGTTTTACACGAAAAACGCCTTCTTTGGTTTCATTAGGAGCCGTATAGCCCGCAAAAATGGTTTTATCAAACAAGGTTGGTTGTGTAATCACCACTTTTGCTTCTTCAAACCCTTTCAGTAGGTTTTTGTCGATGTCAAGGGTTAGGCGGTCTTCTTGAACGATTTTAACGCGTTTGGCTTGCTCAAGGGCAACGGGAAGTTTACCCGTATTGCTCCATTTAACTCGAATTTCGTATTCTTTGTTTGGAAGAGCTTTCACCGAAACATCTTTAAACTCCACTTGCGGAAGCTCTAAAGCCATCCCTAAGTTGAAAAGGGATTGTTTTGAAATCCAGGTTTCCAAGTTCCAGGCGGGGCCGTTTTGGGCAAAAAACTTGGGGTGAAAACCGCCAAGTTCGACTTCTCCCAAAACGGGGTGCGTAAATTTTGTCCAAGGTTTAAAGCCGTTCTTTTTATTGGCTTCATCGTCCCACATTAAGCCGTCGTATTCGTCATATTGACCATCTTTGTCGTAATCTTTCATGGCACCACCATTCCAAAGTTCATCGCCGTACCAGATAGAACCATAGTAAAAATACCCGAAATCGGGGCCGTGGCCAAAGAGAGGTTGGGGTTTAGAAGGGTCACCCGTGACGCGGTCGGTTTTGCTGCGAGTGGCGTACGTGTAATAGACATCGCCCGCCCACGGATAGTTGGTGTGCGAAAGCCCAAGGCTGTCCATGTGCTTGTAAATAGCAAGGTCAGCGGGAAACATACTTTCTTCGCTTTTCGACGTTGACGGTGGGCGCAGGTGCATGGGCACACGCGTATCCATCGAATTGACCACTGAAATATTAGGATGTTGGAGCAACCACAGTACTGTCGAACGTGTTTCAATTTCGCTCAACGGATACTCACCTGCCCCTCCTTGGGTATAACCGCGTCCTGTGAGGTCACCGCCTTGGTCGGGGCGCCAGTTTTCGGGGTAATTACGGTGATTATCAAGCCCTCCAATGCCGTCTTCGTTGTACTTGCCATCGCCGTCATTATCAATGCCCTCGGTATAAACGAGCCATTCTCCTTTTCCTTCTTGAACGCGTTTCATTAAACGAGGGTCGCGGGGGTCTAAGATAAAGTCAGCCTTTTCTTTTTCGGATTTGGTGACTGCTTTTTTACGAATTTGGTAAATCACGCCGTCGCCATCGAGGTCTTCTTCGGGGTCTTCGTCGAGCAATCCGTCACGATCATCGTCTTTGGGGTGCACGGTACTGCGATTTCGCTGGGCCGAAAACAAATACATGGTTGAGCCATCGGGATTATTTTCGGGACGTAAATAAATGGTTTTTGTATCAATCAGTTTGGTAATGGCGGCGTCTTTGCCATAGTTATCGAGGAGGTGTTTGGTTAGCCATAAAATCGCTTCGCTACTGGTAACTTCGCCACTGTGGCGGCCTGCCTCAAAGTAAGCTGCGGGTTTGTCGGTATGCTTACCCGTTTTTTTGTTGGTGAGGGTCATTTGAAGAATCGGGCGGCCTTCGTAGCTTTTGGCAACTTCGTATAAATCAACGAGATTGGGGTATTGTTCAGCCCATTTTCGATACCAATGGTACATCACATCGGGTGAGTGATAGACATCAAATGCAAGTTTGTCGGTGGGGGTGTACTGGACGTCTTTGAAATAATGTTTTTTGAAAAAACTTACGCCATGACGTTCTCCTTTGACGGTGTAGAATTTGTTAGCCGTGTCTTGTTCGGGCCATTTTGGTTCGGGGTAATAGGGTTTTTGAGCCCAAATACTGACAGAAATCAGTACGAGCGAAAGAGTAGAAAGGGTTTTCATTGGAATTTAGAGAGTGTTGTTGAATGGGCAAATTAGCTATTTTTGGCCAAAAATCTGTTACCATGAACGTTTTTCATCAATTAGAATCGACGCCCGAAAAGGAAATTTTCGGAGGTTGGTTTGGCCGTATGATTCACGGCGAGAATATGACTATTTCGTATTTTAGAGCAAAGGCGGGCAGTATATTGCCACGGCATTCGCATCCACACGAGCAAATTTCTACCGTGTTGGAGGGGGAACTCGAATTGACTATCGGAGAAGAAACCCGAATTTGTCGATTGGGTGATGTGGCTGTCATACCATCTAACGTTGAGCACCAAGCCCGTGCGCTAACTGACGTGCGTGTGATGGATGTTTTTGCCCCTGTTCGGGAGGATTATCGATAGAAAATGCGTTGTAATTTAACCTAACGAATAAAAATGAATCCAAAAAAAGTCGTGTCGCTAATTTTAGCAATCTTATTTGCGTATTTTACTCTGGTACAGTACAATGATCCTGATCCAGGACTTTGGATGCCGATTTACGGGATTGCCGTCGCGGCTAGTTTGAGTATATTTTTTGGGAAAGCCCCCAACCGCTACGTGTTTTTCATTTTGGCGGGAGCTTATTTTTTAGCGGCTTTTCAGCAGTGGCCACCTAAGTACGAAGGGGTATTTTGGGGAGAAATGGCCATGCGTTCCATCAACATCGAACTCGCCCGTGAGTCGTTGGGCTTGGCCATCAGTGCTTTAGGAATGGTTATTTTGGGCTTTTTACGGAATTAAGTTTCACCTTCCCGAAAGTGCGTTATACCTTCCCGAAAGTTCAAAACTTTCGGGAAGGTAATATCTTACTTGATTTTTACCTTAGTAGCTCCGTAGCCAAACTTCTCTTTTTGAGCGTCTTCGTAAAACTTTACGTTTTTGTGCTTGCTCATTCGACGGTGTAATTCTGTACGCAAAACTCCGTTTCCAACGCCGTGAATAAACGTAATTTCGTCCATTCCGCTGGCGATGGCTTTTTCGAGTTGCTGCTCAAAGGTCTTCAATTGAATCGCAATCATTTCGTTGTTATTCAACGCCAAAAAATCACGCGTCAGCTTTTCGATGTGTAAGTCAACGACCGAAGAAGGACGCTCAATGGGCAGAGAAACAGCGGGTTCAGGCTCATTTTTCTCCATCATTTTTTCTTTCAACTCCTGCGCATTGAGTGGCTGGTCTAATTTCTCGTCGGCATCGAGCTGAAAAAGGTATGCGTCCTTCTCAAGGATGGGTGCTTTGCGTTTATTATTGAAGAAAGTATTGGCCCTAAACTTAATACGCTTCGTAAGCGGAGCCCTTTCGGGAGAAAACCCAACGGTGAAATAGAGGCAATGAAACACAAACGTGCCCCAGTCTTCAAAATCTTTGATCAGTAATTCGTGGACTTTGATGGCACTTTTGGCCTTGAGATACCCCCCTGCAATGCCTCTTTGGTGGCGTTCGGTGGGAGTAGTGAGCGAATAAGGTAAATCCCAGTCGGTGTTATTGATGAGATGAAGCACAATTTCGCGGTCGTTGAGCGGAACAAACGCCATAAAAATTCCCTTTTCAGCACGGATACCCGTGGGGCGGCTATCGGTGGCTTTATCGGGAGTAGCTTGGGGCTTTACCGTACGAAAAGCCTGTGCTTCAACGGCTGAAACAACGGCCAATTCACGCTTTAAAACGGGCAAACGAAAACCGTCTTCGATTTCGATTTCGATGACGTTATTGGGTAAAATTCGGGTAACGATACCCTCTTCTTTGGAATGGATTAGTCGGACTTTATCGCCTATGTTCATTGTACTAATGTTCGTTGTTTTATTGTTTTTTGAAGCTTCATGACTCCTTTAGTCGTATTCTTCCTTCATTTTCATACAAAACGACTTCGTCCTCCAATAGTTCCCGCAGCGTTGCGATGGCGGCTTGTTCGTTTTTTAATCCAAAGGCCGCTACTAATTGCTGGGGAGTAAGCGGACTTAGCGACAAAAGTCGGAGCATTTCGGCCCGAATGGGGGCATGTTCGGCGGGGGATGCAGCTTTTTTCTTTTTGGCCAAACAATTATCGCAAATCCCACAATCAGCGTCGCTGGGTTCGCCAAAATAGTTTTGAAGCAATTGCGTTCGACAACGATTTTGTTGTTTTACATAACTAATCACGGCTGCAATTCGTTGCAAATCGGTTTTGTGCTTTTCTTCAATGGCCAAGGCATCGATGGGCATTTGAGAGGCGTCGAAGCGAGGAGTAGCAAAGCCAAATTGGGGTTTTACGCGCTGTTTGTCATACACAATCATGCCGAGGTCGTGAAGCCCTTGCAGGAGCTTGATTACATCGGTTTCCATCGTGTAATGTTTTTGACCAATGGCAGTTTCCGAAATGGGGACAAACTGACTAAACAACTCACCTCCGTACATGCGCAACAATAGTTTGATAAAACTGTCGTACTGCGGGTATTTGAGTTGGAGTTCGTACAAAGCTCGATTATCGACCGTAATATGAATTTTAGAAACGCTATTGTAGGCTTCGCTCAATTGTACAAAGCCCTCTTCTTCAAGGAGTTTAATGGCAAAGTGGGTTTCAGAGAGGGGCAACCCAAACGTGCCTGTAAAGTCTTGTAAGTCAAAGTCAAAGGTTTCAAATTCGCCTCCTCCTACGGGAACTTTATAGTAATTGGACAGTGCTTGATAGACCCGACGAAGAAAATCAGTGGGAGGATATTTTTGATCAACATTTCGGGCCAACTCGTCCAAATCGCGCTGAGAATAAAGGGCCACAGCGTAGGCGCGCTGCCCATCTCTCCCCGCCCTGCCCGCTTCTTGGTAGTAGGCTTCGAGGGTGTCGGGTAAATCAATGTGAATCACCGAACGCACGTCGGGTTTGTCGATACCCATGCCAAAAGCATTGGTGGCGACCATCACCCGCGAACGGTTACGAATCCAAGCTTCTTGCTTTTCGCTGCGTTGTTTATTGGGAACACCCGCATGGTAGAAATCAGCCCGAATGCCGTTCCGATTGAGCCAATCGGCAACCTCTTTGGTACGACGACGATTACGAACATAAATGATAGAACTTCCCTGTACGTTTTGTAAAATACGGAGCAGCCGAGCGTCTTTGTTTTCTTCAAAAAAGGCTGAATAGGAAAGGTTTGCCCGCGCAAAGGTCGATTGGAAAACGGCAGGCTCACGCATTTCCAACTTCTCACAAATGTCTTTCTTTACGGGGTCGGTGGCGGAAGCCGTCAGGGCAATCAGGGGAACCGTAGGAATCAACTGACGAAAAGCCGCAATTTGTAAATAGGCTGGGCGAAAATCATATCCCCATTGTGAAATACAGTGTGCCTCGTCGATGGCCAAAAGCGAAATTTTCATTTGCTTGACACGCGTCAAAAAAATATCGGTTCGGAGGCGTTCGGGCGAAACGTACAAAAATTTGGTCGTTCCGTGAATGCAGTTGTCGAGCACAATGTCGATTTCGTGCCAATTCATCCCCGAATAAATGGCCGCAGCCATGATACGCCGCCGTTTGAGTTGCTCTACTTGATCTTTCATGAGGGCAATCAACGGCGTAACGACAATACAAACACCCTCTTTGGCCAATGCAGGAACTTGAAAACACACCGACTTTCCCCCGCCCGTGGGGAGTAATGCGAGCGTATCTCGCCCCGACAAAATACTTTGTATAATATCTTCTTGTAGCGGACGAAACGAATCGTAATTCCAGTACTGTTTTAAAATATCGTAAATCATACTTCCCAAACGCCAATCGAAACGCAAAGGTAACAGTTGGGGTGGAAAAACGTCTTTCTCCCAAAAAAACAAGGCGCGACATTTGTCGCGCCTTGCCATGTGAATACAATATGGGGTTTTCTTATAGACCCAACGACTTCAAAACTTCAGTCACTTTCGCGGCTGCTTCTTTGAACTCAATGGCTGAAAAAACTTGCAAACCTGATTCGTTGATGATGCGGGCACCTTCTTCAGCATTGGTTCCTTGCAAACGGACGATGATAGGTACTGGAATGTTTCCGATGGCTTTGTAAGCTTCAACTACCCCTGTTGCTACACGGTCGCAACGAACGATACCACCAAAGATGTTGATCAAGATAGCTTTTACGTTCGGGTCTTTCAAGATAATACGAAAACCAGCTTCAACCGTTTTTGCGTTAGCGCCACCACCAACGTCCAAGAAGTTGGCAGGTTCACCACCTGATAATTTGATAAGGTCCATGGTAGCCATTGCCAAACCAGCACCGTTTACCATACAACCTACGTTTCCGTCAAGTTTTACATAGTTAAGGTTGCTTTCGCCAGCTTCAACTTCCAACGGGTCTTCTTCGTTTGTGTCACGCATGTCGGCTAGGTCGGCGTGGCGGATGAGCGCGTTGTCATCAAGGTTTACTTTGGCGTCAACGGCTAAGATTTTATCGTCAGAAGTTTTCAACACAGGGTTGATTTCAAACATGGCCGCATCCGATTCGATGTACGCACTGTAAAGCGCCGAAACAAATTTTACCATTTCTTTGAAAGCATTGCCAGTAAGGCCAAACGCAAACGCGATTTTGCGGGCTTGGAAACCTTGCAAACCTACGCGAGGATCTACCCACTCTTTGATGATTTTTTCAGGAGAGTGTTCGGCAACTTCTTCGATGTCCATACCACCTTCGGTACTTGCCATGATAACAGGGCAACCTTTGGCACGGTCAAGAAGAATTGACATGTAAAATTCTTTAGGCTCCGAAGCTCCAGGGTAGTAAGCGTCTTCTGCCAAGAAAATCTTGTTTACTTTTTTCCCTTCTGGGCCTGTCTGGTGCGTCACCAACACGTGTCCGAGGAGGTTAGTAGCTGTTTCACGAGCTTGGTCAGGTGATTTTACCACTTGAACGCCGCGTTGTTCGCTACCAACAATTTGACCCTTTCCGCGTCCACCTGCGTGGATTTGAGATTTGATAACGACAAACTTAGAATTTGTACGTTCTGCGATAGTGCGGTAGGCTTCTACTGCGCGTTCTGGGGTATCAACCACGATGCCGTCTTGGACTCTGACACCGTATTTTTTGAGTATTTCTTTTCCTTGGTACTCGTGGATGTTCATACTATTATTAGGTGAGTGTTTGTTTTTTATTAGTTTGGCCGTGCCAAATTACACAAAAGTTTTAACTTGATTATTGAATTTCGGCATATAATTCAACGTTATTTGTGAAACTAACCCTCAATGTCTTGCTAAAACGTCTCCTTTATAAATTCTGGAAATACCGCTTTATGGTATCTGAGCCCCCAATTATTACCATGCAGGGGCTCTATCCGCTACTTTTGCTCTTGTTGTTGAGTATGGTGGCTTTGACATACCACATGGTCAGAATTCAGTTCAAAGAAGCAGTTGATTTTTCAATGGATTGGAATTTATTTTTGAGCTGGATTCCGCTAATCGTCGCTTTTATCGTTGACATCACTGTCAAACGTTTTCATAAATGGTACGTATGGGTGGGTCTTTGGAGTGTGGTCTGGTTGTTGTTTTTTCCCAATGCCCCTTACATGATTACTGATTTGGTACATTTGTCGGTGGATATGGGGAGCGACCTTACTTGGCATGATATGATTATGCTTTTTTTCTATGCCGAAGTGAGCTTATTCAACGGGCTTGTCTCCGTGTATTGGATGCACCGAAGCTGGCAAAAAACCTATTCCAAAGCCATTGGAAACCTTTTGCTGCTCGTAAGCCTTCCTTTGGCAGGTTTTGGAATTTATTTAGGAAGAATTCGTCGGTGGAACAGTTGGGACATCCTGCATAATCCACAAGAACTGTTCAATGCCATTTGGCAAAGCCTTACCGACCGAACGGCGCTTATACTCAGCCTTGAGATTGGGGTATTGCTCGGAATGCTCTATTTGGTACTTTGGGCCTTGCTTCGTTTTAGAATTCGTCATATTAATGATGAGTAGCACAACATCCCGAAAGCTCTACAACATCCCGAAAGCTCCAAGCTTTCGGGATGTTAGGAACTTACTTAGTGCAAAACCTTTAAGCCTGCATTGGTGAATGCCTGAATAATCTCAGAAGATTGTTCATCGGTGATAAGTACGTTTACCAATTCTAAAGTGGCAAACGTCAGGTATTTGTCTTTGCCTAATTTTGAAGAATCACACAGTAAATAAGTGACTTGGGCGTTTGCGGCCATCGACAGCGTCATTTCGGCTTCTTTTTCACTTACCGCACTTAACCCTTTGTCCAACGAAATCCCCCCAACCCCCAAGAAAGCTTTGTCGGCTTGGTAGCGCCGAATGTGTTCGGTGGACATGCTACCGTGAACCGCTTGCCTTTCTGCATCCACTTCGCCGCCTATTAAATTGATGGAAACGGCGCTGTTGAGGAGTTCGTGAACAACGGGTAACGAATTGGTAATGACCTTTATTCGTTTGTCACGAATAAAGCTACACATCCTAAAAACAGTGCTTCCGCAATCCATAAAAATAACGTCCCCGTCTTGGATTTGTGCCGCTGCGATGCGACAAATATGGTCTTTTTTGTCGGCATTTACGGCTGATTTTTGAACAAAACTAATGGGTTGGTTGACCAAACTTAACCTCATAGCTCCTCCGTGGGTTCGATAAAGCAGGCCGTCGGCAGCCATTAATCCTAAATCACGACGCACAGTAATCTCCGACGTCTCTAGTACTTGTGCCAATTCCTTGACGTCAACGTCGCCTTTTTCATCCAATAGTTTAAGGATGATTTGCTTTCTGCTTTGATAACTCATGGATTTTGTTTTGATTTGTTCAAAAATAATCAATATTTATCAAAAATAATCATTTTTATGAATCCTAATGTTCAAATCATTGAGGAAAAATTGCTTTCGGACAATTGGTATGTTCTCAAAAAAATCACGTTCGATTACCAAAATAAATCGGGGCAATGGCAACGGCAGTCTCGTGAGGCGTATGACCGTGGCAATGGTGCGGTGATTTTGTTGTATCATCCCCAAAATAAAACGGTGATTTTAACGCGTCAATTCCGAATGCCTACTTACGTCAACGGAAACGAAACGGGAATGCTCATTGAAGCTTGCGCGGGGCTTTTGGACAAAGATAACGCGGAAGATTGTATTCGTCGAGAAACGGAAGAAGAAACGGGTTACCGAGTTTCGTCGGTGCGTAAGGTGTTTGAAGCCTACATGTCACCTGGTTCAGTCACCGAAATTCTTTACTTTTTTGTGGCCGAATACGAAGCTACCATGAAAGTAAACGAAGGAGGCGGGGCCGCACACGAGCAAGAAAACATAGAAGTGCTTGAGCTCCCGTTTGAACAAGCCCTAAATATGATAAAAACGGGGGAAATCAGGGATGGGAAGACAATAATGCTGTTGCAATACGCGAAATTAGAAGGGTTGATTTGAAAAATGTTCAATTGAGCCATTTGAAAATGTGATAATTTGAAAATTGAATTTCGTAAACTTTAATTTTCAAATTATCACATTCATGAATTTTCAAATTATCCTTTTTCCTTGTGGTAAAGGGTTAGTCCAGCGATGGGGGTTTCCATAATGTGCCCGATGGTCATGCCTTTGTCGGCAGCGACGCGGCGTAGAATGTCGTTGTAATAAAAAGCGACCGAACCAACGAAGTGAATTTTGTGCTGGTTGTAATTGGGTAGCTTGGCGACGTACTTGTCTAAAAACTCACCGAAGGCATCATAAACCAATTGATAAGCAAAGGGGTGGTTTCGATTATCAAAAAGGAATTTGGAAAAACTGGCGAAATAGCGGTTGGGAAATGGTTTTTTGTAGGCATTTTCCAACACGATTTCGCGGGTAAGTCCGTAACGTTTGGCAAATTTTTCGGCCAAGTCGGTAGGCATTTCTTTGTGTAAAAAGGCTAAAACGGCTTTTTTGCCTAAATGCCCACCACTACCTTCATCGCCGAGCCAAAATCCGAACGAAGGGATTTTGTCGGCAATGTTTTTGCCATCGTATAAGCAATTGTTGGAACCCGTTCCCAATATACAAGCAATGCCCGCTTGGTGTCCACAAAGGCCACGGGCAGCCCCCAACATATCACTATCGACTTCAATGTGATGCGCGGTTGGAAAAACGGCTTGCAAGCCTCGACGAACGATGGCACAAGGTTCTTCGCCAGCGCAGCCTGTGCCATAAAAGTATATTTCGGTTACTTCGCCAACGATGGAAGGCAAAAGGTTTTGTCGAAGTTCGTTGGCAATCGAATCAGAATCTTGAAAATAGGGATTGAGGCCAATGGTTTTAGCCTGTTGGACATTGTTTTCGTGATCGATAATTCGCCAGTCCGTTTTGGTCGAACCGCTGTCGGCAATTAATATCATTCGGAACTAGGTTATTAATGAAATGGAGGCTACAATAACGGGCGCAAAATTGGCTAATTCGTCGTCACGAACCAACTCTTTGAAAAAAATGTAATATAAACCTTATAGGTTTGCGTTTCCGTGGGAAAAAAAACTATAAGGTTTGGAAAAGTAAGACATATACGATGAATACTGTTCAGAATAAAAAAGTACGTTTTGAAGATTTAGGCACAATTGACTACCAAACGGCTTGGGATTATCAAGAAAAATTGTTGGCCGAAACCGTCGCCATCAAAACGCAAAACCGAAAACTTTCCGTTGAAGAACAACAGCTTACGCCCAATCATTTGTTGTTTTGCCAGCACCCCCACGTATACACCCTCGGTAAAAGTGGTCATCAAGAAAATTTATTGATGAACGACGAACAGCTGAACGCAGCGGGAGCGCAATTTTATAAAATAAACAGGGGAGGAGACATCACGTATCACGGGCCTGGGCAATTGGTTGGGTATCCTATTTTGGACCTGGAAAATTTCTTTACCGATATTCACAAATACATGCGCCTATTGGAAGAAGCCATCATTATGACTTGCGCCGATTATGGACTTTCGGCAGGACGAATTGACGGCCTGACGGGAGTTTGGCTAGGACATGAAGAGGGGCAAAATCCCCGTAAAATCTGTGCGATGGGCGTCAAGTGCAGTCGTTGGGTAACCATGCACGGATTTGCCTTTAACGTCAATACGGATTTGAACTTTTTTGGGAACATCATTCCCTGTGGTATTAGCGACAAAGCCGTCACCTCATTGCAGCAAGAGATTGG
The DNA here is from genome assembly GCF_003711225.1 of Runella sp. SP2. Taxonomy (NCBI): domain Bacteria; kingdom Pseudomonadati; phylum Bacteroidota; class Cytophagia; order Cytophagales; family Spirosomataceae; genus Runella; species Runella sp. SP2. Next base: position 2,733,119 of record NZ_CP031030.1, on the reverse strand, counting down.
TAGAGAATTGGTTATGAGTGAAGTATCCGAGAAATTGAAAGGGCATTTGGCGGAATTGTTTGAAATGGAGTTATGATTTATTTTACCCAAACTTTGATTCCATTCATGGGCTTGAGCGTAATCAATGGAAACATTTTGGGGTTGTGGGTGTCGTCGGGTATGAACGTGAATCGTTTGAGTAAGGATGCTAAAATCAGTTGCATTTCGATGAGGGCAAATTGCTGACCAATACAGATGCGTGGCCCCGCGCCAAAGGGTAAATACGCAAATTTGGGGCGATTTTTGACGTTTTCAGGGGCGAAATGAGAGGGGTCAAAGGAAAGTGGTTGGTGCCAAAATTCGGGGTTACGGTGAAGCTCATACATGGGTAAAAATACAATGGTACCTTTCCGAATTTCAAAACCCTCAATTACATCATCAGCGATGGCTTCGCGAGCAACAGCCCAAGCGGGTGGGAATAACCGCAAACCTTCTTCCACCACCTGACGAGTATAAGTGAGTTGCAAAAGTTGTTCCCAAGTCGGAACAGTGTCAAAAATTGAACATTCTTCACGGATTTTTTGAACCACCTCTGGATGTTTCGATAGCTCCAACAACAACCAATTGAGGCCGTTGGCGGAAGTCTCATGCCCTGCGGCAAACATCGTAATTGCTTCATCCCGAACTTGCTGGTCGTTCATTTGCTGACCCGTTTCTTCGTCGGTACAGTCGAGGAGCATTTGTAAAAGGTCATCTTGCGGCTGACTCGAAGCACGGCGTTGTTCAATTATATCAAAAATGAGGCGATTAAAATAGCTCAAATCAGCCCGAAAACGACGATTAGCGCCGTTAATGGCCATCCAAGGCTTGAGAAAAGGCTTCCGAATATTGGCAATGATAAATTCTTGGGTACGGTTGATTTGCTGATAAATCGTTGCTTTATCTTCGTTGGTAATGGTGGTAAACAAGGTTCTGAGCGCAATGTCAGCAGTGATGGCCATCATTTTTTCGTCGAGGTCGATGGCTGATTGGTTTCGGTTCGCTTCAAAATCTTTGACAAACTGAGCGGTTAATTCTGCCATGATTTGATACAACCCCAGCATGCGTTCACGGTGAAAAACGGGTTGAATCAGACGCCGTTGCCGCAGCCAAAAGTCTCCTTCACTGGTTAGCAACCCTTTTCCGAGTACTTTGCTTAGTTCCGTAAATGCTTTCCCTTTGGCATAACCACGGTGGTTTTGCTGAAGAACGTGCCGAAAGAAAGCGGGGTCACGCGAAAAAATGATGTCTCTAAACAGCTGCAACCGAAAGGTATCACCACAGGCTGAAAAACCACTTCTGATAAATGAAAGCGGGTCTTTGGCAAATCGAAGTGGTATCGTTAGCGGGATTTTGCTGGGTTTATATGTTGGGAGTACAGGCATTTATGAATAGGTTGAAATTCATGTATTTATACTTTTTATAGTAAAATAGTTATATAAAAATGTAGATTTTATTTTTATATAAATCAAATAATTGAGGGAGACATAATTTGTTTTTTTTATTTAATAACTGCGTATTCAAAAATGGCTTATTTTTGTGTAATTTCAAAATATTGATATTTTTGTGAAAATTTAAGTAATTTTAACTATAAAAAAACACCGAAATGAGAGTCATAACAACTCTTCTCTTCTTTTTTGCTTTTAAGGCTGCTTTTTGCCAAAGTGTACAAATTAAGCCAAATGAAATTGTTGTGCCAACTGTTACTACATTTCCAACCAGTTCAACTGGTAGTTTTGTTTTTAAACTTCCTGAAAATGCCTTGTTTACTTACGATGGAACAAGCTGGAAGCAGTTACAGACCGTTTCTCAAGAAGGTTTTTCAAGTTCGATTGGTTCCTACAACAATTGTTGTACATACCCTAATTCACCTTCTGTTGCCTATTTAAACAGTCCAAGCTTTAAATATGGAAATGGTACATTGACAAATAATTCGTATCAAGTTGATAAAAGTGGTGTTTACCAATTTTCTGCCACATTTACAGCAGGTACATTCGACTCAAATCCTGTAAATTATTTCTTGACAATCTATATTTTTAAAAATAACACTATTTTTAGACTAAATTCTTTTACAAATTTGTCTTCAGCTACAAATTCTACTTCACAAACATCGGATTTTATCTACTTGAACTCTGGGGATATAATTCAACTGAAAATAGCCCATAATTACACAGGGGGGATGTCTCCTAATGCTAATGGTTCTCATTTTAGTTTAATAAAAATATACTAAAAGTCGGGGTTTATAATAATCGAACATCAGCTCATTGGAACCAACTCCACCTTCAAATACCCACCCGCTGCATTGGGCGGAGTGATGACTTGAGGAATGCCATTCACAATGTCGAGGGTTGGCTTGTGCGTATGTCCTGCCAAAATACCAAGCAAATTGGGACAAGAGAACACTTCTTTGTGGAATTGCAAGGTAGTCTGAGAATGACCCGTTTCAGGCCAGCGCTCGCGGCGTTCGAGTTGGTAATTCTTGTCGTTTTGGGCGTTCCATTTTGGGTGCCCGCAGCCAAATCCTAAAGAGCGTTCGGGGGCATAAAGTGGGATGTGAACCATGAGTACAATTGGTTGTTGGGTAACAACCTCTTTTCGAAAAAAAGCCAACTGTTCAGGGGTAATTTGGTACGTAGAATTATCAAGTGCCAGAAATCGGATGCCATTGATTTCGCGAGTGCTCATCAAAGGATGGTTATTTTGGTACATTGGTCGAAGTCTTTTTTGTATCCAAATATCTCTCAACGAATGACTTGAGCCTTCCATACCTTCGTAATGCCAATCGTGGTTTCCTGTCACGTAGAGGTGGGGAAGTTGCGCTTCCTTTAGCTGAGACGCCACCCATTCTACGGCAGCCTCCGAAGGAAAACTGAAAATGTCACCAATTAAAGCGACCAATTTGGATTGATCTTGTTTGGCTATTTCAAGCGTTTTCCGAAAGCTCTCCTCTGGGTTTGTAGGTGTTCCTGTTTGAAAATGAATGGTTTGGTTGTAGGCTTTGGCCATTCTTCCGCTGAATTGCTGAAAAGGAACGCCGCGCTCATCGTCTTTAAACAAGTGCGTATCCGCCAGCATCGTTATGTTAAAACGTTCTTTGATGGCTGAGTGGTAAAAGCGCACTACGTTTCCATCGAGCGCAAAACTGCCCCGATTTTGCTCGGAAGCGATGTTCGGAACTTTCAATCTTGACACGCTTAGGAGTGCCATTCCGCTTTTTAGGATATTTCTTCTCTTCATTTGGTTTAGCGTTTAATGGTAGTTAAATAGAGTGTTTTGGCTTCTTCCAATGCCTTAAAGATTTTAGCACGTTCACTCGTGAGCGACTCCATTAAACTGGGCTTTTGTCGAAACAATCGAAGGGCTTGCCAAAGGTGAGTAAGTCGAGTAAGACGATCCCAATACCAAAGCACAAAATAACCAAGGAGAGGTAGCGATACGACAAAAACGAGGGTAACCCAGCGCTGCTGAAATAGGGAGTGGACAATAAATGCTTCAAAACTATAAAAAATCGGGAAAAGTAAAATCCCAACGGTCATCATGATTGGGGCGCGATAGCTAATGTCTGACGAAATCAGGCGTGCAATCTTTGAAGGTAAAATATAGGGTATATAGTTGGTAATGAGGCCAATTAAATACAAAGGAAGGCCAAGTAAAAGCGTTAAAAGTGTGCTGCTCAGGTGGTTATACAGTCGTTTGGTTTGGGTGAAAATTCGGTCAGAAAGGTGAAGTTTTTGAAGTGATTCTAAATAATTTGTCATTCTCACTTGCAGTGATTTTAGCCTGTCAGGATGCTGTGTTTCAAAAAATCGAACAGCGGTAATCAGCTGTTTAATGAGCCCAAATTCGTCTTTTTTTACTTTTTGGTTGAGTTGAAGTTCATCAAAAAGCTGGTTTTTGTACAGTTTTTCTACCTGCAATACCAAGCTATCCTCTTCGGCATCTTCGGTGATAATGACGGTTTCTGTAAGTCGTTGCTGAATCAAATCGGTCAGGGTTTCAACGGCTTCAAACGAATCGGGACGGTAACTTTCCTTAAAATCACGAACGTGAATGGGCTCTCCTACGTTGACAAAAACCTCCGACCGAAAGTGCGTTGGGTCAGAATAATTGAGACCGATGGGTAAAATTTGAACCCCTAAATTAAACCCGTGTTCAGCCTCAGCACCAAGGGCAATGCGGGCCGTTCCTGTTTTTATCTCTCTCAAACGTCGCTCAATTTCGCTTGTTCCCTCGGGAAAAATCAAAATAGTTCCTTTGGTTTCTAAATAATCATAACAGCGCTGAAAAGTTCGCTTGTTGAGTTCGGCGGGCGAAAGTGTGCTGGTCGCTGTGTCCTTTTTTCGATACACAGGTATGACATGAAAGTACCTAAAAATGGGGGTCGTAAACCGATTGAAGATGCTGCCATTGGCAATAAAGGCGACCCGTTGCCGCACCAACGTAGCGATAATGAGCGGATCCATGAAGGTGTTTGGGTGGTTTACGGCCAAAATAAGTGGCCCTTTCGCCCGATGCAACTTATCAAGTCCATCCACCTGAAACCGTCGAAAAAATATTCTAAGAGCGACTTTAAGGATACATTTTAAAAAGGTGTACAAAAGCATAGAGGCAAAGGGCTTCGGTTTTTGCTCAAATTAACACTTTTTGTTTACATTTATAAAGAAGGGTTATTTTGAGGTAGCTTTGCCCTCTGCACATGACTATTTTATTTAAACCCCTTCTCAACAATCACTCTTACAATACCATTGAAGGCACTTGTGGGAAGCAACCATCGCAAGAAAAGTAGCATAGAGGATTGATTACTAGAAGGATAGCGAAGTTTGTATGATGAGTCGTTGGCGGCTTTAAAAATCGTCTTAGCAACTGTCTCTGGGCCTGGAGCGTTGACATAGGCGTCGGCACCATTCTTAAACGTAACTTTTTCGTAGGTATCATATTCGTCAAATCCTTTTTGGTCAAACAAGACCATAGACGTTTCTAAAAACTCAGTTTTGATAGCGCCAGGTTCAACATTTTTTACTCGGATATTAAACGGGCGAAGCTCATATTGCAAGGCTTCGGCCCACCCTTCAATGGCCCATTTGGTGCCGTGATAAACGCTGTAAATCGGGAACGTAATTCGCCCACCCATAGAGGTGACGTTGATGATAGTTCCAGCCCGTTTTTTTCGGAAATAGGGTAAAATCTCCCGAACGACATTCATAACCCCGAACACATTGGTATCAAACTGTTTTTGCACCTGTTCGGGCGTCGATTTTTCAAAAATTCCTACCGCTCCGTACCCTGCATTGTTTACGATAACATCAATTCCACCAAAATCGGCGATAGCTCCTTTGAGGGCTTGTTGAATACTCGCGGTATTGGTAACATCAAGAGCATACAATCGGACATTGGGTAACTTAGTGAGTTCGGTTTCCTTTTGAGGGCTACGCATAGTGGCAGCTACGTTCCAGCCTTGTTGGGCAAAATACTGTACAGTGGCTTTTCCAATTCCTGAAGAAGCTCCTGTGATTAATATGGTCTTTTTCATTGGTTTGTTTATTTTTATGAATTAATATTCATTAAAAGTCTCAAAAAAATACGATTTGGACTAAACCGTACTTTCATTTTGAATAAAAAATACTAGGCACGAATACCGTCCCAGATGACGCTGAAGGTCATTTCCCAATCACTGCTAGAGATAGGTGTTTTTGTATAAATAACTTGTTTGGCTAGTTCATTAAGCATTCCGCAAACAAGCGTTACGAGTAGCTCTGGATTCGCATCTTTGATTAAACTTTGGCGTTGTCCTTCGAGTACAAGTTGGTAAATTGGTTGTAACGCGTGGTCTTCTTCTTTGCGGGTTGTATCGTCTTCTTGAAAATATGGCGAGCGAAAATATTGTTCTAAAAAAGCGCCGTATTCTGGGTTTTGAATATTGTTTTCCAGAAAATTACGGGCCATTTTTTTAATCTTTATTTTCAAAGGTTCATCACCCGTGAGTTCTTGGGTAAGGTCGTTGGTATTTTCGTGCATTAGGTACAAATACAACTCCCGAATCAACTGATTTTTGTCTTCAAAATAAATATAAACAGTACCCGTCGCTACTCCTGCTTCCTTGGCTAAGTCCGACATTTTGAGGCCAGCCAAGCCCACACGGGCAATCATCTTTAGGGCGGTCTTCAGGATCAATTGTACTTTACTTTCGTCTTTTGATCTCATTAGGTTTCGGTAATCTGTTTGCTACGTTTAATGAGTAATGCAACAAAAATACATGAATATAAATTCAATAAAAAGAAGTGTTGTGAATTATTTTTCATTTTTGGAAGCATTTATTAACTCGTACGCACGTTCGATGTCCAAATCGCGGGCTTTTTTGACATCTTCAAAACGGTACTCGACGGGGTAATTGGGCTGAACCCCATGGCCAATATCAGCGCCAGGAATGTGAAGAAGCAACTTAAACACGGGAATACGCACCTTTGCCTGTGTGTGCGGAAGGGTCAAGTAAGGTGAAATAAATGCATTGCAACCGTGACGGCCTCCGCCTGTTTCGCGACCAATAACCACCGCCCTCGGGTTGTATTGTTGAATCATGGACGGAAAAATGGATGCTGCCGAAAATGACCCGCCGTTGGTCAACAGATATACTTTTCCTTTAAAGCCATTTTTAGAGGTTGGTTTTTGAACACGTCGGGCAGAACGACTGCTTCGTTGCCCGTTGGGCAATTTTTTTGACCAAAAATAGCGCGTGTACCATCTCGAAAACTTGTGGCTGTAGTAACGATGGTAGGAAGGACGGAGTGTAAGTGCATTGGCCGAATCATACACTACGTAATTAGATTCCAATAAATACGACATCAAATTAATGCTCGCGTCTGATTTTCCACCGCCATTGGCACGTAAATCAATGATCAAATGTTTGATATTCTGGGTTTTTAATGCTTTGAATGAACGGCGATAAAATCGACGATAATGGTTGTCACTAAAAGTGTTGATGTCTAAAATAGCCACCGTGCTGTCTTTTTCAGATTGCTTCAAAGTGCGCAGTTTTGGATTGGTTTTGACCATCAATTTGGGCGTTGCTTCGGGCGTTTTTGGTGGTTGATTGCTGGCAGGTTTGACAGGAGTGCTGGCCTTTTTGGTGGGCTTAGGCGGTTTATTAAAACTAAGTTTAAGATCTCTTTTTTTACCTAACGAATCTTGTACAGTTACTTCAAATGTTTCTTTATTTCCGTAGAGATAGCGATAAAAACCACCAAAGTTGCCGTTGATAACCGTCGTTTTAAACGTTTGATTGTAGCCGTCGGAAGGAACGAGTTGGCGCATTTTTGCAATAATATCAGCCGCAGGTTGCCCATCAATGGATACTACTTCGGTGCCAACGACCAGGCTAGTGTCGTCTGTTCGATTTTGAAGAATACGAAGCTTGTTTTCAACGTAATACAGCCCCAAAGGAAATTCTTTTGGTTTGTTTTTTTTGATGTATTTTGAATACCCTTTCGACGGATAAATATCGGTATGACCACAACGGATGTACGAAAAGATGGGGTTGACCGTGCGCCGAAACTCTAGCTCCGTCATGGGATGGTCGAGCAACTTTTCAGTTTGGTCAAAAACCAAACGAATAGAATCAGGGGAAGTGTAACGATAAATTCCTGGGTGAGATTCTTCCAACGCATGACGCATGAGCTTAAAATCTTGCTTGATTTGTTCGACACTGTAGGTAGCATCAGGAATGTATTTGCGGCTACATGAACTGAGTAGAAGAAAAAGTCCAAACAGGGCGAGGACGAATTGTTTTTTTAGGGTCATGATTGATTGTAATATTCATTGACTGCTTTACAAAAAAATACATAAATTGCTTCAAAACAAAAAACCTAGACACTCGGTTTGATTTTCAATAAACATAAATAAAAACGTATAAGGCTATGGCACGTCCTAATCTCGACCTCATTGCCGCTCTTCGTCGAACGGCTCGTAAGATTGAACAAGGCTCTCCGTACCAATGGGGACACATGGGGAGCTGTAATTGTGGAAATTTAGCGCAAGAAATTACTAAGCTTACCAAAGCCGAAATTCATGCCCATGCCCTGGCCAACGGCAGGGGAGATTGGAATGAGCAATTGAACGAATATTGTCCTACGAGCGGGCTACCGATGGACTTGCTCATCAATGAGATGATAGACGCAGGTTTGGATTCGGACGATTTGAAACATTTAGAAAGACTCTCAGACCGACGAATTTTGAATCGTTTGCCCGAAAATAAGCGCCATCTACGTCATAATTATCGCGACGACGTGGTGTTGTATATTTTGGAGTGGGCGAATATGCTGGAGGAACAGCTTTTGAGTACCATCAAACTTCCTCAATTTACTTGGGAAACGGAAGTTGTTTATGTTTAGTTAAGTAAAAAAAAGGCAAACCAAAACTAGCTTGGTTTGCCTTAACGTAAAATAGAAACAGTGGTTATTTCTTATCCCACCACACCTTAGAGGTATATGAGTTGCCGTTGGTAAGACGCTTAACGGCTTCGTCATAATTGGTTTTGTTTAGCAAAGTCTCACGAGACGAATAAATAGCTCGGCGTGGAATTTGGCCGTTGGTCGAGCCCAAATTTGGCCCTGCTTTTAAAGCAGGATAACCCATTCTGCGCCATTCGATAAAAGCTTCGTAGGAACGGCCAAACAGCTGAATCCATTTTTGAGTACCGATTTTTTCCAACTTTTCGTCCTTACTCAAACCAGTAAATGAGAGCTCCTTTTGAAAATCAGCAGGTACTGTGGTGATATTGTACGGGTTCTGCGCCAAAGCTGCCCTAACCCCATCCTGATAAAATTTCTCCGCTTGGTCGGGTGTCGCACCCCAGCTTTCGAGGGCTGCTTCGGCTTTGTAAAAACAAACATCTGAGTACGACATGGCCAAGCACGCAATGGCAGGGCTATAAGCTTTGTTGAAAAACGTTGTTTGTGAGGCAGTTGAATAGTCGTCTTTGATGATTGTTTTCAAAAGTTCATCAGTAAGTGCAACCCCAATTCCTTTGTAAGCGGGGGCGCCAGCCTTCACAGAGTTAACTGTTGGCTGCACAAGGCGAGCAAGGCGAGGATCTTTAGAGTTCACCAACTGAGCTACCAAGGGTGCTGCCAAGTATTTGAGATCGGGGCTACCCGCCAGCCAATGGTTCAAAACAGGGTGTACGTTGGCGTTGGTTGCGTCGTTAAACGTTGGTACGGCCGCATTGTCGGTATTGCTTTCAAGCAAGGGTTGGCCCATGGCTTCGGTAACGGTTTTCTGGGCCAAAGCCGCGTCAGCGTAACGGATACGCATCCCAAGGCGCAACTTGAGTGAGTTGCCGTATTTTTTCCACTGCGTAATATTGCCTTTGAAATAATAGTCAGCTGCTCCATAGCTATCGTCGGTTGGCGTAATTTGAGAGAGCGCCGCGTCCAAGTCCTGTATCAACTTTTTATAAATAGCATCTTGCGTATCAAACTTGGGTTGATTATTGACGGCATCTACGCCCAAGGCAGTTTCGGAGAAAGGAACGTCACCAAACAAATCCGTCAAACGTTGCCAAATCGAAATCTCAACAATCCTTGCAATGGCCAGTTTGGTACGTGCTTTGGGATCATTTTCACGTCCTTTGAGCAATTGAGTTCTGATTTGTGAGATATTCCGAATCAGGGTGTAATGGTCATTCCAAAGGTTATCGTCGGTTTGCTGGATGTACCTAGAACTCGAAATAAGCACGCCACCCGCCCAGTGTTGTATCCATGAGCCAAACTGGTTGTTGGGGTATTCGTAACCTTCCGAAAACGCGGCGTCTTTTTGGGCTTTTGATAAAATAAGCCCTGGGTCGATGGTGGAAAGGGTGGTAGGAGGTGTATTGATTTTTTCAAAATCTTCGGTACAGCCTTGCGCTACAAAAAGCGCCCCTATCATCACAAGCGATTTGATTTTTATAGATTTCATGAGTTGAAAGTCGTTAGAGGAAAGAGGTGGTTAGAGTTCTAAATTCAAGCTAAAGCCAAAATAACGTAACAATGGCAAAGAGGTGGACTCAAGACCCAGCGAGGAATTGTTGACGTTGAACGACGAAGCCTCGGGGGCGTAGCCGTCGGTTTTGCGTTGTAAGTAGAACAAGTTGCGTCCATAAACGCCTGCACGAATGTTGCGGAAAGGCGTTTTGCTGATGATTTTTGACGGTAATTGATAGTTGAAAGTTAGCTCTCTAAACATGATATAACTTGCGTCGTTGAGCATTTCTTCCGACACAACGTTGTCTTTGTCAGGAGCAATTACGTTCCAGTAGTCTTGGGCTCTTACTTGTTTGGTATTGGTTTGTCCTGTGCTTGTCCATGTTCCGTCAGCGTTTTTCTGAGCTACAACTCCATCAGCCACATACGAGCCATCGCGACCAGGAAGGGTCTTCTTGATGGTTCCGAAAACCAATTCTTCGCGCAAGCTTTGTGAAAATATTTTTCCACCTTGACTTACATCCATTAAGCCAGAAAGGCTAAAGCCTTTGTAGCGGAAGGTATTGTTAAATCCACCAATCCAGTTGGGAAGTGCACTGCCAATTTCGTACAACAACTTTGCATTGGTTTTGAGTGGCAAACCTGTCGTTGGGTCAATCAAACGATTGCCTTTGTCGTCGCGCAACCATTGAAAACCATTACCGATGATGGTTCCGAATGGCTTACCTGGGGTAGCTATAACTTGTACGTTGCGGTCGTCGCCCAACAAGAAGGTAGAAACTCCTTCGGCCAATTCAACGACTTGGTTGCGGTTGCGCGAGAAGTTGAAAGTGGCATCCCACGAGAAGCCTGTTTCGGTACGTACGGGCGTTCCTGTGATGGCCAATTCAATGCCGTGGTTACGAATTTCGCCCGCGTTGATGCGGCGAGACGTGAAAGTACTCGACGGAGGCAAGGGAATATTGAGAATTTGATTTTTTGTACTTGCATCGTAGTAGGCAAACGTCAATCCCAAACGATTTTTGAAAAAACGGGCTTCAAGACCTAATTCAAGCGACGTTGTTAATTCGTTTTTAAGGTTAGGGTCGGGAATAACTGAGGTAAACGAACCCAAAGGTTGCCCCCCGTGTGGTGTTTGGTCGAGCGCATAGTTGCCCGTCAACTGGTACGGGCTTCCTGAACTTCCCGCTTGTGCCCACGAGGCACGAACTTTTAAGAAACTCAACGTAGAATTTTGGAGGTTCAAGGCATCGGTTACGACCAAGCTACCGCTCACAGCAGGGTAGAAAAAGGAGTTGTTGGCGGGAGAAAGGGTAGAAGACCAGTCGTTGCGGGCAGAGAAATCAACAAACAAATAATCCCGAAAACCTACTGAACCTGCGGCATAAACAGAATTGATGGATGACTCCGAGAGGTTGAAAACGTAGGAATTGATGAGGGTGTTGTTGATGGAATACAAATTAGGTGCAATAAATTCCGTACCCGTATTTCCTGTGGTACGGGCATAAAATTTCTGGTGGTTGGCACCGAGGTTGAGCGACAATGAAAAATCTTTTGACAACTCAGGGGTCAACGACAGCAATACGTCGCTGTTGTCTTCGCGGACGCGCGTTACTTCTTCAATAATATCTCCATTGCGGTTTTGGCTTTGGTAAGTGCCTTTTTCGCGGTAGCGAAGACGCTGGTCAGTATAAAAGTCAGTACCTGTTTTGGCAGTCAAACGAATCCAATCATTAAACTGATAACTCAATTTTATCAAACCAATCAAACGCTGACGGTCGTCGGAGTTGCGGGTATGGTCGCGCGTCCAATAAGGGTTGGCCGTTGAAGAGTTGGTGGCGTAGGTTTTTTCCAAACCTACAAACGGGGTGGTGCCGTAGCCCAGTTGTTTGCTTACATCTTCTGCCGTCCAAGTTGAGTTTTCCAAAATGCTCATAGGAATGGAGCGTGGTTGGCTAATCCAAAGATAGGCAGGGTTGTCGGCAGCATCCGAAACAGTTGGGCGATTGTTACCCCGTTGACCGATGTAATTGGCTTTTACGTCAAGGTCAAGCTTGGGCGTAAGTTTCGCCATCGTACGGAGGCTGATGTTATTACGGTTGAGGGTGTTTCCTGGGGTATAACCGTCGATTTTGGTATTTCCAAACGATAAACGATAGTTGACATTGTCGTTTCCACCTTCAAGGCTAATGTTATTGGCCATCTGTCTTTCTTTGTTGAAAAACGTTTGGAAAGTGTTGGGTTGAGGGGTAAGGCTCAATACATTTCCCCATTGGTCTTCGTACTGTTGTCCTTCCATTTTGGCACCCCAGCTGGCACGGGTAAAGCGGTCGCGTCCGCCACTCATCTTGGGAATGCCCTGAATATTAGCGGCTTTTGCGGCTGCCCACGTATAAATTTTGCCATCGTTGCCACGGAAATGCGTAAACGTTCCGTCAAGTCCTTGACCGTATTCGTCTTGAAAATCAGGTAAAACTAGCGCGTCACCGACCGAATAATCAATGCCGTATTTGATGCCTACGCCCTTGCGTGATTTGCCCGATTTGGTCGTAATCAAGATGACCCCGTTGCTTCCGCGCTGACCGTAGAGGGCGGCGGCGTTAGGCCCTTTCAAAACCGACATGCTTTCGATGTCTTCGGGGTTGATGTTGGAGATTCCGTCGCCGTAGTCGATTCCTCCCCAGCGGCTTGGAGAGTTTACATTGCTATTATCCATCGGAATCCCGTCGATGACGTACAGTGGCTGGCTATTTCCCACCAATGAATTGGCCCCCCGAATCACAACCCGCGACGACCCACCTGCCCCGTTGCCTGCGCGAGTTACTTGTACGCCCGCAATCTTCCCTGCCAATGACGTTGCTACGTTGGCTTCTTTGGCTTGAGCAAGGCTTTCGCCGTTGATTTCCTGAATCGAATAACCCAAGGCGCGTTTGTCGCGTTTGATACCCAAAGCTGTGACAACCACCTCGCCGAGGGTTTGGGTGTCCTCGTTTAAGACAAGGTTGATTTCAGTTTGATTGCCAACCACAATTTCTTTTTTGATGTAACCCACAAACGAAAAAACCAGCGTTTCGGAAGGTTGGACAACAAGGCTATATTTTCCTTCGCCGTTGGTAGAAGTCCCACGATTGGTTCCTTTGACCAGTACACTTACTCCCGCCAAAACCTCTCCTTTCGCATCGGTGATGGTACCCGTTATGGGTTGCTCAATCGCGAAGGGTTCAGGGTTAACGGACGCTTTTTTCTCGACAGGTTGGGGAAGGGGTTCTTGCTTTAAAATGACTTGTTTCCCTGCCACTTCGTACGAAACTTGCAACGGACTAAGCAGTGTTTCAAGCACTTTGCTGAGGGGCTCGTTGACGGCGTTTAGATTGACCTTGCGCTCTGACTTAATGAGGCTAGGGCTGTACAAAAACTTTACCGATGTAAGCTTTTCGATTTTCGTTAAAACTGCCTTTACCGATTGTTCGTCGGCTTTAAGGGTAATGCGTTGCTGAAGCAACTCTTGGGCGAATGTTTCGCGGGCGTAAGACACACCAATCAGTAATACTGACAGTAATAGCATCGTACAGGTTACACAAACCGTCCGCATCGCCAAACTGCGTAGTCGTAAAGGATTTCTCATAGAAGAGGGATGATTAGGTATTAAAAAATGGATATAAAGAGTGGAACTAATGGCAACCTTTGGAGTAAATAATAATTTGAGCATCAATGGTTTCGGAGGTGGCGTCTATTGCTTGGCAAATCAGTTTGATTTTTTGGGCGAGCGATTCCTCCGAAAGTGAAGCCGTGAGGGTGCAAGAGGAGAGAAGCTCGGCATCATAGACAATATGGATGCCATAAGCTTTTTCAATGAGGTCTAACACCTGCGGAACGGGTGCTTCTTCAAACTCAAATGCGGGCAGGGGAATAGGCTGAGCCAAAAGCTGGGGCTCGGGTACCAAAGCCCTCGCCAGTCGGAGTTCTTGCCGGTTGAGCGTAATTTGTTGGTTAGGAGTCAACACAATTCCTTCCAATTCGCGGTTGCTCAACTTTTGGGCTTTTGAGGGGTCGTTTTGGGTAAATACCGATACTTTGCCCGTCTTTACTTGGACTTCCACTTGTTTGTCGTTGGGGTATGCTTGTACCACAAAACTGGTGCCTAATACCTTGGTAACAAGTTCGTTGGCATACACGAAAAATGGCGAATTTGGCTGTTTTTTGACCTCAAAAAAGGCTTTTCCCGACAAATAAACACTGCGATTTTTTTTTCCAAAAAAATGGTCAAAACTCAAACGACTTTTGGCAAAAAGGGTGACTTTCGAGCCGTCAGGGAGCTGAAAATAAAGAGGCTTATCGCCTTGGTTTACCTTCTCAATTTTTGACTCATCGAGGGTTGCTACGTATGCTTGGTAGGGTTGGGTACGGCGCTGAAATGACTGCTGCCCCCACCAGCCGATACCTATCAAACCTACCACACTGGCCGCTGCCACGTACCGAATCCACGGCTGACTCCACAGCGAGCGAGTGGGCGCTTCCTCTTCGTCATGCAGGCGGTTGGTGGCCTGAATGCGCGACAATAACATCGCTTCGGTTTCGGGGGTGAGGTAGGTACGGGTATAATCGTTCAATCCCAAACGCACGGCTTCGAGCAACTGCACTGCTTTGTTCCATTCTTCTTGTTGGGACGGGTTTTCAGCAAGCCAGCTATTCCACCAGTCGGTTGAAGCAGGGGTGGGCGTAAGTTGGTGCTTTAAAAAAGCATCGTCGATGACAAAATCTGCTGCCGAGTAAAAAGCGTATTGGTTTGGCACAGTGTTTAGGATTTTTGTCCGTAGATGACCAATCCCTCGCTTCTATACTCACTTACTGTTAAAAAAAACTTGAAAAATGTAAAAAAGAGAAGGCAGCAGCCAGCTTCTTAATTTTTCGACTGCCCTAAAGACCAGATTTTGAGCAGATTGCCGATTCATGGAGAGGAGCTCGGCGATTTGGGTGTATTCCATATTTTCCACAAAACGTAGTCGTATGGCTTCCTGCTGACGCGGGGGGAGTTGGCTAACAAGGCGTTTGATTAACTGTTCTCGATCAAAAGACTCCTCTTCTTGCATCAGGAGTTCATCGCTCGAAGGCTCGGCCCAGAGGTCATCAAAATCGGGTTGAGAAACAAATAGATGCGGACGCTCATGGCGTTTGAGAAGGTGTAAAATGCGGGTTTTGAGGGATTTGAGCAAGTAATACCGAACGTTTTCTGGAACCGTAAGGCGTGTTTTTTTTGCCCAAATTTCGGCAAATACATCGTGAATACAATCTAAGACAAATGCTTCAGAAACAGGTACTAAACTAAGCCCGTAACGGTACATGGCCCTGACGTGGAGGCGATAGAGCTGGGTATATGCGTCGTCGTCACCCTGCTGAAAATCCTGCCAAAGTTGTTGCTCGTCGATGGGGGTGTCCATGTTAATTCTTTGGGTATATAAACGGACTAGCCTCCGAAGTACGGGTTTTAATCGTAGTCTCAGAGGCTAGTCAATCTTGTCATTGGGTTATTTCTTTCCCAACGAAATCATATTGGCAAACAAACGATAAGCCCCAGGCACGCCAGCAGGTAATTCGCGGAAAAATACGATGCCTGTGTAAATGAAGTGGCCTTTTCCGTATTGGGTATAAATCAAACTTCCTTCTTTGGCTGCATCGCCTGTGTCGTTGGCCGAGAAAAGGGGCACGTAATTTTTGTCCCACTCTACGGCAAAATAGATTCCCCGTTCTTGTATCCAACCTTCAAAATCTTTGGTTGTTATTTTATTAGGCGTATTCAAAATCGGGTGAGCAGGTTGTAAAATCCGCATTTCGGCATCTTCTTCGGTCACGCGGTCGCGGCCAACTTTGAACGGATACGGCCCCATTTCTTGTACCTTGAGTGTATTTCCAAAACCACCCGCTGTCACGTATTGAACCACCATTGTACCGCCATTTTTGACGTATTCCATCAGTTTTGGTTGAAAATATTTGATGCGTTCTTCGGTGTTGTAAGCGCGCACACCTACCACGATGGCATCATAAACTGACAAGTTTTTGTTGAGTGCCCCTTCATCGAGCAACGTCACTTGGCAGCCCATTTGGCGAAGTGCTGCTGGAACTTCGTCGCCCGCACCCGCAATGTATCCAATGTTTTTTGCCTTGTTTTTGATGTCCAATTTTACCAAAGCGGTGGTTGCACTTGGATAAATGGTTTGGGTAGGAATGTGCTTGTATTCTACCGAACGAAGGCTGTACGAATTTTCGCCGTTGTCAGTCTTGGTAATCACTTTGAGCTTGACGTCACTTTGCTGGGCCGATGGGAATACTTTGACCGAAACCGTTTGCTCTTGGTATTTTTCTCGCATTTCAAACGGCAATTGCATAGGTTCTACGCGCCAGCCCGCAGGTACGTCAAACGTCAACGTACCTTTTACATTGGCGCGGTGGGCTTTCACTACGATATCCACCGTTTTGGGTTGATTGTCAGCAAAAACATATACTTTTTCCGAAACGTTTGCGGTAGCCTCTGGCCGAATTTCAAACGGACGATAAACTTCGCCGTCCACGGGGTCGGTTGATTTAAAAACCCACGGTTTCGTGAAGGTGAATTTTTGTCCACTAATTTCAAACGTAAACGCCGTTTGGAGGGTTGGGATATTTTCAGGTGTTGAAAGTTTTGATTGGTCATCAATCTGAAATGCCCCGTCTTTGATAGGTTTGACCAACCAATAAGGCTGGCTGATGGGCGTGTTGGCAGGAACGGTAGGCGCAAACGAAAACACTGAAAGCTCGTTGTTTTTCATTTCCAACGTCAGAGTAGTGTCTTTTGATGCCCCAATAAACTGTAAACGAGTGAGTTTGATGGGGAAATCGCTGCGCTTAACAACGCTAACTTTCAGCGGTGCGCGGTCGCCCACGGCCACAGCATAATCCGTCGGATTTGTTTCAAACCAAAGGCCAAGGCAATTTTGAAGCAAAACTTCCACTTCGGCCTTTTTTTGTTGTACATACAAGTTTTTTGCGTCGAGTTTGCCCAATTCTTCATAAATTTTCACCAAAACAGGTACTGACGAAGCTGGGTAACTCACGTTGTAATTGCGGATGGCTTGGTCGATGAGCTGGGCTACTTGCTCGCTGCCTTTGACGCGGCTCCAAGTAAGATCGACACCGTCAAACAAATCTTTTTCGGCAGGAACCCCGTCTTTGTGAAGCATAAAATCGACGCGGGCATTGCGGTTGGCTCCCGAGCCAAACCCTTGACTTTTGTGCGAACTTCGGCTTTCGGCGGCGATTTCGGCGTGCGATTTTCCGATAAGTGGGTTATAGCCGCCAATGTCCACCGTTATGAATGTGCCTTTGTCAGTAGGCTTTTGGTTATTAAAACCTGGCGAAAACGAGTTCCAGACGATGCGCTTGGGCTGCCAAGTTTGTACTTCTTTGAGTTGTTCAGGAAATTTTGTTGGGTCACCTGCCATTTTAAAGGCAATTTCAGCCAAAAAGGCCGAAGAGTTGTGGTGACCGTGCCCTGCGCGGGCATCTGGCGGAAAACGTGTAATAAGAACATCGGGCTGGTTTTTACGAATGTGATATACGACATCCGACAGCACGTTATTTTCCCCCCAAAACTTCAAGGTTTCTTCGCGGGTTTTTGAGAATCCAAAATCGTATGCCCGCGAGAAAAGCTGCTCTGCGCCGTCAATCCGACGAGCGGCCAATAATTCTTGCGTACGAATAATCCCAATGTATTCGCCTTGTTCGGGGCCGATGAGGTTTTGGCCACCATCGCCACGGGTAAGGGCGAGGTACTGCGTCTTTACGAGCCTTTCTTTGGATAAATAGGTGAGTAGGAGGGTATTTTCGTCGTCGGGGTGAGCGGCAATGTGCATGGCACTACCCACTACATTCAATTTTTTTAGGTTCAGTAAAATTTCACTCGAGGTGAGGGGTTTTACTTGGGCGTGGATGAAGTGACAAATTGTGGTAAGCAACAAGCAATGAAAAAGAAATAGGGGTTTTCTCATGGTTTAGACGGTTTGCGAGTATTTTGACAAAACTACAAAATCTGATGAAAATATGATACGCCTCCAAAGCGTGATTGGCATTGTTTTCTAATAGTCCTCTAATGTAGTTATAAGCTGGTTTTAAGTTACGGTTAATACTTTTGTTACATTCTAAACATGAAAACAAATTTTCGTTCACTTGATTCATTAGCAACTATGAAAACATTAAATCATGCTGCCGTTTTTTTTATACTGGCTTGTTTAACAAGCAGTTGTGTCGTTATTCGACAAGGAGAAGTTGGCGTTCAGCGAAAACTCGGGAAAATTCAGCCTACGCCAGTGAATGAAGGGCTCAAAGGCTTCAATCCTTTTGTTACCCGTATTATAAAAGTACCTACCCGTACAATGAACATTGAAGTGCGTTCGCCACTACCTTCAAAAGAAGGTTTAACTGTTCAGTCAGATGTATCAATTCTATATCGAGTAGTAGGAAAAGATGCGCCTCAAATTATTGAAAAACTTGGACAAAACTACGAACAAGTAGTAATGCTTCCCGTGTTTAGGTCGGCTGTAGCCGATGTATCGTCTCGTTTTTATGCCAAAGATATGCACACTGGTCAGAGGGCGGCCATAGAAAGTGCCATTAAAGAGCAAATGATGTTGCAGTTGCAAAATCGTGGCTTTGTCGTTGAAGCAGTCCTCTTAAAAAGTATCGTATTGCCTACAGGACTTGCCAAAGCAATTGAAGATAAGCTAGAAGCAGAACAAGACGCGCAGCGAATGCAATTTGTCCTCGACAAAGAACGACAAGAAGCCCAGCGTAGAATTATTGAGGCCGAAGGAATACGAGATGCGCAAAAAATAATTAATGAAGGGTTGACGCCTATGCTGATTCAGTTTAAATCCATTGAAGCATTTAATAAACTGTCAACTTCGCCAAATTCAAAGGTAATAATTACCAACGGTACAACCCCAATGCTGATTGGACCCGATAAAATTCAATAATGTTTAATGGCTGTATTGAGGTTAGATGGGGCGAGTCTTTACTTGCCCTCTCTTTTTACAACAAAACTAATATGCGTATGTCACCTTACATATTTTCTGGACTCGGTAGCGCAGCTTATGCGCTTATTAAGGCTGATGGCCAAGAACGCTCGTTGGACTCGTTGAGTGCTCGTTATATTTTACTAGAACAAAAGCCTCACGGGATTCAAGCAATAAATACTTTTTTATTGCGAGAACATCATAATTCTACGACAGAAGAAGCGTATCATTTTGCAATGGATTGTTTCCGAAAACATCGAGGAAAACTGACTCCCGAAGTGAAATCTAAACTGCTTACTGTGATGGAACAAATTATGGAAGCCGATAATAGAATATCACCAAGAGAAATCAATTTTATGGAAAAGTTTAAGGATGATTTGGAGAAATTTTGATAAAAAACCATTTCTAATATACTTCTAATTGCCTGGTAGTGAAAATTTAACATCTTGCACATACATTTGTTTATCGCTTAAAGTAGGTTGTTATAAATATGGAGAATACACCACACCTTCTCTTGGTAGAAGACGAAGCAAAAGTTGCTGCTTTTATTAAGAAAGGACTAGAAAAACACAGTTTTGCCGTCGAAATAGCAGAAGACGGTCGTGAGGGGCAGCATTTTTTTGATCAAAGTAGCTATGATTTGCTCATTCTGGACGTAAATTTACCCCACATGGATGGGGTTGAATTGGCGACTTACGTACGCACTAAGAATCCAGATGTGCCTATTCTCATGCTGACGGCGCTTGATACCACTGCCGATAAACTGGCAGGGTTTGACGCGGGGGTTGACGATTATCTCGTAAAACCTTTCGATTTTATGGAACTCGTCGCGCGGTTGCGGGCTTTGCTCAAACG
This sequence comes from Runella sp. SP2, assembly GCF_003711225.1. Lineage (NCBI taxonomy): Bacteria > Pseudomonadati > Bacteroidota > Cytophagia > Cytophagales > Spirosomataceae > Runella > Runella sp. SP2. The sequence goes on along the minus strand of NZ_CP031030.1, from coordinate 2,713,246 downwards.
TTCTCAAAAATCAAATGAGCAACCTACCAATCGATTAAAGGTTGCTGATTTAGAGTTGGATTTAGATCAAAAACTGGCACTTCGTGGCGGAAACACGATAGAACTTACTGCCAAAGAATTTGCTCTGCTGGAGTATTTGATGCGAAACCGTGGTCGGGTTGTTTCAAAAATGGACATCGCCGAGCAGGTTTGGGACATAGATTTTGATACAGGAACAAACTTTATCGAAGTGTATATCAATTATTTACGTAAAAAAATTGACAAAGAATCTCCCACTAAACTCATTCATACCGTCGTAGGGATGGGTTATACTTTGAAAGAAAAATGACCATTCGTGGGCGACTCACGCTTCTTTTTACTGCGGTAGTTTCCGCGCTGTTGTTGGTGTTTTGTGTAGTTATTTATTTGTTATCGGAGCGGCACCGTAGCAATGAGTTTTACGAACGACTCAAGGCCGAAGCTACCACGTCGGCTCAGTTGCTCTTCGGGACAGAAACGGTTAGTTTAGAGCTTTTTAAGCTATTGGATAAAAATCATTTAACCGTTTTGACGGAGGAGGAAATTATCATTTATAACGACCAAGATTCATTGGTTTACGAAAGTGGTACCGATTATTTGCAGGTGACAAAAGCGCTTTTACAACAAGTTCGGGAAGAAAAGGAGGTTCGTTGGGTGCAAAAGGGGCGTGAAGTGGTTGGGGTTTTGTTTGTAGATGAACATAACCACCTTGTCGTGCTTGCTTCGGGCGTTGATATTTATGGGTTTCGCAAAAACCGTAATTTGCTCTTGGTGCTTGCAGTTGGCTGGCTGTTGGCAAGTTTTGTGGTGTTTTTTGTGGGTTGGGTATATGCCTATCGCGCCTTGTTACCGCTTAAAAAACTCATCGGAAGGGTAGATCAAATTTCAACCAATCGGCTTGATTTACGGGTAGATGTAGCTAATAAACAAGATGAGATTGGACAATTGGCTGTGCGTTTTAATCGTATGTTGGATCGGTTGGAGGAGGGTTTTAAACTGCAACGTGCTTTTGTGTCGAATGCCTCGCACGAGTTGAGAACGCCCCTGACGGCAATTACGGGACAGATAGAAGTGGCATTGATGGACGAAGACCCCAAAGAATGGCAAGAAACGTTGATGTCGGTACTGGAAGATGTGCGCCAGCTCAACCAACTTTCCAATGGGTTGTTGGCTTTGGCCAAAGTGAGCATGGATGAATCAGTAGTGAAATTTGAAAAAGTACCTATTGATGAAATATTTTGGCAGGTTCGTAGTGAGTTGTTGAAGGTTTATCCGCATTATACGGTGAAAGTGGACTTGAGTGAGTTTTCAGAAACAAACTCTCATTTTGTGGTCGAAGGAAACGAAGCACTGCTCAAAATTGCGTTGGTCAATTTGGTAGAGAATGGGTGTAAATTTTCCCCAAATCATAGCGTTACCGTTCGCTTTCAGGTGCTAAGAAATACCATTGAGTTGCATTTTCATAACATTGGCCCGCCCATTACCCAAACCGAATTGCCTACTATTTTTAAGCCTTTTCGGCGAGGAATTAACTCGCGCAATATCAATGGACACGGTATTGGTTTGCCGCTGACGGAGCGCATTGTTTTGCTTCACCACGGTCATTTGCAGGTATATTCGACCCTTGAAGCGGGGACAACTTTTATAATGACACTGCCTTTCTGAACCATATAAGACATATAAGGGCATATAAGTTTTTTCTTATAATCTCTTATTGTCTTATATGGTTCAAAGTAGTTGCACTATTACCCAACCTTCACCAACTCTGTCTCAAAAATGAGCGTGGCTTTGGCAGGAATTGGCCCGTAGCCATTTTTACCGTAGCCAAGCTGGTAAGGAATCAAAAGTGTATATTTTGCGCCTTCCTTCATCAAAGCAATACCTTCGTCCCAGCCTTTGATAACGCGACCCTCGCCCAAACGAAAGTCAATGGGCTGACGGCGTGAATGTGATGAATCAAACACTTGGCCGTTTTGGAAAGAGCCTGTGTAGTGTACCGAAACGTTTTTACCAGCTACTGCTTCTTTTCCCGTTCCTTCACTGTTTACGACGTATCCAAGTCCCGAAGCGGTAAATTGTGCCGTTGGGTAGTTGGCCAATACCCATTGCTTAAACGTTTCTACTTCGGCTTTTTCGGCTTCTTTTTGTTTTTCGGCAAGCTGGCCAATGTGGGCCTCAAGCGCTGCTTTGTCGGCTTTAAAAGCTTGGGCTTTTTCGCCTTGACGAACAATTTTTACGGCATTGATGGCATCGTTGGTTTTCATTTGATTGACCACTTCTTGGCCCTCAATGACGAAACCAAAAACGGTATGTTTGCCGTCGAGCCAAGGAGTTGGCACGTGTGTAATAAAAAACTGACTACCGTTGGTGCCTGGGCCAGCGTTTGCCATCGACAATACCCCTGGGCGGTCGTGGCGTAATGTAGCATCAATTTCGTCGGGGAAACGGTAACCTGGTCCGCCAGAACCAGTGCCTTGTGGGTCGCCACCTTGAACCATAAAATCAGAGCTATCGCCGTTGACTTTACTGATTACACGGTGGAATTTAAGTCCGTCGTAAAACGGTTGTCCCAACGGTTTAGCGCTGTTTTCCATTGTTCCCTCGGCCAGACCTACAAAATTGGCCACCGTCATGGGGCATTTTTCGTACAATAACTCTACGGTAATTTCGCCCTTTGCGGTGTCGAATATGGCGTAGATTCCTTCTTTTCCAGTCATTTATTTATGCAAAAAGTTAATACTATCAAAAGCAAGAATTGGGTGTCAAAGTTCCTCAAATTTTCTCTAAAACCTCAAAAACGCCTTTTTCATCGTTGGATTTTGCCTGAAAACGAGCCGCTTCCCTGATGGCAGGGTGGGCGTTTTCCATGGCGTACGAATGGTGGGCTTGTTTCATCATTTCGAGGTCGTTGAGGTAGTCACCAAAGACCATGGTTTGCTCGGGTGTGATGCCGTAGCGTTCTTGTAATACTTTGATAGCCTGACCTTTGTTGGCCAATTTGTGCGAAATGTCAAGCCATTTGCCGCTCGATACCTTAACTTGTAAGTCGTTTTCAAATGGTTTGAAGTAGGAATAACTATTGTTGGCAGAACCGTCAAAATCGCATAGGCTAATTTTGAGGCATTCGTCATCCTCAATGGTGGTTAAATCTTCAACAAGTTCGTACTGTTCAAAATGCCTGATTACTTGGTCCCAAAATTTGGGGACATTACTTTCAACGTACGCTTTTTTCTTGCCACATAAAATAGTGTACGTATTGGGAATGTTACGGGCTATTTCAATCATTTGACGCGCCATCGAAAGTTCTAGCGATTGAACATACAGTTCTTGGTCGCGGTGCATGACGTAACTGCCGTTTTCTGCCACAAAAAACATGTCATCCTTGATGGCGTCGAAGTACTTAGCAAGGTTGTAATACTGTCGCCCGCTGGCAGTGGCAAACAGAATTCCTTGTGCTCGTAGCCGTGAAAAGAGGGGGAAAAATGAAGCGTCGAGTTCGCCTTTTGAATTGAGCAACGTACCGTCCATGTCCGTTGCGATGAGCCTAATATCGGTCATTGAATGCGAATAATGGTGAAATGAGGCTCAAAATTGCACAAATTCTTCTAAAACAATGATAAAAAACTGAACCATATAAGACACATAAGAACATATAAGTTTTTCTTATAATCCCTTATATGTCTTATATGGTTCAAATTTACATGCTAAGGCGTTACCCGAAACCAATCAAAATCAGCATATCCTGAATCGTTGATTTGGGTGGTACGGGTGCAGAAAATGCCCATTTTGGTTCCAATCCACAGACCGACTTCGGCCGTAAAAACTCCGCTGCAATCGGTGAAACGCTCGCCATCTGTACTGTAACTAAATTGGCACTTTCCCCCTTGGCTGACTTTAACGCGCAAGTAAACAGGTTTCCCTTTCTCCACCGTACCTATGACCGTTTCTTCTTCGAGAGCTTTATCAGAGGCTTTTTTACAAACGGTATATATTAGTGAAACCTCCCCATTTTTCGAGGACTTTAGCCCGACACTCGCGTAGCTTTTACCCATAATAATAAGCCCCGTTTTTTCATTTTCTAGTTTTGAATTGGGGCTAAAAGTGAGTTTGGTGGTTGCGGTAAAGTTTTCGGCGGGAAATTTCTGCATAAGAAGATTAGGGACGTCCCAGAAGTTTTTGGCGTCGTCGGGGATTTTGTCGGAATAAAGTCTCAGAAAACCAAGATTACTTGTCGTGTGCCAAGTGCTTTTAGGGTTGGCCTGCCACTGCCATTGAAGCCCAAGCTGAATCGTGTTAAATTCGTCGGATTCGGGGGGAGTGATGACAGGGTGAGTTTTACCAACATTGGGTTTTTTATACGAAACTACGGGTTCACCGTTGCCGTCGCCGTCTTTATCAGTCCCAATTACGGGCCAATCGTTGGTCCATTTCATGGGTTGGAGGTGAACTACGCGACCATACACTCCTTTGTCCTGAAAATGCAAAAACCAATGTTCGCCCGATGGTGTATCCACCCAAGCGCCTTGGTGTGGGCCGTTGATGGGGGTATTTCCTTGCGACATTACCACTTTTCGTTCGTAAGGCCCATAGATGTTTTTAGAACGAAGCACCAGTTGCCAACCCGTTGCTACACCGCCTGCGGGAGCAAAAAGGTAATAATAGCCGTTGCGTTTGTACATTTTAGGGCCTTCAACGGTGGGGTCTTTTTCGTGACCATCATAGACAATCACACCTTCATCGAGCACCGCCGTTCCTTCAGGGTTCATTTTTTTGATGGTCAGAATGCTTTTGATGCCCGCGCGACTACCTGCCCAACCGTGTGCTAAATAAGCTTGTCCGTCTTCGTCCCAAAACGGGCAAGGATCAATTAAGCCTTTGCCTCCTTCGACCAATACGGGTGCTGACCAAGGCCCCGTTGGATTTTTGGCTTTGGTCAAATAAATCCCAAAATCTGGGTCGGGATAGTAAATGTAAAATTCGCCTTTGTGGTGCCGAATGGCAGGTGCCCAAACGCCATTTCCGTGTTGCGTCTTTGAAAAATGGTCGAATGGAGGCTGTCGCTTGAGGGCATGACTAATGAGTTTCCAATTGACTAAATCGTTGGAATGAAGAATGGGTAAGCCTGGTACGGCATCAAAACTAGAGGCAATCATGTAAAAATCATTGCCCACTCGACAGGCATCAGGGTCAGAATAATCTGCGTGGAGAACGGGATTTTTGTAAGTTCCATTGCCAAGGTCAGATACCCATACGTTGGATATATTTGGTTGCTGGGCTTGGGCAACAAAGATGACGGAACTGAGCAATGCGCTCAAGGTATTTTTTAAATTCATATTGTCGGATTTAATTTGAGTGAAGACTAGGTTGCACTGTGGCAGGGGTTTCTCAAAACCCCGCTCCAGAGCAAGCTTGAGTGGAGGTTTTGAGAAACCTCCAGCACTGTGGCAGGGTTTCTCAGAATTCCGCCTCCAGAGCAAGCTTGAGTAGAGGTTTTGAGAAACCTCCAGCACTGTGGCAGGGTTTCTCAGAATTCCGCCTCCAGAGCAAGCTTGAGTGGAGGTTTTGAGAAACCTCCAGCACTGTGGCAGGTTTTGAGAAACCTCCCGCACGGTTACTTCCACCATTTTCCAGTTGAGTCGTTGCCCGATAGAATTTTATCTAAGGTATATTTTTTCAGGTCTTTGGTAGAAAGCTGTTTGCTCCATTTGACTCGGTTTTCGGTTTTTCCGCCCTCGCCAGTTGACGCGTATTCGGCGTATAAAGTCGTTTTTTCATTTTCTGGATTTCGCCAATTGTCCCAACCTTCGGGGGTGATATGATTCCCCATTTCGGTGCGGATAAATAGGGTTTGGGAATAAGGTCGCCAAGGTCTGCCCAAATATACTTTTTTGGCTTCGGGCGCTGCGGTGAGTTTACAGTCGAAAAAGACAAACCCAAAAGGTTGGTAAGGGGGTGTTGCCGCAGCCGTAATAAACGAATTGGTAAGGCTATGAATGGTACATTTATCGAAAATGGCAATTGATTTTCCGAAAATAAAATCGGTCGTTCCTTCAATGTAGCAGTTCTGGTAGTACTGACGGCTACCTTCGCGGGCGGAAAAAAGGGTATCTTGGTTCCCTCTTAAAACACAGTTTTTGCACACAAAACGGTCGCCTTCTACGTGTAAAGCAACTGCTTGCCCCACGCGCCCTGCCGTGTTTTGAATGGTTAGGTTTTCAATAATGACATCAGGAGCATCTACCAAGACAACAAAGGAAGTATAGGTACTAAACTTGTCTTTTCCTGTGGCGTCTTTGCTTCCATTGGGATATGATTTACCCGAATAATCATTGCCTGTAATCACAACGCCTTCTTTGCTCTCACCAATGAGGTGAATATTGGGTTTCCAAGCTGGAATGACGAGCTTTTCGTTGTACACCCCATTTTTGATGTACAACGTAACGCGTACCTGGGAGTGGTCACGAAAGTTATTGACGGCTTCTTGGATGGTTTTGTAATCACCGCTACCGTCTTGGGCTACCACAAATTTGGTGGGATAGGTGGGCGGCGGTGGGGTAGTAGATTGGGCAAAAATAAAATGCGTGCAAAGGCAGAGGCAAAAAAGTAAGTATCGAAACATGGACGTTATTTATTGGTAAAAATCAGTTCTTTTTCAGATGCACCCTCTAAAAACTCCGCCTTGGTTTTGGTGTTTTTAAACTCAGTATTCTTAACGCTGATGTTTTGGGTGCGTTTGCCGTTGATGGAAAACAATACGTCCGAATTTTGAGCATATTGAATACCGTCGAACGTTAATAAGCTACTGTTTAAGACGGAGATAACAGGTTTGGTTTTAACCGATTCGAGTTGCGCGTTTTTGATAGAAATCCCTTTGGCATCTACCAATTCAGCCCCGACTTGGGTTTGGAGCGTTAGGTTTTCCATTTGAATATCTTCAATGGGCATTTCGGGAAGACCACGGACAAAAATGCCTTTCTCTGCACCGTTACACACAATATTCTCGAATTTCATGTGGCGGAAAATCGGCGTACCTTCGTTGACTTCAGGGCGTTCGTCGCGGGGACTATCGGTCGCAAATTTGACAAAATAGTACATATCAAAAAAAATAGCTTCTTGGGCGATATTTTTCATGAAAATGTTTTTGGCATAAATATGCTCTACGACCCCGCCACGACCCCGTACCGATTTGAATCGCAGCCCTTTATCCGTACCCATAAACGTACAATCATGTACAAATAAGTAGCGAGCGCCGCCGCTCATTTCGCTACCTACCACAAACCCACCGTGTCCGTTATAGACCGTATTGTAGCGAATAATACCATTTTCGGTGGGTATTCCGCGCTTACGTCCTTCTTCGTCTTTGCCCGATTTGATACAAATGGCGTCGTCGCCTACGTCGAGGGTGCAGCCTTCGATGAGGAAGTTTTTACAAGATTCGATGTCCATGCCGTCGCCATTGTGTGCATATTCGGGGTTTTTAACGAACAGATTCCGCAAGGTTAAATCTTGGCACATCAACGGATGCAAGCACCACGCAGGCGAGTTTTGGAAGGTAACTCCTTCCAGCAAGACTTTTTTGCAATTGGTCAAAACCACTAAATTCGGACGCAAAAAGTCCTTCATGTCCATAAAATCGTTGAGCGATTTGCCAGGTACTAACAACATACTTTTGTTGCCCACGCTGGCTTGCTTAAATTGCTCGCTTGGATACCACGTTTTGCCGTCGTCTTTCAACACGCCTCCCGAAGCCACTTTCTCTTTCCATTGGCTTTCAGTGAGTTGACTTTTGTTGACAGCGCGCCAAACATCGCCGTTGCCATCCACAATTCCTTGCCCCGTAATGGCCACGTTTTCGAGGTTTTTGCCCGAAATCGGGGATTGATTTCGCGCGGCACTTTTGCCTTCATACACGCCTTCAACGATGGCGTACTGCGTTTTGTCGGTGGTGAAAAGTAACGTAGCTGTTTTTTTTAGGTGCAGATTTACGTTGCTTTTGAGAACAACAGGGCCCGTGAGCCAAAGCCCTGGAGGTACCAATACGACGCCGCCACCTTTTTTGCTACACTCCTCAATTGCGGTGTTGATGGCTTGCGTATTAAGCGTCATGCCGTCGGGCTTTGCGCCAAAACGGGTGATGTTAATGGTATCCTTACGAAAGACAGGTTGGGCAACTTTTGGTAGATTTTTCCAACTATAGGGTGTGGTGGATTGCGCCAAAAGCGCAGAAGAAGCAAATGCTAACAGGGTAGCGACAGAAAAAAAATGTAGTGGTTTCATTCGATGTAAAAAAACAGGTACCGAGGGTGTCGATACCTGTTTTGGCTTGTTATTGATAACCTTTGTTTTGGGCAAACTCAGTTTTGTTGGTCACGGCGTCCAATTGCGTTTGAGGAATTGGACGTACAGTATGGTGCTCTTGCAAGTTGATGGCGTTGTCAGGTGCGTAGGCTTTGATACGTTCTATCAACTTACCTGTTCTTTTCAAATCGAACCATCTGATTTGCTCGCCCGCCAGTTCACGAGCTCTTTCATCGAGGATGAAATCAAGCGTTACCTGCGCAGGAGTAATTTGCATCGCCGCCGTTTTACCCGTTTTGGCCGCTCGCGTCCGAACGATGTTGATTAAATCGGCGGCAGCTTTGGTATCGCCTAGTTTCATTTGGGCTTCGGCAGCAATCAGATATACTTCGGCCAACCGAATCACAAACACATCACGGGCACTTTGGGCTTCGTTAAGGCTAGGGCGGGTGGCATCCATGAATTTAGCAAGTGTTGGATAACGCAGGTTGTCTTTTACCAAGCCATTGGTGTTATAAATTTTGCTGCGGTCGTAGGTTTGGTATTTACGGGTTTTTTCAAAGGCATCCGCAACTTCTTTTCGCGTACAAACCACGGCAGTGTCGCCAATGGCCATTCCAGCAGGGCGAGAGGTGGCATTGGCGTACCAAACTTCCATAAATGACCCTTCGTAGCGGGCGTCGTTGTCACTGTACAAATCCAACAAAAACTGCGTAGGCATGTATCGGTTGAACGGTCGTCCGTTGGTCACATCTCGTATCATGCCTGGGCGGTCATCGTATTTCATCAAGAAAAGTAAGTGCCCATTGTTACTTCCACGACCATGCCCGTAAGGGTTGGATGTGGAGTTAGCTAAATCGTTGATGGCCAAATTGGTAGAGTAATCAATGGCGTGGATTACTTCTTTGTTTTTGAGGTTCGTCATTTTCCATAAATCAGCGTAGTTAGCTTCCAATTTATAGGTGTTAGAGCTAATCACTGCTTGGGCCATTTCGAGGGCTTCTTTGTTCATCCCACGGGTCAAGTACATCCGAGCCAAAAATGCTTGCGCTGCGCCTTTGGTAGCGCGGCCGTATTGGGCTTGGGTGACGGGTAAGTTGGCCACGGCAAATTTCAAATCTTCAAAAATCAAGGCATAAAACTTATCCACGGGCGTACGATTGGCAGTGGCGACAATGCCATTAGTTTCTTCGGTTGTGAAATGAACATCGCCCCACGTCTCGACAATATGCCAGTAGTAAAATGCCCTTAAAAAACGAAGTTCACCTTCCCTAACAGGACGGAGGGTGGTGGATAAACCTGCTTTGTTGATTCGATTTATACCACCATTGCAAAGGTTGACGGCGGCATAAAGCTCTCTCCAAAGGTTAGTGAGGGCGGCATTATTACTTTGAAGGTTGAGGTATTGGGTCAAATCACGATACACTTCCCCCGCGCCAGACGTCCAAATATCAGTACCTGTTTCGGCGATATTGTATCCTTCTTCTTTACCATACCACCAGCGTTGGTAGGAATAAGCGGCATTGACCAACGTTTCAAAGCCTTCGGGTGTGGTAAAAACGGTTTCGGCGGTTTGGCCGCTGGGGTTGTATTCTTCGAGAATGGTTTCGCAAGAAGCAAACGTCAGCAAAAATACCCCAAGAATACCTGTTCTTTTGATGTATGATTTCATAATGATTAAATGTCAGTGGGGTTAGAAATTGGCGTTAAGTCCGATGATGAACAGCTTAGTCATAGGAAAGTTTTCAGAACCACCGCGCTCGGGGTCATAGTCTAACTTGGTAAAAGTATAGAGGTTTTTGCCCGTGGCATACACTCGCATTCCTTTGATAATTTTTCCTTTGAATACGTTGGCAGGAAGGTTATACCCCAACGATACATTACGAATGCGGGCAAATGACCCGTTTTGGTAACCCAAAGTTGAAAGGTACTTTAAGCCTCCATTTTTGTTGGGTCTTGGGTAGGCATTGGTGGGATTTTCGGGTGTCCAGTAGTCTAATCCAGCCGTACTATTGCCAACGCCTTGGGCGTCAAAACGAGCGTAACGGTCGGCGTTGATCATCTGACCAATACGCGCAAAAATGAAGAAGTTCAAGTCAAAATTTTTGAATTTGAGCGTATTATCAAGACCGCCGCTCCAGCGTGGACGAGGATTCCCCAAAATCACACGGTCGTTGACAGCATCAATTTTGCCGTCACCGTTTTGGTCTTTCACTTTGATTTCGCCTGGCAGCTGAGTTGGCAACATTTTTGCCGCTTGGTCGGCCTCTGATGATTGCCAAATACCCGTTTTTTCGTAGTCATAATAAACGTTGATGGGATAACCAATAAACCAGCCGTTGCCAATGTCATTGCCCCCAGTAACCAATTCTACAATTTCTTCTCTGTTTTTTGAGAAGGTGATGTTGCTATTCCACGTAAAATTGTCGGTACGGATGTTGGTTGTTCCAATGGCTAGTTCTACGCCACGGTTGCGGGTTTTACCAATGTTTTGCTTGACGGTCGTTACCCCTGTCGTAGGAGGTAAACCTCTGTTGAGCAATAAATCGGTGGTACGGGTGTCATAAAAATCAAGAAAAGCTTGAACGCGCCCGTTGAACAAACCAACGTCAAGACCCACGTTTTTGGTATCAGACAGCTCCCAGGCTAATTCAGTATTTCCGACAATTCGAGAGAAAGTATAGGCGGGAACGGCAATGTCGTTGAAACCAAATGCCACACGAGCAAGCGTTGTCTGGGTAGCATACGGGCCAGAAGGGTCATTCCCTGCTATTCCATAACTTACCCGAAGTTTTAGGTCGCTTAAACCCTTGATACGCTGCATAAACGATTCTTCAATGATTCGCCACGCAAATGCTGCCGAAGGGAAAAACGTCCATTTGTTGCCTGGTGCCAACTTAGACGAACCATCTTTACGGGCTGTAAGGGTCAACAAATAGCGGTCGCGGAAGCCATAATTGAGGCGACCTGCGTACGAAAGCAGGTTGTTTTTAGAATACTCAGAATTGATTTTGATTTCTTCGGAAGCACTTCCTAACGAATAAAACAATTGAGTTGATAATAATTGGTTGACCCCTGAGGCCGAAACATTGTCCGATGAGTTTCCTAAATAACTCGCTACCCCTGTGACGGTAAGTGCATGTTGGCCAGTTGTTCGTTGATAAGTAACAACGTTTTCCCAGTTAACGGTTTTTCCATTGCTGGCGGTGTAGCTTGCGAGCGATTTGCCCGTGAGCGAGCGGTCGATGGACTGAGGCGATGCGTAAGAACCATTGCGGCTGAAGCTTAAATTGACTCCTAACGTGCTTCGGATTGTCAAACCTTTGATAGGTGTAAATTCCAAAAATCCGTTGGTTAAGGAGCGCGTCGTGAGTACTGAATTTGTGAAAACGTTGGGTTGTTCATCTGCCAATGGATTGGCCGTTTGCCCGTCAAGCATGAGAAAGTTAAAGTTGCCATTGTTATCATACAATGAGCCCAACGGACTGATTTTGTTGGCTTGGTTGAGGGGGTCGCGGCGGACGCTCTGGTCATAATAGGTCAATTGACTCTGAAGGCCAATTTTCATCCAATCGTTGATGGTATAGTCCACGTTGAGGCGACCCGTATAACGTTTGATTTCGTCGAGCTTTAAGATGCCTTTTTCGTTGAAGAAGTCCACGGAGATGTATGATTTCAGGCGGTCGTTGCCTGCACGTACCCCCAATTGGTAGTTTTGTTGCAGACCTTTATGAATCAATGCATCTTGGTAGTCGGTCCAAATGCCTTTTTGGAGGGCGTCGTATTCGGCCACGTTGGTAAAGATGGCGGGGTCGTCGGTGGGGCTATTCCATACCCCTGCGGCACGCCATGCTTCTCTTTTTAGGTCGCGAAAGCCGTTGATGTCCATCGCTTTAGGGTACATCGTTACTTGCGAAATTCCTGAATAGGTATTGAACGAAATATCAGGTTTGCCTGATTTACCTTTTTTTGTTGTAATCAAAATAACCCCATTAGCGCCACGCGAGCCGTAAATGGCAATCGAGGAAGCATCTTTCAGCACGTCCATTGTTTCGATGTCGTTGGCATTGATGTCTTCAAGGTTGCCGTATTGGACGCCATCCACGATGATTAGTGGAGCATTGTTTCCGCCAATCGAACGGTTTCCACGAATACGAATGCTAACGCCCGCGCCTGCTTGTCCGCTGTTACGGGTAATATCAGCGCCTGCAATTTTACCCTGGGCGGCTTCCAACACGTTGGCGGTGGGTACTTCTTTAAGTTGTTCACTCTTGAGCTGTACAACTGAGCCAGTTAGGTCGCGTTTTTTGACCGCTCCGTAGCCGATAACAACGACTTCTTCGAGGGCGTTTAAGTCTGGCACGAGTGAAATACTGAGGGTGGTTTTATTGCCAACGGCTACATCCTGGCTTTGATAGCCAACAAAAGAAAGGGTCAGGACCACGTTGTCGCTTTCTGGCAGCGCCAGTTGGAATGCTCCTTTTGCATCAGTTGATGTCCCACGGGTGGTTCCTTTGATGACTACGTTAACCCCTGGCAGGGGGACATTTTTTTCGTCTTTCACAAGCCCAGATACCGTACGGTCGAGTTGAGGGGTTGAAAGTGTGGGAGTTGTGCTGAGTTCTTCGGGTTCAATCACAACTTGGCCATTGAGGTAGCGGTAACTGAGGTGCAACGGCTTGAGAAGCTCATGAAGTGATTCTTCAAGGGTTTTGTGCGTGATAGAAATGGTGACGTTGCGTTCTGAACCAATTACTTTTGAGCTATAGACAAAACGAGCATTGGTTTGTTTCTCAATTTGAGTTAGGACATGTTTAAGTTTTTGTTCTTCGACTTTTAACGTCACCGAACGATGCATCATTTCTTGCGTATAGCCGTCATATGTAAAGCTCATACCCACGCAAGAAAGAAGTAAAATGAAGGGAATAAGGGATAGTTTCATAAGCCGCAGAAACGTTTTGGAGCGCCAGCATTGCTTGAAGCTTATTAGAATAAAATTGTTTTTTTTCATACCTTTAAGGTGTTTTGTTGGTGGAAAAATCAGCAAAAACACTTCCTGTCGGGATAGGATTCGCGGTCTGACTCCGAAGGAAATGAGTGCAAAAGCACCAGTTTGTGTTGGAAGCACGGCTGGTGTTTTTTATTGAAGCGGGTTACTCGATTTGTGGAAATAAGCGCATAGTGATAAAAAAGATTAAGAGGTTTGAAAATGTTGTTAGGTGGTGAGTGGAAAAGGATTATTGACAGCCTTTTCCGCTCAAAAGAATAATGGTTCCTTGGACTTCGTACTGGGCTTTTAACGCAGCACAAATCAAGTCGAGTTGGTTAAAGAGGGGTTGATTGGACAAATCTGCGGTGAGTAAACAGTTGTTTTGTTGCTCGTTTTCTACCACAATGTCTATGCCGTAGGCCAGTTCTAATCGCCTAATAACCTCCGATAGGGGCGTGTCGTCAAACTGAAAGGTCAATGCTTGTTTTTCTGACTTGGGCGTCTCAAGTAAGGTTGGTTTTTCGACCAGTCCCGTCACAAAATGCTTTTGTTCATCATAGTAAGTCGCAGCCTGATTTGGACTAAGCACAACGCCATTGGCGACGGGGCTGCGTTTTTCGGTTGATTGCCCATACACTGCGACCCTTCCTGTGACTACTTCTACGCGTATGTGTTTGGTATGGGTGTCGGTACGAACAAAAAAGCTTGTGCCCAATACTTTGGCAATGACGCGGTCGGTATGTACATAAAATGGCCGCGATGGCGATTTTTGAATGTCAAAAAAAGCATCGCCGTTCAGATAAACGGTTCGAGTGTGTTCCTCAAAATGCTTGGGAAAACGTAGGGTGCTTTTGGGGGAAAGTTGCACTTTGCTACCATCTTCCAAACGTATAAGCAGGGGCGAAGTAGAGGTATTGGTACGGTATAACCAATCGCTGTAAACGACGCTATCGGTTGGTGCTTTTTTGTTCCATGGCATAACAACCCACCAAGTAGCTACCAGCAACAGTGACGCTGCAATGCCAAGCCAGCCGAATGAGATGCGCTTGTGGAGGGGCTGGACGTTGTCAATCGACTCTTCTACCTCCATTTTAGACTGAATTTGCTCCCACAGGCGCGCTTCCAGTTCATCGGTATCCATGTTTTTTTCCAACTCACCTGTTTCGGCCTCTAGTAATCCGTACCAGTGCTCAACAAACGACTTTTCTTCGGCGGTACACTCTCCTCGGAGGTATTTCTGCAAGAGTTGCCTAAAACTCTTTCGGCTCATAAATGTAGTGCTGTGGTTTCAACTTATAAGTCAATGAAAACACTACGAGACCGCAAATGTTTTTATTAATTCTACGATAAATACAATAATTAATCAAAAAAGAGGAAAAGAATCTTGATAAATTACTATAGGAAGAAATTGAAAAAAAGGAGTGTAGGAAGATAATCGCGCAGATAATAACGTAGCGATTTGAGCGCTTGACTAAGGTGATATTCTACAGTACGCTCAGGAACTTTTAACTTACTTGAAATCTCTTTGATAGTATGGTATTCCAAGCGGTTCATTTGGAAAATTCGACGTGTTTTTTCGGGCAAGTCGTTGAGTTGCTGTTCCACGACGTGTATCAATTCGTCCAACTCAAGTTGTTCTTCTGTAATAGAGCTAGTTTCCGAATAGTGAAATTGCGCGTATTCAGCGAATTTTTCTTGTACTAAATTTGATTTAATGTGATTAATAACTGCGTACCGAGCCGCCGTAAAAAGATAAGCATCGAGGCGCTCGATTTGTAGGGTACTTCGGCGTTCCCAAAGTTTAAGGAAGATGTCTTGCACAAGTTCTTCGGTGACGGCGGTATCTTTAAGCTTTTGCGTGGCAAGACCAAATAGTTTTTTCCAATAACGCAGATAAATTTCACGAAAGGCTTTTTCATCTCCTGTTCGGAGATAAACTAGGAGCATTTCGTCGGTTAGTGATTTATAATTCACCTGACTTTATTGGTAAAAAAGGGTGGAAATTTTAAAGGGTTGAAACCATTGACGAGGGTTTCTGTCTATCCGAAGTTTGGGTATTTAATTGAACATAACAAATAAATAGTTGGCTTTTTTTATGCAATCGTTGTCGGGAACGTTGCCAGAAGATAGCGCAAAGGCAAAATTTTGGCGGAAAACGACACAGGTTAACCTAAGGGAAAGGTAGTTTTAAGGATATTACAACCACCCCCTTCGTCGAAAATAAACCAAAAGTCCAACGGCCAACACGGCCATGCCACCAAGGGTATAAAAATAGCCGTTGGGTTGGCGAAGCTCGGGCATGTGGTCGAAATTCATGCCGTAAATCCCCGCAATGAACGTAAGTGGCATAAAAACCGCCGAGTAAATAGTCAGGGTCTTCATCACGCTGTTCATCCGCGAACTGAGGGTCGAATAATGAATGTCAATTAACCCCGTAAGTAATTCACGGTTTGAGTCGATGGAATCGATGACGTTGGTGATGTGGTCGTGCACATCCCGAAAATAAGGAATCGTACCTTTTTGAATAAGTTTTGAGTTTTCGCGCAAACCTTGGCTCAGCATATCGCGCAGCGGCCACACGTACTTTCGTATCAGCGTAAGTTGGCGTTTTAGATTGTACAGTTGTTCAATTGGGTCTTTGTGTTTACTTGCCAAAATCAGCCCTTCCAATTCTTCGAGTTGCTCGCTCATTTTCTCCAGAATTTCAAGGTAATTATCGACAATAAGATCAACGAGTGAAAACAGCAAATAATCGGCACCGTTTCGTCGCGTTTTTCCCACCGAAGCTTTGATGCGTTCCAAAACGGGGGCGAAAATATCATTGGTACGTTTTTCCTGAAACGAAATTAAGTAATTGGCCCCCAGCAGAAAGCTGACGTGTTCGGCATCGATGCTCAGTTCTTTGTCGTCCCAGTACAGCATTTTTAGGGAAATAAACACGTAAGAGTCGTTGTAGAACTCAATTTTGGGCTTCTGGCGTGTATTCATGATGTCTTCCAACAGCAGCGGATGGATGTGATGAATCTGCCCGACGGCTTCAATTACCTCGGGTTCGTGAATTCCGTCCACGTCGAGCCAACTGATGTAGGAAGCATCGGCGGCAATTTGGCAATCAGCTACCTTGTCAATGGTACGTTCCTTATGGTATTTTTCATTGTATTCAACCATCGTAATGGTCGTATCTTTGACGACCGTAGGGCCGACATATACCAACGTGCCAGGCGAAAGACCAACCTTAGAAGAAGACATAATTTTTATTGAATGAAATGTAAGACTTTCTCCACGTCTTCGGGGGTATCGATGCAATGACTTTCGTAGGTCGTAAGCCCCATTTTGATTTTGAAGCCGTTTTGCAACCAACGAAGTTGCTCCAATGATTCGGCTTTTTCGAGCGGCGACACGGGCAAACGGGTGATTTTCTCCAAAATATCAGCGCGGTAGGCATACATTCCCACTTGTCGGTAGTAGGTATGATTTTTGTGCCACTCTTGCGGGTCAATTCCTTTTAAATAAGGGATGACTTGACGGCTAAAATAGATGGCTTCGAATTGCTCGTTGATAATCACTTTCGCTTCCCCAATATCAAATAATAACTCTGCATCGGTCACAGGAATCATTTGAGAAGCTAATTCCACGGAACCATCCAGCATTGTCCCAAGTTCGTCGATTTGCTCTGGAGCCACAAAAGGTTCATCACCTTGAATATTGATGATGTATAGCCCCCTCCCAGCCTCCCCCGATGGGGGAGGAGTTAATTGTTCCCCCATTGGGGGCCAGGGGGCTTGAATGGCTTCCCAGCACCGATCTGTGCCACTTGGGTGGTCGGGATGAGTCATAACAGCCTTACCACCAAAGGATTCTACGTGTTCCAAGATGCGAGCATCGTCGGTTGCGACGATTACGTCGGTGAGGCATTTTGCTTTTGAAGCTTGCTCATACACCCGTTGAATCATCGTTTTTCCTTTGATGTCGATGAGGGGTTTTCCTGGGTAGCGCGTTGAGCCATAACGCGCGGGTATAATTCCAATAATCATAATCAATAGTTTTTCGTCGCTAAATACACTAATTTTGCGGAAAATTCACAGTACAAACGATTATGACCGAATACAATCACCGCGAAATCGAAAAAAAATGGCAGAAGTTTTGGGAGGAAAACCAAACTTACAGGACTGAAATCGACCCAAGTAAGCCTAAGTATTATGTCCTCGACATGTTTCCGTATCCTTCGGGAGCGGGTCTGCACGTAGGGCACCCACTGGGCTACATTGCTTCTGACATTATTTCGCGATATAAAAGACTCAAAGGGTTCAATGTGTTGCACCCAATGGGTTTTGATAGCTTTGGATTGCCCGCCGAGCAGTACGCGATTCAAACGGGGCAACACCCAGCCATCACGACCGAGCAAAATATCAATACGTTCATTTCTCAGCTAAAAAATATTGGGTTTAGCTACGATTGGAGCCGTAAGATTCGTACTTCCGACCCTAATTATTACAAGTGGACGCAGTGGATTTTTATGCAGTTGTTTAACCACTACTACGACCGTACGGCCGACAAGGCATTGCCAATTAGCCATTTGGTGGAGCAATTTGCGCAAGGTGGTTCGGCAGCGGTGAATGCCGTTTGCGACGAGGACGTAACGGAATTTAGTGCGGAAGAGTGGAACGCCATGAGCGAAAAAGAACAGCAATTGGTGTTGTTGAAATACCGCTTTACGTTTCCCGAAGAATCGTTTGTGAACTGGTGCCCAGGCTTAGGAACGGTGCTTTCAAACGACGAAGTGAAAGACGGGGTATCGGAACGTGGTGGTTTTCCTGTGGAGCGTAAATTGATGAAACAGTGGGCGATGCGCATCACTGCCTATGCCGACCGTTTGTTAAATGGGCTAGATACAATCGACTGGCCTGAACCATTAAAAGAACAACAACGCAACTGGATTGGCCGCTCACAAGGGGCATCGGTAAAGTTTGCCGTTGAGGGTCAGGATAAATTGATTGAAGTATTTACGACTCGCGTCGATACTATTTACGGCGTTAGTTTCATGGTGTTAGCCCCTGAGCACGAATGGGCGACAGAACTAACAACCGTTGCCCAAAAAGCCGACGTAGAAGCTTACATCAAGTGGGCAGCCAGCCGCAGCGAAGTGGATCGTATGGCCGAAAAGAAAGTGTCAGGCGTGTTCACGGGAAGTTACTGTATCAATCCGTTCAGCGGTGAAAAAGTACCTATTTATTTGGCCGATTATGTTTTGGCTGGATACGGGACGGGTGCCGTCATGGGGGTTCCCTCGGGCGATCAGCGCGACTGGAACTTTGCAACGAATTTCGGTTTGCCCATTATCCCGATTTTGGATACCCAAAAAGACACTGACCAACAGGCCGATAATACCAAAGAAGGACACTACATCAACTCGGGTATCATCAACGGCATGACTTACCAAGAAGCGACTGACACACTTATCAAGTGGTTGGAAGAACGTAAATTGGGTAAGGGTAAGGTACAATACCGCTTGCGCAATGCCGTGTTTAGTCGCCAGCGTTATTGGGGCGAACCTGTACCTGCTTATTTCAAAGACGGTGTTCCTTACTTGATTGATGAGGCAGATTTGCCATTAGAATTGCCCAAAATTGACAAATACCTTCCCACCGAAACGGGAGAACCGCCACTAGGCCGCGCGGAAGGATGGAAATATAGCCCCCCTGCCCCCAATGGGGGAGTCAACTCAGAAGCCCCCATTGGGGGTTGGGGGCTGGAACTCAGCACCATGCCAGGTTGGGCGGGCTCGTCGTGGTATTGGTACCGCTACATGGATCCTCAAAACAACGAGGCATTTGCTTCTAAAGAGGCCATCGACTACTGGCAGCGCATCGACTTCTACTTGGGTGGCTCCGAACACGCTACGGGGCACTTGTTGTACAGCCGTTTTTGGAACAAGTTCTTGAAAGACTTGGGCTTGGTTCCTCACGAAGAATTTGCGGCGAAGTTGGTGAACCAAGGAATGATTCAGGGACGAAGTAATTTTGTGTATCGATTGAAGTCAAGTGATAACGCAAAACCCGTTTTTGTAAGCTTTGGCTTGAAAGACCAGTATGAGACAACCAAATTGCACGTTGATGTAAATATGGTAGAAAACGATGTTTTGGATACGGAAGCCTTCAAAAATTGGCGAGAAGATTTTGCCAATGCGGAGTTTATTTTGGAGGATGGCAAATACGTTTGCGGCTGGGAAGTAGAAAAAATGTCAAAATCGAAGTACAACGTCGTAAACCCTGACACGATTGTTGACAAATACGGTGCTGATACATTGCGGATGTACGAAATGTTTTTGGGGCCATTGACCGACGCCAAACCGTGGAATACCAACGGCATTAGCGGAACGTCGAACTTCTTGCGTAAATTTTGGCGCTTGTTCTTTGAAGACCAAACAGGTAAATCAAAATTGGTGGATGCCGAACCTACGGCCGACGAATTGAAGGTATTGCACCGCACCATCAAGCGCGTGGAGGAAGACATTGAGCGTTATTCGTTCAACACAGTTGTTTCTACGTTCATGATTGGGGTCAACGAATTGAGCGATTTGAAGTGCCACAAAAAAGCCATCTTGAAAGAAATGGTCATTTTGTTGTCGCCGTATGCGCCTCACATCACCGAAGAACTTTGGACGGCATTAGGCAACGAAGCAGGAACATTGACCACCGCTCCATTCCCTGTGTTTGAGCCTAAGTATTTGGTAGAAAGTTCGTTTGAGTATCCTATCCAAATCAATGGTAAAGTTCGCGCTAACCTCGCTTTCCCTGTCGATATGTCAAAAGAAGACATCGAACAAAGTGTATTGGCCAACGATACGGTTCAAAAATGGTTGGAAGGCAAAGCGCCTAAAAAAGTGGTAGTCGTTCCAAAACGGATTGTAAACGTCGTTTTGTAATCATATAAAACATCCCGAAAGTTTTAAACTTTGCTGTACGTCTTAAAGTTAAGTATTTATAGCGGCAAGAAGTTAAGTACTTTTGTTTTTTGATATACGCTCATACAAGCAACAACCGATGGGACAAGCGACCAATACAGCGATACGGCAGTCATTACTGGAGTTAAAAGCCTCAGGTAAAACACTAAAATATATTAGTGAACACTTAGGTGTTCCCTATGCTACCCTGCGAAACTTATGGCATAAACACCAAAAAACTCCCCAATCAAATTTACGAACAGCATATGAGAACTGTGGCAAAAAGCCGCCCAGTAGATCCGATGTGATTTATCGAGGAGCTCTTTGGCTAAAACGTTTACATCCAAATTGGGGAAGCCCCTTGATTCATATGCACCTGGTCAATCGCTATGGTTGCTCTCAGGTGGTTCATGTACGCACGATTCAACGTTGGTTTTTGTCAGCTCATATGAGCAAACCACGTTCCCAAAAATTAGAACCCAAAATTGGGCAATCAACACAGGTTCATAACATCTGGCAGGTAGATGCCAAAGAACGATTAAGCTTAGAAAATGGTCAATCAGCTTGTTATTTGACCATTGTGGATGAAAAAAGTGGAGCTTGTCTGGAAGCACCCGTTTTCCCCCTATGCCCGAATCAATCAAGTGCCCATTGACCAAATACGGCAAAAACTTATTGAGGTTTTCAACAAATGGGGAAAAGCAGGTTGTTTTAGAGTAGATAATGGCGAGCCATTCGGAAGTCCTGCTGGGGCACCTACTCCGCCTTTAGCGCTGTGGCTTATCGCTCACGATATTGATTTGACTTGGAATAAACCTTATTGTCCACAGATGAATAATCGCGTTGAGAAAATGCAAGATACCACTCAACGCTGGGCAGAAGTGCAAGCTTGCCGTTGTTTACAAGAATTACAAGCCAAGCTAGATGCCCAAATTCATATTCAACGACAGCTGTATCCAGTAACTCGGCTGGAGGGAAAAACCAGGGCGATGGCTTTCCCTGAGTTAATTACTAAACAACGCGTATTTTCAAGTAAAGACTTTGATTCAAAGAGAGTTCATGAATTTATTGCAAAAAAAATCTACACTCGAAAAGTATCATCAGTAGGACAAATTACGCATTTCGGACAAACGATTAGGGTAGGAAAAGAATTTGCTCACCAATTTGTCCAACTTAAATTCAAGCCAGATACCTTGAAGTGGCAAATCTCGAACTCCACTCAAATTATCAAAAATATTGCCGATAACTGTCTTACTGATGATAGAATCAAAAATATGACCGTATTTTCAAAACAAAAAAACCAATCAAACTAAATGTCTGTTTGAGCGTACCTAACTTTAAAGCGTACAACAACTTTCGGGATGTTGTCTTTACACTTTCACTGAGTTTTCGTGGAACCACCTTTTACATTCTTCCAAACTTGACTGACCAGAGGCCACTTTTAGGATAAAATCCGTCAGAATGGAATTGCTGATCTCAAGTCGTAGCTCGTGATAATTGAGATTCAAGAAAATTAAAGCAGCTGCTAATCCTGTTCGTTTATTGCCATCGCTAAAAATATGGTTGCAAATAATGTTGTAACAATACAAGGCAGCTTTGTCAGAAATAGTTGGGTACAGTGGTTCTCCAAACATTTCTGCTTGAACAGCCTCCAGCAAATAATCTAAATTTTCTTCGTGTAAAAAATTACTGGGAGGCATAAAGTTTCCTCCGTGCGCTTCAATGGTTGCTATATTTAACCGAATAATCTGTTGTTTTGTGAGGTAAATCATTAAGCAAGTGCCTTAAACGTCTCTTCGTAACGGTTAAAATTCTTACGAATTAATGCTTCAAAATCAGCATCTTGTGAAGTTTTTGCCTCTTCTATCGCTGTTTCCAATAGCATATTTTTAAATAATTCGGGTTCTTCTTGAATCAACTCACGAAGCGCTTGCTTAACGATACTTTTGTCCAATACAGCTGTCATAGTGGTAGTTATTAAAATGCCTGAATTCGATTTCTTAACAAAGATGCAATTTATTTCATTCCAATTGGAAATTGGCACTCGCGAAATGAACCTTCCCGAAAGTTTCAAACTTTCGGGAAGGTTTGTGGAAGGGTTTATGTTTTACCCTAGTCTCACCAAATCTCGCAAATCGCTGTTAGACAAATCGCCCAGCCACGTTTCGCCGTCGGTGACGGTAAGGTTGGCGAGTTCGCGTTTGTTTTGGATGAGTTTATTGATTTTTTCTTCAAAACTACCTTGCGTGATAAAACGGTGTACCAATACGTTTTTGGTTTGGCCAATCCGAAAAGCGCGGTCGGTAGCCTGGGCCTCCACGGCGGGGTTCCACCACAAATCGTAATGAATCACGTTGTTGGCCGCCGTTAAGTTTAGCCCCGTTCCTCCCGCTTTAAGCGACAAAATCAAAATACGGGTCGAGCGATTGTGTTGAAAATCATCCACCATTTCATCGCGGTTTTTACGACTGATACCTCCGTGAAGGAAAGGGACTTCCAACTGCATTTGCTCCTGAAACATCGTTTGTAACAATGTCCCCATTTCTTCGTATTGCGTAAAAATGAGCGTTTTCTCGCCATTTTCGAGGATTTGACGAATCAAATCCAACAGCAATTGGGTCTTGCCCGATGCTTCGGGTTGAGCGCCGCCTTTTTTGAGGTAGTGCGTGGGGTGGTTACAAATTTGTTTGAGGGCAGTCATCATTTTAAAAATCAACCCACTACGTTTAAACCCATCTTTTTGTCCTTCAATTCCACGCAAGGCTTGATCTACCACGCTTTGATACAGGGCCGCTTGCTCGCCCGTGAGCGTACAAGCTTGGTCGATTTCAATTTTGTCGGGCAAATCTTGGATGATTTTTTTGTCCGTTTTTACCCGTCGTAAAATAAACGGCTCGGTCACGCGCTTAAACTTATCCAAGGCGTGTTGGTCGCGGTCAATCTCAATCGGAATGGCGTAATCGCTCACAAATTTTTTCAGATTGCCGAGGTAGCCTTTGTTGGCAAAATCAAAAATTGACCAGTATTCGGCCATGCGGTTTTCGACGGGCGTACCACTCATGGCGATTTTGATGCCCGATTTCATCTTTTTGACGGCCTTGGTTTGGGCAGTATTGGGGTTTTTGATGTTTTGCGCCTCGTCAATCACCATCACTGCCCATTTTAGCTTGCTCAAACCCTCTTCCTCGCTTCGAACCACGCCGTAGGTAGTGAGCAAAATATCGGCATCTTTGAGCGGAACCAAGCTGCGTCCCGAACCGTGATACAGGTGCAGACGAAGCTCGGGGGCAAATTTGCTGATTTCCTTCGACCAGTTGGTGAGCAAAGTCGTTGGTACTACAACCAGTCCTTTCAATTTTTTGAAAGCCCCTTCTTGCTTCATTTTCAGGAGGGTAGTGATGACTTGCAAGGTTTTTCCCAAACCCATGTCGTCGGCAATGAGGCTACCCATTCCCAAACGAGCATTTTTATACAGCCACTCGTAGCCGCGTTGTTGGTAGGGGCGTAAGTTGGCGGCAAGGCGCTCGGGAAGTGCAACGGCTTCGTTTTTCAACAACGATTTCATCCATTTTTGCGCCGATTTGGTGAGGGTTACGCCCGTACCGTTGTATTCTTCAGTAAGAGCCGTTTGTAACAATTCATTGCTATCGAGCGAAGGCGGGTTTTTGAGCTTTTCGAGCAGGGTTTTAATTTCTTTTTCGTCAAAATACGCGTACTGGTCTTTGATTTTTACCAACCCTCGGTAGTTCTCAATCATCCGCACAAAGCTTTGAGTATCAATGTGTTCGTCGCCCACGGCTACTTCCCAGCGGAACTTGAGCATATTTTCCAAACTGATAATCGACGAAGCTGCAACTTTACCGTCTTCTTCGCTGTCGAGCGTCATGGTAAGCTGCGGACGGAGTAATTTTTGCAAGGACTTTGGCAACTGAATTTTGATACCAAACAGTCGAATCGTTGGCAAAATTTTTAGAAGAATATTGGCAAACACCTCCGAATCGAATTGTAATGTTTTCGCTCCATGGCTGGCAATCAGTTGATTAAGTTGCGGAAAATGCTCCGCCATCATCGACAAGTCGCGCATCACGCCCATGCGTACGGGGGCATAGTTTCGGTCGGACATGAAGGTTTGGAGGGGAATCGGAATGTTGAGCTCAGACTTTTTATGTTCCACAAAAAGATTGACTTTAAAGCCTTCTTCCAGTTCTTCCACTTGTACCATTGGCACATAATCGCGTTGGGCAATGAAAAATTTATTGAGCCACAACTGAATGTTACTCGGGATTTCGCGGGACTCAAAACCACCAAAGAAAACCATTGAGTTTCTAAAAAAAAGGTCGTCGGTGTCGGTGGCTTTGTAGTCGTAATGGTCGTTGAATTGCCTTACCCGCTCGGTCAAAATGAGGGAAGACAAGGCATTCATAAAATCTGTTTCGGTAGGAATGAAAATGTCCCGTTTCCCAATTTTATAATACAGGATTTCGGGAGGCAATACTGCCCGAACGTGAGCCGACAGGGCGGCAACTTGTTCGTTGATTGTAGCTGGTATCCAGCGTATTAAATGGTATTCTCGTTTGAGTTTAGCGCGTAGCAATTGGGGAATAATCGCACCTCGTTCAAGGAGTTTGAGCGACAAACGGTTCAAAAAATAAAGCCCTTTGAGGGTAGGAGAAAGCTGTGGCAACTGCGACGAAGGCAAATGATGAATCCAATCAACAAACTTGGGGAGTTCATCAAATTGAAAGACAATGCGCTCGCGGGTATCTCGAAAATTGGCCTGCAAAAAGCCCAGCGCTTCGTCCATGATGATTTCGCCGCTTTCTACTGCGTCCAAATCTTTGTCGTATTCTTGCTCGCTTGGTTCTTCAGAAACGGCCAGTTCGCGCGCTTTTTTGGCAGTATGAATGTAAAATTTCTGTAAAACCTGTTTAAAATTGCCCGTTCGGTAAAACAAAGGTTTATCACCCAAAAGTGACAATAAATTATCCGAAATATCGGGAAGCGTCGAAAAATCCAGCGGGGCATACAGGGCTTCGTTGGGCTGAAAAACAATTTCTTCCGAGCCTTCAAACGGTTGGCGAATATCGGCTACATCGAGCGTTTCTACATCTTTTTGATCAGATGACGCAAACCCCAACGTTTCTAAACTTTTGAACAAATCAAAATCACGGAGCTCAAAAATCAGGAAAGGGTTTTTATCGATTTCGTTGGCAACCAAAAACAGCACCGCCGCGCGGTGTTTGCAAGGGTCGCTCCAGTCGGGACACGAACAATCGGAGTGAAAGGCTTCCCATGAGTTTGGAAATAACGAAATTCCTTGACGTTGACAGTCGTTGAATAATTCTGTAGGCAATTGACGATTCAGTAATTGCGTCAAATACAGTGGATTTTCAGTGATTAAATTCAGCAATCGGGCTTTGTCGGAGGGAGAAAGTGGGTCGATATTGAATGATATTTTATAAGGCCGAGGGCTGGTACCTTTTACCCGCGCCGCAATTTTATTACCCTCAAACGCAATGCTTTGGACTGAGCCGTTGTTAGCATACGTACGTCCTCTGGCCAATCGCCCGCTTTCATCGAGTCCTTCCAGTATCGTGATCCATTGTTGTCCCCACCACGTTTGTCCAAACGTACTTTTACGCTGAAATGCCATTCGTTTTTCGATTTTTGGCAAAAATAAGGAAGGATTGTTGAAGTCTGAAACACTACAGAATTGATAAATAGTAACTATTGAAACTGAGCGGCTTATAACCACATGATTGACAACTCAGGGCGGTGTATGATTCCTCGCCCTTTGGCCACTCGGTTTTACCCACCGATTGGGCGCATTTTGTTGCGTATATGAAGAAGTACTTGTAAGTCAGTGTGTTTGAATAGATAAAATGTTTTAGTTAAAATTTTTATCAAAAAATTCATAATTCAAGGGTTAGGTTTTTTGATTTTAGGTCTCGTGTCAGTAAAGGTCCTATTTGAACCCATGAAACCCAGACCCAAAGACGAACATACCCAACAACTCTGGCAAGATTACCGCGCAGGTGACCCCGCTTCGCTGGCGCAGTTGATGCAGTTGAATTACTCCGATTTATTTCATTGGGGAGTACGCTTTTGTCCCGAACGGGAGATGGTGAAAGACTGTATCCAAGAGCTTTTTTTGAGTCTTTGGCAAATACATGCGACCATCGGAGAGGTCGAAAATGTGCGGGCTTATTTGCTGAAGTCGCTTAAAACGAAGTTGCTAAGGGAGTTGTCAAAACAACACAACCATTTTTACGAATTAAACGACGACTACGATTTTGATGTGTTGTTTTCTGCCGACCTGCGCATGATTGAAGACGAGTATGAAGTATATCAACTCAAACGATTGGAACACGTATTGGGACAATTACCCGAACGCCAAAAAGAGCTCATTTATCTTCGATTTTATCAAGACCTAAGCTACGACCAAATTGCCGAAACAATGCAAATCGGCCGACAATCGCTGTATAATTTACTCCAAAAAGCACTGACAAGTTTAAGAAAACACTGGCAAGTGGGGCTCAATTTATTATTAGTAGCCATGTGGGTGAGATAATCAATTGGCCTTTGGGAAATTAACTGAAAAGCATTACATCAATCAAATGAAAAAATACGAAGAATATAACGCCTTAGATTTTGTTAAAGACGACTCATTCCGAGATTGGGTGCGTGGAAAAGGAGGTGATGAGGGTTTTTGGATGCGTTTTTTACAACAACATCCCGAAAAAAAGGCAGACATTCGTCAAGCGGAGTTGCTTATTCGGGCCATGAATGTAGCGCCCGAATCACTCTCTGAAAAAGAAGTTCGTCAGGAGGTGACTCAATTTTTAGAAAAAATTACCAAACCTTCTGACCAAGACGTATCAACGCCCGTACGGTTTTGGTGGCAACGTCCCCTCTATCAATTTGCGGCGGTTATGGCCTGCGCAATTCTTTCCTTTGGCGCTTGGTGGGCTATTAATGTGGACGAAAAATCGCCACTGATGAGTTCAATTCCTGCGCTTGACAATTCGCTGGCCGAAACGGTGAACGAAACGGAGGGTTTCTTACTGTTGACCCTAGAGGATGGCTCCACCGTCAAACTTAGCCCTCATAGTCGATTAAAGTACGCCCCAAAATTCACGGGTGAAAACCGCGAAGTGTTTCTGACGGGCGAGGCCCTGTTTGAAGTAGTGAAGAAAAAAGAGCCTTTTTTGGTACAAACAGGTAAGCTAACCACCAAAGTTTTGGGAACTGTTTTTACGGTAAGGGCTTATAAATCAGATAATCGCGTAACGGTACAAGTGCGGTCGGGAAAAGTTTCGGTGTATTCTGTTGATGAGAAAACCCCTAATGTGATGACCACCACCAAAGGCGTGATATTGACCGCTAACCAAGCGGCCGTCTTTGAAGAAAAAGAAAAACAACTCAGTAAAACATTGGTGTTAGAGCCAATTGTGTTGCGCCCCGAAGCCATTATAAACCATTATACTTATGACGAAAGTCCACTTCCGCAAGTTTTAAATCAATTAGAACAAGCTTATGGGATTCATTTTCAGTTTGACAATGAAAGTCTTAAAAACTGTAAAATCACCGCAACGCTTTCAAACGAATCCTTATATGATAAACTTAATTTACTCTGTAAAATCACGGGGGCAACCTACGAGATTGTGGACGGCCAAATCATCTTTGACGCCCAAGGATGTATCTAAAAAAAAATCGGCAGTGGTTCCAGCACGGCCGATTTGGATTTAACTTTTTTCAAATGTGTGTCTAAGCTATCTAAAAAAAGATGGTAGTGAAGATGAATGTCTCAAAACCAATGTTATAAACCCAGACAAATTTATGCAAAACCTTTTTACTGGTCAATTTTGGCTTCGAATTATGAGGTTTACTTTGACGCAACTGATGGTTGCTGTGCTATTTTTGAGCATATCTCATGCCCACAAAATGCACGCTCAGGAACTCCTGAATCAACGACTCACGCTAAGTTTTGAAAGCGCTGAAATCAAAAAAGTGCTTCAGCGCATCGAAAAAACGACGAATGTGCAATTTATGTACAGCTCCAACGTGCTAAAAAGTACACAGCGTGTATCTCTAGCCGTTAACAACGAACGCTTGGCGGTTGTACTTGAAAGCTTACTCACGCCCATGGAAGTGGCATACGAAGTAGCAGGTAATCGTATCTTACTCAAACGAGTAAAAGCTGAAAAAACAGCCACGCCCAATCAAACTTCTGTCCACCCAAACGAATTCGCCCCCATCGACCGACAAATAATCGGAAAAGTAATCGATGAAAGTGGGGGAGGATTACCAGGGGTAAGTGTGGTGGTCAAAGGCACAGCCAAAGGGGCTATTACAGACAGCGATGGTAAGTACAACCTCAGTATTCCAGAAGGGAACGTCACGTTGGTGTATAGCTTCGTTGGTTATGAAGCCCAAGAAGTTGTCGTTGGGAGCCGTACTACCGTAGATGTTACCTTAAAAGTGGACGTCAAAGCCCTGAGCGAAGTCGTAGTGGTGGGTTATGGTACCCAAAATCGGAAAGACGTAACGGGTTCTATCGCCTCTATTAGCGCGCAAGACATCAAGGATATGCCCGTGACCAACGTGGCAGAAGGGATGGCTGGAAAACTTCCTGGGGTGTTAATTCAGCAAACCACAGGTGCGCCTGGCAATAGCCCTTCGGTGAAAATCCGAGGGTTCGGCTCAATCAGCGCAGGAAATGGGCCGTTGATTGTGGTGGATGGACAGCCTCTTAACTCAGGCGACCTAACCAACGGTAGCGGCCTTAATCTAATGAATCCCAATGATATCGAAAGCGTCGATGTATTGAAAGATGCCTCCGCTACCGCTATTTTTGGTTCAAGAGGAGCCAACGGTGTAATGATGATTACAACCAAGCGGGGTAAAGCGGGACGTAGCCGTATCAATTTTGATTATTATACGGGCGTGCAAGAAATTAGCAAAAAAATGGACATGCTCAATGCCCAACAATTTGCGGAATTTAGCAAGGAAGCTTCCAACAACGCCTATGTAGAACGCGTAGCGGGTGCGCAGGCTTCTGACCCTAACAGCGTACGCGCGGCAGGAAACCGCTACCGTTATCCACGTGGCGAATTTCCAGGAATCGACTTTGACAACCCTGCTTCATTAACGTCTTACGACTACCAAAGCCTGATTTTTAGACAAGCACCCATCAGTAGTTACCAGATGTCGGGTTCGGGCGGAACTGATAAAGTCCAGTACATGGTTTCGGGAAATTACCTAAAACAAGACGGTATTATCAATACTTCGGGACTAAAACGCTACACGTTCCGTTCCAATATCGACGCCCAATTGTCGCCAAAATTAAAAATTGGAATGAGTGTTAGCCCTTCGTTTACGACTGAGCGCCGCGTCAATTCGGATGGACACTGGGCAAGCAATGGTGTCATCAACGCCGCTTTATCGCAAGCACCTATCATTCCAATTTACCAAGCAGATGGCGTGACCTACAACTCCCAAGCGTCGATTGCAGGAGCGTATGACTGGGCTGGGGTTACCAACCCTGTGGCTAACATCACAGAGTTAGATAATACGGCAACTACATTGCGCTTGTTGGGCAATACATACGCAGATTTGACGATCTGGAAAACCCTTAAATACCGCGCTACTTTTGGTGCTGACTTAAATTATTTCCGCCAAAATCAGTTCCAGACATCGGCCATTCCATTGAATCAATTATTGCCTCCCAACGCCAATTCGGGGTCTTCGGCTACGCGCCAATCCATCAACTGGGTTACAAGCCATACGTTAGGTTATAATGTCAGCTTTATGGCCGATCACTACCTCGATGCTTTGGTGGGTTTTGAGGCACAAAAAAATGATTTTGAGTCGAATAGTGTCAACGCTAACCGATTCCCCAACGATATTGTACGTACAGTCAACGCGGGCGTAATAATCGGTGGTAGTTCTTTGCGCGATCAGTGGTCGTTGGCGTCGTATTTTGCAAGGGTAGGTTATACTTACAAAGACCGTTATTTGGTCAATGCTTCTATTCGCCGCGATGGTTCATCTCGTTTTGGAATGAATCAGCGTTATGGAATCTTCCCATCAGCTTCTATTGGCTGGCGCGTTACGGAAGAGCCATTCATGAAAAACATTCCGACCATATCCGAAATGAAACTCAAGGTAAGTTATGGTTTGGCGGGAAATAATGCTTTCTCAAACTATGGCTCAATCGGTATTTTGGGGGCTGATAACTACGTTTTCGGAAATGCCCTTGTCAATGGTTTGGCTACTTCAACCATCGGGAACGATAACCTAACTTGGGAAAAAAGCCGTCAAACGGATATTGGTTTGGAGCTAGGTTTATGGAAAAATCGAATCTTCTTCACCGCCGATTATTATTCAAGAATCACTACCGATTTACTACTTTCGGTACAAGTTCCTACTCTCACAGGTTTTTCGACCGCCAGTCGTAACATTGGCAAAGTTGAAAACAAAGGAATGGAATTTGGCCTTGTGACTCGCAACACCACTGGTAATTTGAAATGGACGACAGATTTGAATATTTCGTTTAACCGCAACAAAGTATTGGCACTTGGGCCCACAGGCGATGCCATTAGAAGTGGTACGGGTGTGGGGGAAACCAACATTACAGTCATTGGTAAACCACTTGGAAACTTCTACGGCTACCAGCAATTGGGGGTATTTAAAGACCAAGCCGATTTGGACAGCTACCCACACGACGCCACGGCGCGCCCTGGTGATGTGAAGTTTGCGGATATCAATAACGATGGTAAAATCAATGCTGACGACCGTACAATTATCGGAAACAACCAGCCTGATTTTATTTATGGTATGACAAATACCTTGTCTTTCAAAGGTTTTGATCTTGGAATTACCGTTCAAGGAATTCAAGGTGGGCAGATTCTAAACTTGAGCCGTCGTTTTATCGAAAACTTAGAGGGAAGTCAAAATCAATTATCGACCGTACTCAATCGCTGGCGTTCACCGCAAGACCCAGGCAACGGGATTGTCCCGCGTGCCAATCAACGTACTACTGGAAACAACAACGCTATTTCGAGCCGTTGGGTTGAGAGTGCAAGTTACTTCCGAGTTCGTAACATCACCTTAGGTTATAACTTGCCAAAAGCCACTCTTGAACGCGTTAAAATCCAAAGCCTTCGATTGTATGGTGGTATCCAAAATGCCTTTACTTCCACCAAATACCTGGGCTTCAATCCTGAGGTGAGTGGTTACGAAAACGCCCTTACGGGTGGCGTCGATTATGGTTCTTATCCATTAGCGCGTACATATACCATAGGTTTGAATATCGGTTTCTAATCCCAAAAACGGTAACACAATGAAAAGAAGATACATATACCTTACCGCCGTCGTACTAAGTCTGAGCGGTTGTAAAGAGAGTTTTTTTGCACTTGCTCCTATTTCCTCTACCAGCACTGCTACTTTTTATAAGACTGGCAATGACATGGTGATTGCCCTCAATGCGACCTACGGCTCACTTCAGTCCTCGGGACAATATGGCAGTTACTACGTAGTTTCAGAAATACCATCCGACGATACCACACCTGTATTGTCAGGCTCGGTTACTGACCAAGACGAGTTTGATAAGTTTTATCTCCGTACTACCAATCCTTTCTTAGCTACTCGCTGGAACGACGGCTACCGTGGTATTTACCGCGCCAATGCTATTATTGATCGGATTGCCGCAGTGTCGATGGACGAGAACCTTAAAAAGCGGGTTGTTGGCGAAACCAAGTTTTTGCGGGCGCTGATGTATTTTAACTTAGTAAGGGTATTTGGCGATGTGCCGTTGGTACTGAAAGAAACCACCGACCCTGCCGAAGGATATGAATACGCGCGCGCGTCGGTATCAGATGTATATGCCCAAATCGTCAAAGATTTGACTGAAGCCGAAGCAAGCCTTCCTGACCGATATACGGGAGCTGATGTAGGGCGCGCGACCAAAGGTGCGGCCAAATCGTTGCTCGGAAAAGTGTATTTGACCCGTAAACAATACGCCGAAGCAGCAACAAAGCTCAAAGAGGTCATCGACGGTGGCGTATATGATTTGTTGCCCAACTACGCAGATGTATTCAAAGCGGCCAACAAAAACCATAAAGAATCAATTTTTGATATTCAATACAAAAAAGGTTCAATCGGAGAAGGCAACGGCCTCCCCAATACCTACGCTCCTGAAAACTCAGGCAACTCAGTGGTGCAGTTTGGGGGAGGTGGGAACAACCGCCCCACCGCCGATTTTGTAAACGCCTACGAAGCGGGAGATTTACGCCAAAATGCCTCAATGGCAACAGGTTATACCAACGCCCAAGGCGTGCGCGTTGAGTACAACTACGTCCGCAAATATTCGGATGCTCCAACCGTCAGTGGTGATTCGGAAGACAATTTCCCTGTGTTGCGTTATGCCGATGTGTTGTTGATGTATGCCGAAGCGCTCAATGAAACGGCCAAACCTGCGGAGGCATTGCCTTACCTCAACCGCGTTCGTCAAAGAGCGGGGTTAGCCGCAAAAGGCACGTTAAATCAGGCCGAAATGCGCTTAGCTATCGAGCAAGAACGCCGTATGGAGCTGGCGTTTGAAGGACATCGTTGGTTCGATTTGGTGCGTACAGGTCGCGCCATTCCTGTGCTTACGGCCAAGGCACAAGCCATTGGCATTAAAGCCAGTTTAACCGAAAATAACCTCGTTTTTGCCGTTCCGCAAAGTCAGATAGATATTAATCCATCCAAGATTAAGCAAAATCCAGGGTACTAATGTTAGCAATAACAGCCTATTACTCGGCCATTTAAACTATATCTACCATTATTAGAAATACAAAAAGCGCAGCCCTGTAATATGGGGCTGCGCTTGCTTTTTGTTAGTGAAGTTAATCGTTAGAAGATTTAGCTTTCTTTCAAATTCACCGTTTTGGTAGGGTCAATTTTGAGCCAAAGCAACGCGGCTACAAACAAACAACTCGCAATCAGAAAGAGTGGAATATTGAAATTTTTGGTATTCTCGACCACCATTCCAAAGATAATAGTGATGAAAAACCCGCCCATTTGTCCCGCAAAATTCATTGAGCCAGCTACTGTTCCTGCGTTTCGTTTGCCAATATCCACACACACCGCAAAGGCAACGGGCAGGGCTAAGTCTTTGGTCAGGACACAAATGGCTAACAAATAACCCGCTAATTGGTCGTCGGGCGTAAGGCCAGCGGCTAAGAAAAAGAAACTAGATAAGCCCAGACCTGTGAGTGCAACGGCACGACGGCCTACTTTTAAACCGTATTTTTTGGTAAGAAAATCGCTGAGAATACCGCCTACTACGCAGCCAATAGCCCCCAAAAAATATGACAGTGAAATGAAGTTTTTTGACTGTTCTTCGGTCATGTGGCGGCCTTCTTGAAAATAGGTAGAAGACCAGTTGGTGAAGAAATAAGAGCCGTAAAAAAACAAATGACACATCAACATCAAGGCCCAGATGTCGGGATTGAGAATAATGGTTTTCCACGGAATGGCGTGGTCGGTCTGTTTAAGATTTCTGCCCACTTCAATCTCCCGAATTTCTTCTTCAGAAATGCCTTCCATGGAGCCTGGCTCATCGCGGAACCAAATAAACCAAGCCAACGCCCAAAGCGCTCCTGCGGCTCCTAATACCACAAATGCCCAGCGCCAACCCACCGCATGAACCAACGGAATGACCAGCAGGGGAGTAAGCGCGCCGCCGATGCGCCCCGCCGCCCAAATGGCCGATTGGGCACGGCCTACCTCGATGGCAGGAAACCAGCGCGAAATGGCAATGGTGGCGTTGGGGTAGGCGCCAGCCTCGCCCATACCAAAAAGAAAACGTACGACGAGTAAATACAAAAAGTTGAAGGCCGTACCCGTCAGTGCAGTAAAGCCCGACCACCAAAGTACCACCCGCGTCAAAACGCGACGGGGGCCAAGGCGATCGCCCATGGCCCCCGTCGGGATTTCAAATAGTGCATAAGCCAATGAAAATGCGCCTAAAATCCAGCCTAATTCTTGGTTGTTTAAACCTAAATCGGCTTTGACGTACTTGCTGACAACGTTCATACAAACGCGGTCAAGGAAAGTGATAATCGAAAGCGCGAATAAAAAAGCAAGCGTTCGGTAGCGATATTTCATGGGTTAAGGTTAGTTACCACATCAGCGAATAATTGATTTTTGACGCTGCGGGCACTACTAACTCTTGATTTCCGCCAATGGTTCGGATAGCCGCTCCGTCAGCTTGAATATAGTAACTTTTATCGACAACAAAGGTATTGTCGCTGATTTTTACGATTTCTTTTCCTGAAGCCAAACGGCATTTCAAGGTAGCAGGAATGGTTCCTGCAATGCGAAGCTCACGGTTCAAGAATTTGCTATCCGCATCGGGGCGAATCTGGTCTTCAACTTTTACGCCAGCTACGTCATATTTGAACGTAGGACGACCCGCGGCGTCGATTTCGTATCCGCGCTGACGGAAGCCATCGGTTTCGCCGTATGAAGCAGGCCAAGCCGTTTGTTCACTGGCAATCAATGCTAAAGTTGGCTGGTTGTTGAGGTTTAGTACGCTTCCCTGAGGAATACTCATGCCATTTCCGCGGTCGTTCCACATAGGCGTCACATCCAAGAAATCGCCTTTCCACACGCGGGCCAATGCTCCTTTTTCGAGGTTGATGGCGTAGTGAATTCCCGTAGGCTCACCTACTGAAACCCCGTGTGAAACGTTTTCGTTGGCAATACGGAAAAAGCTACGGTGAACTACTGGTGTGCTGCCTGGGGCAACAAGGATAGGATTGGTAGGATTGCTAAGGTTGACAGAGCCCAATCCTTGCAATTCGATGGCACGGTTAAAGTCACTTTCTATCGACAACCCGAGCGATGATTTTGCCCAGTCGGTGTTTTTGTTATACACATATTCAAAAGGCACTTCGCCCGCTGGTAAATTAACTTTAGCTTGGCCTTCCCACCATTTCCATTTCAAGATTTCTTCGTTGTTTACCCTAAGGATACCATTACCACCGTTGTGTACGGTTTGGAAACGATACTCTCCAGCGACAGGTACAACCAATTTTCCTGTAAAACGCAACAGATAGCCGTTGTCTTTGTTGGCGACATCGTACGTAAGTTTTTCCAGCGAACCCTCTTTGACCAATTTGGTTTTGCTGTAATCAGGCTCGGCCATAAAAATACCATCGTACTGGGCAAACTTTAGGTCTTTCAATTGAGGCACTTGCTCGCCGTATTGTTTTACAGAAAGGTTGCGGAAAGCTACGCAGCCGTGGTCACCTTGAATAAGAATGGGGCCTTTGGCTACTTCACCGTCAAGGCTGCCGCGGGTAGGGCCAGCAAGTTCTACGTTTTCCTGAACAGTGATGCCATTGACCTCAATTTTCAAAACTTTTGCATTGGCAATTTTTTTACCTGAACCGTCGAAACGAGGTGCTTGGAAAATGATTTTCATGTGTTGCCACAAACCTGGTGCTTTGCTGGCATTCATGCGAGGGGCATAGCCTTCGTAACCCTTTTGTCCAGTGGGTCTAGATTCATCCCAACGCTCGTAAATGGCCCCCAAATCGTGGGCGTGGGGTTGACGTACGCCCCAGCTATCAAATAATTGGATTTCGTACCGACCTTGTAGGTAAAAGCCTGAGTTGGAGCCTCTGGCCATCATAAAGTCAAACTCTACGTCGGCATCACCGTGCTCGAAATTAGTTAATAAATCGTACTGACGACCATATTTGCCCTTTGGGTGAATACAAGCCAACACACCCTTACCCGCAGTAGTGCTCATGGCATTGTTTTGAGCAAGGTCAACTACCGCATCGCCAACAATCGACCAGTTGGCCGATGGGTTTTTAAAAGAACTAAGGTCGTTTAAAGAAATGGTTTGGCTTTTTACGACTAATGAAATAAGACTAAAAAGCGGTACTAATTTGCGTATCATGTTGATTTGTTAAAATGTGCCTTTCGGCAGCGATGGTATTGGATTACGTGTTAAAGTCAAATCGTACTAAAGTCGAACAATGTCAGCGCCGATGGCATTGAGACGGGTGTCAATATTTTGATACCCACGGTCGATTTGCTCGATGTTATCAATAATACTTACACCTTTGGCCGACAAAGCAGCAATCAACAACGATACTCCCGCACGAATGTCAGGGGAAGTCATGCGGATACCACGAAGCTGCGTAGCGCGATTAAGCCCAACGACTGTAGCACGGTGAGGGTCACAGAGGATGATTTGCGCGCCCATTTCAATCAATTTGTCCACGAAGAACAAACGGCTTTCAAACATTTTTTGGTGAATAAGCACCGTCCCTTTGGCCTGAATCGCTGTCACGAGGACAATGCTCAACAAGTCAGGCGTAAAGCCTGGCCAAGGTGCATCGGCCACAACCAGCATCGAGCCGTCGATAAACGATTCTACTTCATAGTGTTCTTGAGAAGGGATAAAAATATCGTCGCCTCGGAATTCCATTTGAATACCCAGTTTTTGGAAAACCCCAGGAATAACCCCCAAATCAGGAACGGAGCAGTTTTTGATGGTGATTTCGCTTTTGGTCATGGCCGCCAACCCAATGAAAGAACCAATCTCAATCATATCGGGAAGCATGGTGTGTTCAGTTCCAAAAAGTTCAGACACCCCTTCGATGCTAAGTAAGTTAGAACCTACGCCTGAGATTTTTGCTCCCATGCGGTTCAACATTTTACAAAGTTGTTGCAAATAAGGCTCACAGGCAGCATTATAAATGGTCGTAATTCCTTCGGCCATCACAGCGGCCATTACGATGTTTGCAGTACCAGTTACAGATGCTTCATCGAGCAACATATAAACGCCCTTCAGCCCGCTGGCGTCCACTTGATAAAATCCGCCGTCGTTGGCATCGTACTCAAATTTTGCGCCCAAACGTTCAAATCCCAAAAAGTGAGTATCCAAGCGGCGGCGCCCAATTTTATCGCCACCTGGGCGGGGAATGCGTCCTTTTTTGAAGCGCGCTAACATGGGGCCTAAAAGCATCACCGACCCGCGAAGCGCGGCA
This sequence comes from Runella sp. SP2, assembly GCF_003711225.1. Lineage (NCBI taxonomy): Bacteria > Pseudomonadati > Bacteroidota > Cytophagia > Cytophagales > Spirosomataceae > Runella > Runella sp. SP2. Next base: position 2,675,943 of record NZ_CP031030.1, on the reverse strand, counting down.
GCTTTTTGGCGATACATTTCGGTTTCCATGAATTCGAGGTTGACGTCAGAAGCCTCAAAGCGAATGGAAGAGTCGCTCAGACGAGTGCGTTTTACCCCCAAATCTCCCAATAAATCAATGAGTTGGTTTACATCTCTGATATTGGGAATATTATGAATAGTAACAGGTTCTTTGGTCAGTAAGACAGCACATAAGATTTGCAATGCTTCGTTTTTGGCACCTTGGGGAGTAATCTCACCTTTCAATGAATGCCCACCTGCTATTTTGAATGAAGCCATGTGTTGGAAATAAGCGTTAGGGGGATTGAAATAAACGTTCGGTTCTTATCTTTTTTGCAAAGCTATCATTTTTTAAAAAAAGATTACAATTGGAAGAAGCACCGAGGGCATAAAAAAAGTCGTGGACAGCAACTGCCGTCCACGACTTTCGCGTGTGCGTTCCTCAAATAATAAGGCATGGTATGCCTACAAACTAAAAGTATTTGACCAATACCTTTGGCTTGCAACTATATGTACGCAAAAAAGTGAACGAGGGTTGCTTCTTTGTTTAAAAAAGTTCAAAAAACATTCTTGGTTTTATGAATAAAGCGGAAATTACTTTTATATTTGTCTCGCTATAGGTAGTTTCTCTGTTTCTCTCGACTTGCTGTGTACTTGTCATTTGCTAGACGGAGTATTAGATCGAAGGCCGTCCATAGCGCACCAAGTCACATTATATCAAATTAATGCACAATGAACATTTATGTAGCAAATGTCCCGTTCAAAGCGAACGATGACGAATTAAACGAATTATTTGCGGAATTTGGGGAGGTATCGTCTGCCCGCATTATTATGGACAAGTTCACAGGCAAAAGCCGTGGTTTTGCGTTTGTCGAGATGCCTAACGATGAAGAAGGAAATCAAGCGATTTCACAACTTAATGGTTATGAGTTTTTAGGTAAAGTACTCGTTGTAAACGAGGCTCGTCCACGCGAAGATCGTCCACGCACGGGTGGAGGTGGCTTCGGTGGTGGCAACCGCGGTGGCGGTGGTGGCTACGGAGGCGGTGGTAACCGCGGCGGTGGCGGTGGTTACGGCGGCGGCGGTGGTCGTGATAACGATTATAAGAAGCGCTGGTAAGCTAACAACAATATTGAGAGCAAGAGCCGATTCCTTGGAATCGGCTCTTTTTTTTGTACTTTCCAACCATTTTATTGTGAAATGCGTCTAATTTAATTAAATAGTAACATTTCCCTACACCGTTTTTTAATATTTATACTATGAAACGATTATTGTTTACCCCCCTCTTTGTTGCTTTGAGTATTTACTCAGTTTGGGCACAGTCATCCCTAGAAGTTTCTCGACAATGGGAAAAAGGCTACGGAGCTTCTTTGTTGGGCGAGGTTGCCTTGGGGTGGCCTGTGAGTAAGGCAACGCCAAACGGAAATATACTTTTTAGTTTTCCGTATCGTCTTTGTGCCTCTAGGTGCAGTACCTCCATTGTTTATAGGAGCATTGTTCGCGATAGTCTTTATAAAACTGAAGGCAGTTATGTGCCTTCACAAGGCGGCGCTTTGGCTTTTGTAAAAGGATATTCAACCAAATTAAGCGGTGGTTGGGACGAGGCTACCAACAAGTTTTATACAACCAGCACCTATTATTCCCCTAATTTCGATGAGATAGGAAAGGTTACCCAATCGCAACCAGCGTATATTAGTTCGGTCAACCCACTGTCAAATGGCGCACTTATTATGAGTACCACGTCGCTAATAGGGGATTATAGTGATAGTCTTGTTCGGTACGATGGGCAAGGAAAGCGTATCTGGGCAGTTGCTACGGCCAACTATAACCGAACTCAAAATGAAACCACTTGGCGCGCAAGTGCTACCGTCACTCCTATGTTTCACGGTGAAGAAGCTGCGTTTATCAGCTCAAAATCCGTACGGGATATCAATAATTTTAACACAATTATTTCCCAGCAGACTGATTTGAAAGTGATTACTGGAAACGGAACCGAAAAGTGGACTGCCATCATCGAATCGCCACTGACGTACACCAAAGTAGTGGGAACGGATACGCAAGGACAGTGGTATGTTTTGACGCAGCGCGATTCTTTGGGGCGGGTATTGACGTTTTCAGGAGAGGGTGCGAAAGTAAACGAAGTGGTGATTTCGATTCCTAATTTGAATAATAATATGGGGGTAGAAATTCAAAAAACAGCCGATGATGGTTTTGTGCTTTATTGTCGTAATGTTTTGAATACTTTTTTTGCTAAATATAGTAAAACAGGGACGCGTGAGTGGAGTTATCAGATGCCTCTATACATTGATCAGTTAAAAATTACATCGACGGGGAACTTCATTGCCTATACCCAATACTTAAATCAGTATAATTTAACAATTCTTTCGCCAACGGGGGCTGAGAAAACAAAGCTGTCGCTTTTTCATTTGATGGAAGGAAGCAATGGCTGGCTCTATGGGACAACGTTGGATAAATTGTACGCCATTAATCCACAAGGTGAAATTGGGTGGACGATAAACCGAGCAAGTGCACGGGCAGTTGTGAGCGAAGATGTTGACGGGGGTGTCCTGCTGACTGAAACATTTTCAACAAAAAATTCAACGGCCAGTCCTTTTCTTGGTGCGTGGAATCTTGATGTAGTCAATACATTTACCCTTAGCAAATACACGAAGGAAGGAAAATTACTTTGGAAAACACCCATCAATGCAACGGTTGAAGAGCCTGCATATCAAGTTCGGTTTATGGCGGGGGCGTACCCCTCTAAAGAAACAAAAGATGCGTACTTGCTGACCTCTCAGGTGATTACGATGAGCAAAAATGCCAGTATGGGAAATCAAAGTAATGTTAGCTACAGTACTTCGGTTATCAAGATAACGCGCCCTTGCTATACCCAATTGACGGCTACGTTAGCCACTACATCGCCATCTTTGTGCGGAGGACAAACGGTCAAACTAGAAGCGAATTCCGATTCGTTGGGCTTTTTGACCTACCAATGGCAGCGCGACGGGCAGGCAATCATTACCAATCGCCAATCTACTTTTGAAACCACTACCGAAGGTGTATATCGCGTAATGGTCGCTGACTCAGTTTGTGGAACAAGCTCACTTTCTTCTACCATTGAAATAAAATCAACCCCCAATGCCTCCGCAACTTTAGCGACAAATCCACCTGTATATGCCCCCAATAAAGCCAAATTGCAAGCCAATGAAGGAGCAGGGTTGACCTATCAGTGGCTAAAAAATGGACAGGAAATCGTGGGAGCGGTGGCGTCGAGCTACGAAACGGCCGAAAGTGGCGCGTTTTCGGTGAAGGTAAGCCGCGATGGATGCAGCCGTACATCGCCCCCGTTAACGGTGGAGGTAATGCTACCGTTGGGCGTGGACGGAACGACCGAAACCGAACTGCATATTTCCCCTAACCCCAATTTGGGAGAGTTTGAATTAAAACTACCGACAGGGTGGGAGCGAGCTCAAATAAAACTTCATGATGTGTTAGGACGTGATGTTCCTGTAAATCAGTCTAATGGCAGAATAACTGTGCAGGCAGTAGCAGGTTTGTACTGGCTCAAAGCAATGTTTGAAGGCCGTGAACTTACTCAGAAAGTTATGATTCATCCTTAAAGTTTTTGGTAATTCTAAGGCAATTCTAATCCAACCTTAATATGTCTCTAATACGGGCGTAGTACATTTGTGACGTCCCTAATAAAGGACGTATTCCAAAAGTCATAAATCGTTATAATCCATCCAAAATTCAACAGTATGGTGGTATCATTGACCAACTACTGCTGCCGGAAGATAAAAGTGTAATAAATGTGAAGAAGAACGAGGTGCAGACGGATATATTGGTAAGATAAGTTTTTAAGAATCCACACTGTTTCTTTTCTATTGTGAGTTTAGAAGAGGAAATATTTCTACTAGTTAAAGAGCCACGAGAGACTTCTCCCGTGGCTCTTTTGTGTCTTGTCGGTTTAGGTTATACTTTTTGGCAAAAATAGATAATCTCGCTACCAGGTAAGGCAAAACGTTTTGCTTCTTCTTTGCTAAGTTCATCCATCACAAAACGATCTTCGGTTACTTTAAACCCACCTTTTTCGAGACGTTGGCCGTAATCACGCCCAAAAAGGCGCACGTGGTCATCTTGCCAAAAAAGCCTTTCACGCTCTTTGGGGTCGGTAATGCTGGGGTCTTCAAACGTGGTAGCCCTCGACCAGTCTTGCGGCGACTGAATAATGGCCCAGCCGCCAGGTTTGAGCACCCGATAAAGCTCGGACATGGCCTTGATGTCATTCTCAACGTGCTCCATGACGTGGTTACAGAAAGTCACATCGAAGGTGTTGTCCTCAAATGGAATTTGGTGGATGTCCATTTTGACCTTTGCCAAAGGCGATTCGATGTCGGCAGTGATGTAGTCTATGTTTTTTAAACGTTCAAAACGGTCGATAAAACAATATTCGGGAGCTACGTGAAGAAGTTTGAGGTTGTCTTTGAAAAAGTTGGTTTTCCGTTGGAGGTACAAATACATCAAACGGTGGCGTTCGAGCGACAAGCAGTTTGGACAAAGGGCATTGTCGCGCCCCGAGCGGCCATAAGGTAAAAATTTTCGGAATTCGCTGCCGCACACACTGCATTCAACTCCCTTCCCACTGTAAAAAATAGCCAAAACGCGTACGCCAATGTGACTGACCAACTGCAAGTACTTACGCGGTATATGCCGCAAAACCCAACTAATAACGTCTTTCATTCGTGAATTTTATCAAATTTTTATTCAACAAGTGCTGCAAAGTTTTTACTTTTCGCCATAATTCCAAAACCAATTACGACACCACTAGCAAAGATGATTCCAAAAACATCGAAACCGCCCGGTAAAAAGCTCATCAAGCGCATGAGTTCGCGTACAAAATCATACATTTTGGCACCTGTCAGCCTATTAATGATTGGCTATGGCTTGTGCGTTTTTAGTGAAGCAGGCCACCTCAAGCATACAAATGCCCCCTTTCGTCAGTGGTTTATGATGGGAACCTACAGCTTGGTGGTCATCAATGCAGGGCTTTGCTTTTTTGGTCAGGCAATTGTATTTAGGATTCAATATCAATTCAGACAAGAAACGCGGCGAAAGTTGAAAAAGATGCAAAAGGAGGTAGAGCTTGCGCTGAAAAAGAAAAATGCCGCTCAAGGCGGCAAGATTGTTTAAGCTTTAGCGGCGAACTCAGCCTTGATAGCTTCAACGTCCACTCGCTTAATTTCTGGTTTCCAGCTGCGTTGTTTCATTAACACTTGCTTGTTCTGTGGAATCATTACGTTGCGCTTACTTTTACGCAAAAGTTTAGTAACTGCCATTGTCGTATTATCTAAATGTATTGTATGTTTCTTGTAAAATGAGCCGCAAAAATACGGATTCATTTTTAAAAAAGTAAGCTCTTTCGCTCTTTTTTTTCGCCAGAGACGCTACTTTTGCGGTTAGTACACTATGGACTGTGGACTATCAACTACCGACTATAACAATGAGTAAACCCTCTTTGGCCCGTGGAACGCGCGACTTTGGCCCCGCGCAAATGAATAAGCGTAATTACATTTTTGATACAATTCGCCGTGTTTTTCAGCGATATGGATTTCAACCACTCGAAACACCTTCTATCGAAAACCTTTCCGTTTTGATGGGTAAATATGGTGATGAAGGAGATCAATTGCTGTTTAAAATCTTGAATTCAGGTAATTTTCTTGAAAAAGTTACTGAAACTGACTTACAAGAGGGGTATAAAAAAACGACCCTCAAGGTGTCGGAAAAAGGACTACGATACGATCTCACCGTGCCTTTCGCGCGATTTGTGGTGATGAACCGTAGTGATTTGGTAATGCCTTTTAAACGTTATCAAATTCAACCTGTGTGGCGTGCTGACCGCCCCCAACGTGGGCGTTACCGCGAGTTCTATCAGTGTGACGCCGACGTGGTAGGTACCGATTCGTTGGTGTGTGAAGCCGAAATTGTGTTGATGATTCACGAAGTATTGCGCGGTTTGGGGGTTGAAAATTTTACGGTAAAAATCAATAACCGTAAGATTTTAAGCGGAATTGCTGAGGTAATTGGCGCTCCAGGACAGGAAGGGCCGATGTGCGTGGCCATCGACAAATTGGATAAAATAGGAAAAGAAAAAGTAGAAGAAGAGCTGGCCTCGCGGGGATTCTCGGCGGAAACCATTGCCAAACTTCAGCCCATTTATGAACTAACCAACGACCAATCAGCGATTTTTGAGCGCTTGAAAGCGTGGTTGGCTGATTCTGAAATTGGTACGAAAGGAGTAACTGAGTTGGAAGAAGTTTGGAATAAAGTAAATCACTTTGGCCTCAATGCACCGCAAATGGAGCTCGACGTGACGCTCGCGCGCGGTTTGAGTTACTATACAGGGGCTATTTTTGAGGTAAAAGCCAACGGTGTACAAATGGGAAGTATTTCGGGCGGTGGTCGTTATGACAACCTAACGGGGACATTTGGTATGCCTGGACTTTCGGGGGTGGGGATTTCGTTTGGGGTCGATCGTATTTATGATGTGATGGAAGAACTTCAATTGTTTCCCGAAAATCAGTCGGTTTCTACCCAAGTAATGATTACCAATTTTGATGCTGCTGCTGAGGCGCACGGCTTGGGTGTTCTGCGTCAATTGCGGGAGGCAGGTATCAATGCAGAATTGTATCCTGATGCCTCAAAACTCAAAAAACAATTCGATTATGCCGACCGTAAACGTATTCCTTACGTGCTTATCATTGGCTCAGAAGAAATTCAAACGGGAACGTACTCGCTCAAAAATATGCACTCAGGAGAGCAACAGAAATTAGACTTGGCCGCGATTCTTGCGTTGTTTGTCTAACTGTTACTAGCTGTATTCTTAACAAAAACCCCCGTGATTTTAATTTCGCGGGGGTTTTTGTTGAACTTATTTCTTTGAAAGCTTCGATTGTTCTTCGTAGAAATCAAGGAAACTATCTAGTTGCTCTACCGCCATCTTGCGAGCGATAATTTTCTTGTCTTTGTCTAACACATACACCATGGGCGTGTTTACGACGTCAAATTCTTTGCGGAAATCAGTCCTAAAACTGAAATCATACCCGTGACGCCATGCACCTACGCCAAAATCATGGATGTATTTTTTCCAATTGTCGGGCGAACCCGTTACTGATACTGCCAAAACTTTAACGCTGGATGAATATTTTTCCGAAAAACGTTTTAATTCGGGAGTTGACTGTCGGCAATGCCCACAATCGGGGTCATAGAAAAACACAACGGTGTATTTCGATTGAATGTCTGCTAGTTTAAAACTGATTCTTGCGGTATCGCTGAGGGCAAGTGCAGGCATGGGCTTGCCAACGAGCAATGGTTTCATAATTGCTACCCTGCTGCGGATATTCTGCACAGTACTGGAGTCGGTGATGGGCATAATACCGCCTAAATAATATTTTTCGGCCAAGTGTACAAACACAGCATCGCCTCCAACAGTATTTGGGGTTTCGGCTTGGTTGGTCAAATACCAAATACAATAGGCCTGCATTTCTTTGCTTCCACCTTTCAGCGCTTTTCCGATCACATAGTCGCTCGCCTGAATGAGTGAATCTGGCGCTGGAAACGTTAGGTTTTGAAGGTAGCGTTCGAGTTTGCGTTGGAGAAAAGGCGTACGAACGAGGCGTTCGTCACTAAAATCAAAATTGTCCCAAAAATGCGCACGGTAATAGTTAAACAACCAAGCCGAATCAGGACGGCCATCGGGACGTTTGGGAGGCGTAGGAAGCGCAATTTCATTACTAGCACTCAAAATTTTTCCAGTAAAGGTAGCGGCGTTTTCTTTGACAAACTGGTGATAATATTCGGACATCTGGCGACGAATATTACCAATTTTTGCTTGACTTATCATGTCTTGTCTCACCTTTGCCTGGGCTTGCACCAAGGTTAGTTCTTGGGAGTAACCAAGCATTTTTTGTTGGTAATTGAAAAAACGCTCGTTGTCGGGAGAACCTTCTATTTTCATATTTCCAACAACACTTAATGTATCGCTGACAAATGAGAAGTGCTGTTCTGGACCAATGATAAAATCAAGTAAGCGGCTTTTATTGGGTTTTAATACCATGTAAAGTCCCTCTGGTAGCGATTTTGAACCCATAAAGCTCAAAACACCTTTGTCGTCAACAAGGGCGGTATCTTTGGTGATGGTTTGGTCATACCCAAAATAGTGAGCCAAGGTATAAGCGCCTGGCTTGAGCCCTTTGATGGTGCCTTCGATTTTGTAGCCACTTTGTGCCCAGCCGTAGCTGCAAAATAAATAGCTGATGAAAAGTAAAGTTATTTTTTTCATTGTAGGTAGGTTACGGGGGGGGGAACCTCCCGAAAGTTCAAAACTTTCGGGAGGTTGAAAACTTTCGGGAGGTTGAAACGAGCTATTTAGAGCTACTTTTTTTCTGTTCCTGAGCAATTTGATTTTTGTAAACATTCAAAAACGGCTCAATATCCTCAACACCAAGGCGGCGGGCAATGATTTTCTTCGATTTATCAAGAATATAAATCGTAGGTGTAGAAAAAACATCGTAGTCGTTGCGATACACTACTTGCCTTGAAGCAACCAACCCGTAACCATTGATGAGGTTTTCGAGCTTAAATTCTTTGATAAATTTCCGCCATTCATCTTCGCTGCCATCTACCGAAATGGTCATTAATTCTACCCCTTGCGAATAAAGCTTTTCTTGCAATGCCTTTAGTTTTGGGGCAGATTCGCGGCAGTGCCCGCAGGTCGGTGAATAAAAAAACAATACTTGATAATCGGCTTTCACACCATGAATGTACTCAAGACGGTCGGCGGCGCGGTAGCTCATTACCCCAATGTCAGGAATCACTTTGTTGACCAAAAGCGGTTTTAAAACCTTGATGCGATCACGAACGTTTTTGAGGGTACTTGTATCAGAGACAGGCATGATACCCGTGAGGTAGTATTTTTCGCCCATGTGGACAAATACGCCTTCGGTTCCCACAATTTTGGCGTTTTCATACTGGTTAGTGATATACCAAATACAATAGGAAATAATGTCCTTTTTCTTACCCGCAATCGCCTTGCCAACGACAAAATCAGCTTCTTTGGTAATAGAATCTTCCGACTGAATCGTCAAATCCTGGAAATAACGTTTGAGTTTTTGTTCAAGGAAGGGTGTCTGAATCATTCGTTCATCGGCAAAGTCAAAACTATCCCAAAAGTGGGCTTTGTAATAGTTAAACATCCACAAAGAGTCCACCTTCCCGTTGGCTTTTTTGGGAGCGGGCGGAATTTCGGGGTCAGCCGACGTTTTGAACAATTTTACCGTAAAAGTGCCCTCGTTGTCACTCATAAATTTATCATAAAAAGCTTTGCGTTGCTCTTGTAAATCTTTGTACCGCTTATCGGTTTCGGGGAGTTTGCTGTCTTTCAATTGCTTATACTGGTTGTCTTTTTCCCGCATAAACTTTTGAAACTGATAAAAAAGCTCGTTGTCGCGGCTACCAGAAAACTTAGTACTTGAAATCAGATCAGTGGTATCGCATTGGAAGCTAAATTGTTGGTCATCAGTGATTAATACACGAAATAAGTTTTTGCGGTCAGGAAAAACGATTTCGTAAACACCACCCAATAGCGGTTTTTCACCTTCAAAAACAAACTTTCCGTTGGGGTCAATTTTGGCAGTGTCTTTGGCATAAATCTGCGTTCCATAGTAGTTTGCCAAGATACAATCACCACTTTTAAAATTCTTCACTTGTCCTTCAATTCGATAATTACTTTGTCCATTCACGCCGTAGAAGACGCAGAGAAGCAGAAAGAAAAGCGTACTCGTAAATTTCATGTTGATTTTATTTTATTGTAATCCCAAAAATAGCGTAATTATTTTTAGTTACTTAAACGAAATTTTTGCGTTTTTAGCGTTCGATTTACAACCCTGTTTATGTTTTATATTCTCTCCAAGACATTTGACGTATTATTAATGCCTCTGACAATGGTTTCCATCGCTATTGTTTATGCAATGTTTCTCAAAAACCGTACCCGAAGCCGTTGGATTACTGGATTATCCCTCTTTTTTTTGTATTTGATGAGTAGTCCTATTTTGGTAAATGAACTTTTGAAGGCATGGGAGACGCCTTCTCGGGCGATTTCAAGTGAGTACCAAGTGGGGGCTGTGTTGACGGGCGGCATCATCAAAAAGTATGATTACCAAACAAAGCAAGTGTGGTTAGGTAAAAGCGGTGACCGTGCTACGCAGGCTTTTGAATTGTACCGATTGGGAAAAATTAAAAAAATTATCATCAGCGGAGGAGAAGGTTCATTTTTGACCAATAAACATACTACTTCCGAAAACGACGGTATTCGACAATACTTGATTTATTCGGGTGTACCTGCCGAAGATATTATTCAAGAACCCATGGCGCGCAACACGCGTGACAATGCCGCTTACACGGCAAAAATCCTGAAAGAACAGTTAGGAACTAACAAATGTGTCGTCATTACTTCGGCATTTCATACGCCAAGGGCGCTGGGATGTTTCCGAAAAGCGGGGGTAGAGGTAGTGCCTTCTCCTGCCCACTTTCTGCAAGAGAATTACGACATCTGGATTGACAAGTTTTTCCCTTCGGAAGAAGCGCTCGTTGCGTTTTATTTCGTTTGGCACGAAATGGTTGGCTACACCATCTATAAAGTAATGGGATACTTGTAGAAGAAAAATAATACATCTGGGGAGTCGGATGACACCACCAGATGTAGAATGAAATGTATTAGGTACTCAAGATTTTTACCATTCGCAACATGTCTTCGTTGATTGGTTTTGGCAATCGAATGGTGTCACGGAAAGGTGTATATACCAGTTCGTTGTTGATGATTCCCACCATCATATTTTTCTGGCCGTTCATGAGTCCTTCAACGGCACCCAATCCAAGGCGACTGGCCAAGATACGGTCGTAAGCGGTAGGAATACCTCCCCGCTGAATGTGACCGAGGGTGGTTACCCGAATGTCCATATCAACTTCCAAACGTGCCTTGATTTTATCGGCTACTTCGGCGGCGTTTCCTTCTTCGTCTCCTTCAGCTACGACAATGATTGAAGAAGATTTTGAGCGATTCCAGCCTTGTTTGAGGGTTTCTACCACTTCCGAGATTGGGGTGAGTACTTCAGGAACCATTACAATTTCGGCCCCGCCAGCAATGCCGCATTGGATAGCAATGTAGCCAGAGTCGCGGCCCATTACTTCGATAAAAAACACGCGGTCGTGCGAGTCTGCCGTATCACGAATTTTATCAATGGCTTCCAAAGCCGTATTTACTGCCGTATCGTAACCGATGGTATGGTCTGTTCCGTAGAGGTCGTTGTCAATGGTTCCAGGGGCACCAACTGTCGGGATACCGTACTCGTCAAAAAAGATAGTTGCCCCCGTAAAAGTTCCATTACCACCAATGGCTACCAGTCCTTCAATGCCAAATTTTTGAATTTGATCGTAGGCTTTTTGACGGCCTTCTTTGGTCATGAACTCTTTGCTTCTAGCCGATTTGAGGATGGTACCACCTCGTTGAATAATATTGCTAACAGAATGAGAAGTCATCTGATAAATGTCACCGGCAATCATGCCGTTGTATCCGCGTCGGATGCCATATACTTCGATACCATAATAGATGGCGCTTCGAACCACAGCGCGAATACACGCGTTCATACCAGGGGCGTCGCCACCAGAGGTAAAGACTGCTATTTTTTTAATCATAAGTTAGGTAGTAAGGTGGTTAGTTATTTCAGCAGTTAATAAGGTGCGCTAGGCATATTAGCTACTTCAAACACACAAATTTATTTTGTATTTCGGTGAAATACCGAATATTTTGAAAATTTCTTCAAAATTTAACCGAAGCATCTCCCGTATAACTGGTCGAAATCTCTCATTTTTTAGGATGGACATCTATTGAAACTTGGTATTGAAAATTTTGACTTTATCAAATGTAATAGACTGTTTATCAATTGTTAATGGTTGTTTTGTTATTTATGTGCATAAATTTTTACTCCCTCAACTTCAGCCCTAAGTAGGTAATTTTGGGCAATAAATTCGGCCAATTCGGGATAATTATGGTGCCCATATTTTTTGGGGTTATCCATCCAAATGGTTCTTGGAGTGACAGCATCCACAAAAATAGCGGGCTGATTTCGTTTCAAATCGCGCAAATACCGTTGATAATAGTGTTTTTGATAGGAATGGTACAACCCGCTACGAGTCGTATGATTTTCGTTTACCCCTTGGGGCATTTGGGTGGCTACGTATAAATCGCACGACCATCCCCACACAGCCAGGTATTGACCTGATTTCCCATACTGGAGAATTTGATGAGCAATTTTTGCTCGAATAACATCGGTAGGGCGTGGCGTAGAAGTAAATTTATTGGTGGGCCTGTTATGCACCGTATTGCTAATAAAAAGCACAAAAAAAGCCAGTTGGGTCGAAACCATCACCCATTTGCTTTGAGATGGAAGGTGTTTTAAAAAAAGGCTAAATAACAGCAAAAAGGGCAAAAATAAGTAATGAAAGTAGTGCTCGTAAAAACTGCCCGTTCGGGAGATAGCTAAGTTGGCCATTAACAAATACCCACCCAACATCACCCAGAAATAAGCGTCAAGTGAAATGCCGTTACGTATGCGCTTTTTGATGATTATTACAAGACCAGCCACCAAAGAAAGCAGCATGAAGGGATAGAGAAGCCACTCAAACCCGCATCCTTTATTGATAATAACCCAAGGGAGGCGGAAGAAGTTAACGAACTTACTTCGTTTTACAACACTGCCAGCAAGGTTGTCTTTATAGGCTAAATTGGCCTCGATGTAATACGTGTAAAAGTCATCTAAGACGTCGTTTTTGGCAAGAAAAAGGCACCAAACAGCCCACAAACCCACAAATCCCAGCGTTAAGTAAAGAAAATGGGATAAGAGTTTGGAACGTTGGTACAAGAACAATTGGGCACAAGCATAAACGCCAATGACAAAAGCCATCGGTAGGGCTTGGAGTTTACACAGTGGAATCATGCCAAGAAGAATCCCAAAAATCACTAATTCACTCGCTTGAAATCCTTTTTTTTGATTCCAGTGGGCTAATAAATAGACCGAGGCGTTGAGGACTAAAATGGAGGTGATTTCGCTGTAGAAAATGATAAAATCGGGATATTGTGCCAAACTAATGAAAGAAATAAAGGGAAGCAGAGCCCACTGAGCGGTAGCAGCAAGGTTCAGCGCTTTGGCCGTGAAATAACCGATTAAAAGCCCCAGTATGGTAAGAACCCAGCTCAGGATATGTGCCAAATGAAAATCGAGGGTAAATCCAAGATGGGCAAATCCACTCAATAAATAACTGGTCAGCGGCCCGCCCGTGGTAGGGTCGATGGAACGATATACGACAGGGTTGATGGAAAGTGTTAGACCTTGGGCCAGCATTTGGCTTTCGTCAGGGTCGAGCTCATGGTTGAATAGAAAGGCTGGAAGTCGCATGTAGGCGGTAAGCGCCACCAAAATGACAATAAAAACCCCATCCGTAAGTGGACGTTTTCGAAGCAAAACCCAAACACTAAATGCCGCAATGAGCAGGTGACCAACAAGTTGGAAAACAAATGGATTAGCACTAAACTGAACCTCCAGAAGATTCATAATAAGTGAGTAATAAATTAAGAATAATGGTGGATTATTGAACAGGCTACTCTAACGAGCAACGTATATTTTAACGCTATCTATTTCTGCTTTGAAAACATAATTGTCGGCTACAAATTTGGCCAATTCGGGATAGTTTTGATGACCATATTTTTTGGGGTCACGCATCCAGCGGGTACGAGATGTCATGGCATCTACAAAAACTTTGGGGCGGGTTCGTTGTAAATCTCGTATATACCTGTCATAGTACGCTTTTTGTAAAGGGTGCTGCATAGCCGCTCTGACTGAGTGGTTTTCGTTGATACCTTGGGGCATTTGGGTTTCAACATAGTATTCACAAGACCATCCCCACACCGCTAAATAGTCGCCAGGTTTGGCAAACGTAAGAATAGCTTTGCTTATGTTACTCATTTCCTTTTGTCGAGAATGAGCCGTTTTGTACATGTTAATATCTTCATTGTTAACAATATGTAATAGCCCAATGAGCATAAATATTAACTGAGTAGATAGGGAAAGCCATCTCCAATGGGACGAAAAAGCGCTAAGTTGATGGATAAAAAAGCCAGTAAATAGGCTACATGGCAATAAAAAATATAAAAAATGATGAGGGAAAAAGCTGCCCGTACGAATGATAACTGCCACTACCATAGCAAAGTAAGCTGTCAGACCTACCCAAAAGTAGTTGTTCTTCAGTATCATTTTTTTTATAGCAGTTTTTGAGAAATGAGTAGCAATGAATGCGACGCCAAGCGCTAAAAATGGAAAAAACCAATAGTTAAGGTCGATGCCACGTTTAAAGATTATTTTAGGGAAACGAATGAATAAATACCATGCACTTCGATAAGACTTGTCAGAAAAGTGCATTTTTAGTTGTGCATTAGCTGTGATATAATAGAGAAAAAAGTCATTTAATAGACCATTGAGATACATATACAAAAGCCAACTACCCCAAACGCTAATGACACTCATTGAGAGCACAGAAGCATAAGCCAACCATTTGTTTTGTTGGAACATGTAAAGCAGCCCCAAACCCCAAACGCCAAGCACGAAGGCCAGCGGTAAAGCTTGCATTTTGCACAAAACAATAAGTGCCAAGGCTATACCAAACCCAACTAATTCAGGGTAAGTAATTTTTTTGTAATTAGTCCAGCGGGCAATCTGACAAATACCATAACTCAACAAAATATTCGCAATCCCTTCGCTGTAATAGTTTATATAATCGGGATTTTGGGTAAAATTAAAGAAGGCTACAGTCGGAATAATCGCAACTTGTGAAATATATTTTGGGAATATATACCTGAGAGCTTTGTATAAAAAATAGATAGAGGTAAGGGTAATAAGCCAACTTAAAATGTGCGTAACACGAAAGTCTAACTGAAATCCAAGTAAATGTATTAGTGATAAAAGGTAAGAATTGATAGGGCCACTAGTAGTAGGGTCAACAGAACGATAGACCAAAGGGTCAACAGTTAGGGTTAGCCCTTGGGCTAACATTTGACTTTCGTCGGGGTTGAGAGGAAGGTTAAAAAGAAGGGCTGGTAAACGCATGAAGCCTGATACAACAAAGCAAATTACCCAAAATAATAACTCAGGGATGGGTGTTTTTCGGAGTAAAAGCCAAAGAGTTAGGTATCCAAAAGTAATATGACCAATCAACCACCAAAAAATAGGAGAACCGCCGAAGTCGAGCCAACTTGTAAATTGCATAGAAAACGATTTGAAATCGCCGCAAAAATAACGAAAAAATACTTTATTGGATAATATGAATGCAGTGTTTTAATAAAACACCTAGGCGTCGGAGAAAACCCTCCGACGCCTAGGTGTAAAAAAACTGTTATTAAAAAGTGTTAAAATCCTAGTCCAAGGGCCATGCCTTTTAGCATTGGATTGCCAGGGATTGCTGCACCACCCGTTGCTGCACCTGTCGTTAGGTTGATAGCATAAACGCGTGTAGTACCACCCGAACGGAGTAACGCGTAAGCCATGCCACTCATGCCACCAATGTCAAAACCATTTCCACTTTCGGCTTGGATACCAAGCGAACCTACTGGAACAAGAGTACCGTTGTTTGGTGGGATTTGGGTATAAAGCATGGCGTTTCCACCCGTAGTTTCAATGTTGTACAAGGTAGTCGTAGAGGCAGTTGCAAAGTTGTTGGTGTAAGCAGAAGCCGTTACACTAGGCGTACCTGGGTTGATATTTCCATCGACTGCCACAGTCACGCCAGTATCGGGGTGTAAACGAAGGTTTTGACCCGTATTGCTCACGACCCGAATGCGGTCAACAGTTGGGTTAAAGTCAAACCCAAAATCTGTACCCGACAAAGTAGAAGCAAATGGCCCTGCACCAACAGCCGTGGCGGCGCCGTTTGATGTGTTAATAGTATAGAGGCGGCTAGTGCTTCCTAAAGCGTACAATTGACCATTGGCAGGACGGAAATCAATTCCCAAAACCATTTCACCCGACTGTAAACCTGTGATGGCTTTCGTGATAGGCATTGGGTTCATTGGGTTGAAAATGTGGAGGTTATTCGTATTGTCAACTGCGTAAGCTGTCGGCTCTGTCGGAATCGCAATACCGATAACGTTGCTAGGTAAGTCGCCTAATTTCTGCATACGTCCTGTCATCAAATTGACCTGCTGTAATTCAGTGTTTCCACCAAAAGTCACCGAAGCAATGGCGTTTCCGTCGGGGGCAATGTCAAATCCACCCACTGCTGTAATGTTTAAGCCCAATGAACCTACTTCCGCTAAAGTACCATTGTTAGGAGGGTCTTGGCGATAAAGGCGGTCGGATGCAGGGTCAATGTCATACAAAACGGTTGTTGTTACGCCTGCTTTGTTGTTGGTATAAGCACCCGCTGCAACCATTGCACCTGCTACGCCGTTGATGTTGCCATCTACCGCCACTGTAGCACCTGTTTCTGGGTGAAGACGAAGGTTTTGGCCCGTTTCAGTGACAAGACGAATGCGGTCAACAGTAGGGTTGAAATCTAACGCTATCATTGAACCACTGAGTGCAGGAGTAAATGGAGCGCTACCGATGGCACGCGCCATGCCTGTCATTTGGTTGATAACATAAATGCGGCTACCGTCGCTGACACCGTACAGCTGACCCGTAGCTGGACGAAAATCAATGGCTAAAATACGTTCCCCTTGCATCAAGCCAGTGATACTGACAGTCGCAGTAGGAGCGTTGGTTGCCCGTACATTGAGGGCTAAAAGCTGATTAGATGAAGTCAAAGCGTAAAAAGGTGCATCGGGTAAAGTTTGAGGATTGGGAGCCATGCGGTGGTCTTGGCAGGCGTTGAAAACAAAGACCGCAATGAGTGCTGCCATTGCCGAAAGGAGGAGACGTGATTTTGGTGGATAAGTCATGATTTAAGTTAGTTTTGCAAGTTGGGTTGTACATTTATTTCTAAACTGTATGTATCTACGCAGAACTACCTTTTTTGGATTTGAGCGAAGCAGAAATTTTCAAAAAAAACCTCTCGAAAGTTCCAAGACTTTCGAGAGGTTGAAGATAACGATTTGAAATGACCTTAATATACTTCTACTTCAGAAATAACTGGACAAGCTTTTGATTCCGTGATACTTACTCGTATTTTTTGGGTTTCGACAGGGGTAAGTTTAAGAATACGTTTGTAACCAATGGTCGTAGCATTGGCGATTTTTTGCCATTGACCATTTTGCCAAGCTTCTACTGTAAATGCTTTTACCCGTTGACCCAATTGGATGTGTTCTTTCAACGTTACATATTTCACGGTTTGTGCTTTGCCAAGGTCAATTTCTACTGAACCCGTGGTTACGTCATCGTTGGTCGTCCAGTAGGTATTTTTATCGCCGTCGGTTACGTTTGAAGCAGCATAGTTAGCTACTTTGCCACGGTGTGAACTGGCCGTTGCTTTGGTTTTTAGGGCCAAATTGGTTTTAAATTCACGGTCAATCATCGCTTTCCAACCTGTCAACGCTTTGACGTCGTTTTCGTGAATCAAGCCACGGCGGTCTGGCGGAACGTTCAATAGTAAGGTTGAGCCTCTTCCCACCGATGTGAGGTAGATGTCGAAAAGGTTTTCTGGGGTACGCACTTTTTCGTCTTCTTTGGCGTGATAAAACCAACCTGGACGAATGGAAACATCAACTTCCGCAGGAATCCAGTGCGTTCCGTCGACCGAACCCGTGTTCAGCAGTTTTTCGATTCCACCTTTGCCTGCGTAGAGTGTGTCAGGAGTGATTGAATTCCAGTTGGTTTCGCCCGCAATACCGCGTTCGTTTCCGACCCAACGAACTCCAGGACCCGCATCGCTAAAGAAAATTACTTCGGGATTAAACTGACGTACCATTTGGAGCGTCGTTGGCCAGTCGTAATACGTTCGTCCATCAATGCGGCGTTTTTCGCGCGCGCCACCGTAGTAGCCATCGCCACCGTTGGCTCCGTCAAACCACATTTCAAAGATAGAGCCGTAGTTTTCAAAAATCTCTTTCAACTGATTGCGGTAGTATTCCACGTATTCAGGTTTGCCATATTCGGGATGGTTGCGATCCCAAGGCGACAAATATACCCCAAACTTCAAACCGTATTTTTTACACGCCTCCGCTACTTCTTTTACTAAGTCGCCTTGTCCGTTTTTGTAAGGACTGTTTTTGATGCTATGTTCGGTATATTTACTGGGGAACAAGCAGAAACCATCGTGGTGCTTGCTGGTCAAAATCGCGCCTTTGAAACCTGCGTCTTTCAACGTTTTAATCCATTGCTCTACGTTGGTTTGGGTAGGGTTAAAAATAGAAGGTTTTTCGTCGCCGTAACCCCATTCCAAATCGGTAAAGGTGTTGGTAGTGAAGTGGATAAACGCATTTTGCTCCATTTCATGCCAACCCATTTGGGCTTTGGTCGGCGTTGGACCTACGGCTTTGGGAGGCAATACGTTCGGAATGTCCAACACCACGTGTTTTACCTTGGTGCGGTGGTGGGTATAAGTAACGTGTACAAGCCCATCGCTGCTTTGAATGATGGCAGGGTAGCTAAACTCACCTTTGGGTTCATCCTCAAACACATAAATATCGCGCCATTCTTTGCCATCGGTAGAGGCAGCCAAGCGTAATTTTTGACGACCGTTTGACCATTCTTTGCCGCGTGTTAAGGGATTATAAACAATCAATTGCGTGCCATTTTTGAGCGTAACGGCATCCGTGCCTGAGTTAGGGTTTGGTAATGAAGTACCTGCTACTTTCGACCACGTTTTTCCACCGTCGCTCGACCACGTTTCAACCACAACATTTTGGCGACTACGGCAGAGTAACTGCAATCGGCCATCGGGATAGGTAAGAATACTTGGCTGAATAGCTCCAAAAGAGCCATTGTCAATCATGATTTTTTGCCAGTTTTTACCGTCTTTGTCGGTTTTTTCTAGGTACACGTTCCATATTTTTTCGTCATTACTCTCGAAACTCGTTGGGTGAAGGATGTCACCGTTGGCCAATTGTACCGACTTGTTTTTGATGGGACCGAGAAAGCCTTCGGGAAGTTTTTCAGCCTTCGACCATGTTTTTCCATTGTCGGTTGAGGTCATCACCATGCCCCACCATTGGCGAGGATTGGGACCTACTTTATAATAGAGGAAGAGTTTGCCAGCTTTGCTTTTGAACAAAACAGGATTCCAAGTAGGGTGACGTGTACTGGCGTCCATCACGCCGTCTGCCATTTTTTTAGGCGCACTCCATTTGCCATTTTTAGATTCTGACGTCCAGATACACACATCTGGGTGGCGTTCGTAGGTTCCCCCAAACCAAGTAGCCATCAAATGGTCTTTGCCTAATTCGACAATGCTTGAGGCGTGGCATTCGGGAAAGGGAGCAGTTTCATAGATAAATCCTTCTTTTATGAGCTTGACTGCGGGAGTTTGGGCTAGGAGAGAGGACATAAACGCTGTGAAAATCACAACGAAATTGAGCAGTTTTAAGCGCATGGGCGAATACGTGTGGTTAAAGTAAAAGGTAGATTTGGTTATGAGTGCGCAATTTACCTTATTTCTACTTTACCACGACTTACAAATCCCAAAATATCCCCCAAAATTAGGCACAAACAATTCCCCTTGGTCGTATGCCAACGAACCTTTGAGGGAAGTTTTTGACCAACGATTCAGGCGTATTTGGGCCGAAACCAAACCCGAAAACTGATGAAAAGTACGCGGATTTACCCAGCCATAAGCACCCAAATTTTGGCTATACGAAAACCGAGAACGCACCGTAAGTTGCTGTTTGTATTGCCATTCAGTGCCAATGTAGCCCACGCGCAAACGGTTATTAGGGAAAAAATATCCAGGGGTCAAAACCGAATTATTAGGCTGAATTGTTGCCCGAGGGGCGATAAATGGCGTCCCTAGGGTGAAACCGTTGTACGACCAGCCTTCTAAGTATTGGCCATGATTAAAGTAATTGTCAGCGCCTTGGTATTTCGACGTTGTGCTGTATTGTTCGCCACTTTGGTTAGTGGTAGTGAGGTATTCAAGTACAATATGTTTGAGAAAAAGCGGATGTGTGCTCGAACTTTTGCGTAGCCAGCGTAGTCCCGTCAGTCCGTCAGGTCTATTCTGTAACGCGAGCCCAGAGGCATCTTCGTAGGGGTGTTGGTGGTAAAGAAAGAGTTGAAAGTTCGTAGTTTTCCATTCAATGCCAAGGTCATAGCTGCCGAGGTGATTTCCAATGCGATTGGCCCCGTCGAAAGAATTGAAGCGATCGTTGGAATAGTCATCAGGATAACGCCCTGTGATCAATGAAAGGTAGTCTTGGAAGGTACTAGGAAGTGCACCGTTGACGGCGGCAGGCGAGTTGTTTAGGTAATCGGCATGACCGCCCCACTGTACTTGGTGGTTCATGCCTGCATAGAGTCGAAGAGGCCAATGCGGTTTGCCAAATCTAACGTAGAATTGTTTTTGGTGAAAATACGCTTGATTAATGTAAGAGGCCGTAAACCAGCCGTGGGCGTATGCTCCCTGAAAAGCCAGAATATGTTTCAGGAATCCCAGTGAAATGAATCCGTGCGTTTGAAGTTGAATTTTGGGAAAAGGCATGGCATTACCCGACCACGCATAAAAACCCGAAGAAAGCGTGCTGTCGCCTAAACCGATGACCTCGCGTTGTCGGCCTGCCGAAAGCTCTATCTGTTTCCATTTAAGTTTAGCATAGACTTCGGGCCAAAGCAGGGTAGTGCCGCCTTGGGAAGGGCCAAACGTACGGTTTGTCACAAAAAATGCCCCCGCTGCCCAGTCAAATGCCGAACGACGCGTCGAGTCTGTACGGTAATCGCGGTGCGGATTGACCCGTAATGTTACAAAAGGATTGGTTTGGGGAAC
This sequence comes from Runella sp. SP2, assembly GCF_003711225.1. NCBI lineage: Bacteria > Pseudomonadati > Bacteroidota > Cytophagia > Cytophagales > Spirosomataceae > Runella > Runella sp. SP2. The sequence goes on along the minus strand of NZ_CP031030.1, from coordinate 2,654,929 downwards.
CATTCCGTATTGATTACTTCTGAGCCAAAAGGGTGTGTGGGTTTCGGTAGCAAACGCTGTACCTGCCTCCAAATCGTAGGAAAACTGGTTGAAAGGCTTGTAAAGTTGGGCGCGCAGTTGTGCTCCAATGCCTAGAAAGATGAATATAAGGAGGTAAAGTAGCCGCATAGAGACATAAAGTTAAAGAAGACAACAATATGTACGATAAAATGGTCGCTTCCGTAACTTTATGTTTATGTTATTTTTTGCAAAAATGAAAAAATCGGGTTGTGAGCAACCCGACTCACAAATGTTTTTCTAATTGACGCGCTCAAAAATGGTGGCAATGCCCATTCCGCCGCCAATACAAAGGGTAGAAAGACCGAATTGTTTATCAGAACGTTCCAATTCATCAATCAAGGTAGCGGAAATAATAGCCCCCGTTGCGCCTAGCGGGTGCCCCAAGGCAATTGCTCCACCGTTGACGTTGACTTTGGCGTGGTCAACGCCCAATTGCTCCATAAAAAACAAAGGAATGGCGGCAAAGGCTTCGTTTACTTCAAACAAATCAATGTCATGGATGCTCATTCCTGCTTTTTTAAGCACTTTGTGGGTGGCAGGCACAGGCCCCGTAAGCATGATGGTTGGCTCTGAACCAACGATAGCAAAGGCTTTGATTTTGGCGCGTGGACGCAGACCGAGTTGGTCACCGATTTCTTTTGAACCAATCAAAATTCCAGCAGCACCGTCCACAATTTGAGAAGAATTTCCTGCGTGGTGAACGTGATTAATTTTATCAATTTCGGCATATTTCATCAATGCCAAAGCATCCAGCCCCATGCTTCCCATCATTTCAAAAGCAGGTTTTAAAGCCGCCAAAGAGTCAACAGTAGTGCCTGGGCGAACCCCTTCGTCGCGGTCGAGGAGGGTAATGCCTATTTCATCTTTATAAGGAACAAGTGATTTGGCAAAACGATTGTCCTTTTGAGCTTCTACGGCCCGTCGGTAAGATTCGGCCGCGTAGCTGTCAACGTCGCGGCGAGCGTAACCGTATTTGGTCGCAATCAGGTCGGCCGAGATTCCTTGGGGAACGATGTTATGACGGGCCACAATCTGAGGGTTCATAAACAATGCCCCGCCGTCGGTTCCCATCGGTACGCGACTCATCGACTCTACACCTCCTGCAATCACCATATCGACTTGGCCTGACATCACGTAAGCGGCGGCTTGGTTGATGGCCTCTAAGCCCGATGAACAAAAACGGTTGAGCTGTACACCTGCCACTGACTCGGCATAGCCTGCTTCAATGACGGCCGTACGGGCAATGTCGGCCCCTTGCTCGCCAACGGGCGTGACGCAGCCCATAATGACATCATCGACAAAACTGGTATCAAGTTGGTTACGTTCTTGTATTGCTTTTAGAACAGATGTAAGCAGTTGAACGGGTTGAACTTCGTGCAAAGAACCGTCCGATTTCCCACGCCCGCGAGGGGTACGAACTGCGTCATAAACAAATGCTTCGGCCATAGTTGAAGGGAGATGAAAATGGTATTAGACAATTTTTTGTAAATGTAATACAATCTTGTCAACGAAAGAACCACTTTTTAACGGCTTATCACGATGCGCTTTACCTGACTGCCTATTCGCAAAAAGTAAGTTCCGTTGGGAAGATGTTGGACGTTGACAGTCATCCGATTATTGCCAGTAACTCCCATGGTATTGGTCGTATTGAACACCATACTTGCGGCGGCGTTGTAGATTTCAAATGATACGGGCTTGGGCGCTGATAGCGTAAATTCGACGGTAAGTAGCGTTTGAGCTGGGTTCGGATAAACATTGACCACATCGCCCGATGGGTTGGAGGTGGTCACCGAAAGTAATAAATCTGATTTTTTAATAGCTTGAAGCGCATACCAAAGGGTTTGGTCGGTGCTTTGGACAAATGACACATCGAATGTATTGGGCGAGGAGGGAAGCACATCACTCGTTGATAATACCTGCCCTGTCGTGGAAAGTTTGTGAATACGTAGCGCTTCCGCAGTAAGCGTCAATCGGGCTTCAATGGCCAAGGGGCGCACCGTAGTTGGAGACGTTCCCCAATTGTTGTTGACCGAAGTGTTGGCAGCGTTCCAAACCATCCCAGTGTTTTGGGTTTGGGACGTAATGGTAATCAACGAGCTGTCGGAATCTGCCAAGGGTTTTGAATTGAGTGATACCCAAGTAAGTGCGCCAAATTCGCTGGCTGATTTGAGGGTGAAGTTCCCAACTTGCGTATTAGGAGCGTCTTTTAAAAAGCCCGTAAGTGCCACAAAGCGAGGGGTATTGGTGGTTAAAAAACCCGTCTGTGTGTTTAGTGTGGTTTGTTGGGTTGATGTTTGAAAAGTACCATTGCTTACGTTTGGAAACGTCTGACTGCTGAGCCCTTGGGCATGGTGGTAGGTATTGGTGCGCAGCGAATGGGTAAGTTGGAGTCGAAAATCGTAGGGGACGTATTTTCCCCAACGGCCGCTGTTGTCTTTTTCAAACGACCAATAAATGTCTTTTTCGGAGTAATTGACCAACGTCGGCGTGGCTTCGGTAATGAGGCCATTCCGAAACGCCCAGGCGCAAGAGGGAAACAAACTCATGGTGCTGTGGTCGCAGTGAATGGAAAAATAACCTCCCACTTTATCGGCCGCCCAAGTGCTGTTGACATCGCTATTGTATTCAAAAAACATGACCCCATCCATGCCGTGAAAAGCACCGTACGCAGCCATGGCGGGCACCATTTCGGCGCGGTAGCGGTTGGGGTAGCCGTGGTTGTACTCACTGATGGTGATAGGTTTTGAGGCCAATGGTATTCCTGAAAAAACGGAAGAAATGGCACTGAAATACGCATTTTTGACCATGGGCGTATTATTGATGGTCCAATCGGAAGCATCCCATGCCACGTTTGGAAAGTGCGGATGGTCCCAATAGCTATGGTCGTCATAATAGTCCATAGATTCGTGCTCAAGTCCTTCCTGAATCCCCGTGAGTGCATTGGTGCCTGTGATGGGTGCTTGGACGTTGAGGTTTGTACGGAGAAAAGTGCGCATTTCTTCCATAAACTTCTTTTGAAGTTGGATATAAAATTGCGCCAAATCAGCCACGCGTTGTTTTGAATAATTTCCCCTGTCACGGTAGTCCACCCGCTGGATGTTGCGCGTGGCTAGGTTTTCTCCCGCTAGAAAAGCCGTACGCGTCGATTCTTTTAGGGAAACATTATCAAGCCAAATCGTAGTTCCGTTTGGTAAATTTCCTACCTGAAAAGCCAAGCGTCCTTTGCCTGCCAAATCGTCAGTTGAAACAACGTTGATTTTGAACAGTTGCCAAGTAGTGGTTAGGTTGAAGTTTTGTCCGCCGTACCATTTATAAGGGGAGTCATCTTGCATGAGCGACACACTCAAGACGGCGGCTTGATTGGCTTTTGCCCAAAACTGAATGGTGTAGGTGGTGTCTTTTTGCAACGAAAAACGGAGGTACTTAAACTGCAAATGCCACGTTTCGGTGCCTTTGTTCGTGACCGTTACTTTGGCTGATTTACTGCCTGACTGGGCTTGCGAATTGTCTAAAGTAGCGGTTGCAGTAGCTCCCGCGTTTTGTTCCATTGTCCAGTTGGTATTCAACATTGCGCCTTCAAAACCGCCATCGGTTACTCTTTCTGTGATGTTAAGGCTCGACCCTTGCCAAGCGGTTTGCAAGGTGGCTTGGGTTTGATATTTGGTCACCAAAAACGCATTCCAAAGGCTGTCGAGTCTAATAGCCTGACGATACAGTAAAGAACCACCATCTTTTCTTGATTTGAGTTGGTTGTCTTCCCACATGCCATACAACGAATTTTCGTTGATGATTTCAACCATGGCCAAACAAGGGTCTTCGGCAAGTTTTAAGCCTGTGTAAGGGTTGACGTGTCCCAGCAATTGGGTAGCGTATTCTTTTTGAAGCGCAATCAACTGTGGGTCAAAAATGGTGACTCCTTTGGCAAAATCCAGCAGTGAATCGGCATTGGCTACGCCGTCGGAAGTCTTGAACGTCCGTGATACGTTCAAGTTCATATTTGTATAAATATTGTTCTTTTTCAGCTCATTGATAAAAAAATCAAGGCGGTCGAGGGTTGTTGAATTTAAGGTTCGAGTTGATTGCCCTGAAACAAAGATACTGCCTTCGTTTCCTCCCCAGGGATTGTCTAAGTGGTGAAAGCGCACCAAATTGATGCCCATTTTACGGGCATGGGTTGCGACGTCGGGGGCGGTGGTTTTGGCAGGAAAAGCAGCGGCAGAAGTAATATTGACGCCCCAAAAACGAAAAGGTTGACCGTTGACGATGAAGTTGCTGCCATTGACCGAAACGCGGTCTGGGTTGCCAATGGTTTTCGCGGGAAATTTTGGTAAAAAAGCGGCATTACTTCCATCGTTGTAGGGAAACGAAAAGTTGAAACCGCCTGTAAAGTTTTGCCCAAAAGATGGGAAGTAAATATATACAACAAAGAAGAAGGAAAGTAGCTTTTTCATGCCGTTAAAGATTATAGTAAACTTTCTAGGTTTTTTAAAACTTGGAAAGTCTTTTTAGTTGCCCAAAAACATACTTTTGAGACAATTCCATAGGGCGCGTTTGTTTTTGTCGTCACTCTGCACAATGTCGAGCGATTCGGACAAAAGAAAATTGACTCCCGCAATTTGTTTGGGGTCGTAGCGGTTCATCATAATTTCCAAATTGATTTGGATAAACGGCACGCCAAACGATATAATATGGTGTACTTTCTTGTTTTGGAGCAACGGTCGAAAATCCATCTGTTTGGCTCCCGATAAGTTCAAAATGTCCACGCCATCGAGGTTTAAGTTGACTGCTTTGAGTACTTTCTCCAAGAATATGGTATTACTCGGCGACATCTTTGGCGATTCGTTGATTAAAATTAACACCTGATGGTTGAGGTTGGGAGTCTCAAAATTCGGTAGAGAAGGAATGGGTGCGGCTACAGGAGCAGGAGGCGGTGGTGTAGGTGCCTCCGCTACAGGCTCTTGGACCAAAGACGTGGCGACCTCTTTGACTATTTTTTCTATCGCCTCTACTTCTTGGGCGCGATAAAGCGTTTCGTTTTGGAACAGGAGTTGATAAAATGACTTCATTTTACAAAGCTAAGAATAGATTTCCTTTTACGGGAGGTAGTCCGTAGTTTTGTGCGCGTAAAATCCAGAAAATTATGAAAATCATTTGCATAGGTCGTAACTACGTTGATCATATTCACGAACTTCAAAATGCCATTCCAGAAGACCCCGTCATTTTCCAAAAGCCCGACACGGCGTTGTTGAAGGAAGGAGCCGCATTTTATTTGCCCGATTTCTCACAAGATGTTCACCATGAAGTAGAGATTGTGGTGAAAATCAGTAAGATGGGCAAAAATATTGACGAAAAGTTTGCCCATAAATACTACGACCAAGTAGGCATTGGGATTGATTTTACCGCGCGTGATTTACAATCAAAGCTAAAAACCAAAGGCTTGCCGTGGGAATTGTCCAAGGCATTTGACGGTTCCGCCCCGATTTCCGACTTTGTTTCAAAGGCAGAATTTGCGGATATGCAAGACATCAATTTCCATCTGGAAGTAAATGGCGAAACGCGCCAACAAGGCAATACTTCTTTGATGTTGTTCAAAATAGACTACATAATATCGTTTGTATCTCGCTTTTTTACCCTCAAAACAGGAGACCTGATTTTTACGGGTACGCCCAAAGGAGTAGGCCCTGTAAAAGCAGGCGACAAGCTCACGGCTTTCGTTGAAGGTAAAAAAATGTTGGAATTTGAGGTTAAGTAAAAGGTTTGAGGTTTTTAAGTTTACGGTTTAGAGTGCCGTCGGTTACAATAACCGACGCGAGGTTTCTCAAAACCTCGTGAACTAAAAAGCAACAACCCAACAAAGAAAACACCAAAGTTAGTACATGGTTATAAAACGCATTCTCGTACCGTTTTTCAGTATCTTTTTTGTCATTGGAAGCTTTGCCCAAAAAGCCAGCTTTCCCAAAGGCTATTTTATATTTCCGATTTCTCCTGGGCAAAAAAATACCCTAGCGGGAGTATTGGGTGACTTGCGCGCCAATCACTTCCATGCGGGGATTGACGTCCGTACCCAACAACGCGAAGGTTTGCAAGTGTTGGCTGCTGCCGATGGATATATTTCCAAAATCAAGGTTCAAACAACGGGTTATGGCAATGTGATTTTTATCAAGCACTCCAACGGCATGACCACCGTTTATGGGCACTTGTTGTCGTTTGCCGATCCCATGGGGAGTTATTTGCGGGAAAAACAGTACGAACGCAAAACGTTTGAAATAGAAATAAATCCGTCGCCCGAGCAATTTCCCGTTCAAAAAGGCGAATTGATTGGCCTGTCTGGCAATACAGGAGGGTCGGGAGGCCCGCATTTACACTTTGAAATTCGGGACTCAAAAGACAATTACCTCAATCCACTGTTTTTTGGTTTTGAGGAAGTAGAAGATGAGATTCCGCCGTATTTCAATTCAATGGCCATTCGTCCGATGTCACTGATAAGTCGTGTCAATGGTGAGTTTGAACGAATCAGTGTTCGTCCTGTCCGTCAAAAAGATGGAAGTTATAACATTGGCCAGACTATCAAAGCTTGGGGAGAAATTGGGTTAGAACTGATTGCTTTTGATGCAATGAACGGTGTCAACTTTCGCAATGGTGTCAATTGTGTTGAAATCAAATTGGACGGGAAAGAAGTGTTTGCTTACAACATGACGTCGTTTCCCAGCTGGAGCACCCGCGACTACAACAACGTCATTGATTATGCCACCGAACAACGCAACGGGCTTCGTTATTTAAAATGTTATAACCCCGACGGTAACCTGTATGGTCTCCAAAAAACGGATGGCTATCGGGGAAAACTTCAAATTCGGGATACGCTGACGCACGAAGTACAAGTGACACTTTTTGACTCCTACGAAAATTCGTCGATACTGCGGTTTAAGGTAAAAGGAGAACTTACAGAAACGCTTATGATGCCCTTGGGAGAATCTGAACAGGCACCGAGTTTGGCATACATCAAAACGGATGCGACCGAAAACGTATTAAAAATCAGTGCGTTGGGTTTATCGCAAGCCGTTCCCGCAGAAATTTTCAGTAAGCGTGCGCCCTTGCAACTTTCACCTGCTTACAAATCAAACGGGGAGACGGTTTATTTGCTGGATTTACGCGAACATTTGCCCGACTCGATTCGGATTGGGAATAAGTTACTTCGTACCGATTTTCGGCAACGCATTCGCCCCGACCGAATTGAAACCTACAAAGAAGACCGCTTTTCCATTCGTTTTGGCAATAAAAGCATTTTTGATACGCTGTATTTAGCGGTTCAGTCACGCCCCAATGGCTTGATTATTAACGATGCTTATACGCCACTTCGGGATGCAATTGGAGTGAACTTTCGACCCGACGCCCTGCCCGAAAATCCTGAGAAAACCCACATGTACCGCTTAGATGGCGGACGTATGAGGTTTGTCGGGGGGAAATGGGAAGGAAATTCGATTGATTTTACCACCCGAGAACTTGGGAGTTTTGGGTTGGCTACCGACACCAACCCACCAGCCGTTCGAGTGATTCAAGCCAATAAAAAAAGCATTTCGGCCCGAATTTCAGATGGCATGTCGGGTATTGAACGTTTTGATGCCTACGTCAATGGTGAGTGGGTATTGATGAATTATGATTACAAACGCAGTTATATTTGGTCTGACAAACTGGTAGATTCCCTCGATTTTGAAGGTACGTTGCGCTTAGAGGTGCGGGATAGAGCGGGGAATGTAGCGGTTGTTGAAAGTGAAATCAAAGAAGCGGTGGTTCGTCCTGCCGCAGCTTCAAAACGCACCAAATCAAAAGCCGTCGCTGGTCGTCGAAAAAAGGCAACAAAGGCGACGGGTAAAGCAAAAAAATCTTCCAAAAAACGCGCTAAGCGATAATTAGGCAGTTAAAAATATGCAACTTTTTTTTCGCCAAGTAGGCACAGGGCAACCACTGGTTATTTTACACGGACTGTTTGGGTCATGTGATAACTGGCTGACAATAAGCAAGGTAATCGCAGAGCAAGGGTTTTCGGTTTATGCCGTTGATCAGCGAAACCACGGCCGATCACCTCATGCTCCCAGTCATACCTATCCAGAATTAGCGGCTGATTTACACGATTTTTTACAACAAAATAACATTGAAAACCCGATTTTGGTAGGACATTCGATGGGTGGAAAAACGGTAATGCAATACGCCATGTTGTATCCTGACACGTTCAGTAAGTTGGTGGTGGTTGACATTGCTCCCAAGTCGTATCCCGTTCATCATGCCGAAATCTTGAAAGGGTTAAGTGCCGTTCCTTTGACCGAAATTCAAAACCGCAACGAAGCCGAAGCCATTTTGAGCCAATACGAACCAAGCCCGTCGGTACGTCAATTCTTATTAAAAAACCTGTACCGCAACGAAGAAGGGGTGTTTGCGTGGCGTATCAATTTGCCCGTGATAAACCAATACATCGAGTTGATAGGGGCGGATTTAGAAAATACCCAAACAATACGGACACCTACGCTTTTTATTCGGGGAGCAGAATCGAGGTATATCAAAGATACTGATTTCTGGACCATCCAAACGCTTTTCCCGAATGTTACCCTCGATACCATCGAAAACGCAGGGCATTGGGTACAAGCTGAACAGCCCGAGGCTTTTGTAAAATCGTTGATGAACTTTGCCAAATGAAACTATACTTAATTCCAACACCGCTGGCTGAGGGGACAACGCAAAGTGTTTTGCCAGCCCATGTACCTGAGGCGGTAAAAGATTTGGAGGTTTTTTTTGCCGAAGAGTTGCGCACTGGCCGCCGTTTTGTGAGTAGTTTACGGTTGGGTAAAACCATTGAAAACCTCACTTTTTACGAACTTCAAAAAAATACACCTGAGGCGGATACCTTGGCGCAATTGAAGGCACTGTTGGCCGAAAACAAAGATGCAGGGGTCATGTCGGAAGCGGGTTGCCCTGGTGTTGCTGACCCAGGCGCTGTAGCCGTTAAATACGCGCACCAATTGGGCATTGAGGTAGTGCCGCTGGTCGGGCCTTCGTCACTATTGTTGGCGTTGATGGCGTCAGGCATGAGCGGACAATCGTTTGTTTTTCACGGTTATTTGCCCATCGACCGAGCTCCGAGAGGGAAAGCCGTTAAGCAATTGGAAAAAGAGGCGATAGCCAAGAGGCAGACCCAGATTTTTATTGAAACGCCTTATCGGAACAACCAAATGATGAAGGAAATACTGACACAATGCCAGCCAAACACCCGTGTTTGTGTTGCTTGTAACGTGACATCACCAGAAGGATTTGTCAAAACGTTGACAGTAAAACAGTGGAAAACCCAAGTGCCTGAGCTTCACAAAAAACCGACCGTTTTTTTGTTGGGAGAATAATTGGAAACGGGAAAGAAAATAAAAGAGGCTGGGTCGTTGACTCAGCCTCTCTTTATAAAAGTAGTAAGATAGAACGAAAAGTCGTTTTTCTATCTGTTCATCGAAATCAAGAACTCCTCATTGGTACGTGTTCCTTTCATACGTTCTAGTAAGAAATCCATCGCTTCATTTGGATTCATGTCAGAAAGATACTTGCGCAAAATCCACATACGCTGGAGGGTTTCGCGGTCGAGTAGCAAATCTTCACGTCGTGTACCTGAGGCATTTACATCAACTGCTGGATACATACGTTTGTTGGCCAAACGGCGGTCGAGTTGGAGTTCCATGTTACCCGTACCTTTAAATTCTTCAAAGATAACTTCGTCCATTTTTGAACCAGTATCAATGAGGGCTGTAGCGATGATGGTCAAAGAGCCACCGTTTTCAACGTTACGAGCCGCACCAAAGAAGCGCTTGGGTTTGTGAAGTGCGTTGGCGTCCACCCCACCCGAAAGGATTTTACCCGATGCAGGCGTAACGGTATTATATGCACGGGCCAAACGCGTGATAGAGTCGAGGAGTATCACCACGTCGTGGCCACATTCTACCATCCGCTTTGCTTTCTCAAGTACCATACCTGTTACTTTTACGTGGCGGTCGGCTTGCTCGTCAAAGGTCGAAGAAATCACTTCGGCGCGAACACTGCGTTGCATGTCGGTAACTTCCTCTGGACGTTCGTCAATGAGCAAAATGATCAGGTAAATCTCAGGGTGATTGCGCGTAATTGCGTTGGCAATTTCCTTTAGTAACACGGTTTTACCCGTTTTTGGCTGCGCTACAATCATTCCTCGTTGGCCTTTTCCGATGGGGGCAAACAAGTCGAGAATCCGCGTAGAATAATTATCAGGCTTGCCGCTGAGTTTGATGTGCTCTTGTGGGAACAAAGGCGTTAGGTACTCAAACGGAATACGGTCACGGATTTCTTCGGTTGTTTTACCGTTGACGGTTTCTACGCGAAGCAGGGCAAAGTATTTTTCTCCCTCTTTGGGCGGGCGTACTGAGCCACGAATGGTGTCACCAGTTTTTAGACCAAAGAGTTTTATTTGGGAAGGCGATACATAAATATCGTCGGGACTAGCTAAATAATTATAATCGGCAGACCGTAAGAAACCGTACCCACCATCAGACATAATTTCGAGTACGCCTTCGTTGATGATAAGTCCATCAAATTCTTTTACGTAGTTGTTGTATTGGCGTTTGATTTTACTCTGGAACTCATCAGGTCGATAGTCGCGTGAGCGTTCTTCCGTTTTTGCGGGAAGTGGCTCGGGTTCTACCTCTGCGGGTGCTTCTGCTTCAAAATTTTCAGTAATAAAAGAGGTGTCGAAAAAATCTTCCTCTGGAAGTTCGATTTTTATATCGGCAAATTCCTCCTCAGCTGCTGGTTGCTCATTTGCTGGCTGCACGGGCGCCTCGGTGGGTGCTGCAGTGGGTTCGGGCGTAGGTTCATCAAAAAAACGAGGGGCTGCATCCTTTGGGGAATTTTCAGGGAATGGCTTCTCATTTTTATGAATACGCTGACGTTTGCCACGTTTCTCAAACGAATCGTTTGATTTGGGGTGAAAAAAGTCAATAGTACTTTGAGAAACTACCTCAATAGAGTCTGAAGAAGCATCTTCTGCGGCGGCGTCTTCGGTTGGCGCATCAGGGTCTGACGCAGCAACTTTTCGAGGACGTTTACCTGAAGGTTGTGCAGATTTTGATTTTTCGGCGGGAGTGTCAGAAGTAGAGGACTGTTTTTCTAAAATTTTAGCAATCAGTTCTTTCTTTGAAAACTTAGAAGGGTCTTTGATACCGTTTTTTTCGGCAATTACCCGCAACTCTGCTAGGAGTTTGGGATTTAGATCATCAATGCTGAGCATATAAAAATGAAGGGTAAAGAGAACCTTTACACGGAGAAATGTTTATTATTAGTTATTTAACAACAAGAGGATAAACCAAGAAAAATAGGGATTGATAGCTGGAACTGAACAAGAGAGACGGCTTTTGGGTTAATGTGTATCAGATAAGCCGTAGTATTGTCAGAAAAGTCTCGCAATTATACTTCTTAAACGGGATTCTGTCAAGAAAATTTTGGTATTTGTTATTTTTTTTGGCGCTATTGTGATTTTTTCGCTAAAAAACGACCGCTCATCCTTCTCACAGGTGCTAATTCTTGAAAACTCACTAACTTTGCACCCGCTTTTGCCACAGCAAGGGCAGTTATTAGTTTACCGTTAATCATGAGAATGTTTCCTAACGGCTGAGTATGAATAACGTGTAACAAATAACGTGTCATAAATAACGTATAAACCAAACAAATGGAGAGAAATCAAATCATTGGATTAGCGCTCATCATGATGATGCTAATAGGGTACCAAATCCTAGCACCACAAACTGAGCCTCCCAAGACGAATCCTGCGACGCAAACAAAGTCTAGTGCTACTGCCGCTGTTGCACCTGCCCCTCGTCAATTGGATTCGGTAGCTGCCAAAGCCATCTATGGCGATTTTGCCAGTGCAGCCATCGGTACCGCAAAAGATATTGTGGTAGAAACAGACGATGTTCGCTTGACTTTTAGCACCAAAGGCGGGAATGTCAAAGAAGTATTATTGAAAAAATTCAAAACTTACACCAATGCTCCTCTGTACCTTATTGATGAGCAAAGTAGTAAGTTTAACCTCGAACTCCCTACCAACAAAGGCACAATCAATTTAGCTGATTTGTATTTTACCACAGAGGCAAGCAACCAAGTAATTACTTCAGGCAAATCAACGAAACTAGCTTTCCGTTTGCCTTTGGGAGCTAATCAGTACATCGAACAAACCTACACCATTCAGGGAAGTGGGTATTTGATTGATTATGATGTGCAATTGGTTGGATTGGACGGCCTTGTTAAAAACGAACCTACTCGCCTTGTATGGCAAGATAAGTTGAAGCAGCTAGAAAATGACATGGCCGAAAACCGTAAAGTAGTGACGACCAATTATTACTCAGACGGGGAATTGTCGGACATCGGTCGCGGACAAAGCGATAATGTGGAAGAGAAAATAGAGCAACCTGTTTCGTGGTTTGCCCATAAAAACAAATATTTCCTTTCGGCTTTTATTACTAAAGGTTCGAGTTTGAGTAATGCCACTTTAAAATCGTTGGTAAATCAGTCGGACACGACCTACATCAAAACCATGCAAAGTGAAGGAAGCCTTTCAACGGCGGACTTGAAAGCAGGGAAAGGAAACTTCCAGTTTTTCTTTGGACCAAACGATTACCAAATCGTAAAAAATATTGATACAGCTACCGATTTTGGCGATAACGTGGACTTGGGCTATGCGTTCTTGAAACCGCTTAACAAGTTCTTCTTCGTGCCGATGTTTAGCTTTTTGGAGAAGTTCTTCTCTAACTATGGGGTGCTGATTGTGGTGTTGGTGTTGATTGTAAAATTGTTGATGACCCCGCTCGTTTATAAGTCGTATGTAAGTATGGCTAAAATGCGGATGTTGGCGCCAGAACTGGCGATTATCAAAGAAAAAGTAGGCGATGACGCGGCCAAAATGCAACAAGAACAAATGAAATTGTACCAACAAGTAGGCGTGAGTCCGTTGAGTGGCTGTATTCCTGTGTTGGCAACAATGCCTATTTTGATGTCTCTGTTCTTCTTGTTTCCCAACTTGATTGAACTTCGTCAGCAGTCGTTTTTGTGGGCAAGTGACCTTTCTACCTACGATGCCCCGATTAAATTGCCGTTTGCGATTCCATTCTACGGTGCACACGTAAGTATTTTTACGTTGGCCATGACCGTTTCTCAGTTGGTGTACGCGTGGTACAACAACCAAATTACACCTGCGCAAGTGCAGCAGCCTGGAATGCCTGATATGCGTATGCTGACGTATTTTATGCCTGTGATGTTTATGTTTGTCATGAACTCATTCCCAGCGGGTTTGAGTTTTTACTACTTGGTATCGAACGTAGTGACTATCTTACAACAGCAGGTGATTCGTCGTTTTGTGAATGATGATAAAATTCGCTCGATTTTGGAAGAAAACCGCCGCAAAATTGCGTCAGGTGAGAAGAAGAAGTCGAAGTTCTCGGATATGCTTGAGCGCTCAATGAAAGCGGCTGATGAAGCAAAAAAACAAGCTGACGAAGCGAAAAAGCAAGTCGAAGCAAAACGTGCGCAAGCGAAGAAAAAATAGATAGGAAGGATGTGTCGGGGTGTAAGCACCCCAACGCACACGCCATTAATAAAAAAGGGCAGCAATCAGCTGCCCTTTTTTATTATCTATCAATTTATGCCATTGCAGGGTCGCTCACAGAATCTTTGCCTGTTTCGACGTGGCCCGCAAAACGTTGCTCAAAACCCTCCGTACCTTCTACGCGGATGCTGACATCGTACCAGCCGTGGCTTTTCTTGAGGTCGAGTACGAGTGATGCTTGTCCATTTTTAGCTTCTACAACCACCGTTTTAGGGGCGTTTTTGTAGGCATTGTCCGTAACTACTACGCGTAGCCTTTTTTGAGAGTCCGCATTACGGAATTGCAAGGTTAAATTCCCCGAAAGTTGATTTTTTGAACCCTTTAATGTTTCATATACTCCTTTTACACTCAACTGTGGGCTATTGGCTTGTCCTTTAAATTCGCGGAAAAACCCGTTAGGGCCATACACACAGAGATGATAGGCGTCGTTTTCAAAACTGGAAAGCGGCCAAGAGGGTGTGAGTGAATCGCCTGAACTTACGGCGTACGACCAAGCTTTTAAGTCTTCAAAAGGAGCACTTTCGTTTGCGCGGTATTTGTGCGGGGCATACACGTGAAAGGGAGAACCCGCCGATTTTGTCCCAAAAACACGATTTTGGGCGCTCAACTGAACCGACACTGATTTTTTATCGGCACTGAGTACTGCGTCGGCGTAAAGTTCATACGGAATGGCCGCCGAGGGGCGCGTACCTTCTTCTTGTTTTGGCATCCATGAAGTAGCGGCAGGGTTTTGGTTGGCTGCGGCAATTTCTTCTGGTGAAAGGGCTTTGAAGTTAGAAGGTGGATTTTTGAATTTGGCGTTGTGTACGAGTTGATAAAAGCTATCTTTTTTAACGGATTCAGGCAACGGAATTTCTTCTCCGCTGTAGGGGCGAAAGACCGAAGTTAAGTCTCCACATACCGTGCGCCGCCATGCGCTGATGTTGGTTTCTTTAATGTCTTTCTTGGTTTTATGGCTCAAGAAATGCTCCATAAACTGCAACACAGAGGTGTGGTCAAACACCTGCGAGTTGACAAATCCACCACGGCTCCAAGGGGAGGCAATCAGCATCGGAACGCGGTAACCCAGTCCGATAGCCCCGTCGCGGCCAGGATTTTGCGCACTGTATTCTTTGCGTTTACGTTCTTGCTCCATGGTCACGTGTTCAACGCTCGGGTCGATGCCTTTGGAAACCAACCCGTCGCTCAAGTCAGGTTTGGGAGCTACGAAAGGAGGAACGTGGTCAAAATAACCGTCGTTTTCATCGTACGTAACAATGAAAATGGTTTTTTTCCAAATCTCAGGATTTTTGGTTAAAATATCCATTACCTCCGAAATATACCAAGCCCCGTACCAAGGCGCCCCTGGGTGGTCGGAGAAGTTTTCGGGGGCAACAATCCACGAAACTGTTGGTAGTTTTCCCGTGTTTACATCTTCTCTGAATTGGTGAAGGGTATCACCTTTAGGAACCGACATTTCACGTTCGACGCTGCCATCCTCGTAGCGGTGTGTGGTCAACTCGTGGTAGTGAGAATCGTTTATATTAGTCGTAAACGCCTTTTGGTGAAGGTTTTTTGCGCGTTGTGAAAGTTTTTCAAAGTTTTCTTTGCTCCAAAGTTCGCGGTCTTTTTTGGCGATTTCGAGTTCGTCTTTTTTCTGTTTGAGTGTTTTTTGGGCAGTTTCAGTTTCTTTGCCAGACGGAGGAAGCGTTTGCAGTTTTTGTTCTAACGCCGCAATTTCTTTGGGCAATTCAACCACCTGTTTGGCAAGGAATCGTTGATAGCCAGTTGAGAAACGAACGTTATATTGAGAAAACCACTCAATGGGGTTATCGGTGAAGTTCGCAAGCCAGGCATCTTGTTCGCCATTGAAGCCCATCGAAATGCTCAATTCGTTTTGATAAATTCTCCACGAAATGCCATTATCTTCTAACCGTTCAGGGAAAGTGGTCCAGTGGGCCAAATCGTCGTAATCAACGTCTGAGTTACGAACATTGGCCTTTGATTCAATAGTAGGTTTTTCCCGAATTGTTCCCGACCAAAGATACAGGCGGTTGGGGGTAGTACCTGTCAGTGACGAACAGAAATTATGGTCACAAACCGTGAAGGCATCGGCCATGGCATAATAAAACGGAAGGTCTTCGCGCGTAAAGTAGCCCATGGTGAGTGGCATGTGGGCATAGGCTTTGTTTCCTGATTTTTTGACGTCAAGCCAGCGGTTGTACTTCCCGTTGTTTCGAGCATCCACTTGGTTTTCCCAAGAGTGGGGGAGGGAGCTCATCCAAGTCACTTTGGTATCTTTAATATCAAGGCGAAAAGGGGCGTAGGTTTCGCCTTTGGCATTAGACTGTAACCAAACCAAGTTTTTGTTGGGTTGGCGAATGGCCCGAGGGTCATTAAAACCCCGAACCCCTCTGAGGGCACCAAGTGCGTGGTCGAATGAGCGGTTTTCTTGCATCAAGACGACAATGTGCTCGGCGTCGAGATAAGTACTTCCCTGTTGGGGATTAATTTCTAATGCTTTTTGGATAGATTGAGGTAAGGCACTCCATAGGCTTGCACCGCTAGAAAGTAGAGCGGCTTTTTTGAGAAATTCTCTTCTAGAATCCATATAGAAAAGTTGGTGATGAAAATGGAACAGGTAGCAATACTACGACAAAAGTGTACATAAAGGCTAAGGGAAGAAGTTAAGAAATGGTTATTTTTACTAAAAAAAGGAATCTTTTATGCTTGAGTTGCTTTTTGTCGTATTAGAAACTTAACATAAACATAACTTGAAAATTTTGTTTTAACCGAAAAATAGCTATGTATTTGTAGATTTTTTTATTTGAACCTTTTAAATCAGTAAACCAACAATGAAATCTGAAAAGAAAGCCCAAGCAAGTGCAATTATTGAGAAAATAACCGCCGCACTTACCGACGAGACTAGCTCAAAAAAAGTGAAAAAAGCTGTGGGCAAAGCAGCCGAGAAATTAGCGAAGAAGCTGGCTAAATTTGCTAAGAAAGAAGAAAAAGAAAAAGCGAAAGAAGCCAAGAAAGCCGAAAAAGTAAGTAAAAAAGAAGGTAAGCTCAAAAAAGGGAAAACTTCCAAAAAATCGGAAAAGAATAAGCAAGAAACAGCAGTAGTTGAAGCGCGACAAGTAGAAACTGCTCCAAGTTCAACAGAAGAAGCTACGCAAGGGTAAGTACATTGAGGCCTGATGGATTCATCAGGCCTCGTTTTATAACACCCTTTCACAAAGTTGTAAGTAATATTCCAAATCGGGTTTGGCTAAACCTGTTACTTTGGCGGCTTCGTCCCAGCGACGCATCTGAATGATTAAGTCAAAGTAAGGGTTTTGTTCAAACTCAGCTGCTTCTTCAGCATTCATTGGGCCCCCTTGAAACTCTAACGTTTTTAAACTCGCTTCGGATAAGCCAGCAAAATATTTTGGGTTTTTAAAGGTCAAATACCGCTTTGCATTGACGTGGTTGGCGACTAAAATGCAGACTTTTTCGGGAAAACCTTGGGCGCGTAGCCACTCGGCAGCTACTTCTTCGTGGTCTTTTCGGCCATATTCGGCCATGAGTTCTTCTTCAAGCTCGGTGGGCATTAAGTGACCAATGTCGTGTAAAAAAGCAGCTACCTGTACTTCTCTGTCAAACCCGCCTTTGCGGGCTAAATCGGCACCTTGGGCAGCGTGTTCGAGTTGGCTCACGTCTTCGCCGTAGTATTGGTCATCGCCTTGTGCTTCAAAAAGTTGACGAATGCTGGTGATTGCGGACATCGTTTTGTTGTTAAATAATGTAATATTGGTGTTTAGCCGTTGTTTTCGGTCTGACTATCGTGTTTCTTCGTCAGACGGTAGTCAGAAGAAGCTTTATACGATTTTATGTATATCGCCTTGCTTTCGGTCTGACTATCGTCTGACCTTCGACTATCTTTCGGTCTGACTATCGTCTGACCTTCGACCATCGTCAGACGAAGCTTTAGATTTTACTTAAAAACCGTTTGTATAGCTTCTCCTACTGAATGTTCACAAGTAAAATTCAATCCCAAGGCTGAGGCTAATGTTTGGGCAATTTGGTTTTGAAATAATACTTCGGCGTGTTTTACTTCGCCTTTGGCGGGGGTATCAGGCCCCATCGCTCCCATCCAGATTTGAAAACAATCGGGGGTTTTGGTGCCGTGGTCTTTCCAGCGGGCTTTGGGTGTATGTCCGCGTCCGTGGTCGGTGGTGAGCAAAATCGTGGTTTTACCTTTGTATTCGGGTTGTGATTGGAGGTAAGTCCACAAATCTGCGATGAATTTATCTACCATGTTGGCCGTTAGCAAATACTGGTCATATTTACCCGCGTGGGCAAAGTCATCGGTTTCGTCAAACGATAAGAAAAATACCTTAGGCTTATTTTTTTGAATGTATTCTTTGGCCATGTAATAGGTAATAAAATCTTGGCGAGTTTCACCCCAGGGGCTGGGTAACTTGTCTTGAATATCGTTTAGCAATTGTTCGCGAGGGTTGGGGTTAGCGACGGGTTCGTGGCCTGCATTGACAGGAATGCCAGTTCGTTTTTCATTGATAATGTGCGGTACCACATCCCAAGTTGCATAGCTAGCTACTTTACCTTTGTACTTTGGTTGGTTGTTGATAAACTCAAAAACGGTGGTGTTTGGGTTGTCGATTTTGTCGTTTGAGTTGATTCGTTCATCAGCAAAGCCACTCAAAATTTCGTTGTATCCTGGGTAGCTAAACCAATAGGTATTCGAGACATTCATTTTACTGCCATTCCAGCGGTTGCCGTAGAGTTGACCTTGTGTTGCCACCGTATTCCAGAAAAAAGGGAGGAGTTTTTGGCGGCGTTCTTCGGCGGTACTGGCCCAAAATTGTTTTATTAATTTGGCCGTGTCGCTGGTATAAGTTGGGTCAAAAAGGAGGGAAGAATCAGCTCCTCCAAACATTTCTTGCCAGCGAAGGCCATCGGTGGTAACCAGAATGACATTTTCGGTTTGGCGCTGGGCAATGCTTGAAAAAGTAATCAACAAAAGGTAGATGCAAGCCATTGTAGCTTTCATGGGTATAAATGATTGAGTTTAACACTACTTTAAAAAATAAAGCGGGAAGAAAACTACCCGCTTTAGTGTTCACTTAGCCTTTGAGTAAAACAATTATTTCAATAACCACATAAGATCGTTCACGTCGTCTTTACCAGTGAACTGTGAGGAAAGGGCAGAGTTATAGTTAGTTACGTTGGTGGTACGTTCGGTGGCTGGGTATTGCCAGCGCTTTGGGATTCGACCACTGTTGCCAGTGCCTACCCCTGTCAAAAAAGTAGGAATGCCCGTACGGCGTTGGTTATAAAATGCTTCTAATCCTGAATTTTGGAAGAAAGCAATATACTTTTGAGTAACGATTTGGTTTAAACCCGTTTCGTTGTTGCCTGCATATTTTACCAGCGTACCGTCGAGGTAAGTGGTTAGCGCTGTTACGTCTGCGATACCATAGTGGCTCATGGATGCTTCAATGCCTTTTTTGTACCAAGAAGCGGCATCACCTGTAGCCCAACCACGATTGATACCTTCGGCAATGTTGAAGCATAACTCAGGATAACCAATGAGGAAAAGCGCCTCGCCGACGTCGTTAGAATAATACCGAGCACGTTTTTGGAAAGAATATTCTCCCTTGAGCACTCTGGTACTCATATCGGCCAAATCTTCTCCCGAAGAAGCTCCTACGTAAGCTTCGTAATCGGTGGCTTTCAAACCTGCATTGATTTTGGCTTCGGCAGGTTCGGCAACGACAAAAACGCGCGGATCTTTGCGGGCTACGAGCAAATCAATGTACGTCTTGGCCATGTTCTCACGCGTGGCATTGAAACCAAAATTGGATGGGTTTCGGGGGTACTTATTAAAGTTATTAAAAGTATATTGAAGGTTATCGCTCATGCTTGCTTGTACTGGGAATTTGGTGGGGTTGCTAACCATTTCGGCAAAACGTTGTTTTACCTGCAACTCACCGTCAGCATCTTTGCTACTAAGACTTATCAGTACCCTCATTTTGAACGAATTAACCGCTCTTTGCCATTTGACAAGGTCATTGCCTAGGTAAATGTCGCCCGATAAATTGCGATCTCCTTTGGCGATAAGGGCGGATAATTCGTCGTTGGAGCTGTCTAACCACTTCAAAACCTGAACGTACACCGCTTTTTGAGTGTCGTATTTTGGTGTAGGTGATTCCAACCCTTTGAGGGCTTCCGTCATGGGAATATCACCCACGCGCTTTGTCATATTTTCGAAGAAATAAGCCCGAAAAAATTTGCCCAAAGCACTGTAAGGATTTTGCTCGGGTAGCCCTGCTCTTTTGGCCTCTTCCTCCATTTTTAATACGTTTTTTATCGTAAAATAGTAGAGGTCGGTGGTAGTCCAAGAATATTCGTTGGTCGCGTAATAATTGTAGTTTGAGCAATAATACTGGTTCCAACGGGCTTTGTCTCCCCAAGCACTGCCAGCGTTGACAACATTGTACATGTCGTTCAAAATGCCATTGAAAACCAACGAAGCGGGTGCGTTGACTGGGCGGTTAGGGTCTTTTTCGAGGGTAGTAAAATCTTGACACCCCCCTAATCCCCAAAGTGGGAATAATAACAGAAGTCTAAAAATATTTTTCATCGGTATAAAATTTTATGTGAATCCCCGAATTTTTGCTTCGTTCAGTACATCTTGGCAGCTGTCAAAGTTTGCTGAACGAAGCCCCCATTGGGGGTTTGGGGGCTTTGTTTTAGAATGTCAAATTGATGTTTACTCCATAACGACGCATGGTCGGTGTTTGAAGGTCAGAACTGCCTTGTGAGCCGTTTGCAAACTGATCGAGGTCAATGTCTTTTTTCTCGGCAAAATACAGTAAGTTACGACCAACAAACGAGATGCTTGCTTGTTTGAAGAACGTCTTTTGGAGCAAATTGGCTGGCAAATTGTAACCTACAACGACCTCGCGAAGTTTGGCAAACGAACGATCCATTAGGTTGCCACCGTTGGGGCTATACCGACGGCTGATGTAGTCTTGGAGGAACTGCTTCGTGGTATTTGGGGTAAACTGAAGCTCGCCATAGTTGGTGATGTTGCCATCAACATCGTATTTGATAGCTACATTATTGGAAACTACCACGCCGTCGCCAACGTATGATTTTACGCCTTTGTAGTCCTGGAAACGGGCTTCACCCATAGCGCCTTCTACCGTAGCAATGTGACGACCACCACGGAAAGTCTGACGCTGAATGTAATTGGCAATGACACCACCTACACGTCCGTCAAATTGGAAGCTGAAATTCCAGTTTTTGTAATTGAAGCGGTTGTTTAAGCCCCATACCCAGTCTGGATTTAGGTAGCCGAGGAATTGACTAACTGGGTTGATGATTGGGCGTCCACCCGCATCATTAATCAATTGGCCATCTTGCGTACGGATAAACGTTTGGTCGTAATAGGCATCGGTGCGGTCGCCTACTTTCAAGAATTGATTCAAGCGTTCAACGCCTGGATAAATCTCAGTCAAACGCTCCTTGAATGTGGACCAGTTGGCCAAAATTTCCCAATTTAATCCATTGAGATTTTTGATGGGCGTACCAGTTATTGAAAGCTCAACCCCTTTTTTCTGGGTTTTGATACCGTTTACTAAAGCCGCCGAATACCCTGTTGTTGTAGAAAGAGGCAAGTTAAAGATACGAGGCCCATCGTTTGAGATAAAATAGGCAGCATCAAAGCTGAGGCGGTTGTGTAAGAAACGAATGTCAGCTCCAAACTCAGTCTGAGAAGTAGAGTTGGGCTTAATTTGGGCATTGTTGAGCGTGTTTGTAAAAAAGGCCGCAGGTTGGTTGTTGTAGGTCAATGGCGTACTGTAAACGGCGGAGTTTTGGTAAGTTGGCCCGTCGTACGAAGAGGTGTATGAGTCGCCGTAGCCCAAACCGATGCCTGAGAACGACGAAGAGGTTAAACCATCTTTTACGTTGGCATACGACCCACGCAACTTTAGAAACGAAATGGGGCCTAAATTTTGAACCAAATCAGAAACGACAAAACTTGCAGCTACCGAAGGGTAAAAGAACGTGTTGTTCCCTTTGGGAAGCGTTGATAACTGGTCCATACGCCCTGTAGTAGAGACTGTTAATAAGTTTTTGAAGGAAAAGTCGGCTGAGTAGTAGGCCGAATTTACCCCCATAGCCGAACGGAAGTTGCTGAGTCGAACAGGGTTGGCTGAGTTGGCAAAACTATAAACACCTGGTACGTTGAGGTAGTCAGTGGTAGTAAAATTATAGTTGAAGTTGAACGTACGGATATTTCCACCTACAAAACCATTGACCGAAAAATTAGTGCCAATTTTTTTGTCAATTTTCACCAACAATTCTGTGTTGTTGTCAAACAAATTGCGCTGGTCTTCGCGGTAGTCGCCACGGCGTTCGTCGCGTCCGTACGTGCCCATCGAAAACGGGAATTTTTCGGTACGAAGGGTATTCCACGACGAGACTTGGGTACGCAACATGGCTTCGATGCCGTTGGCGATTTGGTATTTCATCGCCACTTGACCCACAATGTCGGTTTTATTGTGTCCCCGTAGCCACTCATACGCCATAAAGTAAGGGTTGTTATAACGCTGATATTCGGCGTAAATTTGTTGTACACCCTCTTTGCCAGGCTGCCAATAATTGCGCATGTCGTCGATGTTCCAATCGGCACCTGCCCAAATGATGATGTTGTAAATCATGGAGTTAGGTCCATAGTTTACGTCAGGGAAGTTGGGCGATTGTTGACGGTTATACTGCAAGTTTGACTCAAAAGAAAGTTTATTGCTAAACTTATAATCAAACGAAGTATTGAAGGTAGAACTGTTGAGGCGGGTGTTTGGAACGATTCCTTTTTGATAGGTATTCGACAACGAAAAGCGGGCGTTGTATTTGTCACCTGAGGCCGAAACCGCGATGTTATTGGTGGACAAAACGCCCGTTTCTAAATACCTCTTTAAGTTATCTGTTCCGCGAGCGATCCACGGAGTAGGCATGCGCTTACCAGTTGCAGGGTCAATAGGACTATCATATTGCGAAATGAGTTGACCTTCAAATTTTGGTCCCCAGACGTCATAATCTCCGTCGTTTTTACCGCCCCCACGACCATCCACAAACTCATAAACACCGTGGTCGCCAGGGCCATACTGGTCTTGTACTTTTGGAATGGCGTTAAATCCGTTGTCAAACATGGTTGAGGAGTTAAAATCAACCGCAAAGCCACGTTTATCTTTTGAGCCACGCTTGGTTGTAATCAAAATAGCGCCGTTTTTGCCACGGAAACCATACAAAGCCGATGCCGAAGCTCCTTTCAATACGGAGTAGCTTTCGATGTCGTCGGGGCTGATGTTCCAAGTGTCGGAGTTGATAGGTACACCATCTACTACGTACAAAATGTCCGTATTACCACGAAGTATTACTTGTGGACGACGGAGCATTTCGGCGCTCATTCCAATCGTTAAACCCGCTACCTTGCCAACCAATCCCTGAACTGCATTGGGTTCACGGGCTTTGATGGTTTGGCTCGCGTCGATTCCTTGAATAGAAACCCCCGTGCGACGAACGTCTTTTTTGATACCAAGCGCAGTTACAACAATTTCATTCAGTTGACGAAAATCTTGCGCCATAGAGAGGTCAATGACGGTACGATTGCCCACCGAAATTTCTTGAGGAGTATAACCCACAAACGAAAAAACCAGAGAGGCGTTAGCAGGCACACTCAGGCGGTATTTGCCTTGCGCATCTGTATTAGTGCCTTTGTTTGTTCCTTTAATAACGATACTCACGCCAGGCAACGGAGAGTTATTTTCGGCGTCGATAATTTTTCCTTGCACAGTCATGTCTTGTGCAAACACCGTGATGCAAAAACAAAGCGCTAAACAACTTAGCACCCAGATTTTCTTCCCTAAAATTGGGGGTAGAGTTTGTAACATAAGTACAGAATGGTTAATTGTAAGAATGAAGAAGAATTTGATTATTTCAGGTCACAAAGTAAGAATGTGGATATTACCTCATGATTAATGCAAGATGAAGGATGTATTAAGAATTTTACAAAAGTTAAACTTTTGTAGTCCTTCGTTAACAAGTAGATATGATGAAGTAGTGAAGTAATGTATTGGAAAACAGTTGATAAAATTTTTTTTGACCTGATTTGGTGTTTTTTTACTTTGCTGCAAAATGGTTTTTTGTTAAATTTAACTAAACAATAACAAAGTCAATTGTTAACTTTGTATAGTAATATTATACCTTTGTTATTTCAATTAAGCTACCACGTAATCGAATGAGTGTACATCAGATTGAATTAGTCATTTTGGACATGGCTGGGACAACCGTAACCGACCAGCACGAAGTAGAAGCCTGTTTTGCCAAAGCCGCACGACAAACTGGAATTGAAGCAACTGACGAGGAAATATTAGCTGTTCAGGGGCTTGCTAAACGTTTTGTTTTTCAGTTATTTTGGAGAAAACAACTGGGCGAAAATCACCCCGATGTTGAGAGTAGGGTGGACGAATCGTATGCGGTTTTTAAAGAGGTTTTGGAAAAACATTATCGCACACAGCCTGTTTATCCTACAGTTGGCTGTTTGGAGTTGTTTAGTTACCTTAAAAAGAATGGTATTAAAGTAGCCCTTACAACGGGTTTTTATCGGGAAGTAACCGACATTATTTTGGGAAAACTGGGCTGGTTAGAAGGGCTTGATGCACAGCGTGTTGGAAACGAATCGACCATTATTCAAGCGTCTATTTCGAGCGATGAAGTGCCGCAGGGACGTCCTGCCCCCGACATGATTTATAAAGCCATGCGCCTTTTGGGGGTTACGGATGTGAAGCGTGTTATCAACGCAGGCGATACCCCTTCAGACTTAGGCTCGGGCAAAGCAGCAGGTGTGTATCTTAACCTTGGCGTTACCAACGGAACTCATACCACCGAACAATTGATTGGTCACCCACACGATGCGTTGTTGGGTTCGATTGATGAAATTATTCAGATTTTAGAAGAAATTAAAGTACAGAACTAATGCAAAAACATTTTGACCTTATTGTGGTGGGAAGTGGCATCATGGGTACGTTTCATGCCTATCACGCAGCTCTTCAAAACAAGTCGGTCTTATTGCTTGAAAAAGATAATTTTCCCGTTGGTGCCACCGTTCGAAACTTTGGGCAAGTGGTGCCTTCGGGACTGTCGGGACGGTGGTTTAATTATGGGCAACGCAGCTTAGAATTATACCAAACGTTGCAATCGAAGGTAGATTTGACCGTTCGTAACAATGGCTCTGTCTATGTGGCGTCTGACGACGACGAATGGCAGTTGGCCAATGAACTGTATGATTATTACCAAAGAATAGGCTACACCTGCGAATTATTGAGCCGTCAAAAGTGCCTCGAAATGTATCCATACTTGCGACCTAGCTACGTCGTAGGAGCCCTCTTTTTTCCGCAAGAGCTGAGCGTTGATTCACCCGTTTTGATGCAGCGATTGTTGGGGTATTGTAAGGAACAAATTGGTATTACATTTCTTAACAATGCGACGGTGGTTGATTGTCAGAGCGTCAACGGAAAGGCCAAGGTACAATTGGCCAACCGCCAGGTATTTGAAGCAGAAAAAGTATTGATTTGCAACGGGCACGAATTTAGAATGTTATATCCCGAATTGTTTGCCAACAGCGGTTTGATTGTTAGCAAATTACAAATGATGCAGACGATACCTTTCCCTAATTTATCAATGAAAGGAAATATCCTAACTGGTTTGACCATCCGCCGTTATGAATCATTTCAACAAATGCCTTCGTATGCGTCAATGGTTACGCCTGAGCATTATTCTGATCTCAAAAAATGGGGGATTCACGTGTTGTTTAAACAAGCCGAAGATGGTTCGGTGGTGATAGGCGACTCGCACGAGTACGCAGATGCGCAACACGTAGATGATTTGGGTTTTCATACCACCGATTATATTAATGGATTGATTATCAGTGAAGCTGAGCGAATTGTTACTTTTGAGGTGGACAAAATTCGTACAACGTGGGCAGGTTTTTACAGCCAAACCACCGAGGAAATCTACGAACGCCAAATTGATGAACATATCCAAATCATTACAGGAATTGGTGGAAAAGGAATGACTTCAACGGGTGGGTATTCGGAGGAGAATATCAAAAAGATGTTTGCCTAATCATTTTTTGTCAAAAAATTGTGTGGTGGAAATATCACCGCCCAAGGTGCAAATATCCGCGGTAGGTCAGCCCCTTAGGTTTGGTTGTGATTAAGTAGGTATATATGCTAGCGGGCAAGGGTATGCCATTCCTTGTTCCGTCAAAAGGAGCTTGATATAGCCCTTTGTTGTAAAAAATGGGTTCTCCCCAACGGTTAAAAATGGCTACCTCAGCCTCTGGGTAATCTTCTAAACCTTTGATTTCCCACGTATCGTTCACCCCGTCTTGGTTGGGACTAAAAACGTCAGGAATGTAGAGTTGCGTAAAAACATCGATGTAGATGCTATCTTCGGCAATACACTTCGATGGTCCTGTGGCTTTTACTCGGTAGGTTGTTGATTGCTCGGGGTTAAGGGTAGGAGCGGGATGGACGGCGTCGCTAACGCCCTTCGTCGGCGTCCATTCGTAGGTATAACCAATCCCCAAATTAGCATCGACAGTAATAGAATTGCCTTTGAGGAGGGTTTGGTCGGGGCCTAATTCGAGTTGAGGGGGAGGGGAAACTATCACATCTTGGCTGCTTTCTCCATTCATACATTCTACACTTCCTTTGACGGTGTAACTAACGGTATGTTGTCCTAAACCCGCCAATTGAGGGTCAAATATATCTCCTATTACCCCTTTTCCAGAAAAACTTCCTCCCGTTGGGGTGCCCGTTAGACGAAATGGAGCGGAGGTTGTTCCACAAAAACC
This sequence comes from Runella sp. SP2, assembly GCF_003711225.1. Lineage (NCBI taxonomy): Bacteria > Pseudomonadati > Bacteroidota > Cytophagia > Cytophagales > Spirosomataceae > Runella > Runella sp. SP2. The sequence goes on along the minus strand of NZ_CP031030.1, from coordinate 2,628,305 downwards.
AGGTATGGGAGCTAGGGTGGTTTCTATTTTGGTAACTAATTTAATATCAATGGGTTTTGAAGTAGAGAAACAGCGATTGGTATCTCTGACCATTACGGTGTAGTTACCAGCTTCGGTCACAATAAATGTGTTTTTGGTTGCGTTTTGGATGCTTTGCCCTTCTTTTTTCCAATCAAAGGCTTTTAAATCTTTTCCCTGGGCTGTGAGTACAAGGGTGCCTCCAGGACAAATTTGATTTCCTGGAGAGGTAATTGACACGACAGGGTCGTCGTATTGTACCACCGAAATTTGGTTCGATTCCGTGGTGCATCCGTTAGGAGAGGTGAGTTTGACGGTGTATGTACCAGTTTGCGTGACCGAAATGGAATCTTTGATGCCATCAATTTCTTGGCCGTCGCGTAGCCAACGGTACAGGTAGGTGCGTCCTTGGGTAGCTTTAAGGGTTACTTTTTCACCCTTACAAAACCCAGCGCGGGATGTACTCAAACTGGCCTTGGGAGGTGTGTAGGTGATGGCCGTCAATGCCCCAGACACGTTAGCGCAGTCGAAACCATCAACGACTTTCAGGGTATAAACACCCGTCTCAATGGCATCAAAAACGTTGCTAGTCGCACTAGGAATGGGCTGATTTTCAAAATACCACTGATATTTTAAAAAGCCGTTTCCGCTTGAATTACTGGTTAATTTTATCGTTCCTTCCTTGCAAGGTACGCCAATCGGGTTGCCTGCTGAAATGCTGACCAGCGGTTTGGCATTGGTCGTTATGACTAAAGGGGTGGAAACAATGGGAAGGGGGCAAAGCGGAGAACGAACAATACAATGGTAAGTGCCTGATTGGTTGCCACGAATTACCAAAACAGAATCAGCAGCGTTGGGTACATCAACGCCACCTTTTTGCCACGTAAATGTACTGCCAGGTGGGTAGTTTCGAGCGTTAAGTTGAACCAAACTGTCTTGACAAACCGTCGTAGAACTAGCAACCGAAGGGCGCTTTACTTTTGATACAAAAAGGGTGGGAGGGGTAGAGCAATCAGCAACGCGAGCGGGTTCATGGGCATGGAGTAGCTCCAATGCCATGCACAACAACGTTAAACATATTAAAGCCGACCGACCTCGCATTTGGATAAAAAGTATTGCTTATCTCAAAATACAGCAAAGACGTAAATATACTTATTTGCAAGATTATACCCGATTTTTGGAGTCAATCAGGATGGTGACAGGGCCGTCGTTGAGGAGCGCGACTTTCATATCTGCACCAAATTCGCCTGTTTGTATGGGTTGACCAAGTTCTTGTGATAGCTGCTCAATCATTTTTTCGTACAACGGAACGGCCACCTCTGGTCGGGCTGCGTCGATGAACGACGGGCGGTTGCCTTTTTTTGTACTGGCGTGAAGGGTGAATTGGCTGATAAGTAGTATGTTGCCACCAACGGTTTTGATGTCAAGGTTCATTTTACCTTCCTCGTCTCCAAAAATGCGCATTCCCACGATTTTTTTTGACAACCAATCAATGTCCTCTTGGGTATCGGCATGGGTGATTCCCAACAAAATCATGAAACCTAAACCGATTTGACCTTTTACTTGTCCTTCGATGGTGACGGAGGCTTCGGTAACGCGCTGAATGACTGCAATCATAATTTGTTTTTAGGATACTTTTTGGGCAAAACTACAAAAAGAGCTCTAACTTTCGGGGGAATTTGTAAAAGAAAAAAAAGACGAATGAGTGCTCGAATCGTTTGGCTGATTTTGTGCTTTTGGGGGATATACGGGAGGCCTTTCGCACAAGTTTTTACAGTGTATGGGGGAGTAATCAATGAGTATCAGGGGTATTATTCTACACAAAAATTTACAACAGTTATTCAAAAGTTGCCTATTGCTTTAGATAGTACTTTTGGACTGGAGGCTGTGTTGCTTACCTTGCATCACGAGCGGGTAAGTGATATCAAAGTAACATTGGAAGCCCCCGATGGAACAAGCGTGTGGTTAACCAACCGAAATGGAAAGGAGACGGGGAAACATTACCTCAACACTCGTTTTTCTCAATTTGGGAAAAACGGGCAAATCAGTGCAGCCAAAGCTCCCTTTCGAGGTAATTTTGTGCCAGATGGACGTTTAGAGTTTATAAATAATGGACAAAATCCGAACGGAACGTGGAAGGTAGTAGTAGAAGATTTAAAGTCGGGTATAGCGGGGGTGTTGGATAGTGTACAACTTATTTTTAGCAAGTCGCCTGCTTATTTTATAAAAGCCAAACAGTGCTCTTTAGAGAATATAGGCAGATGTGACTGCCCTGATGGAACGACAAATTGTGAATTATTGCCTGATTTAGTGATTGTCCCTTCATTTACGTACAACCAAATACAAGAATACTCATGGAACCATAAAACTTATCCAGGGCAATTGCGGTTTGCAGCCTCCATTGCCAATATCGGTTACGGCCCCTTAGAAATTATAGGCACGAAGGAGTGGTATTGCGGAAACCAGCGGGTGGATTCGTCCCAAGCCTGTGCCGATGGAAAAATGAGCCGTATGAAAATCAAGCAACGTATTTTTTCAAAAAAAGGAACGGAGTTAGTGAGTCGCGATAGAGAAGCGGGTACGATGTATATGGACGATACCCCAGGTCATAACCACTACCACGTGGATGATTGGGTGGAATTTCGATTGGTGAAAATCCAAAACCAACAACGGGAGATTGTCGCCAAAGGCAAAAAAGTGAGCTATTGCTTATATACCACAGGAAGCTGCTATAACAAAGATGGCTTGTGCTTTATTGGGGGAAAAAATTATGGTGAAACAATGCCCAATTTTGGATTGGGGCGGTACGAAGCCTGTAATTTTGATAAACAAGGTATCGGCGTGGGTGGATTTGATACCTACGGGATGTTGTATGAGGGGCAATTTATTGATTTACCCAGAAATTTGCCTTCGGGGGAATATTGGCTAGAGATTGAAATTGACCCCAATCATCTTTACGTTGAAAGTAATCGATCCAACAATATTTTTCGAATGAAATACAATATTCAGCGACAAGAACGAAAATAAACGAATAAACAAAATAAGTCGGGGTGCTTACACCCCGACTCACCGACTAATCGTAATTCAATACGGGCGCTAGCCATTTTTCAACGACATCGAGCGGCATTTCTTTGCGAATGGCATAATCCTCCACTTGGTCTTTGGCGATCTTTCCGAGGGCAAAGTATTTACTGTCGGGATGCGCAAAGTACCAACCACTGACCGAACTCGCAGGGTACATGGCAAAACTTTCGGTTAAGTGAATACCTACTTGCGCTTCGGCATCCAATAAATCAAACATGGTGCGCTTCTCGGTATGGTCGGGACAGGCAGGATACCCTGGTGCTGGCCGAATCCCTTGGTATTTTTCGGCAATCAATTCTTCATTGCTGAAAGATTCGTCTGAAGCATAACCCCAAAATTCTTTCCGAACGCGTTCGTGCATCAATTCGGTAAAGGCTTCGGCCAAACGGTCGGCGACGGCCTTGAGCATAATGCTGTTATAGTCGTCGTGGTCGGCTTTGTATTTTTCCAACAAGGTCTCAATTCCAATACCAGTCGTTACGGCAAAAGCTCCGATGTAGTCCGTTTTATTTACACTGGCGGGGGCTATAAAATCACTCAGACAGAGGTTGGGCAAATTGGCGGCCTTTTGATTTTGTTGACGTAAATTATGAAGTGTTGTAAGTTGCTCAGTTGCTAGACCATTTTCGGCAGTTACCACCCGGTATTCATTCCGTTTTATCTGTCCTTGACCTGCAAAACCTACTTCAACCTCTTCAAATTCGTGCAAAACGATGTCGTCTTCCACCGAATTGGCAGGATAAAAACCAATGACGGCATTGGCTTTGAGGGATTTATTTTTGATGATGTTGGCCAACATGGCATTGGCGTCCTCGTACAGTTTTTTGGCTTCAACTCCGACGGTAGCATCATCAAATATCTTTGGATATTTTCCGTGCAATTGCCACGTTTGGAAGAATGGCGTCCAGTCGATGTACTTTGCAATTTCTTCCAACGGATAATCGTAGAAATACTTATTGCCCAGGAATTTTGGTTTCACTGGCTCAAATCCTGCCCAATCAATCTTAGTTTTATTAGCTCTTGCAGCCGCAATCGACAAAGCCTCTTTGGCCTGTTGGCGTTTTGCGTGGTCTTCGCGAAGTTTGGCGTATTCTTTTTTGATGTCGGCCAAGGTATCGGCGTACGTTTGTTCGTTTTGGGTCAACTTTCCCGCTACTGGTACCGCGCGACTCGCATCCAAGACGTGTATAACAGGCCCTGAATAGTGCGGGTCAATTTTTACCGCCGTGTGAATCCGAGAGGTAGTAGCACCTCCAATCAACAACGGCATAGTAAAGCCTTGGCGCTCCATTTCTTTGGCAACACCCACCATTTCGTCTAAAGAAGGCGTAATCAAGCCCGAAAGGCCGATAATGTCAACGTTATGTTCTCTCGCTGCTGCTAAAATCTTATCGGTCGGAACCATCACCCCAAGGTCGATGATTTCGTAGTTGTTACATCCCAGCACGACTCCCACAATATTTTTTCCAATGTCATGGACGTCGCCTTTTACCGTGGCCATCAAAATTTTTCCAGCCGCCGCCGCACCACCTGCTTTTTCAGCTTCGATGTAAGGGGTCAAATACGCTACGGCTTTTTTCATTACCCGCGCCGATTTTACCACTTGCGGCAAGAACATTTTTCCTTCTCCAAATAAGTCTCCTACAACGTTCATGCCGTCCATCAAAGGCCCTTCAATTACATCTAACGGACGACTCGATTGCTGACGCGCCTCTTCCACGTCGGTGTCTATGTATTCAGTAAGTCCCTTGATAAGAGCGTGTTCCAGACGTTTAGAAACGGGTTGGTCGCGCCAAGCATTGTCAACAACTATTTCTTTTCCTTTCGATTTTACCGTTTCGGCAAAAGCCAACATCCGTTCCGTTGCGTCAGGACGACGGTTAAGAATGAGGTCTTCGCAGTGCTCCAGCATGTCTTTAGGGAGGTCGTCATATACCCCCAACTGACCCGCGTTTACAATCCCCATGTCCATACCAGCTTTGATAGCATGGTACAAGAAAACAGTGTGAATCGCTTCACGTACTGGCTCATTACCACGGAACGAAAACGACACGTTGGAAACCCCACCGCTTACTTTGGCGTACGGTAAATGTTCTTTAATCCAGCGAGTTGCGTTGATAAAATCAACGGCGTAGTTATTGTGTTCTTCGATACCCGTACCCACCGTAAGGATGTTCGGGTCGAAAATAATGTCTTGTGGAGGGAAACCCACTTTATTGACCAAAATCCAATAAGCACGTTCACAGATTTCGATACGGCGCTCGTAGTTATCGGCTTGGCCCACTTCGTCAAAGGCCATTACAACTACTGACGCCCCGTAGCGTTTTACTTTTTCGGCTTGTTCGATAAACTTCTCTTCGCCTTCTTTCAACGAAATAGAGTTTACAATAGCTTTGCCTTGCAAACATTTCAAACCTGCCTCAATTACCTCCCATTTGGACGAATCCACCATGAAAGGAACGCGGGCAATGTCGGGTTCGGCCATGAGCAAGTTGCAGAATTTGGTCATGGCTTGCACGCCATCAATCATCCCTTCGTCCATGTTGATGTCAAGAACTTGGGCTCCCGTTTCTACCTGCTCGCGGGCCACGGAGATGGCCTCGTCGTATTTGCTTTCACGAACCAAACGGGCAAATTTCTTAGAACCTGTTACGTTACAACGCTCGCCGATGTTTACGAAATTGGTTTCTTTCGTGATTTTGAGCGGCTCAAGTCCCGAAAGTTTCTGAATATGGTCGTTTTCGGGCAAATCACGAGGCTCGTATTTGGCGGCCACTTCGGCAATGGCCTTGATGTGCGGTGGTGTTGTTCCGCAGCATCCACCAATGATATTGATAAAATTATCTTTCAAAAAGCCCTCAACGATGTCGGCCATTTCAGCGGGTGATTGGTCATATTCACCCATTTCATTGGGCAGTCCCGCATTGGGGTGTGCCGAAGTGAAAAAGGGTGCTTGGTTGGCCAATGTTTGCACGTATGGGCGCATCAAATCGGCTCCCAACGCACAGTTGAGGCCAATCGAAAGTAAAGGCATGTGTGAAACCGACGTCAAAAAAGCTTCCGTCGTTTGGCCCGATAAAGTTCTTCCCGAAGCATCCGTAATCGTACCTGACACCATGATAGGAGCGGCCCCCCGCCCCCCAACGGGGGAGTGAATATATTCCCAAACTAAACCATCTATGATTGGAAACTTATTCCTATCATAACGATTATCCCCCCATTGGGGGGCGGGGGGCTTTTGGTTTATAAACAAATCAATGGCATACAGTGCTGCTTTGGCATTGAGTGTATCAAAGATGGTTTCTACCAAAAAAATGTCAGAACCACCGTCGGCAAGGGCTTGAACTTGTTCGTAGTAGGCATCCACTAGCTCATCGAACGTAACAGCGCGATACCCTGGGTCATTGACGTCGGGCGAGAGCGAGGCCGTACGGTTGGTGGGGCCAATAGAACCTGCCACAAAACGAGGTTTATCGGGGTTCATGGCGGTGTATTTATCACAAGCCTCCCGTGCCAAACGTGCCGATTCGTAATTAAGCTCATACACCAAGTCTTCCATGTGGTAGTCGGCCATGGCGATGGTCGTTCCACTGAAGGTATTGGTTTCGATGATGTCGGCACCTGCTTCGAGGTAAGCCTCGTGGATTTCGCTGATTACGTCGGGGCGAGTCAACGAAAGCAAATCGTTGTTGCCTTTGACCTCATGCGGGAAATCTTTGAAACGTTCGCCACGGTAGTCAGCATCCGTCAATTTATAACGCTGAATCATCGAACCCATCGCGCCATCAAGCACAAGGATTCGCGATTTGAGTATTTCTTGGATAGGTGGTTGTTGCATTTTTATACTAGTATCAATTCTTTAATTCTCTTAAAATGCTTCACATTAAGTGTTTTAAGAGGTGTTTTGTGAGTGATTGCAGTGGCTGCAATAAAAATATCTCTAAATTCAATTAACTTATTCTCTTATTTAAGAGCATGAAAAATTTCCGAGGCTTTTTCGGCTACTGCATCGTTGAAAGGCAAAATAGTTAGCTGTTGAGTTAGTAGATAGACATCTCGTTTTTTTAGTTCATTGGTAGCACCCATTAAAAGTTCATAATAGGTCACAGATGACAGTGATAAAGGAGTGTCCGCTAATTTATACAATGCTGTACGTGTTTTGTTTGAAGCACGTAAGTACTCAATAAAGATAGAGGTGTCAAGCATTACCATTCAGAACCTTTAAAGTTAAATTTATTTGGATAGGCCTGTAATTCTGCCAAATCATCCTCAGACCAAGTCGAAACCTGTAATAATTGTTGTTTGTAAGTAGAGGCATCTACAGACATTTTTTTTTGTTTTTTCTGTACTAAAAACTCTAAAAAATCCATTAGCTCTTGTTGACCGAATGTATCTAAGAGCTTGTATTTCAAGATTAATTCTTCCATAATTGAAGGAGATTTATTTACTCAAAAACATACTTTCCGCTTGGCACGTTCACCTAGAAGGAGGCGTACGCTCGGAAAAATAGACATCTTAGGATTGTACAAAATTAACGTAATTCAGAAAGAATTCTCGTGTAATTAGACGATTATTGTCAATTAATCTTTAAAAATAGATTTATTTTATACTTTTGAGGCTGTAATACCTATAAAATACCCGCATTAGCAGAAATCAATCTGCAATAAATAGATAAAATGTCTAACCTCAATTTCAGTGTAAAATACAACAATGCTCAAACTAGACACAACCGACCGTGGTCTTTTGCGTTATCTGCAACAAAATGCGCTCTTAACGACCAAAGAATTGGCCGCGCAACTCAATCTTTCCTACACGCCTGTGTATGAGCGTGTAAGGAAATTGGAAAAAGAAGGAATTATCAAAAAGTACGTGGCGCTCGTCAATCGCGAGAAAATAGGTCGTAACCTCATTGCTTTCTGTAACGTTTCTCTCAAAGAACACAGTCGCGCCAACGGCGAAAAGTTTGTGTCGGCCGTGATGACTTTTGAAGAAGTGATGGAGTGTTATAACATTTCGGGAGAATATGATTTTATGCTCAAAGTAGTGGTTAACGATATGCCTGAATATCAGCGCTTTTTGATGGAAAAGCTGGGGGCTTTAGACAGCATTGGCAACACTCACAGCATCTTTGTGATGAGCGAAATCAAACACGAAACCGCCCTGAAAGTATAAGCTATGGTGTACGTGTTTGGCGGGGTGATTGGGGGCTATGCTGTGGCTTGTTTTTGGTTGTGTTGGCAATGGTTACGTATTCCCAAGCGGCCTTTGAATCACTTGGACGTACCTCCTGATTTTAAAATTTCGGTCATTATTCCAGTGCGCAACGAAGCCGCTCACATTGGCGTATTATTAGATGATTTAGAGCGTCAAACGTTAGCTCGTCAGCATTTTGAAGTGTGGGTAATGGATGATGCCTCCACCGACAAAACTGCGGAGATTGTGAATGAATTTATTCAAAAAAAATTGTTGAATTTGCAGCTTGTGTCATTGGTCAATGCTCCCGTAAGTTCGCCTAAAAAAAGGGCCATAACGGAAGCACTCAAGCGAGCTAGTGGACAATTGATTATCACCACCGACGGCGACTGTAGGGTAGGAGAGAGGTGGTTGGAAATGTTCGCACAAACGTACCTTGAAACAGGAGCAAAATTAATAAGTGGCCCTGTGACTTTTCTGAGTACAATGCCTAAAAGTGTTATTAAAAGTGGGGGCGAGATTGCGCAAACCATCGAATTTGCCAGCCTCATTGGTACGGGGGCTTGTTTGCTCGAAGCGGGGCATCCAACCATGTGCAACGGCGCAAATTTGGCGTATGAACGAGCCGCCTTTGAAGCAGTAGGAGGTTTTGAAGGGGTGGAGCAAATTGCCTCGGGCGATGATGAGTTTTTACTTCAAAAAATTGCAAAACATTTTGGTGCGGAAAAGCTTTATTTTTTGAAAAACAAAGCGGCCATTGTCTCAACCCAGGCGCAAGATTCTTGGCAAGGTTTCTACCACCAACGCATCCGTTGGGCCAGCAAATGGGCAGTCAATAAACGCCTTGCCACGATGCTGGTTGCGGTTTGGGTGTTTTTAGTCAATTTGATAACGTTGATTTTGTTAATAGCACCATTCTGCGAAAATGTAGTGTCTTTTGAGTTTTGTACAATTCTATTGTTAAAATATGTGCCTGAATTTTTGTTTTTACGTTTGATTATCAGATTTTTGGGGAGAAAAAGCTGGGTTTGGTACATTCCCATAGTACAACTTTTTTATCCAATATACGTTCTGTTTTTCGGGCTGGCAGCTCAACGAAAAGGCTATATTTGGAAAGGGCGAAATTTGCGTTAAATTGCCTCCGCAATAGTGATTTTACCCGCAGATTTTCGCAGAATTAAAGCCGCAGAATTTAACCAAAGTTTTACAATGTTAACGGGTCTTACTAACATCATCAACAGCTATGATTCCATTGTTTGTCCATAAGTCGCCCCGAATCCTGAAATCATTTTATTCCCCTTTCGTTTGGGAAATTCCGACGGAAGAACCTGTGATTTATTTGACGTTCGACGATGGGCCAATCCCTGACGTGACTGAGTGGGTGATGGAACAATTGGATAGCTACTTGGCAAAGGCAACTTTTTTCTGCATCGGAGACAACGTCAGAAAGCACCCTGAGGTGTTTGCTCAACTTATTGCCAAAGGTCATAGTATTGGAAATCATACATTTAACCATTTGAAAGGATGGCATACTGATGATGAAACCTACCTCGAAAACGTAAGGCAGTGTAGTGAAATTTTACCAGTAGATACGTCCCTTTTTCGCCCGCCTTACGGGCGGATTAAATTGAGCCAAGCGCGGCCTCTCCTCAATGATTATCATGTAGTGATGTGGGATGTACTAACGGGCGATTTTGAAAAATACCTTAGCCCTGAGCGTTGCCTTGAAAAAACGTTGAAATATACCAAAGCAGGCTCGATTGTGGTGTTGCACGATAGCCTAAAAGCGTGGCGTAATATGAGTTACGTACTTCCTAGAATGCTAGAGCATTTTTCCAGTCTTGGGTATCGTTTTGAAGCCTTACCGCAGCATATTCCGCCTTCTATGAACCTTGGCGATGCCACAAGCTCGCCGTATTTGGTACATTAAATTTAGTAAATCATCACCAAACCTAACCGAAAACCGATGAAGTGGACAAAACTTTTACCTTTTACTTTTTTACTGTTGTCGATTTGGGCACAAACCCACGCTCAGTCGTTTAATAACCTGCCTGTTGTTACCCAAAAACCACCCTTGCACGGTAAACATTGGATGGCCATTACGGGTAAACCTTTGGCTGCTACCGCTGGAGCGATGATTTTTACCAAAGGAGGAAATGCCGTGGACGCAGCTTGTGGTATGTTGGCCGCTACCTGCACCATGTGGGATGTGCTCAGTTGGGGCGGTGAAACGCAAGCCCTTATTTACAATCCCAAAACCAAAAAAGTCATTGCCATCAATGCCTTGGGAGTAGCACCAACGGGAGCCACTGCCGATTTCTTCAAAAACAAGGGTATGAAGTATCCTCCTGAATATGGGCCGTTGGCCGCCGTAACGCCTGGAACACCAGGAGGATTGATGACGATTTTGGCCGAATACGGAACCATGTCGCTCAAAGAAGTGCTTGCTCCTGCCATGCAATTGGCCGAAGGTTATCCCATTGAAGCCCAAACGGCTAATTCAATCGAAGGGAAAAAAGACCTTATCAAACAGTGGCCGTATTCCAAAAAGGTATTTCTACCGCATTTGGGAGCTAAACGCGAAGCGCCCGATGCAGGAGAGATTTTTGTGCAAAAAGATTTGCTCGAAACGCTCAAAAAATTGGTAAATGCCGAACAGCAAGCGTTGGCAAAAGGAAAATCTCGAAAAGAGGCGATTTATGCCGCTAATGATCTTTTTTATCGTGGAGAAATTGCCAAAGAAATTGCTCGGGGCTGCCAAGAACAAGGTGGCCTGATTACGGAACAAGATTTGGCCAATTGGAAGGTCAAAATCGAAGAGCCAATGATGACTACTTACAAAGGAATTGAAGTATATAAACTCCAACAGTGGACGCAAGGCCCCGCCATGCTCCAAACGTTGAACATTTTGGAAAACTTCGACCTAAAAAGCATGGGTTACAACTCTACTCGCTACGTGCATACGTTGTATCAAGCCATGAATTTGGCGTTTGCCGACCGCGATTTCTACTACGGAGACCCTGCTTTTAGCCCCGAAGAACCCATGAAAGGGCTACTTTCAAAGGAATATGCTAAAGAGCGTAGCAAGTTGATAAACCCCAACATGAACGACCCCAAAATTGGCCCAGGCGACCCTTATCCGTTTGAGGGCAAAGCAAATCCTTACTTAGATTTGCTCAAAAATTGGGGAAGTGCGAGCTTAACGGCTCCTAAAAATAATGCAACATTGGATGAAAAATTCCAAGAAAGTTTCACGGCAGGAACGACCTCGGTAGAGGCCGCAGATGCTGAAGGTTGGGTAGTCTCGATGACGCCAAGTGGAGGATGGGTACCTGCGTGTATCGCAGGAAATACGGGCATCGGAATGAGCCAACGGATGCAGTCGTTTGTACTTGACCCAAAAGAGAATCCTTTCAACGTGGTAGAGCCAGGAAAACGCCCTCGCGTTACGCTCACACCTAGTCTTGCCCTAAAAAATGGCAAGCCATTCTTGTCATTTGCCAAACAAGCAGGCGACGAACAGGATCAGTTATTGCTCCAGTTTTTCCTTAACATGGTGGAATTTGGGATGACGGTTCAGGAATCGTGCGAAGCGCCAAGTTTTAAAACGTTTCAGATGTACTCGACTTTTGGTAACCACGAACGCATCAACGGTGGGCTAACCCTCAATGAAGCCATGCCCGCTTGGACACGAAAAGACCTTGGTAGAATGGGGTATAAAATCAACTACCAAGAACGCACCAGTGGCCCAATCAACGCCATTTATTTTGATTGGGAACACGGGAGTTTTTGGGGAGGCTCAAGCAACCACGGTGAAGATTACGGAATTGGCTGGTAACAAATCAGACCATCCCGCGTGATTTTAATTCTAAATATTTGTTGACGGTATTCGCATTTAAGTCCTGCGGTGCCGTCAAAATCGACTGAATGCCGTATTGTTCAAGTTCCTTGACGATACGGCGTTTTTCGTAATAAAACCGCTCGGCAATGGTCTTCAAATAAATCGTTTCAGTCGTTTCGGCGGGTGTTTTTAGCAATTGAGCCGTTTCGGTATTTTCAAAGAATACCACTATAAGCAGGTGGTTCTTTGCTAATTGTCGTAGATAAGGCAACTGACGATGTAGGGCATTGACAGTTTCAAAATTGGTGAATAATAGAAGCAAACTACGTTGGCGAATTTGGTTTTTAACGTGGCTATAAAGCGTTTCGTAGTCGCTTTCCAGATACCGCGTTTTTTGTTTGTACAATACTTCCAAAATCTTTTGCATTTGCCCCGTTCGGCGGTCGGCGGGTAGCACTTGTCCAATTACTTCCGAAAAGGTAAAAATTCCTGCTTTGTCTTGCTTCAATAATGCAATGTTGCTCAATACAAGCGACGCGTTGATGGCGTAATCTAACAGTGTTAAACCCTCAAACGGCGATTTCATTACCCTTCCTTTGTCAATCAGGCAATACACTGCTTGCGAGCGTTCGTCTTGAAAAGCATTCACCATCAGCTCATTGCGACGGGCGGTGGCTTTCCAGTTGACCGTTCTGATGTCATCACCCTGAACGTAGGGGCGAATTTGTTCAAACTCCATACTATGTCCCAACCGCCGTTGACGTTTGATGCCAATGTCGGTGAGTCGGTTGGAGATGGCCAAAAGTTCGTATTGCCGCATTTGTAAATAAGAAGGATACACGGCCACCATTTTATCTTGCGAGAATTGGTAACGCCGTTTTAATAAACCAAGCGGACTTTTAACAAAAACATTGACGGCTCCGAAACTATATTCACCGCGTTTGGTGGGACGGAGTTCATACCGAAGTTGCTGGGTTTCGTTGGGCGCCAAACTCGTTTGAAACAAAACATCTCGTCGTTGAAATTGGAAAGGAATTTCGTCGATGATGTCTAGATTTGTGCGGAACGGATAACGGTTCTCAAGGTGAAGAGTGATGGGATTGGGGTCGCCATTGGAAAGCCGATCAGCGACATCTCGACGGGCAAAAATTCCATTTTCGACACGAAATAGCAGGAAAGCGTCCGCAAGGGTCACAACCAAAGCCACCGCTGCCGCTAATTTTACCAAACCAAATAGCCCGATAAAAAGGTAAGAGGCCAAAAACGCCGCTACCAAAACAAGCAGTAGTGTCCAGAAAAGCGGGGAAAAATACAGATTTTTGATGGCTTTCATGTTAGTAAGAAAATTCGCCTGCTCCTTCGCGAATGACCTCAAAGTCGTCGGTGGTGGCATCAATGATAGTTGAAGCGATAAGTCCCCCAAAGCCACCGTCAATGACAATATCAACTTGGTGCTGAAAACGTTCAAACATGATTTCGGGGTCGGTAGGGTATTCCATAAAATCATCGTCGTCTTTGATGGACGTAGTGATGATGGGATTACCCAATTCGTGAACAATTTGAAGCGGTATGGGGTGGTTGGGTATCCGAATCCCCACTGTTTTGCGGTTTGCCAATACTTTGGGAACGCGACTACCAGCCGAGAGGATAAAGGTAAATGGGCCAGGGAGAATACGTTTCATGACTTTAAAGGCCGAATTGCTCACTTTGGCATAATCAGCAATGTGACTTAGGTCGTGGCAGATGAAGGAAAAATCATTTTTTTGGGGCTTGATGCCTTTGATGCGTGCAATTCGCTCGACGGCGCGGGCATTGTGAATGTCGCAACCTAAGGCATATACCGTATCGGTAGGATAAATTACCAAACCACCATCTTGAAGACAGCGAATTACTTGCTGAATTTTGCGTGGTTCGGGATTTTGCGGGTGTATTTTAAGGAACTCAGCAGGCATTCGACAAGTCAGTTGGTTTCCGAAATAAATGAAAAAGCTTTGTTTTACAAACGTATCATTTTATTTGGAGAACACAAATAACGAAAGTCATTCAGAGAACGTTAAGAGTCGAGCCGTACAAACGGAACGCCTTGCTGCATCAATGATCGTTTTCGGTTGCTTTGCCACTTGGCGTAAAATTGATAAAGCCAATTGACCGGGAGACGGAGGCGGCATAAAAAAACGAGCAATTCGGTTTCCCAGCCTGGATCTTCGATGTAATTGAGAAGCTTACGAAATTCGGTGGCTTGCTGGGCATCTTCTGCTACGAAGCACTTTTTGATGAATTGGCGTATTCTTTCGGCTAATAAGTCATATTCTTCTTGAGAACGGCTGAGATCGTAGGCTTTGTTGCAAACTGCCCAACTGGATTTTAACATGTCGTTTCCAACCAGATAAAACTGCGAAGCCATCGACCCATCGAGAACGCGCTTGCTCATTAACACTTCATCAATGTAATGGTATTTATAATCGTGGGCCGAGCGAACAAAAAAATCAAAATCTTCATAACTCAGCGTTTCGTCGTACCCACCGAGTTTCATCAATACGGATTTTCGCATCATGATAGAAGGAGTACAAATGAAATAGCGCCGCAGTATCTCTTTATAAACATTTCCCGTTGGAACGACTCCTTGGGCTTTCCCATCGTTACCTAAGGCATAATGGTATCCAATAAGCTTTCCTGAAGTATCTATGTATGAAGCATTTGAAAATACAACAGCATAGTCTTTGGGAAGTTCTTCAAACGCTTTGACCTGCTGTGCTATGCGTTGAGGAGGCATGACGTCATCAGCTGCCAAGTCGATAACGTACTTCCCTCTAGCTTCACCCAGTCCTTGATTGAAGGCTTTGCACAACCCAATATTGTTGGCATTTCGGATAAAAATGGTGCTAGGGTACTGATCAATAAATTGTAAAATTACTCGTCTTGAATTATCCGTACTGGCATTATCAATCACAATTAATTGAATATTGTCATACGTTTGATTGGCTACGGATTGCAAGCACTCGTAAATAAACGGTGCGTGGTTGTAGCAAGTACAGATGACAGACACTTCTGGATTCATAAGGAGGCGTTGAGACTATTTCTTTGCGTAAAAGGGCATTAATTTTGATTAGTAAAAGTAATCTAATATTTACAAATTCTATTCAGGATATACTTACTTTTTAGTAAACGGTCACGGTATGTATGTCTATTCGACATAAATAATACCATGAAAAATGTCTGATAATTTTTTTTGAAAAAATATTAAGCAGGATAAATGTTCTGAAAAACAGGGGATTGGGTGCTTTTAAGCTTAAAATGCAGAAATTTTATTCAACATAAAGAAATACTTTGGCATGATTTTCTCTGTGTATTTATCAAGATGTAGAAAAACATCTTTCAATATTTATGGGTTAGGGTAGTGCATAAATGCCGACACGCGCTGCGTACGGCATTTATTTTTTTGTATCCTTCTTAGGCTTCGAGGGGGGCGTGGATGTTTCGTATTTGGCGCGCCAAATGCTCAAATTTAATTCAAAACCAAAAATCAATAGCAAAGCAACGAGGTAAAACCAAATCATCAGCGCAATGATGGTTCCGATGGAGCCATAGAGCTTATTGTAACTGCCAAAATGGGATAAATAAAAGGAAAACCCGTAGGTGGATGCAATGAGTAAGAAAGATGAGATAATTGCGCCGAGGTTAAAAAATCGCCAGCCGTGGTTGATTTTTGGGGCAAAACGGTAGATAATAGCCACTGCCAACGTAAAAGTTGCAAACATGACACCATAACGCACCACGTCTAATAAAAAAACGGTAAAGCTGTCGCGGAGAAAAATGGTGTCGTGAAGCCAATCGACCAAAAAACCACCGACAATAATGATTAAAACCGCCAAAAAAAGCACAAAAGACAGCATAATCGTCAGCATGATTGCAATGCCTTTGGTTTTAAAATAGCCTCGATTTTCAGAAGCTTGGTCGGCGGTGTTAAAGGCGGTCATGAGGGCGCCCATGCCATTGGTGGCGGTGATAAGCGCTAAAATAAAACCAAACGACAAAATACCTCCTTGTTTTCGGCTGATGATGTCATAAATTGTGGTGGCGGCAAATTCATAGAGGGGCTCTGGCATGGCATCGCGCATAAATCCCATGATTTGTACCTCCATATTTTCAATAGGTATGTACGGAATGAGGGTAAATAGAAAAAGCGTGGCGGGAAAAACCGCCAGCGTAAAATTATAAGCAACCGCCGTAGCTCGTTGGTCGATGTTGTACAAAAGAATCTTTTCAACCAGAATCGTAACGATGTCAGCAAGGGATACTGAAAGGGAAAAGAACCGTTTACGATGAAGAAAATGGTGGAATTTTCGT
Source organism: Runella sp. SP2 (assembly GCF_003711225.1). NCBI lineage: Bacteria > Pseudomonadati > Bacteroidota > Cytophagia > Cytophagales > Spirosomataceae > Runella > Runella sp. SP2. The sequence continues at coordinate 2,611,822 of NZ_CP031030.1, read as the reverse complement.
AATTGATGATACTTTGATTTAGACCAGTGTTGGAGCATGGAGCAGCGACGCGAATCGTTTTGAAAAAACGAAATTACTAAACTTAGTCCATTTACCCATGCTTTGTGCCAACGGCTTACCAAGTTTTTAATCAAAAAAGCTTGGTAAGCCGTTGGGTTTAAAGATTAGAGACGCGATTGATTTTTAAGGAGTTTTTGATATTCGCGCTCAACTAATTGATTTTCTTTAAAAATATATATCCCTGCAAAATGGGACAAAAGCCCAATTCCCCAGCCAAAAGTTGGCCAAATGGGCCAAGGGTATTTTGAGCCGCTACGAAATATAATTCCTGTTCCCCAAAGTACCCATAAACCAGCGATGACGACGAGGTAGGTGAATAAGTGGCTTTTAAATCCTGCCCGTTGGTGGGCCATTTTCCAGAGAATGGGGTCTTTTTCAGTTTCCATGATTGTTAATTAGGTTTAAAGGTGACAATTGTAGTTTGCTTTTGATGATACAAAAATAAAAAGCGGTAGGGGCGAACCCTACCGCTTTCAGATTAAGCCACTCTTTTGGAGGATGAACTTTAATTTTTGAGGAGTAAACCCATTAAAACGCCACAATTGAATAGGCAGCTTGATGAGGTTGGCGGGTTTGATCGCCAATTTTGCTGCGATTGCGGTCATCGTCATGAATGACAAACAACGTGTTTGACCCAACAGGCGTGAGGTCTTCTGCTTTGTGGGTAAACTTGAGAGGTTGGCCACTTGTGCGGTCTTTGACCAATGTTAGTTTATTAGCTTTCAAGTCCGCTTCGGTTGCCCACCATAAATAAGCGCTATTTCCCTGTGTTTCACTTTCCATCGAAGTAAGTACCCAAAAAATCTGGCGTTTTGCATCGTATTCGATGCACGAAAGTGCCAATGGTTTTGGTAAACTAGGTTCTAAGCTTGCAATATCAATGTCAGCCAATGTGTCAAAATTATTGGAAACCATCAAAGAATCATTGGCGAAGCGATAGGAAACAGTAAGTATTTTGGCTTTGTACTTAAAATCATCGTATTTTTTCCCTTCTTCACGGATTCCAAAGTATAATTTGTCGTTCGTAGCCGCAAACCCTTCCACTTTAAAATAAGGCATTCCGTCAGGAAAATCGGTGGAGCGGAGGGCTTTCGACAAAGCAGTACGAAGACTCATGGAGAACTTTTCACCCGCCACCAAGTGCGCAGCTTTGGGCTGAATGTTTTTTGGATCGGCACCAACTTTCCAATAAAGAAGCGCATTGTAGCCATCCCATTCGTTGCTTCCCTCTTTGACACGATCAAAACCCGTGCTTAAAAAAGCCAATGAACGATTCGGTGCAAGGGCAAAATCTTCGTATTTCTGGCTAGTTTTGAGTAGGTTTTGAGTCAAATACGTTGGGTTATGGGCAAACATATCGGTTTCAGAATAAGCCCAATAAAATACCGCAGCGTCGTTGTTTGGCATGTCTTTGTCGTTGGCAAGGGTGAGGTTTTGGCCATCGTACAAAACGGCAGAAGCTTCGCACCAAAGCTCACGGCCTGAGGCTTGAAGTCCTGCTTGAAAACAATCAATAAAGCCTTCTTTGATAATACTCGCACCCGTAATAGAACGACTTGCGGGGCGCTGGCAACTGACAAAAGCCAATAGCCCTAAAGCATAAAGAGTCAACTTTTTCATACGTGTAAAAAAAGACGGAGAAACAGAGCTACAGGCTGCATCTCGGTTTCTCCGTTGCGTTTTGAATGTTATCGAAACAAATTACATGCGCGATTTGATAATGTTGGTGAACTCTCTTGACTTGAGCGAAGCACCACCAATCAAACCTCCATCAACGTCGGGACAAGCAAAAAGTTCATCGGCATTTTTTTCATTGCAGCTTCCACCGTACAAAATGGTGGTGTCGTCTGCTACTTGGGCGCCAAATTTCTCAGCAATGTGCGCGCGTAATGCAGCGTGCATTTCCTGCGCTTGGGCAGAAGAGGCTGTCAAGCCCGTACCAATGGCCCACACAGGCTCATAGGCAATAACAACTTTGCCAAAATCTTCAGCTGATAAATCAAACAAAGCTGCCGTGATTTGGTCTTTAACGATGGCGATGAAGTCTTCGTTTTGGCGTTGTTCCAACAACTCACCGCAGCAGAAGATGGGCTTCAAGCCGTTTTCTAAAGCAATTTTTACTTTTTCTGCTATTAACGTATCCGTTTCTCCAAAGTACTGACGACGTTCGCTGTGGCCGATAATTACGTATGGAACCTCAATCGCCGAAAGCATTGATGCCGAAATTTCGCCAGTGAAAGCGCCAGATGCCTTGTGGTGGCAGTTTTGGGCTCCGAGGGAAATGCGATCTACTTCTTGTACATATTTCTGCAAAACTGGCAAGTAAATGTAAGGCGTACACAATACGACTTCAACGTCGCCACGAACCTCGTCACGTACCATATTTACTACTTCCGACGTAAGGCTCAGCGCTTCTTCGAGCGATTTGTTCATTTTCCAGTTACCAGCTACAATTTTTTTTCTCATTGGATGGGTGATTTTTAAAAGTTTTTGGGAGTAATTTTATTTCGATTTTTGGAGGTATTTGGCAATAATTCATTGAGCTTACCCCAAATTGCCAAAGAATCCGCCTCAAACCTTCTAAAACAATTAAACTCGATGCGAAGTTAAGAAGAATAAGTTAATTCAAAACGGCACTTTTTGGAGTATATTTTTTGTTTTTCAAAGAAAATTGCATAACTTTACTAACAGCCTACCTTTTTTCGGCACGACAATGAGACGGTGGTTTTTATCTTTCGCAATAGCCTGTTGTTTGCCACTTTCACTTTTGGCCCAGCGAGGCCAAAAAAAAGAAGACAAATTTGGCTTCTTCCTGCAGGGTAATATGAAGTTTACCCGCATCCCTTTTGAAATGCACGCTAATCTAATCGTTGTACCAGTTCACATCAACGGTTCAGATACTCTCCACTTTATTCTCGATACGGGAGTAAGTTCGGTGATTATTACCAATCCTAATTCTTTGAAAAGGGAAAAACTGAAATTTACCCGTAAAGTGGTCTTAACTGGGGCGGGAGAAGGAGAGTCGTTGACGGCTTCGGTCGCCATTGGTAATACCCTTGAAATGGGGAAAATGAAAGCTACGTATCAGAATATCGTTGTTTTAGAACAAGATGTGCTTCGGCTGTCGGAATACGTGGGGATTCCAATAGATGGTATTTTTGGCTATGAAGTGTTTAACAATTTTGTGGTAACGATTGATTTTGTTAATAAAGAGTTGCTATTGACAAAGCCTGGAAGTTACAAATACCGCAGCCGTCACGGCGATCGCTATCCGATAGTAGTAGAAGATACCAAGCCTTATGCCGACGTTATTGCGCTGGTGGACAATGGGCAAGAACTCCCCATTAGGGTGGTGATTGATACGGGTGCTGGCCATGCCTTGTTGATTGACAAACATGCTGATAACCAAATCAGGCTTCCAGAAAAAGTGCTTCGGGCGCAGCTTGGGAGAGGATTAAACGGTGTCATAAATGGTAATCTTGGCCGAATCGATAAAGTACGTTTTGGCAAATACGAACTAGACAATGTTTTGGCGTCGTTTCCTGATAGTGTATCGTTTGGAATGAAGTTTGCCAGTCGTCACGAACGTCAAGGAAATATTGGTTGTGAGCTTTTAAGACGTTTTAAAGTGACGTTCAATTATGCTGATCGGTATATTGTACTCAAACCCGTCAAACGTCGTTTGAAAGAAACTTTTGAACACGATATGAGTGGAATTGAGTTTCGCGCCCAAGGCCAAGATTTTAAAGACTATATTATTGATAAAGTGGTTGAAGCGTCACCTGCTTGGGACGCGGGCTTACAGGAAGGCGACGAGCTCCTTTTTATCAATAATAAATCAGCCGATGATTTGATTATCAGTGAAATATACAAACTTCTTCAAAAAGGGGAGGGCAAAGAAATTGCGATGCTAGTTCGTCGCAAAGGGGTCATTCATTTTGCCAAATTTCAGTTGAAAAGAATGATTTAAGCCTTGGCCTTTGTCAAAGTTCAAGACTTTAACAAAGGCCAAGTCCTAATTTGGGAAAGAGATTTTTCCCATGGATACACTCGGAACACCTTCACGTGTGCCAAAATCAACAGTATCGCCACAAAGCATTTCGTTGGCAAGTATTGCAAACAATACAGCTTCTTTTGCATCTCCTGAAATACCTAAAGAATCGGTTGCTTCCATTGGAAAATCAGGCAATAGCTTCCGAAGAGCATCAATGAGGGCTGGGTTGTGCATTCCACCTCCACTCAAATAGAGATGGTAATTTTGGCCTTGTTGGAATACCTTTAAAATGGCTTCAGCGATGGTTTCTGCCGAAAATTGGGTAAGTGTTGCCACTAAATCTTCGGGTGAAAGTGAGGTGGTATTGCTACGTTGCTGAGCGATTCGGACATAATCCAAACTGAATAATTCAGGCCCTGTTGTTTTGGGAAATGGTCCTTTAAAAAAGGCATCTTTTTTCAACGCGTCTAACAAAGACTGATTGACATGACCACTCAGGGCAACTTTTCCATCTTTGTCGTAGGGCAGGTTAAAGAACTTACGCATAAATGCGTCGATGAGGGTATTACCTGGTCCCGTGTCCGTAACAAACACCTCTTGGGCATCGAGCGTGCCTGGGAGATAGGTGAAATTAGCAATTCCACCCATATTGAGCATGATGCGGTTTTCGTCTTTTTTGGAAAAAATAAAATAGTCGCCATAAACTGCTAGAGGCGCACCTTCGCCACCTGCCGCGCAGTGTTTTTGCCGAAAATCGCTTACAGTTATAATGCCCGTCGTTACGGCGATATGGTCTCCATCGCCAATTTGAAGCGTAGCGTTGGGGTATTTATCTAGCCGATGCAAAATTTTTGGGGCATGAAAAACCGTTTGCCCGTGACTGGCGACAACATCAATGTCTTGGGGGGCTATTTGCCATTTCTTCAAACAATCCAGCACGAGTTTTCCGTGCAAATTTCCCACCCACGGATTGAGGAGACAAAGGTGTTGGAAATCAATTTCTTTTTTGGCAAAAACCCGACGAATTTCATCTTTGATGTCATCACCAAAAGCAATGGTGTCGAATTTTTCGAGGGTAAGCGTTGTATTTGCACCATGCCCACTAAAACGACATAGGGCTATGTCTAAACCATCCATGGATGTCCCAGACATGAGCCCTATGATTCGTCGCGTTGGCTTTTGTGCAATCTCAACTAATTTTCTGAGGTTTGCATTCATTCGCCTGTCGATTAAAAATGTCTATCACCAGCCTCGCGGCGTCCCAACATCACGGCACCTACCATGGCAATGAGGAACAATACCGACGCTAATTCAAAAGGAAGTAAATAATCGTTGTAAAGTACATTTCCGAGGCTTTCTACCATCCCCACTTGCGAATTAAATTCGTAAGGGTTGTAAGAGCCAAATTGTGATTTACGCAACACACCGACCATGATAACCCCGAGGGTTCCACCCACAATGGTTGCCGCGATTTTGACTAAATTGGTTTTCGATTCTTCGTCTTCTTGACGCAAGTTCAAGAACATAATGACAAATAAGAAAAGTACCATGATAGCCCCTGCATAAACGATGATATTAACAGCAGCTAGGAATTGGGCGTTTAGAAGTACATAATGTCCTGATAAACAAAAGAAAGTGCCAATCAAAAAAAGCACGCTATGGATTGGGTTTCTTGCTAAAACGACCATTAGCCCGCACAAAATCGTCAAAAACGAAAGTACGTAGAAAAAGATTGCGGCGGGGGTAAGGTTATTAATAAAAGTTGAAAAGTCCATCATTAAGGTAGTTTACAGTTGTGTTCTTGGTTGTGCTACGATACCTTTCAAGTTGTGTTCGTGCGCTTCTTCTTTGGTCCAAGCGGTGCGCAAATAACGGTTGTTCATATTTTCGGCCAACTTGTCTTTTCCCCAAATCACTTGATCACGTTCGGTAAATACGGGCACAAACTCATCGTGACGAAGGTAAATTGCTTGTTTCGGACAAGCTTCTTCGCACAAGCCGCAGAAAATGCAACGTAGCATGTTGATTTCATATACGGCAGCGTATTTCTCCTCACGATAAAGATTTTCTTCTCCTTTTTGGCGTTCTGAAGCCACCATTGAAATAGCCTCAGCAGGACAGGCTACGGCGCACAAACCGCAGGCAGTACAGCGTTCGCGGCCTTGGTCGTCGCGTTTGAGGACATGACGCCCGCGAAATACGGGGCCAAGATTCTTTTTAACTTCGGGATATTTGATGGTTACTTTTTTCTGGAAAAAGTGCTTAATCGTAATCCCTAGACCTGTGACAATGGCAGGAAGATAAATCTTCTCTGCAAAAGTCATTTCTTTATTACTAACTTGTTTTGAACGATTCGTAAGTTGCATAACTCAAAGGTTTACAGTTCCTAGTTTACAGTTTACAGGGTGATAATTAGTAAGCTGTAACACTTGTAAGCTATTTCAAAAGTGAAACTACTAATGGTTTCAAGTACAAAATGGCACCACCCGTCAAGATGATGTTGACAATGGCCAATGGGATGAGTCCTTTCCAGCCAAGGTTCATTAGTTGGTCGTAACGGAAGCGAGGCAATGTCCAACGTACCCACATGTAGAAGAATACAAAGAACAATGATTTACCAAAGAAAACCAACGTACCTACCAATGTAGCAAGGTTGTGACCAGTAATTTCTCCCGTTGCAGCAATCAATTTAGCTTGTACCCAATCCATACCTGGGTAATTGTATCCACCAAAATAAAGACTGGCAATCATTGCGGATGAAACAAACATATTAATGTATTCCGCAAAGAGGTAGAAGCCTAGTTTCATTGAACTATACTCAGTGTGATAACCACCAATGAGTTCCGTTTCGCACTCTGGAAGGTCAAAAGGAGTACGGTTACACTCGGCAAACGCACATGTTATGAAAATAACAAAACCCAATGGTTGATAGAAAATATTCCAATTTCCGCCGTGTTGTTGTTCTACGATATGACGGATAGAAAGTGACCCTGTCATCATCAAAATGGCAACAATAGCCAAACCCATTGAGATTTCGTAACTGATGTTTTGCGAAGCCGCACGAATCGCGCCCAAAAGTGAGAATTTATTGTTGGAAGCCCAGCCACCCACCATGATTCCATAAACACCAAGCGAAACGACGCCAAACACATAAAGAATACCAATGTTAACGTCGATGGCTTGTACGGCCACGTCCCAAACCTTACCAGGGGCGGCTTCGTACTTAATGCTGTCACCAAACGGAATAACCGCGCTGGTCATTAATGCGGTAAGCATGGAAAGACACGGGCCTAAAATAAACAGCCATTTGCTGGCATTTGATGGAATGAAATCCTCTTTAAAGAACATTTTAACGGCATCAGCGATGGGTTGCAATAACCCGAACGGACCTGCACGGTCGGGGCCAATACGGTCTTGAATAAAAGCTGCCACCTTGCGTTCTGCATAAGTGGAGTAAGTTGCTATCAACAGGGTAATGGCAAAAATGAGTAATATTATAATTGCCTTGATGATAAAAGCTGCGTCTATTGAAAAAGCCATAATCGAAGTGACTGTTTTTTAGTTGTTCTCGGCCAATGAACGTTGATTGGCTTTCGCGTTATTTTCTTTACTCAGTTCCCGAATGGTGTTGTTGTCAGTGACAAACGGGCGAGAATCATCAATTTGTTTGTATTGCGAGGCCGCTACTTTCAAACCAAATTCAGGTTTTTTCAAGTCAGCGCGGTATTTATTGGCCATAATCACCGAGTAACGCGCCACTTTCATTGGGCCTTCGATGGTCCAGTCACTGGTCTTTTTACGTTCAAAACGGCAAGTGTTACAAATGAAGTCTTTAACTTCTCCCCATTCGTTTTTGCGCGCAGTAACGCGAATTACTTCATCTCCACGGTACCACAACGTCACTTTGCCACTACATTTTTCACAATCACAGTGTGCATCTACTGGCTTGGTGAACCAAACACGGTTTTTGAAGCGGTAGGTTTTATCAGTCAATGCACCTACTGGGCAAACATCAATAACGTTTCCTGAGAAATCATTATCAATGGCTTTTTCGATGTAGGTACTAATTTCGGCATGGTCGCCACGGTTCATCACCCCGTGTACACGTTTGTTGGTGATTTGGTCAGCAGTAAATACACAACGATAGCACAAAATACAGCGCGTCATGTGTAATTGAACATACGGCCCAATGTCCTGCTTTTCAAACGTACGGCGGTCTTCTTCGTAGCGTGTCTGAACACGGCCATGTTCAAAAGCAAAATCTTGAAGGTGACATTCGCCTGCTTGGTCGCACACTGGGCAATCGAGTGGGTGGTTGAGGAGCAAAAACTCCACGATTCCCTTGCGGGTTTCTACCACGGCCTCGTTGGTCGTGTTTTCAACAATCATACCGTCTTGCACGGCCGTAATACACGAAGGTACCAACTTAGGCATAGGGCGCGGGTCTTTGGCTGACCCTGCGGATACTTTTACCAAGCAAGCACGGCATTTCCCCCCCGAACCCTTCAATGGCTCATAGTAGCACATAGCTGGCGGAGCAAGGTGCATTTTTGTAGGATCGGCTTCGGCGATTTTACGGGCCGCTTGCATGATGGTCGTTCCAGGCGGCACTTCGATTTCGATACCGTCAAACGTTATTTTGAATAACTGCGGTGCAGTAGTTTCCATGTATTATTCGTAGTTCAGAATCAAACTTCAATCTCTTAAACTAATTCCATTTCACCACGGTACACTGCACCGGGTTTTGTTGCTTCGAGCGGATGGGTCACGTGCCATTCAAATTCATGACGGAAGTGACGAATTGCCGCCGCTATTGGCCAAGCTGCTGCATCTCCTAATGGACAGATGGTGTTTCCTTCAATTTTCTTGGCTACGTCCACCAACAAGTCAATGTCACGCATGTTTCCTTTGCCGTGTTCGATGCGGTCGAGTACTTTGTCCATCCAGCCAGTTCCTTCGCGACAAGGCGAACATTGGCCGCACGACTCGTGATGGTAGAAACGGGCAAAGGTCAAGGTATTGCGAACGATACAAGTAGTTTCATCCATGACGATAAACCCACCTGACCCCAGCATGGTACCTGTGGCAAAACCTCCGTCTGACAATGATTCATACGTCATCAAACGTTTGTCTCCATTGGCCAGCGTTAGGATAAGGTTAGCAGGCAAAATAGGCACAGAAGAACCTCCTGCTACCACCGCTTTGAGGTGGTGACCAGGGCGAATCCCACCGCACCACTCGTCGGCATAGATAAAGTCTTCCACTGTAATACCTAATGGAATTTCATAAACCCCAGGTTTGTTGACGTGGCCAGAAACCGAAATAAGTTTTGTTCCTGTGCTACGACCTACCCCAAGTGCAGCATAAGCTTCACCACCATTGTTGACAATCCAAGGTGTATTTGAGATAGATTCCACGTTATTAACCACCGTGGGGCATTGGTAAAGCCCTTTAACAGCAGGGAACGGTGGTTTGTTGCGCGGATTGCCACGTTTTCCTTCTAATGATTCAAGAAGGGCCGTTTCTTCTCCGCAGATGTAAGCACCACCGCCTGGTTGAACGACCAATTCAAGGTCATAGCCAGTTCCCAAAATATTTTTCCCTAAAAAGCCCGCAGCTTTTGCTTCTTCAATGGCTCTTTCGAGGATGTGAATGACGTACATCAATTCACCACGTACATAAATGAAGGATTTGTTGGCACCAAGCGCAAAACTTGAAACAATCATTCCCTCAATCAACAAGTGAGGGTTGTTTTTCATTAAGTAGTGGTCTTTGAAAGTACCAGGTTCTGACTCATCGGCGTTGCAGACCAAGTAGCGTGGCACTCCTTCTGGTTTAGCCAAAAAGCTCCACTTCATTCCCATTGGGAAACCTGCTCCACCGCGTCCTCTGACACCTGATTTTTTGACTTCCTCAACGATTTCGTCGGGAGTCATTTTTTTCAATGCCTTTTCTACCGCAGTATAACCGCCCATCTTACGATAGACTTCGAAGGTGTCGATACCGGGAACATTTATGTGTTCGGTAAGAATTTTTACTGGCATAGTAATATCGATGAAATGTCTTTTAGTCTTTGCTTAATTCGTCAATGATTTCGTCAATCTTCTCATTGGTCAGGTTCATGTAATATTTTTCACGAACTTGGAAGACAGGCCCCCAACCGCAGGCAGCTAAGCATTCCACTTCTTTGATGGTAAATTTACCATCAGGTGTGGTTTCGCCCGTATCAATTCCCAATTTTGTTTTGAGGTATCCATAAACATCTTCACCGCCCATGAGACAGCAAGGACCTGTGCGGCAATACTCAATGACGTGTTTGCCAACGGGGTCAAGGTGAAACATGGTATAAAACGAAGCCACCTCATAAACTTCAATGGGCAAAATATTGAGTAATCCAGCCACATAATCCATCACCTCAGGGCTTACCCAGCCGTATTGTTCTTGGGCAAGGTGAAGCAAAGGCAAAAGGGCAGATTTTTGTTTACCTTCTGGATAGCGAGCTATGATTTCTTTGGCTTTGGCTAGACGCTCGGTAGTAAAAGCAACGGTATGTGTAGTTTCAGTCATTTTCAAAGTCGATTAAGCATCCAACTCACCTGCAATTACGTTAAGACTACTCATGGTCACGATAGCATCTGAGATGGTGCTACCAACGCACATTTCAGGATAAGCCTGATAATAAATAAAACACGGACGACGGAAGTGCAAACGGTAAGGCGTGCGTCCACCATCGCTGATTAAGTAGAATCCAAGTTCTCCGTTTCCGCCTTCAACGGCATGATACACCTCGCCAACGGGAGCGTCGATTTCACCCATCACAATTTTGAAGTGATAGATGAGCGCTTCCATGCTTCGATATACTTCCTGTTTTGGAGGTAAATAGTATTCGGGAGCATCAGCAAAATGAGGCCCCTCTGGCAGATTTTTCAAAGCTTGTTCAATGATGCTCAAACTTTGCCAGATTTCTTCGTTACGAACCATAAAGCGATCGTAAGTATCACCGTGCTGTCCAACAGGAATATCAAATTTAAAATCTTCGTAAGAAGAATAAGGATTCATGACGCGTACATCATAATCAACTCCAGCGGCACGAAGGTTGGGCCCTGTGAAACCGTAACTCATCGCACGTTCTGCGGAGATACCCCCCACGCCAATTGTACGATCCATAAAAATACGGTTACGATTGAACAGACGCTCAAACTCTTTTAAAATAGGAGGAAAAGTCGTTAAAAAGTCATTGATTTTGCGAATGGCTTCTTTCGACAAATCGCGCTCCATTCCACCAACGCGCCCCATGTTGGTTGTCAGCCGCGCCCCACACATTTCTTCGTAAATTTCGTAGATTTTTTCACGGTACTCGTAGATATACAAAAAGCCCGTAAATGCTCCCGTGTCAACACCCAAGATACCGTTACAAACGATGTGGTCAGCAATACGTGCCAATTCCATCATAATAACACGGATGTATTGAGCCCGTTTCGGAACCTCAACGCCGAGGAGTTTTTCTACCGTCATGTGCCATCCCATGTTATTGATAGGCGACGAGCAGTAGTTCATGCGGTCGGTGAGGGTCGTAATTTGGTAAAACGGACGACGCTCGGCAATTTTTTCAAAAGCACGGTGGATATACCCGACTGTTTGTTCCCCAGCAATGATTTTTTCACCATCCATCGTCAACACGTTTTGGAAAATACCGTGTGTGGCGGGGTGGGTAGGGCCAAGGTTAAGGGTAGTCAGTTCATTGACGTACTGTATTGGTTCGTCTTTGACCAGAGTACCGCTATTTTTTTTGGCAATGTTAGCTTCGGTCATTTCTTGTTTTACTTAAAATTATCTTCCAAAAAGAGCATCAATTTTATCTTCACGAGTAGCGTCTTCCAACGGATACTCGCGGCGCATTGGATGGTAATCCATTTCTTCCATGTTCAGGATACGAACCAGATTAGGGTGGCCATCGAAGATGATTCCGAAGAAGTCAAACGTTTCGCGTTCCATCCAATTGGCGCTTGCATATACTTCGGAAGCCGTTGGAATGTGCAAATCGGCTTCTGCCAAAAAGACCTTAATACGTACCCGAAAATTGTGAATAAAACTGTGCAAGTGATATACCACACAGTATTCGGTGGCGGGGGTGGTGTCAGGAAAATGTACCCCAGTAATATCTGTTAGAAAGCCAATTTTAAATTCTGAGTGATTTTTGAGGTATTCGAGCATTGGAATAATCTGCTCACGCGTGGTAGTCAACGTGAGCAACCCAAATGGCTCTTCAAAATCATATACATCATCCCCAAATTTCTTGACGATTTCTTCTGCTACTGATTGATTGTTGAGCATAAGTCTCAATGATAAAATCGATGATTACTGAATGTTATACGATGCCAAAAGTGCTTGATACTCGGCACCATTACGACGGCGGAGTGATTCGTTGTGGGTAAGTTCACGTACTTGCATGATGCCTTCCAAAATTTGCTCAGGGCGAGGAGGGCAACCTGGTACATATACATCCACAGGAATAACGCGGTCGATACCCTGCAAAACGCTGTATGTATCAAAAACACCACCACTTGAAGCACAAGCCCCAATGGCAATGACCCAACGAGGTTCGGCCATTTGAAGGTAAACTTGTTTTAAGACAGGGGCCATTTTCTTAGCAATAGTTCCTGCAACCAGCAACATGTCAGCTTGGCGAGGTGAAAAACTAGGACGCTCTGAACCAAAACGAGCCAAGTCATAACGCGAAGCCATGGTGGACATAAACTCAATTCCGCAGCAAGACGTCGCAAACGGCAATGGCCACAACGAGTGGCTACGGGCCAAACCTACTACTTTATCAAACGAGGTAGCGAAGAAGCCCGAACCTTCGAATCCTTCAGGGGCTTCTACTATTTTTATATCAGTTGCCATAATTGATGGTTATCGTTGTTATTTTTCCCAGTCTAAAACACCTTTACGGATGATGTAGTAAAAGCCAGCCAAAAGCAAGCCCATGAATAAAATCATTTCTACAAATCCTAGCGACCCTAATTTTTGGAAATTGACCGCCCAAGGGTACATAAAAATAACCTCCACGTCAAACAAGACGAAAAGAATAGCTACTAGAAAATACTTGATGGAAATAGGAGTACGCGCATCTCCTTTTGATTCGATACCACATTCAAAAGCTTCGTCTTTACGCTCGCTGTTTCGCTTTGGGCCAATCGAGTGGGTTACTAGCATGGTCACCACGATGAAGGCCAATGCCAAGCCTAGTTGAATGAGGATAGGTAGGTAGTCTGAAGGTAAATAATTCATTCGTATGGGGATTGGTTAATGCAGATTAACTTAATACTCAAAATTAGGAATGTCCGTTAAGTAAACCAAATGTTAGGGCTTTGGTTTTTGAACGGCGCTGTAAAATTAATAAGAAAGGCTTCTGTACACCACAGAAGCCCCGAAAATATCAATAATCTATAATAATTCGTCGTGAATCGTTGAGCGTGGTGGACGAAACTTTGAAAATATATTCGCCATCTGGGAGGTGCGACAAATCCACTACTTTACGGATGTCCAACACAGGAAGTTTCTCACGGTAAACCACTTGACCCGAAATATGTGCTACGGTTATCTGCACATTTGTCAAGTCTTGGAAGGTTTCAATGGCAATTTTTCCATGACGACTTGGATTCGGATAAATAATTAAACCTTCTTCCTCACCAGCGGGACGAACGGTTATTTCTGATGAAAAAGGAGATACACACGTACGTGAACTTCCACCTGCCGAAGACACAAACGTTACCCGAGAACGGGCACTAAATGCACCAATGGACGTTGTTTTGATGGCAGATTGTTTGTTGGGCAATGTTCTGCTACCTTGTTGCCAATCCCAAGAAATGTCCGAAACCTTTGAGTCAGCAAACGAATAAATCGTCGAATCGACAGCCGCCTGTACGCTGTAAGGCCCCGATTGGATGACAGTTGGGGCTTTCATACTGATGGTTTTGATGGTCACGGGTGCTGAATTGGACGAAGTACATCCATAAATGTTTGAAATTCTAGCCGTGTATTGACCTGGGTTTCTAACGGAAATAGTTCTTCCTTCAAAAGAGTTACTCCATGTTACTGTATTGACTGGCGATACATTGACTGAAAGTAAGATTGAAGAATCGGCACAAATCACTTGTTCACCACTTGGGGTGATGGTTGGAACAGGTGGTTCAACGTTTTCCGTCACTGTAATGGGAGCAGTTAGGTAGGTATTCCCAGCGTTATCTTTCATCGTAACTTGATACGTACCTGCTCCCTTTACCGTAATGATTTGGGTAGTTTCGCCCGTACTCCAAGTGTAAGAAGAAAATCCATTAGGCGCTTTTGCATTAAAGCTAACAGCAGGGGTGTTACAAGAGATACTGATGGGTAGAAGTTGCCGAGCCATGACAGGTACTACCGTCGCAAAAAAGCTTGGAGGAAGCGAGTTATCCCACGCACGAGCTACCTCAGCTAGACCTTGACCTTGAAAGTGTACATAATCGTCTTCACCATTTACTGGGTTTTTAGCTGGGCGAGGTACTTGAATATTATCGGTGAAAGGCCCACCGTAGCATTTATTGAATGGAATGTTTATGACGGCTGTTTGTGCCTCAATCACATCTTGAGATACAAACGAAGCGCTGTTGAAGGCATAGCGAGACGTGCGTGACAATACCCATGGGAGTGAAGATAAGACTTCTCCTTGCTCTATGCGAGCAACGTTTACTAAGCCTTGTAGTGAATTTTGGTAAGCTGCTTTTGTTACACGGGCGGCGGCATCGTTTTCTCCTTGCAACCATAAAACAGCCCGTAATCCTAGGATAGAACCATAATATTGGAGTGATGCTTTGAGGTTGGCATAAGGCATACCTGGTGGTAAGAAAACGCCTGGTACTCGGCTTTCAACGGGCTTGCCATTGGCGGCATCTAACCAGTTTTGGGTAGAAGTGTCAAACCAAGAGGCGTTCATAAACATCACTGGAACATTTAGCTTTCTGACGAGTAAATCGCCCAATGCCCCCCAGCACCAAGCACTACGACCCCGTGGGCCAATAACCATATTGGCTGTAACCTGTGCAAATGTAAGGGTTGGGTTGTTGGTTTTATCCGAATTTTGGTTATCCCATGTCACGGCATTGACTCGGTCATCAGAAGCTGCTGGTCCGCCAAAATTAAAAAAACCTTGGGCGTTGGATTGGCCTGCAATCAAAAATACTTCCCCAACCCCCACGCGACTAATCGCATCACGACCTATTTGGTTAGGGCCATAAAATGCTCTTACTTCTAAAGTGTACCAACCGCCTCGGCCAGTCAAAGTACCTAAAAACGTACCTCCACTGGGATTTGATTGAATGGTAGTCCAATCAGTAGCTTGGCCTTGTCCTGCAAGTACAGGCACTAGTCGTGCTTCGATGCGGTCAACCGCTTGGGTATAGTAGCCGCCAATAGAGATAACTGCTTGGTTGGCGTTGTTACGCTGAAAAATGGCTCTTTCGACGGGAAAAGTAATTTTGACTTGGGCCATCAACGTACCTACTGTCATAAACACAATCAGTAACACATTCAGCCAGCGCCAGTAAGTAGTTGTTCTTCTCTGCATAATCATGACGGACGTTTTGATTTTTAAGTTTTTTGCGGCGCAAATTTAAAATTATCACACTACTTTTCACACTGCTATTCAAAGTTATTATGGTTTCCAGACTTGTTTCACTAAATTTGCGGCCTCATTTTATTTGCGTTTACTATGTTTGAAAGCTTACAGGATAAATTAAACAAAGCCATTCGAACCCTCAAGGGGAAAGACAGAATTACGGATATTAACGTAGCCGCCACGATTAAAGAGGTGCGCCGTGCCTTGGTGGACGCCGACGTTAACTTCAAAGTTGCCAAAGAAATTACGGATAAAATCAAGGATAAAGCCTTGGATCAGAAGATTCTGATTGCGGTAGAGCCTGGGCAAATGTTCGTAAAAATTGTCCACGAGGAGTTGACCGAATTGATGGGTGGACATGCCGAAGGTATTAATACCAAAGGTGATCCTGCCGTAATTTTAATTGCGGGTCTTCAGGGTTCGGGTAAAACCACGTTTTCGGGTAAATTAGCCAGCTTACTCAAGCGCCAAGGGCGTCAGGTGTTGTTAGCGGCCTGTGATATTTACCGTCCTGCGGCGATTGACCAGCTGAAAGTACTTGGCGAGCAAATTGGCGTGGAAGTTTTTGCCGAGCCAGAAAATAAAAACGCAGTAGAAATTGCCCAAAACGCCATTGCACACGCCAAAAAGTCGGGCAAGAAAATCGTGATTGTCGATACAGCGGGTCGTTTGGCCGTTGACGAGGTCATGATGCGTGAGGTTGAAAATATCAAAGCAGCCCTAAAACCTTCCGAAATTTTGTTCGTCGTTGACTCAATGACGGGGCAAGATGCGGTAAACACGGCCAAAACGTTCAACGAACGCTTGAACTTTGACGGGGTTGTGCTTACCAAATTAGACGGTGATGCCCGCGGGGGAGCGGCGCTTTCAATTCGCCAAATTGTAGATAAACCGATTAAGTTTATCTCAACGGGCGAGAAAATGGAAGCCCTCGATAGTTTCCACCCTGATCGTATGGCGAGCCGTATTTTGGGAATGGGGGACGTACTTTCGTTGGTAGAACGTGCTCAGCAAGCCTTTGATGAAGACGAAGCAAAGCGTTTGAACGCCAAAATGCGTCAAAATAAGTTCGATTTCAACGACTTCTTGGGACAATTACAACAAATCAAAAAGATGGGTAACGTCAAAGATTTGTTGGGGATGATTCCAGGTATGGGAAGTGCCGTGAAAGATATGGATATTGACAACGATTCTTTCAAACCGATTGAGGCCATCATCCAGTCAATGACTCCGAAAGAACGCGAAAACCCAGACATGATTGACAATAGCCGTAAGAAACGTATTGCAACAGGTAGTGGTACATCTTTACAGCAAGTAAATAATCTTTTGAAGCAATTTGACGAAATGCGCAAAATGATGAAAAAGATGAATACAATGGAAAAAATGGGTAAACTTAAAATGAGATAAAACCATTTTCAAATGTTTTTAACGCAGAACCAACCATTAACCCCCGCTCGGACTTTGCTCCGAACGGGGCTTTTTTTAGGCTTATTCTTGGGAATGAGTCAAGTGAAAGCCCAATCGGTAGGGTACTACCCTTGGAATGGCCTGATTTCGGTGAGTACAAACCCCGCCAAAGTTTTTTGGCTGGATGCTCGCCTACAAACCAACACGTTGTTTGGAAGCCTCAGTACGGAGGTGTTGCCTTTGTTTAATTTTAAACAAACAAGCGCTGCTCAATTTTATGCAGGTGGCGGTGTACGATTTAATTTTATTGGCGTTTTGGCCAATCAAACAAAAAATGTAGTGGAAGGCTATTCGCTTAATATTGGAACGCGCGTTTCGCCCTTTAAAACAGTGCCCCAAGTAAAAATTGCTTTGGAAATTGCCCCTTACGTCGAGCGAAAGTTTGAGTCAGGGATTCTAAAAAGTAATTTTGGGCTGATTTACACCTTTGGAAAAAAATAGCGGAGAATGGAAGAAATTGCATTTTATGGATTTTCAGCACTTGCGGTGGGGGCAGCCCTTACGATACTCTTCACCCGCAATGTGATGTATGCCGCTTTGAGTTTGTTTATTGCCTTATTGGGGGTTGCGGCGCTGTTTGTCTTGGCAGGAGCCGATTTTTTGGCAGTGGCTCAATTGCTCATTTACGTAGGTGGGGTGTTGATACTTCTCATTTTTGGAGTCATGCTGACGCACCGAGCCGACCGAACGGATAGCCAACAGGCGAATATTGTCCTGACGACTCACGTAAACCATTTTTGGGGAACAGTGGTGGCGTTGGCCATTTTTGGCGGCTTATTTTGGTTGATTGTTCATGCCAATTTTCTTATTCTACACGGCCCTGACGATGTGATTGACCCAGCCGTTAGAAGTACAACCCTACGTCAGTTTGGGATTCACCTAATGACAACCCACGTTTGGGCTTTTGAAGTAATAGGTATTTTGTTACTCATGGCCCTGATTGGCGCTACCTATTTGGCCGTTATGCGAGAGAAATAGGAAAATTAAAATATGATTTTTTGAATTTAAAGAAGTTCGATTTTACGTGATAAGACCATCTTTTTTACGAGCTGGAGACCGAGTCGGGGTATTGGCGATGGCCAGTAAGGTGTCGTACCCATCATTGGAAGAGGGGTTGCGTATTTTGCGTGAAGACTGGGGGCTTGAGGTCGTTGAAGGTCAGACCCTCTATTCTCATTACAACCAGTTTGCAGGAACCGACGAGGAGCGACGCCAAGACTTACAACAAATGCTTGATGATTCTAGCATAAAGGCTATATTTTCGGCGAGAGGTGGTTATGGTAGTTCAAAAATTATTGATACCCTCCGTTTTCAAAAGTTTAAAAAATCGCCCAAATGGCTGGTAGGTTTTAGTGATATTACGGCCGTACACTGCCACTTGCATCGCCTTGGTTTTGAGAGTTTGCACGCTACTATGCCCAAGTTATTTGGCCAAGAAGACGCTGAAAATGCGCTTGAATCGCTGCATAAAGCACTTTGGGGAGAGCCACTTACGTATGTTGTGCCTGCCCATCCGTACAACCGAAATGGCAACGCAGCGGCAACAGTAGTGGGTGGTAATTTATGCCTTTTAGCACATCTGTTAGGGTCACGTTCTGAGATAGACACACGCGGTAAAATTTTATTTATCGAAGATGTAGAAGAATACTATTACAACCTCGACCGCATGATGGTGCAATTGAAACGAGCACGTAAGCTAGATCAACTGGCGGGCATCGTCGTGGGGCAATTTACCGACCTCAAAGACAACGAATCTGCTTCTTTTGGTAAAAATCACTTCGAAATTATCAGTGACTACGTGCAAGAATTTGATTATCCCGTCGCCTTTGATTTTCCCGTTGGACACGTCCCCGATAATCGTGCCATGGTAGTCGGACGAAAAGCGCTGCTGGAAGTGACGTCCGAAAATACTCGCTTGTGTTTTGACTCCTAAGTATATTTTTCTGTAACTTGCCTTATCTCTGCCTTTTGACAGAGTAAGTTATGGCCTAAACTCCCAGGTAAGTGTATAGATTATTCCTCTTCTTTTTAGGAATTCAGTTGGTAAGCCGATGCTTGTTTGCACAGGATTATCGGGTAGAACATATTGGGGTAGAAAGAGGGCTTTCACAAGGCTCACCTTATCACATGCTCAAGGACTCGCGGGGTTTTATGTGGTTTGGTACGCAAGATGGTTTGAACCGCTACGATGGACATTCATTTAAGGTATATAAACCAGACCCCAACAACTCTAATACGCTTCATGGGGTAAATATTGCAGGCATTGTCGAAGATCGCCGTGGAAATATTTGGCTAGGTACCGAGGAGGGGTTGAATTGTTATGAACGTTCGACAGAGCATTTTACCCTCATCGTTGACAAAAAACATGCGGGTATCAAAAAGCGAACAGCGCCGTTTTATGCCGATCAAGACGAACTTTGGTATATCAGAGAAGGAGAAGGAATGTTGGCTTATCATTTCAAGACCAAAACCCATCGGGTGATTGCACCAGAGGTATTTATTTCTCAGGATTTTGACTATATAGATTGGACTACACGTACACCTGCGGGGGATGTTTGGATGGTGGGTGACAAAGGGGTGGTTAGGTATAATATTAAAGAAAAAAAATACCATTATTATTTTAGTCAATCTCCCAATAACGAACTCGGAACTCCACTTAATATCATCTGTTTGTACGTTGATGCCAAAAACACGGTTTGGCTGGGGTCGTTAAATGGCGTCATTCGTATTGACAATACCTATACAACTTTTCAGTTTTTTGATAATTCGGCGGAAGGGAAGCCGATTGGGGCAGTGTATAGCATTGCTGAGGGCATCAATAAAAAATTGTGGATTGGAACCCAACGAAATGGTTTTTGGATTTTGAACCCTGCCAAATTGACTCTGCAACCTTTGTCGTTGCCATTGGTCACGCCCCGAAAATTAGACAACTACGAGATTACCCGTATTTACGTTGACAGTAGAGGGATTATTTGGGCGAATGTTGACCCCGATGGGCTTTTAAAAGTGATTCCGAATGCTTCTGTTTTGCGAAAAGTAACCGATACCCCCGATTCGCCAGATGAAAGGCGTTTGGATAATTTTTCGGTTCGGTGCTTTGCTCAAAGCCCCGATGGAAACGTGTGGGTGGGCACCGAAGGTAGTCTGAACGTGTATCATCCCCAAAATCGCACCATCATCAAGCGATACCTGACGAAGGCAGCGATGCCAACCATTCCTTCGTTAAATTTTATCAAGTCATTGCTTCGAGACAGCCATAATCGAATGTGGCTGGGCACTTATGGCGGCATTATGTATTTTGACCCAAAGGCGGAAAAATTTACGCTTTTTCAGTTTGATAAAAACCCTTCTCGAAACAACTATACGCGAAATATTACTGAACTTTCTGATAGCTTATTTTTACTCGGAACTCCGCAAGGGCCGTGGATTTTTAATGTCCAAAAGGCAACGTTTTCGCGCCCACCCATGCTAAAAAACCGAAATGTGTTTTCAGTATTTCAAGCCAAAGATAGTACTATTTGGGTGTCGTCTTATTTTGATGGGTTGTACGGCTTCCGTTACCAAAACAACCAATGGAAACAGGTGTATTATGGGATGAAGTACTTCAATATCAATGTAATACGTGAAGATACAATTCGTAGGAAGCTTTGGGTTGGTACGGAGAAAGGGCTGCTCGAACTGAATCCTAAAAATAGGATGTATCGCTTTTATAACGACCGCAATGGCCTTGCCAATTCGTATATTTATGGGATAATTATCGACAAAAAAAGAGACTTGTGGCTCAGTACAAATCACGGTATTTCGCACTTTGATCAACAAACAAACCAGTTCCGAAATTTTGACGTAGCTGACGGCATTCAGGGATACGAGTATAACGGCAATGCTTTTTTGGAAACCAGTGAAGGAGAAATATATTTTGGGGGGGTAAAAGGATTTAATAGTTTTTATCCCGAACGAATGCGGAAATTATCCTTTAAACCTAGTGTTCATTTGTACAATTTCAGTGTGAATGAAGCAGCCTTCCCATTGGAAAAACAAATTAATGAAACCGATGCCGTTTCTTTACCCTATTCCCAAAATACTTTTTCGTTGGAATTTGCGGCCATTGATTTTTACAGTAATGGCCGAAATGAATACAAATATAGGCTGGAGGGGCAAGACAATGATTGGGTACGCAGTGGTAACAAAAACTACGTCCGTTATGCTAACCTGGCACCAGGTCATTATGTGTTTCGGGTAAAGGCTTCGAACCGTGATGGATTGTGGAGTGACGACGAAAAGAAACTTTTTATTCGGGTACAGCCACCGTTTTGGCAAACTTGGTGGTTCTATTTTGTTTGTACGGGTTTGTTTGGTTATGTGGCTTTTGTGGCAGGGAAAAATCGACTGGTTCGTTTGAAAGAAAAAGAACAAGAAAGACTACGAATTGCCTTGGATGCGCAGGAACAAGAACGTAAACAAATCGCCCAAGATCTGCACGATGAGGTGGGAGCAAGACTTGCGACACTCAAGTTATACGCGTCCACGATGACAAAATATTTGTCTAAAAAGCCTGAAAGTCAGGAGATAAAAAGTAAAACATTGGAGATAATCAATGACTCCATTGTGGACATTCGACGGATGCTGCGTGAGCTAAGTCCGAGGGTATTAGAACAATACGGCTATGCAGCGGCCATTGAAGAGTTGGTTCGAAAAATCAGTCAATCGGGAGTGGTAGGTGTAGAAATGGATGCCTCTCGGCTGCCCGAACGTTTGCCTACCGAAATTGAGACAGGCTTGTACCGAATCACTCAAGAATTAATGAACAATAGTCTAAAACACGCTGATTGTAAGAAGATTACCATTCGTGCGCATCAAGATGAAGATATCATTCATTTTGATTATTTTGACGATGGCAAAGGATTTGATTATGCCAAGGCAAAGCAAGGGCTTGGCATTGGGAATATCGAATCGAGGGTGGCCGTTTTGCGGGGACAAATTGTCTGGACACCCAAAGTAGGGGAGGGCAATGCCGTTTTTATTCAAATCCCCATGACCTCAAAACGCCCCGAATTGTCGCTTCTGGACGTAAAACAAGTCATTGAATCACTTCGTAAATGGTGGGAGTCATTTAGAGAAAACTAATAAAGTTGAGATATTTAGCTGATTTATAATTACTTATATGGTCTTATATTTCTTACATGGTTGTTAAATTAGGCTAATCAAACAATCCCGCAATTTCCGCTTTGTATTTTTCCTGAATTATACGGCGTTTGGGTTTGAGGGTGGGGGTTAGTTCTCCATTTTCAACTGAAAGAGGGCTTGATAATAAGTGATATTTTTTGATACGTTCATAGGGAGCCAATTCCCGATTTTCGGTTTCAATTTCCGCGCGAAGCTTGGTTACTACTTTTTCGTTTTTGATGATTTCTTTGTCGCTGGTATAAGTGATGTTTTCGACCCGACAAAATTCTTTGATGGCTTCAAACGACGGGACAATCAAGGCCGCGGCGTATTTTTGACCATCACCCATTACCACGGCTTGTTCAACAAAAAACGATTCTTTGAGTTTGGCCTCGACGGCTTGAGGAGCCACGTATTTCCCTGCGGAAGTTTTGAAAATTTCTTTTTTACGGTCGGTGATTTTTAAAAAACGACCATCTATCCATTCGCCAATGTCACCCGTGTGAAACCAGCCGTTCGCGTCAATTACTTCGGCTGTGAGTTCTGGTTTTAAGTAATAACCTTTCATTACATTGGGTCCCTTGACCAAAATTTCACCATCGTCGGCCAATTTTACTTCGACGCCGTCAATCACAAGCCCAACTGTGCCGATGCGCACTTCGGGCTGAGGAAAAAGCCGATTAAACGAAATAACAGGCGAGGTTTCAGTCAGACCATATCCCTCACATACGGGAATGCCCGCTGCCCAAAACACCCTTGCAATGCGTGGCGGCGTGGCGGCTGCCCCTGCTACAATCATTTCCAATTTTCCTCCTAGCCCTTCTTGCCATTTGCTAAAAACCAGTTTGCGGGCTAACTTTAGTTGAGCATTGTACAAAAATCCCATGGAGTTATTTGGGTCATACTTCAAACCTAAATCAAGCGCCCAAAGAAATATATTTCGCTGAATGCGAGGTTGTTCGTAACCTTTGGCGATAATTTTATCATACACTTTTTCTAACAAACGAGGCACCGTAGAAAGTACCGTTGGGCGCACCTCTTTGAGATTTTCGGCAATGGTGGCTACGTTTTCGGCGTAGTAAATTGAAATCCCCGAGCGCAAATACACGTATTGTACCATACGTTCAAAGACGTGATTGAGGGGTAAGAAACTCAACGCACGCGCCTCAGCCCCGAACGCAATCAATTTACATCCTTCAATGACGTTGCTGATGAGGTTTTGGTGGCTGAGCATTACCCCTTTAGGGTTGCCCGTTGTGCCTGAGGTATAAATAATACTCAAAAGGTCGTCGGGTTGGACATTGGCTTTGCGTTTATTCAGTTCGCTTCGGTTGGCTTCGTTGGCTTGGGCTTGTACGTCTAGCCAATTTTTAGCACTTTTTACCGCATCAAACGTAAACATTTCCTCGATGCTAGGCGCAGTAGCAACAATGTCAAGGAGTTTTCGGAAAAGACTTGCATCGCCTACAAATACAAATTTTACCGCCGATTCATGAAAAATAAATTGAAAATCGTCGAGCGTGAGGGTAGGATAAATGGGTACCGAAATGGCTCCTATCTGTTGGATGGCAAAATCTAAAATATTCCACTCGGGACGACCATCTGAAACGATGGCAATTCGATCGCCAATGTTAACCCCTAAGCCGATGAGACCCAAACTCATTTCGTCAATCTGTTGAAGAATATCGGTGGCTGAAAACGTCAGCCATTCGCCTTTACGTTTACAAGCTAGGACATTGGCTTTGTTTTGAGGTCGAACAGCGTACTCAAGAATATCGAATATACGAGTAGTAGATAGCATAGCGGTAACATCGGGTTTAGCTGAGTAAAATAATAAAGAAGCAATCAATGTTGCAAAAAGAAACAGCTTATATTTGGAAATGCAACCCTTACCAAACCTATTTACAAATGTCAAAAAATACCATTTCTGAAGATCAAGGCGATATAAATAGTTCTCAGCAACGCCATTTATTTTACGAAAAGCTCGACGAACAAACGCACTTTTGGCTAGAAGAAGATGCCAAATATTTTTTACACCAAGCGCTTTCTACCCCCGTTATGAATGTTTTGTCCCGAACGGAAGGGGCGTATATTTATGATTTGAGCGGAAAAAAATACTTAGACATGCACGGTAATGGTGTCCACAATGCGGGTTTTAATAACCCCAAGGTCGTGGAAGCACTTCAGCATCAAATGCAGGAAGCGTTGGCTTTTACGCCGCGCCGCTATACCAATATCCCTGCCATACAGTTGGCCAAAAAACTAACAGAAATTACGCCCGCAGGGCTCGATAGGGTTCTTTTTTGTCCTGGTGGCTCCGAGGCCATCGAAATGGCAGTCATGTTGGCAAAACAAATTACGGGCAAGTGGAAAACCATTTCGTTTTGGGATGCTTACCACGGAACAGGGTATCAGGCGGCAAGTGTAAGCGGGCAAGCGCATTTTACGAAAGGAAATGGCCCGATGGTGCCAGGAGCGCTGCACGTCGAGTTTCCTAATTACTACCGAAATCCGTGGAATTGGACCGACCAAGATGCCATCGACGAAGAATATTTACGCCAAATCAAACTCCTCATTCGCAATGAACCTGACATCGCGGCCATCGTAGCCGAACCAATTTCTTCAACTCCCGTTGTTCCTTCTAAAAATTACTGGCAAGAAGTACGTAACCTGTGCGATAGTGAGGGTATTTTCTTGATTTTTGACGAAATTATCGAAGGCTTTGGGCGCACGGGTAAAATGTTTGCCAGTGAGCATTTCGTGACGCCCGACGTGTTGGTGTTGGGTAAATCATTGGGAGGTGGAATGTTGCCATTTGCGGGAATCGTCACCAAATCAGCCTACAATACCTTACAACATCTTTCGATTGGGCATTTTACCCACGAAAAAAATCCGTTGTGTGCCGCAGCGGGTTTGGCCGAAATTGAATACATCGAAGAACACAATTTAGTAAATAATGCCGCCGAAAAAGGCGAGTATTTGATGGCGTCATTTCGGGCAATGCAAGAAAAATACCCGATTATCGGGAATGTCGCGGGCAGAGGTTTTCACATTGGTATTGATTTAGTAAAAGACCCCAAAACTAAAGAACGAGCCTACGAAGCCGCCGAACGCATCATGTACCGTTGCATGGAACGAGGTTTGGCTTTCAAAACCATTGAAGGCAATGTAATCACCCTTCGTCCCTCGCTTATTTTGACCCAAGACCAGTGCGATTTTATCCTTGAAACCATCGAGGCTGCTATTCGGCTTGAGTAAGTGGGTTACTGACCAAGCATGGGTTGCAATACTTCCCACACATTCTCCGCCACGATTTTCGCCCCAGCTTCGTTGGGGTGAATACCATCTTTTTGGTTAAGCGTGACTTCTCCCCCTACTTTTTCGAGCAAAAAAGGAATCAATCCAACGTTGTTCTTTTTGGCCAATTCGGGATAAATTATCTTAAACTCTTCGCCGTATTTTTTACCCATGCTCGGAGGAACTTGCATTCCTGCCAAAATAATTTTGGCTTCTGGGTATTTCGCCTTCACTTTATCAATCATCGCTTGGAGATTTTTACGCGTTTCAGTCACAGCAATACCGCGCAGACCATCGTTTCCTCCTAATTCTAAAATAAAAATATCGACTTTGTTTTTTAACACCCAATCCAAACGACTGTTCCCGCCCGAAGTGGTTTCTCCACTTAAACCTGCATTCACAATTTTATAGGGTAATTTCAAAGAATCAATGCGGTTTTGGAGAACGGAAGGGTACGCTTGTGCAGGTTCGAGTCCATAACCAGCCGTGAGGCTATTGCCAAAAATCAGGATATTTTTTACTTCCTTTTGTGAAGCAGCAACCGTTGTAGTATCGGTAGTTTTAGATTGCTCAGTGCTCGTTTTCTCGCTCGTGTTGCAGGCCAGAAGTACCAAGGCAAAAAAATAAAGTGATAAACGCGAAACTATTTTAAGCATATTGTATTTTGATTAGGAAACCATCGAAACATAAACCCACGCAGCGCCGCATAAGTTTCTGAGAAAGAAAGTATTCCTCCTCCAATGACCAAAAGCGTTGCGCGAAACCAAACAATATGGCAAATATACTGCAACTTGAACACGTAGCGAAGGTATATCGTAGTGGAAACCGTGAACTCAAGGTACTTGATGATATTAACTTTTCGGTAGAAGCAGGAGCTACCCTCTCCATCGTTGGCCCTTCTGGAAGTGGAAAAACAACGCTGCTTGGGCTCTGTGCGGGACTCGACCGTGCTACTTCGGGAAGTGTCGAACTAAACGGAATTCGCCTTAACAACCTCAATGAAGACCAGCTCGCCGATGTTCGTAATCGGTACGTTGGCTTTATTTTTCAAAACTTTCAACTCTTACCTACCCTCACTGCCCTCGAAAATGTGATGGTTCCCCTCGAACTTCGCGGAGAGAAGAACATCAAAAGTCGGGCGATGGACTTGTTGGATAAAGTTGGGTTGGCCGAACGGGGACATCACTATCCTACCCAACTCAGCGGTGGCGAACAACAGCGGGTGTCGTTGGCAAGGGCGTTTTCTAACCAACCTCAAATTTTGTTTGCCGACGAACCTACGGGTAACCTCGACGCCGAAACAAGTGAAAAGGTCGAAAAACTACTGTTTGACCTTAACAAAGAAGCAGGCACGACGTTGATTTTGGTGACGCACAACTTGGAATTAGCCGCAAAAACGCAGCGTATTATCCGAATCAAAGGAGGAAAAGTAAATGGTTAATAAGAAAAAGCATGAACAATAACATAAGTTGGCTTTTGAAAATGGCTTGGCGCGATAGTCGGCGAAATTATTCGAGATTGTTGCTGTTTGTATCGTCCATTGTCTTGGGCATTGCAGCATTAGTAGCCATTTATTCTTTGGGGTATAATTTGCGGGAAAATATTGATAGTCAAGCAGCTGAATTATTGGGTGCGGATTTGGAATTATCCGATAATCAGACACCAAATGATAAAATGCAGGCCCTGATGGATTCGCTAAAAGGGCAAAAGTCGAAGGAAATGAGTTTTGCTTCGATGATTTATTTTCCCAAAAATAGCGGAACTCGTCTAGCGCAAATTCGGGCTTTAGAAGGGGATTTTCCTTACTATGGAACCCTTGAGACTGAACCACTTGCTGCCGCCAAAGAGTTTCGTACGCAACAAGCCGCCTTGGTAGATCAAACCTTAATGTTGCAATACCAAGCCCAAGTAGGAGATTCTATCAAAGTGGGTGAAATGACTTTTAAAATTGCGGGTATTCTTAAAAAAGCCCCAGGTCAAACGGGAATTGCGGCTACGGTTGCACCGTCGGTCTATATTCCGTTATCGTTTTTGGAAAAGACCAAATTGGCACAAAAAGGGAGTCGTATAGTTTATCGTTATTATTACAAATTTGCTCCAAAGACAAATATTGAAGCTTTAGTAAAGAAAATTGAACCCAAGCTTGAAAACGAAAACTACAATTTCCGAACCGTTGAAAGCCAAAAAGAAGACACAGGTCGCTCGTTTCGTGATTTAACTCGATTTTTGAGTTTGGTGGGGTTCATTGCGTTGTTGTTGGGGTGTGTGGGTGTCGCAAGTGCGATACACATTTATATCCGTGAAAAAATCAATTCCATTGCCATTCTTCGTTGCTTGGGAGTAAAAGCGTCGCAGGCATTTTTGATTTACCTCATTCAAATTTCGGGGATTGGCCTGTTGGGTTCTCTATTGGGGGCAGCGCTGGGAGCAGGGATTCAGCAATTTTTACCGCTCGTTCTCAAAGATTTTTTACCCTTCGAACTAGCCACTTCACTTTCGTTTACGGCTATCGGCCAAGGGGTGCTATTGGGCGTAATTATTTCTAACTTATTTGCGCTTTTGTCGTTGATTTCAATTCGTAAAATTTCGCCTCTCAATGTATTACGGGCATCGTACGAGCAATCGGGCCTGGGAAAAGACCCACTCAAATGGCTGGTGTATGCGTTGATTTTGGCATTTGTGTTTGGCTTTACGTGGCTGCAAATGAAGCGTTGGACCGATGCGGTGGCATTTACCGTTGGGGTTACGTTCGCCTTTTTGCTGTTGTTGGGAATGGCTACGCTTTTGATGTGGTTAGTTCGTCGATTTTTTCCTTCTTCATGGAGCTACTTGAGTCGGCAGGGGTTGGCCAATTTGTATCGTCCCAACAACCAAACAGCCATTTTGATGGTGTCTATTGGCCTTGGTACCATGTTTATTTGTACCCTTTTGTTTGTCCAAAACCTGTTACTAGACCGAATCAAGCTATCAACCGACGGTGATCAGCCTAATATGGTGCTTTTTGATATTCAAACACCTCAAAAACAGGCTGTAATGGAGGTGGTAAAAAGTCAGAAATTGCCAATTTTACAAAACGTTCCCATTGTTACGATGCGGTTAGAACAACTCAACGGACAAACTTCTACCGAAGCCCTTAAAGACACAACAAACAAACGTTGGCGTGGATTGTTTAGTCGGGAATACCGCGTAACATTCCGTGATTCGCTCATTTCGACTGAGAAAGTGGTGAAAGGAAAGTGGATAAGTGAAGTAAAAGATGTGAGTCAACCTGTACCTATTTCGTTGGAAGATGGTTACGCCGAACGAAATACCATCAACATCGGTGATACGCTTTTGTTCAACGTCCAAGGAATGATGCTTACTACCGTTGTGGCTAGTTTGCGTGATGTGGACTGGGCAGGTGTACAAACCAATTTTCTGGTACTTTTCCCCAAAGGCGTGTTGGAAGAAGCACCTCAATTTCACGTTTTGCTCACGCACGTACCCAACACGACGGTTTCTGCGCAGTTTCAACAAGCGATGGTACGACAGTTTCCTAACGTGTCGATGGTTGATTTAGGATTGATACTGACCGTTTTAGACGATATTTCAACCAAAATTGGCTTTGTCATTCGTTTTATGGCTGGTTTTAGTATCCTGACTGGGCTGATTGTTCTGATTGCCTCGGTGCTGATTTCCAAATACCAACGGATTCAAGAAAGTATTTTGCTGAGAACGTTAGGCGCAAGTCGTCGCCAAATATTGATAATCACAGCGTTAGAATATTTATTTTTGGGGACACTGGCGGCTTTTACGGGAATTTTACTGGCATTAGTAGGCAGCTGGGCATTGGCGACGTTTAGTTTTGAGATGACCTTTAATCCAGTTCTTTGGCCCGTAGGAGTAGTGTTTTTAACGGTTACTTTTTTGACAGTTTTCATTGGCCTTGCCAACAGCTGGGGTATTCTCTCACGTTCTCCTTTGGAAGTACTGAGACAGGATGTGTAGGTACAAACGTTTTGTTTCTCCGAAACCAACATTGCTTCGGAGAAATAAAAACGTTTGTAGAAATAAAATGAGGCAAACCAATGCTCGCTTCGGAGAAGCGCAACCTTTGTGAAACAAGCTCCCCTTATTTTAACAACGCTCGAATTTCTCCTTCCACTTTACCAGACGATGGGCGGGAGGCGGTGGCGGTAATAATTTTACCCTCTTTGTCAATGAGGAAGTATGCAGGAACACCGCTCATTTGATATGCTTTATAAAGTTTAGAAACCTCCGTATCGTCCGAAATATTGATATGTGTGCCTTTAAATGCGGGGTCTTTTTCTAAAAAATTCTTCCAATTTGTACTTTTGCTATCAATAGAGACGTATAGAAACACCACGTCATCCTTCTCCGAAAACTTTTGTTGAATTTCCTTTGCTTTTGGTAATTCTTCTACACAAGGTCCGCACCAGGTCGCCCAAATATCTGCATAGACAATTTTACCCTTTAAATCGCTCAAAGAGACCTTCTTTCCATCAGGAGTAACGCCTGTAAAATTGGGGGCGGCAGCACCCTTTGAAATAGTAATCCATTTTTGGTACTTTTTGTCAAGGGGTAACTGATAAATGGAATGAGAATATTCCTTTTTAAATGATTCATAAACTGACATCGTACCGCTAGTTAATCCTTGATTGAGTGCATCATAAATATTGATTGCCAATAAACACTCTGTCATTGCTTTGGAGTAATTACCATTTTTAATCATTTTCTCAAGCATTTCGGGAAACGCTGCATAGGGTATTTTTTTTCCATCAGGAGTTTTTTGAGCCAGCAGTGCAAAACATAAATTGTCGTAATATTCTTTCAAAACCCAGCCATAGTAAGAATACTTGGCGTTGAGGAAATCATCATCCAATGGAATTTCACCGTACACTTTTTCTAAAAATTCAGGGATGGACATTCGCCCTTCTGTTGTGTTATAACGGGCCGAAATATAGTTGTGTTTAAAACTTAAAGGGATGATTTGGTTACTGATTTCCAGTAATTTAGAAGTTTTTTCGGGCAGAGGATATTTTTGGATAAAGCTTTGATGGAACTCATCCAAAGCATTTTTCATTTTATTCAAAGAATTGGTAAATTCTTCGGGAGCAAATTCATTGATTTGTTTACCCCCAACGTTGAAGTGCTTATTGAAAACACTACTTGATTCCTCCAAATAATTATTGGCCTCAGCTCCTTTACCCGAAAATTGGATCGAAGTCGCCTTATCATTGGTTTCCACAATTACCTTTAGGTTGTCGTCGGGAGAAAGAAAACAAGTGAATTGGAATTTTTCAATGGTTAATTCGGCAAATGTTGGTTGATTGAGGTGAAAGTTTAGGGAACCATCTCCTTGCGCATTGAGTGATGTTCTGGCGACGGTGTCACCTCCTGAAATCAAATTGGAGATTATCAAGTAAGCTACCGCATTGTTTTTTTGTGGTGATTGAATATGAATTGATACATTCGGCAGCTGCGCGTGAGTAAAGAAAGTAAAGATGAAAAAAAAGAAAATGGAAGTGGATAAAATTTTCATAGGAGTAAAGGTTTAGTTTTAGTAGAAACGAAAAGGTTAATACTAAATTGCTATCTTGATAAGAAATAGAAAGACTTATAGACGTTTTGTCTATCTACAACCTTTATAAAATTAAACTACTTTTCCAGGATTCAAAATACCTTTGGGGTCTAGTGCTTGTTTGAGAGTACGCATAAGGGCTAGTTCTTCAGGTGTGCGGCTGAGGTGAAGCCACGGTTTTTTTTCGAGACCAATACCGTGTTCGGCTGTAATCGAACCACCGATTTTTTGAAGAGGTAGAAATACGATTTCTTCCACGCGGTGGCGAGTTTCGGGGGTGTTTTCTCCGCAGCTTACAAATAAGTGCAAATTTCCATCGCCCATGTGACCAAAACTGTAGAAATGAACTTGTGGCCACACCGCTTTAAGGTTGTGGATGACGGTGTTAATGTAGGCTTCCATGTCAGTGATGGGCAAACTCACATCAAACAAAAATACAGGTTGGTGAACTTGAAAAATAAAGTCAACTTTTTCGCGTATTCCCCAAAACCAGTCCAGCTCTTGTTGAGATTGTGCCAAAGTGGCGTCTTCGATAAGGCCATTTTCGAGCGATTGTTCCAATAAATTTTGAAAATGAACTTCGTCTGCTTCTTGATTTTGGCCTAATGCTTCCATCAATACATAATAAGGATAATCTTGGGGAAGAGGCGGCGTAAAACTAGAGGGAGGTGAGGTCATCAAACGGTAATAGTCTTGCCAGATGATTTCAAACGTGGTGAGTTTATTGGCCAATTCACGCTTGGCGGTTTGCAGAAATGCGATTGCTTTGTCGAAGCTGGAAAGGCCAATAAGCGCCGTATTTTTACTTTTGGGGGCATCTTCTAGTTTCAAAACAGCTTTGGTGACGACCCCGAGCGTTCCTTCTGACCCAATGAACAAGTGCTTTAAATCGTAGCCAGCGTTGTTTTTGAGCATTTTATTCATCGAAGAAATAACCGTACCGTCGGCCAAAACTACTTCCAAGCCCAAGACAAGCTGACGCATAACTCCATATCGAAGCGCCTGCAAACCTCCTGCATTCGTTGAGATATTGCCGCCAATCATACAACTCCCTTTGGCACCTAAGTCCAGCGGAAACAACAAACCTGCTTCAGCAACGACCTTTTGCAAATCGTGTAAAATCACGCCCGCTTGTACCGTAACTGTTTTGTTTTGAAGGTCAATTTCCTCAATGACATTCATTCGTTCGAGACTCAATGCCACGTCGTTGGAGGTAGTGGTCACGCCCCCAACCACGTTTGTCAAACCACCGTGCGGTACTACGGTTTGGCCGTATTCATTACAAAGTCGTAGGATTTTCGCCACATCGTCGGTGGTATTGGGACGCGCTAATGCTTTGCACGAAAGGTTGTCGGTCGATAACCAACGGCTTGCGGGGCGTTCGGTAGCTTCGATTGGGGGTAAAATGGCGTCTTTTCCAACTGCTTGAGTGAGGAGGTCAACAATGGAGGTCATGAGGAAAGGTTGGTTTTGTGAAATTTTAAAGTAGAAACCCCAAACGTTTTTACTTACTACAGGTGTAAAAAGAGGGTACGTTGACAACGTTCCCGATAACGATTGCGTGAAAAAATACAAATTAATCTTTGTTTGGTTTTATAAATGTTAGTAGTGTTGTTATCCTTAACTTAAATAACATGTTAGATCCTGTACTCATTTTGCTCGTTGGCGTGGTGATTGTTGTCGGTGGTATCATTGGTTTTAAATTGCATCCATTTTTGGCACTTTTGTCTGCGGCGTTGGTGGTTGCATTGCTTACACCCGAGGCGGCGATTGAACAATTTTATCTGGCCAAAGGCATGTCGGCTGCCGAGGCGTTGAAACAAGCGCATAAAAGCGTAGGTGAACGTATTGCCACCGAATTTGGAAATACCTGCGCTAAAATTGGTATTTTGATTGCGATGGCAGCTATCATCGGAAAGTCGATGCTAGACAGCGGAGCCGCCGAAAAAATCATTCGTGCCATGCTGAAAGTGACAGGCGTGAAAAATGCACCCGTTGGGTTTATTCTGAGCAGTTTCTTTTTGACGATACCCGTTTTTGTTGATACAGTTATCTTTTTAATGATGCCTTTGGCCAAAGCGATGGGAATGCGTTTGGGTAAAAATTATCTTTTGCTGGCGTTGTCGGTCATTGCGGGTGCCGTTATGGCCAATTCTTACGTTCCTCCTTCGCCTGGGCCGTTATTTCTCATTGGTGCGTTAAACGTTCCCATTGGGTTAATGATGGTTTGCGGCACTTTATTAGGGCTTTGTACCATTACAGTAGGTTACCTTATTGCGCTGTATCTCAATAAAAAATACGATATTCCCTTGCGTGATGCGCCCGATGCCCGTTTGGAAGACATTGCAGCCATTGCCAACAAAGATGACAAAGAACTACCTGCTTTGGGATGGGCGCTGCTTCCTGCGGTGTTTCCATTGGTAACTATTTGTGTGCGCTCGGCGGTGGAGGCATTTAAAATTCCGCACGAAAACTTATCGCCTTTTAGTCAAGGATTTATGGATGTACTGATGTTCTGTGGAGATAAAAACATCGCCATTTTTATGGGGGCTTGTTTTGCGCTTTACGTCTTGGCAGGCCAGAAAAAAACAACAAAAGACAAACTGACGGCCTTCACCCAAACGGCTTTGATGAGTGGTGGAGGTATTATTTTGATTACAGCCGCTGGTGGGGCTTTTGGTGGAATGTTGCAGCAAACAGGTATTAGTCAGCGCATTGCCGACATGACAAAAGATTATCAAATGGCGCTTATTCCGTTGGCATTTTTAATTACGGCAGTGGTGCGTACGGCCCAAGGTTCAGCGACGGTAGCGTTGATTACGGCTTCGGGGATACTGGCTGGAATGGCCCAAAATGCCAATTTAGGTTTTCACCCCGTTTATCTGTGCTTGGCCATCGGAAGCGGGGCAAAACTAATTCCGTGGATGAACGACGCAGGTTTCTGGATTATGTGTAAAACCTCTAATCTAACCGAGCAAGAAGCCCTCAAAACCATTGCCCCTATGCAAAGTTTGATGGGATTGGCGGGGGTACTTTTGACAATGATAGCAGCTTGGTTGTGGCCAATGGTGTAGCAGCCCCCACCCCCTAATGGGGGAGTTTTAATATATACATCAGAAAATGAAAAACACTATTATAGATACTCAAACTTCCCCAATAGGGACTAGGGGGCTAGTTATCAAAACCTCGCCCAATGACAACGTAGCCATCGTAGCAATTCCTTCGGGACTGAAACGTGGAAGCATTGTCATGGGTACAACGGTTTTAGTAGAAGATATTCCGATGGGGCATAAAGTAGCCCTCCAAACCCTCAAAATAGGCGATGAAGTTCGGCGTTATGGACAAGTAATAGGCTATGCGACCCGAACCATTGAAAAAGGTAGCTGGGTCAATGAGGGAAATATCAGTTTGCCCGAACCTCCCAAATTGGAAGATATTAAGTACAAACCAGTTTTACCTCCTGTTGAGATAAATGATAAATTGCAAGCTCAATTAAGGAAGGCGTCTTTCATGGGCTACCGAAATGCTGATGGTAGTGTAGGTACAAAAAATGTATTGGCAATTACCACGAGCGTACAATGCGTGGCAGGTATTACCAATTTTATCGAAAATAAAATACGAAAAGAATTGCTGCCTTTGTATCCTAATGTCGATGACGTAGTGGCGTTTAATCACAGTTATGGATGTGGCATTGCAATTGATGCTCCTGGCGCAATTGTGCCGATTCGAACCATCAAAAACATTGCACAAAATCCCAACTTTGGCGGCGAAGTGATGATTATTGGCCTTGGTTGTGAAAAACTTAGACCAGAAAAAATAGCACCCCTATCGGGGGACGGGGGGCTGTCTATTCTCTATCTCCAAGATGAGCGTTTTGAGGGTTTTTATGAAATGGTGGACGGGATTATGGAAATGGCAGCAACGCACCTGAAAAAACTCAATCAACGCCAGCGTACCCGATGTTCAGTAGCGGATTTGGTGGTGGGGATGCAATGTGGTGGAAGCGACGCTTTTTCGGGCTTGACGGGCAATCCTGTGTCAGGCTTTGCCGCCGATTTGATTGTGAAAGCGGGAGGAACGGTGTTTTTTTCGGAAGTGACCGAAGTCCGCGATGCCATACATTTGTTGGTGCCAAGGGCAATGGATGAAACCGTTGCCCAAAAACTCAAAGACGAAATGGCGTGGTACGACAATTACCTCTACCAAGGTCAAGCCGACCGCAGTGCCAATACAACTCCAGGAAATAAAGGTGGAGGACTAAGTAACATTGTCGAAAAAGCATTGGGTTCGGTTGCCAAGTCGGGGACGAGCCCGATTGTGGATGTGGTTTCTCCAGGAGAAAAAGTAAGAAAGAAAGGACTAAATTTTGTCGCAACGCCTGCTTCTGATTTCGCTTGTGGTACGCTGCAATTGGCCGCAGGGATGAACATGCACGTATTCATCACGGGGCGCGGCACTCCTTATGGACTTAACATGGTACCCGTAATAAAAGTAAGTTCTAACTCAAAACTCGCCAACCGTTGGCACGATTTGATTGATTTCGACGCGGGACCCGTTGCTTTTGGCGAAAAAACCATAGAAGAAATGGGTTGGGAATTGTTCCACTTGATTTTGGAAGTGGCCAGTGGAACCAAAAAAGTAGCAACAGACAAATTGGGTTTATACAACGACTTAGTACTCTTTAACCCTGGGCCTTTGACTTAGTGTTGGGTTTTCTGTTTCCTGTTTTGGGTTTACGGTTTGCCTTATAATCTCTTATATTTCTTATATGGTTACAAAATAAGCCCACGCTATTCTAAATAAAATTCAAAAAAATAAAAATATTTTTCAATTCTTGTAAGGAAGTATTCGTGCGAACTTGTCTTTAGAGAAAGTACACCATAGCACGATGAAGCAGGTCAACAATAATTATATTGAAACCAAGGGTACTCCTATTACCACACCATTATCTTCTTCCGACGATAAAAAAGTCGTGGAGTTTGATGACGAATTGTTTATCCGAAAAACCTTTGAGACCAATGCGCGGGAAGGAATGGCCTTGCTTTACAAACGCTATTACCAACCCCTTTGTACCCACGCGGTGAAGTACGTTGGTTCGCGAGAAACGGCTGAAGATCTTGTCTCTGAAATTTTTTATCAACTGTATGCCAACAAAACATTTGGCGACATTACTTCCTCTTATCGGTTTTACCTATTTCGGGCTGTTCGCAATAAAGCGTATAACTACCTCCGTTGGGATTTGAGCCGCAAAGCAGACCTGCTCGAAGCCGCCCAAAAACCGATGCTCGACGAATATCAGCCTGACCATATCAGCCAATTTGAAGAACTGTACCACGATGTGGAAGAAGCCGTGAATAAATTACCGATTGAGCGGCGAAAAATTTATTTGATGCGAAAATTTGAAGGGAAAAAGTACCAAGAGATTGCGGATGAGCTGAACCTTTCAGTGAAAACAGTGGACGTACAGCTTCACCGAGCCAATCAGTACGTTCGTGAGTTGCTCAAGGGGAAGTGGCTTCTTTCGGAAGTTTTAGTGGTGTTTGGCCTCATTTTTTAACCAACAACTTCGCGAAAGTGGAGTTCCCAATCTTTTATACATCAATGAACGTGGAAATAACGAAACAATTTATATTCAGCTATTTATCTGGAAAATCATCGGCTTTGCAGAAGCAAATGATTGATGACTGGGTAAAGAAGGAAGGCAACGAAGAGTTGTTTTACAAATGGCTGTTTGAATACGAACACCAAAATCCGCAGTACCTCACGGATGTCGATGCGGGCTTGGAACGATTTAGCCAATGGGCTGACCAAGTTGACGAAAACCCTGATTCTGTGGCTCGCACGGAGTATGAAGAGGTAGTAACGCGACAAATGACTTGGAAGCGGTGGGCAGTTGCAGCTTCTTTGGTGGGTGTGTTGGCGACAGGATGGTTGTACCAAGATTCGTTTTTGTTTAAAACTTATCGTACCGCATTTGGAGAAACCCAAACGATAACCCTGAGCGATGGTACACAAGTAATTCTTAATGCAAATTCAGCCTTGGAAGTCCCCAGATTTGGTTTTGGAAAGAAAACACGTCAGGTGCAACTAACGGGAGAAGCGAATTTTTCGGTAACGCATACCATTGATAACCAACGATTTGTGGTAAAAACTGAGAAAGGGGTAGAGGTAGTTGTTTTGGGAACAGAATTTTCGGTTTATGCCCGCCGCAAAGAAGCCAAAGTGGTGTTGAACAAAGGCAAAGTTCAGTTGCGCTACCAAGAAGGGACAACGCAAAAAGAGCTAATGATGAAGCCTGGAGAGTTGGTGACGTTTGACCAAAGCAACCACCTAAAAAAAGAAGTTACCGAGCAACCTGAAAAATACACGGCATGGAAAGAGCATCGCTTTGTGTTCGATGATACAACCTTGGAAGAATTTGTCCGAATTATGGCCGATAACTACGGTTTAAAAGTAATTATCGCCGACGATTCCCTGTCCCAACGGACGCTTGTGGGGTCGTTTCGGGCCAATAATGCCGACGAATTGCTTGAAATTGTTTCTGAAATATTTGACCTCCAAATCACCAAAGTGGGTGATACCGTACTTCTTACTGATAAATAATAGACCCAAACCTGTGTTATAATGAAGACAAACCTACAAAAATCAAGTTGGGTAGGTAGTTTACTACTTGCCTTGTTGCTCTTTGGGCGGCCAAGTTGGTCGCAGCAGGTGTATGCCAAAGCGTATAAACTCGCGCCAAAACCCGAACAAAAATCGGCTCCTGAAACTCAAAAGTTAAAAGGAGTTTTGAGCCAACTTAAAAGCTACTATCGCGTTGATATTCTTTTTGAAGGCGGGCTTGTAGATGGACTTGTTGTACCCGCTGACCTTGTTGATTACAAAGCCTCATTGGAGTCGAACTTAGAAAAGGTCTTGAAAGTTTCGGGACTGAACTACAAGAAGGTAAAAGAAGGGGCTTACGTGATTTTGGAAACAAAAAAGTCAAAAAAAACGGCGGAAGCTGACGCCCGATTTCAAGAAAGCATCATTGCCCCCCAGCTCACCGAAAAACCCTTGACGGCAGAGGTTTCGGTGGTAAGAGCCGTAGAAAAAATGGAGTTACTGGCCGAACTCATTAAGGGGAAAGTGTCCGACGAAAAGGGCGTAGGTTTGCCAGGCGTAAGTGTCTTGATCAAAGGAACGCAGCGCGGTACTACCACCAACGTTGATGGGGCGTATCAACTGGAAGTGCCCAACAACGCGTCGGTGCTGGTTTTTAGCTACGTCGGATACGAAAGTAAGGAAGTCATCGTGGGCACGCAAACGGCCATCAACATTTCGCTAGTACCCGAAAGTAAGTCGTTGGGTGAGGTGGTTGTGACGGCCTTGGGGATAAAAAAACAAGCAAAAAGTGTGGGTTATGCGACCGCAACGGTAGGGACAGACGAAATGACAGTCAACCGTACTGCCAATTTTATGAATGCGTTGCAGGGTAAAATGGCGGGGGTAAATATCACATCGTTGGGGTCTGGACCCGCAGGTACGAGCAAAATTCGTATTCGCGGGCAATCGTCGTTTGGAGGAAATAATTCTCCTTTGATTGTGGTCAACGGTGTGCCCATCGACAATACCAACAACGGCGCGCGCGGTGATGTTTCCGAAAGAGGAAGCAACCGTACCTCCGACGGTGGTGACGGCTTGAGTAGTATCAACCCTGATGACATTGAGTCGATGACAGTTTTGAAAGGTGCGGCGGCTTCGGCCTTGTATGGCTCTCGTGCCAAAGACGGCGTTATTATGATTACGACCAAAAATCGTGGTTCGGGCTCGGGCGTTTCTTTGACTTATAATTCCAATTTTACGTCCGAAACTCCCTTGGATTACACCGATTATCAATATGAATACGGTCAAGGTGAAAACGGCTTGCGTCCAACGGCGGCCTTCCCTACGTCGGGACAGTGGAGTTTTGGAGAAAAATTCCAGCCTGGAATGACACAAGTTTTGTTCGACAACATCACCGTTCCGTATGAGCCACAGCGGAATCAAATTTCACAGTTTTACCAAAAAGGATATACTTGGACCAACACCATGACGCTATCTTCTGGAGGTGAAAATGGAGGATTTAGCCTTTCGGTATCTAACTTAGACAACCGCACCATTCTCCGAAATTCGGGCTATCACCGTCGGACAATCAACCTTGGTTTTACCCAAACGTTTGCCAAAAAACTGACCGTTTCGGGAAACGTTAATTACTCAAACGAATACCGTAAAAATCCCCCAAACATTGCCGAACAAGATTACAGTCCCGTGATTATTTTCAACATGGCAAATTCGATGCCGCTCGATTTATTGGAAAAAAATGCGGAAGATGCCAACGGAAACGAAGTGGTTTGGTCACGATTTACGAACCGTACTAACCCTTATTTTGCGCTTAAACGCTTTGATAATATTCGGAATGACCGTGTTTTTGGCAACCTAACTGCGCGTTATAACTTTACTGATTGGTTGTTTTTGCAAGGTCGGGTTGGGCAGGATTACTATTCGAGAGAGCAAGATTATAACCTCCCAACGGGTACGCAGCGACAACCTGCCGCTCCCGCAGGTTTTGTAAATGGACAATTTGTACAAGATGCGCGTAGTGTACGTGAACTTAATGCCGATTTCTTGTTGGGGGCTAATCGTACGTTTGGGGTCATTGGGATGAACGTGAACGTGGGAGGCAACCAAATGTATCGCCGAATCAGCCGCCACAATGTATTTGTGCAAGATTTTTATACCAGAAACCTATATACCGTTGGAAACGGTCGTTTGCGTGATGCCACGTACGATTTTTCTGAGCGTCAAGTGAACTCCCTCTATGCGTCGGCTGAGGTGTCGTACAAAGATTATTTGTTTTTGAACGGAACCGTACGCAACGATTGGTTTTCAACGTTGTCGCCAGCCAACAGAAGCATTTTGTATCCATCTATTACCGCAAGCTTTGTGTTTTCACAAGCCTTTGCGACGAAGTTGCCCACTTGGATTAATTTCGGAAAAATCAGGGCTGCCTACGCCGAAGTGGGTAGTGATACCGACGTGTCGCCCTATGCTAACAACCTCTTTTACAGCATCAACGCGCAGCAGTTTCCTTCGCCAACGGGCGTTGCCCAGCCTTTGGGAACAATCAGTGGCAGTACCGTACCGAACCCTAACTTACGCCCCATGCGCGTCTCAGAGAAAGAGTTTGGCTTGGAGTTGAAGTTGTTTAATAATTTCTTGGGACTTGATTTTACCTACTACGACAAACTGTCTTCTGACCAAATTTTGCGGGCGCAGACCTCCAATGCAGGGGGGTACTTAACGCAACTTATCAACGTAGGCCAAAGCCAAAACCGAGGTGTCGAAATGTTGGTGACACTTAACCCCATTCGGCGTGAAGACCTCACTTGGAGCCTTATTTTGAACGCGGCGTATAACAAAACCAAAGTGCTGGATTTGGGAAGCGGCGTGAGCGATAACATGATTACCGTCGGAACGGGTGAATTTACGGGTGAGTTGCGCCAGGTGGTGGGGCAACCAATGGGGCAGTTGTTCGGATTTGGTTACCTCCGCGACGCCCAAGGCCGCCAAGTATTTGACGCGGGCAATGGCCGTCCACTTCGTACTGCTACCCAAATTCCGTTTGGCAGCGCCTTACCACTTTGGGTAGGTGGAATCACCAATAGTTTCAATTTCAAAGGCGTAGAGCTATCGTTTTTGATTGACTTTAAATTGGGTCATAAGATGATTTCTGGTACCAACCACAACGCGTGGCGTCATGGTTTGCACAAAGCCACGTTGGTAGGTCGGGCGGAGAATTTCGTCATTGGAGACGGCGTAAATCCGAACGGTGAGGTGAATAAAACCAAGTCGGTTGTTCAGGCATTTTACGAAACGGTACGCTCGCAAAACATCGCCGAAGAGTTTGTTTACAACGCAGGGCTTTGGCAGCTACGCCAGATTTCGTTGGGTTATGATTTGAGCAAATTGTTGCCCGCCAACCGTCGATTTGTTAAAGGAATCCGCCTCAATGCCGTCGCTAACAACGTAGCGGTCATCAAAAAATGGGTGCCAAACATTCACCCAGAGCAGTTTGGATTTCCGTCGGATAACCTCGTGGGTCTCGAAGCTACGGGACTACCGATTACCAGAAACATTGGCTTTAACTTAAATGTGAAGTTTTAAGCTCCCAAACCCCCGATGGGGGCTTATTCCTAAGCTTTCGGGGAAACAATAAAAGGATACAAACAATGAAAAATATAATCAGAAAATTGGCTTTTTCGCTCCCTTTTTGGACGACAATCGTTGTTGGAGTGGGGGGCTTGGTTGGCTGCGATAAAGGGTTTGATGAAATGAACGTAAACCCCATTGCCCTCACGGCCGTTGACCCTGGCTATCAACTCAATACGGCCATTGTCAATACGGCACCTGCCTACGGGAACTTGAGTTACGAAACGACCATCGTCAAGCAGATGATTACGCCCTTTAGCGGGCAAGGGTCGGCGGCGAATTTTAACCAAGACAATCGCGGGGTAGCGTCGGGTAATTGGAATACGTATTACCAAACCAACATCAAAGAACTGACAGATGCTCTAGCTAAAACCAAAGATATCCCTGCGCGCTCGAACCTCTACAATATGATTCGGATTTGGCAGGCGTATTCGTTCATGATTTTGACCGATACCTACGGCGATATTCCCTATACTCAAGCAGGCCGAAATTATTTGGAAGGCATTTCAACGCCTGTTTACGACACCCAAGAGTCGGTGTATATGGCGATTCTGAGTGAATTAGACGGTGCTTCGGCTGCTCTGGATGCCTCTAAAGCCAGAGCAACTACCGATTTGTTGTACGATGGAGACGTCACCAAATGGAAGCGATTGGGGTATTCACTTTTGTTGAGAGCGGCCATGCGTTTATCAAAGGTAAACCCAGCAAAAGCGGCAGAATACGTCGCGAAGGCCGTGACGGGTGGGGTGATGCAATCCAACGCAGACAATGCGATCATTCGTCACAATGCGAGTTTTACCAATCCTATTGGTTCACAACTCAACGGGGGGCAGTCGGCGTTCTTTTACCTTTCCGAAGATTTTGTGGAGTATTTGAATAAAAATAATGACCCGCGCTTAGCCTCGATTGCGGTGCGCTACGTGGGTGCAACCAGCGGTGCCCAGCAGGTGGAGTCGCGGGCCAATCGTACGTCTGCGGTTCAGATTGGGGCTCCTCAAGGCTACGACAACACGACAATAAGCACCGCCGTTGCCGCTAAAAAACTGGCAAGTTTGTGGGATTATAGTCAATTGGATCGTACGCGTATGGGCGGCTTAACGGCGCCTAGCTTTTTGGTGACCTATGCCCAAACCCAACTGTTGTTGGCAGAGGCGGTGTATCGGAAATGGACAACGGGCGATGCCGCCACACTGTATGCCAACGGGATAAAGGCCAACATGCAGCAATATGCGAGTTACGGTGCAAATACGGCTATTGCCGACGCGGCGATAGATACGTACGTGAAAGCGAATCCGTTAGCCGTTGGAAAAGAGTTGGAGCAAATTAATACGCAATACTGGGTGGCAACCTTCCTGAATGGCCCTGAGTCGTGGGCAAACTTCCGAAGAAGCGATTTCCCCGTGTTAACACCGAATACGTATCCTGGGAAAGACCTTAAAACGGAGCCATTTATTCGCCGTTTGACTTACACCGATGCCGAGTTGAATGTCAATAAAGTAAATGTCCAAAAGGCCATCGACCGTCAAGGTCCTA
Source organism: Runella sp. SP2 (assembly GCF_003711225.1). NCBI lineage: Bacteria > Pseudomonadati > Bacteroidota > Cytophagia > Cytophagales > Spirosomataceae > Runella > Runella sp. SP2. Next base: position 2,568,841 of record NZ_CP031030.1, on the reverse strand, counting down.
ACTTGTTGGATACCCGCATCTGGTGGGATAAAAAATAAGAATCTTTATGATTTTACTTGCAAAGTTCAACCTCATCCCTAACCCTTCCGCTCGGGCGGCCCCGTCCTTTCTGGAGAAGGGAATTTAAAGCCCTCTCCAGAAGGGAGAGGGTGGGGTGAGGTTGAATATTTAATAGCAAGACTTGCCAAGCTTGGAAAAATTGAAAAACCTAAACCTAAAACCCTGAATGTCTGATCCCTTATTTATTTTGTCGGTGGGCGTATTGATTGTGGTGGGTGGAATCATTGGCGTCAAGCTACATCCATTTTTGGCACTGTTGTTAGGTGCTCTTGCCGTTGCGATGTTGACACCCCCCGAAGTCATTGAGCAATACGCTTTGTCCAAAGGCACGGCCCCCGCTGCGGCCTTGGCGATGGCCAAAAAGAGCGTGGGTGAGCGCATTGCTACCGAGTTTGGAAATACCTGCGCCAAAATTGGCATTCTGATAGCAATGGCCGCCATTATTGGGAAATGTATGCTAGAAAGTGGCGCGGCCGAGCGCATCATTCGGTCGATACTTCGATTGACAGGCATTGAAAAAGCCCCGATTGCCTTTCTACTAAGCAGTTTTTTCCTCGGAATCCCCGTTTTTTTTGATACCGTTTTATTTTTGATGGTACCTCTTGCCAAAGCCATGACCCTCCGCATTGGTAAAAATTACCTTTTGTTGGTGTTGTGTATCATGGCGGGGGCGGCAATGGCCAATTCGCTGGTGCCCCCTGCGCCTGGACCGTTGTTCCTGATTGGCGAAATGCACATTCCGATGGGCTTGATGATGGTGACGGGCGTAATTGTGGGGCTTTTTACCATTACCTCGGGTTACTTTTTTGCCCTTTGGGCCAATAAAAAATGGCCAATTGAACTCCGCGACTCGCTGGATGCGAAACTGGAAGACATGAAGTCGATTGCGGCCAAGGAAACCAAACAGCTCCCTTCGTTGGGTGTTTCGTTGCTGCCTGTAGCTGTTCCTTTGTTTTTTATTTGTCTCGATACTGCTTTTAGCGCCTTTTTTAAAGCAAGTGAAGTCTCTACCACCTTGGTGGCAATTGTGAAATTTTTTGGCGATAAAAACATTGCCATTCTCACGGGAGGTTTCATTGCGTTGTGGGTGTTGGCAAGTCAGAAAAAGGACGCTAAAAAAGACGGATTAACACCTTTTGTACAGTCGGCCTTGATGAGTGGCGGAGGGATTATTTTGATTACGGCGGCGGGTGGTGCGTTTGGGGGAATGTTGCAGCAAACGGGCATCAGTGGCCGCATTGCTGATATGACCAAAGAATACCAAATGGCACTTATTCCAATGGCATTTTTTATTGCGGCCGTGGTGCGCACTGCCCAAGGTTCAGCTACGGTGGCGTTGATTACAGCCTCGGGTATTTTGTCAGGAATGGCCAGCAACGCCAACCTGTCATTTCACCCTGTTTATTTAGGGTTAGCGATTGGATGTGGCTCAAAATTAGTGCCTTGGATGAATGATGCTGGTTTTTGGATTATCTGTAAATTGAGCAATCTTACGGAAAAAGAAGCCCTCAAAACCATTTCGCCCTTGTTGGTAGTGATGGGGCTGACGGGTTTGATTGTCATTATGATTGGAGCGGCTTTGTTTCCATTGGTATAAAAAATAACCGTTTAAAATAAGATGAAACGTAGTAATTTTCTCAAAGCAGTTGCCGTAGGGTCGGTAAGTGCTTCGGTGACAGGTGCCGAAAAAGCCCATGCGGCGTCGCTTGTTACGCCTCCCAAAAAAGTATTGATGAAAGCAGGCTGCCAATCGGGCGGGACGAGCGTTGAAAATCTCGAATTTAAGGCCCGTCATGGTATCTTTAATATCGACGGCGGTGCGCCAAAAGTAATTCCAGGTAAAGGCTGGGATTTGGAGGATTCGTTGGCCAAAAAAGAAGCCTGCGAAAAGTACGGAATTAGTTTGGACGCGTACCATTATCCCTTGAGTTCGGCGGGAATCGACCGCGTGATTTACCCCAATATTATGTTGGGGAAAAGCCCTGAACGCGACCGTGAGATTGAGTATTTACAACAAATGATTCAAGTGGCGGGCAAATCGGGCATTAAAGTATTGAACTACAATACGACCATTTTGCCCGTGTTGCGGACGGGAAAATACACCGACCCCAAGCGCGGAAATGCTGAATACAGCGTTTGGAATTACGAAGAAGCATTGAAACGTAACGACCCTAAAACGGTGGCAGGAGATGTATCAATCGACCAAATTTTTGAACGAATTACGTATTTGCTCGACCGATTACTTCCCGTGGCCAAAGAGTACAAAGTCAAACTCGCGAACCATATCGCCGACCCGCCAGTGCCAGCGGCTTACCGTGGCGTGATGCGTTGGAACAGCCCCGATGTATTTAAAGGAATTCAACGTTTTGCCAAATTGTACGACAGTGAATACCATGGCTTTAACTTTTGCATTGGCTCCATTGCTGAGGGATTAAAAGACCCCAAAAATGAAATTTTTCCCATCATCAAATGGGTAGGGGAGCGCAATCAGATTTTTAACGTTCACCTAAGAAACATCAAAGGCAGTTTCAATAATTTCCAAGAAGTCTATCCCGACAACGGGGACATGGATTTTGTTAAGGTCGTTAGGGCATTACGCGACGTGGGGTATTCGGGGATGGTTATGCCCGACCACGTACCGCACCACCATGCAGCTAACAGTACTCAAGAAGCCTTTGCGTTTTGTTACGGTTACATCAAAGGTTTGTTGCAAGTAGTTGCCAGCGAAACGGCCTAATATCATTGATAAAAAAAAGACCCCAAAGACGTAAGATTGGGCACAAGAAGCGCTTTTAAAAAGTAATTCGTTTTAATCAATCTTACGTCTTTACCAATTTATTCAACTTTTTATGTCAATCAGCCTTCCCTCCCAAGGACCACGAATTAAAGAATTTAACATTACACCCATCGCGGTGGTGGACCCGCCTTTGCTCAATGCGGCGGGGCTTCACGCGCCTTATGCGCTGCGTACGGTGGTGGAACTTATCACCGACGATAACATCGTAGGAATCAGTGAAATCCCTGGCAATATCGACATCGACAAGGCACTGGAGCGAAGCAAACGCCTAATCATTGGCCAAGACCCGTTCCAACTCAATAAAATCAAGGACATTCTTCAAGCCGAATTTGGCACTGAAAAACCTGCCGACCGTGGGTTTACCCCTTGGGACCAACGTACGGTTGTGCACGTGTTTAGCTCCATTGAAGTAGCGTGTTTGGACATTATTGGTAAAATCATCAACCGCCCCGTCGTCGATTTGTTAGGCGGGCGTCGGCGCGATGCAGTGCCGTTTTCGGCTTATTTGTTTTATAAATACGAAGGAGCAGGGGGCAAACTTGAGTTTGGAACCGACCCCAATGCCACGGGCTGGGCGGCGGCTCGTCAGGCGAGTGCGCTCAACCCCGAAGAGATTGTTGCCCAAGCACATGCCATGTGCAAAGCGTTTGGTTTTAAGTCGATTAAGCTCAAAGGGGGCGTATTTGAGCCGCGCCAAGAAGTGGATGCTATTTTGGCCTTGCACAAAGCTTTTGGCCCCGATGTCCCTTTGCGTTTAGACCCCAATGCTCTCTGGACGGTAGAAACCTCCATCCAGTACGGCAAAGAAATGGAGGGGGTGCTTGAGTACTTGGAAGACCCCTGCCGTGGCCAGCAAAATATGGCGATGGTTCGGAAAGCGCTCAAAACACCGTTGGCAACCAATATGTGTACAACTTCGTTTGGTGATATTCCCAAGGCGATTGAGTTAGGTTCGGAGGACATTATTTTGAGCGACCACCATTTTTGGGGTGGCTTGCAAGAATCTATGAAACTCACCAGCGTTTGCGAAACCTTTGGGCGTGATTTGTCGATGCACTCCAACTCGCATTTGGGGATTTCGTTGGCGGCGATGGTGCACTTGGGAGCGGCTATTCCTAACCTACGTTACGCTCTCGATACCCACTACCCGTGGCAGTCGGACGAAATCGTGGTGGGCGGCCGTTTGAAATTTGAAGAAGGCGCCGTTGCCGTTCCCGAAGGCCCAGGTTTGGGTGTAGAGTTGGACAAAGCGGCCTTGGCCAAATTGCACGAAAACTACTTAAAATGCGGCCTGACCAAACGCGACGACGAAATCGAAATGCAAAAAGTAGTATCAGGCTGGAAATTTATGGCAACACGTTGGTAAATCACTCATCACTAAAAAAACATGGAACTTTCAAAAATAAAATCATCGCTCGAAGACGGGCTTCTTTCGTTTCCAATTACTGATTTTGACGAAAATGGAGAATTTAACGCCGAAACCTACGCCGAACGCCTCGAATGGTTTGTGAGCCACGATGTTTCGTCGGTGTTTGTAGCAGGGGGAACAGGGGAGTTTTTCTCGCTTTCGGCGGCAGAATACGAGCAGATTGTCAACCTTTCGGCGAAGGTTGTAGCCGAACGCGTACCCGTCATTTCGAGCGTGGGGCGTAGCATTCCTGAAGCCATTGCCTTTGCAAAAATGGCCGAAAAAGCAGGTATCAATGCACTGTTGCTTTTCCCTCCCTACCTGACCGAATGCCCGCAAGATGGGGTGTTTGAGTATGCCAAAACGATTATTCAAAATACCACGTTGCCCGTCATTTATTACAACCGTGGCAATGGTATTTTATCAACGCAGTACATTCAAAAACTAGCGGATGCCTGCCCCAATTTTATAGGATTAAAGGACGGTACGGGCAACATGCAAGACCTGAACGACACCATCAAAACCGTCGGAAAGCGCTTGTCGTACATCGGGGGAGTGCCTACGGCCGAGATTATTGCCGAAGCCTATTTGTCGATTGGAGTCAATACGTATTCGTCGGCGGCGTTCAATTTTGTGCCTGAATTGGCCAATAAATTTTACCACAGCCTCCGCGCGGGCGATACCGAAACGGTGGCCGAAATCACTAAGAGTTTTTACATTCCGTTGGTACGTTTGCGGAGCAAGAAAAACGGCTATGCGGTCAGTTTGATTAAAGCAGGGGCAAAAATAATTGGTAAAAGCGCAGGCGATGTTCGCCCACCGTTGTCGATGCCAACTGATGCCGACTATGCTGAACTTGAACAAATTATAAAAGCCAATAGCTAGAAAAATAAAAGAGGCGATTAGTGATAATCGCCTCTTTTTCATTGTGCTTGCTCTTCTCCTTTCAATGTATATTTTTCAGGCTTTGACTTCGTTCTGAAAATGATGCTTCTGGCTTCTAGGTCAAGTTTAACTGTTTCGCCGTACCATTGCACGCCACCCACAAAATCATCTTTTATCTTTTCGTACAATTTTTCCATGAGTTCGGTGTGGGTAAGCTCATCTTTCTCCAAAATTTGCAGCAAGTTTTTTCGGATGAAGTTGTATTTTTCTAATGATATTTTCTTGTTGACCTTCCCTTCTTTTGGATGAAGCGTTTGAATGGTTTCTTCTTTCATGGGTTTTGGAAATTAGTTTATGGGGAATTACATCACCTTCCCGAAAGTTCTAAAACTTTCGGGAAGGTTTGAAAGAAACTTTCGGGAGGGTTTCAAAAATCAATCCCAAAACAATAGATAGGAAGCAGGTATTTTTTGCTTTACCTACCTAAAGGTAAAATGTACTTTAAACCCCAGAAAAACCAATGAAGAAACTCAGTCTTTTGCTCCTTACGCTTGTGATAGGCATCTATGCTAGTCATGATTCGGTCGCTAATCCCTCAAAAAAAGTGTTAAAGGCACTCATCATTGACGGACAAAACAACCACGAACAATGGCCTAAAATCACCTACATGATGAAGCGTTACTTGGAGGAAACGGGTAAATTTACCGTGGACGTACAGCGTACCTACTATACTTGGAACGGAGGAGATTTGGAAGCAAAGTACCCAATCAAAGGTCTTCCTGCGACGCAATCGTTGCCCAAACCCAAGATGGATTCGGCCTATCATCCCGATTTTTTCAAGTACGATGTCGTTATCTGTAATTTTGGTTGGAACGCTGCCCCTTGGTCGGACGGTACGCAAGCTGATTTTGAAAAATACATCAATAATGGCGGTGGTCTAGTGGTGGTTCATGCTGCTGATAACTCGTTTCCGATGTGGCCTGCCTATAACCGCATGATTGGTTTGGGAGGTTGGGGCGACCGCACTGAAAAAGACGGCCCATTTGTATATTACGACAAAGAGGGCAAGTTAGTGAGAGACACCAGTCCAGGACGGGCGGGCTCACACGGGGCGCAAAAGGAGTTTTTGATTACGGTGCGCAATTCAAAACACCCCATTACGAAGGGAATGCCGCTGAATTGGATGCACTCCAAAGACGAAATGTACGACCGCTTGCGTGGGCCTGCCGAAAATATGGAGGTACTGGCCACGGCTTTTTCTCCGAAAGACAATCGCGGCACCGACCGCCACGAACCCATGCTGATGACCATCAAACAAGGCAAAGGCCGCATTTTCCACACGCCACTTGGGCACGTTGATTATTCGGTAGAGTGCGTAGGCTTTATTATTTCTCTTCAGCGCGGAGCACAGTGGGCGGCAACGGGCAAAGTTGATATTCCAATTCCTGCCGATTTCCCTACGGAAACAGCGGTGAGCCAGCGTAAGTTTGTGGAGTAATACGCGCTGATAAAAGCGTTGAGTAGAGAGAAAGTCTTACTCAACGCTTAAAAATTCAAAATTTGGCAAGCGATATTGCCTGATTTTGTCAATATTCTGCCGTTTTTTGTATAGTACCTTCCCAAGAAAGAAATATACTTTTGTGAGAAATTAACTTATTTTTTTACAAAATATATGACTAATTCCATTCGACGTATAGTGACAGGCCATACCGATGACGGTACGGCTATTTTTATGTCTGATACTTCCTTTGAAACGGTCGTTATCCCCTCGGGGGATGCCGCTATGACCACTATTTGGACAACAGCCACTGTTCCTGCTGACTGTAACGATGAAACCGATGGCCGTCAACGAGATGCGGGTACGACGCTCAATGGTGGCTCGGTCATTCGTATCGTGGATATGTTGCCTAATGCTTCATCCCCATTTCATCGTTCCAATAGTATCGACTACGGTATTGTAATTAGTGGTTCGATAGAACTCGAACTTGATAATGGCGTTTTCAAAACGGTAGAAGCGGGCGGAATCATCGTACAACGTGGAACGATTCATAAATGGAGAAATCCCTCCGATGACCAAATTTGCCGTATCGTATTTGTGCTCATTGAAGCAAAATCGTTTGAAGTGAATGGAATGGCTTTGGAAGAATGTATGATTCATGATTAGCCCTCTAAATGAGCAAGATGCAACAGTTATTTAGGCTAGATGGCAAAGTGGTGTTGGTTACAGGGGCTTCTTCGGGTATGGGGAAGGCTATTGCATTAGCGATGGGGGCGCAAGGTGCGGTGGTAATTGTATCGAGCAAAGATGCTGGCGCGTGTGAAGAAGTAGTGGCCGAATTGTCGGTGGCTAATGTGGAGGCAATGGCCCTTCCCTGCGATATGTCACGTAAAGAAGAAATAGAACATCTCGCCCAAAAAGTACTTGAAAAGTACGAGCGAATTGACGTATTGGTGAGTGGGGTAGGCGTTGCGCCCGTGGGTTCGTCGGGTACAATTGAAACGACACATTTTGAGGATGTTATGAAAATTAATGTTCAAAATGCCCTTTATTTAACCCAATTGTTGCTCCCATCGATGGTAAAAAGGTGCGATGGTGTATTAATTTATTTAGCAAGTATTGCGAGCGTTCGAGGCAACAAATCCATTGGACTTTACGGAATGTCGAAAGCCGCACTGGTTCAAATGGTTAGAAACATTGCCGTAGAATATGGCCCCTACAATATCCGAGCCAATGCCATTTCGCCAGGAATGATTGATACTCCTTTTTCACAATCGTTGATGCAAAACAAAGCGTTTATGGAACGTCGTTTGGCACTGACTCCCCTGCGACGGGTAGGGACGCCTGAAGAGATAGCAGGGGTAGTGGTGATGCTAGCGTCTAATGCTGGGGGCTTCATAACGGGGCAAAATATCATCGTTGACGGAGGTACAACCATTAGCGATGGGAATTAAGGGGGCTAAGAAGCACTAAACACTTCCTTCAGATTGAGTTGTAAATCAGGAAAAATGACGCTTGTTAACACCTCATCATCCACGTAAATCGTAGCTGGACTGTACACCTCCACTTCCGTCAAGTGAAACTGGAAAGCGTTCTCGTGTTCGGGGTTAATAATAAGGTATTCTCGTACGCCATTTTCCTCGTAAAGGTCTTTTTTGAGTTTCATTTCTTTGGAAGAATTGCCTGGCGAAAGTATTTCAATCACCAAATCTGGTGCACCGTTGCAGCCTCTATCGTCGAGTTTGTCTAAATCACAAATAATACAAATATCAGGTTGGACAACGCTGTATACATTTTTATCTCCTTTGGTAGCCTTACGTTTGTCGTATAGCCGAACGTCGAAAGGAGCAGCATACGCTTCACAACGATGGTTCCTAAATGCGGTTCCAATTGTTAATGTCAACGTCCAAGATATTTTTTGATGCCTACGACTTGGCCCCGACATCGGGAAGATTTTGCCTTTGATTAACTCAACTGCCTGCTCAAACTTCCACGAAAGATAGTCGGCATAGGTATAATTTTCGTAGGAAAGGTCTAATTATGAAAGGCTTGTAATTTCACTCATAACTTTAAATTTTTACAAAAATAAATGAAACGATTTGAAAACAAAGTGGCACTCGTTACAGGAGCTGCTTCGGGAATTGGCCGTGTTTCGCCTGAAGCATGTCACCAAGCCATCCACTTTCAACGTATGTATCCTAATTAGTAGATTTTGACCCATTTAGGCTTATACGTACAACTTGAAAAACCCAAAGTTGTATGCAAACCTCTACGTTAAAACTAGGCTTGGTAAGTGCCTGTTTAGCACTTGCTTTTTGCTCTTTCATTGTTTCAATCCCCCCCAATGAATCGCTGAAAAAGGTGTACGAAAATCAATCGGATACCTTGACCAAAGTAAAGCTACCGCCTGGGGCTGACCCCGAAAGCGAAGATTGGAAAGGCATTGATTTAGAACCCAAAGCCCCCGTTCGACCGCTCGGTGTGGCTGAGGAGCAAAGTCGGTTTTTACTGCCGCCAGGTTACCGCATTGAGCCTGTTTTGACCGAACCCGCCATCCAACAACCAGGTGCCATTGCCTTTGATGGCAACGGACGTATGTATGTCTTGGAACTGCGTTCTTATATGTTGGACGCTGATTCAAAAAACGAGCTAGAGCCTACCAGTCGCATTTCTCGTTGGGAAGACAAAAACAACGATGGCGTGTATGAGTCAGGAACGACTTTTTTGGACAATTTAATCTTTCCGCGTTTTGTGCTGCCCTACGGCAAAGACTGCATCCTCACCATGGAGTCTGACGCCGATAATGTGTATAAATATACCGATACCAACGGCGATGGCAAGGCCGATAAAAAAGAACTTTTTACCACCAAATACGGTCGGTCGGGGAATGTGGAGCACCAGCAGGCGTTTATGTATTATGGCATGGACAACTGGCTTTACAGTACCGTCAATGCTTTTCGGGTGCGGGAAACGCCCAATGGGGTGATTCGTGAAAAAACGGGCTTTAACCGCGCCCAATGGGGCGTGACGCACGACGACGACGGGAAATTATGGTTTCAGGGTGGAGCAAGTGGCTTGCCTTCGTATTTTCAGTTCCCGATTCATTATGGCAATTTTGAAGTACCCAATGAATTTGCCAAAGGCTTCGATGTACCTTGGGGAGCGCCCGTCAAACTGGCTGATATGCAGGGTGGAATGGACGAAGTACGTCAACCAGATGGCTCGTTAAATCGGGTGACGGGTGCGGCAGGAAATGACGTGTATCGCGGCGATCGTTTGCCCGAAAATATCAAAGGACAGTATTTTTATGGTGAACCCGTTGCGCGAATTGTTCGCCAAATCAATCCCGTCGTTACGGAAGGGTTGACCACGCTCCATAACGTATTTCAAGACCAAAAATCGGAGTTTTTACGCTCTACTGACCCGCTTTTTCGCCCCGTTGACATGGCCACTGCCCCCGACGGAACAATGTACATTGTGGATATGTACCACGGTATTATTCAGGAAGGACAATGGACACAAAAAGGAACCTACCTGCGTACCAAAATTGAGCAATACCAATTGGATAAAGTGGTGGGATTGGGTCGAATTTGGCGCATCACATACGACGGAAAAGAACGCGATAAAGCCTCGCCAAAAATGCTTACCGAAAACGCGGCGGCTTTGGTCAAACATTTGGAACACCCCAACGGCTGGCGTCGCGATGCTGCTCAACAGTTAATCGTACTCAAAAAAGACCTTTCGGTGGTACCAGCCTTGACTTCTATGGCCCTGACTAGCAAGAGTGTCGTCGCTCGATTCCATGCGTTGTGGTCGCTGGAAGGATTGGGAGCGTTGAAAGTGAATTTGGTGCAAAAATTGATGCAAGACCTCAACCCGCGCGTCCGTATTCAGGCCATTCGTGCCAGTGAAACGCTTTATAAAGCAGGCGAAAAAAGTTTAGAAACGACCTACGCGAGCTTACTCAACGACCCCGACGCCAACGTGGTGATTCAAGCCATGATGACGGCCAAATTTTTGAAGTTGCCAAACATGGAAAGTGGTATCAAAGCCGCCATGGAAAAGAACAATGCAGCGGGCATAAAACTGGTAGGTTCGCAAATCATTGAGCCTCCTAAATCCAGAAATATGGGGCCGTTTGGTGGGGGAGCACTGAACAAAGAGCAACAGGCGTCTTTGGATAGAGGTGCCATGATTTACAATGAACTGTGCTCTCAATGCCATGGCAATAATGGCCAAGGAACGCCCGCAGGAAACGGCAAATTGATAGCTCCAGCGTTGGCAGGTTCAGCCCGTATTCAGTCGCATCCCGAGTATGCCGTTCGGGTAGTTTTGCACGGAATGGAAGGGGCGATTGACGGAAAAACCTACGCGGGAGGAATGATGACTTCGATGAAAGAACATTCGGACGAATGGGTCGCAGATGTCATTTCGTACATCAGAAATGGGTTGTCGAACGATGCTTCGTTGGTGACGCCGCAGCAAGTGGCGGGTATTCGGGCTAAAACAGCCGATCAAAAAGGAATGTATCCGTACGATAAATTGATAAAAACCGTGCCGCAGGAATTACAGCCTCAAGAAGGTTGGAAAATAACGGCAAGCCACACGACATCAACCCGCATTGGAGGAAATGTCTCTCCTCAAAGTGCATTTACGTACGAAGGCTGGACTACGGGCGGGCGTCAAACCAAAGGAATGTGGTACCAAATTGAGTTTCCAAAAGAAGTGAACTTAACCGAACTGCAATTTGTCGCACCTGCCAGTATCAAAAAAGGCTGGCAACGCAACCCCAAAGCTCCCCAAACTCCACCTCCGATGGTTCAGTCTTACCCAAGGGCTTATACCGTTGAGACATCGTCTGATGGGACAACTTGGAAAGAATCTTTGGCACCGTTGAAGGGAAAAGAAGGCGAAAATGTAGTTGCTTTGGGCAATGTTAAAACCAAGTTTTTACGTCTAAAAATCAATGAAGACTTGGCCCAAGACAGCGATGAAGTTCCGTGGTCGATGCGACAACTGAAGGTTTTTGGTCAAAATTAAAAAGCGGTATATTCCGTACACACCATGTCTATCAAATTCAACCGTAGGGATTTTATAAAAGCCTCCACCATGATGGGAGGGGGCTTTTTGCTGAGTTTTCGGGGAAGTGATTCGTTGGCGGCTACGTTGCCTGTGGAGGTGAGTTTCAACAGTTACCTTTCCATTTCTCCCGATAACGTCATCACCATTTTTGCCCCGAATCCAGAAGTCGGTCAGAACATCAAAACGGCTTTTCCTATGATTGTGGCCGAAGAATTGGATGCCGATTGGAAGAACGTTAAAATCGTTCAAGCCCATTTGGATACCAAAAAATTCAATCGCCAAGCCACGGCAGGCAGCGGCGCCATGCAGCATTCGTGGGATCGACTTCGCAAAGCAGGCGCCACTGCCCGTTGGATGCTCATGGAAGCCGCCGCCAAACGCTGGAACGTAGCTCCCCATACGTTGACGACGGATAATGGCTGGGTGTGGCATAAAGAATCGGGCCGCAAACTAACTTACGGCGAATTAGCCACCGATGCCGCCGCTTTACCCGTACCGACGGAGGTAAAGTTTAAAGACAAAAAAGATTACAAACTGATTGGTAAACCCATTCATAGTGTCGATAACGCAGACATCATTGCGGGAAAACCGATTTATGGCTCAGACATTTATCGGGAAGGAATGCTGTTGGCGATGATTGAACGCCCGCCGTTTGGTACAAAAATAAAATCGGTCGAAACCGCAGCGGCCAAAGCCATGCCTGGCATTGTGGAGGTGATTGTGTTTAAGAACAAAGTAGCGGTGTTAGGGAAGTCCACGTGGCAAGTAATGAACGCCCGCAAGGCACTCAAAGTAACTTACGAACCCGACGAAGCGGTTGAAAGCACGGCTGACCACGACCGCATTATGAAACAATTGCTGGAAAAATCAGACGTAAAACCATCGCGCAAAGACGGTGATGTCGAGGCAGTATTGAAAACTGCACCCCAAATTATTACCCGCGAATACCAAGCGCCTTTTTTGTCTCACGCCTGCATGGAACCCATGAATTTCTTTGCGCACGTGAAAGAAGATGGCGTTGAACTGATTGGGCCTGCCCAATTGCCCGAAGATACCCGAAAAAACGTGGCGAAATTGTTGGGCGTTGATATTGAGAAAGTTACCTTAGAAATGACGCGCATGGGCGGTGGATTCGGCCGCCGACAGCGTTCGGATTATTCGATGGAAGCCGCCGAATTGTCGAGTTTGGTCAAAGCGCCCGTTAAGCTCATGTGGACGCGCGAGGACGACATGCGAGGTGGGCAGTACCGACCAGCAATGCGCTACCGTTTTGAGGCGGCACTAGACGCAAAAGGCAATTGGATAGGCTACCGAATGCGGGGCGTGGGCGTCAACTCAGGTAACAGCACACGCCCTGATCATTTTCCTGCGGGCGCTGTGCCAAATTTTCAGGTGGACTCCATCGACCACAAATCACCCGTGACGACGAGTCCGTGGCGGGCACCGTCCGAGAATTTTTTGGGGTTTGCTGAGCAGTCTTTTTTTGATGAAATCGCCACCGCCGCCCACCGCGACCCCATCGAATACCGTTTGGAATACCTCGAAAAAGCCCAAAAAGAACCCGTTGGGTCGGTTAAGTACGACATTGAGCGTATGAAGGGAGTGATAAAACTGGTGGCCGAAAAATCGAATTGGGGCAAAAAGAAAAACGTTTTTCAAGGCTTTAGCGCCTATTTTTCGCACGGGTCGTACATTGCGCAAGTGGCTGAAATTGAGGAGGTAAAAGGTCGTATAGTGCTGCGAAAGATGATCGCCGCAGTGGACTGTGGGGTAGTGGTTAACCTCAGCGGCGCGTACCAGCAAGTGCAAGGTGGAATCATCGACGGCTTGGGACACGCCTTATATGGCGAAGTAACCCTCAAAGACGGTATCCCCAACCAACAAAATTTTGATACCTACCGCTTGATACGCATCAACGAAATTCCCGCCGTGGAGGTGCATTTTGTGGACAGTGCCATCAACCCCACGGGTTTGGGTGAACCCGCCCTTCCGCCTGCCGCTGCTGCTTTTGCCAACGCCTTTTTCAAAGCTACGGGCAAACGGCTTTATAACCAACCTTTTATGAAAGAAGAGGCGATGAAAGGAGTGAGGTTTGGGGTGAAATAGATAGCCTGAACTGTGCTTTTTTCAGTTATACCTTTAAAAATGGCATTTTCATGATGAAGCACTTTCTACTTATTTTGGTTTACTGTCTCTGTTTAAATGCAGTTTCGGCTCAAAACGGCAACTTTTCTTTCGTTTTTATGACTGATATGCACCTACGTCCCGACCCCGTCGTAGAAAAAGCATTCAATAAAGTAGTACAACGAATAGAGCAAATTAAACCTGATTTTGTGCTTTCGGGGGGAGATCAGATTTTTGACATTATGCGGGGGAATCGGGCAAAAGGGGATTCTCTTTTTACCTATTACCTAAGCCAGACCCGTAGATTTAAAGTCCCAGTTTACAATTGCGTAGGAAACCACGATCTCTTTGGTATATACGAGGAAAGCCCAGAGGATTCCTCGCATCCCGACTATAAACTGGGCATGTTTAAGCGATATTTTGGTGATCCCTACTATTCATTTAACCACAAAGGATGGCATTTTATGGTCTTAAACGTGCTGGATGTAGATAACTACAAGTATATCGGGAAAGTGGATGAAGGACAGTTAAAATGGATAAAAAATGACCTCAGTTCCGTAAAACCCGAAACCCCCGTGGTGGTAGTCGCCCACATTCCTTTGGTTACAACTTACCATGACTTGTATCCTCCTCAAAATGGCTACCTCTCTCAGCCCCCAGTGACTAACCGTAATGAAGTCTTGGCGCTTTTTAAAGACTATAACCTCAAGTTTGTTCTTCAAGGACACATTCACTGGTTTGAGGACTTAAACATAGCAGGAAAAACCCACTACATTACGGGTGGCTCCATCGCTGGCCGACCATCATGGCGCGGTAACACACATGGTTCAAGGGGCTTTTTGAAATTTAGTGTATCTGGTGGCGACGCTACCTATGAGTTTGTTTCGTATGAGGGTAAAGACTGACATTTGTGAAATAGAAGACCAATTAAGGAAAGTCGTAGCGGGTATATTAGTTGTAATATTATTCAGGAGGATGCTCACCGATGGCAATTAGAGCACGTCTAAGATTTTTCAACGGACGACGATTCAAATTGAGGGCTTCGATTGTAGCGCGGCCAGTGGCAGTTTTTCCAATGATTAAGGTGGATGTTTCATCCCACATAAAATGTTCTTCCCATGACATTGTACGTGGGTTAAACAAAGAAGAAAGATGTAACGAAATAGGGTCGGTGAATTCAGTTTTATCGGATTTGATAATATTACACCCGAGGCAGGCTAATGCTAAATTAAGAAAATCGTTGGAACCATCTTTAGAAACTGGCTGGATGTGCTCGATGGAAAACGGCTCTGTAGTAAAATCAGCAGGGCTTTTACAATACTCACAGTATCCTTGAGCTCTTGTAAAAATGGCTTGCTTTGTGCTTGGTGAAATATAAGACTTAGCCATTAAGTGATCCTGAAATTCCCAACTGCTTCATTAATTCACGGACTGTGACTTGTCGCAGCCGAGCAAGTGAGGTTAAGTACTTGAGTCGGCTTACATTTAGTTTTTCAATTTTATCGAGTAAAATAAGAAGCTCAGCGTACTCTTCCGCAGAAATTGTTTCATCTAAACGTTTTTGGTTGAGAACCTTAAAGCGCTCGATTTGGCCAATGGAGAGACTTTTATTTATTTTTTTTAATAAAAAAGCTTCTGTTTTTTGATTATCAGGTGTTTCGCGTTGAGCTCTTAATGAAATTATATTGGCAATAAGAGTATCTAAAGAACGATTATCTAATCGCTCTGCCTCGTGAAAAAGCGCTGAGAGGGACGAATTCATGCCTATGAAGGTTGATTTTTTTACTAAAATACAAGAAAAATAACGCAAAAAGAAAAACATTCCTCAAATCCCCCGCAACAACTCATACAGCTTTTTTACCGCCTGCTTCTCGTAGGCTTCTTTGAGTGAAATAATCATAATCGTTCGTTTCATGTTTTCACCTTCGATGGGGATGCCTACTACTTCTGGGTCATTGACGCTGGTATCACTCAAGATGGTGTGCCAAAACCCCGTTTTTACAATTTCAAACAACGTAGGTATGTCGTTGATTTCCATGCAGATGTTGGGTTCTAATTTTTTTTGGCTGAACACTTCTTCAAAAAACTGGATCGTACTGTAGCCGCTGAAAGGGAGTGCCAAAGGAAGGGTTGCTACTTCATGAAGAGAGATTGTTTTTTTGGAGGCCAACGATGATTTCTTAGCAGTAACCAATACCATATTAGAGGTCAAAATAGGCTGGTATTTGAGGTGTGGCTCGTTGGGCTTTTCGTGGAAAATCAAGACAAAATCAAATTGGTGCGAATTGAGCTTATCGAGCAGGTCTTTGGTGGTGCCGAACACCACTTGGATCTTGATATTTGGGTACTGCTGGGCAAACTGTATCAAGGTTTTGGCAAAAAGAATCCGCATGGAATAAATCACGCCGACGGTAATTTTTCCCGTGTTCAGGTTTTTCAAATCTTGCAAGAGCAATAATCCTTCATTCGCTCTATTTATGCTCTGCAACGCATACTCTCCAAACAAATCTCCTGCTTCAGTGAGCGTGATGCGTTTGCCGATACGGTTAAACAAAGGCACGTTTAACTCATCTTCCAATTGTTTGATTTGCTGGGAAAGGGTGCTTTGGCTAATATTTAATGCCTTTGCCGCCTCCGTAAAGTTCAAGAGCTCCTTGGCTTTTAAAAAATACTTCAGTTGTCTTAATTCCATTTTTCTAAATCGTTTTTTTCGATGGTTTGTATCGAAAAATAGCGTTTTGCAAATATAAAACCTGTTCAGATATTTGCGGAACATTGCTTTAAATCAATCATTTAACTCTTTAAACACATGTAGCCATGAAGCTCAGATTTCTTCTGTCATCTTTTCTGTTCATTTCTAGTTTGGCGGCGTTTAGCCAAGACAAACAACCAAATCAGGCTGCTGAAAAAGGCTTGATTAAAGTATCCATCATGTATCCTTACGCCGAAGGCAAAACCTTCAACATGGAGTACTACGAAACCAAGCACATGCCCATGGTGGCGGGGTATTTGGGGGCAAATTTGGTGAAATATACCATTGAAAAAGGATTGGCGAGTGGTTTGCCTAATCAACCACTACCCTTTATGGCGATTGGTACATTTTATATAAAAAGCCTCAGCGACTATCAATCAGCCATCGCGCCTAACCGAGACGTCATTCGAGCCGATTTTGCCAATTATACCAATGTCGCTCCCATTATTTTGGTGAGTGAAGTGGTGAAGTAATAATTATTAATTATTGCATCAAGTTGAGACAATAACGGGAAAGCACAGGATACAGGCGGTATAATGTCAATATATTTTTGAACAATTAAAAGAAATGTCAAAGGCATATCTAAACCAAAGTTCAAAAATGAAAAGACTATTTTTTACTGCTTGTATCTTGTTTTTGTGGGGAGCAAGGGTGTGGGCTAACGTCGCGCTTAACCAATTACAAGTCAACTATCAAGCCACACCGTTAGGAATTGACACTCCCATTCCGCAGTTTTCTTGGCAAATGAAAGCCTTGGACGCAAAACGAGGTTACAGCCAAACTGCCTACCAAATTGTGGTTTCCAACGCTAAAAATCAAGTAGTTTGGGATACCAAAAAGGTAAATTCGTCGCTTTCGCATGGCATCGAATACGCAGGAAGTGGCCTCCAACCTACGACGCGTTATCAGTGGAAATTGACCGTTTGGGACAATACGGGCAAACCGATTACAAGTAGTTCGTGGTTTGAAACGGGCTTGATGAACCCTTCGATTGCGGCATGGTCAGGAGCTAACTGGATTGGGGGAGGCGATGACGATATGGTGTTGTATTCGCACTATTTATCGGTGTTTAAATTTGAGTATGGGGTTCAGCTCGATAAAACCAGCAATGCTACCAAAGCTTCTTTTGTGTTTGGTGCCAACGACCGCCGTTTAATGACCAAAGACTTGAACCTGATGGGGGTAACCAAAGGCAAAAACGAGAGTTATGTGGCCTTGGAGTTAGATATTTCCAACGTTAGCGACGCTGCGGACGGTCTCGCCAAACTGAATATTTATCGTGTTGGTTATACCAAAGACGATAAAGAAGACGTCCCATTGAAAAGTTTTGACATTCCGCAATCGTTGATAAATGCGGCCAATAAATACGAAAAGCATCAATTGTTGGTAGAATGTAATTTTGGATTGTTTGAATTTTACGTGGACGGCAACAAAGATGCTAACAAGCTGAAAGATAAAGTAGCACCCGCAGGCGGTGGAGGTCGTTTTGGTGCTCGGGGGTACAACTTAAACCCCGTTGGAAGTGGAAATAACTACATCAGTTTCCCGATGTTAGCCGACATTGGTTTTCGCGTTCCTAACGGACAAAAAGCCTTTTTTTCGGGCGTAACGGTTCGGAATTATCGTTATCCATCCAATCCAATTTTTACCGAAAACCTTCAAAAACAGCCGTATTCGGGGATTTTTTCGGCTTCAAATGTAAAAGTGGAGAACGGAAGCTACGCAGTAAGTGGCGGCTTAGTCACGGCCGACCCTAGCCGAAATGCGGCTCCCATGCTTCGGACGACTTTTACCACTCAGTCGAAATCCATCGCTAAGGCACGTTTGTACGCCACTGCCCGTGGGATTTACGAACTGTTTCTCAACGGTAGCCGCGTCTCTAACGATTATTTTAACCCAGGTCTTACGCAGTACAACAAAACCCACATGTACCAAACGTACGATGTTACCTCTGGTATAAAATCTGGCCAGAAAAATGCCCTTGGAGCGTGGTTGAGTGAAGGTTGGTGGAGTGGAAACATTACTTACAGCGGCGAAAACTGGAATTTCTTCGGTGACCGTCAGTCGTTGTTGAGCAAATTGGTCATTACCTACGCCGATGGTTCAGAGCAAGTGGTAACGTCAAATCCTACCGAATGGAAGTTTTTTAGCGATGGTCCCATTCGGTACGGGTCGTTTTTTCAGGGCGAAGTATATGATGCCAACAAAGAAGCAGCCGTCAATGGCTGGGCGACGGCGGACTACAATGACGCTGCTTGGAAATCGGCAGTGGTTATACCCTTGGATGGAACTGCGTTTAAGGGCACCGTTACCGATGCTTTGGGGCGGAAATCGTCGCTGGAATACGATGATTTTAAGCTTGTTGGGCAAATGGGTGAAAATGCCACGATTGTCAAAACCCTTACCGCCAAAAGCGTGGAGGAAGTGCGCCCCAAGGTATTTGTCTATGACATGACGCAAAACATGGTGGGTGTACCCCAAATCACCATTAAAAATGGCCGAAAAGGTCAAGCCATTACCCTGCGTTTTGCCGAAATGAAATACCCCAATTTGCCCGATTATAAAGGCAATGAAGGCATGGTGATGATGGAAAACATTCGGGCGGCGTTGACCCAAGATTTGTACATTTTGAAGGGGGGCGACGAAGTCATTCAGCCGCGTTTTACCTTCCACGGCTACCGCTATTTAGAAATTACGGGCATCGACCAAGCCATTCCTGTGAGCGATGTAAAAGGCTTGGTGATTAGTTCAGTCATGGATTTGTCGTCGAGTTTCGCCACTTCCAACGAACTGGTGAACAAACTTTGGCAAAACATTACTTGGTCGTTGCGGAGTAACTTCTTGTCGATACCGACCGACACCCCCGCCCGCAACGAACGGATGGGTTGGAGTGGTGATATTTCGGTATTTGCCAAAAGCGCGACGTATTTGGCACAAGCCAACCCATTTTTAAGGCGTCATTTGTTGGCTATGCGCGATATGCAGCCTGAAAATGGCCGTTTTACCGACGTCGCACCCGTAGGTGGTGGTTTTGGTGGAACGTTGTGGGGAAGTGCGGGGATTACTGTGGCTTGGGAAACTTATCGACAATACGGTGATAATCAGCTACTACGTGAGCATTACGATGCCATGAAAAAGTACATCAACTTCTTGGAAACCAAGGTGGACAAAACGAACGGCATTTTGAACGAAGGCCCGCTGGGTGACTGGTTGAGTCCCGAAAACAACAAAAATGATAACACCCTTTTCTGGATGTCCTACTTTGCCTACGACTTGGAAATTATGAGCAAAGTCGCGACCATTTTGGGTAAAACCGACGATGCGGCGCAGTTTGCCAAACGTCAACAAGAAATCAAAAAGACCATTAATGACGTTTATGTTGATAAAAATACGCACCGCACTGTCAAATCGGGGGTGGTAACGGCTCGAATGGGGCCTCCAGGGCCGCAAGCGGCTGAAACAAAATCAGATAAAGGCGTGCTCATGGATACCCAAGCCTCGTACGCCATTCCTTTGGCGTTGGGAATGTTTGACGAAGTAAATAAGCCGTTTGCTATCAAGTATTTAAACGAAACGATTGAGCGTAAAAACAAAGACGATGGCGGTATCGAACGCCCCTCGTACTCGCTCATGACGGGCTTTATCGGGACTGCTTCCATATCGGAGGCGCTATCGGACAACGGAAATCATGCCCAAGCGTATCGTTTGGTGCAGCAAAAAGACTATCC
This sequence comes from Runella sp. SP2, assembly GCF_003711225.1. NCBI lineage: Bacteria > Pseudomonadati > Bacteroidota > Cytophagia > Cytophagales > Spirosomataceae > Runella > Runella sp. SP2. Next base: position 2,548,507 of record NZ_CP031030.1, on the reverse strand, counting down.
GTCGTGGTTGTACTCGGTGGTCAATGGTGCGACGTCGATTTGGGAGCGTTTGAACAGCTATACCGTTGAAAATGGTTTTGGAGGAAACAACAGCATGAACTCCTTCAACCACTATTCTTTCGGGGCGGTGGCTTCGTGGATGTACAATTATTCGTTGGGAATTCAGCGCCATCCCGACAAAGCCGCTTTCAAAGAGTTTGTACTCAAGCCTACTCCTGACCCCGACAAACGCATTACCTTTGCCAAAGGCTACGTGGACACGATGTACGGACGCATTTCGAGTGAATGGGAAAGCAAATCAACCACTTTTACGTACAAATGCACAGTCCCTGCCAATACGACCGCGATATTGCATCTTCCTGCCAAAAGCCTTACCCAAATCACCGAAAGCGGCAAACCTATTGCGCAATGGAAAGGGGCAAAGTTGGAAAATGGAGAAGTGGTACTTCCTTTAACATCAGGAAGTTATGTTTTTGAGGTGAAAGAGTAATAGTTACAAAGAAGTTTATATTGCTTCGGAGAAGCGTAACCCTTACAAAGGTTGCGCTTCTCCGAAGCGATTTTGGATTTTTTAAATACTTCATCAACGCTTACACCGCACCTGAATCGTTTGCTGAGGTTTGAGTTGGAGGGGGTAGCCTGCCAGTAAAACCGACCCTTTTACTTTGGAAGACTTCCCGTCAATCGTCAACTCGTAGTTTTTGTTGGGTTCAATCGGGAACCATTCTTGGAACTGATTGATGCGGGGATAGTCAAACGGCAAATGCAAGTTTTGTTTGTGCCATTGTCCTCCAAAAATCAACTTCCCCGACCAAGCTTTGGGCGAACTGAGCGTAATGTAAACAGTATTGTTGTTGGTTACAGCACCATAAAGAACCTCTTGATTCCAGTCTGAAAGTTGCGTACCTGCCGTTTTCCAAAGGGCAAACATCAGCGACGTTCGGGCAAAATTGCCATCGCCGTGCCAACCTTCAATGATTCCGTCAGGCTTTTGAAAATTCCACAACACCTTGATTTCGCTGTCGAGCCAGTCTTTGGTGCTGGCCATAGGCTCGCGCAAATACAAATTCAACGTGCCTTCAATGGCGTCGGCGTAGCCATCAGCGCTGCCCGATTCCCAATCGTGGTTGCGGTAGTGGGCGTTAAGCTCGCCGAGTGCTTTTAGGGTAGCGTCTCGGTAAGCGGTTTGTTTGTCAAGGAGATACACGGTGTAGAATGCGTTGAGCGTATAGCCAAAATTATCAGCGATTCGCTTTTGAATCACCTCGCCCGTCAGTGGATTTACTTCGTCGTAAAAAAGCCCGTGTTCGTTTCTTCCTTTGGCCAAAATGGTATCCAACATTTCGTGAATAAACGGCTGCCACTGTTTCTTTTTGGCAGGATTGACCACCGATACCACCGCGTACATTTCCACCAGTCCCGATACAATTTCACAGCCGTGGTCACGCAAGCGAAGGCGCTGTAGTGCGCGAGTGGGTAAATGGGCTTCGCTCAAGTAATAATCTCCGATTTGGATGCCCCACGCCAGCCATTTTGGGTTTTTGGTGAGCCAATACATCCGCGCCAACACTTGCAACAAGTCGCCCCCGACTTCCACCACGGCGCTGTTTCCAAAAAAGTTACCTTTGATTTGGGTCGGGACGTCCACAATTTTGTCGAGGTCCTCCAAGATTCCCAACATCCGCTCCGACCAGGGGCTTGGCCCCAGCCATTCGGTCAGCGGAATGAGTCCGTCTTTCATGTATTCAGCGCTGCCAAAGACCAGTTGGCTGCTATCAATCACTGCATTTTCAAACTCTTTTTTGCAAAACGAATACGTATCGGGAAGTCGCCCAACGCGTGACGTAAGGCGGGTTTCGGTGGCGAGCATTTCGCGCATTTTACCCTCAAAAAGAGGTTTGTCGAGCATAGAAGCGGTCATTACCATAAACGGATAATTGTCGGCGGCAGCATCCCAAGCGTTCCAAATGCAGGTACTTTGGGTAAGGTTACGCGGAATGAGTCCCGTTGCGGGGTCAGCTTTACCAAGCCATCCCAACAAAAAACGGTGACTGCGTAGGAAGGCTTCGTTAGCCACTTTGCCGTTGGCCAGGGCTTGGTCAAAATAGGTTTGGTCGTTGGTTTGCGCCCAACTTTTGAGCGACCCAAGAAGAAAAAGGAGGAGGTAAAAATAGCGAAACATGGAGGAGGTGTTAGGAATAATAACAAAAGCAGATAACTGATAATTTTTAACATTATTTAGCAACTAGTTTCACCAATAAATTAGTAAGGATAGCGTTTTGAGTATAGTTATTCACTCAAAAAAAACAATGTCATGAAAAACGCTTACGTATTTTTACTCATTTTCGCTGCCTTCAGCGTGTACGGCCAAACCGAAAAAGGAAATTCGTTTATTGCAGGCAATTTTTCTACTAGATTTGAAACGACGCTGAAAAAAGAGAATTACAACTCAAAATGGCGAAGTACGGCTGTGGGCTTAGGGCTTCAGTACGGAAAATTTGTAAAAGATAATGTCCTTTGGGAAATCAATGCCAACGAGAGTATCGTTTTTAGCCGCAATGTAGTAGGAAGGTCCAGTGATAATCAATTCCGAATGACCAATTCGGGTTTTGGAATAGGCACTTCAGGGTCTTACTTTTTTGGAAAAAATCAATGGCGCGGATTTGTGGGTGGAGGGATAAATATTGGATTCAGTTTTACTAATAGCAAAAGTGAAAATAGAACAAACACGCTTTCAACCTCAGATTATTCGAGTTTTTCTGTCAACCCAATCTTTAAGGCGGGAGCCATTTATTTCATGGATAAACATTGGGCGCTCAAGGCTGAAACAACTTCAAATTCGTTTCCTGTCAATTTTTCGGGAGTCTCTTTGGGCTTACTCTATTGGGTGCGTCCTACGTCGTTTCGGATAGAGGAAGCAACGTTTACTACGCTCCAAAACGGCAATTGGGTCGTTGGACTAGACATGGGCTTGTCGTCGTTGCAGCAAAAGGACAATAGTTCCTTTGTCAATAATTACCGCGTACTTAACAACGAAAGTAACTATCGTTTTGGAGTAAAAGCGGGAAAATTTGTAAAAGATAGAACTATCGTTGGTGTCCGAGCAAGCGTAGGTTTTGTAAAAGACAACGAAGAATATATCAATGGATCAGGAAATTTCACCAGAACCGAAGAACAACTTTCGGGTGGTGTCTTTGTGAAGCGCTACTTGACCAACAGCCGCTTTACACCTTACATCGAAAGCTCACTTAATTACCTGCGTTTTAACTCAACCCAAAAAGGAAGCTCTACGAATAGCACTTACCACATTAATACCTATCAGTTGGGTTCATCGGTCGGACTTGCGTACTTGATTAGTAACCGATTTTTGGTTGAGGCCGAATTAGCGGGTTTAAATATCTTTTACAACTCACCTTTTGCCTCTCAAGAAAGCTTGTCGGTAAATTTATCGAGCCGACTATCGCCCAGTTTTACGCTTTCGTACGTGTTTTAGACAAAGGTTGAAAAGATAAGCAAAGGTGTTCCTTTTCTGGCGAAAGAAAAGGAACACCTTCCAGCAAGGCTTCTTGCTTTACAATTCCACATTACTCATGGCAACGATTTTCCAGCCATCCACCCTTTCTAAGATTCTCATTTCACGGGTTTTATTGGCAACTTTACCGTCGGCATTAAAAGTCTCTTGCGTATAAGTGACCCAAGCGTTGGTGGTGCCTACGTGTGCCTCATAATCCGAAATTTTGTAGGTTTGGCCAGTGGGTTTGTGAACTTTCTTAAATTGTTCGCCAAACGCCCTGAGTGCATCTCCTTTCAAATAAACAGGTACGCCCATTTTCTTAAAATATTCCTGCTGGCGTTCTACATAACTGGCATTGTAAGCCCATTGTTTATTCATCGCTTCTACGTCGCCTGCATGGTACGCATTGGTCTCAGCTTCGATGGTTTTACGAACATTACCTTTCTCAAAAGCATTGTCTGAATAGTCCCAAAGCGCTAACAAACCCGCAATTTTCCACGTTCCGTTAACTTTTTCGAGCATCCGCATCTCTTTTGAGGGAATTTGTGGTTTACCGTAAAGGTATTGGTCGTAGATAACCAAAGCGATATTTGGCGTGTAAAACTTAAACGTAAAATTCTCATTGATAGGATTCATTTCCCGAGGGCGGTATCCGAATGTAACGTCGTTTTCTTTTTTAATATCAGCAACGCCAAACTTGACCGAATACCCCGTTCGTGTGTTCCAGCCCCTGAAGGTTTTTGGAGAGTCGATAAAGCTGCTTGTTACGTCCTTGCCTGCATATACATCAATTGTTTCTTGGCGAAGCTTAGTTTTAATGATTTCCTCTTCTACTTGGGTATTCTCAGGAGTAGTATAGGTATGTTGCCCACTCAAACCAACCAATTTGTTTTCCCTGATTTCATAGACATAAGTCGAAAGATAATCAACTGATAAGTCGGGTGTCCCGTCGTTGTAGTGTCTTACATGGTGTTCGTTGCCAGTAGCGATAACGGTATTCCCGAATTGGCGGATAGATAGGTTTTTAAAATTAGCCTCTACACTTTTTACATTTTTGAACAAAGCCATAATCTGCGATTTGTTGGCAATGTAGCCACTTCCCGACACCAGTAAGTAGTTGTCGCTGAGATTATCCGTTACGTTTTTCAAAGGATTTTGTTGGTAATCGCTCATGTTTTGCTGGAAGAGTTTTTCGGCTTGGGTTTGCGCAACAACGCTACCCGCCACGGCGATGAGAAAAAGCAATAAAAGATTTTTCATGGGTCATTTCTTGGTTTTTGTAAATACCTTTTTTCATTGACAAAATTACTCCATCAAAAAGAGCGGAAATTGTAAAAATGCGACATCTACCTACTCTTTTAGCCCCAGGCCGTACGACATGGGGCTGAAGAGATATGCTTTTTTTGGATAACATCGGTCAGACGATAGTCAGACCTATCGCACTAGATATTGATTGAATAATGTGCGTAAGTATAAATCATTTTGCCCCAGGTACCGTATGTTGTCCGCTTATGTAAGTGAGTTTGCCGTCTTTGATTTCATACACATAAGTGACCAAATAATCCGTGGATAAGTCGGGAGTGCCGTTGGAATAGTGGCGAACGGAAAACTCGCGACCAGTGGCAATAACAAGGTTGCCAAATTGACGAAGTTTGAGGTCTTGAAAGCGGGCATCTACTTTACTAACGTTTTTGAACAAATTGACTATCTGTTGTTTGTTGGCAATGTAGCCCGTGCCCGAAACAAGCACATAGTCTTCAATCGCTTGGTCTTGAATGGCTTTAGAGGGGTTTGCTTCAAACTCTTTTTTCATGTTCTCAAACAAGGTCGCAATGGGGGTTTGGGCCGAAACGGAAGTTGTCAACGCAACGGCAAAAAATAAGAAACAAAGGAGTTTTTTCATGGGAATACGTGCGTAGGCACAGTTAGTGAATGGGTATTTGTAGAAGAATGAGTTGCACTTACATTTTGTCTTCGCTTTTCAGTGTTTGCCACGTCCATACCGCGCCCAGCAAATCAATCACACCGAAGGCGATAAAAAGGGGAGGGGCAATTTGCGTAACGACCAGCCCAACAGCTCCTAAAAAGTAAATCAGCCGACCGATAATCGTGGTTTTGAGGAAAGGTGTAAGCTCGTTTTTGGCTGACTGATAATAATAAACACCTAGGATAATGGCCAAAATCCCCACTACTCGAATGTAGGGTTCGTGGGCTTCGGGAAGTTGCGCCGTTTTGGTAAAAAAGTTAGGGATAAAGGTAAGTTCAAGCCCTACCAAGAAAAGGTAAAAACTGAAAAAATAGACGGTTTTGGCTGATTTTGACATAATTTTGAGGTTTAAGAGTGCTTTTTATTTCTTCACTCCAAAAGTAGTGGCCTTACTACTCTCAAAACAATTCTACTTTCTGAACGGCGGCATCTAATTTCTAAACGGCGGTAGGATACTGAAAAAGCAAAGAAAATGACCTCCAATACCGAACAAATTTGGTAGATATGCCGCCGATCGCTTAAATAAAAAATAACATCCTCAAGCAAAATGGCAAAAGTCTTTTATTTTCTCTATTTGAGACAATAGCAGGTAGGTGTAGGATAGAGATAGTACTTAATGGATTTATTTTTGAATTTAAAAGATAAATCGTTTGAGGTAAGTAACTATCGGTTGTCATAAAAATTTCTGTAAAATGAAAAAAACACTTCTATTCGTGGTATTGGTTGTAGCTACTTTCGGGAGTATGGCACAAACTACTTTGCAAAAAAACTTTCAAAATCCCCCCAAATCGGCCAAACCTGTTGTATGGTGGCATTGGGTGGGGAGCAATGTGACCAGAGAAGGCATCACCAAAGACCTCGAATGGATGCAGCGCGTTGGTATTGGTGGTTTTCAAGCGTTTGATGTGTCGATTGGTGGTGGACAAACCGTTGAGAAAAAAGTCAAGTTTATGACACCCGAATGGCTGGAACTCATCAAACACACCGCGGCAGAAGCCGACCGTTTGGGCTTGGAAATGACCATGGTAACTGCCGCAGGCTGGAGCGAAACAGGAGGAACGTGGGTAAAGCCGCTGGAAGCCATGAAAAAAATAGTATGGAGTAGAACCCAACTTCGCGGAGGTGAAAAGCTTAGCAGTCCGTTGCCTTTACCACCAACGGTTGCGGGGCCAATTCGGAATTTGCCCAAAGGAGCAAGCTTCGGTGGTAGCAACAGCAAATCGGAACCTTTTTACCAAGACCAAATCGTATTGGCCTACAAAACGCCCGAGGCAGAACTGACGGTGGCTACGCCAAAAATCACCAATCATAAAGGGGAAAACGTGACACCCGATGCCCTCTTGGATGATGATTTAACGTCAAAAATTACCCTTGAAACGCCCAAACAAGACGAACCAGTTTATTTACAATTTGAATACGAAAAACCCTTTACGGCACGCTCGTTTTCGTTGGCATTGGGAGATCCAGCAAGGTTTCCCAGTCGTACGATGCGCGCAGGGTACGTTCAGTTTAGCGAAGATGGAAAAAACTATAAAACGCTATTGGCCTTGCCTGGGCCGCAGCACGACATTCGGGCGCTGCCAGTGCGTACATTTTCGTTTCCTGAGGTCACAGCCAAGTACTTTCGGGTAGTGTTTGTTAAAGGAGCAACGATGACAACCGTCGGTGGCCCCGATGATGTGGGAGGCTTTGGGGGACCAACCACCGCGCCTAAGTCGTTTGACATTACCGAAGCTATTTTTTATTCGGGTGCGCGGGTGCATCGTTGGGAAGACAAAGCAGCTTTTGCGCCAATGTTTGCTTTTGAAAGCCTTAAAACACCCAATACAGGTCAAAATACAGTCATTAAAGGCGATGAAATCATAGATATAACTTCTTTTATGAAGCCTGATGGTACATTAGATTGGACAGCCCCGTCCTACAATTCCCCCATTGGGACGGAACGCCGCGCGGGGCAGGGGGCTTGGACGATTCTACGCATTGGGCAGTCGCTGACGGGAGCCAAAAATGGCCCTGCGATGCCAGAAGCCACTGGTTATGAGGTGGACAAGTTCAATAAAACCCATTTGTTGTCGCACCTCAATCAATGGTCGAACCCGATTGCCGAAGCAATGGGGCCGCTGTATGGTAAAAGCATGAAGTATTTTTTGGTGGATAGCTACGAAGCGGATGCCCAAAACTGGACGGAAACCATGCTCCCTGAATTTAAAAAACGCCGAGGCTATGATCCCACCAAGTATTTGCCAGTGTTGGCAGGTTTTGTAGTGGAAAGTGCCGAAGTGAGCGACCGTTTTTTGTGGGATTTTCGACTGACCATTGCCGAATTATTGGTTGATAATCACTATGCTGCCATCACTGAATACGCTCATCAAAAGGGCATTAAAACCTACGGCGAAGTAGCGGGGATTTCGATGCCCATCATCGAAGATGCCCTACGCAATAAAGCTTCGGTGGATATACCAATGGGTGAATTTGGCATGACGCAAGGTTTAGGGAGTGGAGCCGATAAAGAGTGGACGTCACCTGCGGATTTGGAACTACAAAAACCCTACGCGGGAGCCAGCGACCGCCTTCATGCCCACCAGTCGGATGTACGCGAAGCGGCATCGGCGGGGCATATCTATGGAAAAAAAGTAGTTGCGGCCGAAGCTTGGACGGGGGGCGGCTACGAAGCGCCAGCGGCGTTGAAGTTTATCGGCGATTATTGGCTGACGCAGGGAATCAACCAAGTGATTTTTCATACCTCAGCCCACCAACCGTTGGACACCAAGCCTGGGAATACGATGGTAGGGACGCACTTCAACCGCAACATTACGTGGGCGGAGCAAGCCAAACCGTTTGTAGATTACCTCACGCGTACTCAGTACCTACTCCAAGAAGGTCGTTTTGTGGCCGACATTGCCTATTATTTGGGCGAAGATATTCCTGCCGCCGTGCCCTACTGGGAAAAACTACGAAATGAAGCCCCCGCTGGGTATGATTACGATTTTGTGAATACCGAGATTTTGCAACGTTTTGAGGTTGAAAACGGGGAATTGGTGCTGCCAAGTGGTATGCGTTACAAGCTATTGGTATTGCCCGAACGAACTACGATGACACCACAGGTTTTGGCCAAAATCGAAGAGTTACTCAAAAAAGGAGCTATCATTGTAGGCCCCAAACCCGAAAAATCGCCCAGTTTGGTGGGGTACCCTGCGGTTGATAATGAAGTAGCGACAAAAGCCACCGAACTCTGGGGAATGGCCGACGGGAAGTTTATTTTCCAAAGTCCTTACGGAAAAGGTAAGGTGTTTTGGAATGCGCCGCTGCAAGGGATTTTGGGACAACTCAATTTGAAAAAAGACGTTGATTATACCCTGCCGCATACCAATACACGTCTGTCGTGGATGCACCGCAAAACGAGTGAAGCAGACTATTATTTCGTGCTCAATATGCGCAACCAAGCCGAAGACATGGAGGTAGTGTTTCGGGTGGCAGGAAAAGTCCCCGAACTGTGGCGTGCCGATAAGGGCGTTGCCGAAGCCGTTGCGTACAAAATAGAGAATGGCTTAACCACTGTTAAACTTCATTTTGACCCGCAAGAGTCTTATTTTATTGTATTTGAGAAAAATGCTTCACAAAACGAAATGGCTGTTTCGGAAAGAAAAGTCAAAGATTCGCAAAGAATTATGGGAAATTGGACACTCTCTTTCCCTGAAAACTGGGGAGCACCTGCCCAAGTTACCTTGCCCGAACTGACGTCGTGGACGAACCACCCTGATGAAGGTGTCCAGTTTTTTAGTGGTACGGCTACCTATACCAAAGAAATAGACATTAAAAAAGCGCAACTAGCTCCCAATAGCTCGTTGTGGTTGGATTTGGGAGAGGTGAAAGACATCGCCGAAGTACGTCTCAATGGCGTTGTACTTGACACGTTATGGAAAGCGCCTTACCGCGTCAATCTTTCCAGCGTGGCCAAGGTAGGTAAAAACAAACTCGAAATCCGAGTTACCAATCAGTGGGACAACCGTTTAGCAGGCGACGCTAAACTCCCCGCCGACAAAAAACTCCTCAAAGTCTCGGGAGGAATTCGCTTAGGGGGAGCTCCTAAACCCAAAACCTCGGGTTTATTGGGGCCTGTGGTGTTGGAGGTGAGGTGAACGTCTCACCCACTGGAAACTAAAGTAGCTTGGGGGATGTTTACACTTTTGTAATCAGAAGTTGAATTTAGCCCCCATTCTATGAAAAAGTTGATTTTTATTCCATTGTTAGTTCTACTTGCTTTGGCGAGCTATTCACAATCAGGTAGTTTTATCAAAGGCAAACTCGTTGATTCGCTCACAACCGAGCCATTGTCGTTCGCTACCATTCGGCTGGAGTCCAAAGCGCAGGGTAGTATGGTAAAAGGTGAGGTGGCCGACGATAAAGGTTCGTTTCAGTTTGTGGGTCTAAAAGACGATAAGTACGTCATTAAAGTCGAGTACGTTGGCTACAAAACCAAGTACATCGAAGTGAGTTATGACAAAGCCAGCCAACGCCTAGATCTGGGGTCGATTGCCCTTAGTCCTTCGAGTCAACAACTGGATGTAGTAACGGTGACAGGAATCAAACCCAACGTAGTAGCAACCCTCGAAAAACAAGTATTTAAGGCCGAACAGTTTGAAGTAGCACGGGGCGGGACGGCTACCGATGTGCTAAAAAATATCCCGTCGGTGATGGTCAATGCCGAAGGGGAAATTATGGTTAGAGGGGCAAAAGGCTTTTTGATTTTGGTCAATGGCAAACCTTCGCAAATTGATGCCGCCACGATTTTGTCGCAAATTCCCGCCAATACCATTGAAAAAATAGAAATGATTACTGCACCTTCAGCTAAATATGACGCCGACGGCAAAGCAGGAATCATCAATATCATTACCAAAACGGGTACCAACGATGGTTTGTCACTAACGACTAATATTCAGTACGGCCTGCCACGCCTAAAAGCCTACGAGAACGCCACCGAACCCCGCCGCTATGGGGCCGATGCTACGCTCAATTACCGCAAAGGAAAGTGGGATGTGACGGTTTCGGGCAATTACCTCAAAAACGACATTGCAGGACAACGCGTCGGAGATGTTTATACCATCATTAATAATGTACTGACCCAATTCCCGAGCGACGGAGAGCGAAGCCTAAAACGGGAAAACTACGGCCTGCGAGCTTCTGCTATTTATACCATTTCAAAATCGGATGAACTTTCGGCGGGCGTATATGTAGGTGGCCGCGACCAGTACCGAACGGCAGATATTTACTACCGAAACAATACCAAAACCAATCTTCTTACCAGCCAAGTAATTGGGAGAGCCCAGTATTATAACCCCAATTTGGTATTAAAATCGGGTGCGTTTAAGGTCGTAAACCTTGATTATACCCACAAATTCAAAAACTCCTCCGCTTTGAGCGTTTCGGGTTTGTACGAAGATGCGATGATTGATGGTTTTACCAAAAACAGTAATATCAACATCAATAACCTCAGAGATACGCTTCAATACACCCTCAATACGGGCTCGAATCCGCTCCGTGCCCTCCGCCTCAGAGCTGATTACGAAAAGCAAGTAGGCATTGGGAAACTCTCAATAGGCTACCAATATCGTCAACAAAACCAAGAGGGCGTGTTTGTGTATTCTGAAAAAAATGGAAACAATCAGCCGTTGGTGGTTAACCCTGCTTTTACGGCTAACATTGCTATTTATAACCGAATACATGGTCTTTATACGCAGTACGCAGGCAAATACAAAAAGCTAGAATTTTCGTCGGGACTGCGGTATGAGAACGCTTTGCGTGAATTTACGGACGACCGTGGAGGAAAACCGAATGAATTGAAATTGTCAAACTTGTTCCCTTCGGCCAATTTGCTGTACGATATGGGAAAAGACCTTCGCCTCAAAGCCGCTTACAGTCGCCGCGTGCAACGTTCGACCAACAACGAGCTGAATCCTTATCCTGAACGCGAACACAGCGAAACTCTCGAACAGGGCGACCCCAACATTCGTCCTGAGTTTGTAGGAATTTTTGAGTTTGGGCTCACCAAAGATTTTAAAAAAGTATCGTTGTACTGGAACGTCTATCGTCAGCAAATCACCAATATTGTCAATCGCGTCAATAGTGTATATAATGACACGATTTTGGATCGAATTTACACCAATGCGGGTAAGGCCCGCTTGATGGGTTCAGAAATTGGGGTAACAATTTCGCCCGTTAAGAAGTTGAAAATCTTTGTGGGTGGGAACGTTTATAATCTGAGAATTAAGGGTGCATTGTTTGATAACTCAGTGGTAGTCAATAGTCAAGGTTGGGTATATTCCATCAATTCTAACCTCAATTACCAATTTACGCCAACTTTAAGCACGCAGTTTAACCTCTCGTATTTATCAGCTAGAAATACGGCGCAGGGAGAAGATTCGCGTTTTTACCAACCCAATTTTTCGATAAAGAAATCATTGATGAATAACAAGATGAGCGTTTCGCTGCTTTGGCAAAATACGTCCTTTGGAAAAATGAAAGTCAATGAACAACGAATCTCGACTTGGGGTACCAATTTTTATACCACTACCAACTACATCCAAGAAACCAATATCTTTTTACTGAACCTATCGTATAGCTTCAACAAAACGGACCGCAAAGCCAAGTTGCCATCGAGCGAATTTGGGGAGCGGGAGTTTTAAAAAATAATATTCACCACATTCGGAGCTCTGCCTTTTATTAGGGCAGGGCTTTTTTTTGATCAATTTTGAAAGTATGGATTGATTTTGTTAGTCTTTTGCATCATTTTGATAATTAATTGCACTCAAAAGCAAACTACTTTTGTCCAAGAAATTCACTGAATAAGTCAACCTAGTGCCTATATAAAAAAAACCGCCTCTACTGCGAATAGAGACGGCTTTGGTTCACTTCCTGACCAGTTTGGTAGAAAGTCTGTCTAAATTTAAACCTGTCAAAAGTATGAAAAAACCTATTCTTAGCCAATTCAACTGGCATCAAATCTTCCTATTACTTTTAATTTTGGGTTGCCCAACAATGAGTATTCTTGCTCAAACAATCAATGGGAAAGTCACATCAACCAACGGAGAGGTGCTTCCAGGGGTGAATATTGTTGTAAAAGGAACAACCAAAGGAACAACGACTGACAAAAACGGTACTTTCAGCATCGATGCACGTAAAAACCAAATGCTTATTTTATCATTCCTCGGGTATGAACTTCAAGAAGTGACTGTTGGTGATAAAACGTCATTAGATATTAACCTCAAAGAAGCCTCAGAAAGCCTCGAAGAGGTAGTCGTAACGGCAGAAAACCGTTCGGTTTCGGCACAAAGAGTACCTATTACCCTCGACTTGGTTACGGGTAAAACGATACAAAAACAGGGTATTACAGATTTAGTACAATTGCAAGCAATTGCTCCAAGTTTAAACATTATCACTAATACCATTTTCAATCAAATCAATGTGCGTGGTGTGGGTAGTAACCAAGGGGCAGCCGAGCTATCAGACCAAGCCGTTACGGTTGGAATTGATGGCGAATATATTAACAGACCTGTTGCCCTAAACGCAGCTTTGTTTGACCTCGACCGTGTTGAAGTTTTGAAAGGCCCACAAGGAACATTATACGGACGAAACGCTACCGCTGGAGCAGTAAACATCATTGCGAAAAAGCCTACTCAAACACGTGAAGCTGATTTGGGATTGAGTTATGGAAACTATAATGCTTTGAAATTAAACGGAATGGTCAATCTACCTTTAGGAAAAATTGCTGCAGTGCGTGTCGCTGGTATTTTAAATAAGCACGATGGCTACCGTGAAAGTAGCGGAACAGGAGCATTTAATGGCAGATTTGACAACGGAAATATGTGGGCTTCTCGTTTGGGTTTAAGTGTAAATCCAACAAAAGCATTGTCCATGTATGTAGCTGGTGAAATCAGTAAAGTTGACCAACAAGCCCCTTCTCAGTATGGTGTTCCGATGGGTAGTCTTACTGAATTAAAAGACAAAGAACCCATTTCTTGGACAACCACCTTACCAAAAGATTTTCCAGTTGCAACGGCTGGATTCATGAAAATTGACCAATCAGCAATCAGAGGAAAAATCGCTTATGATTTTGGCAAAGCTATTTTAAGCTACACCGCAGGGTATAGAAAAGTAACGATGACTGGCTATCAGCCACTTAATGGCTATTTGCCAGAAACCAATAGTTTTCACAACGACATTAAAACTGCTACCCAAAGCCATGAACTTAGATTAAATGGTGAAACAGCCAAATTGAGTTGGCAGGTGGGTGGTTTTTATGGAGATGAAGACCAAAATACTGCTCGGGGATTGTTAGTCGTTTCGGCAGCAGGGGCATTTGGCGGGCAAGTTCCTTTCTTAAACTTCTTCATTAGAGATGTAAACTCAAAAACATCGGCCGTTTTTGGACAAGCCACTTACAAAGTCAATGAGAAATTGGGCTTAACATTGGGTATCAGAAATACTTCTGACAAAAAAGTTTTGGGCGGTGGCAACTTAGCCTCTGCACCTTTTGGGCCACCTACAATTATCAGATTTTTCTACCCGAATGTGCCAACTTCTGGTACTCAAGCAGGTATGAAGCCGTTTGAGGGAATCCCGACTGAAGGAAGTTGGAACCGAACTACTTGGTTGGCTGGATTAGAATACGAAGTAGATGCCAATAAGATGTTGTTTGCCAAAATAAGTACAGGCTATAAAGCGGGAGGGTTCGATAACTTAGGGCAGTATAATCCAGAAAGTTTGACGGCATACGAAATTGGTTCTAAAAATAAGTTTGCCAATAACAAATTACGTTTGAATGCCTCAGCTTTCTATTATGATTACAAAGATCAACAAGTGACTATTTTTATTTCGACCGCCATCGGTGGAGCTATCCAAAATGCGGGAGTTAGTACCGTAAAAGGTTTAGAAATAGATGGAGAATACGCTGCAAGCAAAGCCGATAGATTCAGGTTTTCTGTGAATCTTTTGGATGCCAAATACAAAGACCTAAAAACAGTAGCCAATAGAGTTGGTGCTGCGGTAACCGAAAGAAATCTTGCGGGAAATGTAGCACCTATGGCTCCTAAAGTGACACTTACGGCAGGGTATAGCCATGATTTTAAAGTGGGTAAGGGCATTTTAAACGCAGGTATTCAAACTTTATTCAAATCAGCGTATTACACTACGGCATTTAATTATGCAATGGACCGTCAAAAAGCATATACAAAAACCGACATAAACTTAACTTATACGACCCAAGGAGGTAAGTTTGATATTGGTGTGTTTGCCCAAAACCTCGAAGACAACAGAATTATAACATTTTCAGGCTTTAACGGTGGGAACATCAATACGTATAACTGGATATTTGGTTCGCCAAGGTTAATCGGTGCTCAATTGAATGTTAGATTATAGACCGTCATTAGGGGAGAAAAATACATTTCTCCCCAACCAATCTCTTAACCTTAATTAATAAAAAACAATGCCAAACACCCAAACCCGAGCCGCAGGAGTACCCCAAGGAATCATCATTGCCTTGGTTAGTATTTTACCTATGATGGCCGTCATTACGCTTATGCCAGTTGTGCCAACGCTCCGTAATCATTTCAAAGGTGTTCCGTACATCGAAACACTGGCACCGTTTGTGATTTCCGCCCCAGGTTTGTGTGTAGCATTGTTTTCGCCCTATGCAGGTTTTTTGACGGATAAAATTGGTCGAAGAAAATTACTGATTATTTTCTCTATTCTTTACGGTATCGGCGGCATTTTGCCATTTTTTGTGGAAAGCTTTAGCGCCTTAATTGCGGGAAGGCTCATTCTCGGAATCGGAGAAGCCTTTATTTTGACTATCGCAAATGTGCTCTTAGGCGACTACTTTGACCAAAGCCGCCGCAACACTTGGTTAATGATTCAGAGTATTATTGGGCCAGTATTTGGTTTCTTTGTCATCAATGGCAGCGGGCAGCTTGCTACGATGGGTTGGCAATATCCGTTTTTGTTGTATGCCATTACCCTCATCATTCCGATTGGTGCCTTTTTCTTTATTTTCGAGCCACAAACCAAAGCCCCGTCGCTTGCCAATGTTCAAAATAGTTCTTTTCAGTTTTCAAAAAAATCGTTGATAAAAGTATTCCTTACAACTTTTATCGCCTCGGTTTTGTACTACGTTTACACCTTGCATTTTTCGTTGGCTCTGGATAAAATTGGCATCAGCGATCCAAAAGAAGTGGGAAGTATTACGGCCGTAGCGAGTTTGATGTTACCGCTTGGTGCGGTCATGTTTAAGCTATTGGGTACGAAAAGCAATAGAATTCAATTTGGACTCATGTTTACCCTCATTGGTATTGGTTTAATTGGCGTAGGGCTTTCTACTACCCTCCAAATGGCTAAAATGAGCGCTATTATTCAACAAATTGGTTGCGGAATGGCTATTCCTGTACTGATTGCCTACGGTTTACGTTCGGTGCCTGTCGAATACCGAGGGCGTGGCATGGGAATATGGAGTAGTGGGTTTTTCTTGGGGCTTTCAACCTCTCCGTTTATCGTTGGCTTTGTGAGGAGCCTGACGGGCGATATTCTAAAAGCATTTGTGGTTTTTGGAATCATTTGCTTGGTATTGGTAGTACTAAATTTCATTTTCGACAAAGAATAATCTTCTCTTGTCTGAGTAAAATAATTTAAAAAATATGGAATCAAATGTAATTCCCCCTTTGGGGGTTAGGGGGCTTATTCAACGTGCTGTAAGCCTCTACAGCTATCAGGAAGAATATTTCCTAAAAAAAATGAGCCTTGAAGATTGCATCGCTGCGGCTGCGGCTACGGGTGCAACGGGAATTGAAATTGTAGGCGAACAAAGTGTGCCGGGCTGTCCGAAAATTCCATCAGAAGCATTCATTGAGCAATGGTTTGGGTGGATGGATAAGTACAAGGTTACGCCTGTTGCCCACGATATGTTTTTAGATTATAACAAGAAAAAAGGGCATTACTGGTCAGACGAAGAAGCGGTAGCCTCTTTCAAAAAAGACATACTCTTTGCCAAAGCCTTGGGGTTCAAAATCATTCGTGTGATTGTGAATACTACGCCGCAGATTATTGAAAAAGTATTACCTTTTGCCGAAGACCACGACATCAAATTGGGCATAGAGGTACACGCACCTTGGAATATCAATAGTGCATGGATGTTACGCCACTGGGAAGTGATGGAACGCACAGGTACAAAACACTTTGGCTTTATTCCTGATATGGGTGGTTTTACCCAACGCCTGCCTCGTGTGCAAGTAGAGCGAATGATTCGCAACGGTGCTGACCCCGAAATAGCCAAATACGTTTGCGAACAACACGAAAAAGGCGTAATGGCAGAATATACGGTTTATGAAGTATCTAAGATGAGCAATAGACGTATAGATATGGCCGTAGCAGAGCTTTCACGCCATACACCTTTTGTCAATCCGCTCAGTTTAGTGCCGCATATCGACAGAATTATACATATTCATGGCAAATGTTTAGAGATGTTGGAAGATTACACAGAGTACAGTATTCCCTACAATGAAGTAGTTGCCGTATTACAAAAACATGGCTACAATGGCTACATCGCTACCGAATACGAAGGCAATCGCCATATCCAAGATATTTATGAGGTCGATAGCGTAGAACAAGTACGCAGACATCAGGAAATGTTAAAAAGACTTATAGCCCCCTAAATCCCCCGATGGGGGACTTTAATGCGATAAAATAAATAGTAAAACCTTAAAACCGCCTCAAAATAATCCCCCCATCGGGGGTTAGGGGTCTAATTACCATGTACGAAAAATATATGATTGTGCCAGAAAGGGCAAAAAAGACCGAAAAAGGCTTTGAAATAGGAGCAAGATTGCCTTATTACAGAGGCGTTTCGCTTTCGATGGTCGAAGAAATAGAAGTTTCTTTAGATGGCGAAACTTTGCCCCAAAGTGATGTAGCTATCACGGTTCATGGCAATACCTATAACCTTGAACAACGAGAAAATGAAACGGATGACCGCTGGGAAATGGGCGAAGTAGCGACCCTTTCGGTGGCTAAAGCAGGTGATTTGTCCGCAGGTGAACACACCATTGGGCTGAAAATCAACCTCCGAATCGGCTATATGCCTTTTCCGAGTATCAGAGTTTTCGAGAAGAAAGTAAATTTTTGATGCGATGATTTGAAGATTTGAAAATTTGAATTTCACCACTTCACCTTCTCAAATCCTCAGTAAATAGAAAATAAATGAAAATAGGAATAAGCCTCGATATGGTGAATGTGCATCACCAAGAACCCAACCGTAATCGCTACGAAAGCAAGTATTATTGGGATGAGCTATACCCCATGATAGCCACAGCAGGTTTTAGGGCTGTTGAGATTCCGTTTGACCCCTTTTGGATTTTCAGAGGTGGCTCGGGTGTGCCTTTTACCAAGTATTGTATCGAAGTAAAATTTGAAACAGTTGCCAAATTTGTGGCTCATTTGCAAGCAAACGGCATCGAAAAAGTGGCTGGGATTCATTTCAATCCTACCATTTTTATGCGTAACGAAAACCTTGATTTTTACTTTGGGGCTTCTGGCTACTTCGGAGGGGAATCCATCCGTTATGCCGCCGAATTGGGTTGCGACTACATAGCCATTACTCCCACGCCGCCTTATGGTTTGGTACAGCATTATCATGGCAAATATCCAAATTGGGAGGGCGATTTTATGAATCGTACCATTCAGTTAATCAATGGTTTTGCAACAATTGCCCAAGAAAAAGGCATCAAAATTTCGCTTAGAAATGAGTATTGGAGTGTGCTTCGTAGCCAAGATTATCAAACGTTTCTGTCGCAATTAAATGATTCAATTCATTTTAATATTGATTCGGCAAATTTGAGTATTGCAGGTCAAAATTCAACTGAATTATTGAAAAATAATGCCAGTAAAATTGGTTCAATTTATCTAACCGACACAGCATTTATGGATGATAATGAAACATGGAAAACGCCTTTGCCCGAATATCCACAACACCGTGCTACGCAGGTTTTTAAAGATATAGGTTTAGGAAAGGTTGATTTGAGCGGATTCTGTCAAACGCTCAAAGAAATCAATTATGATGGCTGGGCAATCGTGAGTAATCGCCAAACCCGTGAACCCATGCGTGCTTTGCTGAGAAGCAGAAAAACGATTTCTGAATTGGCGGGGGGGAGTCTTCAACTTGGGGATTTTGGAATCAAAAAATAATTGAAAAAATCGTGAATATGGACTTACAAAATCAACAAATAGATAGCGATTTCAAAAAAATCCGAAATCCGAAATCAGCAATCCCAAATATCAAATATTCTCACATGAACCACTGGAAAAACATTCCTTACCAAAGGATTGACAACTTCCGTGAGTTTTATTACGAAGACAAAACCAATTCGGCATATTACACCGACTGGGACAGAATCCTTCGTTACCAAAAAGCCTTGGGATTCAATGGAATAGAGCTTGCTCCGTGGGATTTTCCAGAAATGTTACCTCTTTTTGGTTCTCCCCAAGCCTTCAAAGATTTTGCAGCCGAGCGTGGCGTTGAAGTAAGTGGAATGTTTCATTTGATTGACAAACCCTACGACCGAACGCACCATAAACAAACGCTTGAAGAAAGTAAAAAAGCCGTGGATTTGTTGGTTGAATTTGGTGGTACTCAGCTAAATTCTGCCCCGATAAACAATTATTATGGGGTAGGGCCTTTGAGTCGTGACCAAATCAAAGCATCGGCCGAAATCATTACCGAAGTGGGCAAATATGCCACTGACAAGGGCGTACAAATTGGGATTCATAACGAGTTTTTCTTGGCAATCAACAAAGACAACCACCGTGAATACCTCGAACTCACCGACCCACGCTATGTGCATTATTGCCTCGACACGGCACAAGTAGCTTTACTGGGCGAAGATATATTGGAATTTTATGATACCTATCACGACCGTATCTGTACGTTCCACTTGAAAGATACCGCTACGCCCGCTTTACCCGATGACATACGCTACAGTCGAGACATCGAAATTGTGGACGATGGCACACGTTGGTTTTGGGAACCTGGCGAAGGCGTACTCGATTTCAAAGGTTTGTATCAATTACTCAAAAAGCATCAATTCAAAGGTTGGGTAACTGTAGAAACCGACGGCACACCCGACTTGCTGGCTTCGATGGCACTTTCGAGGTATTATATTGATAATGAGCTTGATAGTATATATAGTTGAGAATGTGTACATAATCTTCAAATTTCCAAATTTTCAAATACGCAAAAAAATGGGTCCTTTAGACAAATATATTTTAAGAGAAGATGCCTTAGAAGCCACCGACAACGGCTTTCAACTCAAATTTCAATCGCATTGGTATCGTGCATTACCGCTTTCTTGCATGGATTTTAGCCTAAAACTCAACGGGCAAGAAATCGAAAAAAGCCTATTCAAAATAAAGGCCAATGGCAATGAATACTCCTACGACCAACTTCCAGAATTAGACAAAGAATGGCTCTTTATCCTTGATAGAGGTATTTTGGAAGTTGCTCAACCATTGGAAAAAGGAAGTGAATATGAAGTAGAGTTTAAGTTCGATTTGCATATTCCTTACATTTTGGTTGGTCCCCAAGCTACGCCTTTATTGGCGAGTTCGGTGGTAAAGTGCCCCCTAACCCCCAATGGGGGAATAAATACGTCCATTGAAAACTCAGTACAAAAAAGCAATATATCTCTTAAACCCAAAACTGAAAATAGTGCAAATAAAGCCCCCATCGGGGGGGTGGGGGCAAAAACTCCCCCATCGGGGGCGGGGGGGGCTATAAAACTCGCCACCTCCCTTTTTTCCTACGCTTACGAATGGAACTATGGACAATTTTCGTTGGAAGACGTAATTGCCGAAACTCGTAAACGTGACTTAGGTACCGGTTTAGAAATAATTGGCTTTCAAAGCCTTAGAGGATTTCCATACATCTCTGACCAAACCGAAAAAGAAGTAAAAAACCTCCTTGACAAGTACGAGTTTGAGCCAGTGGCTTTAGATGCCAACATTGATGTGGCTATCAAACGCCACGCCAAAATGAGTATTGATGAAACCGTAGAATACATCAAACCTCAGATTTTGGCGGCTCAAAAACTCGGCTTTCCTATCCTGCGTTGCCAAACTACCGCACCTGCCGAAGTCTATCAAAAACTCGTGCCTTTTGCCGAAAAAGCCAACGTCGTGATGGGAATAGAGCTACATACGCCTTACAGCGTTGACCACCCTTCTGTAATTAAAATGGCTGAAATGTTTGGACAAATGCAGACCCACGTGTTAGGCTTTGTGCCAGATATGGGGACTTGTATGCGTGCCATTCCGGAGGCGTTATTGACCAGCTTTAAAACGGCAGGTGTCACCGACGAGATGATTGCCATTACCAAAGAAATTTGGCATAAAGACATTCCAACGCCAGCCAAATTTGGCGAATTGGCCCAAAGATTAGTTCCAATGGGGGCTACGCCGCCACAAATTGGCCGTCTGAATATGGCATTTAGCATGAATGGCCGTCAGCCCGTAGAAAATTGGAAAGAAATCATGCCTTATGTTGTACACGTGCATGGTAAATTCTATGGTTTCGACGAAAACGGCGATGAGCCTTCGATAGATTACCCTGCCATTTTCAAGGTTTTCCACGAAGGAGGTTACAAAGGCTATATTTCATCAGAATACGAAGGCTCGGCATTTACCGACGAGTTTGATGCTTTTGACATGGTAGAAAAGCAGCACCAATTGTGGAAACGAATTTTACAAAATTTTTAATCGTGGTACAAAATGTTTAAACTAAAATACGCTCCGCATATTGGTTCGTTTACGCATTCGGCAGGAAAAGACCCAATCGACCAAATCAATTATATGGCTGATTTGGGCTTCAAAGCCCTCGAAGATAGCGGCTTCGTGTCGCCCTTGGTGCAGTTTAATTCTACCCGCATGGGTATTGGGATGTGCAGCCAAACGCCTGAGATGCTCAATAAAATTGGCGAAACCTTGGCAAAAAGAGGCATGGAAATGGGCACGTTTGTATTGACCCCCACCAAATGGCCGCCTATCGAATTGGTCACTTCGGGCAAACCTGAATATTTAGAGGAATTTCTTACTAAATGCAAAAGCGGTGTAGAAGTTGCCAAGCGTATCAATGCCAAATTTGTAACCATTACGCTCGATTGCTTCGACCGCTCTTTGCCTATCGAAATGCAAACGGCTCATGCCATTGATGCCCTCAAAAAAGCCAGTGATATTTTTGAGCCTATCGGCGTAACAATGGCGATAGAAACCCTTGCCGACCACCACGAGCTTTTTCTCAGAACCTCGGCACAGGCGTATATGTTGTGCAAAGCCGTGAACAGAGATGCCTGTAAAATTTTGTTCGATATGTATCATTTGCAGAAAAATGAAGGCAGATTGATATACCACATCGACATGGTTTGGGATGAAATCGGTTATTTCCAAGTTGGCGATGAACCAGGGCGATGCGAGCCAGGAACAGGTGAAATCAATTACAAAAATATCTTCAAACACATTTACCAAAAGTCGAAAGCCAGTCAGAAAGACTTCATTTTGGGCATGGAACATTTCAACTCAATTGATGGCATTGAAGGCGAACAAGCTTTATTAGAAGCCTATAAACAAGCTGATAATTTTTAAAAATGAATACTTTCAAACTCAAATACGCCCCCCATTTTGGGACATTCGCTTCGGCAGGAAGCGACCTTATCGACCAAATTAAATACTCGGCCGACTTAGGCTTTACCGCTTTTGAAGACAATGCCTTTTCGGGCGTACCCATGCCCAATTTGATGGGCATAGGGATGCTCGGACAAACGCCTGAGTACTTAGATAAAATTGGCAAAACGCTTTCCGACTTAAATATGGAAATGGGAACGTTTGTGATGGGGCCCGTCAATTGGCCACCCAATGCAGCGTTTACGTCGGGTAAAGAGGAATTTAGAAATATCTTTTTAGACAAATGTCGTCAAGCCGTAGAAGTAGGCAAACGCCTCAACGGCAAATACGTCACCGTTGTGCCAGATGCCGCAGACCCTACCTTGCCTTACGAAATCCAAACGGCGAATGTACTGGAAAGCCTCAAAAGAGCCGCCGAAATTTTCGAGCCTCATGGCATGGTAATGCTACTCGAACCGCTCAGTTTTCCGCCACAAGTCTATCTTAAAACTTCGGCACAATGCTATTTATTGGCAAAAGCCGTGAATAGCCCTGCCTGCAAAATTCTGTTCGATTTGTTTCATTTACAACAAAACGAAGGGCATTTGCAACGCAACATAGATTTGGTTTGGGACGAAATCGGCTATTTCCAGATTGGCGATGTACCCCAACGTTTTGAACCCGGTACAGGCGAAATCAACCACGAGATAGTATTCAAGCACATTTATCAAAAATCATTAGCAACAGGCAAAAACTTCATTTTTGGCATGGAACATTACAATTCGGTGGCAGGAATAGAGGGCGAGCAAAAACTACTGGATATGTACAAATATCTTGATAATTCATTGTAAATCAACAATTAACTATGAAAAATTGGGGTTTTGTTATCTTATTCTTGCTTTCTTGTAGGGTTGCCATAGCACAACAAAGTAGCGTTGTAAAGACCAATTATGGTTTAGTAGAAGGCTATATTACACCAAGCAAGATACATGTTTTCAAGGGTGTTCCTTATGCAGCCCCACCCGTGGGCGAAAACCGCTGGAAAGCTCCTATGCCGCTGGTTTCGTGGAAAGGCAAAAAAGTTTGTCGAATATATGGCCCCAATGCCATGCAGGAGAAACCTGCCCCTTTCAGAGGATATACAGTGGAGTTTCTTCCGCCCGTAGCACCCATTAGCGAAGACTGCCTCTACTTAAATATTTGGACCAACTCAGCCAGCAAAACAGCCAAAAAAGGTGTGTTGGTTTGGATTCATGGCGGAGCTTTTATGGGAGGGGGCAGTGCTGTACCGATTTATGATGGTGAAGCTTTGGCTAAAAAAGGCATTGTAGTCGTAAGCATCAATTACCGAGTAAATGTATTTGGTTTTTTAGCTCATTCGGAGCTTTCTGCCGAATCGCCCACCAAAAGCTCTGGTAATTATGGCTTGTTAGACCAGATTGCAGCCTTACGTTGGGTAAAAGAAAATATTCAAAACTTTGGTGGCGACCCCAACAATATTACCATTGCAGGGCAGTCGGCTGGCTCGATGAGCGTCAATTGCTTGGTGAGTTCGCCGCTTGCCGCTGGACTTTTTCAAAAAGCTATTGCCGAAAGTGGTGCTTGTTTTACCAGTGGGAATCCGCTTATAAAAACGCCTTCTATGCAACAAGAAGAACAAGAAGGGGCTAATTTCTTGAAAAAATGCAATGTTTCATCAATCAAAGAACTAAGGGCGTTGCCTGCCGAGGTAATCGTACAAAATGTCAAACGTTTTTTTGCTCCTGTGATTGATGGCTATGTATTGCCAGAGGCTATTCCTGCCATTGTTGCCCAGAAAAAAGACAATCCTATTATTTTGCTTACAGGCTGGAATGAATATGAGGGAGGCAAAAAAGTACCCCCAACAACTTTGAACGATTTTCAAGCATCGGTTGAAAAACAATTCAAAGAAAATAGTAGCAAAGTATTGTCTGCTTATGCACCAATCAACGACCAAGACGTAGCCGTAAAAAAAGGCAAATTGGAAAGTGACTTAATCTTTGGTTTGCAAAATTATACATGGGCAAATCTCCATTCAAAAAATGGGAGTAAGGTATATATGTATCGTTTTGCCCAAGACATCAAACCCAAAGGCGATGCCCTCTACGGAGCTTTTCACACGGCAGAAGTTCCTTTTGCCTTTGATAATTTGAAGTTTTTTAATCGGAATTGGGAACAACAAGACCACCAAATGGCGAAGGCAATGTCGTCGTATTGGGTCAATTTTGTCAAAAATGGTAATCCGAATGGTGCATCTTTACCCCAATGGCAACCTTATGATAGCGAAAAGAAAATGATTATGATGTTCAATGAAAAGCCTTCGGCGGTTAGCTTACCAGATGCTGGGGCGTTGGATGTCCTTTATTCGCTATTGAAGTATTGAACGCTGTTTGAGCGCTTAACAAAATCAACAAGTTTAATTCTACTTTAACATGAAAACCAACATTCTCATAATAGGTTCAGGCCCAGTAGGGGCTACTTATGCACGAATTATTGCCGAACAAAGACCACAAGCCAAAATCTTGATGGTTGAAGTAGGACCAAAAGTTTCTGACAGCATTGGACAACATGTAAAAAATATCAGCGACCCTAAAAAAATGGAAATGGCTCAAATCCTTTCACAAGGACCCAAAAAAACGCCATATCCCATGATTTCGGTAGCAGAACGAGCATTGGCTGTTCAGCGTGGTGAACTAACAGCCGATGTGTTGGCTCGTGCAGGAACACATTTAGTATTGGACCAGCCCGAGGATATCAAAACCAACGAAATGCCGTCAATCTCGATGTCCACCAATATCGGAGGCATGGGCATTCACTGGACCTGTGCCTGTCCAAGACCAGGCAAAGGTGAACAGATTCCTTTTATTGCCGAAGAAGAAATGGATAAAGCTTTCACCGAAGCAGAAAAAATCCTGCACGTTACCCAAGAAGCATTCCCGATTTCGGCAGAAGGAGAAACCATTTTGCATATCCTCAATCAAACCCTTGGCGATAAACATTCACCTAAACGTCAGGCTCAACCGATGCCATTGGCTTGTAAGGTAGATAGCGAGTACAACCGATATTGGACAGCCTCAGATTTGATTTTAGGAGATACCCTCAATCATCCTAATTTTGAGCTTCGTTCTGAAACAATCTGTAGAAAGCTACACTATCAAGACGGTCGAATCACGGGGGCTGAAATAGAACACTTACCGACACAAGAAAAAACAATCGTCGAAGCCGAGGTAGTCATTGTAGCCGCCGATGCCTTACGCACGCCGCAACTATTGTGGGCATCGGGTATCAGACCCAAAGCTTTGGGGCATTACCTCAACGAGCACCCATTTATTTTTACTTTTGTTGAATTAGACAAAGATTTGGTAAAGAATCATTCCCCTAATCCAACAGCGAAAATCCATAATCGCAAATCTCCCGATCCAACGGTAGGCGTATTTTGGACACCTTTCGATGCACCGAACCATCCTTTTCATGGACAAATTATGCACATGGATTTATCTCCTATGAAAACGACCGTCACCGACGACTCAAAACATATTGTAGGCTTAGGTTGGGGCCCTTTGAAAGAAGCCAATTTTGAGGATTGCATCGTCTTCTCCGACACCGAATTTGATTATTTTGGGATGCCAAAAATGAATTTCAAATTCAAATTCACCGAAAAAGACTTGGAAGCCATCGAAGCCGCTAAAGCATTTCAGCAAAAAGTAGTACATTCGTTTGGTAAAGAAATAAAAGATGGCGGCCAAACCCTCATGCCTCCGGGTACTGCCTTGCACTACGAAGGCTCTACCAGAATGGGTATAGAAAACGATGGAGAATCTGTTTGTGATACATATTCTAAAGTATGGGGATTCGATAATTTATTTGTAGGAGGTAACGGTGTCATTCCTGTTGCTACGGCATCAAATCCTACCCTCACCAGTGTGGCATTGGCGGTGCGTTCCGCTGAAAAAGTAATACAACAACTCAAATAATATAATACAACCATGAAAGAAAGCAGTTCTGTTCCAATAATTGATGCAAATCAGCTTATGTCTAATTTGCATAGAGAATTGAAAACGCATGTTGCTTTCACTACGAAAGTTCACTCTAATTTTCATATCAATCGCATCGAGGACTACATGAAAATAGTGAACTTTCCAACTCAATCCGATATTGTGCCTCGTCGAATCTCGGTTTATAGTTTCTTTTTTTTAACCAAAGGGCGAAGTATCAGAAGTAAAGGCTTAGATAGCTACGATTTCGGAGAAAACACGTTTTTTTTTCTCCCTGCTTATCAGATTACAACGCACCAAGAAATATGCTTTGGTAGCGAAGGATATTACTGCCATTTTGATATGGAATTGTTGAATGTTGACTATAAAACAAAAGATCTTATCAATGAATTTACATTTTTGGAGTTTCACGCCAATCCAATTGTTAAGATTGATGAACAAGCCAAAATGCGTATTATTCCTTTACTCGAAAGGCTCATTCAAGAATACAATGCGGGGGAAAATTGTAGATTCGATATTTTAAGAATGTACTTGATGACGGTCTTCACTGAATTAAAAATATTTATCGGTTCATCTAAACCAAATATTTCAAATTCTGCTTTTTTGATTACTGAACAGTATAAAAAGTACTTGTCACAATACATTTATGAGAAGCAAAAAACTACCGAGTATGCAGAATTGATGGCCATATCGCCCAATCATTTGAATAAATGTGTAAAAACAACTTTAGGAAAATCGGCCCATGAATTACTGAATGAAATGCTGTTGCTGGAAGCAAAATTATTGTTGAAACAAACCAACCTTACCGTTACCGAAATCGCCTACAAAATTGGGAAAAACGAGATAAGTGATTTTGCTCGTTTCTTTAAATCGCAAACGGGGATGAAACCGAGCGAGTATCGGATGATGAATTAATGTACTGTTTTTTGTTACTTTACTCCCCAACTACAAGCAGGCATTCTTGATGGACATATTGTCGTATCTCAAACAGCACGGTATTTACTCAGATTCGCTCGTCGATTGGGTACAAAATCATTCCAAAACCAAGACCTACCCCAAAGGCCAGGTGTTATTTGCCGAAGGTGATTCTCCCCAACGCGTCTATTTCATCGAATCAGGACTTTTGCGGATGTTTTACGAAAAAGATGGCAAAGAAATCACCCACGGTTTTTTTGCCGAAGATTCCGTATTGATGTCGGTCGAGAGCATTTTTTACCAACAACACTCTCCCTACGGTTGCGATGCCTTAGAGCCAACCACGGTTACTTCATTCAATTTTCGTGACTTTACGGAGCTGAGTAACAAGCTACCTGAGGTGAGTCATTTAGAAAAACTCATTTTGTACGGCGTGATCAAAAAACTAGCCGATACCAATTACTTTTTGAAATTTCACACGGCCAAAGAACGCTACGAGCGCATGATTGCCGAGTATCCCAACATTCTTCTTCGGGCGCCGCTTGGGCACGTGGCGTCGTATTTGGGCATTACCCAACAAACCCTCAGCGTAATTCGTGGACAAATTGCTTAAAATGGGGTGGTAGATTAAAAAATGAAAATCAGTTCATTTTTTAATCTATCTTAAAAATTGGGGGAAAAATACCCGCGACCTTTGTAGCATCAAAACAAAAGGTACGCAATCCCCATGAAAAAGACAGTCATTTTTGCCGCACCAGCCTTGGTTGCATTGCTGGTAGGTTGTAACTCAAAACCTGAAAAAACGGCCGAGAAAACGGCCGAAGCCGCCATTCCAGTTAGCATAGAAGAAGTGCAGACCACGACCGTGAAAAACGATGTGTCGGTCAGTGGTAATATCGAAGGAAATACCACCGTGAAGCTAGCCTTTTTGGTGGCGGGTAAAGTAAATTTTATTTCGGCCAAAGAAGGCCAAATGGTCAGAAAAGGTCAGTTGGTAGCAAGTTTGGAGCCTACCAACTACCACATCGCCAAAGAATTGTCGGATGTTCAGGTCAATGCCGTTTCGGACGAATTTTCGCGTCTGAAATCCTTACACGACAAAGGAAGTGTCACAGACAGTGATTTTTCAAAGGTGAATTTCTCTTTGCAACAAGCCAAACTTCAGCAGCAACTTCACGCCAAAAACGAAAGTGATACCAAGCTATATTCGCCGATTGGGGGAGTGATGTTGAAAAAACTTACCGAGACGGGCGAAATTGTGGGTGTCGGTATTCCAGCCTTTGTCGTATCGGACATTAGTAAAGTAAAGGTGTTAGCGTATATCCCTGAGGGTGAACTTCATTACATCAAAATTGGTCAACGCGCCGAAATTACCGTTTCGGCGTTAGAAAAAACCTTTGTAGGACGCGTCATTGAGGTGGGTTCGGCTGCGGATGCCACAACCCGCGCTTTTACCATCAAGATTGAAGTGGCCAATCCCGCCTCTCAAATCCGACCAGGGATGATTGCCGAGGCAAAAATCAAGGTCGATGCTATATCGCAAGCCATATTGCTTCCCGCCGAATGTATCATCCATGATTTGAACAACCAGACGTACGTCTATGTCGTGGATAAAGCTCAAAACAAGGCGTTTAAGCGCGAGGTAGGCATTGGTAAAATGATAGAAAATAAAATTGAAATCACCAAAGGGGTACAAGCAGGAGAGCGTGTGGTGGTAGCAGGACAAGCAAAAATTACGGACGGAACAGTGGTTTCAATTAACCAATAGACAGCCATGAATATCACTCAAGCATCATTGAAATACAAGCAAATAACATTGTCGGTTTTGCTGATGTTGTTTGCCGTCGGGATACAGTCATTGTTGAATATGCCCCGCCGCGAAGACCCAAAAATCACCATTCGTTCGGGTTTGGTCGTTGCCTATTTCCCAGGGGCCAATTCTGCCCAAGTAGAAGACCAAGTGACCAAGAAACTCGAACAGTATTTGTTTCAATACGAAGAAGTTAACAAGGCCAAAACGTACTCTACCACCAAAGACGGTGTGGTTGTTATCAACGTGGAATTGACAGAAAGGGTAAAACAACCAGATATTTTTTGGAGCAAATTGCGCAATCAGTTATTGGTTGCCAAGCAGCTCGACCTTCCCGAAGGTGTTCGAGGCCCGTTGGTCAACTCCGACTTTGGCGATACCGAAGCCATGGTGATTGCCTTGGAAAGTCCAACCGCAAGCCCAACGGAATTAAAAGAATACGCTCAGAAACTGGAAGATTATCTCCGCGCGATTCCTGCTACTTCAAAAGTAAAGCGCATTGGCGAACAGAAAGAAGAAATTGTGGTATCGTCAAGCTCGGAAAAAATGTCGCAGTACGGCGTGAGTTTGCAGCAAGTGGTGAAGGTACTACAATCGCAAAATGCCATTAACCCAACGGGTGACATCAAAACGGACAACAGCAAAACACCTTTATATACCAACGGATATTTTACCACTGAAAACGACCTCGCCAATCAAATTGTGGGAACGTCGCAATCGGGTTCGGTAGTAAAATTGGGGGATGTGGCAACGCTTAAACGCGACTATGCCGAACCGCAAAGCCTCATTACCGTCAATGGCAAACAAGCGATCTTGTTGACCGTTCAGATGCAAGAGGGAAACAACATCGTGAAGTTTGGCGAAGCCATTGACCAAAAAATCGAACTTGCCAAGCAAGTTATCCCTTCAAATGTTACCGTAACGACCATTGTTAACCAGCCGCATTTGGTGCAGGAAAACATCTCGCACTTCATCAAAGAGTTTTTCTTGGCTATTATTTCGGTGATTATCGTGGTGATTTTATTGCTGCCATTTCGCATTGCAGCGGTGGCTGCTACGGCTATTCCTGTGACTGTCGCGGTGACGTTTGCGCTCATGCACGCCCTTGGCATTGATCTTCATCAAGTATCGCTTGCAGCGTTGATTTTGGTGCTTGGAATGGTGGTTGATGATGCGATTGTTATTGCCGATAACTACGTTGAATTGCTTGACGAGGGCATCGACCGCTGGACCGCAGCGTGGCGAAGTGCTAACGATTTAGTAGTGCCTGTTTTGGTGGCTACCGTGACAATTATCGCCTCCTTTATGCCCATGATTTTACTCAATGGAAGCATCGGTGAGTTCATCTTTGCTTTGCCCATTACGGTTGCCATCGCCTTACTTTCGTCGTTTGTGGTAGCTATGTTACTGACGCCTTTGTTGTGTTATGTCTTTATCAAAAAAGGCTTGCACCAGCACGAAGAACATGCGCCTGCCAAACGCAAATCGTTGTTGGATTACATGCAGGATGGCTACAATCGCTTGTTGGATGTGTGCGTAAAATTCCCCAAAACAACGATTGCGGTGAGTTTCTTTTCAATTGTGCTGGCGGGAGTTTTGTTTGCCAAAGGGATTCGCCAATTGTTTTTCCCTGCCGCGGAACGGAATCAATTTGTCATTGAACTTTGGATGCCGACGGGCACTAAACTAGATAAAACCAATCAAGCGATTTTGAATGCCGAAGCACTGATTAAAAACGATAAGCGTGTTACCTCCTACGCTACGTTCACGGGTACAGCGGCGCCACGGTTTTACTATAATTTCTCTCCTGAGTTTCCGACGACCAATTATGCCCAAATTTTAGTCAACACAACCACCGATAAAACGGCGGAAGAATTGACGGAAGAGTTGCGCCAAAAAGTTGATACAACGATTCCCGAAGGAACGACTTTCGTTAAATTGATGCAGCAAGGCTCACCGTTGAAAGCGCCCGTGGAGGTGCGAATCGTGGGGGATGACATGAGTCGATTGAAGGAAATTGGGGGGCAGGTCGAGGCCATTCTCAAACAAGCCAACGGAAGTAAGTACGTACGAAAAGATTTTGCGGAAGATTATTACGGAATTGGTATTAACCTCAAGCCCGAAGCAAGTCGGCTAGGGTTTACCACCACCAGCGTTTCCCAAACGGTTTATACGGGTTTTAGTGGGGCGGCCATTTCGACGATGTACGAAGGCAATAACGCCGTAAGCATTGTGTTTCGATTGGATGACATCAAACGGCAAAACACCGACGACCTCCAAAAAGTCTATTTAAAATCGCCGATTACGGGCGTAAACGTGCCGCTTCGTCAAATCGCCGACATTGTCCCACAGTGGCAAACGGGCAAAATTATGCACCGAAATGGCGTACGTACCCTTACAATTCAGTCGGAAGTAGTAGAAAATGTATTGCCCGCCGAATTGCTGAAACAAGTACAGCCCGAAATCGCAAAAATAGCGTTACCTAATGGCTATCATCTTGAGTACGGGGGCGAGCAAGGCAACAAAGTAGAAACCTTGAGTCAAATGGTGACGGCGCTGGCAGTAAGTTTGGTGGCTATATTTTTCATTTTGTTGTTCCAATTTAAAAACCTCAAGGAAACCACGATTGTAATGTTGACGATTCCATTGAGCTTGTTTGGAGCGATTTTGGGCCTTTACGTAACTGGGAACAACTTCAGCTTTACGGCCTTTGTCGGGTTGATTGCCCTTTCGGGAATTGTGGTACGAAACGCCATTATTTTGGTGGATTATACCAATGAACTTCGCAAACATGGCATGGACATCCGAACGGCGGCCATCGAAAGTGGCAAGCGACGTTTGCGCCCTATTTTCCTAACCGCCATGGCGGCAGCGATTGGGGTGTTGCCCATGATTATTTCCAAATCTCCAATGTGGGCGCCGTTGGCAAGTGTATTGGCCTTTGGCGTGGTTTGGAGCATGATTATGGCGCTCCTGACAGTCCCTATTTTGTACATTGGTTGGATCAAAGAGAAGAATTAACATCGAAATGAAATGCGCATGAAAACGTTCAATAAAACCATCCCCGTAGTGCTTTTTGTATTTTTTTGGGGAACAGCCCTAGCCCAATCGACGACTTATTCGTTGGGTCAGCTTACAGACATTGCACTTAAAAACAACCATATTTTGGCCATCAAACAACTTCAAATCGAAGAACGACAAGCCAAAATCAAAGAAGACGAAATCAAGCGTTTGCCCGTGGTCAGCGTCAATGGTTCGTACCAGTATAATTTTAATTTGGCCGAAATCACCATTCCCGCAGGAACCATCGGGGTGATTCCGTTGAGTGCTACTAACCAAGTGCCTTTGCCAAATGTCGATAAAACGTTTACTGTTGGTAAAAACAACATGTACAACGCAGGGGTCACGGCTTACCAGCCCCTTTCGCAACAAGCCAAAATCAAAACAGGAGTAGAAGCTAGTAAGTTGGAGGTGAATTTGACCGAAAAAGAAAAACAGAAAATAACGCTCCAAATCAAACATGGCATCGAACAGTTGTATTTTGGAATACTTATCAACCAAAAACAATTGACGGAGGCACAAACAAAATTGGAGTTGGCTAAAGCAAAATTGGAAGACGTCACTAACGCCCTCGAAGCTGGAAAAACCATTGGGGTGAACCGTGCGGGATTGCTGGCAAGCATTGCCGACGAAGAGCAAAACATTCTTAAACTTACGTACCAAATTCAGAATTATAAATCAGATTTGGCCAAGTTTACGGGTATCAATGATGACAATTTTGAAGTTGAAAGCCAAGTGCCAGTGTTACCTGAATTGCCATCCTTGGGGGCGTTGACGGGGGATATTTCGTCAAATCCTGACCTTCAAATGGCTCAGTTGACCAAAAGCAAAGCTGAATTGGGCATCAAAGCGGCTAAACTAAGCGACCGTCCCGACGTAGGTTTGGTGGCTGGGTATGTTTTCCAAAGTGGGAATCCGATTAGCCCCATGAACAACCCCTTTGTTGGGCTGAACCTGAAATGGAATTTGCAGGATTTATATACTAATAAACAGGTAGCAAAACAACGTTCGTTTCAATTAAAACAAGCCCAAGAAAACATTCTAAATACCCAGCAGCAATTGACGTACGACTTGGAAAAAGCATACCGAAAGACGATTCAAAGTAAATCGTTGATTGGGGTGGCCGAGAAAGCGTTGAATTACCGTCGTGAAGAATTGAAACTTCAAGAAGACAAGCAATCGGTAGGGATGAACCTCAAAACGGATTTGCTGACAACCAAAGCGCTCATTGCCAAAGCGGAAGCCGATGTATATGCGGCTCAATTGGCCTATATTTTGTCAGTATCAGAGGTAAGGCAGTTGATTGGGCAATAATCCCAAATGCGATTGATATTGCACAAAAGGAAATTGATTTTGCGTGATGGGTCTTTGAAAAAACCTCTATTTTTGCGAAGTTATGTTCAATTTTTTCGCGGAATACATCTATTTAAGCCCTTAGCCTACCAATCTCGCATGACTTTTGATATAAAAGAACACATTGATACCCACAAAATGACACGGTTGCAGTACGCGACCGTGTTTATTTGTTTGTTGATGAACATGCTCGACGGCATGGACGTAATGGTGATTTCGTACACTGCCCCTGCCATTGTAAAAGCATGGGGCATTACACCCGAAGCCCTCGGCATTGTCTTTAGTTCAGGGCTAGTCGGGATGACCCTTGGGGCGATGTTTTTGGCCCCTAAAGCAGATGTAATTGGCCGTAAAAACATGATTTTGTTAAGTGCGGTACTGATGGGGATTAGCATTTTTAGTACATCATTTGCCCAATCCATTGAGTTCTTGGTAGTTATTCGACTCATTAGTGGGATAGGGATTGGGGCGATGTTGGCAAGTACCGCTACGCTGACGGCGGAATATACACCGAACAAAACCAAAGACTTTTGGGTAAGTTTTGTGATTTCAGGCTATCCCATCGGGGCGGTGTTATCGGGCTTGGTGGCTGCGAAAGTGATTCCTCAGTTGGGTTGGGGTACGATGTTTCAAGTGGCAGGTTTTTTCACAACCCTTGCCGTCCCATTGATTCACTTTCTGTTGTCAGAGTCGCTTGATTTTTACTTTAAAGCACAACCAGCCAATGCCCTTGGTAAAGCCAACGAGATTTTGGGTAAAATGGGCGTAACGAGCCTGTCTCAACTTCCAACAAAACCTGCTGAACAAGCAGCGGTGTCGTTCAAGTCGATGTTGACGGAAGAATTTAAAATTCCTACGTTCCAACTGTGGGGGGCGCTTTTTATGGCCTTTGCTACCCTTTATTTTTTGACTAACTGGATTCCAAAACTCGCTACCAACGCTGGGCTTTCGATGGAATTGGCGATTTATGCGGGCACGGTATTTAATCTTGGTGCCTTTGTAGGAATAGTTATACAGGGCTATTTTTCAAGCAAATATGGCCTAAAACGCACGATTGGCACTTTTCTGATTTTGACGGGTGTCCTGATGGCCGCCTTTGGGTGGTTCAAAGGTTCTTCGTGGTTATTGGTTATTTTTGGATTGATTGGCTTTGGTATCCAGGGTGGTTTTGTGGGGCTTTATGCCGTAGCAGCGCGGATGTACCCCACCGAATTTCGGACAACTGGCGTAGGTTGGGCCATTGGCTCGGGGCGCTTGGGCGGTATCATTGGGCCATTATTGGGCGGTGTCCTCATCGGAATGGGACTTTCAATGACGGTCAATTTCTTGATTTTTTCCATTCCCACCATCATCGCGGGAATAATTACCATCTATATTTCGTCAAAACGAATCAGTTAACTCGGCATCTGTTGTGGAGTTCTAACATGCCCTTATATGTCTTATATGGCTCAAAAAATAAAGCACGCTAGTTCTTCCTAAATTCACTAGGCGAAACCCCCGTTACTTTTTTAAAAAGCCGTGTAAAATAGGCGGGGTCTTTGAAATTTAGAAAATAAGAAACCTCCGAAATTGAGTAATTCGTATTGAGGAGGTATTTTTTTGCTTCATTAATCAGATGTTCATGCACAATCTGTAAAGCCGATTTTTGGACAATCGCCTGACAAATTCGGTTCAAATGAACCGCTGTGATATTTAACTCTTTGGCATATTCATGAATGGGTTTTGATTCTTGCAACGACTTCCGAATGCTTTTTTGAAAAAGCTGAAAATAGCGTAATGTTCGATTATCAGAGGTTGTAGAGGAAGTAGAAAGTCGAAGAGTGAAACGATATAAGTGCGTAAAAAAAAGTTGAAATAAGGACTGTAAAACCACCTGTTTTTCGGCGAAATCTTCGTATAATTCTTTTACAATGAGGCTTTTAAATCCCATCAATCGTTCAAAAGTTTCAAAATCTTCATCAAAAGAAAGCACCCGTAAATGATTGATTTCGAGCAATGTTTTGGGCGAATTTTTTAATAATCCTTCCAAAAAAGAATCAGAAAACGTCAGTACTTCCCCGTTGATATTGGGTTGAAACACAAAACCATGAAGGCTGTGTGCGGGGATGGTCGCAATGCAAGGCCCTGTGAGCGTCCATTCTTTTTGTTCGGAGACTAGCAACCCTTCCCCACTTTTAATCAAAAACACCTGATACAAATCCGTGTGCACGTGTTCTTTAATTTCCCAATCGTATATTTTACTCCGAGTTTCGAGGGCTTCAAAATGGATAAAGTTGGGTAAAAGAGAATGAGGGTTGTCGCCGTAAAGCCCTTTAAAATGGATTAATGCCTTTTGCATAATCAATGTTTGAAAATTACAAGCTAAAAAAGTTAAGGTTTTGCGTATTTTTTTCGACGATTTTCGTCAAAAACAACTACAAAATAGTAGCCAATCGGGTAGGGAACGCCCCGTTTATAATAACAACTCCATGACGGAATCGACTTTAAAACGCGCAGTGCTTCATCGTCAAAAACAGCCTGATTCGATTTTTTTAATAAGCGAATAGTGTCAGGAAAAGGGTGAGCGCCGCTGACTATTTCAGCAAAAACCTTGACGGGTTTTGATATATCGGGCAATAGCTGCCAATTGATATGGCTGTAAACATAATTCAGTAGGCTGTCATCCTTTTCTGCATACACCGAAAGTTGAGTTTTAAAGTTGTCAAATTCCTGAGAATGAGTAACTATTCCATTTTTTAACGTTAATTCTATTTCTTTCTCATAGATGGCCACGTAGGATTGGGTGTAATACAGTAATTTACCTTGAGGTACTAGCAAAGGTGCTGATAGCCAGCTTGCTGGAAGCTTTTCACGAATGAGTTGATTAGGAAATAGGGCGTTTAAATCAGCCTTGGTTTTATTGCTAGGGTAATCACAGGTATAGATGTTAACAAGAAATAGCGTATCATGTTGAATTTCCCACTCGGCGATATGTCCCCGCCAGCAGCCCGTGTTAAAAGGGGCTTGTTGCGTTCCAAACAGGGTTTTAGGGAGTTGTTTATAAATTGGATGAGACCTTAACGGATGCGTGTACAAGGGTAAAGTATCCCCTTCCCAAATCAGGCGGTCGGGAGCTTGTCCTGTTGCTAATGTCCAGAGAGGTGTGAGTAAAAAGAAAAGGTAATGCAGACGCATGGTTAGAATGGATTGTATTGTACAAATTTAACCAAAAAATGTTTGTTTTATACAAGTTATATTTTCATTTATCCAAGATAATCTTTCACCTTCCCGCTACTTTTGTTGTGTTCTTTAAGCAGATATTTTCCCAATCGTTGCACGACATGAGCACAATCATTTATAACCGTTTTGACGAAGAGGTACACCCGCCACGTTTATCTCCCGACTACAAATCTACCGTTCTTCGGGCGCCTACCAAGCCTTTGGTTGTAGTGAAGCAGTCGCTCAGTGAGTTGACAGGCCCACTTTTTGGCGATTTTAATTTAGGCCCCCTCGACCATGATTTAACCAAAAATTCGGTAGTCAATGGGCAACCTTTGGGAGAACGAATTGTGGTACACGGTCGGGTTATAAACGAAAACGGTCAGCCGATTCCGAATACACTCATCGAAATTTGGCAAGCCAACGCTGCGGGGCGTTACGTACATAAAGTGGATCAACACGATGCCCCGCTCGACCCCAATTTCTTAGGCGCGGGTCGTTGCATGACCGACAAAGATGGAAATTATAAATTTTATACCATTAAGCCAGGCGCGTATCCTTGGGGAAATCACTACAACGCATGGCGGCCCAACCACATCCATTTTTCATTGTTTGGCGCTAATATTACCAATCGTTTGGTGACGCAAATGTATTTCCCAGGCGACCCGTTGCTTCAGTACGACCCCATCTTTTTGGGCGTACCACCCAAGGGCAGAGATTTGCTCATTTCTCAGTTTGATTTGAGCATTACGGAACCAAATTTTGCCTTGGGTTATCGTTTTGATTTTGTGTTAAGAGGCCACAATCAAAACGTCCAAGCCCTTTAACCCCTAACCCCAATGGGGGATTTTTCCTTATTTTTAAAAGTAACCACCATGGAACTAAATACATTTTTGCAACAATATAACTCCCCCATTGGGGGTAGGGGGGCTGCCTTTCAGACTCCCTCTCAAACGGTTGGCCCTTATTTTGCCTACGGCCTTTCGCCCGAGCAATATTTATACGATTTTAAACAACTGGTAGGCAATCAGTTGGTGAACCCAATCGATGAACCCAACGCCATTGCCATCACAGGCAAAGTGTTTGATGGTGAAGGGGTGGTTATCCCCGATGCGATGATTGAAGTTTGGCAAAACGATGGACAAACGCAATTGTTTGGCCGCTTTGGTACAGGAACGGACTCACAAAATCGTTTTGTTTTCTATACCAAAAAGCCAGCATCGGTCAATGGGCAAGCACCTCATTTAAGTATCATCGTGTTTATGCGTGGGCAGCTGATTCACTCGTACACCCGCCTGTACTTTTCTGATGAAGCTGAACTAAATGCAACCGATGAGGTGCTCAACGTAGTCCCCGAAGAACGTCGCGCTACCCTCATTGCCCAAAAAACACCGTCAGGCTACGAATTTGACATTTGGATGCAAGGCGAAAAAGAAACCGTATTTTTTGATATTTAGCCCCTTTGTCATTCCGTAGGAATCTATTCATTCCCGATTCGTATCTCGTCATTCAAACTATGTCTTTATATTCCGAAATATTCTACTCGACCGAAATTAATGGGCTGTTTTCAGACAGAAACACCATCGCTGAGATGCTGCGTTTTGAGGCTGCTTTGGCCCAAGCCCAGGCTAAAAATGGGATTGTTTCGGAAACTTCCGCCGCCATTATTGTCGATTGTTGCGACGCGTATTTGATTGACATAGAAAAGCTTAAATCAGAAATAAAGTTGGGGGGAAATGCGGCCATACCATTGGTGAAACAACTGACCCGCATCGTCAAAAACAACGATGTAGAAGCCTCGAAAATGGTGCATTTGGGCGCTACCAGTCAGGATGTAGTTGATACCGCAATGGTGCTCCAAATCAAGGCGTTTTTGGCGTGGTTGGAGCCAAAACTCAGCCAATTACGTCTGCTGTTGGTAGCTTTAACTCAAAAACACCGTTCGACCTTGATGATTGGACGGACTTTACTTCAGCAAGCCCGTCCGATTACATTTGGACTAAAAACGGCAGGGTGGCTTCAAAGGGTTAAACAATGTCAAGAATTGATTTCAGAGACAAAAAAACGAGTGCTATGCCTGACACTTGGAGGAGCAGTTGGAAGTGGGAATGATTCAATCAATAGGAAGGTGCAGCTAACGATGGCTGAATTGTTAGAAATTGCTCCCCCATCGGGGGTTGGGGGGCTGTCCGAATGGGCAAGTGTACTCGGGATTTTGGTAGGAAGTTTGGGGAAAATTGCCAAAGACGTTTCCCTCCTCATGCAAACCGAAGTCGGGGAAGTTTTGGAAGGAGCGGGGGAAGGAAAAGGAGGCTCAAGCACCATGCCCCATAAAAGAAACCCCGTGACCTGCGCGGCATTGTTGGCAAACGCTACTCGAACACCTCATTTGGTAGCGACGGTTCTTTCGGCGATGCCCCAAGAACACGAGCGCTCTGCGGGGCTGTGGCATTCAGAATGGGAGGTTTTGGTAGAATTGATGACCTTAACGGCGGGTTCGGTCGAACGAGCGATTGAACTGGTGGGCGGTTTGGAAGTAGATGAAAAACGAATGTTAGCCAACTTAGAAGTGACCAAAGGACTGATTTATGCCGAAAATGTGTCCTTGGCGTTGGCTCCTAAGATGGGCAAAATGCAGGCCCACGAATTAGTAGAAAAGGCGTGTAAAATGGCCATTCATCAGCAGAAACATTTAAAAGAGGTACTGATTGATTTTCAATTGGATTTGCCTGATTTAGAGGAACTTTTTAAGCCAGAAAATTCCATTGGATTGAGTTTAGAATTAATAGATGAAGTGCTACGGCAAGTGTAATTGTTTCACCCAAAGCATCCGTGAGAAAAACAACCCAATCAAGAAAATGAACACTAACTACCAATTGCAAGGCACGCCCAATAGCCCTGTTTTGATATTTTCAAACTCGCTAGGGTCAGAAATGATGATGTGGGACGAAGTAGTTCCATATTTGTTGCC
The DNA here is from genome assembly GCF_003711225.1 of Runella sp. SP2. Taxonomy (NCBI): domain Bacteria; kingdom Pseudomonadati; phylum Bacteroidota; class Cytophagia; order Cytophagales; family Spirosomataceae; genus Runella; species Runella sp. SP2. The sequence continues at coordinate 2,508,991 of NZ_CP031030.1, read as the reverse complement.
CTATTTTCGGGTGTTAAGATATAACAGCCCCCAAACCCCCAATGGGGGCTTAAAAATTGGCGATTTAGGCGAGCAAGTCATTCAGTTGATGGATGAATTGGGCATTGAAAGCGCCTACTATTGCGGGCTTTCGATGGGTGGTTTGATTGGGCAATGGCTGGGGATTCATCATCCGCAACGTTTTCATAAAATAGTTTTGAGCAACACAGGCGCCAAAATCGGGAACGACGAGCGCTGGAATGGACGAATTGAGACTATTTCCAAAAACGGAATGCAGGCCATCGTTGACGATACCATGGAACGGTGGTTTACGGAGGCTTTTAGAGAAGCTAATCCAACCCGAGTTGCCGAAACCAAAGCGATGTTTTTGCGAAGTGATATTAAAAGTTATTCCAAGTGCTGCGAAGCCATTCGGGATGCTGATTTTCGGGGACAACTTCATCAATTGTTGGTAGAAACGTTGGTCATTACGGGCGACGAAGACCCTGTCACAAACGTAGAACAAGCCCAGTTTTTGGTCAATCATATTCCCAACGCTACCCTTCACGTACTCCATGCGCGCCACTTAGCAAGTACCGAATTACCCAAAGAATATGCTGAGGTATTGATTGATTTTTTTATAGCCCCCCCCGCCCCCGATGGGGGAGCTCGTGGTATGTTTGTTCGTAGAATCGTTCTTGGCAACGAACACGTCGATAAAGCCAATGCCAAAATCAATGACTTTAATGCTGATTTTCAGGATTTTATTACGCGATATGCGTGGGGAGAGATTTGGACTCGCCCCGACTTGTCGAAGCATAATCGGAGCCTGATTACGATGGCGATGTTGATAGCCCTCAACCGAAAAGCGGAGTTTAAAATGCACGTAAAAGCGGCGCTCAACAACGGCGTTACGGTGACTGAAATCAAAGAAGTCATTATGCACGCTGCGTTGTACTGTGGTTTACCCGCTGCCAATGAAGCTTTTCATACGGCAGAGGAGGTTATCAATAGCCCCCTAACCCGCGCGGCGTACCGTCCCAATGGGGGAACATAAGCATTTTAATGAGGAAATTGATATATACCAAAGATGGATAAACATTCAAAAAAAGCCCCCATTGGGGGACGGGGGGCAAAAACCCAAGTCGGTATTATTGGCGCTGGGCCTGCGGGTTTGACGCTTGCTCATTGGCTTCGTAAACACGGTATTGAATCGGTGATTATCGAAAACCGAAGTCGTGAGTACGTCCAAGCGCGCGTTCGTGCGGGATTGTTGGAACAAAATACCGTTGATATTTACAAACAGTTGGGCTTGGCCGATCGACTCGTTCGGGAAGGACAAGAGCATCATGGGGTGTATTTGAGTTTTGATGGAAACCGTATTCGGGTGCCATTTGGAGAACATACCAATGGACGAAACATTACGATTTATGGTCAACAAGAAGTGGTAAAAGACCTGACCGATGCGTGGTTGGCGGGCGGAGGAGAATTGTATTTTGAAGCCGCTGCCACTCAAATTGAAGGCTTCGACACTTCGTCGCCCAAAATCCACTTTGTGCACGAAGAAGAAGCGGGTGTGATTGAATGTGACTTTGTGGCGGCTTGTGATGGTTTTCACGGAGTAGGTCGCAAAACGTTGCCAAAAAATACCTTTAATGAGTTTTCTATTACGTATCCATTCAGTTGGTTAGGGATTTTGGCAAACGTGGCTCCTTCTTCGGAAGAATTGATTTACGCTTACCACCAAAATGGGTTTGCCTTACACAGCCTTCGTTCGGAGAAAGTAAGCCGTTTGTATATTCAGGTTGACAACAATGACCACGTAGATAACTGGTCGGACGACCGCATTTGGGAAGAGCTTTCGCTGCGTTTGGGAACGGAGGGCTGGACGCTGAAATCAGGATCTATTTTTGAGAAAAGCATTACGCCAATGCGCAGTTTCTTTACCGATAATATGCAAGCGGGAAGATTGTTTTTAGCGGGTGATGCAGCACACATTGTGCCTCCAACGGGCGGAAAAGGACTTAACTTGGCCGTAGCCGACGTAAAACATTTGGTAGATGGCTTTGTGGATTTTTACAAAAACAACTCCATGAAACTATTGGATGCTTATTCGGACATTGCGTTGAGAAGAATTTGGAGAGCGCAAGATTTCTCCAACTTTATGACCACGCTTTTTCACAAACAAGATGCACACGGGTCGTTTCAGTACCACTTACAAAAGGCGAAGTTTGATTACATCAGTATCTCAAAAGCCTACGCGACCACCATTGCCGAGAATTACGTTGGACTGCCTTTTGAGGCGTTTAGTCCCCTTGACGTTCAAGAATTCTATCAACGTCATTAAAATCAAGTATTTTAATGGTTGCTTGGCCAATAGTGGTTTTCGGGTATATAACCCCATTTTCGATTTCAAAATGGTCGTGCCAATAATCAATTCGAGGATTGTAGAGCCTTATTAAAGTTCGGTCTGGTAAGAGGACAGTTCCAATATCACTTCCTTTATTGACATTGCACTGAAAGCAAGCATAAGCCAAGTTGTCTAAATTATTTTCGCCGCCGTGTTTTATACTAATAATGTGGTCAATTTGGTGAGAAATGTAAGCAAATAAATCGGGTTGCAACAGTATTCACAACGGTAGTTAGCTCGGTCAATTACTTGTTTTTTTAGCGAATCAGCAATATAACGACTCATAAACTCAGTTGTTTTTTCGCTCTTTTTTTTGCCATAATCATGATATGTTGAAGGAGAAGATACCGCTCTAATTCGAGTACCTCTTCCGAACTAAGCTCAGATGTTTTCTTTTTATAAACCAAGTTTTCAACACGCTCTTGCAAAGCAGGGGAAGCTTTATAGTCAAGGATTTGCTGTGGCTCTGGGAATGAAGTGATAAAGTCAATAACTTCATCAATTGGGCGAAGCGTAACCATAGTCTGTTTTTTTTACGAATATACAAATTTCTCGCATAACAATATGAAACAAGTACCCATTATAGACCTTCAAACTGCCGCAAGTATGGTAAAAGAAGGAGATATTTTGCTGCAAGGCGGCTTTGGTATGACGGGCAATCCTGTTCATTTGATGCACGCTTTGGCCGAAATTGGGACTAAAAATCTGACATTTATTGGCAACAATACGGGAGAACCTGGATTGGGCGGAGGGCGTTTGCTTCGGAATGGACAGCTCAAAAAAATGATAGGCTCGTTTTTTACGTCCAATCCCGATGCCGTTAAGGCTGCACAGTCGGGGGCGGTGGAGTATGAGTTACTTCCACAAGGAACATTGGCCGAAGCGCTTCGAGCGGGTGGGGCGGGCATTGGTGGATTTTATACCCCTACTTCGGCGGGGACACTTATCGCCCAAGGACGTGAAACGAAGGTCATCGATGGCGAAGAACAAGTATTTATCAAAGCTTTACGGGGAAATGTCGCGTTTATTCGGGCGTGGCGGGCCGATACCGCAGGTAATTTGCAATACCGCATGACCGAAAACAACTTCAACAAAGCGATGGCTACCGCTGCCGATTTGGTGATTGTGGAAGTGGAAGAAGTAGTACCTGTGGGCGAAATTGCGCCCGAAAATGTACATACGCCAGGTTGTTTTGTCGATTACCTCGTGGTCGCAAAACTTACTTTGGAAGACTTGGGGACGTCTGCGTCGGTTTCGTCGTCTAAAAAAGTGGATGAAAGCCGTATGAACATGGCCAAACGCGCATTGGCTGAACTCCAGAAAGGAAACGTTGTCAATTTGGGTATTGGAATACCAACATTGGTGGCCGATTTAATCACCGAAGAACACAGTATCATTTTGCACACCGAAAACGGGATGTTGGGCGTTGGTCCCGTTCCTGTCGATGGTGGCGGAGCGATGGATTACCCCGTCAATGCGGGAAAGATTCCTGTCACAGCCCTAAAAGGAAGTAGCTATTTTGACAGTGCTGATTCGTTTGCCATGATTCGTGGCGGGCATATCGACGTGGCGATTATGGGAGGTTTGGAAGTGGATGAAGCTGCTAATTTGGCCAATTGGGCGGTGCCAGGAAAGCCGTTGCTGGGTGTAGGCGGCGCGATGGATTTGGCGAAAGGAGCCAAAAAACTCATCATCACGATGACCCACACCAATCCCGATGGCTCATCTAAAATCGTACCCCAATGCACTTTACCCCTCACGGCGTCGGGTGTGGTGGACATGGTGATTACAGAATTGGCAGTATTTGAATTTCCAAGCGGAAAACTTACGTTAACGGGCTTAATGCCAAACGTCACCCTCAAAGAAGTAATTGCGAAAACAAGTGCTAACTTTGAGGTAGCATTATAAATTTTAACTGAGGTTTTGAGAAACTTCAATGTCGGTTATTGTAACCGACGTCACCCAAACATTTTTATTACAAATGTTGAAAATTACGACAAATGCACTTGAAAACCCTGCAAAAGAGGCCATTATTACAGGAGATAAAAGTTATAACTACCAAGCGTTAATCGGCGCATCGAGGGCTTTTGCACACCAACTTCTTGAGACTTCCGATGACTTGAAGGAAACCCGCGTCGCTTTTATGGTATCGCCAGGCTTCGATTACGTGCATGTACAGTGGGGTATTTGGTTGGCGGGAGGCGTCGCGGCGCCACTGTGCATTACCTATCCGCTGCCATCGTTGCAGTACGTCATTGAAGATACCCAAGCGGAAATAGTCGTTGTCGGCCCTGAATATGCCGCTTTGTTAAAAGATTGGGTTTTGGAAAAAGGCTTGCGTTTCATTGTATTGGGTGAAGAAAAAGAAGCAAATGATTCAGCAACTGGACTTCCAACATTGGAAAAGAGCCGTCGGGCGATGATTTTATATACGAGTGGAACAACCAGCCTTCCCAAAGGCGTGGTGACCACCCACGCAAACCTCGAAGCCCAAATTTCAACCTTGATAAAATCTTGGAAATGGGGCGAAAACGACCACATCGTATGTGTGTTGCCGTTGCACCACGTCCACGGGATTATCAATGTCGTTTCGTGTGCGTTATGGTCGGGGGCAACGGTGCAATTTTTGCCGTCATTTTCCGCCGAAGCGTTGTTTGAGCTGTTTTTAGCGGGGAAAGTCAACTTGTTTATGGCTGTCCCGACGATTTATTTTAAACTCATTGCTTATTGGGAAGGGCTGCCCGCTGAACGTCAACAAGAAATCACTGAAGCATTATCGAAGTTTCGTCTGATGGTATCGGGGTCGGCAGCGTTGCCAGTAACGGTGATGGAAAAATGGAAAACGATAAGTACGCACACGCTCTTGGAACGTTACGGTATGACCGAAATCGGTATGGGTATTAGCAACCCGTACGACGGCGAACGCAAAGCAGGATATATTGGCAAGCCATTAGCGGGGGTGAAAGTGCGGTTGGTGGACGATGAAGGCAATGAAGTAAAAGGCCGTACAGCGGGCGAAATTCAAATAAAAGGCAATAACGTTTTTCTGGAATATTGGCGTCGTCCCGAAGCTACTCAAAAAGCGTTTACCGAAGATGGTTGGTTTAAAACGGGAGACGTAGCCGTCAAGGAAAAAGGTTATTATCGTATTCTAGGGCGTGATTCGATTGATATTATTAAGTCGGGAGGATATAAAATCTCTGCGCTTGAAATCGAAGAAGTGCTCCGAACGCACCCTGCCATCAAAGACTGTAGCGTGATTGGCATTCCCAACGAAGAATGGGGAGAATTGGTCGTAGCAGCTATTATCACCGACGGGGCAGAAGTTGATTTGAAGAAGTTGAATACGTGGATTCGGGGAAAAATGCCTGCGTACAAAACCCCGCGTCAGTACAAAATAGTCGCCGATTTTCCCCGAAATGCGATGGGGAAAGTGACCAAAAATGACTTGAAGCCGTTGTTTTTGTGACATACCTGAACGATTAACATTTAACAGATAACGGTTAACAGAACAACTAACACCCATGGTCATTTACGGTGTCGCCCTTTTAGCATTTTGTTACCTCGTCGGACAAGTAGTCGGCGAATACCTCGGAACTTGGCTAGGCGTAGATGCCAACGTCGGCGGGGTAGGTTTTGCCATGCTTTTGCTGATTGTTATCAACAGTTGGTTAGAAAAACAGGGAAAGTTGGATACTCTGACGCAATCAGGAATCCAGTTTTGGAACCAAATGTACATTCCTATTATTGTGGCAATGGCTTCTACCCAAAATGTCAAACTCGCCGTTTCGGGCGGAGCAGTGGCCTTGTTGGCAGGGGCGTTACCCGTTGCCGTTTGTTACTTTACTATCCCTTATTTGACCAAAGCCTTTAAACCTTCAACGGAACAATAACATGGAAATTCTTCTCAAGTTTTTGGAAAAAAATGGATTAGTCGTTGCGTTTTTGGTGGTTGGGTTGATGATTTTGGTGGCTGATAACGTATCCAAGCGATTGCTCAATAAAAAAGTGCCAACTCCAGCGGTGGCCATCGTTTTTGGATTACTATTGGCTTATGTAGGAGGTACAATTTCAGGAGGAGAAAAGGGCATTGCCGATGTGAAACTCTTTTCGGGAATGGGTCAATTGGGAGGTTCCATGTTTCGCGATTTTGCGATTGTGTCCACAGCGTTTGGGGCAAGTATTTTGCTGATGAAAAAATCGGGCGTAGTAGGGGCAATTTCATTGCTGATTGGTACTATTCTCTCTTTTTGTTTAGGCGTTTTCGTCGCTTTTGGATTAGGGATTCGTGATGCCGTCAGCCTCACCACCATTGGGGCGGGTGCCTGTACGTACATCGTTGGCCCCGTGACGGGTGCTGCGATTGGAGCGAGTTCGGAAGTGATTGCTTTGAGCATTGCCACGGGCGTCGTCAAAGCGACGGTAGTAGCTATTGCCACCCCTTTGGTGGCCAAACGAATTGGACTAGATAATCCTCATACTGCCATGGTTTTTGGGGGAATTATGGGAACAAACGCAGGCGTAATGGCTGGATTAGCCGCTACTGACCCGAAATTGGTGCCTTATGGCGCACTTACTGCTACTTTTTATACGGGACTTGGATGCCTTTTGTGCCCTACCGTTTTTTACCTCATTATAAGAACAATCGTATAGTTATGGCTCATTTTAAAAGACCGACACGAAACGACAAATCGACACTATATTGAAAGATAAAAAATACATATTCGGACTGACAATAATTATTCTGACCTTTTTGGTTTCACTTAACCCATATTTGCTAATTTTTACTGTTCCTGCTTTTATTATCGGAGTTGGAATTTTATGGTTTAGTAAGACAAAGATTTTAGCGAAGACACTTTGGACAGTTTTACCATTATTATTTTGGTATCCTTCGATGCATTTGTTTTTTTATTTGTCAGGAATTATTGGAACAGCGACCGCTCAAAAACTTGACTTCAATTTTCCAGACAATTTTAAGGGAAAAGCAATTGTAGTTCAACAAATCGACGGCGGACAAGAAATTATAAAAAAGGACGGGCGAGAACAACTAAACTTTCCTGAAAACGGAATTTTACTGTATAAAGGTAAAATAGAAAGTGGCTACATAAATCACCAATACTTTTATGTGACAAATGCAGGAGACAGAAAAAAAATTCCTGAAAGAGCAAACTATATGTTTTGGGATGATGCCAAAACGAAAACAAGCAGTTCAGAAGTTGGTATTTGGTTTGAAGGTATGGGAATGGCGACACAGATTCCGCCTGACAAACTATCTGAGTACAAATACTTGGAAATGATAGTTTCTTCCAAAGACAGCTTAGAAAAGTATTATGACTTTCAATACAACAAACGGACAGACAGTTTGAAATACGAAATAATGAAACAATGCAGATAAGAAAAACGAGCCATAACATCGGTTTGGCAATATGGCGGCTGAAGTACTTATATCAAACATTTGTGCAAAGTTCAACAGCAGTAATTCTATTAAACTTTTGTGTTAAAAATCCGCCACATCGCCAAGCCGTAAACCGTTATCGGCACTCTAAAACGGTTAACGGATAACAATTAACAAATAACTGTGTTTTAGCACTTACCATGAAAGAAGCATTTATCATAGATGCCATTCGGACTCCGATTGGTAGCTTTGGTGGCAGTTTGTCACCCGTAAGAGCTGATGATTTAGCGGCCTTACCCATCATTGAATTGATAAAAAGGAACCCTTCGATTCCAGCGGAAGCGATTGAAGATGTGATTTTGGGTTGTCACAACCAAGCAGGGGAGGACAATCGTAATGTAGCGCGGATGGCGTTACTGTTGGCAGGACTTCCTTACACAGTTCCTGGGGAAACCGTCAACCGATTGTGTTCTTCTGGGATGTCAGCCGTGGTTCACGCCAATCGCGCCATCAAAGCAGGTGATGGGGAAGTATTTATCGCTGGAGGGGTGGAACACATGACGCGTGGCCCTTGGGTGATTTCAAAAACCTCAAAACCCTTTGGCAACGACGCCCAAATGTTTGATTCGAGCTTTGGCTGGCGTTTTGTTAACCCCAAAATGCAAAAAATGTACGGCACCGACGCCATGGGGGTGACAGCGGAAAATTTGGCCGAAATGTACAATATCAGTCGCGAAGACCAAGATTTGTTTGCCTTACGTTCTCAACAAAAAGCAGCAGCGGCTCAGCAAAATGGGATTTTGGCTGAAGAGATTGTTCCCGTTGAAATGACCGACCGCAAAGGCAATGTAACGGTTTTTGACAAAGACGAATTTATCAAGCCAGGTACCACTTTGGAAGGATTAGCCAAGCTAAAACCTGCCTTCAAAAAAGAAGGTGGGACGGTCACGGCGGGCAATGCTTCGGGCTTAAACGACGGGGCAGCGGCCATGTTTATTGCGTCGGAAGAGGCGGTGAAAAGCTATAATCTCACTCCTAAAGCGCGTATTATTAGCTCGGCGGTAGTGGGCGTAGAGCCTCGGATTATGGGGATTGGGCCCGTGGGAGCAACCCAAAAAGCCCTTCAAAAAGCAGGATTGACGCTCGATGACATGGCGGTAATTGAGTTTAATGAAGCGTTTTCGGCTCAATGTTTGGCGGTGTCGCGCAATCTTGGCTTGGCCGATGACGACGCCCGTATCAATCCCAACGGAGGAGCCATTGCCCTTGGGCATCCGCTTGGTATGTCGGGGACGCGTATTGTGCAAGCGGCAGTAAATCAGCTTGTTCGTACTAATCAACGTTATGCCTTGGCTTCCATGTGTGTAGGCGTCGGTATGGGTTATGCCGTGGTGCTTGAGCGGGTGTAGTAGGGAGAATGTGTGAGCTTTGAATTGTTGAATTTTGTTTGCTAACTTTGAGAACCAACATCAAGAATTATGTCACAAGCACACGCACTATACGAGCTTTATAGCCACTTGCCAGCAAAAGAAAAAAGACGCTTCAAACAGCTCATAGACGAAAATGAAAAGGTTGAAGTGTTTGTAGAAGGGGTTGAAAAAGGGTTAAAAGAAGTAAAGCTAATTCAAGAAGGGAAATTACCTCGCCGAACATTTGCAGATTTAAAAAGGGAAATAGCGAATGAAAAATGAGGTTTACACAACGCCTTATTTTGACAATCGCTATAAAAGGCTTTCTAAAAAGTTCAATTCTCTTGATGAAGATGTAGAGCAGCTGGTTAATGCACTTCTTGAAAATCCAAAAATAGGTGAGGCACTTGGGGCTGGGCTTTATAAGATTCGGTTGTCAGTAAAGAGTAAAGGGAAGGGAAAAAGTGGCGGATTTAGGGTGATTTCATACCTTTTTGAAGAAACGGAGGAGGGGTGTGTCATCTATCTGGTCGCAATATATGATAAATCTGAGGAAAGTACTCTCACTAAAAAAGCCCTACTTGAAATCGTAAAGGAAGCTTTTGAGTAACTTGTAGATTGATTCTGCATAAAATAAAACGCATTTCGCCTAACCATTTTTTGACTAATTGTTGGAAATTTGCACTATTCCAATAATTAGTCATTTTTGGTTTAATTAAACCTATGAGGTTTTGTACTCGCTCGATTTAGAAACCTCATAGGTTTGAAATTTCTTCTTCATGACAAAAAAACAAGAACAAAACATCATTTTATTATTAGGAGCCTTGCAAGGAATTGGTCCTTTTTCGACCGATATGTACTTGGCGGCTTTTCCTACCATTGCCCAAGAATTGAACGTAACCATCGCCGAAGTCGCTTATTCGATGAGTAGCTATTTCGTCGGGATTTGCTTGGGACAACTTCTTAATGGCCCTCTTATTGACCGTTTTGGACGTAAAAATCCTCTTCTTATAATGCTTGGGTTATACATTCTAGCAAGTATTGGCTGTTCGATGGTCAATTCCGTTGAAGGCTTAATTGTGCTCCGCTTTTTTCAGGCCATTGGCGGAAGCATGGGAATGGTGGCCAATCGCGCCATTGTTAGAGATGTTTTTCCTGCCAACCGTTTGGCGCAAGTTTTTTCAACCATGACATTGGTGATGGGCATTGCCCCCATCATTGCACCTTCAGTGGGTGGATTTGTCGTGGTTGGTATGGGTTGGAGAGCTATCTTCTGGGTATTAGCGGCATTTGCAAGTCTTGTACTAGGTTTGGTCTATTTCTTTTTACCTGAATCTCGCGGAAAAGACCGAAGCGTATCTCTAAAACCAAAAGCTGTTCTAACTGACTTCTATTCCATTTTGCAAAACCGCGCGTTTTTAGGTTTCACCCTAGTGGCTGCCATGAACACGGCGGGAATTTTTGCTTTTATAGCCAATGCGCCCTTTGTTTATATGAAACTCCTTGGGCTCAACGAACAGACTTTTGGCTGGGTATTTGGTCTAAATGCTGCCTTTTTTGTGGTCGGAAGCCAATTAAATCGTTGGTTATTGAAATATCATTCCAGCGAAACCATTGCTAAAAGAGGGTTGCTGGTACAAGCGCTAATGGGCGTTGCATTGGTGGTTGTCGTGGCATTTTCGTATCTCTCGTTAGGCTCTTTAATGAGCCTGATAGCCGTTTATACCTTTTGTTTAGGTATGATTGGTGCCAATGCGATGGCTTTGGCGATTAGACCTTTTTCCAAAAATGTAGGTTCGGCTACAGCATTACTTGGAAGTTTTCAAATGGGGGCAGGAGCGGTTGCCTCAGCCATTTGTAGCTATTTTGATGACGGTACGGCCATGCCTATGGTGAGTGTCATGGCTGGAGTGGCATTTGTTGGGTTGTTAGGATTGTGGTTTGGTACAAATCATACTCAGAAATCAGATAAAAATGACGAAATTATTTTCGCGGGAGACCATTGATTTTCTGCTTAATGAAGTAATTGAAGTGGAGCAGTTGCTTCATTGGAACTACTTTAACGCACACAGTTCCGAAACTTTTGCCATGACATTGGATAATGCAACGAAGATTAGTCAGCGCATCATGCAGGCCAATTATGTGTCATCCGACCGTCATCCCCCTGTGCTAGAAAATGGGAGCGTCTCGGTACATGCGGGCATACATACTTTTGTCAAAGCGTATGCAGACTCGGGGCTTTTATCGGCCACTTTTCCTTTTGAATGGGGCGGGCAACAATTGCCCAAAACTGTGAATGCTGCCGTAGAATTTATTTGTATGTGTGGTCACAACAGTTTTATCATGTTTACTGACTTGATGGTGGGTTGTGCCAATCTGATTTTGACCTATGGTGATGAGGCTCAAAAACAACAGTTTTTACCCCAATTGCTGTCGGGACAATGGGGAGGTACGATGTGTTTGACCGAACCACAAGCGGGAAGTGCGTTGTCAGAAATCACAACAATGGCTGTACCACAAGCCGATGGAACGTACAAAATCAGAGGTCAAAAAATATTTATTTCGGCAGGCGACCATGATGTAACTGATAATATCATTCATCTTGTTTTAGCCAGAATCGAAGGTGCTCCACGCGGAACAAAAGGAATCTCCCTTTTTATGGTTCCAGCCCCCAAACCGCCAATGGGGGCTAATGATGTTAAATCTATTGGAGTGATTCACAAAATGGGTCAAAAAGCGACTCCTGCGTTGCATTTGGGGTTTGGGCAAGAAAATAATTGTACAGGATACTTGCTGGGAGAACCGAATCAGGGTTTGTCTCAAATGTTTCAAATGATGAATGGTGCGCGTTTGGGCGTTGGGTTGACAGGTATTGCTATTGCTTCTGCGGCTTATCATACCTCATTACAGTACGCGCAAGAGCGCGTGCAAGGCAAAGGATTGTCGGCCAAATTAGCCGAAAAAGGGTCGGTGGCTATCAAGCAGCATCCCGATGTTCGTAGAATGTTGTTGACCCAAAAAGTCATTACCGAAGGGACATTGGCGTTTATCATGCAGTGCTACTACTACATGGATTTGCTCAAAGTTTGCCAAACGGAAGAGGAACGAATGAAATACGATGCTTTGCTCGAATTACTTACTCCTGTGGCCAAAACCTACGGTGCCGAAATGGGAAATGTATCTGTTAATCAAGGCTTGCAAGTGCTTGGAGGATATGGGTATAGTGAGGATTTTACGTTGGAACAAATGGCGCGCGACGTGCGAATTATGAGTATTTATGAAGGAACAACGGGGATACAGTCGCAGGCACTTTTAGGAAGACAAATAGTTAAAAACAAAGGGTTTGCGTTGCAGATTTGGAAAGAAGAAGTTGAAAAAGATGTAACAAAAGCTTTCCTTACTCCTGAATTGAGTGCTTATGGTGAGAAACTGAAAGAGGCTTTAGGGAAGTTTGACCAAGTCACTCGCGAGTTACTTTCTATTGCCGCCGCAGGTGACAACGAGGCTTTTTTGGCCGACGCTACGCTCTACATGGAGTTTTTTGGCATACTCAACGTTGCTTGGCAGTGGCTGAGAATCGGGGTGGTTTCCCAACAAAATCTTTCGACAATGTCCGAAAAATCAGGCTTTTACGACTCTAAGATTCATGCGATGAAATTTTATTTTACCTACGAACTTTCCAAAATTGACTATCTAGCAAAAGTGGTCGTAAATAAAGAACGGCTAACGACCGTTGCAGAAACCGAAATCCTTTTTTAATAAATAAACTCACAGGAGTTAACCTATGAAAATTATTGTAATTGGCGGAGGAATTGGAGGACTAACTACCGCGCTTTGCCTTCACAAAGCAGGGTTTGATGTGGTCGTGTATGAATCCGTAAAAGAAGTAAAACCCCTCGGCGTCGGAATCAATACGCTGCCTCATTCGGTACGAGTACTTACCCACCTTGGTCTGCAAGAAACAATGGCAAAAAATGCCATTGAAACCACTGATTTGGTGTATTTCAATAAGTTTGGGCAGCAGTTTTGGACGGAGCCTCGCGGACGTTTTGCAGGATATAAATGGCCTCAATTCTCCATTCACCGAGGTACGTTGCAGATGCTTCTGTGGGAGGAAGCCAAACAAGTACTTGGCGAGGAAAAGCTCATTCCTAACCATCATTTGTCGCATTTTGAGCAAAATGAAACGGAGGTCAAAGCGATTTTTATCAATCGGGAAACGGGTGAAAGTATTCGGCAGGAAACAGGAGATTTATTAATTGGTGCTGACGGAATCAACTCAGTAGTTCGTCAACAGTTGTATCCAAACGAAGGGCCACCTGTGTATTCCGAAAACGTACTTTATCGAGGAACAACTCGTATGAAACCATTTTTGAACGGTACGTCGATGGCAATGATTGGAAGTATGCAGCAAAAAATGGTGGTGTATCCCATTGACCCTACGCCCGACGAGAATGGAAATTTTCTTATCAACTGGGTGGGTAATTTGAAAGAAGGGAAATCGAAACTTACTGCACGCGACTGGAACCGCGAAGCTGATAAGGCGCGATTGGTAGAAATTTACAAAGATTGGACGTTTGACTGGCTGGATGTGCCTGCGATGATTGACGGAGCCAAAGCGGTGTATGAGTTTCCGATGAGCGACCGTAACCCGCTCGACCGCTGGACGTTTGGACGAGTGACGCTTTTGGGTGATGCGGCGCATCCGATGTACCCAATTGGTTCAAATGGAGCGTCACAGGCTATTTTGGATGCCGATTATTTGATGGAATGTTTGCTCAAATTTAAAAATCCTTTGGCGGCGTTGGAGGCTTACGACCAAGAGCGAGTGCCAGCCGCAGCCAAGGTGGTGCTTCAAAACCGCGCCAAAGGCCCCGACCAAATCATGGACTTGATGGAAGAACGTTTTCCTCAAGGGTTTTCTTCCGAAGAAATTCCGCATGATGAGTTGGAACAAGTCATGGAACACTACAAAAAAGTAGCGGGCTTTGATGTGCAAACCCTGAATTTGAAAGGATAATGGAATCGCAAAACTGTAAAACCGAGAAATTTAAAACTGAAAAAGTGAATGAATACAGGGGCGAATAGGACTTTGAACAAAAAATAAAGATGGAATTTGAATTTGCTTTTGAATTGAGGGTAGAGGTTGCCGATATACAATTTATGGGCGATACCCACCGTGGCAATCGTCGTATGATTCCCATTACGGGAGGGACGTTTGAAGGGCCAGCCATCAAAGGAAAGATTCAAGCAGGAGGATACGATTGGCAGGTAATTCGTACGGATGGGGTAGCGGAGTTGGATGCCCGTTATGTACTTCAAACCGATGATGGTGCCTTGATTACGATTGTTAACCAAGGACTTCGGCGAGGGCCTGCGGAGGTGATGAAACGTTTGTCGGAAGGAAAAGAAGTGGATCCGTCAGAATATTACTTTCGGTCTATTCCTGTATTTGAAACCGCCGACCCAAAGTACGTATGGCTGTCTCAATCGGTGTTTGTGGCAACGGGGATTCGTAAGCCTGACAAAGTGATGATTCAGGTCTATAAAATAAACTAACGCCATTCGTGGTTCGTTTTATACGCAATTAATTGTATCGGTCTGACTACCGTCTGACCGTGAGCTAAAACAGGGTCAGACGATAGTCAGACCCGAATGTATTCATAAACAGATTAACCGAAAAAACATGATAAATAAAGTAGTAAGTGGCGCGGCTGAGGCCGTGGCAGATATAAAAGACGGAGCCATACTAATGCTCGGAGGATTTGGCCTATGCGGTATTCCCGAAAACTGCATTTCAGCTTTGGTAGAAAAAGGAGTGAAAGAATTGACTTGTATTTCCAACAACGCGGGAGTCGATACCTTTGGGATTGGCTTGATGCTCCAACAGCGACAAGTCAAAAAGATGATTTCGTCCTATGTCGGTGAAAATAAGGAGTTTGAACGGCAACTGCTTTCGGGTGAGCTGGAAGTCGAACTGATTCCCCAAGGGACGTTGGCCGAGCGAGTACGGGCGGGAGGAGCGGGTATTCCCGCATTTTTTACCCCCGCAGGTGTTGGCACCGAAGTTGCTGAGGGCAAAGAAGTACGCGAATTTAACGGAAAAAAATACTTGCTGGAATCGTGGCTACGCGCCGATTTTTCGATTGTAAAGGCTTGGAAAGGAGATACTTCTGGGAATTTGGTCTTTAGAGGCACCGCTCGCAACTTCAATCCCATGATGGCGGCAGCGGGAAAAGTCTGCATTGCCGAAGTGGAAGAACTCCTTCTTGCGGGCGAACTTGATCCCAACGAAATTCACGTTCCAGGAATTTATGTGCAGCGGATTTTTGAAGGAAAAAATTACGAAAAACGGATAGAGCAACGGACAATCGCCAGCCCCCTAACCCCCAATGGGGGAACAAAGCCGTTGAGAGATTCATCTTATTGGCAGAAGGCAGACCCTTTTACATATGGACTATTGAAAGAGTTTTCGGAGAGAATGAGAAATAATCCGACAAAGGCTGAGGAAGTACTTTGGGAGGCATTAAGCGGGAAAAAATTGGAAAGTTATAAATTCCGAAGACAACACATTATTGGTCAATACATTGCAGATTTTGTTTGTTTAAAAGAGGGCTTGATTATCGAAATTGATGGACTAATTCATCAAATGCCTGATAACGTTGTATCTGATAAAGAACAAACCGATTGGTTGGAAAAAGAAGGATTTCAAGTTGTTCGCTTTTCCAATGATGATGTTCTCCTGAATCGTAGCGAAGTATTAAATAATATCGAAACCATATTAAAAAAGAAAACTGCGATTAAAGTAACTCCCCCATTGGGGGCAGGGGGGCTGGACAAATTCGGCATCGCCAAACGCATTGCCAAAGAACTCCGCGATGGCTATTACGTCAATTTAGGCATTGGAATCCCCACGTTAGTCGCCAATTATATCCCCGAAGGCATTAACGTAGTACTTCAATCCGAAAATGGTTTGCTCGGCATTGGTCCATTCCCAACGGAGGAAAATGTGGATGCAGACCTCATCAACGCAGGCAAACAAACTGTGACCATACAAGCAGGTTCGTCGTTGTTCAGTTCGGCGGAGAGTTTTGCCATGATTCGCGGTGAGCACGTGGACTTGACGATTTTGGGTGCGATGGAAGTGTCCGAAAACGGGGACATCGCCAACTGGAAAATCCCTGGCAAGATGGTGAAAGGCATGGGTGGTGCAATGGATTTGGTAGCCTCGGCTAAAAATATCATTGTAGCCATGCAGCACGTCAATAAAGCGGGAGAGTCTAAGTTGTTGAAAAGCTGTACGTTGCCGCTGACGGGTATTGGCTGCGTTAAAAAAATTGTGACCGAACTCGGGGTTTTTGAAGTAGTGCCCGAGGGAGGCTTCAAACTGCTCGAAATAGCCCCTGGCATTACGGTCGAATACATTCAATCAGTCACGGAAGGCAAGCTAATTGTGGAAGGCGAAGTGCCTGTGATTGAGGTATAAGGAGATTTTTATGCACGCAAAGGCGCAAAGCCGCAGAGGGGTGTTTACTGCTGTGACTTTGCGCCTTTCTCTTAATTTATTCCAATACGATACTCCACAGGACTTACCCCCACTTTTTGCTTAAAAAATCGGGTAAAATGCTGCGGATATTTGAAACCCAATTCGTAGGCTATTTCGCTCACCGATTTGCTGTTGTCGAAGATGCGTTCTTTGGCTAAATCTATCAAGCGAAGCTGTATGTATTCTAAAGCTGTTTTACCTGTTTGTTTTTTTACCAAATCACCAAAATAATTGGCAGAGAGATGTAATTCATTGGCAAAGTATGCCACCGAAGGTAAGCCGTTGAATTTTAGTTCTTCACCTTGAAAATATTCATTTAGTTTTTGCTCAAATTGTTCGATAATTCCGTGATTTACGTGTTCCCGCGTGATGAATTGGCGGTCGTAGAAACGGCTACAATATTTCAATAACAATTCAATGTTGGCCACGATGAGTTTTTTGCTGTGGGCATCCATATTTTGCTTGATTTCCAATTCAATATTTGCAAAACAAATATCCACCAAGTTTCTTTCTTTCTCCGAAACGTGCAGTGCTTCGTAAGAATCGTAGTTAAAAAAGGTGTATTCGTGAATTTGCTTGCCTAAGCTCGTTCCTTTGATTAAATCGGGATGAAAAATAAGGGCAAGGCCATAGGGTTGATGCCATTCGCCTTCGGGTTCGGAGGTGGTAATTTGCCCTGGAGCAAAAAAAATAATGCTTCCTTCGTCATAATCATAGTACCTCAAGCCATATCGTAAGTCGCCACATTTGCTGTCTTTGATGATGATGGCATAGAAATCCATTCGGAATTTGTCTCGCTTCAAAGGGTTGCCTTTGCTCAAATCCAGCACACTGATGAGCGGGTGTAAGGTAGGGTGATTGAAGGTTTCATTATAGGTTTTTATGCTATCATAAATAATCATCGGCTTGGTATTTTTTTACCAAATCTACATCCTTAAATGTTGAATTGGAATACCATCGGTAAAATTGGTAGGTAAAACAGTGAAATGTATAAAAGTTATCCTAAATGCTCACGCTAACTTTGCAAAAAAATAAATAAATACCTGTCAATGAATTGTTTAACGAATTTTCTTTTTCTGTTTCTATTTATTTTAACCTCTTTATTTAGCATCGGACAAACGCCCGATAGCACTAACAATACCGCTACTTTTTCGGGATCGGTGGGTTTAACCAACAATGGATTTTCTATCATTCCCTCGTTTTCTCTGAATAGCCCAGCGATTGTAAGTACGTTATCGTTTCGCAAAAAAAGATTTAGTTTCGACCCTGACATTCGAGTGGCCTTGGATGCCAAAAATGGCGGTTTTCTCTGGTGGTTTCGCTATAAATTGATTGACAAAAAAAAGTTTGGTTTTAGGGTAGGTACGCACCCTGCTTTTACGCTCATAAAACGCCAAGACACCGAAAACGGCAAAACCACCGAAATCACCGAAATGCTCCGATTCATTGCCTTTGAGGCCGTGCCAAGCTATCAGTTCAATGACCATTTTGGGGTAAGTGCCGTGTATTTACAAGGAAATGCGCTGCAAAAAACGGGGCCTCAACAAACCCGCGTTTTATTTCTGAATACAGCTTTTACCAACATCGGTTTGAATAAAAACCTCTATTTGAATGTATTCCCAAGTGTTTTCTTCCTCAACACCGATGGCTACCAAGGAAGTTACCTAACGGCTACCGTGGCGGTGGGGCATAAAAAATCCTCGTTCAGTCTTCAATCTACTATTAACCAGACGTTTACGTCAAATTTGCCAGGAAATCAGGATTTTATGTGGAACGTAACACTGAATTATAATTTCAAACGATTTTTGAATAAAACGACCAACCTTTAGATAAAATAAACCTCCAATGGCGAAATATAACTTAATCATAAACGGTAAAAAAGCGCAAGTCGAAGCGGATGCTGACACCCCAATTTTATGGGTAATCAGAGATACCATAGGGCTAAAAGGTACAAAATTCGGCTGTGGCATGGGGCTTTGTGGTGCCTGTACGGTTCATCTAAATGGTCAAGCCATTCGCTCGTGTCAAACGCCTATTTCGTCTGTCAAAGCAACGGCTAAAATTACGACCATCGAGGGTATTTCAGCCAATATCGACCACGTGGTACAGAAAGCATGGATTCAGGAACAAGTGCCTCAATGTGGCTATTGTCAGTCGGGGCAAATTATGTCGGCAGTGGCATTATTAAAATCAAATCCAACGCCTACTGATGAAGACATTGATACTTACATGGCAGGCAATATCTGTCGATGTGGTACGTATGAGCGTATCCGTAAAGCCATTCATGTGGCAGCAAACGAAATGAAAAAGAAATAATCAGCCGTTGAGACCCAAGAATATATCATGGAAAATAATTCAATTAATCGTCGTAATTTTTTGAAATATACGGGTTTGTCGGGGGCTGGGTTGGTGTTAGGAATTTCCAATGCCAATGCAGCTGTTGTCACCGCCACCGCCGTTGTAGAGACAGGGCAGGCCCTGTCTCTACTCACCCCGTATATCATCATCGAAAAAACGGGTAAAATCACCATTTTTAATACCAAACCCGAAATCGGCCAAGGTACATTTCAATCAATTCCTGCCCTAATCGCGGAGGAATTGGGAATTTCGTCCGACCAATATGAAATAAAACAAACAGGTGGGGAGTCAAAATTTGGCCCTATGCAAATGTCGGGTGGTAGCATGTCGGTTAGGTTGAATTATAATGAACTCCGCAAAGTTGGTGCTGCTGCCCGCGAGATGTTGATTACGGCTGCTGCCAAACAATGGAATGTTTCAGAGGTGGAATGTACGGCCGAAAATGCCAAAGTAACCCACCAACCCACGGGCAAAACGTTGACTTACGGAGAATTAGTAGAAACTGCCGCAAAGCTGGAAGTACCTAAAAATCCTACCCTAAAAGATCCGAAAGATTTCAAAATCCTTGGAAAACCTGCAAAACGCCAAGATATTCCTTTGAAAGTATCGGGTAGGGCCGTATTTGGAATAGACGCCGAACTGCCAAATATGGTCTATGCGTCGGTGGAACGTTGCCCTGTTTTTGGGTCTAAACTCAAAGACTTTGATAAAACAGCTACACTTAAAGTGACTGGTGTAGAGCAAGTTGTAGAGGTAGAACGAGTTTTTGGCGTTTATAAAACCACGGGAGTAGCCGTCGTTGCCAAAAACTACTGGGCTGCCCTTAAAGGTCGAAAAGCACTGAAAGTCAATTGGGATTACCAAGGCAAAGAAAATTTTAACACGGCTGATTATACCCAATATTTGAGAGATTTGGCTAAAAATGAAGGGTTAATAGACAAAAGCGAAGGTGATTTTGATAAGATTTTTGCCGAATCCGTGCAAAAGGTGGAAGCTTTCTACGAAACACCTTTTGTCTCACATTCTACGATGGAGGCCATGAATTGCACCGCTCATTGGTACGAAAATGGTAATCTTGAAATCTGGACTTCAACCCAAGTTTCTTCTGATACGGTTCGTGATATGATGAGTCGTTTTGGCTTAAAAGAAGAAAATATCACGCTCCACACTTGTTTTAATGGCGGCGGTTTTGGCCGAAGACTCGCCATTGATTTTATCATCGAGGCCGTAAACTTGGCAAAAGCCATCAAAAAGCCTGTGAAACTTATTTGGACCCGCGAAGACGATACGCAGTTAGGGCCATTTCGCCCGCCTACTTTCTCAGCATTGAAAGGGGCTTTGACCACCGATGGTAAATTGGCGGCTTTTCAGCACAAGGTTATTGCACCAACCATCTTGTCATTTCTTAATCCAGCATTCGACAAAACCAAAGTGGACGAAACAATGGTGGAAGGTATCAGCCACCAAGCCTACGAAATCCCAAACATGAAAAATACATTTGTATATGCCGATATTCATGTGCCTTTGTTGTGGTGGCGCTCGGTAACGAGTTCTACTTTGGCCTTTTCACACGAATGTTTTATTGATGAACTGGCGCATAAAGCAGGCAAAGACCCGATGACATTCCGTTTAGAAATGCTCACAAAAGAGTCTGATACCAAGCGTGTTTTGCAAAAACTGAAAGAAGTGTCGAACTGGGATAGACCGCTACCTAAGGGCAAAGGTCGCGGTGTGGCGCAATGGAGCTTCTTTGCGGGATTGGCAGGGCAGGTGATTGAGGTGACGAAATTGTCGGACAATTCAGTGAAAATTGATAAAGTTTATGTGGTTATTGATTTGGGTACAGTCGTGAATCCTGATACCGTAAAGGCTCAGATGGAAGGCGCGGTAATTATGGGTATTACAGCCGCTACCAAAAACGGCATCACGTTTGCCAACGGGCGTACTGTACAAAGCAATTTTCATGACAACCCTGTGCTGAGGATCAACGAGGCGCCCAAAGTTGAAGTCCATATTTTGGCAGAAGGGGGGGCAACCATTAAAGGCGTGGGTGAACCAGGTCTTCCTCCCGTGGCTCCTGCATTGGCCAATGCCATATTTGCAGCAACGGGCATTCGATTGAAAAAAATGCCTTTTAATTTAGACAACTTAGGTGAATGAATTCGCAGAAAAGCCTATTTGAACGAATGCTGTCAGGGGGAGTCATTCCCGCTGACGATCCCCAATTGCCCGATATGTGGGAGAAGGTAAATCGAACCTTGAAACTGAATCCTGCTCTTAATAACTCTACCGATACAGCGCAAATAAGGGAGCGATTGAGCGAAATCATTGGGAAACAGATTGATTCCAGTACCACCGTTTTTGTACCTTTTCATACCAATTTTGGACAACATATTCAGTTGGGAAAAAATGTATTTATCAATCATGGATGTACCTTTCTCGACCTCGGCGGAATTATGATTGAAGACGATGTGCTGATTGGCCCTCAAGTCTGTATTGTTACCGAAAACCACCCAATTGACCCTACCAAACGTAAATCGCTCGACCTAAAATCGGTAACTATTAAACGAAATGTTTGGATTGGAGCCAATGCAACGATTTTACCTGGGGTCACAATTGGAGAAAATTCGATTGTGGCCGCGGGGGCAGTTGTGACAAAAGACGTAGCTCCAAACACCATAGTGGGAGGAGTACCTGCCAAAGAACTCAAGAACATTTAAACTAACACAAAAATGAAAATACTAACTTACATCCTTTTTAGTACACTTTTTGTTTCAACGGCTTGTAAATCAGAAAGCATCCAAAGTGAACCCGAATCTACGATGATTGAACCACCTACCTCCGTTGTATCAACCCCTAAAATACAGATAAAAATCGGTAATAAAACCTTCACGGCAACTCTTGTCGATAATGCCACGTCCAAAGCTTTTGTTGCTCAATTGCCGCTGAATATCAGTATGATAGAGTTGAATAATAACGAAAAATACGCCGATTTACCAAAGGCATTACCAACCAACGCCTCTGTCCCGCCGAGTATTCAGGTGGGAGATTTGATGCTGTATGGTTCTCGTACGTTAGTGTTGTTTTACAAAGGATTTAGCACTTCATACAGTTACACCAAAATGGGTAAAATTGACGATGTAACAGGACTCCAAGCGGCTCTTGGGACGGGGGAGGTGACGGTGAGTTTTGAGGTGAAGGAGTGACCCTTCACTTCAAAACTTATTCCTCTGCATAAAAAACCTGCTTACTTTTTACTCTTTCTATTATTTCCTCAACTGTGGGCATAACATCAGGTGGAATGCGTAACAGTAGATTATCTTCCGTTTTATTGTTTAGTATAAGGGTAGCGTAGTAGAGCAATTGATATTTATCTCGTAAACTCTGACCCAATTCCGCATCCTCAAAAAGAGATAAAACTAAGTGGGTTTGTTCCAAGTAGAGTAAATCGTACAAGTAAACTTCTATGTATTGCTCTTGATTGTTTTTAATGATTTCTTTTATTCTTGCTATCAAATTATCAAATATGCTATTCCATACTTCGATAACTATTTGTAAAAATTTTGATTTAAAGTCAGGATTAAATTTGTTACATTCTGAAATATACTCTAATGATTCTTGCTTTTTTCTGTTTGACATAAAATACATCAAGGCTACATTATGTAGAGAATTAGTTTCGCCTCTTTTGATTCCCCAAAGGTAAAGAGCTTCTGCTTTTTTTTCTTTGCCTTGATATTGATACAGAAGAGCTAAATTAAATGAAGCAGTGGTATTTCCTTTTTCTACTGCTAGAAGATAGTTTTTTTCTGCCTCTTCTAAGTTTCCCAATTCTGTGTGTAAATAACCTTTTATTGCAAACTTGCGTCCATCTTCTTCATTCTCAATTTCATCTATAACTTCTAATGCTTTGGTAAAATTGCCGTTTTCTCTTAGCATATTGATTCTAGTTAATATCTCTTCAAATTTCTTAGGTAAGTCACCTTTTTCTGGGCGGTAATCAGATAATTGATAAGTTAAATCTAAGAGAGAGTCTCTCTCTTCTACTCCAATGTATTTGGATTGGCTAAAGGCTTTTGTTAACACAACGGCTTGGTCATACCCCATGTTTTGCTCTTTTAGGCTTTGAGCGTGGGCGCGTGCTAGCGCTTGTATTTCGTGGGCATCGTACCATGTTTCCAAAAAAATTGTAAGGTAGCGAGCTTTGCGTTTTTGGTCGGGGTTGCCTTGTGTCACAATTAACCACATGTTAAAAAAACGTTCTGATAGTCTGTACAAATGGTTTTTGGTAGAGGTGGGGATAATTTCAACGATGCCGTAGCTATTGAGCTGCTTCATGTAAGATGAAATCAATTTGCTTTCCATGCGGCAAGTATCTACCAATTGTTTGATAGAACACGCCTCCCAAATGAATGCCATTTCGAGCACTATTTTGCGTTGTGGTGCGGTGAGGTTATTAAGCCGTTCTTGGTAGAGTGGCGAGGCCAAGTCCATTGTTTGTCGGATATGGTCGAAGCCCGTCAGGGTTGAGTTTTGTAGAAAAATCTTGATAAAAAACTGCAACGTACGGGGTAAACCATCGGTCAGAATACGGAGGGCTTCTATTTTTCCTCGGTTTTTGAGGGCGTAGTCTTTTAGTTGGGGCAGAGATAATGCCTCACTCCACTGATTGAGCAGCTGATGAATTTCCTCAAATGTAAGTCCCTCTAGGCGGTGTCTTCTAAAAAACTCATAGAAAGGTTGGTCGTATTTCCAAAAATGCTCGTCCATCCGAGTACTCCCTCCCACCAACTGTAGGTCATTATAGTTGAGCAGCGTTTCCCGCATAAGGTGACCGTCATCGTCAAAGTTTTCTACGATACGGTCGAGGTTATCCAATAGTAACACTGCTCTTTTTTGGTGCGCTCTTAGTATTTTATGAATCTCATCGTACAAATAACGGGTATATTCTTGGTTACTTTGGAAGCTAGAAAAAGCCCGCAAATCAAGCTGTTGTTTGGTTTGTAGCATGATTTCCTGCAATACCTCATACCATAAGTCGGAAAGCCGATAAATGCCTGCCTGTTCCTCCGCCAAATTAATAGCAATATAATGCTCATTAAGGGCAGGGTCTTCCATTATCTCGATTTGAATACGTCGTAATAAAGTGGATTTCCCGCTTCCACGTCGTCCTAAAAGAAGCTCATGTTGGAGTGGGTCTTTGATTTTTTTGCGACGTAAGTCGCTCATTATTAAATCAAATTCGGTGGTTCTGACTATGAAGTTACGCCTAACCGAAGCGCTGTCGTTATTCGCATTTTGGTAAAGACTCAGTTGGTCAACGAACCAGTTGCCTGTTTTTTCGCTCTTTGTTTCCATCATAAATAGGGTTAGAACGTTTCCAGAATGCTTTCAAAAAAGGAGAAATAAATACGTAATTATCGCCTTGCTCCGTAATGTAGCCGTCCCTTTCTAAACCATCCATGATTTCGATATAGTCGTTGGTACGGGTGTACTCAAGGGCTAAGTTGTAGAGTTGACGTTTGCTGATTTTGTCTTTGTGTGAAATAAACGTCAATACTTTGTTCATAAAGTCAGATTCCGTAGTAGGAAAATACTGAACCAAACGATTTTTCCATTCTGTAAAATGATTGCTGTGTTTCACAACACGCTCAAACGCACTATCAATTTCTGCGGGAGATATTTCTGATGTTCCTGTTTTGTATGCTTGTTTATTGATTTCATCCAACATCAAATTAATGAAATACGGAATCGGATACGCGATTTTTGTAAGCAGGTATGTAAGTAATTCGTCTTTGTATTGCACGGTAGCACCGTCGGTAGCCCATTGTACATATTTTTGGGCTTCAAAAGGGGTAAGTGGCTCAAAATCAACTTGATGTAGATCGTTGAGGTCAGATACACGTCCATCAATGGTTTTTACTACGTGATGAATGCCTACCGAACCTGCCAAAACCATGGAAAAATGGCCTTTCAATACGGGCATTTGTCGCCATTGACGAAGATTATCTATGATATTACTGGCTTCGGTTGTTTTTTTAGCTTTGTGAAGGTTGTTCAATACTTCGGGCAATTCATCGATGAAGAGGATTATTTTTACCTTTTTTGATTGTAGTTTAGGAAGTACTTTATTGATTTCTTCCAAGTAGTTGAGTGATTTTCTATCACCGAATTTTACCCCCTCCAACGTAATTTCTTCGATAGAAATACCGCCTAAAAAGTCGGCTAACAAGTTTTTACTTTTTTCAAGTTTGTTTAAACACAAGATTATAAGTTCGTATATCTGTTTATAAAACTCCTCTTCCGTTTTGATTCCTTGGATATTTTTGAAAAAGCATTTGGTGTCTTCTGGGCAGTTGTTGACCATGTATTCCATAACTGAAGTTTTTCCGACTCTTCGAGGGGCTGCAATCAAGATATGGCTTCCTTTTGAGATTTCCTCCCAAATTTGAGCTACAATCGAAGGGCGGTTAAAATAGTAATCACCTGTGGCGGTAGGCCCCACGATAATTTTTGGATTTACCCAGCTTGTCATTTAGCTATAAATTTATTGTTAAATAATTTTGACAACAAATTTATAGCTAAAAATATCTAACAACAAAAATATTGTCAAAAAAACAAAAAACAGCAATTGTTGATTTCATAATTTTCCTCCTTCACAATCACTAAATCAAACAAGCTCGTCGTTACTTTCGTTAATATACCAAAACATGATTCTGGTTTTACTCTTAAAATTAACGAACATGAAAACCACCACACCACTCGCTATCATTGTTGTAGCTCTCGGTTTATTAAGTGCTTGTACGGAAAAACAAAACGATGACGGAACCACGGCGAACGTGCCTGAGCCCGAACTTCCCGTCGCTTTGCAACCTGTTGAAACCAATCCTGCCAATACGAGCTATAAACCCGCCTTTTCGGGACAAACTCGGGCTGGAGGAGTGAAAACCACAACGCCTTATAAAGCTACCCTTTTGACCTCTTCGCTTAGTGCGCCTTGGGGCATTACTCCGCTGCCCGATGGGCGATTGTTGGTCACCGAAAAATCGGGAAGGATGCGAATCGTTACGGCTTCGGGAACGGTCAGCGCGCCTATCACGGGTATTCCAACCGTCAACGCAGGTGGGCAAGGGGGCTTACTTGGGGTATGCGTTTCGCCGTCGTTTGCCACCGACCGAATGGTTTATTGGGTATTTTCGGAAAATGTAACGGGGGGAACAGTGACGGCGGTAGCCAAAGGGAAATTGGCGACGGGTGAAGCGGCTATTGAAAATGCAACCGTCATTTACCGAGCAAATCCTGCGGCAAATAGTACCTTGCATTATGGTGGCCGCATTTTGTTTGATAAAACGGGACATTTACTGGTTAGTACGGGCGAACGCTCTAATATATCTACTCGTCCGCTGTCGCAATCGGTTTCGGGGGCTTTAGGAAAAATTGTTCGCATCACAACTGACGGCGGCCCTGCTTCGGGCAATCCCACTTTCAACGGAGCGGGTGCGCTGCCTGAGTTATTTAGCATTGGCCACCGCAATCCGCAAGGCATTGCATTGCATCCAACAACGGGAGAGTTGTGGCAAAGCGAACACGGCCCTCGTGGCGGGGATGAAATCAATCGGGTGCTGCCAGGAGCAAATTACGGTTGGCCTACCATTACGTACGGTATTGAATACGGTGGACAAACCATTGGTTCGGGCATTCAACAACAAAATGGAATGGAACAGCCAGCTTATTATTGGGATCCTGTTATATCGCCCAGCGGAATGACTTTTTACCAAGGCAATCGCATTCCCGAATGGCAAAATAACCTTTTTGTTGGGGCGTTGAGCGGCCAACACATTGCCAGACTAGTAATTACTGACAACAAAGTTGTGGGAGAAGAAAGATTGCTTGTTGCTGAGAGACAGCGGTTTAGAGACGTTGTTCAAGGGGCAGACGGCGCACTTTATGCCATTACTGACGGGGGGAGAATGTATAAAATTGATAAGGAATGATTGAATATCATTCTTGTTTAACTAAAATATATTCTAAAACTCCCCCGCCTATAACACCTTCAATTTGCTATTTTGGTACGCCGCCATCATAGCCGCATCGGCGGGAAGTTCGGTAATGAGGTAGTCAATTTCGTCCAAATCGGCGATTTTCATCTTCATTACCGAATTTAGTTTCTCTGATATTGCCAAAATCGCCACCTTATCCGAGGCTTTCATCATGGCTTTCTTCACCTGTACGGTTTCCCAGTCAGAATCCGTTAAACCTGTTTGTACGTCAATGGCGTTGGTACCAATAATACAAAGGTCGGCTTTCATCTCTGATAGTCGATGGTGTACTTCACCTCCCACCGACATCTGGCTGTAGCGCGACAATTGACCCCCAATCAGGATAATTTCAAGGTTAGGTTTATCCAGTAACTCCACAGCAGTTAGCGGGTTAACCGTCATGAACGTTGCCGAAAAATCGTCAGGGATAAGCTTTACAAATTCGCGAATGGTGGTTCCACCACCGATGATGACCAGCATTCCTTCCTTCAGTAAATTGAGCGTTTTGCGGCCAATAATTTCTTTCTGAGAATGTGCGTAGGTCTCTTTGAGATTGGAGGTATGGTGGTACGCCTTTGACATGGCACCTCCCCGAATCTTAATAATTTCTCCTTCTTCCGAAAGCTCATTGATGTCTCTTCTAACTGTATCCTCCGAGACATTGAGTTTATCCACTAATTCATTTAACGAAATACGCGTATGGACGTTGATTTCTTTCAAAATCAGATCCTTCCGCTCTTTTTTAAGCAGATTGACAGGCATTTTATTGCAAAAAATTAACAAACGATTGTACGATACAAAGATAAGCAAAATTCTAAATGGCTACTAAAGCTTTAACTAGAATATTGCAAAAACAGCAGAAATATTAAGTAAAAATACGCATTATTCGGGGTTTGGTAAAATTTAATTGCAAATTTTGCGGTAAATAAATAATAATCTTTTTAACATTGTGCAAATATTGCAAATAATTAAGATTGCTATTTCTACTGCCTTGTTCTTATCAAATCTTTTAACTCTATATGAAAAAAAATCGACTTATGAAGCAAAATCAACGCTATCTGTGGCTTTCGCTGGCAGGGTGCTTGACTTTTAGCCCTTTTGTCCCTTCCGATGCACATGGGACTGGAAGGGTGAATTTGCAAAATACTGCAAAATTTGCGGTAATCGGTGAGCTAAAGGGTACTGTAGTGTCTGCAAAAGACGCAACGCCCGTGGTGGGTGCCTCGGTTATTGTGAAAGGAAACCAACGGATTGGTACAAGTACCGATGCAGAGGGTAACTTTAAATTAACCCTTCCTGAAGCACTAAATACCACAAACGTAACTATTGTGGTGAGTTTTATTGGTTATGAACCCTACGAACTAACCCTTAGTCCTTCGCAAACATCCGTTACAGTGCAACTAAAAGAAAGTGCGCAAGAACTCGCCGAAGTAGTTGTTACTGCCCTTGGTATTAAAAAGGATAAAAAAGCGGTGTCGTATTCGGTTACCGAGATTGCGGGGACTGGTTTTACCCAAGCCCGAGAAAACAACGTTGCCAACGCCCTGACGGGTAAAATTGCGGGGGTCAATGCCACAGGTTTATCGACGGGGCCAGGCGGGTCTAGCCGCGTTGTTATTCGTGGAAATGGTTCATTGACAGGCAATAGCCAGCCCTTATACGTTATCAATGGGATGCCGATTGACAACAGCGTACCAGGTGGAAGCTCGTTGGTCAATGGCTTGGGAACAAAAGCAGGTACCGACCGTGGGGATGGGATTGCCGCCATCAATCCCGACGATATTGAGTCGATGACGGTGCTCAAAGGCGGCGCTGCGGCGGCGCTTTACGGTTCTCGGGGAGCCAATGGGGTTATCTTGATTACCACCAAGAAAGGGAAATCCCAAAAGGGAGTTGGGGTAGAATACAACGGTACTTTTACGATGGAAAACGTATCGGTATTCCCTGATTTTCAGTACGAATACGGCCAAGGCGATGGTGGCGTAAAACCTACAACGCTTGCTCAGGCACAGGCTACGGTTCGTCGTTCGTTTGGGTCAAAAATTGACGGTTCTACCGATTATGTAGCCGCCGACGGAAAAACGCACCCGTACGTTGCCCAAAAAAATAACTTGAAAAATTTCTACCAAACTGGCATTAATCTTACCAACTCAATTGCGCTGTCGGGTGGAAACGATGCCGTGGTGTATCGTTTATCTGTGTCTGATTTGGATGCTAAAAGCGTTTTGCCCTCCAACACGTACAACCGTAAATCGGCCAATTTGAGCGTCTCTGCCAATTTAAGTAGTCGTCTTCGCGCTGAGGCTGTGATGCAGTATAATCGTGAACAGGGACACAACCGCCCGATTGCGGGAGATGCCCTCGGAAACCCCAACTGGATGGCTTATGAAGTGGCCAACACGGTGGATGTGCGTTGGCTAGACCCTGGCCATGATGCCAACGGAAACGAAATTTTCTGGAATGACGCAGGGATTGTGACCAACGGGTATTTCTTTATCAATAAGTTCAAACAGACTGATACCAAAGACCGCTTTATTGGGCAGGCGTCGGTGTCGTACGACATCCTAAAAAACCTCACACTGAAAGCAACGACTACGCGCGATTTTTACAATTATAATTTTACGAGCATCATGCCTACGGGCGGACAGTACATTCCGCAAGGGCAGTATGATGGTATCAAGTCGGATGTATCCGAGACCAACAGCATGGTTACGGCATCGTATAATACCCGTTTTGGTGAGTCGATTGGCTTGTCGGCGTTGGCGGGTGCTAATACGCGCCAATTTGAAAACAACCAGTTTGATTTCTTTGGCCAAGGTTATACCATACCGTATTTCTACAGTTATTCAAACTTAGCAACGTCCATTGCTACACCTGTTGCCAGTAAAATTAAGACTAATTCGGTGTTTGGGTCGGTGGATTTGGATTTGAAAAATAGCTGGTTTGTGACCCTATCAGGCCGTCAAGATTGGTTTTCAACCCTAAGCCCCAAAAACAACCGTATTTTTTACCCAAGCGTTGGGACAAGTTTGATGCTCTCGGATATTGTTAAAATGCCCGATGCTGTGGATTTCTTAAAATTGCGCGCTTCGTGGGCGCAAGTAGGTGGTGGAGGCCCTGATCCTTACGCTATCAACCTTGCCTATAGCAGTGTGCCAAGTGCTAGTTCGGTGCCGTTGCAAAACGTAAGCTCCAATTCTATTACCAATGCCGAGCTTAAACCGTTTACTTCTACTACGACTGAGTTTGGTTTTACAACGCGTTTGTTTGGGGGACGAATCAATATTGACGCGGCTGTTTACAACAAAAAATCAACCAACGACATCGTAAGTGTGCCTATTTCGGGGGCTTCTGGTTATACGAGTGCCATTTTGAACTCGGGTGAGTTGAGCAACAAAGGAATTGAGTTATTGATTGAAGGAACTCCGATCAAATCAACCAACTTTTCGTGGAATACAAGCTTCAATTTTGCCTACAACAAAAGCGAAGTCTTAAAACTGGCGGACGGGATTTCGACCTTCTCCATTGGAAACTCAGCCAACGGTAATGCCTTTATCAACAACCAAGTAGGAATGCCTTTTGGCGGAATTTATGGATACCGCATGAAGAAAGATGCCGCAGGAAACATCATTTACGATACTAACTCTAACCTTCCGTTGCAGACCGACAACAACCAGTACTTAGGAAATGGCGTACATCCTTATACGATGGGTTTGAGCAATACCTTTAAGTACAAAAACTTCACGTTTGATGCCTTGGTGGACGGGAAATTTGGCGGTAGTATTTTCTCCGTGATGGAAGTGTATGCGACACGTTTGGGCTTGATGAAATCTACCTTGCCAGGACGAGAAAACGGCTTGTTGTTGACGGGGGTAACAGCCAAAGGCGATGCTTACTCACACACCGTACCAGTGGCTAATTTACGCAGTGCTTACTACAACAACCTGAACCGTTATACGGAGTTGTTCGTCCACGATGCAAGTTTTGTTAAGCTCCGTCAAATCATCGTTTCGTACAACTTACCAACGGGATTACTGAAAGCAGTAGGGGTAAAATCGGCGAGCGTGTCGTTGGTGGGGCGTAACTTGTTGATTCTCTTTAAGAAGACTGACAACTTTGACCCAGAACAAGGACTGACCAACGGTTCTGCTCAAGGAATTGAGTCGATTGGTTTGCCACGCACACGTTCCTACGGAATTAACTTGAACCTGAAATTTTAACCCCCCAAAACTATATTTAAAATGAAAAAATCACTTAAAAATATGTTTTTACTCCCCCTTTGGGGGCTAGGGGGCTTGTGCTTGACCTCCTGCGATAAAGATTTTGTCGAAATCAATACCAACCCCAATGCGGTTTCGGTACCGACGACCCCTTACATTTTTAGCAAAGCTATCTACGACGGAGCTGCCAACAGCGGAAACAAAGGCAGCCTATTGTTTGGACTGATGCAATACACCACCAGTTACAACGACGTAGAGGGCTTCGGTTCAAAATACACCGCTTCGCAAGTAAATGCCACGGGTGGTGTTTTTAGTAATTCTTACCCTACTCAAATCAACCAAATTGGGGAGGTCATCAAGGCCGTAAAAGATGACCCCACCAAAGTAAACCAGTATGCTGCGGCTCGGGTGTGGCGGGTTTTCTGCTTTAGCCGCTTGACCGATTTGTACGGCGATATTCCTTACTCGGAGGCAGGACAAGGCTATAACTTGTCGATTTTTCAGCCAAAATACGATTCCCAAAGCGCGATTTATGCCGACATGCTCAAGGAATTGGAAGCCGCAGCTACTTCGTTTGATGCTTCAAATACCACTACTTTTGGCACGTCAGATTTGATATACCAAGGGAATGTGACGAAGTGGAAAAAATTTGCGTATTCGCTTATGTTACGTTTGGGAATGCGTTTGTCGAAAGTTGACGCGGCGGCCTCGCAAAGCTGGGTGACAAAGGCCATCGCGGGTGGTGTCATTCGTGATTATGCTGACATCGCCAAGGTGAGTTATTTGGCTTCGGGGCAAAATATCAACAAAAATCCCATTGCGTGGCAATTGCTGAACGACAACTACCTCCGTGCCGATGGAACAAACAATACCGAAGGCGGAAAATACCAAGATGTGTTTATTAACTCCTTGAAAACCAATAAAGACCCGCGTTTAGGGGTGTTGTCGGTGGTATATGTCAATGGAGCTGCAAGTTCAGATGAGAGCATTCAAAAAGGACTACCTGCTACCATCAACGGTACTAAGCCTTCTGATTTCGTAACCTACTCGGAGCCGAAGCAAACGACCGTCTTGAAAGTAGATGCGCCTTTGTTGCTGTTTACTGTAGCAGAGTCCAACTTCTTGTTGGCGGAGGCAGCCATCAAAGGTTGGTATAAAACCGAAACGGCTTCTGCCTTGTACGAAACGGGTATTCGGGCCGCCATGCAGCAGTGGGATTTGATTAGTGGTGTCACCAATGTCATTGATAAGGCAAGAATTGATAGCTATATCACGGCTCATGCCTTTAAAACATCGGGAACGGTGACTGAGCAAACTGAACAAATTTATTATCAATTTTGGGCGGGTATATTTCCTGACGCTCAAGAGGTTTATAACAACTACCGCCGTACGGGCTACCCTGCGTTGGTACCCAACGTGTATCCAGGAAACGCCACAGGTGGTAAAATATTCCGCCGTTTCTTGTACCCAGTTTTAGAACAAACCCTCAACCGAACTTCGTACAATGAGGCCGTTCAACGCCAAGGAGCGGACGATTTGTTGACGCGCGTTTGGTGGGATAAGCAATAATTCAAAAAAGTAATCAACAACATGACAGTGATTGAAACATTGAGCCCCGAAGAGGCATTTGCAGCCCTCGAATTATCGTTACCACCAGCACCCGCACCGCTGGGCGTATATAAACCTTATTTGATTGATGGAAAGTACTTGTTTCTCTCGGGGCACGGGCCAGTACAAGACGATAAAAGCTTGATAATCGGGCGGGTAGGTGAGGAGTTAGACATGGAACAAGCCAAATTAGCTGCCCGTCAAGTGGGCTTGACGATGCTTTCGACCATAAAAACGCACGTGGGTTCATTGAACCGTGTGAAACGGGTAATGAAAGTATTGGGAATGGTAAACTGTACGTCCGATTTTTTGCGCCATCCGTACGTCATCAATGGATGCAGTGAGTTATTTGCCCAAGTGTGGGGTACCGAACACGGCATTGGTGTAAGGAGCGCGGTTGGAATGGGCACGTTACCCGACAACATTCCCGTAGAAATTGAAGCAATGTTTGAATTATACGAATAACCGACAAGCCAAACGCCTTCACGTAACCCCGATTTATTTCCCTTGTAGGAGCTTGTCTCTTGCAAGGGATTTTTTTTAATTTTTTGATGAGCAAAAAATTACGTACTTTTTCATAACCTAAACTCTATTTCTCATCAAACGTTCATAAACCATGGAAAGACTCACGCCTTCTAGCGTTGCTGCACCTGTGCCAGAAACCAGCCGTATTTCCCTCATTGATATGTTACGAGGCTTTGCGTTGTTGGGTATTTTAATGATGAATATTCCAGGCTTTTCGATGGCGGATTATTCTTTTGAGGCATTCAAAAATGACCCTGATAGTTTCAATTTCTGGCTTTATCAATTCATTGGAGTGTTCTTTGAAGGCAAGATGCGCGCCATGTTTGGGATGGTTTTTGGAGCGGGTGTCTTGCTTTTTGTTGCTAACAAAAGCGGTAAAGGTACGTCAGTGCATTGGCTGTATTACCGTCGCATGTTTTGGTTGTTGATTTTTGGCCTAATTCATTCACACCTCATATTATGGATTGGCGAGATTTTGTACCTCTACGCCGTTTGTGGAATGATTTTGTATTTGTTTCGCAACGTGCCACCCCGATACTTGGTGTGGGCAGTGCCCATTGTGGCAGTGGCTAGTTTTGTGGCGGGTACCATTCAGTACCAAGACATTCGTGAAAAACGCATCGCCTACTCCGAAGCCACCAAAGCCAAAAGTGAGAACAAAACCCTGACCGCTACTCAAACAAAAGCGCTGACCGAATGGCGTGAGATTGAGAAAACGATGATTCCTAATCGCGAAGATGCGAAAGCCAACACCAAAAAGATGAAGTCAGATTACAGTACCGTTGCGGGTTATTTGCGGCCCATTGCGCTGGATATTCAGACCAAGTACTTGCCTTTTGAAATTTGGGATTCGCTGGCATTAATGCTGTTGGGTTTAGCACTTTTCAAATGGGGTTTTCTGACGGGAGCGTGGTCAAACAAAGAATATTGGACAGTTGCCAAAATTGGCTACGGGTTTGGGTTACCCTTGGTGATTTATAGCAATTATTATGCGTTTCATCATTTCTCTACGCTTGAAGCCAATCTTGCTCGTATGGAAGAAGTACCCATCAACTGGGTTAATTTGATTTACCCTTTTCAGCGGATTTTGCTGGTGATGGCTCATGCCGCAGCGCTAATTTTGCTCTACAAATCGGGTGTGATACAAGGCTTGATGAGCCGTTTGGTGGCGGTAGGGCGTATGGCATTTACCAATTACATTTCGCATTCGGTGATTTGTACACTTTTCTTTTTTGGATACGGCCTGAATTACTACGCTGAATTGGCGTTTTATCAAATTTACATCGTGGTACTTGCTATTTGGGCTTTTCAGTTGATTATCAGTCCAATTTGGCTAAAATACTTTCTTTTTGGCCCACTCGAATGGCTGTGGCGGAGTCTGACGTATTGGAAGGTCCAGCCGCTGAAGCGGTGAATATCAAAAGGTTGAAAGTTGTTCTTCTAATTCTTGCAAATCATTTTGTATGATATACCAAAGAATCTCATAATCAACCCCAAAATACCCGTGGATCAGTCTATTACGAAAACTAATAACACCATGCCAAGCAATAGCAGGATGTTCATTTTGGAAGGCTTGGGGTAATTGATTGGCAGCCTCACCAATGATTTCAAAATTTCGTTCAACGGCATCTATGGTACGGCTATCTGCCATAAAACTGTCAAAATCTAAGCCGTTGGTGTAAGTTTTGATTTTAGAGATAGCCAAAAGCATATCGGCTATCAGTAATTTGGGGTTACGCTTAGACATACATCAAGTCGGGTTCAATCTCGGCAAAATAAGAAGGTTTTATGCCATTACGAGAAACCAAATCAACGGGCATTTGGAGATAATTTTCAAGTTCTTTTGCCAAATTAAAAAACTGAAAGCCAATGGGTTTGTTAAACTCAACTAAAATATCAACATCACTTAATGGCGTTGTTTCGTTGCGAGCTACCGACCCAAAAATAGCCAAACGACTAATTGGGTAGCGTTTGAATAGCTCAGGCTTGATAGCGAACAAAAGCTCTTTTATTTTTTGAGATTCAATCATACCCGGTTTAATTTTTTTATTTAATACAAAACTATTCAATTTATCCCAAACCCAAAAACTATACGTTTCTCTAGGGAGTTCCCTCTCTTTCTTCAATTTTTCAACCAAACTATCAACTTTTAAAATGAAAAAATTAACCTTCATCATCACTGCATTGTTCAATGCCTTTTTTGCGTCAGCACAGTCAAGCAATTATAGCGAACTTATTGCCAAAAGTGCCGACAAAGTTGGGCAAAAAGTCATTGCTTGGCGACACGACATTCCCCAAAATCCCGAATTGGGAAATCGAGAGGTTCGTACTGCCGAACTCATTGCCAAGCATTTACAGTCGTTGGGCATAGAAGTAAAAACAAAAGTGGGTGTTACGGGCGTGGTTGGTCTTTTAAAAGGCGATAAACCAGGCCCTGTGATTGCATTGAGAGCGGACATGGATGCCTTACCCGTAGAAGAAAAAAACGGGTTGCCCTTTGCCTCCAAAGTAAAAACCATGTATAACGGAAAAGAAACCAGCGTGATGCACGCCTGCGGACATGATGCCCACGTAGCCATATTGATGGGTGTTGCCGAAGTATTGGCCAGCATGAAAAAGGACTTAAAAGGCACAGTCAAATTCATTTTTCAGCCAGCAGAAGAAGGTGCACCAAACGGTGAAGAAGGCGGGGCCTACTTGATGGTGAAAGAAGGTGTGCTGGAAAACCCAAAAGTAGAGGCAATTTTTGGCTTGCATATAAACTCCCAATTGGAAGTCGGTAGTCTTTCTTATCGTCCTGCTGGATTTATGGCAGGAGCTTCTGATTTTAAAATTACGGTAAAAGGCAAACCCAGTCATGGAGCTTATCCATGGCTTTCTGTTGACCCCGTTTTGGTAGCTTCTCAAATCGTGGTCAGTCTTCAACAGATTGTCAGTCGAAACATAAAACTTACCGACAATGCCGCAGTAGTCACAATTGGTGCTATCAATGGGGGAAATAGGGGAAATATTATTCCAGAGCAAGTAGAGATGTTGGGTACAGTTAGAACTTTAAGCAATGAAGACGAGGAATTGATTTTTAACCGTGTTAGGCAAGTAGCCGAGAAAACTGCCGAAGCAGCAGGTGCAACGGCAGTGGTGGAACTACCTTATACGATTCGTTATCCTGTTACCTTTAACGATGTAGCACTGACAAAATCTATGTTAGCTTCCTTACAAAAATCGGCAGGAGTAGAAAATGTACTTTTGATTCCATCGGTTACGGGCTCAGAGGATTTTTCGTTTTATGCCCAAAAAGTGCCTGGCTTATTCTTTCGCTTAGGTGGTATGCCCAAAGGCAAAGACCCCAAAACGGCGGGGCCTCATCATACACCCCAGTTTATGATTGATGATACTGCCTTTAAATTAGGCGTGATTACTTTTTGCAATTTGGTGTTTGATTATGCGGAGGTGAGTAAGAAATAGTAAAATGCTCCCATGATATTTTTGCTATCTTTAATCTAAAAACCAACCCCAACAATGAACAAGAACTTCCTTTTTCTGTCAACCTTACTTTTTACTTTTCTAACAGTCACCAAATCAATTGCGCAATCGGCAGCAGACCAGCTTCGCATATCAGAAATAGACAAGAGCTATTGGACAGAAATATCTCGAACGGTCAAAGAAGGTGATTTTGAAGGCTACAAAGCCACTTGTCACGAAAATGCCGTCTTGGTAACGACCTCGGGTAAAATTAAGCAATCTTATCCCATGACCAAGGCATTGGCTGGTTGGAAACAGGGTTTTCTTAATACCAAACAAGGAAAGCAGCTGGATAATGTGCAGTTTCGCTTTTCCCAACGAATAGGTGACGCAACCACCGCGCACGAAACGGGCATTTTTTATTTCACTTCCCATGATAGCACGGGTAAGCTCATTTCGGAGGGATATACGCATTTGGAAGCCTTACTGGTAAAGCGTGATGGCAAGTGGCTATGTTTGATGGAATACCAAAAAGCCAAAGCTTCCAAGGAAGAGTGGGAGGCGTTGAAGTGATGAGGTAAAACTGAAAATTCTTGTTATATTTTCATTGTATTGAAGATTTTAACGTTAATTTTATCATTGTGTTGAAGAAATTAACGTTAAAATTCCGTTCAACTTGAAAATTTAATCCCTTCATGAGCATTAATAGAGCCATTGAAAAAACGCTGATTGAACGTCTCATCCCCAATAAAGTCAATCTTATTTTTGGAACAAGACGGGTAGGTAAAACTTTCTTACTGAAAAAACTCATTGCAAATCAATCTTTCAAGACTTTAATGTTGCAAGGCGAAGACAGTGATGTACAGCAGATTTTGGCACAACGAAGCGTAGCCAATTACCAAAGACTCCTACACCATATCGAGCTTCTGGTTATTGATGAAGCCCAAGCTATACCCGAAATCGGTAAGATTTTGAAGCTAATCGTTGATAACATTGAAGGCATAAGGGTGATTGTGACAGGTTCGTCAGCATTCGATTTGGCCAATCTATCGGGGGAGCCACTTACTGGTAGGGCGTATTTCCATGAGTTATATCCTATTTCTCAACAAGAACTGATGGAGCAGGAAAATGCGCTGCAAACACTTCAAAATCTGGAAGATAGATTGATTTATGGCAGTTATCCTGAACTCTGGAATTTGCCCTTTTCGGTGACAAAAGCGGAATATCTTAAAGAGCTATTGAATACCTATTTGTTGAAAGATATTATAGCTTTTGAGGGAATTAGAAATAGCTCTAAAATCAGGGACTTGCTTCGATTGATTGCCTTTCAAATTGGGAAAGAAGTGTCAATGGATGAACTTGGTAAACAGCTTCAACTAAGCAGGAATACGGTTGAAAAATACCTGGATTTGTGTAGTAAAGTGTTTATTATAAAGAAGTTAGAGGCATTTAGTGGCAACTTGCGAAAAGAAATTACCAAAAGTTCGCGTTGGTATTTTTGGGATTTGGGCATACGTAATGCTTTGGTTAATGATTTTAGACCACTTACGTTACGAACCGACAAAGGTGAGCTTTGGGAGAATTACTTGATTTCAGAAAGGCTTAAATTTTTGAAATACAATAGAAACTTGGCCGAAACCTATTTTTGGCGCACTTATGACCAGCAAGAAATTGATTGGCTTGAACTTGAAAATGGTCGATTGCGGGCGTATGAATTTAAGTGGAACGAAGCCAAAACTAAAGTGCCAAGAGCCTTTGCTACTACTTATCCCGAAGCTACTTTTTCGGTGATTAACCAAGAGAATTACTTGCCGTTTATTACAGGGTAAATCTAATTTTTACCCGTCATTTGTCGCTTTCGCAACTTGCTCAAAAACTCGGGCGTAATTCCTAAATACGACGCAATGTACTGCTGTGGCACGCGGTTGGGAAGGGTCGGGTAGCGTTTCAAAAATTCCTCTAATTGCTTCATGGCCGAATAAGACACCGTGCGGAGTAAGCGGGCTTGAATAACGGCCAAGTGGCGTTGAATCATCAGGCGAAACATACGTTCGAGCTTGGGTACGCGGCGCAACAATTCGTCTTTTGACTCCCGAGAAAGTACCAATAATTCACAATCTTCGATTGTCTCAATCGTCATCTTGCTGGGGGTTTGGTGCTCAAAACTGCTAATGTCGCTCACCCACCAATCTTCAACGGCAAACTCTAGGGTGAGTTCAGTGCCGTCTTTGTCAGTAAAATACTCCCGAATGCAACCTTTAATGACGTAGGCTTCAAAATGGCAGACATCCCCCGCTTGGAGAAGAACCGTTTTTTTGGGAAAAGTTTTCCATTTCAAACAGTCGGCGACGATTTGGGACTCTTCTTCGGTAAGCAGAACATAGCGAGAAATATATTGATGAAGTTGTGAGTGCATAGAATAAATTTCTTGTTCCAGTTCAATTTTTATTTGGCTTAGAACCCCGACTTTTGCGCATCGTTTTTAAAACCATTGCAAAAATAACACACTATGGCTTTTTTATCTTCTCCGCAACGTTACGATTCCATGGAATACCGTCGATGCGGTAAAAGTGGCATCAAACTACCCGCCCTTTCGTTGGGCTTATGGCACAATTTTGGGGGAATTGACCATTTTGAAAATGCCAGAAACATGATTACACTGGCGTTTGATAAAGGCATTACTCATTTTGACTTGGCTAATAATTATGGTCCGCCCGCGGGATCGGCCGAGGAAACTTTTGGCCGCGTTTTGAAAAAAGACCTGCTGCCTTACCGCGACGAAATGATTATTACCACCAAAGCAGGCTATTATATGTGGCAAGGGCCATACGGCGAATGGGGTTCTAAAAAATACCTAGTGTCGAGTCTCGACCAAAGTCTCAAGCGTATGGGTTTAGACTACGTGGATATTTTTTACCACCACCGTCCAGATCCCGAAACGCCTCTCGAAGAAACCATGGCCGCTTTGGATTTGATTGTTCGTCAGGGGAAAGCGCTTTATGTGGGTATCTCAAATTACAACGCCGCCGAAACCGAAAAGGCTGTAAAGTTGTTACGTGAAATGGGCACACCTTGCTTGGTACATCAGGCGAAGTACTCGATGTTTGAACGTTGGGTGGAAGGTGGATTGCTCGATGTCTTGGAACAAAATGGCGCGGGTTGCGTAGCATTTTCACCTTTGGCGCAAGGGCTATTGTCGGACAAGTACCTAAAAGGAATTCCTGCTGATTCAAGAGCAGCTTCGGGGCGAGGAAATGGCGCATTGGAAAGTGGCCGAATCACTGAAGAGAAACTTAACCAAGTGCTACAATTGAATGAAATTGCCGAACAAAGAGGCCAAAATTTAGCCCAAATGGCGTTGTCGTGGATACTGAAAGACCCGCGCATTACTTCGGTGATTTTGGGCGTTAGTAAACCCGAGCAGCTTACAGATTCGCTAAAATGCCTTGATAATAAGGAGTTTTCGGCGGAGGAGTTGCAGAAGATTAATCAAATTTTGGGTTAATATTTAATGGAACAAAGATTGAACGGATAAAACGGATTTTTATCAGTAGTTATCCGTTCAATCCGTTAAATCAGTGATCTAATTTTAAATGGATAAACAAAGGAAAAACAACTTACAAATGAAAAAAACAGCACTTTTTTCAATGGTTTTGGGCACGTTGGCGTACGCTTCTTGGGGCCAGACCGAACCCGTTGAAACTAAAAAACCTAACTCAGATTACAAATCAGCTTTTGCTGGACAAACCCGAATTGGTGGAGTAAAAACCCAAACTCCGTACGATTTTAAGGTTCTTTCGGAAGGCTTGACGTTTCCTTGGGGCGTAAAAAGCTTGCCTGATGGGCGCTTAATTATCACTGAAAAAGCGGGAAATCTTCGCATTGCCAAAACCAACGGCGAATTGAGCAAGCCTATTACGGGACTTCCTGCTGTGAATACCAGTGGCCAAGGTGGACTTTTGGGGATTACCATCGACCCTAATTTTGACAAAAACCGAATGATATATTGGACGTTTGCCGAGAATTTTGACGGTGGAACGCTTACTTCGGTAGCGAAAGGGAAACTTTCTGCCGATGAGACAAAAATTGAAGGTGCGACGGTCATTTATCGTGCCACGCCAGCCCACAAGGGAAATCTCCACTACGGAGGCCGTATTTTGTTTGATAAAAAAGGCGATTTGTTTGTGAGTACAGGCGAGCGCTCCGACATGGTAACCCGCCCTCAAGCGCAACAATTGAACTCAAGCTTAGGGAAAATTGTCCACATTACTACCGACGGTAAACCTGTTGCCAATGGCCCATTTGCGAGCACAGCAGGGGCGAAGCCAGAATTGTATTCGTACGGACACCGTAACGTGCAAGGGCTTACATTTAACCCTGTTTCGGGCGATTTGTGGTCGAATGAGTTTGGCCCAAGAGGTGGCGACGAAATTAACCGTGTGCAGTCGGGTAAAAACTACGGTTGGCCTGTGATTACTTACGGAATCGAATACAGTGGCAAACAGATTGGGGATGTGATTCAGCAAAAAGAAGGTATGGAGCAACCCGTGTATTATTGGGATCCATCGGTATCGCCAAGTGGGATGACGTTTTATAGTGGCGACATGATGCCAGAGTGGAAAAATAATCTATTTGTAGGTTGTTTGAGCGGGATGCACATTGCGCGTTTGGTGATTGAAAACAACAAAGTGGTAGGGGAGGAGCGCCTGCTTTCGCAAGAATACCAACGTTTCCGCGACGTCATTCAAGGCAAAGATGGGGCAATTTACGCCGTGACTGACCAAGGTCGTTTGTATCGTATTTTTAAGAAATAATTTCTTGCCTTTTTGTGCAACCATATAAGACATATAAGAGCATATAAGTTGTTTTCTAATAATCCCTTATATGTCTTATATGGTTGTAAAATTAAAAAATGATTGATATTGCGTACTAATGCCCACATTTTTCCTATTTTA
Organism: Runella sp. SP2; assembly: GCF_003711225.1. Taxonomy (NCBI): domain Bacteria; kingdom Pseudomonadati; phylum Bacteroidota; class Cytophagia; order Cytophagales; family Spirosomataceae; genus Runella; species Runella sp. SP2. Next base: position 2,467,088 of record NZ_CP031030.1, on the reverse strand, counting down.
ACTTCTTTTTATTGTTCAATTTTGTGTTGAAATAAATCAATTCATAGTTGAATAATGGTTGACTTCCATTTTCCCTCAGACCTTCTAAAAATAAGCGCCGTAGAAAGCACGCTCTTGGTAGGACTCAACCGACCCGAAAAACGAAATGCTTTCAACGATGCGCTGCTTCTAGACTTAGAAAAAGTAATGGATGCCATTCCCGCGTCCGTTCGGTGCATGGTTATTTATGGCGAAGGGAAACATTTCTCCGCAGGACTTGATTTATCCGAACTCAAGGAACGAAATGCCTCCGAAGGGGTGTACCATTCCCGCATGTGGCATCGGGTACTCGACAAGGTGCAGTTTGGGCGAGTGCCTGTGATTGCGGCCTTGCACGGGGCGGTCGTAGGCGGAGGTTTGGAACTTGCGAGTGCCTGTCATATTAGAGTTGCGGATGTTACAACCATGTATGCCTTGCCTGAGGGACAGCGAGGGATATTTGTCGGTGGTGGGGCTTCGGTGCGCGTACCCAAGCTCATTGGATTGGCACGTATGACCGACATGATGCTTACAGGGCGCGTGTATTCTGCGGAAGAAGGGGAACGAATTGGACTTGCGCAATATTTAGTAGAAACAGGAAAAAGCCAAGAAAAAGCCCTTGAACTGGCGCAAAAAGTAGCCTCCAACGCTGGAATGACCAATTTTGCATTGGTACAGGTGCTGCCAAGAATTGTAGATGCTTCGCAAGAACAGGGGCTGTTGATGGAATCATTGATGGCCGCCATTGCCCAAAGTGCCCCCGAAGCCAAAGAAAGATTGCGTGATTTTTTGGAAGGACGAGCTAAAAAAGTTGCCCCCTAACCCGCGCGGCGTACCGTCCCAATGGGGTATTTTTAAATTTTAATTTTGAAAAATATGAATTTTAAAATAACTCCCCCGTTGGGGGCTGGGACGGTACGCCGCGCGGGGCTTTTCAAAAACGTTCATTTTGGCCCTACCCAAACTCAAAAAAAGCGTCGCTCAGACGGTATTATGGAGTTTGAACTTTTGGCTCCTTTGGAAGAATATCCTGAAAAACTAACGGAGAAATTGCGCTTTTGGGCAATACAAAAACCAGAAGCTGTCTTCATTGCAAGGCGAAATGAAAACGGCGAATGGGTAAAGTTAACGTATGCCGAAACCCTCCAAAAAGTAGAGCGAATTGCGCAGTATCTACTGAATTTAGAACTGTCGGAAGAAAAAACCTTGGTGATTTTGTCCGAGAATAGTCTTGAACATGCACTCTTAGCATTGGCCGCCGTACACGTGGGAATCCCTTATTCGCCAATTTCTCCCCCTTATTCGTTGGTGTCGGATGATTTTGGAAAACTCCGCCATACGCTCGAATTAATGACCCCAGGGTTGATTTTTGCTCAAAATGGACGAATGTACGCCAAAGCCTTGGAGTTGGCAAAGGCTCTTTTTCCTGATGCTACTTTTGTAACTGTCGATGGGAGTGAAGGAGTTGATTTTGCACAGATACTTTCCTTTGAACCAACTGTGCAGGTACAGCAGGCGTTTGAGAAAGTCAATGCCGACACCGTTGCTAAAGTTCTCTTTACGTCGGGCTCAACGGGCTTGCCCAAAGGGGTGATTAACACCCAACGAATGTGGTGTGCTAACTTGCAGCAGATAACGCAGGTTTTCCCTTTTATGAAAACCGAGCCACCCGTGTTTATCGATTGGTTGCCGTGGAATCATACCTTCGGCGGAAATCATAATTTTGGATTGGCTCTTTATAATGGAGGGACACTGTATATCGACGAAGGAAAGCCAACCCGCCAAGGCATCGAAACGACGGTTCAAAACCTCCGTGAAATTTCTCCAACGGCTTATTTCAACGTGCCTAAGGGGTTTGAAATGCTGATTCCTTACTTCGACCGTGAACCTCAGCTTCGCGAAACTTTTTTTAAGAAGTTGCAAATCCTGTTTTATGCAGGGGCTTCGTTGGCGCAGCCAGTTTGGAACCGTTGGGAGGAGTTGGCTACAGAAACTACGGGGGAAAAAGTACCCATCATTACGGGTTTGGGCTGTACCGAATCGGGGCCTTCGGCGATGTTTGCCAGCTGGGGAGGAAGCTTTTCGGGCTTGTTGGGCGTGCCTGTGGCGGGAATGAAGGTGAAACTAGTCCCCGACGGCGATAAACTAGAGGCTCGCTACAAAGCTCCCAACGTGACACCAGGGTATTGGCGAGAACCCGAAGTGACGGCAAAAGCATTTGACGAAGAAGGGTTTTATAAAACGGGCGATGCCGTCAAATTTGTGGATGAAAATGACCCCGACAAAGGACTTGTATTTGATGGTCGTATTGCAGAAGATTTCAAACTCTCGACGGGGACGTGGGTGAATGTGGGCGTTTTAAAAGCAAAAGTATTGACAGCTGGCTCCCCCATTGTTCAGGATGTAGTGTTGACTGGTTTGGACAGAGAATACGTAGGGGCAATTTTGTTCTTAAACGTCGAAGCTTGCCGAGTTCATGCAGGTTTAGAATTAGAAACAAGCCACGAAGAGGTATTTACACATCCAAAAGTGACAAATTATTTGGATGAAATGTTGGTATGGCTTGAAAATCAGGCGACTGGCAGTGCTAGTCGAGTAGTAAAATACATCGTTGCATTAGAACCCCCTTCCATTGATTTGGGAGAAATTACGGATAAAGGCTCGCTGAATCAGCGTGCAGTTTTGAAATATAGAGCTAACTTGGTGGAAAAATTGTACGGCCTTTAGGGGCTTTTAACTTTAAATTCCCCCACTGGGGCAGGGAGCTATGAACATACAACAAAAAACTTTTCTCGTAACAGGTGGCGCTTCGGGGCTTGGACTGGCAACGGCCAAAATGATTGTCGAAAATGGTGGAAATGCCGTATTACTCGATGTAAACGAAGAAGCAGGGCAAAAAGCAGAAGCTCAACTAGGTGCGAGTGTTCGCTTTGTGAAAACGGACGTCAGCAACGAAGAACACGTACAAGCGGCCATTGAATTGGCTATCACAACGTTCGGAACTATTAATGGTGTAGCGAACTGCGCGGGGATTGGTCCAGCCCAGCGGGTCGTAGGAAAAAACGGACCACATACACTTGATTTATTTTCAAAAGTTATTCAAATCAACTTAATCGGGACATTTAATGTCATTCGATTGGCAGCGGCAGCGATGCAGCAAAACGAACCTGGCGAAAGCGGCGAACGTGGGGTCATTATCAACACGGCTTCTGTCGCTGCTTTCGACGGGCAAATCGGTCAGGCAGCTTATTCGGCCTCCAAAGGTGGTATTGTTGGGATGACCTTACCGATTGCAAGGGAATTTGCCAAAATGGGCATTCGGGTGATGACCATCGCGCCAGGAATTTTTGAAACGCCGCTTTTGATGGGAATGCCCGACGATGTAAAAGCCTCTTTAGGGCAACAAGTACCGTTCCCGTCGCGGTTGGGACAGCCGCGCGAATACGCTGCTTTAGTAAAACATATTATTGAAAATCAAATGCTTAACGGAGAAGTCATTCGTCTTGATGGCGCCATCCGCATGGCTGCGAAATAACAAGCCCCCCTCCCCCCAATGGGGGCTATTTTTAACAAAAAACTCCCCCACTGGGGGTGGGGGGACTGTACTCCTATGAACCCTCCTTTTAGAGCCGACCACGTCGGTAGTTTGTTGCGTACGCCAGCAGTAAAAGAAAACCGCTTAAAGTGGAAAAAAGGCGAAATCTCGGCTGAAGAACTTCGGGCTATTGAAGATGCTGGAATTGCTGAAACCGTAAAAAAATTGGAAGCTACGGGGATGAAAGCCATCACCGACGGCGAGTTTCGTCGTGATTATTTTCACCTAGATTTTCTGAAAGAACTGGACGGTGTCACCGTGACGGGTGGAATTGAAGCCAATCCAAACGCCAAAGCTGCTGAAGATGGCTTTACCCCGCCAAAATTGAGTGTAACGGGCAAGTTAAAGCACGTAAAAGACATTCAAGTTGCAGATTTTAATTACTTGAAATCGGTCGTAAGTCAGACGCCAAAAGTATCCATCCCTTCACCAACGATGGTGCATTTTCGCGGTGGACGCAAATCGATAGACATCAATTCGTATCCAGATATGGACGAATTTTTTCATGATTTATCGGCAGCCTATCGCGAAGAAATAGACCATTTGTACAAGGCAGGTTTGCGGTATTTGCAGTTGGACGATACCAATTTGGCCTACCTCTGCGACCCTAAAATGCGAGCGGCGGCCGTCGAACGTGGCGAAGACCCGAACGAACTACCACGTACGTATGCCTCTTTGATTAATTCGGTGATTGATGGACGCCCCAAAGACCTTACCGTTGGGATTCACCTTTGTCGTGGAAATTATCGCAGTACGTGGTTTGCTGAAGGAGGCTATGAGCCCGTGGCCGATATTTTATTCAATAGTATCAACGTGGATGCCTATTTCTTGGAGTACGACGACGAGCGTTCGGGCGATTTTGCCCCGTTGCGATTTGTACCAAAAGATAAAATGGTGGTACTCGGTATCATTTCTTCCAAAGTTAAAGCCTTGGAAAGCATTGATGACCTAGCCAAACGTATTGACGAGGCAGCGCAATACATGCCACTTGAACAAATGTGCGTGAGTCCGCAATGTGGTTTTTCATCGACCCACCACGGCAACGACATGACCCACGACGACCAATGGCGTAAAATGGAACTGGTCGTAAACACTGCCATCAAAGTGTGGGGTACGGCGTAAGCCCCCTAACCCCCGATGGGGGAATTCTAAATAAATTCAACTTTATACCCCCATTGGGGGAAAGGGCGGTTCGCCGCTGCGAGGCAATATGATAGACATCGAAAAAGTAATAGCCATCGACGTACACACGCACGCGGAAGTGTCGTGTTGTCAGCCGCACGACGATTATCGACCAGAATTGGACGAAGCGTTTGCCAAGTACTTTAAGTCCGATAAACGTCCCACCATTCAGGAAACGGCTGATTTTTATCGGGATAATAATCTAGCGTTTGTGATGTTTACGGTTGATTCCGAACACAATGTAGGAAAACGTCGGATTCCCAATGTTGAGGTAGCAGAAGCGGCGCTCAAAAACGATGACGTGATGATTGCCTTTGCGAGCATCGACCCGCATAAAGGACGCATGGGGGCTCGCGAAGCCCGCGTTTTAATTGAAAATTACGGGGTTAAGGGCTTCAAATTTCACCCAACGGTGCAAGGCTTTTATCCGCAAGACAAAATGGCGTATCATTTGTACGAAGTAATTGCCGAATACAAACTCCCCATGCTTTTTCACAGCGGCCATTCGGGGTTTGGAAGTGGGGTAAGAGGTGGGGGCGGTTTGCGATTGGAGTATTCTAACCCCATGCACCTCGACGATGTGGCCATCGACTTCCCCGATTGTCCTATCATCATTGCGCACCCGAGTTGGCCTTGGCAAGACGAGGCATTGTCGGTAGCCATGCACAAGCCCAATGTGTATATCGACTTGAGCGGTTGGTCACCCAAATATTTCCCCAAACAACTTATTCAATACGCCAACACCTTGTTGAAAGACAGAATGTTATTCGGAACAGATTTTCCGTTGATTACGCCCGAACGTTGGATGAAAGACTTTGCAGATGCGGGTTTTAAAGAAGAAGTAAAGCCGTTGATTTTGAAAGAAAATGCGATTAAAATGTTGGGGTTATAATTCCCCAAAAACTACTTACCAAATGAAAAAGTTATTTTTTGCCATTGCACTTTTTGCACTGCAAGCCCCCATTGGGGGTGGGGGTTTGGGGGCGCAAAACATTTCTAAAATCGACTCAGGTGCCATCGACGGGGCGCGGTATCGCATTCTTCTTCCTGAAAATTGGAAAGGAAAACTCGTCATGTACGCCCACGGCTACGAATTTATGGGTTCAAAGCCGCGCCAAAGTCAAGACCCTGCTTGGCTCAAGCGAATGACTCCATTTTTGGAACGTGGCTATGCCGTAGCCGCTTCTGATTACAAAATTCAGGGGTTGGCCTTGGTGCAAGGAGTGGACGATACGGAGGCTTTGCGTCAATATTTTGTCAAAACTTACGGTCAGCCCGATTCTACCTTTATGGCAGGCCATTCGATGGGAGGCGGAATTACGTTGGCTACCCTCGAAAATTTTGGCCAAAACTACCAAGGGGGACTCCCCATGTGCCCGTTGGCGGGAAGAATATACCTCCAAACCCGCAAAGAATTTGACATGTTTGCTACTTTCAATGGACTTTTTCCTGGCATTGCGACCTCATTGCACGAGATTTTTGACGTGTCAAAACCAAAAGAACCCATGCCCATGTTTGCGGCATTTCGGAAAGCAGCTACCATGAAAAAAGCCATTTTCGCCAAAGATTCATTACTTGCAGTGGAATTTGCCAAACATTTTGACATGAAGCCCGATGACCTTGCTTTTGCCTTGGCGTTTGGTGAGGGCGTACTGCGAGACATTGCCCAAAAAGCAGGCGGAAATCCGTACGACAATACCAATACCGTCTATGGCCGTTTTCCTAATGCGTTAGAAGTCAATCAAAAAGCCGAACGATTAGCCGCTACCGTAAGTCAGAATACTTTGTTTGATAAATACGACCGTACGGGCAATATAAACAAACCTGCGTTGGCTTTGCATACGATGTACGACCAGTTGATTCCTGCCGATTTGGCCATTGTGAGCTACGAAAACTTACTTCAGAAACAAGGTAAACAGGCTTATTTTACCGTAAAATATACCAATGGGCAAGGCCATTGCAATTTTACCGACAAGCAAACGGGACAAGCATTTGACGAGTTAAGAGCTTGGGTGAAATCAGGGCAAAAAGCGAAGGCTGGCTTCGTGGAGTAGCGTTATTTGTTATCCGTTAATTGTTAATCGTGGTGATTCGTAGTTGAGGCTAGACAGTTGCTTACCTTATGACGAAATAGCAGTCGCTTGGCTCTGCCGAGTGACGACTATTAAGAGGCTTCCAGCCTCAATAAAAGAATGATATGAATCCAAATCAGGAACTTGCTTCTCGCTCCATGTCACGTTTTCAGTGGCTGATGGTGGCGATTTGTTTTATTTTAAACTTCAATGACGGCATCGATGTACTCATTGTCTCTTTTTCCAGTACTGAAATCATCAAAGAATGGGGACTTTCCAAGGTTGAAATGGGCTATATCTTTAGCGCGGGCTTGGCAGGGATGACTTTAGGTTGTTTTTTGATTGCTCCCTTGGCTGATAAACACGGACGCCGACGAATTTTCCTCATTTCAGTAGGGATGATTACGATTGGTATGTTTGGGGTTGGTTTTGGGCATCAATATAGCCTGATGCTCCTGTTTCGTTTCATAACAGGACTTGGCATTGGGGGGATTTTGCCTACCATGGCGGCTACGGCTGCTGAGTTTTCCAATAAAAAATACCGCGATTTTAACGTAGGATTGGTGCAGGCAGGCTGGCCGATTGGGGCAATCTTGACGGGGCTTTTTTGTGCAAAATACATTCCAGTGTACGGCTGGCATACAGCCTTTTTGGTGGCAGGAGGCATTTCATTGCTGATGTGGTTATTGGTGTATTTTTACATGACCGATTCGATTGACTACATGCTCCAAAATTCAACTACGGATACGTTACTTTCTGTTAATCGACTGCTGAAACGAATGGGGCTTCCAAACTTAGAAGCGCTGCCCGTTGTAGTCAAAAATCAAGAAAATGTGGGAGTAAAAGCGTTGTTCTTGCCTCATTATAAGGACAGTACCATCAAAGTATGGGTGGCGGCATTCTTTGGTTTCCTAACACTTTATACCCTGATGAGCTGGGTGCCAACCATTGCCAAAGACTCGGGTTTGCCGTTTGAATTGGCAACTTGGGTGGGGATTATGCTCAACATTGGGGCTGCTTTTGGCTCAGCCTCCGTGGGTGGAATTGGTAGCCGTTTGGGGCTTCGTCAAACCATTCTGATGTTTATGTTAATCGCCTTTGGGGTGATGCAGGTCTATGCGTTTTCAACCCTGACGACTGGGTTAATTTTTGGCTTAGTACTCCTGATTGGCTTTTTTGTGCAAGGAGGTTTTAATGGAATTTGGCCAACGCTATCTCGACTGTACGACACCCACCTCCGCGCTACGGGCGTTGGATATACCGTTGGAATAGGCCGAGTAGGGGCAATTTTAGGGCCACTTCTTTTTGGCTATTTTTCCGACGCGGGCATGGGTATTAATGCCTTGTTTGTGGCGTTTTCTATTCCATTGTTAGTCATGGGAGCTTGTATTTGGGCCATAAAGTCTGATAAATTAAAATAATGAAAGCAGCATTTTTAGAAGGACCCAAAAAAATTGTTCAACGCACAATTGATACTCCCGAGCCTAAAGCTGGGGAGGTACGAATTAAGCTTTCCAAAGTGGGGATTTGTGGCTCCGATGTACATTTGTTTTTGGGTCATCGCAGCCTATCTAAACCGACCATCATTGGGCATGAAGGGCTGGGTATGGTTGATAAAGTTGGAGAAGGGGTTATAGGTCGAAAAGTAGGGGAAAGAGTAGCCGTTGAGCCCAATATTCCCTGCCAACGTTGTAAATTTTGCCAAAGTGGACGCGGGTATATTTGCTCCAATAAACGCGTAGTGGGTCTGCTCGAAAACGGTTGTTTTGCCGAATACGTCTGCCTCCCATCAGATTTTGCGTGGTCTGTTCCAGACGAAATTTCGGATGAGGACGCCGTTTGTATCGAACCTATGGCAGTGGGTGTTCACGCCCTCTTTTCGTCCTCTGCCAAGCCAGGAGATACCATTGCAATTGTGGGTTTAGGAGCAATTGGCCTGCTTTTGAACCACCTTGCGCTGCGTTTAGGGTATCAGGTTTTGGTGACTGAAATTAACCAAAACAAATTGCAAAAAGCTGTTCAAGAAGGGGCAATTGCGGCCAATGGAGATGCCGAAACTTTGCTTTCAATATGGACGGCTCAGGAGGTTGTCGCTGTGTTTGAATGTGCGGGTTTGGCCGCGACGGCGACTTTGGTTGCTTCAGCGGCACCGAGAGGAGCGGAAATCGTTTTGGTAGGACTTTCTGAAAAGCCTGCGGAGTTTGTTCCTCTAAAAATTGCAAGAGAAGGAATAACCATTGTGCCTTCCATTATTTATCATCACCCAACTGATTTCAAACGAACCATTCAATTGATACAACGAAAAGTAGTTTCTCCAAGTAAAATTATCTCAAGTTTTGCTCCATTTGGCGCACTGCAAACTGCGTTAGAGACAGCGTCCAAAGGAGGGGAGAGCAAAATAGTTGTGACGATGTAGTGTAATTAACGCGAACTTTTCAAGATAAGTACTTGGTTTTGTGCCTCATAGAGGCTTAACATTTGTAGAATAATGAGGGGTTACCCAATCTTGTGTACCTACGGCACACTAAAATAAGAAAATAGGCCCCTATAACTACAAAGAGGTAGTGCCTAAAGGCACATTTCTTGAAAAGTTCGCGGTACAGTTATACATTTATCTATTTTTTAGATTGTGGTGACCGTGCTGACTGTGCTGAGGGTTTCTCAAAACCCGATTTTACCGTGCAAAGGGTTGCTCACAACCCGACTCTCTGTGCTGAGGGTTGCTCAAAACCCGATTTTTACGTGAAAGAGGTTAGTCGAGCCAATTGCCCCATCTGCCGATTCTTCCACCCAAATCATGGATTTACCAATTACAAAATTGTGCTTTTTGGAGAATATAAATTATCATTGTATCGAAATGATACATTCAAATTGACCAAACACCAATGAATAAAATTACCCTTTCAGGTTGCTTATTTTTAGGCATCATTACCACCACTTTGGCCCAACAAAAATGGTCAGAAACTTCCCAAGCAGGGTTTACTCTTGTCCAAAATCAGGGAGGTAAAGCACTGGGCTATGCGCCTGCGTCGGGAGTAAAACTTTTGACGATTGATGGCTTTGCTTTCAAGGATTTAAACAAAAACGGGAAGCTTGATAAGTACGAAGATTGGCGTTTGTCAGACAATGAGCGCGCGAAAGATTTAGCCTCAAAATTGACCGTAGAGCAAATTGCGGGTTTGATGCTTTACTCGTCGCATCAGTCGATTCCTGCCCGTGCTGGTGGTTATTTTTCAGGGACTTACAACGGAAAGCCGTTTAAAGCGGGTGAAACTGATCCCACTGACCTGACCGATCAGCAAAAGAAATTTTTGGCCGACGATAACCTCCGACACGTGTTGATTACGACCGTCCAGAGCCCCGAAATTGCTGCTAAATGGAACAACAAAATGCAGGCGTTTTGCGAAAGTGTTGGACTGGGGATTCCTGCCAACAACAGTTCTGACCCACGCCACGGTACACGTTCGCGCGCAGAGTACGACGCCGCATCGGGAGGAGAGATTTCGATGTGGCCAAGTTCGTTAGGAATGGCAGCTACGTTTGATCCGATATTGGTAGAAAAATTTGGTAAAATCGCAGCGGCTGAATACCGTGCTTTGGGCATTACCACGGCACTTTCGCCCCAAGTTGACATTGCAACCGAGCCTCGCTGGTCGCGTTTCAATGGTACTTTTGGCGAAAGTCCGCTACTTTCTGCTGCTTTGGGACAAGCATACTGCGAAGGTTTTCAGTCGGCTGATTGGGGCTTGATGAGTGTCAATGCCATGGTAAAGCACTGGCCAGGAGGAGGTTCTGGAGAAGCGGGTAGAGATGCCCACTACGCCAACGGAAAGTTTGCGGTGTATCCTGGTAATAATTTCGACGCTCATTTGATACCGTTTACCGAGGGCGCGTTTAAGTTAAAAGGAAAAACAAAAATGGCGTCGGCGGTCATGCCTTACTACACCATTTCGTGGAATCAGGATAAGAAAAACCACGAAAACGTGGCCAACAACTACAATAAATACCTCATTACGGACTTGCTTCGTACCAAATACGGCTACGACGGCGTGGTGTGTACCGACTGGAACGTAACCAAACTTCACACGTCGATGGACTCGTTTATGGACGGGAAATCGTGGGGTGTTGAAAACCTAACGTTGGCCGAACTACACTACAAAGCTTTGATGGCGGGCGTTGATCAATACGGCGGGGTCAATGATATGAAACCTATTTTGGACGCGTATCAATTGGGCATAAAAGAATACGGTGAGGCCAAAATCAGGGCACGGATGGAGCAATCGGCGGTTCGTTTGTTGAGAAATATTTTCCAAGTAGGAGTGTTTGAAAATCCTTACCTCAATCCTGAACAAACAAATGCCACAGTTGGAAAGCCTGAATTTATGAAAGCAGGCTACGAAGCACAGTTGAAGTCGATAGTTTTGTTGAAAAATCACGGACAAGCATTGCCGATTGCCTCCAAAAAGACAGCGTACGTACCCAAACGTTTTGTGGCCGCGAGCCGCAATTTCTTAGGAATGGAAACGCCCGCGTCGGAGGATTATCCTGTAAATATGGAGATAGTCAAAAAATATTTTAACGTTACTGACAATGCCGACGAGGCCGATTTTGCCCTTGTTTTTATCGAAAACCCTAAAGCAAACATTGGGTATGATAAAGAAGATGTAACCAAAGGAGGCAATGGCTACATCCCAATCAGTTTGCAGTACAATGACTATACGGCCACCGACGCCCGCGAAGTGAGTATTGCGGGGGGCGATGCGCTAGAAAACTTTACGAATCGTTCGTACAAGGGAAAAATGGTAAAAACGCCCAACAACACTGATATGAAATTGGTACAAGATACCAAAGCCAAGATGAAAGGGAAACCTGTGATTGTATCGGTCAATACCACCAATCCGATGGTGTTTTCGGAAATAGAGCCTGCGGCGTCCGCGATTTTGTTGAGTTTTGGAGTGCAAGACCAAGCCATCATTGAAACCATTGCGGGTAAATCAGAGCCATCGGCTTTGTTGCCAATGCAAATGCCGTTGGACATGACAACCGTCGAAAAACAGGCAGAAGACGTTCCTTACGATTTGACCTGCCACAAAGACACCGATGGAAACGTTTATAATTTTGGATTCGGGCTCAACTGGAAAGGGGTGATTAAAGATGCACGCGTGACGAAGTTTAGAAAATAACCCTTCGTGCCAAGGGTTGCTCACAACTCGCCCAAAGTGTGTAAAGGGTTGCTCACAACCCGCCCGATACAAAAAAGCAAACGATTTTACAAAAAGCGTTCAGTTTGAAATGTATTCAACTGAACGCTTTTTACCTATTTAGATTCACTGGCCATTTTTTCCTTTTCACGTATATTTACCTTCGTGGTTTGAATAAGAAATAACGGATTTCAGTTATTAGCGTAAAGCTTGATATTTCAGAATGACGAAGAAAAGATTTGTGTGGGGAATCGCCCTCTTTGTGGCATCGTTTGTCAATTTCCCCATCGTATTTATCAACCTCCCTCGATTGAACCGTCCCATCGTTCAATTGGATATTTTTTTGCAAGTAGCGTTCAGTGTTGCCTTTGCAATGGGATTTATTCAATGGATTTATGAAGCCACAAAGAAAAACGAAGTGGCAACTAAGCAGTGGGTAGGAGCTGGGATTATACTATCGGCGTATAGTGTTGGTTTGACATTGGCGAACTATTTTATCATTGGTTTGCCCCTCAAAACGGGAGGAACGGTCGTGGTTCGCGGCGTATTGATGGCAATTATTGCTTACTTTTTTAGCCGTTTTATGACCGAAGCGGAGAAGAAAAATGAGGTTTTGCTGGAAAATGAGCAGCTAAAACATGAAAATGTATTGGTTCAACTTAACTCCCTTAAAAACCAACTCAACCCGCATTTTTTGTTTAATTCTCTCAATACCCTTAGCTGGCTTATCAACGAAGACAAAGCCAAAAGTCAGCGGTATCTCCAAAAATTATCGCAAGTACTTAGGTATTCGTTGACAATGCAAGAACAGTCGCTGGTAATGCTCAAAGAAGAAATGGATTTGGTGGATAGCTATATTTTTCTTTTACAAATGCGCTTTGGGAATAACCTCAAAATTTATAAAAACGTAGATGCGCAGGCTCCCGTCAAAATACCACCTCTTTCGATTCAACTGTTGATTGAAAATGCCATCAAACATAACGTCATCTCCTCAGCAAACCCGTTGAGTATCTTTGTTGAATACCAGACAGATAGTCAACAAATGTTGGTTCGAAATTCTTTAAATCTGAGGCCGAATTCGGAGGGGACGGGAATTGGATTGGCCAACCTCAACCAACGTTTTAAATTGTTGACTCACTGTGAAATTGAAATCAAACAAGGGGAGGAATTTTGTGTTGTTTTACCATTAATACCATGAAGATAGTCATTGTGGAAGATGAGCCAGCGGCGGCAAGTCAATTGAAATTTTTGTTGCGAGAAATAGGCGTGGAAGACCCCGTCGAAACGGTCATTGAAAGCGTAGAAGAAGGTATAAAATGGTTTACGTCTCATCCCAGTCCCGACTTGATTTTTTCGGATATTCAACTAGCCGATGGAATTTCATTCGACATCTACGAACAAGTGCATCTCAAAACTCCCATCATTTTTACAACGGCTTTTGACGAATACGCCATTCGGGCATTTAAACACAACAGCGTTGATTATTTGTTGAAACCCATCGATGAAGATTCGTTGCGTTTTTCGATTGAGAAATTTCAAAACCAGCAGCTGATGCAACAAGAACGTTTGAATGAATTGATTCAGCAGCAGGTTTTTATGCCTAAAGCGTATCGCAAAAGCTTTTTAGTAAAATTTAGAGATAAATTACTTCCCATCAAAACCGAAGAATTTGCCTACTTTTTTATAGACAATGGCTTGGTGTATGGGCAGTTATGCGATGGTCGAAAGCTAGTGATTGATTTTAAATTGGAAGACTTAGAAGGCCAACTCGACCCCGCCGAATTTATCCGTGCCAATCGGCAATATATTCTTTCGCGGGAAAGTGTCGTAGAAATAGAATCGCATTTCAACAGTCGTGTCAACGTAAAAGTGCAACCCGTAGCAGGGTTTCCTATCATTATTAGCAAAGAAAAAGTAACGCCTTTCAAAAAGTGGCTTGAAACGACCTAAATCGACGATTCACTTGTCGTTTTTTCCTTTTCACTTTCAAATACTTCCTTTAACTCAACACCGAATTAAAAAGGTGCGTCTAATCAATTGAAACCAAATTCAATTGATTAGTATGAAAATGAATCATTTTCTCGCCAGTGTTTGTGTAAGCACTTTTGTTTTGTTGATTGCTTGTAGTAAGTCAACAGACGATCCTACTCCAACAACTTCAACAGCGACGGTAACTGCTCTTAGCTGCGTTTCAGTTACTTTCTCAGGCATACCTCAAGCAAGTGCCGCTTTCACGGGAACAGCCACCGTGCCCTACACGGGAGGCAATGGTGTGGCTTATTCGGCGGGTTCGGGGATTGCCTCCACGGGGGTTACAGGCTTGACCGCCACGTTAGCATCAGGAACTTTGGCGTCGGGAGCAGGTTCAGTGACCTATGCCATCACAGGTACTCCCTCAGCTAGTGGAACAGCTTCATTTGCTATTTCATTGGGTGGTCAATCGTGCACGTTGTCGCTTTCGGTCTCAGCCGCAGGTTCGTCGTCGGGCACAGGCACGGCTTGGGCAATGGATACCGACATTGCGGCTATTGTGGCAGCTGCCGAGGCGTTTAAAACTACATTAACATCCTCTCAGTTGACCTCAGCACAATATACTTATACCGTTGCCCAAGCCAAACTCTGGAGCAATTTGCCCCAATCATTGTACAAAGGACGTGTAGGATTAGCTTCAAGTACGTTCTCTACCGCGCAATGGACGGCTTTCTATAACTTAGTGAAAGTAGCTACGGGAACAGGAGCTAACGAAGGAAGTGAAGAATATGCAGGGATTATTGATGCGGATGACTATCTGAGAGCAAACGGCGGTGACAGCGGCTATGGCTCAGGTAATTACTACATTGGGATTCTAGGAACGCCAAGTACAACGGGTTTGTGGTGTTTGCAAATTGGTGGTCACCACGGAACTATTATTCATACCTACAATGGGGGTAAAATGACAGGTGGCACACCGTCGTTCCGCTCAACAGAGCCGTATCCAACTTGGACATCGACGAACACAGGAAAAACGGTACAACCTTTGGTGCAAGAAACAGCGGCATTGGCTAATTTTATGAAAAGCCTAAGTACCGCCGAACTAGCTACGGCAAAGCGTTCGGCGGCGCAAAATGATTTGATTGTTGGTCCTCAAAAAGACGGCAGTTTCCCAGCCACTAAAACGGGAGTAAAAGCTGGAAACTTGACGACGGCTCAGAAAGATTTATTGTTGGCCGCGATTAAAACTTATGTCGATGATTTGGATGACAAAGCAGCCGCAGCAGTATTGGCCAAATACAAATCCGAGCTAGACGAAACCTACGTTTCTTATTACGGAGGTACAACCATGGCAGCCCAAGGTGATTATTTGTTGATTGATGGCCCAAGTGTATGGATTGAATGGTCGATGCAAGGCGGAATTATTATCAGAAATGGTGTTCACCCTCACTCAGTCTGGAGAGATAGAAAATCAGATTATGGTGGAAACTAGGCCCTTCACTCCCCTCGTTTTCTCCTCCTCATTGGGGAACGGAATACGAATGATATTGGTATTGGTATTTTTGTTCCCCCAATGGGGGCCAGGGGGCTCTCTCTCTGCCCACCCCATGCCCAATTCAATGGTAGTGTTAAACATCCACGAAAAGCATATTTCGGGTGAGGTTTTGTTGCCTTTAAGTGAGCTTCAATCTGCGGTTGGAATGAGTGTCAACGACCATTCTGAGCGATTGGTTGAGCGGCTAGGCGGGGCGCTTCGTGAGTATCTGATGAAACACATACGTCCTAAGAGTTTTGAAGGGGTAGTGTGGAAAGTTACGGTGGGGGAGATGCAGCTATTAGAGAGTAACAACCCCATCGTAGGTACGTACAAAGAGTTGGCCGTTGAGTTTGAAATGACCCCTCCGTCTGGCTACGACTTGCGCAATTTTTTCTTTGATTATGATGTCATCTTGCACCAAGTGGCAAGCCACAAAGCCTTGATTCATGTCAAGCAAGACTGGGCGCAGGGATTGGTGCGAGAAGATACCCTGACCCAACAGATTGGGGTCATTGAATGGGATGCTGTAAATAATAAATTGAATCCGTTTTTGGTGAGTTTACAACAAGGAAGCCGCTGGAAAGGATTTATCAACATGGTGCATTTGGGCATCGACCATATCGCCGAAGGTACTGATCATCTATTGTTTGTTCTTACGCTTCTTTTTCCAGCGATGCTGGTTGCTTCAGATGGACGTTGGCGTAAACGTTTAGCGCTGAAAGCCAGTTTGTTGAATCTTCTGAAAATTATCACGGCGTTTACCGTTGGGCATTCACTGACTTTACTCATTGGGGCGCTTCAATGGTTGCATTTTCCTGCGAAGCCCATTGAAGTGCTTATCACTATCACGATTTTGGTGGCGGCATTTCATGCGTTGAAACCCATTTACCCCAAACGAGAAGTACTCATTGCGGGATTGTTTGGATTGGTTCATGGCCTTGCCTTTGCCGAAACCCTCACCAATCTTGAGTTATCGACTACCCAAATGGTACTGAGTATTTTAGGGTTTAATGTGGGTATTGAGCTAATGCAATTGGCGCTCATCGCTGTGGCATTTCCCCTGTTGTTTTTATTGGCAAAAACCTCCTTTTACGGCCCTATACGTACTGTAGGAGCAGTGATGATGATGATTTTAGCATTTGCTTGGATGGTGGAACGAGTACAGGAAAGTCCCAATTTTGTGACTGAATGGTTGGCTAGTTGGTGAAAGTAACATCTTCGGTCACTAACTTTGCCGAACTTATTTTCAAACATTATTTTAAATTCATGAAAAGATTTATTGCCACACTACTTGTTCTTCATTTAAGTATTTATGTTGCATTCGCTCACCTAGGCAGTGTCGTCGGGAGGGTCATTGATAAATCGACCAAACAACCGATTGTAGGAGCTACCATCGTGGTGGCGGATTCTAAAAAAGGAGCAACGACGGACGCGACAGGCTTTTTTCAAATCAACAATTTAGAACCCAATGCGTACCGAATTGAAGTCTCATTTGTAGGGTATTCGGCACTTAGTCAATTAGTAACAGTGAAGGAGGACCAAACTGTAAACCTGGAGTTTGGACTGACCGAATCACAAATCCAGTTGAGTGAAGTGAAAGTATCGGCCTCGAACCCGCAGCACCAACAAGTAATATCAAGCCTTGACATAAAAACACGTCCCATCAACAATTCTCAAGAAGTGCTGCGCATTGTGCCAGGGCTGGTCATTGGTCAACACGCAGGTGGAGGCAAAGCTGAACAAATCTTCTTGCGCGGATTTGACATCGACCACGGAACGGATATTCGTCTGACGGTGGACGGCGTACCCATCAACATGGTGTCGCACGCACACGGCCAAGGGTATGCCGATGCGCACTTTATCATTCCAGAATTGATTGAAGGGGTGGATTTCAAAAAGGGGCTATACGACGCTGACAAAGGAAATTTTGCCACGGCAGGTTGGGCCAATTTTCGTACCAAAACAACCTTGGAACGCAGTTTTGCCAAAGCCGAAGTAGGGCAGTTTAACACCTATCGGTTGGTGTCGGGGGTTAATGTACTGAAAACCAACCAACACAATGCCTATCTTGCGGGTGAATACAGCTACTCGGATGCGTATTTTGAAGCGCCTCAAAATTTTAACCGAATCAATTTGTTGGGAAAATACCACGGGCATTTAACCCAAAATACCAACCTGACGCTGACGGCTTCGACTTTTTGGAGCAAGTGGAATGCCTCGGGTCAAATCCCTGACCGCTCAGTGGCCGATGGCTCGATTGGTTTTTTTGGAGCAATTGACCCTAACGAAGGAGGAGAAACTAGCCGCACCAATGTCAACGCGGAATTGGTGACATTGACGAAGCGCAATCACGTATGGAAGAATCAGTTATTTTATTCCAATTATAATTTTGAACTGTATTCAAACTTTACTTTTTTCTTGGTTGACCCTGTGAACGGTGACCAAATTCGCCAAAAGGAAGGCAGAAATTTGTGGGGCTATAACTCCAATTATTCAATAGGCCACGTCATTGGCGATAGACAAGCCACCTTAAATGCGGGGCTTAACTATCGCCACGACCTTACCAACGGTTCTGAATTGTCGCGGACAAAAGACCGCACGCAATTGTTGGAAGCCATCAAATTGGGCGATGTCAACGAAGCCAATGTAGGCGTGTATGTGGACGAAACCATCCAATTAAGCCCACGCCTGTCGGCAACGGCGGGGGTGCGTTTTGATTATTTTAACAACCAATACCTCGACAAACTCCAAAATAATACGAAATTTAAAGCCAATGCAGCCATCGTTTCGCCCAAATTGAACGTATATTATACCTACAACCCCAATGTGCAGTTGTACGTCAACCTCGGCAAAGGTTTTCATTCCAACGACACCCGCGCAGTGGTGGCTCAAAACGGCTTAGAAGTTTTGCCAGCCGCTTACGGTTCTGATTTAGGGGCAATTTGGAAGCCATTCCCGCGAATGCTCCTTAACGCCTCGTATTGGTATTTATGGCTTAACCAAGAGTTTGTCTATGTGGGTGATGCGGGGGTAGTGGAGCCTTCGGGCAAGTCAGTGCGCAAAGGTGTGGACGTGTCGATGCGTTATCAATTATCGAAAAAATTGTTCTTTGATTTGGATGCCAACTGGGCCAAACCACGCGCCGTAGGTGAAGCCGAAGGACAGAATTATCTGCCTTTGGCCGTTAATTTCACGAGCGTAGGTGGATTAACTTTAAAAACAGAACAAGGTTTTAGTGGCAGTTTACGTTATCGTTATATAGGCAACCGACCTGCAAATGAGGACAATAGCATTGTGGCCAAGGGCTACTTTGTGACGGATGCCTTGGTGAATTATTCCAAAAATCGTTTTTCAGTAGGTTTATCGGTGCAAAATATGTTCAATACCCAATGGAAAGAAACCCAATTTGCGACCGAAAGCCGCCTTCAGAACGAAACGGAGCCTGTGGAAGAAATCCATTTTACCCCAGGAACGCCATTTAATGCCAAGTTGAGCATTAGTTGGCAGTTTTGAGTTTTTTTGTTCTAACCCATGTTTTACTCTACCCTAATGAAACCGTCTCGTTTTCAAGTGGTTGCTTTTGCTTTAAGCTTAGCACTGCTGCTCGGCCTGTACGGATTTGCCTCTTACCAGCAATCCGAAAAACTGTACAAACATGCAGTAACGGTGACGTTCAAATCAGGAACGTCTGACACGCAAATCGGCGTGGTTGATAAGTCTTTTAAAGGATTAGCTAAATTAAAAATGGTTCGGTCGTACGAATGGGGTGTAGTAGATGACGCCAAAGACCCCGACCACGTAAAGCATGTCTATGTTTTTACGTTTGGAGATAAGAACGACCTGCCGCTCTACGGTGCTTCTCCCGAACACCAAGCGCATATGAAAGTAGGTGCTGAGTACATTGAAGCAGTAAGTGCGGTGCAGTATTTTCAGCAGTAAACGCATCTTTTAAATAAAGAGCGGCTAGTTCATTTATTTGAATAGCCGCTCTTTTTGTTTTAGGAACATAATCGGCTAGGTTGGTGTTTTGCTCCCATGGATATACTTTACCGCTACCTCCGACCTTATTGGAAACTTATTTTTGTGGCCTTGACATTGGCTGCTATTAACCAAATCTTCTCCCTGCTCGATCCCTACATTTACCGCTTGGTTATTGATCGTTATGCGTCGCACATCAAGGATTTCAACGAAAGCGATTATATATGGGGCGTTTTAAAATATGTTGGGATGGCAATTGGAGCCGCAATGGTTTCACGAATTGCCAAAAATTTTCAAGATTATTTTATTAGTGTAATTACCCAGCGCGTCGGTACGCAGATTTATACCGATGGGATTAAACACTCGTTGGCTTTGCCTTATCAAGTGTTTGAAGATCAAAGAAGTGGGCAAACGTTGGGCGTTTTACAAAAAGTCAAAACCGATACCGAACGCATGATTACGTCGGTTGTGAACGTCGTTTTTCAATCGGTGATTGGTATTACGTTTGTGATTTTTTACGCCTTGAGCGTGTATTGGCCTATTGCGCCTGTTTACTTTTTGACCATCCCCATCATTGCGTGGTTGAGCTCAGTGCTGAGTAAACGAATCAAGAAAATTCAAACCAAAATTGTGGCCGAAACAACCGCTTTGGCGGGAAGTACGACGGAATCGTTACGAAATATTGAGTTGGTGAAAAGTTTGGGACTTACCGACCAAGAAGTAAAGCGTTTGAATGGAAATACTGAAAAAATTCTGGCATTAGAACTCCGTAAAGTAAAATTTGTACGGACGCTTGGGTTTGTTCAAGGTACAACCATTAATTTTCTGCGAAGTTGTATTGTTGCGCTGATGCTTTGGCTTATCTTTAAAGAGGTGCTAACGATTGGGCAATATTTTTCACTTTTATTGTATTCATTTTTTATATTTGGCCCACTTCAAGAGCTGGGAAATGTGATACAATTGTACCGAGAAGCAGAGGTGTCTTTGAATAATTTTCGTGAAATTTTGAGCCGCCCCATTGAAGCTAAACCTGCCAAGCCCGCCACGCTGACAAAAATTGGAAAAATTGATTTTCGGGGTGTTTCATTTAAACATTTGACCGCTTCGAGAACGGCGTTACAAGATGTTAGTTTTGAGGTTAAAAAAGGAGAAACAATTGCTTTTGCGGGGCCTTCGGGAAGTGGTAAAACAACGCTCATAAAACTGTTGGTAGGCTTGTATGATCCCGAGCAAGGACACATTAAATACAACGGAATAGATAGCCGAGAAATTGACAAAGATGAGTTGCGTGAGCAAATAGGCTTTGTGGCACAAGATGCCCAGTTGTTTTCAGGTACCATCCGCGAAAATCTTCAGTTTGTAAAGCCATCTGCTACCGATGCCGATTGCTTAGATGTCTTGAAAAAAGCAGCGGCTTATTCGCTTTTAAATCGTGCTGATAATGGCCTAGATACCGTGATTGGGGAAGGAGGAATGAAAGTTTCGGGTGGAGAAAAGCAGCGTTTGTCTATTGCAAGGGCGTTGTTAAGAAACCCCAATTTGTTGATTTTTGATGAAGCTACGTCAGCGTTAGATTCATTAACCGAAGAAGAAATCACGCAAACAATTCGTGATTTATCGAATAATGAGCAGCATATTACCGTTCTTATTGCCCACCGTTTGAGTACAATTATGCACGCTGACCGAATTTTTGTTCTTGAAAAAGGAAAGATGGTAGAAGCGGGAAATCATGAAGATTTGTTGGCTCAAAAAGGACTCTATTACGCCATGTGGCGCCAGCAAGTTGGAGAAAGCGAAACGATTGGGTGACGATTTCGACATTCGTTTACTTGAAAATGAAAACAAACAAAAATCAGATTAGTGTACATTAATGAAATAGCCAATGAGACATTTGTTGATTGATACAGACACAGGTTCGGACGATGCCGTTGCGTTGCTGATGGCGATGAAATCGCCTGATGTAAAGGTAGAAGTAATAACGATTGTGGCGGGAAATGTTCCAGCCGATAAAGCCTTACAAAATGCGCTTTATATGGTCGATTTATGCCAGTATGAAACGAAGGTATATTTGGGTGCAGAAAAGCCATTAATTCGGCCTTTATTTACTGCTCAGTTTGTTCACGGAGACGATGGAATGGGCGACATTGGGTTGGATTTAAAAGGACGTAAACCGTTGGAAGGACACGCCGTAGATGCCATCATTGATACCGTAAATAAGTTTCCTAATGAGATTGAAATCATTACGTTAGGGCCGTTGACAAACATGGCATTGGCTTTGGCAAAAGCACCAGAAATTGCCTCTAAAATAAAATCGTGTGTTATTATGGGAGGTGTTGGTTTGGGGTATGGGAATATCACGCCTGTATCCGAATACAATATTTGGGTGGATCCAGAAGCTGCTCAAATGGTGTTTCAATCGGGAATGAATATGACAATGGTAGGCTGGGATATTTCAATAAAATATGCGGCGTTTGACCAAAAAGCAACGCAAGAATTAAGGGATATTCAAAAGCCTTTGGCCGATTTTGTGGTGGATATTCAAGGCGCAAAAGCACGTTTTACTTCGGAAATAACAGGGGCAATTGGCTTTGATTTACCAGACCCAATAACCGTCGCTGTTGCGCTTGACAGAACAGTCGCAACTGACATCAAAAAACTGTACGTTGAAGTTGTTTTGGGAGAAGGGCTTACCCGTGGACAAACCATTGTAGATCATACAAATATTCTCAAGCTAAAACCAAACATGGAAGTTGTTTTAGAAGCATCGAGAGAGAAATTTTTAGCCCAATTATATGGCTCGTTTGATTAACATTGCTTTCTGACAAATAGCTTAAAATGGAAAGTCAAAAAAATGGCTTTTCATTTTAATTTAAAGAAAAATTGCTTTGAAATGTTATTTTTTTACCTTTGTGGTTAAAGTAATTTTAACATATATTAAAAAATAACAATGAAAAAGAAAGAAATTAAATTCTTCACACAAGAGGATAATTTTGTCGAAAAGACAAGAGTAGTTAAAGAGGAAGTTTTTGTTCCTGAAGCACATATTACTTCAAATGGTAAATTGAGCTTACCTTTACCTACCCTCGAATTTTTGGGCGTTGAATCTACTTTGACAGCTCGTTTTAAAGTAGGTGTAGATCAAAACAAGAAAGGTTTTGTAGGCCTTTATCTTATTCCTTCAGACGAAAGTGATCCAACTGCCTTCGAGCTTGTTAAAATCGGCCGCGGTTTTTCATTGTTGTTGAAAGGTATTTTTATCAAATTGGGATTGGCTTACAGAACAACTGAATTCCATTTCACAATTAAAAAAATAGATTTGGACGGAATCGGAACGGGCTTTTTTGCAAAGCTTGTTGACGAGAAACCTCGCACCAAAAAAGGCGATGACGGAGACGAAGATTAATCTCTTTATCTCATTTCTTTGTTTAAAAAGTAAAAGCCACCCAATCGGTGGCTTTTACTTTTTATTTATTTGTATCCAGCATTAATTTGACCCGATACATCATTCCGATACAAAGTAGTGTAATGGTTGAAGTGACAATTCCGAGGGTATCATAGTGTTCAAGTGGACTAAAATTTGTTGGCTGAACCACAATTAAACCCGCAATAAAAGAGGCTATTCCACCCGCTATTTGTTGTAAAGATGAATTCACACTCATAAATGCTCCTCGGTCTTGCGGATTGGGAATCGCCGATGTCATGGTCGTAGCGGGTACCATTCTACTCATAATCCCAGCCATCATTGAAACGTTAAAAATAATAATAGCCCAGAGCGGTATAACGGGTAAGCGCGTATAAATAAGCACCATAATAACCATCCAAACGGAGGCAATTGTGAATAAATTAAACTTGTTTATTCGGTCGCTCAAGCGCCCAATCATGGGCATCGTAATCAAGGTACTAATGCCTGCTACCATAAAAATAATGGGCAATTGCTGTTGGCTTACTTTTAAGTTATTGACAGCATAAACACTACCAAAAGGCATCATCATATAACCGCCAATGGCCAATAATGAGGTGGCCAAAAAACCAATTCGATAATCACGTTTTGCGATGGTATGCCACAAGTGAGACAGGGCATTTCGCTCCGATTGAATGGCCAAGTGAGCGGTGATAGGTTGTAGTATTTTCAAAATGACAACGGCCAATATAATGCTCAGACCGACTATCATAATAAATGGCGCTTGCCAGCCCCAGCCATTGGCCAAATATAAACTGATGGGGATACCCAAAACCTGACTTGTCCCGAATCCCATTTGGACAAAACCCATGACGCGCCCGCGTTGTTGGAGCGAGAATAAATCGGTGATAATAGCCATGCTAATTGAGCCAATAACGCCACCGAATAAACCCGTAATGATGCGAGCGGCGACGATGGTTTCGTAAGTGGGTGCCAACCCACAAAAAAGTGTCCCGATGATAAAACCCGTATAGAAAAATAAAAGTAGCTTTTTACGGTCAAATTTGTCAGCAAAACCTGCCGTCAATAAGCCAGAAATTCCCGCACTAAAGGCATAACTCGAAACGACAAAACCGAATTGGGTTGGAGAGATTTTCATAGATTTCATCAATGAATCTCCCAAGGGAGACATGACCATGAAATCTAAAACTACCGTAAATTGAGTGAGTGCTAGGAGGGTAATAACAATTTTTTGGTAAGATGTAAAAGTTGTTGTTTGGGGTGCTTGCATGTGTGATGAATGAGAGGAAATTAAAAGGATAAATAGGCTTACTACCTTGTTTGAAAAGTAGTACGATATTTTTTATCCCGCAGATAAACGCAGATTAAAATTCAACGCGGATTGGCGCAGATAAGCTCATTAGCCGAATTAATCACCCAAAATCTGCGGTTATCTGCGGTTTTAGAATCAGCGTAAATCTGCGGGTAAATTATAAAGAAACTTAATAAACAACGTACTTACGTCAATTCTTTTCCTAAAAAGGACGCAAATTCCTTGACGGCTTTGGCCAGCGGAGGGTCGGTTATTGTATCAGAAAAAAAGTGAGTTTGAATGTTTACTTTTTCTTTTTGGAAAGTTCTACTCCAAAGCCCTTTGACTTGTCCATTGACGACAATAATGGGTTTGAAGATACCATTGGCGGTAATGGCCGTCGAAACGTTTGATGAATCGAGGGAGGCGGCTCGGTTTTTGTAGCTTACCATAAATTCGTCGAAAGCAGGAAGCAAAAAAGTGGAGGGTTGTAATGCTGTTTGGCTGTTAGGTAAAAACCAATACGTTTGCCCTTCAATGGTTTCGGATACGAACTCACTTTTGACGGACTCCAGACCCAACTTAGCATCGCTGATTTTTAAGCCCGACCACCATCCAAAATCTTGGAGAGTGGCGGGGCCGTGACTACGGAAATAACGACGAGCCAAAAGCCCTAAAGATTCTTCTCGGGTATAGCTAGGTGCAGGGGCTACTCGTTCTTCGAGCAAGGCATAGGTGTTGTTCTTACCGTTTTGTTTACCGCTGCAAAGAACTCCATTAAGTTCGGCGTGAATCAAAATGAGCGAACTACGTCCCGCTGAAGTATTTATTCCAGCTAATTCTAAATGTACCATTAATTCGGCTTTGGTAAGGTGCTTATCACCTTCAACGGCTTTGGCTAATAACTCATCTGTGAGATTCAATAAATCACTGCTCAATTCCATTTTTCGGTTATAATGCGCCGAAATTTGATGGATATGCGGGGCAGTCAGGGCGAGCATCCAGCGAATATCTTTGGGCGAAACAAGGTGCCAAGTGGGGCGAAGAATATGGGTTCGTAAAATTAAACCTTTGTCAAGTGCTTGCTCTATTGTTTTGTCAGTAGCGTTTTTGGTACGAATCCCCACTGCCCATTTGGACATGGGATAGTCTTGGGCTTGAATGGCGCCCAAAAATTCTACCGCATCTTGGGGTTGTTGGAAACCCTTGTCAATGATTTTTTGATTGATTAATCGTTGATGGGCAATGTTTATCATGGCTTAGTTGTTAGGTGTTAACCCTATTTTTTGCAAGAAAAAACTTAAATCAACCGCTTAATGAGCTTTATTTCATCGCTGATAAGCTGAGTATGAAGGCGTTGGTGGTCTTTGTGATTAAAGACTTGTCCATCTGTGCGGACGGCTTCGATGAGCGAAAAATCGAGCGTTTCTACTAACCAGCCAGCTTGTTGTGGAGGTGTTTGAGTAACGATACCTTCCTCGGGCAGGTTTTTATCGGGAGGGCAGTACATGGCTGTGTAGCCAAAATTAATGTCCACCGCTGGCGACCACTCGGCATTTCCGATGGTTTGTGAAACGGCAATATACGCTTGATTTTCTAAGGCCCTCGCACGTGCGCCTACATGAACGCGGGTAGCGCCACGGATAGTTTCGGTACAACTTGGTGCGAGGATAAGAGATGCACCCGCAGAACAAAGTAACTGTGAACCAATGCCAAATTCGACATCGTAACAAATTTGAACGCCAAAACTTCCCCAATCTCCCTCAAAAAGTGTAAGTACCTTTGGGGCAGATTGAATGCCCCATTCTTCGTCCTCAAAACGCGTCATAAAAAACTTGTCTTGGTAGCCAATCAGTCCTTTTGGTGAAAAAACAAAAGCGCGATTGTAAGGCTTGCCATCTTCGACAACTGGGAGGCTGGGCGCAACAATACAAACTTGGTATTTACGGGCTAAATTCTCAAAAACTTGACAGAAATCCCCCTGCAAGGTACTTAATTCAATTACTTGTTGGCGAATGTCCTGGCGGATTTCGGGCGAAAGAATGCTTACTATTTCCATCGAACCGTATTCAGGGAAAAGAAGCAATTGGGCTTTTTGTTGGGCGGCCTGGGCTACCCATTTCTCGGTATGAATCACCCATTCGTCCCAATTTTTATGTTCGGTAATGGGGTATTGGGCGGTGGCAAGGGTGAGGGGCATTGATGAAAAAGCAATTTTATAAGCGATGTATCCAATAAATCATTGGCTTTACGGTAGGGGCAGTGTCTCCGAGGTCGAGCCATTCAAAGGAACTTTGCAACGATGGTTCTTTTTCGTAGCCTCGTTTTAGCCAAAATGCGTCGTTTGGACGATAGTTCTCTGGTTGGGCGGGGTGGTTGTCACGAACTACGGCGCAAAAACAAGTGGTTGTAAATGTGCCAAAACTACGCGCGTGGGCTTCACGTTCGTCAAAAAAACGATGTCCTAAGCCCAATCCACGGTAAGCAGGTAAGAGAATACTTTCACCAAAATAAAAAATGGAATGAATGTCAAATCCTGCTTCTTCAAAGGGAAGTCGTACCTCGGGGGTTTCGTCGGCCAAAGGAATGCAGGTGGTAGCACCTACCATTTCGGCGCCGTCGTACACGGAAAACAAAAACGAACGTTCTGAATTTACGTACGTTTGAAGGTATTCTTTTTCGTGTTCGAGCGTGCCTTCATAGAGATAAGGAAAATCGCGAAAAACGGCGATGCGTAATTTGCCAAGCCCCTCAAATACCGACGCAATTTCAGCGCCGCGTTTGGTCTCAAAAGAAAGTGTTGTTTGCATTTTATTGTAAAGGTCAGAAGGTAGTGTATTCGGACAGACGATAGTCAGACCGAATGTGATTTCTAATCTTCGACTAGAGTTTACGGTCTGACTATCGTCTGACCTATTGAATACCCAGGTCAGACGAAGGTCAGACCGTGTATTTTATTGTAAAGGTCAGACGATAGTCAGACCGTGTATTAAGACACTAATTTAATCCAAAGAGGTAAGTTATAATAGGTAGTAACGCGGGTGATTTTTCCCTCTTTTACTTCTAAAAATGCACCAGCGGGTAATACGTATTTTTGTCCGTGGGCGGGTGGGAGACCTTCTTCTGCTTGTTTGTAGGTGCCATTTACGACAAATTCGGCGGCAATACGGGTGTCGTCCGACGATGAAAAGAAGACCATGTCAGACAAAGTTTCGTCGTAAGCATCGTCCATTTTCTGCATAAACTCAGTGAATTTTTCATTTCCGATGCGGACTTCTCCTTGGTTAGGCTCGTGCCGAACTTCGGGATGGAGCAAGTCTAACATTCCTTGCCAATTTTTCTGGTTAAAGTGGGCGTAATACTGTTGAACGATTTCTAGTGCAGTCATTTAGATGCTATTTTGATTCATTAATAATGCTTATTACTTCTTCTTCGGCTAATCCAACGATTTTTGAAAGTATTGAAATGGATAAACCTTCTTGTTGACCATTGAGAATAATTTCTCTGGCTTTTTCCAATTTTCCCTCTTCTTTGGCTAAATCCAAAGAGTTTTTAAGATCACGATAGTACTTTAAGCTATCTTCGTAGGACAGAATTTCTTCTTTACTAAATTTGGCGATTTCAGCTACGTCAAAAAGGCGTTCAAAAATCTTCTCTTGTAATTTTTCAGGGATTTTTTCCAGACGATTAAGGTTTCGCAAGACATAAAGCCATTTCTCAAATCTAGTATCCAACTCCTCCAAACTTTTTTGAAATTTGGGCATTTCTAAGTAAATGAAGGTAAGCTTGTTATAAAATACTCTACAGGTGTGAATATCAGTTAATTTAACATCATAACGATATTTGTTTTTATCGGTTTTGTCCTCATCAAATACAAAGTCTAAAATGGCAATAGTATAAACTGCTTTCAATTCATAATTCCAATCTGATTGTTTTGCTTGCTCACGAATTGGGAAGGTAGAGTAATAAAGCGTTCGGTCTTTGAAGAAATTTTGTTTGGACTTTTGAAGCTCAACTATAAATTTTTCGCCACGTTCGTTTTCGCAATATAAATCGAAAATAGCTTTACGATCACTCTCACCTAGTCCAAGATGTTCATTTTTTAGATAGGTAAGATTTTTGATTTTACCTTCTTGCTCTTTTAAAAGCTCATTCAGAAAATCGAGAAGTAAGTCCTTATTGGGTTCTTCGCCAAAAAGTTTTTTGAACCCAAAATCTGTAAAAGGATTTATGTATTTTTCGGCAATGATGGACATAAGCACAAAGTATATTAGGCAAATTTATTCAAAACAATAGCGATTGCCAAACCAAAAGCCCCAGCAACCTATGCTGAGGCTTTTGGTTTTAATTAGCCCTTGGTGCGGTACAGGGTTCCGTTTTCTACTACATACAGCATTCCATCCATGGCAACAATAAGGTTGACTTCGCTAAGTAAACCTTTTTCGCCAATTTGTTGATAAGCTCCGTTTTTATCAGTTCTGAAAAGTGTTCCATCCTTTTCTACACTCCACAAATAACCTCCATCAGCCACCATCGCAACGGTATTGGCCCAGTCTCCGACTTTACCTACTTGTTGCCATCTTAGCAATCGTATATTGGTTTTATAGAGTGTCCCTTTCTCGATGGTCCACAAGTGATTGTCCATTGACTCCAACATTTCTGCTTCGCCAAACTCGCCATTGGCCCCGATTTGTGTCCAAGAACCATCTTTGTTGGTTTCGTAAAGCGTTCCATTTGTTTCAATGCTGTAGAGCTTTCCGTTGAGAGAAACCATGCCAGCTGTTTCTTTCCAATCACCTTGTTTCCCAACCCTTTGCCATGTACCTGCGCGTGGATTGGTACGGTATAAGTCTCCGTCTTCAACAGTCCAAATTTCGCCGTCCATGGCAACCAAGAAATTAGCATTGTCAAATTCACCTTTTGCCCCGATTTGTTCATAATTTCCGTTTTTATCGGTTCGGAAAAGTGTACCATTTTTTTCAATGCTGTACAAATAACCATTCATCGAAACGACATCAAGGGTATTTTCCCAATCCCCTTTTTTGCCTACTTGTTCCCATCGTTGCGCAAGGGTAAATTCAGTGGTGGTAAGTAGTAAACCAACCAAAACAAGCGTGTAAGTAAGTAACGTTTTCATTAAAGTATGTGAGTTTATGATTTCGGTGGTAAATGTACCAAAGAAAAACCCTAGTCCTTGCGAACTAGGGTTAACTTGTAAAAAAAACGATAATAATGGTCTATTTTTCTCCTGACATTTTACCCGTTTTTGAACCTGTATTTATGGCAGAAGCATTTTTTACGTATTTATCTAGCCACCCGCCCATTTCATGCAACATGTGCAAAAGGGATTCTTTGGCGGTATAACCGTGGCTTTCGTAGGGTAAAAAGACCAATTTGGCGGTTGCGCCCATTCCTTTCAACGCATTGTAGTAACGTTCCGATTGAATGGGGAATGTCCCCGTGTTGTTGTCGGCTTCTCCGTGAATGAGCAACAATGGCGTTTTCATTTTGTCGGCATTCATAAACGGTGACATTTTGTTGTACACATCGGGAGCTTGCCAGTAAGTACGCTGTTCGTTTTGGAAACCAAACGGCGTTAATGTACGGTTGTAAGCGCCAGAACGCGCAATGCCTGCTTTAAATAAGTTGCTGTGAGAGAGTAGGTTGGCTGTCATAAAAGCGCCGTAGGAGTGCCCGCCCACGCCAACACGGTTGGCATCAACGACGCCCAGACGCACGCCTTCGTCGATGGCGGCTTTAGCACTTGCCACAAGTTGTTCTACGTAGGTGTCGTTTGGCTCTTTGTCGCCTTCACCTACGATTGGAATGGAAGCATTTTCGAGAACGGCATAGCCCATCGTCGCAAAAGCTGCGCCAGTCCAGTAACTAATGCGGTTAAATTGGTGCG
Organism: Runella sp. SP2; assembly: GCF_003711225.1. Classification (NCBI taxonomy): domain Bacteria; kingdom Pseudomonadati; phylum Bacteroidota; class Cytophagia; order Cytophagales; family Spirosomataceae; genus Runella; species Runella sp. SP2. The sequence goes on along the minus strand of NZ_CP031030.1, from coordinate 2,436,914 downwards.
GTGAGCCACTTACTTGACCCGCAGCAGCGGCGCTTTTAAACTCGGCAGGATAAGCCCAAAGGAACGAAGGAAGCGGTCCATCTTCTTTTTTATAGCCTGGAGGCAAAAGCAACGTAGCGGTCAAATCCACACCATCGGAGCGTTTGTAGCGAAGTTGTTGTTTCTGAATACCTTTCCATTGCGGATAAGGATGCGGGAAAAACGTTACTTGCGTAAGCGCGGGTTCGGCGGGCTTTTTGCCCTTTTTAGGTGCTGGATTTAGGTTACGGATGAAATAGTTTGGTTGTTCCTCTTGTGATTCACGTGAAGTGAGAATCAACCCTTTTTCGGCGTTCAAAATACTGATAGGGCGCTCAAAATAAGGAGCTTCCGAACGCCAAAGACGTTTGGTTTGCTTGGTAGCTAAGTTAAATACATCCACAAAAGGACGGTCACCTTCGGGCGAAGAACCTTGGCCTGTGAGGTAAATGTCGTTGGTAGGAGTAATGTCCAAAACTCTTTCGCCGTATTGGTTTTTCTTCAATTCGGGCGTACCTGGGTTGTTATAGCGATCTTCTGACGAACGGTCGAACAAAACAACTGGGTTGGCAGGACTGCTTGGATTGACCAATTTGGTAATGGTTTTACGAGTGGCATACCAGCGTTCTGAGAAAAGCGCCGTTTGGGCATTTCCCCACGTCACACCGCCAAAGCGGAAAGCAGCCGCGTAAATTTCTTTAGGTTCGCCCGTAAATGGTGCATCTGATGTCAAAACTACGTCACGAATGGCCACCTTCTTTTTAGGGTCACCACCGTCGCGTGCTTCTACCCAGTAGAGGGTAGCAGGGGCGTCGTTGCGCCAATTGTGTCCACGCTGTCCCGAAGGTGCGGCATCAGGGCCCCAAGGAACGTTTTCGAGGAGTGGAATGTCGATTTGTGTTTTTACAAACGTCCCATTTGCTTCGTAAATATCGACTTTCGATGGAAAGCGATTGACGGTCACTAAATAAGAAAACGGTCGATGAATAGTTTCGAGCAAAACATACTTTCCGTCGGGTGAAGGAGTAGAAGTAGCGATTATCCCAACGTTTCCTATTGGTTGCAGGCTTCCGTCGAGTCCCAGCTTCATGGCTTGTGAAGTTGCGTAATACTCAAATTGCTTTTCGTCCGATGGGTTTTTGAGCAAATCTTGGAAAGTTGCCGCTTGGGCTTTGGTTCCAAGGTTTTCTTGAACGGTAGGCCCCGTCGGTACGCGGCTGATTTCTGGAGCGGCACCACGACTGGCAGGAATCCCACGAATGATAAACGATTGGCTGTCGGACAACCATTGGTAAGGAACTCCTAAAACGGCGTTGAGAGCAACGTCGCTTACTTTGCGCGCAGCAGCAGTATTGATGTCTAAAACGTATAACTCAATTTTAGCGTCGGTCGTGTTGGTAAAAGCCACCTTGGTTTCGTCGGGCGACCACTGAACGTTTGACAACTGTGGGTTGGTGGGTAAACCTGTCACCTGTACGTCGGTGGCATTGGCAGCTACGCGGCGGAGCTTGAGGTTGTTGATAAACACGGCGCGACTAGGGCCGCTGGTAGCAGGGTTGATGCGCAAACCTGCCAATCGAAGTTCGGGTTGAGAAAGTTCGGCGATGGTAGTTGTGGAGGTATTTCGTTCCGATACCAACATCCATTGGCCTTTACTATCGACACTGACCGAAGGAGTAGGAGGAGCCGTGACCAAATCGGCAAGGGCTTTGGGCGGTAGCTGGTACCCCGCATTGTCTTGGGCAAAGGCCGAAAAACCGACCAAGCACCCGACAAAGAATAGCGCTTTTTTCATGGGTTTTAGTTGTTTGATTTGTCGCAAGTTAAATCAAATCGCCCTGCCTTGGGTCTAAAACCTACCAAAACAAAAAAGGAGGCGTCGAACCTCCCTTTTTTGTCGCTTTGTGTTCGTCTCCTAACGGCTTACGTAGCGTTTGCCGTTGGAATATTTAAAATCGGTAGAGCCTTCAAAATCGGTACTTTGGAAGTCGGTGTCGTTCGAGAAGCTGGTGTATTTGAAATCGGCATGACGCTGGAAACGGCCGCTTTTGAAGGATACGCCGTCGTGGAAATGAGCGTATTTGAAGTCAGCGTAGTCGCGGAAATGAGCGTTTTTGAAATACACTTGGTCGTCAAAATCCGCGTACTTAAAGTTGGCATATTCGCTAAACTGATTGCCAGTAAATGACGCCTCACCTTTGAAATGTGCGTATTTGAAATTGGCCTGCTGACTAAATTTCGTTCCCGAAAAGTTGGCTACGCGCGAAAATTTTGAATACTTAAATTCCGAATCACCTTCAAAAGTACAGTTTTCAAATACCACATTTTCAGTAAAATCAGTCGAGTAAGTTGTGCTTGACTCGCCTAACTCAATGTTGAAACCTGCGATACTTTTACGCTTACCGTCTTTTGAGAGGTTTTTGTACGCAATGACATCTCCTTTGAAAGTACAATTTCTGAATACAACAGGTACTTCGACCGTACTTTTGTATTCGTCCCAAGACGCTTTGTTGTTCTTGCGTTTTTTGTTGGATAACTCCGTTAAATCCAGTGTACCTACGACAACAACGCCATCGTATTGGATTTGTTGTTTCTTGTCAATAGCCTCAAAAATGCTTTTGGCGGAAACTTCTTTTTGTGCAAAACTGACAAGAGATACACAGATGGCGAAAACAAAAATGGAAAGGCGTTTCATGGTTGTGTGCTTTTTAGTGTTAAAATGGCTTTTGTTATAAGATGCCAAAAAGCACAGCTTGGTTGCACGAAAGCTGAAAAATTATTCCTTAGCTCGCGAGCGACCAAATAAATCGAACCGCTTTCCGAGTTGGGCTTCCATATCACTCAATTCAATTTTAAGGGCGTGTATCGAAATGGTAATTTCCCAAATGGAAAGGGTAAGGGCGAGAATTTGAAATAAAAGGGCGACAAAAAAGAGACCTTGGGCAAAGGGCTGGTAATGTAAATAAATGGCCAACATCGAAACCGCACTTAGCAACAGGCTAGTAACAATGATAAACTGAATATTGCGGATGATATGAACCCGACGGTGGAGGTGCTTGATTTGGTCCACGTAATTTTTGTCGGGATTTTGTCGAAATTTATCGTGAAGTTCACGAATTAAGCTCGCAATGGCCAAATAACGATTCGTAAAAGCAATCATCATCAACGAGACCGTTGAAAATAAAATAGCTGGAGTCGAGATAGAAAGTTCCATGTAAAATGAACAAATGAGACTATGTGAGAATGAGTGATATTGTCGTACTTTGTGGCTAAATTTTGCTTCGGATGAAAGAAAACGTATTTGACTCCCACAAATTTAATCTTTGGAAAGGTCGATTGTTGAAAAATGGCCTCAATATTCATCAAATTGATGAAAAATTTACCCGCCACAACCATAAAGGTGAGGCATTGTTTTCACTACTCATGCTCAATGCCACTACGCCTGAGGGTGATAAAATTCCCCCTATTTGTTTTTTAAAAGGAGAGGTGCTTTGCGTATTGGTATGTTTGATTGATGAACTAACGAAGGAAAAATATTTGCTTTTGGTACGTCAGCGGCGTATCTGTGACGGGTCGCTCACGTACGAACACCCCGCAGGAATGCTCGACAGCGAATCGGATGCCTACAAAGTAGCCGCCAAAGAGGTATGGGAAGAGACGGGGATTGAAGTGGCACAAAGTCAGTTGGTTAGGCTCATGGAAGCACCTGCGTATCCTTCAACGGGCACAAGTGATGAAGCGATGTACTATTTCTATTGTGAGATTGAGCTTCCCAAAGAAAAAATCATGTCGTACGACCAGCGATTTATGGGAGAAGCCTCTGAACATGAGCGGATTGTGACTTGTGTTTTGCCATTTTTGGAAGGCCACCGACTCATCAATAACGTCAATGGTATTTTACTTGATTTCCTGTACCTAAAGGCAATAGGAGATTGGGAATTGCTGAAGCAGTTATAAATAGGTTTGGTATGGTTTTTTAGTAGAATGGATACTATACAATTAACCAAAAATCAGCTACTGCCATGTCAAAAATTCACGATATCGCCGCCAAATACCAGATAACCGAAGCGACTGTACGGACGTTATTGGAAGGATTACAAACCACTAGTGGTTTTCAAGTGCAATTTAACAGTGCCGAATTGGGAGGAATGGGGCAGTGGCAATCAGGAATGGTGATGATTGGCGACATGTTTAACGATGGACTCAAGGCCAAAGTAGCCGCTTTGTGTGCCGAACTTGCGTCTTTTGTGCGTGAGCATCAGGCTACGCAACCTGAGGAAAGAGAAAAGAAAGATGCCACAGTGGCTGCTCCCATCAAAACCATTCCTGCGACGTTCAGTGGTAGTCAAAACGGAACAAAATATGCCTATTATGCCCCTCAAAATGTGTTGCAGTTGGAAGAAGATGGCACTGTATCTCGTTACTCTACTGAAGGCTTAACCCTTTGGGGGGTACAGCAATCGCAAGATGGAACTGGAAAAAAACTGAAATTTACTCACGCAGGAGGTACCATTACCGTCGATGACCTCAAACCTGCGGTAGAATAACCAAGACTTTCCAAGTTCGCGTTAACAAGAACAAGAAACTTGGAAAGTCTCAATAAATTTAAACCCAATTTAACTTTTTATGTCATCAACAGTACTCGAACGGTTTCTAAGATACGTTCAAATTGATACCCAATCAGACCCAAATTCTTCTTCGCAACCTTCTACTGAAAAACAAAAAAATCTCAGTCGAATTTTGGTCAATGAACTGTTTGAAATGGGGGTTGTGGATGCCCACCTCGACGAACACGGCTACGTATATGTAACGCTTCACGCCAATACAGACAAATTAAACGTTCCTGTCATTTGCTTTTGTTCACACGTGGACACCTCTCCCGACTGCACAGGTGCGGGTGTCAAACCGATTGTGCACAAGGCGTGGGACGGTTCGGATATAGTATTACCCGACGACCCCACGCAGGTGATTCGTCGCTCGGAACACCCAGATTTAGACGCGCAAATTGGCAATGACATTGTGACCGCCAGCGGCACTACTTTGTTGGGGGCAGATAACAAAGCAGGTGTTTCCGAAATCATGGACGCCGTACGCTACTTGTTAGAACATCCTGAAATCAAGCACGGTACGATAAAAATTTTGTTTACCCCCGACGAAGAAATTGGTCGAGGAACGAATAAAGTGGACCTCGCCAAGTTAGGTGCCGATTTTGGCTATACCATCGACGGTGAAAGCCTTGGGTCGTTTGAAGACGAAACCTTCAGTGCCGACGCCGTAAAAATTACCATTCGTGGCATCAGTGCGCATCCAGGTTTTGCCAAAGGGAAACTCGAAAATGCCCTTAAAATTGCGGCGGACGTAATAGCCGCTTTGCCAAAAGACGCCCTTTCTCCCGAAACGACCGAAGAAAAACAAGGATTTATTCACCCGACTAACATCGAAGGAATCCAAGAAAAAGTGACCCTTGGTTTTATCATTCGTGATTTTACGGTGGCTGGCCTTCACGAAAAAGAAACCTACCTCAAAGGGATTCTTGACCAAGTTTTACAACAATATCCTCATTCAACGGCCGATTTTGAGGTCATTGAACAATACCGAAACATGAAAGAAGTGCTTGATAACCACCCGCATGTCTCGGAATACGTATGGGAAGCAATCCACCGCTCAGGGTTGACTCCGTTAAAAAGAAGCATCCGAGGTGGAACCGATGGCTCCCGACTTTCCTTCATGGGCTTGCCATGTCCGAATATCTTCACGGGTGGTCATGCTTTTCACTCAAAATTGGAATGGGTTTCGGTTCAAGACATGCAAAAAGCAGTCGAGGTAATTGTGAACCTTTGTCAAATTTGGGAAGAAAAGCACTAATTCTACTTGATATAAAGCAACACCGCGCACGAAGGAGTAAATGCGAACGAAGTTTTGGTTTTTAGTTTGGGCGCGGTGTTTTGCTTTTTATGGGTTATTTAAAGACGTTTCCTCCAAAAGGTTGTCCAGTACGGGCGATGGTTTCAAAGGCCGATTGATGACGTAGAAACCAAGTTAAAAAGCGTTTGAACAAGTTCTTAGATTGAGCAAGCTCAAAATAGGCTTTAATGTGTTCAAAATTAATTGCGATCATGGTATTGCTGTTTGATGAATGTACCACAAAGGTCGGAATAATACAAACAAACCCCAAATGACGAATTGGAATAGTACAATTTGGTGGTAGGCAAATCCCAGAAACCACCCAAAGTTGCTCTATGAGTGCAGTAAGTTCTTGATAAAATGATAGGCTATTTTGATATAAAAAGTGGCCTTTTTTGGGTTTTAAATGTTAATTCAAAACAAATTGTAAATGATTTTACAGGCAGGAAAATATGCGTTTTTATACGAACTAGGGAGCATTCGTCAGTTAAAACATGAGGGAAAAGAAGTAGTTCGGATGATTTATTTTGCCTTACGTGACCATAATTGGGGCACGTTTGATAAAGTAATTTTTGACGAAGTTGTTCAAAATGAAGGAACTAGCTTTCGGATTTCTTACAAATGTACCCACGTAAATGAAGCTTCAACGCCGATTTTTGAGTGGGAGGTAGCTATCAGTGGAGCCGAAAATGGAAAGATAAATTTTGAGATTTCGGGAAAAGCATTGATGGACGTGTGGAGCAATAGAGCTGGGTTTTGCGTGTTACATCCTATCAAAGGAATCGCGAATCAGCCCGTTTTGATAGAACACGAAGATGGTTCTTTTTCAACATCACGTTTTCCCAAATATATTTTGCCAGAAGACCCTTTTTTGATGATTCGTTCAATGAAATGGCAAGTGACGGAAGGAGCGACGTATCAAATGGATTTTGAGGGAGATACGTTTGAGACCGAAGACCAGCGCAATTGGGGAGATGCTTCTTTTAAAACGTTTTGTACACCCTTATCCAAGCCATTTCCTGTTTTGCATAAAAAAGGAAACACTGTTTTTCAACGAATTACGCTTCAGCCGCCCATTGAAAATCCATTTTTGGAAATTAAGCCAGAAGAAGCCGTTTTAGCCTCGAAAGCGACTGCCTTTCAACTGGGAATTGGGGCGTCGGTTGAATCGGCAGCATTGACTAAGGAAGCCATCGACCAGTTGAAAAAGCTACAGTTAACGCATTATCGCATCGACCTCGAACTGCCTTCTGCTACGTGGATTACTGAATTTTCCAATCATTGTGAAAATGCCTTTGACCTTGGTTTGCCTTTGGAAGTAGCCCTTACGATAGGAGAGGAGGAAGAAAAAAACTTGGAAGAATTTGTGTTTATCTGTCAACAAAATCGCTTGAATATCAGTAGTGTTTTGTTGTTTTCGACAAATGAGGTAACTACGCCGCAACGAATCATTGACTTAATTCCAACTTTAAAAAATCAACTTCCGAACGTCAAATTTGGGGTAGGTACCAATTACAATTTTACGGAACTAAACCGCAACCGTTTTGAGGCCAAAGAAGCCGATTTTGTCACGTTTTCCTACCATCCGCAGGTACATGCTTTCGACAATCTTACGATTCTAGAAAATGCCGAAACGCTGCAATACCAAACAGAAAGTGCCGAACATTTGTATAACAAACCCGTTCACATCAACTTTATTTCTTTGCGAGCCCGCGCCAATCCGTACGCTTCTTCCCCTGCCGATGTTCAAATTCCCCTTTCAAAGCAAATAGATCCACGCCAATCAACAGATTTTGCAAAGGATTGGGTATCAGAAGTTTTGCAGAGTCTATCGGTAAGCAGGGTGGCTTCTGTAACGCTTTTACGTACGGTAGGCGAACTGGGGATTCTGTCTTTGGAGGGAAAACCGTACCCTGCATTTGGGGCGTTTCCTAAAAAAAATAGCTCGTCGGACTAACTTTCCGACGAGCTACCAACAAAGATTACGGTTATTAAGCAAAAGCTATTTCTTTCTTACTCCGTAGCCAATCGGGGCGGGTAGTTTTGATTTTTGCGCCCAGTTCGTTGAGCATCGAATAAAGACCAAAATAGGTGCGGTTGATGTATAAGCCATCCTTAGAACCACGCGCCACTTTTGAATTTCTGATTTCTTCCACTTTGGCTAGTTCGTCGGCAAAGGCATAGACTGAATCAAAATACGTATGGTCACCGAAGTCAAATTCATCGACGGCGAAAGGTTTGCCCAACATCACAATCATTTGTTTAAACAAATCTTTGAACAAAGCTTTTTCACTGGGTTTGTCTTCTTTGACCAAAAATTCGAGGTTATAGAAGATTTTTTCAATCAACGGATCATTGTCCAGCGTGTCGGGATTGATAAGCGTAAAATAATTGTCGTAAAAGTAGTCTGGAATAACTTTTACGCAACCAAAATCAATGACGCCCATGGTGCCATCGGCGCGCATCAAGAAATTGCCAGGGTGCGGGTCGGCATGAACTTGGCGAAGCGTATGTACTTGGTGGTCATAAAAATCCCAAAGCAACTGCCCAATCCGATTGCGAACCTCCTGAGACGGATTTGTTTGAAGAAAATCTTTGAGGTGAAACCCGTCCAGCCAGTCCATTGTCAAAACTCGTTTGGCCGAAAGGTTGGGGTAGTATTTTGGGAAAATAAGCCCATCAATGTGTTTACACGCTTCCGATATTTCCACCGAACGACGCAATTCAAGGTCATAGTCGGTTTCTTCCAAAAGTTTGGTTTCTACCTCTTCGGTATATCGTTCTACGTCTTTTTCATTGAGACCAAACAAAGTCACTGCCATGGGCTTGACCATTTTCAAATCCGAGCTAATGCTATCGGCCACGCCAGGGTATTGTACCTTGACGGCCAATTTTTTCCCATTTTTAAACGCTTGATGCACTTGTCCAATAGAGGCTGCATTGGCGGCATTGATGTCAAACTGGTCGAAGAGTTCGTGCGGAGCTTTGCCAAAGAAATTCCGAAATGTCTTCACGACAAGTGGTCCCGACAACGGCGGTGCTGAGTATTGCGACATTTGAAACTTATCGACATAGGCGCGGGGCAAAACACTGCGATCCATGCTGAGCATTTGGGCTACTTTTAAGGCAGAACCTTTCAATTCACTCAACGATTCATAAACGTCAGTGGCATTGTCTTGGTGCAACTCTTCCCGAGTCGTGGTGGGGTCAATGATTTTTTTGACGTTGTATTTCAGGTAATTCCCGCCAATTTTTGCCCCTGTTTTTAAGAACTGAGTGGCCCGTGCCACTTTGGAGGTGGGGATGCTATCTTGTGTTTTCATCGGTTCTGATACATAAATTTTGCTAAGTCAACCACGGTATCGACAATCGAACGACCCATTAAATCGAAACCAGTATTCACCGTTTTTTCGATGGCGGTATCCGTTAATTCAAAGTTTCGACTGGTATCTTTTATCCAAAAGTCTAAAATATAAAGCGTGTTGAGCCAAACAGCTTCGGGATATTTATTGGCAATGTAAGGACGAGCAATCACTTCTTTACTTTCGCGCCCTTCGTACATCAAATCGTGCGCAAACGTCAAAAAGGCTTCTTTGAAAAGACGAAGCTCTTGGGGATTTTTGGCCGCGACGGGCTGAGGAAGTTTGCGGTAATTATATGAAACAAAGCTCCGATTGGCTTTGAGCACTTCTACCCATGTATAATAAAATGCCAAAAGCTTTTCGCGAACGCTATACCCTTGATAGGTAGGGTCAGTTTCGGCAGTTTTAATGGCTTGGTCAAAAAAAGACTTCCATACATCCATTTCAATAGACTCAAACGAGGTGTAAAATTCGTAGAGTTCAGCCTCTGCCATTTTTAATTTTTTGGCAAAAGCATAAAATGAAGCAGGGGTTTGCCCGTTTTCAAGGACATAATCAATATACGACTTACGGATTTTTTCGGCTTTTTCCATGATATGTAGTCAATCTAAATACACAATAAACAACGAACTGTGTCCTAAAAAGGTTTGGTAAAAGCGGGTATTTAGTTTTGCAAAACAACATGCCGAGTTTTGCACGTTTTTTGCATGATTATAAAAAAAATACAGTTAAAAACCGTATAATTGCGTTCTGAGGCGTATTATTTAAGCATCTACTATGGCATTTTTGAACGGAAAGTACCGTAAACCTATCATTCGATTTTGGCAATTGGCTGCCGTTATTATTGGAAGCGCTGTTTTGTACTTGGTAGCAGTCTATTTTAATTTCTTTTGGCTTTTTGGTGGAATGCCTGAATTAAAAGCCATCGAAAATCCTGAAAGTCAAGTAGCTTCGGAAATCATTTCGGCGGATGGGCAAACGCTCTCAAAATATTTTATTGAAAATCGGACGCCTGTTGAGTTTGATCAACTTTCCCCAAATCTTGTGAAGGCGCTTATCGCTACTGAAGATGCGCGTTTTGTGAAACACTCAGGTATTGACCCCCGTTCCATGTTTCGGGTATTCAAAGGGCTTGTGTCAAGTGAGCAAGCGACAACTGGTGGTGGTAGTACAATCACCCAACAGTTGGCCAAAAACTTGTTTCAAACCCGCAGCGATAAATATAAAGGTTCGTTGGGCGATTTACCGATTATAAAAACCGTTATTGCCAAAACCAAAGAATGGATTTTGTCGGTGCGGTTGGAGCGGAATTATACCAAACAAGAAATCATGACGATGTACCTAAACACCGTGTCGTTTGGTAACAATGCCGATGGGATTAAAACCGCCGCAAAGACATACTTCAAAAAAGAACCTTGGAACCTCGACCTTCCCGAAGCCGCTTTGCTCGTGGGAATGTTACAAAATCCTTCTCGTTTTAACCCTCGTTTGTTTAAAGAGCGGGCTTTAGAACGCCGTAATGTGGTGTTGGGGCAAATGATGAAATATGGCTTCTTAACAGTTGAAGAATATGCCCAAAATAAGTTAAAGCCGCTTGCTCTTAATTTTTACATTGAAAACCACAATACTGGGCCTGCGCCTTATTTCCGTGAAGTACTTCGTGACTGGATGAAATCTTGGTTGACACAATATAACCAAGAAAACGGCACTGATTATGACTTGTACCGTGACGGACTTCGTATTTATACGACGATTGATTCAAGAATGCAGAATTATGCCGAACAGGCAGCCGACCAACACATGCGCGACCAACAAACCAAGTTTTTTAATCACTTCAAAGAGCTCAAAATGAACCCTTGGGTTGTGAAAGGAACGAATGGTGGTTATGCGCCCGATCCTTACTTTGAAAAACGGGCTGTACGCAGAAGTTGGCGTTACCGCGAATTAAAGAAAGTATATGGGGAGGATGAGGTGAAGATTTGGCAAGAATTGCGCAAACCTATTAAAATGAAGGTTTTCTCGTGGCAAGGCGACCGTGACACGATTATGAGTCCGTTGGACTCGATTAAGTATTACAATAAGTTTTTGCGCATCGGGATGGTGTCAATGGATCCGCGAAACGGTGACGTAAAAGCGTGGGTAGGAGGAATTAACTTTAAACACTTCAAGTACGACCAAGTATATCAAGGGAAGCGTCAACCAGGTTCTACCTTCAAGCCGTTTGTGTATTGCTCGGCCATCAATGAAAGCTTTGTCACACCCTGTACGACCATTCGCGATGCACAGGTTTGTATTGGCGACTGGTGTCCCAAAAACTCAACAGGCTCATTTTCAGGGCAAGAGCTGACGCTTCGTCAAGCGCTGGCCAAATCGGTCAACTCCATTAGTGCGCGGTTGATGAGCATGGTAGGGCCTAAAAAAGTGGTCGAATACGCGCATAAACTAGGGATAAAAAGCCCGATTCCTGCCGAAGTAACCATTTGTTTGGGAACACCCAACGTATCGGTTTTTGAAATGGTCAATGCTTATTCAACTTTTGCCAACGGAGGAAAACACGTTCAACCACGTTTTGTAACCCGTATCGAAAATAAAGAAGGACAAGTGTTGGCAGAGTTTCCTGTCGATGAAAAAGAGGTGATTAGCCCAAGCATGGCGTATCAAATGTTGTTTATCATGCGTGGTGCTGTTGAAGATCCGTGGGGAACAGCACAGCGCCTTCGTACTCAATATGGACTTTCTGAAAATAATGACATTGCGGCCAAAACTGGTACGACCTCAGACTATACCGATGGTTGGTTTATGGGGATGACTCCTAATTTGGTAACGGGTGTTTGGGTAGGTGGTGAAGATAATCACGTGCACTTCACGACGATGGCGCTGGGACAAGGGGCGCGGATTGCGATGCCTGCCTGGGGACTTTATATGCAAAAAATATATGCAGACCCTGATTTGGCAGGCAACGAGCGTTCGCCGTATCGACGCGAGCGTTTTTATAAACCCGACGGTATGGAAACGAATTTGGGTTGCGGTGGCCCTAAATTGGACACCCTCAATACCTACATGCGGCCAAGGGTAACCGACGATGAAAGTATTCTGTTTTAAGTCCTGATGAAAATCCTCTTAGCCCCTGATAAATTTAGAGGTTCGTTGACCGCGCTCGACGTCTGTAACGCCATGCGTGATGGTATTTTGGCCGCCAACCCAACGGCGGAAGTGATTGCGATTCCAATGGCAGATGGGGGAGAGGGCACGGCAGAAATTTTAACCCAAGATGCGGATGGCTTTTTTGTAGAAACGGAGGTGATGGATCCGCTGTGGCGTCCTATTAGGGCCAATTTTGGGATGACTCCCAATCGCCAAACGGCTTTTCTCGAAATGGCCAGCGCTTCGGGTCTCAAATTACTCAGTTCAGAAGAGCGAAATCCTTTAAAAACAAGCACTTACGGAACTGGAGAGCTAATAGTAAAGGCGTTTGAAGCGGGAGCCAAACACATTATTTTGGGGATTGGGGGCAGTGCCACTACCGATGCAGGCATTGGAATGGCTGCCGCACTTGGGTGGCGCTTTTGCGATAAAACAGGCCATGAACTAGCGCCCGTCGGCGAAAATTTACTTCAAATTGAACAAATTATCCCGCCTGAAAGTCCATTAATTGACGTTACCATTGACGTAGCTTGTGATGTAACTGCACCGCTTTTTGGGCCTTCAGGGGCAGCTTACGTTTATGCCCCACAAAAAGGAGCGGATGAGGCAGCGGTAAAAACCTTAGATGCTGGATTACAACACGTAGCAGCGGTTATTCACCGCGATTTTGGGATAGACTTGGCACACCAACCTGGAACTGGTGCAGCAGGTGGGCTAGGGTTTGGACTTTTATTTTTTCTCAAGGCCAACCTCAAAGAAGGCGTCAAAATTGTGATGGAACAAACGCATTTTGAAGAACAATTAGCAGGTGTCGATTTAGTTTTTACCGGCGAGGGAAAAATGGATGAACAAACCCTGCAAGGGAAGTTGATTGCAGGGATTGCCAAAGCAGCCAAGGCAAGAAATATTCCTGTGATAGCCTTGTGTGGAACACTCCTGTTGACTACCCACGACATACATTCGTTGGGGCTTTCGTATGCAAGGTCAATTTTGCCCCGTCCAATGACACTCCCTGAGGCGATTGATTACGCCTATCAGGGAGTGAAGGAAACCTCACATTCGTTGGTGTCGTTATTAACGCTTCTCCAACAATGACTTTATTTTATCTGAAAGCTCAGTATTCTGATAAATTCCTCCGAATAATTGCGATTGAGGGCCATAGGCATACACAGGAACCATGATGCCAGAGTGGCCTTTTGAACCAAAATTAGCTTTTAACATTCCATCTTTGTCGCTACCACCCGTCAGGGCCATGGCACCAGTTTCGTGGTCTGCCGTTACGATAACAAGCGTTTGGCCATCTTGGTCGGCAAAACGGAGTGCTTCTGCCACAGCTTGGTCAAAATCAAGAACTTCATTCATCACATAAGAAACATTGTTGGCGTGTCCAGCGTAGTCAATTTGCGCACCTTCGGCCATCATAAAGAAGCCTTTTGGGGCATTTTTCTTAAAATGTTTGACCGTTTCTCCCACTGTTAAAGGTAGAAAATTGCCCCGCCCTTTTTCCATCGAAAGGCCCGCTTGGTCGTCAAGAACGACAAACTTGTCTTTTTTGGTTTCAGAAGTAATATCGGCATACCGACGAATAACGGAGTAATTACGCGCCACTAACGAATCCCCCAAATTGGCTTTGTCTTTGCGCTCAAAGAAGTATTTGCTGCCCCCACCTGCCAATACATCAGTAGGCTCTTTTAGAAAATCTGCCGCAATTTCTTCTTGCATACTTCGCTTGGGTTGATGGGCGTAAAAAACGGCAGGGGTGGCATCCGTTATGGGGCCTGAAGAAATTACCGCCGTTTTTTTGCCATTGCGCCGTGCAACAACTGCCAACGAAGGCCGCGCTACCAAGGTTGCGTCCATTCCTATGGTGCCGTTTTTGGTTTTATGACCCGTAGCCAAAGCCGTCCCAGCTGCCGCCGAATCGGTGATATAGCCTTCCGCAGGTTGGGTTTGCATCAAGCCCAGGCGTTTGAACAAAGCCAAGTGAAGTTGACCATGATTAGCGACTAACCCCGTTTGCATGTGGGCAAGTCCCATACCGTCCCCGATTAAAAAGATAATATTTTTAGGTGTTTTGAGAGCACCATCGCTACGGTATGTAGGTTGGTAAACGGTATAAGGAGATGATGGATATGTGTATTGATTATCAGCTGGTTTGTTATTTTTAAAATAGTCGGCTAATACCTGTGGGCGGTCGGTTCCAATCCAGTCAACACCAAGGGCCGTGAGTTCTTTCCAAATGGCCTCGTTGTCGGGAGCACCCCAAAAACGAACTTTTTTTCCTTGTTGGTGCGCCCGCGTGACGTACTCAACTGTTTTTTCGCGGTCTTCTTTGGGGAAAAGCCCTTTGCCATCCCAACGAGATACGAGTGTAAACGGCGCACTAATGAGTGCAACACGTTTGAGGGCGGCGGCATCGTAGGTTTGCTCAAAACGTCCATCAAATGAAATCCAAGAAGGATAATTGGCAAATTGTGCGGGAGTTGGCATACTGCCACTAATGACCACACGCGCGTTTTTCCCTTCGCCAAAAAGTTCGGGGTAGCGACTCAGCTGACTTACCAGCGAATCGAGGGTAGGAGAGGCAGGTGTTTTAAGGTCAATCAGAAACTGAAAAGGATAATTCTTGCCTGCCTTTTGCTGTTGCTCCAAAGGCTGTAAATACATCTTTGTGAGTGTTTGGTCGGGTTTTACTTCCGAGGGCAAATGTGCCACGACGAGCTCTCCATTATGCAAATAAAGGTCAGCTTCGATAGAGCCACACTGAAGCGTATGCGCACCCCAAAATGGGCTTACTTGCTGATAATCATTGTGGGAGTGGATGTTGGCATTGGTGTAATTGATTTGTGCACGAAGGTTGGTATGAACAAATCCTGCCATCAATAAAGAAAGACTAAAAATCGAAGTTTTCATAATAAAATTTAGTGTAGCGCCAACCATATTACCAATATTCAGCTCATTCTGACTATACCAATAAGTCAGAAAAATATTGGTTCGGTGCCAGGTGAGTGTAATGAAGCTTTAGCGTCTTTTGCCTCATCAAAGCGATTGGAGTTTAATGTAGTAATGTTTTTTTTTCGCCATCCCCATTTGAGACGCCAATGTGGAACGGAGATAAAAGGTGATTTTTGAGATGTTGCCATGGTCTTTTTTACAAAGTAACGTCTCAGGTGTGAACTAACTATGAAGAAGCTGTAATCTTAATATGATTTTTGAAAATAACCGTTAATAAACACAAAAACGCTTTGGGTCGAAATCCAAAGCGTTTTTGTGTTAGAAAAGTACAATAGACTATTTGTATTCAGTATCAACATCTGCGAAGATACGTCCACAGTGTTCACAAACAATAATTTTTTTCTTTTCACGAATATCTGCCTGACGCTGAGGGGGAACTACGTTAAAACAGCCTCCACAAGCACCACGTTTTACTTTCACTACACCCAATCCGTTTTCGGAATTGTTACGAATTTTCGTGTACGATTTGTACAAACGGTCTTCTACTTTTTGGGCTTGGGCTTCGCGCTGCTCCAACAAGCGTTTCTCGTCTTCGTGGCTTTCAGAAGTGATGGTATCAAGCTCTTGTTTTTTTGCTTTCAAATCCTCGCGACGCTCTTTCAACAGACCATCGGTTCCTGCGATTTCTTCCTTCTTAGCTTTGATTTTGTATTCTGCCTCCCGCATTTTCTTTTCTGCGAGTTCGATTTCAAGCGTCTGAAGCTCCATTTCTTTCGTGATGGCGTCGTATTCACGGTTGTTACGAACGTTCATCTGTTGTTCTTTGTAACGAGCAATCAACTTCTCAGCGTCTTTTTTTGTCGCTTTGTGGCGGCTAATTTCTTCGTCAAGAACACTGATTTCGTTGTTGAACTTTCCGATACGGGTTTCAAACCCCGCAATGTCATCTTCTAAATCACGAACTTCTTCGGGCAAGTCGCCGCGGATTTTCTTGATGTCATCTAACTGTGAGTCAATTTGCTGCAATTTGAGCAATAAGTCTAATTTCTGCGCGACGGTCAGTTCCATATTTGTTGGGTTTGAAGTGTGGTTAATTCCGTTTAGAATTTCATTTCTTACGTCCGATAACCGACACCTTACACGTAGTAATTTACTGGATTGGTAATAGTTTCCGACAAAATTGTCGCAAAATTAATGAATTTTTTCGACAAATATCGTTGCAATAATTCTTTTGTAAAAACTTCACTTTCATAGTGCCCAATATCACAAATAAGGATGCGGTCATCGGCATCAAAAAACTCATGGTATTTATAATCGGCAGTGATGAAAACATCGGCTTGTTGGCGAACCGCGTCGTTCAGCAAAAATCCTCCTGCACCCCCACAAACGGCTACTTTCTGAATGGTTGGGGAACAAATGGCGGTATGTCGAATGACATTTAATTGCATCTTTTGTTTCAAATAGGTCAAAAAATCGGCAGCTGCAATGCCTTCTGACAAAAGACCAATTGCCCCTGCACCTACTTCTTGATTGGTATTTTGCAAAAGCGTAAGATAGTGCGCCACTTCTTCATACGGATGGGTCTCGTTTAGTGTTCGCATCACCGTTGCTTCCAAATAAGCGGGAAAAATGATCTCAACTCGGCTTTCATTTACATGCTCGATTTCATTTGCATTTCCGATAAAGGGCGTAGCTGCTTCATTGGGGCGAAAAGTACCAGTTCCATTCACGCTAAAGCTACAATGGTCATAATTCCCGATTTGGCCAACACCGACGTTATGCAACGCATCGACGACCGATTGCGCGTTTTCGACGGGAGCAAAAAAGACAAGTTTCATTAATAAATCCTTTTTTGGGGCTAACACGCGAACGTTTTGCAAGCCCAAGCGATCTGCAATCATAAAATTGACGCCACCGACCACGTGGTCGAGGTTGGTATGCGTGGCATAAATGGCAACGTCGTTTTTAATGGCTTTGATTACCGTACGTTCGACGTAGTTTCGCCCATTAAATTTTTTCAACCCTCTAAATACAATGGGGTGGTGGGCAACAATCAAATTGCAATTTTTGGCAATGGCTTCATCGACGACGGCCTCTGTGCAGTCAAGCGAAACGAGTACATTGGTAACGGAGGCGGTTGGTTCACCAACAATGAGACCTGCGTTGTCGTATGATTCTTGGTAGGATAATGGTGCTATGGTTTCTAAAAAGTGCGTAATGTCTTTAATTTTTGTCATTTTTTTTGAGCGTGTAACTATTTAAAAATCAGAATTATGCCTTAAAAATTGAAAATAATTCAAAAAAAAGTCAGCTTTTTTGTTGGCAAAAGTATTGCATTGAAAGTTAAAAATAGTACTTTTGCACCACTTTCAGCGACACCAAAACGCAAAAAAGTAAAAAAATACAATTTGGTCCGGTAGTTCAGTTGGTTAGAATACATGCCTGTCACGCATGGGGTCGCGGGTTCGAGTCCCGTCCGGACCGCCAACACAAAGTAAGTGTTCTTTAAGTAAAATATTGGTCTGGTAGTTCAGTTGGTTAGAATACATGCCTGTCACGCATGGGGTCGCGGGTTCGAGTCCCGTCCAGACCGCTAGAAAAAGCCCTCAAAACTTGATTGTTTTGGGGGCTTTTTGCTTTCTCTTTTGCTGTCTTTTAATTGAAAGATTGCTTTCAAAGATTTATTGTTTAACCCTCTCTTATCTTCACAATCAGACTCTACGGATAAATCATAGATAAGTGGGAAAGCATTGATTTAAGCATTTTTCTTGCGCTGTCATCCAACATCTCCCCGTAGCAAATATCTAATTCAGGTATGTTACAACTGTCAGCCGCGTGATTGTAGGCTTTGACGTATTTAACAATCAATTGAACCATTGTATTCTCAAGCTCCTTCAAGGGTGGAAGTACTGAAATATCCACACTTTCCCTTAATTCTGCTCTTTCAAGTAGCCTATCTAAAGCATCCTTTAATACTTTTTTTTCTTGAGTCGTGGGCTTTTTTTTAGGTCGTGCCATCTTTGTGAAATTTAATAGGGGTTAGCGATTCCAAGGTGCTTTCATCCAACTTTTCATACCTGCTGAAGCTTCTTTTTGAGCTTGATTGTTGTTATCATCGGGCTTTTCGTCTTTATTAACTTTGTCTTCGATGAACCCAATCAAGTCATTAAAATAGTTGTGTCCAGTGATGTCGATAATCTTAGTACCAGGATTCCCATTGACCTCTATTACATAGGTTTTACCCTCTTCATCTTTGAGTATATCCACCCCCGCAAATTCGAGGTTCACAGCTTTGGCCGCTTTGATACAAATTTCAATGTCTGCATCTGACAATTCGACTTTTCGCCCGCTGCCTCCCTGCGAAATGTTGGCTCGAAAATCCTTTTTGCCTGCTCGTTCCATTGCTACGCTTACTTTATCGCCTATTACAATGGCTCGGATGTCTTTGGAGCCCGCTTTAATAAACTTTTGAAGCTTAACATTAGCATTCAGACGGTACAAGCTCTCAAGGGTCGTGTTGGTGGCTTGTGGAGTCTCAAGAATGAATACCCCTATCCCTTGACTCCCATTGATTAGCTTACCAATAGCGGGTAAACCTCCTACCTTTTTAATCAAAAAGTCGATATGTACGGGATTCGATGCGTAGGTAGTGAGGGGAACGCGCAAACCTCGTGCGCTCAATCGTTGCGTTGTTTTGAGCTTGTTTGAGGCTGTTTCAAGGCCATCAGCATCTTGGGGGCAATAGATGTTTAGATTGTCGGTTAAGTGCCTCAAAATGCTTGCACCGTGCGCCAAACCACCCCCAATCCTACTAACAATAGCATCATAGCTTTTGGCCTTAAGTCTGACAGGGTTCTCAAGTGTTGCAGAACCGTTGTAAATACGGTCATAACCATTTTCAGATTCAGACACGAAAAGGTACAAATCATTTGGATTGTGATGTTCATAAGTATGATTGCGCTTAGTGATAGCATCAATCAGGTGACGCGAGGGAGTACCTGTAGCGAGTACTAAGAAGTTCAAATTGTTCTGGCTCATGGCTATATTTATTAGATGATTAATAAGGCTATAAAGCAACAAAAACAGAATCAAAAAAAACAGGACACAAAATTTCACAAAAGTGAAGGGGTGTTCTTAGAAAAAATGATACTCTTTTTCTGGATAAAAACTGGGGGTATATTCCTAAAATTAAAGGGTGGCAATTGCCACAACCGATAAAGTGCGGGTTACCTTACTGTGTGTAACAGCGTACTTTTTGTTAGGGTAAAAAAAGTAACTACCTGTTTGTTAGATAGTTATAGTTAATTAGGCCGCAATTTGACTGCAAAACGTATGTTTTTTGGGTCTTTTTAGGTTAGTTTTTGCTTAGAAATACCCCAAAAAGCAGAGTGCCACGCGTTATAGATTTCCTTTATCCATCCAAAATTCATTAAAATCTTTGAACCCTTCGTATAGATGACTACAATCAACTACGTTTAATCGGTGATTTCTTAGATTGATGTAGGCTTTCTTGCCTGCTTCATCATTGTCTAGGTAAACATTTAGGGTTTGGTATTTAGAAAGAATTGGAACGGATTTTGTAACATTCGTAACAGAGTTCAAAACCAGTACACTATGATTTGAACGGGGGATTCGATAATACATTAATGCGCTCAAGAAATCAAAGAACCCCTCAAATACCGAAATCACTTTCGAGCCACTGACGGGAAAGTAAGCAGCCGCTTTAGGACGAGCGGTAAAGGTCAAACCATGCGCGTTTTTTATCTCATAACCTCCCTCATTGTTTTTAAAGCCTATGCCTTTGTAACGCTTTCCCTTGCATAAATACATTACCTCCGTTAGATACAAATAACCCAAGGTAGTATCTATTTTTCGGCTCATTAGGTAGTCGATCAGGTAAGGAGCTTCTAATGTACTTGTGTTTAAGACCGTGATGTGACTTTTGGGAGCAGGGTTTAGAGATTGGCCGTTAGAAAGAAAAGGAGTAGGCGGCGGGGCGGAGTTTGTCCAATTATTGAGATGTTGACAGGCTTCTTTGAAGCTAAATTTGTGAAGTCTTTGCACCAAACGTATGATGTCTTCGGGTTTTTCGTCCTCAGCAAAGTCTTTGTAAGTGTTTGAGTCTAAGTTTACGACAAACGAGGGGGTACTATCAGTACGAAAGGGGGAATGATAGTATAGTTTTTGGCCATGGGCTCTCGCGGGTTTCATGCCCTGACTTTCAAGGTAGCTTTCAATCGAAATGCTTTTGATTTGGGTGATGTGTTGGCGTTCCATATACTTTCTTTCTATCGGCTTAATAATTACTAAAAATTGCACTGCGTTTTTTGCGTTTTGTCAAAAGTCCACATTTTTACGTTTTCATCGAAAAAAATGGAACATTTGGAACAAAGTAGAAATGTCTCTGAAATATGGAACATTTGGAACAAACTTGGAACAAAAAATGGAACAATGTAAATAGATAAATATCAATAAGTTATGATACTTTGTTCCAAATGTTCCAATTATATAAACGTTTTTGAAAGTGGCACTTTTGAAGGCTTTTGTTTGTTCCAAACTTGTTCCAAGTTTGTTCCATTTGTTCCAAAATAACTAAACTCAAAAATCCCCATTTGTACTTTTCCAAGTTTCTGCCTCAAACCTCGAAAACGTGTAATGTACCTTATTTTGCCCGTTTGTTGTAGGGTAGTGTAGGTGGTTTGATTCAATGTTTTTTCGACTAAAAAGCGTGTAGTGGGTTCTTGGTTGGGGGGCTTTGTTGAGTTCTTTTTCAAGGGCTGACCTAACCCCCTCACGTTCGATTGTTCGTAATTCGGGCTTTAACTCTTCCATAATATCAGCAATGCCCAATTTGATTATGTCCTCTTTCGGGTACAAATCAAAAGTATCAATAATCAGTTTTTTGATGTACTGGGCCACTTTGCTAATGCTGTTATTATAGTAAAGCTGGAGTTGAGCGGTTTGATAAACCGACGGGTCAAAATACATACGGCTTTGATGGCTGTATTTGTACCGCCTTTGATTTAAAAAATGAAGAAAGGCAGGGATTTCGGCATCAATTTTTTCATCAATCAAAGGGTCATCTTTGGTACCTCTTTCTGCAAAGGTTGGAACTTTAAAAACCGCCCATCTAGGGTCGCCACGTTCTATAAAAAGGGCTTTACCTTCTTCGTTGGAAATAAAGATAAACTTCCCAAAAAAATCTACCTCCGTTTGGGCTTTGTTCTTTTCATTAACGGTGACTTTTCCTGTCTCCGTACTAAACCTTTTAAGCATTTGCGTAATGCCCTTTTTTTCCAATGAGGTTTCATCAACAATGATTGCTAATCGTTTGACCCATACTGAATTAAAGTCACTTTGTAGGTCGTTGTTCCCTATTTTGATAGCGTTGTCTTGAAATATCTTATAAACGACATTGGCAAAGGTGGACTTGCCCGTGTTTTTTTCTTGGGATTCTAGCAGTAAAATAGGCAAACGCTGATAGGGATTGAGGTAAAGCAGCTGCAAATAATCAAGCGCAAAATCAAAATAATGTTCTCCAAAAACGTGATTTATAACGGCCAAAATTGTATCACAATTTCCATTTTTGGGCTTGTGTTTTAGCTCGCTGTACTCGTTATAAAACCCGTTGATTACTTGTTGATAATTAACATGAGAAGCGACCATACAAAAATCATCGTACTTTGGAATGTATTTGATTATACCGTGGGTATGGTCATCAATAATTGTCCCTTTATTTAACTTTAGGTAGTCTTTATACAGACTTTTATCTTTATTAGGACGATAAACTATTTTATAATAGTTGTCGCCTACACGAATGAAGTTTTTAGCATTGTGTTTGAGTTTTCTTTGCTTTTTTTCTTCCTCTTCGCTTGTGCTGCCTTCTTGTTTATCTTCATTTGGAATATTGTTAAAATATTCATTGTCAACTACTTCGGTGTTTTCTTGAAATTTCATAAATTTGTACTGTTAGGAATTTAATGTTGATAAAAATCTTCATTTGTTGGGGTTTAAAAACTTCCCCCTTGGTTGCTCAGGCCAAGGGGGTTTTTGTTTAGTTTTCAAAAGATTCGTGATAGTCTTTGACAATGTCTTCAAACAGAACTTGTTTCCAGAACTTATCCGTATTTTTTAGCGCGTGCTCCTTTTCTCTCAATGTCGCTTTGTAATGCTCGACCTCTGCCTTTAATTGTGCAACCAGTATTCGGTAGTTGGCTAAATCTGTCATGTAGTCCAAAATGACACTCTCCCGAACCTCACACTTCTTTTTCCAATATTCACTATTATTAGATTCCATTGCCTTCGTTTTTTTTGGTTTTTAAACTTTCTTCAACTTGCTGAAAATCACGTATTACCGTAGATTCGTTCACCCTGGTATAATGCCTGGTCGTGGTCTTTAAATCGGCATGGCCAAGCATGGCAGAAACCGACGTTATTGGCATACCCGCGTTTAGTAGAATGGTGGCGGCTGTACGTCGTGCAACGTGTGTTGTGAGGCGCTTTTCGATGCCTGCAACGTGTTGAATTTGCTTGAGGTAGGCGTTTATTTTTTGGTTGGCCTGAACGGGCAAACAAACGCCTTTTTTGAGGCAATGGGGATGCTGTGCGTATCGTTCCAGTAGTTCAATGGCTTCGCTCCCTAGTGGGACGATGGCAGGGGCATTTGAGGTATTTTTAACTTTTGAACGAACCTTAACAATGTACTTTTTGCCCTCTTCTTCTTTGATTTCGGACGGTTTTAGGCTCTGTAATTCTTTATAAGCGAAGCCCGTTAAACACCCAAAAAGAAAAATATCGCGTACTTGGTTAAGTACTTCAGATGCAAAGTGAGCCTCTTTGATGGCCTGTACTTCTTTGGGGGTGAGGGCTTCATGCCGTTTGTTTTCCATTTTGCGACGAAAGAGCGCAAACGGGTTTCGGTCTATCCAGTGGTTAGCCAGTGCGAAGTTCATAACCCGTTTCCAGTGGGCTACAATTTTCATAGAAACGTCGTTGCTGGCCTCTTTTTGACTTTTTAGCCAAAGGACGCAAGCCGTTGCATCGGCAGGTACAAGGGTTTGAAGCAATGCTTTTGAGCCGTACCGATTCGTCGTAAATTCTTTTAAGTGCCGATGCCAAACTTTTTGTTTTTGGAACGTACTCTTTTGAAGTTCACCTATTTGTAAACGCTGCTCTGATTCCTCCTTCAAAAAAATATCAAGCACCTCAAGGGCGTTGGGCGTGTTTCCGATGGGAATATCAAGGGCATAGGCTTTAATTACTTGTAGGTCAATTGGACGGCCTGTAAACTTCAACTCACTGTAAAATTCCTCTGCCTTGGTTTTGATTTGTACAAGTAGCTGTGTGGCATTTGGATTGTTTTTGACCGTTGCTGTTTTAACGTCAAAAAAGGCGGGTTTACACTCTATACCTGTACTGAAAGCCAAACGGTTACGCCCGTGATTAAGGCTTGCTTTGATAGGGCATTTGGCGTTTGGACTGTTACGCGCTCCTTTGGCAAAAAACGACACCGTGAACCGCTGCCGTGTTAGGGGAAATTTAGACTTTTGGTAACTCTCTGAATCGCTGATGGCGAGACTTGCACGGGCATTTCGTAACTTTGTACGTTTCATTTTTATTTGATTTGAGGTGAAACATTTTAGCCCTATACCGCTGGAACGGTATAGGGCTTTTTAATTAATTCAGAAGGTCTTTGAGGCTTGCAGGAAAGAAACGGTTAAAAAACGTAGTTAACTTATTGGCTTCTTCCAATGTCGGTTGTTTCTCACCGTTTGATAGTTTGGCAAAACGAATACGGTTGATGCCTGTATCTTGATAGAAATTACGTGAAGGCTTAAAAACAAGCATTGTTTCAGCCTCAAAGCGGTCTATCAGACGCTTTACGGGGGGACGGTTTTGTATTTGCATCGCAAAAAGGTTTTTATTTACTGTAAAAATGGTAAATATTTACTGTATATAAAACAATTGACACCATTTATGTGGTAAAATAAAACCATTATATTCGTAAATATTTAATATTCAACTTGTTAAATAATACCATTATTTTTGCAAAATGAACTTATCATATAACATAAAGTCGATTAGAGAAGCAAAGCGAGTTAAGCAATTGGAAATTGCAGCTGCTTTAGAAATTGACCCATCAAATTACGCTAAGCTTGAAAGGCGAGGCAGTAAACTTTCAGTAGAACAACTGGAAAAGATAGCTAGGGTGTTGGATGTCTCTGTTACGGAACTGATAACAGGCGAACCACAAGTAGTGAAGAATGATGAACGGGTAAAGGAGTTAGAAGTACTTGTGAATCATTGGAAGGAATTGGCTGAGGTGAGAAGTGAACTGCTAAAGCAGAAAGAGAAACAATTGCAAGACATAAAAAAATGCCTTCAAATTGACTTGGAGTTGATTATCTTCTATTGGATTCAGGACAATAAGGAAAAGTATAGTATAGATACAAATACTCAATGGCTTGTTGACCTTGAACAAACGCTCCCAACAATGCAACCACAAAATTTGAGAAAGCTTTACATAGAAGCACTTTGGCATAATAACATATTAAACTATGCAATTGCACAAGGCTTGTTGGGTAAAGTAGGAGAGATATTTAGAGAGTATCAACTTGAGATAATGCGACAATTACATACAAAACGGATAGGCTACGAAGGTTTACAAGATAGTTCTGAAATTATTTTCGATAAGCCTAAAGAATAACTGACTCAAGTTTGCTTTCAAAGTTGTTCTTTTCTTACAAAGTTGCTTTTTGTGTTAAGCTGCTCAAAGTCAATGGTTTATGTGAGTTTGTTTTTTTGTATTGTTATAAATTTGTTGTGAGTTTTGCTAACTCAATAAATGTGAACATCTTTAACTCTCTGAAAAAGAGCCTTTTGTACGGTTGTTTTCAAATCCCGTCCGGACCGCCAACACAAAGCAAAAAGCTCAGAGAAATCTGGGCTTTTTTTGTTTCATACAATCTCATGACAGGAAACAAAAATTATGTGCTCAAATTTTTACAAAGAAACTTTTTATTGTAGCCTGCTTTTATTTTACTTTGTAAATAAAAGTACTTTTTAAAATGTTTTCTCAAAAACACTACCTAACGATAGCAATTGTCATATTTCTGATTGAAGTAGCCATTGCAGCTTTCGTTCATGATGCTTTTCTGCGCCCTTTTGGAGGAGATTTTTTAGTTGTGATTCTGATTTACACCTTAGTGCGAGGGGTTACACCTTTTAGCGTTGTGCCGACAATTGTAGGAACTTTACTTTTTAGCTTTTTTATAGAAGCCTTACAGTTTATCAACTTTGTCGAAATAATTGGCCTTGAAAAAGTCAAAATTGCAAGAGTGGTTTTAGGAACAAGCTTTTCTTGGCTCGATATATTGGCCTATTCACTAGGGGCGTTGTTTGTGTTTTTTGTAGAAAGTATCATTACTATTCAATCGTCCAAATGAGCTACTTCGTCGCACCCAATTCCATCGTTCGGACAATATGGGGGAAAGCTGATACCATCTTGTTTATTTTTGCGGGGGCATCGGCTGAGTTTGCCCTCAATAAAGCCGTCGATTGGCTGTATTTTACGGGAAAGCTGCCCTCTGACCCGCTTGGTCGGTTGTTTTCGACGGTGGCTTACGCTCGTCAAATTGTGTTTTCGGAGGAGGAGCAAGCCCTTAATTCCATTGATAAAATCGCCGCCATTCACCAAGCTGTTGAGCAAAAACGAGCCGCTCAAATCCCCGATTGGGCCTACCGCGATGTGCTTTTTATGCTGATTGATTATTCCATTCGTGCGTTTGAGGTGCTGGAACGGAAATTAACCCAAGAAGAAAAAGAAGAAACCTTCGACGTATTTTATCGGGTAGGGGCTAGAATGGGTATTCAGGGGCTACCTACAACCTTTGAGGATTGGCAAAAAATGCGTGAAGAACACTTGCGGGACAACTTACTGTCGAGCGAATTTACCCATGACCTGTACCGCCAATACCAAAAACATTTGGGCGGCGTTCGCTTTTTTATTCTAAAGCAAGCGCAAACTTTAGTCGTTCCTCAAAGGGTTAATCGGCTTTTGGGACTTGGCAAAATTCCACTTTTAATACCTGTGGTTACTACGTACAAGTTGTTTAGGTACCTAAAGCTTGAAAATTTACTAAAGGATACCATTCTACCTACGGCCTACAAACCTCAAATAGCTGCGCTTGACACTCGGTCTGACTATCGTCTGACTTGACACTCGGTCAGACGACAGTCAGACCGAATACAATTCGGGTAGGTACTTGGCCTGACTATCATCGTTACTTGCTCTTATTGGGTCTGACTATCGTCTGACCCAGGCTACTTTGACACTCGGTCAGACGACAGTCAGACCGAATACAATTCGGGTAGGTACTTGGCCTGACTATCATCGTTACTTGCTCTTATTGGGTCTGACTATCGTCTGACCCAGGCTACTTCCCAAAATCTGCCGCGATTTTATTGATTTGGTCGTCAGAAAGGGTTTTTGAAGCGATAACCGTGCGGTATCGGAAAGTAGTGGACTCGCCGTTTTTAAGCGTCAGATTAAGATTTTCTTTACCCTTACTAAAAATAGCTTGTCCAAGCGGGTTGGCGGCAAAAAGACCGTAGCCACGGGCGTGCCAATAAGTCGGATAACCCACATTTTTGGGGTGGTCGAGAATAACGACATTGATGGTTTCGTCGCCCATCTTTCCGCGTAAGTTGCACCAACGGCCGCGCGTACTCCAAACATTGTCACCCTCAACTCCTTCACTGGTTCGATAACTGCCCGTAATGCCCGTGTTGTCCATCGACGAAACTTTGGTCACTACCCCGTAAGCATCCGTAAACTCAGAAGGCCCCGTAGAAGGATGTTCCAGTTGTCGAGCGACGCGAATGGCAAACATGCCGTCCTTTACGTCTTTAAACACTACTTCGGTTTTAGCAGTTAGCGTAGTGATGCGGTCAACGGTGCGGGTGGTGGCGTCTCCTTTAAAAATATACGTGGTAGTTTCGGTCAACATCAAGCCCCCTTTTTTGTCGAGCCAGTCGGCCGTAACGGTAAGGGTACCTTCGTTTTTGCCACTTTTCATTTTGGCGATTCCCGTATGAACGATGGTCCCGTAGGTGTGTTTTTCGTGATCTACTTTTGTAGAGTTGTTCCAAAAGTCGTGGGCGTTGACCGATTCATAGTTGAGCCACATCCCGACGTGGTGTGGGTGATCCACACGTTCACCCGTACGAGGTTTGATGGGCCAGCCGCGCGTAATTTCAGTGCCTTGGGCGGTAAGCAGGGGATAAAGAACTGCTTTTTTTAAAACATCGGGGCCTGGATAAAAATAACTTGTGAAAGGCTTGCCGTCGATTGTAACGTCGATTTTCTTTTCGGTCTCGTTGGGGGTGAGGACGACCCCTTTTTGGGCGATGGCTAAACTTGAAAGAGCCAAAGCGCCCACTAAAAAAGGAAATTTCATAGAATTTGTAGTGGAATTTCCTTCTAAAGGCGTTGAGATTCCGTTTTTACCCCGTACTTTCTTTATGTTTGTAACATGGCTAAAAAAAGAAAATTTTACGTAGTTTGGGAAGGACGCCGTCGTGGGGTGTTTACGGAGTGGGACGAGTGCGAGGCGCAAATCAAGGGTTTTGCCGAGGCAAAATACAAGTCATTTGATACTTTAAAAGAAGCAGAAGCTGCGCTTAGCAAAAGTTATTGGGAATTTATTACTCCGAGCAAACCCAAGCCTGCGCTGAAAGAAGCCCCTGCCAATGTGGGCAAACCCAACGCTGAAAGCATTGCAGTTGATGCCGCTTGGAACACCGCCACGGGCGATATGGAGTATCAGGGAGTATATGTCAGGACGGGGCAAAAGCTGTTTCACCAAGGCCCTTTTCAGGACGGGACAAACAATATTGGTGAGTTTTTGGCAATTGTTCACGGTTTAGCGTACTTGCAAAAGCACCAAAGCAATTTGCCCATTTATACCGACTCCAAAACGGCTATGGCGTGGATTAAACGTAAACATGCCAACACCAAACTGGAAGTGACTCCGCGTAACAAAGCGTTGTTCGAAATGCTGCAACGGGCAGAAGAATGGCTTTCAAAAAATACCTATTCGAACTCAATTTTAAAATGGGAAACGGAATATTGGGGGGAAAATCCCGCTGATTTTGGCCGAAAGTAGTTGCATAATCTTTTTAAACAAACAACATGGGACGTAGTTCAAACCCCTATTTTAAGTTCAAACAATTTACTGTCTGGCACGACCGCAGTTCATTGCGGGTATGTACAGAAGCCTGTTTGCTAGGGGCGTACGCGTCGGTGGACGGGGTGAAAAGAGGGCTGGATATTGGCACAGGGACTGGCGTGCTGGCCTTGATGGTAGCGCAAAGGAACGAAAATTTGCGCATCGATGCCATCGAAATTGAGCCCTCAAGTGCCGAACAAGCCCAAGAAAATGTCAGTCAAAGCCCTTTTGCCGAACGGATACGGGTTTATGAAACTGCTCTCCAGAATTGGGATAAAGAAAAGGGCTACGATTTTATTATCAGTAATCCTCCCTTTTTTGAAAATCACTTGCTTTCTACCAACGAAATTAAAAACCAAGCGCTGCATACCGAGAGTCTTACGTTGGCCGAATTGGCCAATTCAGTCGCCCAATTGCTCTTAAAAAAAGGCCGATTTGTGGTGTTGTTGCCACCTTTTGAAACCCAAAAATTGACCGAGCTTATGCAGGAAAAAGGACTTTGGCCTGTCAAGCAATTACAAGTTTTTCAACGAGAAGAAAAAGCACTTTTTCGACTTATAACGACCTTCCAGTGGCAAAATAAGCCCTTGCAGATAGAGAAACTTACCATTCATGAAGGGGATGGTAAGTATTCTGAGGGTTTTCGTACTTTATTAAAAGACTATTATTTGATTTTTTAAATTAAAAAATGCGTAACACGATTTCTGATTACTTCCAACAGTTACAAGACCAAATCTGTAGAGCCATCGAACAAACCGACGGAAAAGGCAAGTTTCATGAAGACCTTTGGCAACACCACGGCGGTGGCGGTGGCCGAACGCGCTTGATTCAGGCGGGAAATATCCTTGAAAAAGGAGGTGTCAATTTTTCGGCGGTGCAGGGACAAACTTCCGAGGCGCTCATGAAACAAATGAACCTCACCGAGCGGGCCGATTATTTTGCCACGGGGGTGTCGATTGTGATGCACCCCAACAGCCCGATGGTTCCCATCATTCACATGAATGTTCGCTACTTTGAGATGTCCAACGGCACAAGCTGGTTTGGGGGAGGGATTGACCTGACGCCGCATTACGTCGTTGATGAGGATGCTCGCTGGTTTCACCAACAACTCAAAGCTACCTGCGATGCCCACGATGTCAATTACTATCCCAAATTTAAAAATTGGGCAGATGATTATTTCTTCTTGCCGCACCGCCAAGAAACCCGTGGCGTGGGAGGAATATTCTTCGATTATTTGAAACCTACCTCCGACGCCCAGAAGAATCAGCTGTTTGAATTTGTCAAAGCTGTAGGCGAAACCTTTGCACCCACTTATACGGCATTGATGAAAAAAAATGCTAATATTCCGTATAGTGAAGAAGAAAAAAAGTGGCAGCTGGTACGCCGTGGGCGTTACGTGGAATTTAATCTGGTGTGGGACCGTGGCACAAAATTTGGACTAGAAACGGGTGGACGAACGGAGTCAATCTTAATGAGTTTGCCACCTTTAGCAGGCTGGGAATACGATTATCGTCCCGTTTCTCAATCGCGCGAAGAATACACGCTTTCGATGCTAAAAAAAGGTATTGAGTGGGTCTAAAACGTGATTTTTGGACATTTTTTTGTATATTTACGTGTTAAAAAATTGTAATTTACCAATAGCGATTGAGCGACTATTTTGGTAAAAGGGTTGATAAAACCCTTACATTACGTGGCACTCAATACGAACCGATGAGCGAAATTAACGACACTTTACCCGAAGACCAAAATCCCCTTGAACACACCCGCCACGACCAGTTGGTGGTGTCGGATATGTATCAAAACTGGTTTTTGGATTATGCCTCTTATGTAATCCTAGAGCGAGCCGTACCCAACATCGAGGATGGCCTAAAACCTGTGCAGCGCCGTATTCTTCATGCGCTGAAAGAAATGGACGATGGGCGCTTTAACAAAGTAGCCAACGTGATTGGGGCTACCATGCAGTTTCACCCGCACGGCGACGCGTCAATCAACGAAGCGATTGTCAACATGGGTCAAAAAGACCTGGTGTTTGATACCCAAGGTAGCTGGGGTGACATCCGAACGGGGGATGGCGCAGCTGCCGCTCGCTACATCGAAGTGCGCCTTTCTAAGTTTGGCAACGACGTAGTTTTTAATGAAGATACAACCGAGTGGCAAATGAGCTACGACGGCCGTAAACGAGAGCCTGTTACGCTACCCGTGAAGTTTCCGTTGCTCTTGGCCATGGGGGTGGAAGGGATTGCCGTGGGGCTTTCGACCAAAATCATGCCGCATAATTTTGTGGAATTGATTGAGGCGTCAATGGCTTATTTGAAAGGATTGCCGTTTACGTTATACCCTGATTTTCCAACGGGAGGGTTTGTCGATGTAACTAACTACAACGATGGACTTCGGAGCGGAAAAATTCGCGTGCGGGCCAAAATTGAAGAGCTTGATAAGAAAACGTTGGTGATTCGTGAAATTCCGTTTGGAACAACCACGACTTCCATCAAGGATTCGATAATCAAGGCCAGCGAGGAAGGGAAAATTAAGATTAAAAAACCCGAAAAGGGAATGCAAGCGGTGGAAGACCTCACGGCAAGGGACGTGGAGATTGTTATCCACCTTGCTCCAGGCGTTTCGCCCGACATTACCATTGATGCTTTGTATGCTTTTACGGAGTGTGAGGTAAGTATTTCGCCAAATGCCTGCGTGATTATCGACGAAAAACCCCACTTTGTGACGGTTTCTCAAATCTTAAAAACGTGTACCGACCAAACAGTACATTTGCTCAAACGTGAGCTAGAAATCAAACGATTTGAGCTAAAAGAAAAACTTTTATACAGTTCATTAGAGAAAATCTTTATCGAAAATCGCATTTACCGCGATATTGAAGAGTGCGAAACGTTTGAGGCGGTTATTCAAACGATTGATGCGGGACTAACACCATATAAAAATGACTTTTACCGCGAAATTGTCGAAGAGGATATTCTGCGCTTGACCGAATTGCGCATCAAACGTATTTCAAAATACGATGCCTTTAAGGCTGATGAAGCCATGAAACGCCTAGAGGCGGAGTTGGCCGAAGTGGA
This sequence comes from Runella sp. SP2, assembly GCF_003711225.1. Taxonomy (NCBI): domain Bacteria; kingdom Pseudomonadati; phylum Bacteroidota; class Cytophagia; order Cytophagales; family Spirosomataceae; genus Runella; species Runella sp. SP2. The sequence continues at coordinate 2,405,231 of NZ_CP031030.1, read as the reverse complement.
AGATAACCTCGTTCATTTGACACGCTATGCCATCAATTATTTCAAAGATTTGTTGAAAAAATATGGCAAAGACCGTGGGCGTCGTACCGAAATTCGTTCGTTTAATACCATTGCGGCGACCGTCGTAGCAGCTGCAAACCAAAAACTGTACGTTAACCGCGAAGAAGGTTTTATTGGTTATGGATTGAAAAAAGATGAATACGTCATGGACTGTTCGGATATTGACGACATCATTGTGTTTCGACGTGATGGGAAATACAAAATTGTTCGCGTAGCTGATAAAGTTTTTGTAGGTAAAGACATTGTTTATGTGTCGGTGTTTAAGAAAAACGACGAGCGTAAAATATATAATGTCACCTACCTTGATGGTAAATCAGGGGTAAGCTATGCCAAACGTTTTGCCGTCACGGGTATCACGCGCGACAAAGATTATGACGTGTCATTGGGGACAAACAAGTCGAAAATGACGTATTTTAGTGCCAATGACAACGGTGAAGCGGAAATAATTACGGTAAATTTAACTGCCCAAAGTACGGCACGAATCAAGATTTTTGATTTTGATTTTTCTAAGTTAGCAGTCAAAAATCGCTCGGCCATGGGAAATGTACTGACCAAGTATCCCGTCCGCAAAATAGCCTTTAAATCGGCAGGAGCCTCAACACTCGGTGGCGTTGACTTGTGGTACGACGAAGTGCTAGGTCGTTTGAATCGTGACGAACGAGGGCGTTATTTGGGTAATTTTGACAATGGCGACCTGATTTTAGTTCTTTACAAAGAAGGTACATACGAACTTACCAGCTTTGATTTGACCAACCGTTATGAACCCAAAGAGCTGGTGCTTTTGGAGAAGTTTGTTCCTGAAAAACCTATTACGGCAGTTTATTACGAATCGGTACAAAAAAATTACTTTGCCAAGCGTTTTAAAATAGAAACCACAACCACCGATAAGAAATTTTCGTTTATTGGTGAAAACAAGGGGTCTAAAATCGTTTTTGTTTCTACGGACGTACATCCACGCATGGAAGTGGTGATAGAAAAGAGCAAAACGGAGAACCAGGTTGAACAATATACTTTGGATGAATTTGTAGAGGTAAGAGGCTGGAAAGCCCTGGGCAATCGGGTTTCTGCTTTGAAAATCAAAGAAATAAAGCAGCTCGAATCCATTCAAGCGGAAATAGCCGAACCAGAAATTGTTGAAAATGAATCACCAGAAATAGCCGCGTCGTCTGAAGAAGACGAAACGTCACCTCAAACCCCACCCACAGCTCCCGATGAGACGGGGCAGTTGGGGCTATTCTAAAAAACGAGCAATGTGAAAACCGCTTTTTTACATATCAACGCCATTCGCCATTCGCGCCGTTTGCGGGTCTCTTTGATGAAAAAACTCATCAAGGCGGGCTTGTGGTCGGTGTTTGGAGTGGTAGTGGCAGTGTTGTTGTGTAATTGGATTGTGGTACTAACGACCCGCCATAGGGTATTTTTTGACGTTTCTTCTTTACCTTCCAACGACGTTGGGCTGGTTTTGGGGACAAGCAAATACGTCGCACGTGGGAAGGAAAACTTGTTTTTTAAATACCGAATGGAAGCCTCGGCACTATTGTTTAAAGAGGGAAAAGTCAAGTACCTGATTTTGAGCGGTAACAAAGAAGCCGAAACGTACGACGAACCCAAAGCCATGAAACAAGCATTGACAAAATTGGGGATTCCTGAAGATGTATTGCTACTTGACACCGCAGGCTATCGAACGTTTGATTCCGTTGTCAGGAGCCGTGAGGTGTATGGCCAAGAACGTGTGACGATAATTTCCCAAAATTTTCACAATGCCCGAGCGCTTTATTTAGCCGAACATGAAGGGGTGGATGCCGTCGGATTTGCCGCGCAAGATGTACCCGATGGCTATTCGCTTAAAACCTTGCTCCGTGAGTACCTTGCCCGTCCTAAGGCGATGTTGGACGTGTACGTCCTCAAACCCGAAGCGGGAGTGCGAGAAGGGGAGTGAGATAAACCAAAACCTCCCGAAAGTTTTAAACTTTCGGGAGGTTCTTCCAAACTTTCGGGAGGTTGATTAATATTAAATCGAAAGTTGTTTCATCCAATCGGCATCTACTTTGATGCTATCAATCGACGCTCCAGGGTATTGTTCTTGTTCAACTAGGTAGTATTTTACCCCCGCTTTTTTGGCAGCTTTCAAAATCGTCACAAAGTCAATTGAGCCTTGCCCCAAATCTTTCTGGGTTACTTTGCCGCTACTGTCTTTTACCATGTCTTTGATGTGTACCAATTCGTAGCGTTTTCCATACTTTTTGAAGTGCTCAACAGCATCTTGTCCCGCTGCTACAATCCAGCACAAATCCAATTCAAACATCACCTTTTTGGGGTCAGTGTTTGCCAAAAGCACTTCGTGCGGAATTTGGCCTTCGAGTGGCTTAAAAGAGTAATCGTGGTTGTGGTAGCCAAATTTCATTCCCGCGTTGGTCACTTTTTCTCCCACTTGGTTAAACAAATCAGCTTTTTTCTTCCATTCATCAATCGTTTTTTGAGGCCCTAGATAAGGACAAAGCATGTATTTAAGGCCTGCTTCGGCGCCACGCTCGATGTTTTTGTCGAGGTCTTTGTTCATGTCAAAGTGCGTACTTACCATTTTGACGCCCATATCACCCAAAAAAGTTTTACATTCTTTCGGCGACATTCCCCACAAAAAGTCAGGCCCGCCGTAGCTTTCAAATTGTGTATAGCCCATTTCAGCCAGTTTTTTCATGGTTCCTTTGGCATCTTTTGGCATCAAATCACGAACGCTGTAAAGCTGAATTCCAAATTTTTTGATGGGTTTCGCTTCAGTAAAAAGACTTGGTGTGAGGGCAATTCCCGCGCTTAATGCGGAGGTTTGTTTCAAAAAATCGCGACGATTCATTGGTGATTGGTGGTTAGTTTCAGGAAAAAAAACGAAAAATGTGCTTTCTACTTGCATTGAGCTAAGTATTTTTGTCTTTCCAATTAATAAATATCTTCGTGCATTCTTTTCCAATTGTATATCTAAAACCCAATCGCGACGAAGCCGTACGGCGGTTTCATCCGTGGGTTTTTTCGGGAGCTATCGCCCGAATCAAAGGCCAACCAACTGACGGTGAAATCGTTGAAGTTTGTGATAGCCGTGGCCAGTACCTAGCAACGGGGCATTATCATAATGGCAACATTGCCGTAAAATTGTTCAGTTTTGAACAAATTGTACCCAACGTCGATTTTTGGAAACAGAAATTGCAAAAAGCGTTGACCGTCCGCCAGCAGTTGTTTGCCACCCAATGGGGGAGTGAGGAAACCATCACCAACAGCTACCGTTTGGTACACGGCGAAGGGGATGGTTTACCTGGGCTTATTATCGACTTCTACAACGGAGTGTTGGTTATTCAAGCCCATTCGATTGGGATGTATCGTGTGCTCAATGAGTTGGCGCAAGCACTGCAGGAGTTGTACGGCAGTGATTTGAAAGCCATTTATAATAAAAGTGCCGATACCTTGCCCGATGAATTTGCCAAAACTACCCAAAACGGGTACGTATTCGGCAGTTGTCCAGTACCGCATCCTGTCAAAGAAAATGGACATACTTTTTTGATTGATTGGGAAACTGGGCAAAAAACGGGCTTTTTCCTCGATCAACGCGATAACCGACGGTTGTTGGGAAGCTATGCCAAAGGGAAAAATGTACTGAATGCGTTTTGCTATTCGGGAGGTTTTTCTATTTATGCTTTGGCAGAAGGAGCACAATCGGTCGATTCGGTGGATGCCTCCAAAAAAGCGATTGAATTGACGGAACGAAATGTGGAAGCCAATTTTGGTGAGACACCAAACCACAACTCGTATGCAGAAGACGTAATGAAGTTTCTAAAAGAAACAACTGGTACTTACGATTTGATGATTCTTGATCCACCAGCCTATGCCAAGAGCATGTCGGCGCGTCATCGCGCCGTACAAGGGTATAAGCGATTGAATGCAGAGGGCATCAAGCATTTAAAACCAAACGGGATATTGTTTACCTTTTCGTGTTCGCAAGTAGTGGACCGTGAGTTATTCTACAATACCATTGTAGCAGCGGCCATCGAGGCAGGGCGTCAAGTGCGAGTTTTACACCAAATTACGCAGCCCGCCGACCACCCCGTCAATCTTTTCCATCCTGAAGGAAGCTACCTCAAAGGGTTGGTACTTTGGGTTGAGTAAAAAAAAACAGCAGGGCAATTTGCCCTGCTGTAATACTCAACTACCCAACCAGACCCTACTATTTGCCAACGATTTGGCCTTTCAAGCCTCCTAAAACACCTAAAAGTTCGTTTTGCTCGGTAGATGGTACATTGAATTTATTCAAGGCCATTACCAAGTCATTGACCAATGAATTAAACTCAGTATCAGTGATATTCATACCTTTGTGAGCTGTTACCATGTCTTTGCCTTTGTATTTTTGAGGACCACCACTGGCTTCACCAATCTGGTCAATCAAGTTGTTACGAAGGGCTGTTAAGCGAGCTGTGTTGCCTTTTTGTACTTCTTGTAGAAGTGGCGTAAACGTACGAACCATGTTAGGGTCAGCTGCTACGTTAGTAATAAACTGATCCACAACAGCTGAGATGGCATCAACTCCACCCAAACGTTCGTAAAGAGATTTTGGCGCTGCTTCTTCTTCTTTCTTACAAGATGACATAATGAACACAAGCGCAACCGATAAAGACAAAAATGCTTTTTTCATGGTTTTAATTGATTTAATTGATTGAGAAAATGGATTAAATTAAAACTTGAGTAGTTATTGAGAGAAAATAAAAGATGCTAACGGAAACAGAAGGCGTATTTTGCGCGCTCAAATGCTTGAATGTATGACAACGGCACGGGGCACTGAGGACCGCTTGCTGCAATGCCATCAAAGGATGCGGGCTCAACTTTTTTGGCAGAAAAACTTCCTACCAGTGATTTCAAAGAAGACTCGTTGGTAGCATCAGGGTCAAAAGTGATGCTTACGAGTTGACTTGCGGGATTGACTGTACAAGCGGTGACCCCTTTTTGTTGACTAATTTGTTTTTGTAACGCTTCCGAATTAGTAGTTTCGTCAAGCCCATCTACTTTTATGATGGTCATGCTAATTGGCTTTACATAAGCGTGCATGGGTGCAGGTTCTAGATTGGCATAAACAACAAATGCCACAAAAAGAAAACCTAAGGAGTAAAGCGAAATTTTAACGGTTTTGATAAGTCCTTTTTTCATGGTGGATAGCCTTTTTCATGGTGGATAGCCTTTTTGGTACTATCTACGAGAGCGAATGTCAAGTTGGATTTAGAGGACTGATTTTTTTTTTTGATATTGCATACATGAAAGCTCTTAAACAGAAGTACGCTCGCTTTTGTTTACTTGTAAATACTGTCCATTCTCAAGTGGTTTAACTTTTTTATATGGGATTAAAAACGCCTAAATTGAATGAGAGCGAACTATTGGAACTTTTGCGAAGGCAAGATCGCAAAGCTTTCAATTACCTTTATGATAATTATTCCGACGCACTGTACGGGGTTATCTTAAAGGTGGTTCGCACTGAAGAAACTGCACAGGATTTGCTGCAAGAAATCTTCGTCAAAATTTGGAAGAACATTGCCCAATACGATTCAAGCAAAGGGCGTTTGTTTACCTGGATGCTCAATATCGCACGGAATACGTCGATAGATTATTTGCGAGTTAATCGCCTCGAAATCCAAGATATAGATACAGCCGTATATACTGTAGAACAAGGTCAATCTATATATGAGGAAATTAACAATAACGAACTTAAAGAAGTGGTGTCGCAACTAAAACCGGAGCAGCAAACGCTGATAGAAATGGTGTATTGGGGAGGCTACACGCACGAAGAGGCAGCCCAAAGGCTAGATATGCCGCTTGGGACGGTAAAAACGCGTGTGCGAAGTGCTCTTAGGGATTTAAGAAAATTTTTTGGTGCATGATTAACGTTAAAGAATACATAGAATCAGGTATCCTAGAAGACTATCTCTCAGGGAACGTTTCCGATCAGGAACGGAGGGAAGTGGATTGCCTATCTAAAATTTACCCCGAAATAAGGACTGAGTTAGATAGTCTCAGCGATACAATAGAACGATTTGCTTTTGCCAACAAAGTGGCTGCCCCAGCTGCGTTGAAAAGTAAAATTATGGCACAGCTCACCTTTGCCGATGACGAACCTGAAACACAGGTGGAACAAGTTGTCGAAGAAGAAGATAATGTGCCCGTTTTACCGCTTAATTCTCGCGCAAATTCCTTTCAATGGGGGTGGGTAGCGGCGGCCTCAGTGGTTGCTTTGGTAGGTTCGGTGGTGTATTTTAACGCTCGTTTGGATACACTTTCAACAACGGTGGCACAACAACAGAATGAAATTAAAGCACAAACGACGCAAATTGCGCAATTAAATGATGCAAATAACCAGTTTGTGACTTTGAAAGGGGTAGAAAAATCACCCAATAGTTCGGTGCGGGTTGTGTGGAATCCTAAAACGCAGGAAGTTCAGTTAAGTGTTTTGTCATTGCCTACTCCTAGTGCCGACAAACAATATCAACTTTGGGCGTTGGTAGGAGGTAAACCAGTTGATTTAGGCGTGTTTGATGTAAGTACTGCCTTCCAAAAAATGAAAACGACGGGACAAGCAGAAGCATTTGCAGTCACGCTCGAAAAGAAAGGAGGCAACCCGACGCCTCATTTGGAAGAGTTATATGTGATGGGTAAGGTGGCAGGGTAATCCTGCCCCGTCCCCAACAAAAAAGCCTCGGCAATGCCGAGGCTTTTTTGTTGGCTAGTTTTGAGAAAAACTATTTAGCAATGCTTGCGTCAATCACCAATTCTTTTTCCCAAGATGCTTGGTTGTTTTTTACGAACTCTTGGTATTTTGGGTGATTTTGGAACGTCAAAATGTCATCCTTCGTGCGGAAAGTAAGATAGTGCATCGCATCATATTCTGAGCTTCCTGCCACGCTCAACGTTTTACCACCTGAGTAAGCAACCATTTGGTGAATCTCACGGCGGAGCTGAGCAAATTCATTCATGTGGCGCTCAATGTCGGCGGCACTTGCGTCGGCCTTAAATTTAATGCAAACGATTTTTTGAATCTCTGCATTCTGACTTGGTGTGTAGGCTCCGTAAATGATGAGCATAAATACACAAAGGCCAAATACTGGTTTGATATATCCGAAAAACTTCTTCTTGTTCATTTTGGTAATAATTTGATTTTTAAACTTCAGTTTTCACGTCTGATTTTGAATACGGTGCAAAGATAACGAACGAAATTTAAAAATTGTACTTTTTTTATTAAAAATATAAACAATTCTGTATTTTTTGCATTTTGCCAAATCAAATTATGACCGTATTAAAAGTGACGATACAACCTTATTCAACGTCTCAGTAAAAATTTGAAGATTAATTCGATGATTCTGCAAAAAATACTCAGCCAATTACTTAATTCAAAAACTTATTTTAAGCCAATTTGCAGTTCCAAAATGGTTTTATTTCAGTTTTTGAGGATAAAAAATACAATAATACACTTTTGTGTAAAGAGCGAATACCAAATAAAATTTGGGGTGTACCCCTGTAATCTATGTTTAATTCGGAAAATATTTACCCTAATTTTTCTTCTGTTATTGTTGAATATCCCAATTTGTGGCTTTTCTGGTAAAATAAAGTGGGGTTTTTGGGCGCACCAGCGCATCAACCGTCTCGCGGTTTTTAGCCTTCCTCCCGAAATGCAAGTGTTTTTCAAAAAACAAATTAACTACTTGACCGAAAATGCGGTCAATCCCGACAAAAGGCGTTATGCAGTGGTGGGAGAGGCTCCACGTCATTATATTGATGCCGAAGCGTATGGAGATAGTGCGTTGTATAAACTGCCTTATTATTGGAAAGAGGCCGTTGAAAAATACGGAGAAGATACGTTGGCGCTTAATGGCACCGTACCTTGGGCAATCCAGCAATACAAATTTCAGCTAACGGAAGCATTTCGTCAAAAAAATCCCCGCCGTATCTTACGGGTAGCGGCAGATTTGGGACATTATATTGCCGATGCCAACGTCCCTCTGCACACAACCCGCAATTACAACGGACAAATGACGGCTCAGGAAGGGATTCATGCCTTTTGGGAGTCGAGGGTTGCAGAATTGTACGGAGAAAGTTATGATATGTTTGTTGGTGCGGCTATGTATGAACACAAAGTAGCCCACCGCGCTTGGCAGGCCGTCCGAAATGCCAATGCAGGATTGGACAGTGTCTTACGTTTTGAGCGGGAGTTGTCGGCGAAATTTCGACCTGAACAAAAATACGTATTAGAAGATCGTAATGGGGTGATAGTAAAGACCTATTCGAGGGAGTTTTCGGAACGGTACCACCAGCTGCTAAACCGCCAGGTCGAACGGCAGATGCGTGCTTCTGTTAAAATGGTGGCGGATTTTTGGTTTACTTGTTGGGTGGATGCAGGCCAGCCCATCCTTTCCGATTTCTCTCATTTTGACTTAGACGAACAAGCAAAAAAAGAAGAAAAAGAAGAAAAAATGGGCTGGTTGAAGCGATTATTTTCGGTCAGAACGGAGAGCGACAATTAGGCGTTGGCAGGCTTAATTTTTTGAATTATCCACGCAAAAGCAATGACGAGTACGCATCCGACGACGTTGAGCCATAAAAATGCCATTAAGTCATACCACCAGCAAAGAACTACGCCGATTTCGGCCACAATTGCTCCCCAAAAAGTAGCCTTACCACCAATGTTTTTGAAGTAAAACGCGACCAAGAATATCCCTAAAATAACGCCGTAGAAAAGCGAACCAAGAATATTGACGGCTTCAATCATGCTTCCTAATTTGCTGGCGTATTGCGCCACAAAAATGCAAAAAATGCCCCATCCAATGGTAGAAATGCGGGTTGCCATCAAATAATGATTGTCGCTGGCATCGGTTTTATAGACGCGTTTGTATAAATCAACGACCGTGGTAGAGGCCAGGGAGTTGTAGGCAGCGGCAATCGAGCCCATTGACGCACTAAAAATGACGGCAATTAATAGACCAATCAGCCCAATGGGGAGGCGGTCGAGTACGAATCGCAAGAATACGTAATTTACATCGCTGGTATCGGCGGTTGGGTTGTTTTTCTTAATCAAGGAAACCGCGTCTTTTTTAAGCTGTTTTTGGGTGTCGTCCGATTCTTTCAAGGCTTCTTGCCAACGGGCAATCGAAGTTTCGTCTCTAGAATCTAATGCTTTGGCCAAGCCATCTACGGCTGCCCGCTGACTGCTCACTGCCAATGAATGTTTCTCTTCCAACGATTGGTAATCGGCGGCGTATTCGCTATTTCTGAGTTTGTCAGTTTCTACTTTGTTAAAAAATAACGGGGCGGGATTGTATTGATAATAGACAAAAACGAGCACTCCAACGAGCAAAATCAGGAATTGCATCGGAATTTTTAATAAACCATTCATCACAAGCCCCATGCGGCTTTGTCCAATCGACTCACCTGTGAGGTAGCGGCCTACTTGCGATTGGTCAGTGCCAAAATACGATAGTTGCAAAAAGAAGCCTCCAATCAGACCCGACCAAATATTATAACGGCTATTGGGGTCAAAATGAAAATCAATGGTATTAAGACGTCCTGCTTTCCCCGCAATCTTGAGTGCATCCACAAAACCAATGTCACTGGGCAACAGATGAACAACCATGTAACCCGCCACAAACATGGCCATGGTCACAATAATCATTTGCTGTAAATGGGTATGAGAAATGGCTTTTGTGCCGCCCGTAACGGTATAAATCAATACCAACGAGCCCATCAAAATATTGGTCCAAGTTAAATCCCAGCCTAAAATAGTGGCTAAAATGATGGAAGGAGCGTAAATGGAAAGCCCCGTTGAAAGCCCGCGTGATAATAAAAATAGGATAACGGTAAAAATACGAACTCTACCATCAAACCTAGTTTCGAGAAATTCGTAGGCAGTGAAAACTTTAAGTCGGTGAAAAATGGGTACAAAAGTGATACTAAGCACGACCATCGCCAACGGAAGCCCAAAATAAAACTGAACAAAGCGCATTCCGTCGGCAAAGCCTTGGCCTGGGGCAGATAAAAAAGTAATCGCACTCGCTTGCGTAGCCATTACGGAAAAGCATACGTGGTACCAAGGTAGCGATTGACCTGCAATAAGGTAATCATCCATATTTTGCTTGCCACGGCTTCGGTAAATACCGTAAATAATGATAAAACTGAGGGTACCAATTAAGACAATCCAGTCAATAAAACTCATTGGCAGGAGGGATTAGGTGGAAAGTGAAAGGTTTAGAAATCTGGGAAAATTATTCGAAATACTTCATCATTAAGTAAAAAAGCACCATAAGTACTAATAAGGTACCAATGACAATGCGGTACATTTGGCGCCAACTTTTAATGAAAGGTGGTAATCCTTCGGTCTCGTTAGGTTGTTGGGAGTCCATCATACAAATGCGCAAAATTTGAGTAGCAAAAGGGAATGGGTGAATTATTTGTTTTACATCAAAAAAATAACCAAAATGCGTGCCGTAAAATTAGGTGTATTCTTTGAGCTTCTGGTAAAGATTAGCTAGAAAGTCAAAAAAGATGTTTAAAGCGTCATAATCCTAGTTTTAACAACCGATAGTTTTTTCAAAAACCCTTAATTTAACTTATTTTTCATTCAATGAATTTCAAAGATCAAGTAGTGATTATTACGGGAGGATGTTCTGGCATTGGGCGGTCGGCGGCATTGGCTTTTGCTCGCGAAGGTGCTAAATTATTCCTTGCCGACCTGTCAGAAAAAGCAGGGGACGAACTCGTGGAAGAACTTACTGGAATGGGTGCTGCGGCGACTTTTGCTCGTATTGATGTCACCGACGTTGAAGATGTACAGCGCATGATTAGCGATTGTATTTCTTATTTTGGGAATATTGATGTATTGGTCAATAGTGCGGGCATCGTTGGACCACGAGCTCGTACCGAAAAATACCCGACTGCCGACTTTCAAAAAGTGTTGGATGTCAACGTAAACGGCCTTTTTTATTGTATGCAAGCCGTTTTACCCCATTTTTTGAGCAAAAAAAGAGGCAATATCGTCAATATTGCGTCGGTGGCTGGTTTGGGCGGATTTGCGGGGCACATTGGTTATTCGGCCAGCAAACATGCAGTAGTGGGCATGACGCGTTCGGCTGCCCTCGAATTTGCCAAACACGGAATCAGGGTAAACGCCATTTGCCCAGCGTTTACGTTGACACCCATGCTCGAAAACGCGATTGTTAACGACGATACCAATTACTTAGAAGCACTCCAGAATGCGATTCCGATGAAGCGATTTGGGAAACCCGAAGAAATCGCTGACGCAATTTTGTACGCAGCCTCGGCTTCATCATCGTTTATGACAGGACACACCCTCGTCCTTGACGGCGGACTTTTAACTGCCTAATTTCATTCACCAATTACTAAAGAACTAACCAAAATGGCTGACAACCAACTTTTTAAATTGACAGGTAAAGTAGCGCTCATTACGGGAGCAAGTAAAGGAATCGGCGAACAAATTGCGCGGTATTTGGCACAATTTGGCGCAAAAGTCGTGATTAGTAGTCGGCGGCAAGCAGACCTCGACGAATTGGCGGAGGACATTCGTAAAACGGGGGGCGAAGTCACGGCCATAGAGGCAAGAATGGGAGACGAAGCACAAACAAAGCACTTATTTGATAAAACGGTAGAGGTCTATGGCGGAATTGATATTTTGGTAAACAACGCTGCGGCCAATCCTTATTATGGCCCTACCGTAGATTGCCCCGACAATGCCTATGACAAAATCATGGACATCAACGTAAAAGCACCTTTTCAACTATCTAAAATGGTGTATCCCGTCATGAAACTGAGAGGAGGAGGGAGCATTATCAATATTAGTAGCATTGCTGGCGAAACGCCCGACCCAGGTTTGGGGATTTATAGCGTGAGTAAAGCATCCATTAATATGCTTACCAAAGTTTTGGCAAAAGAATGGGGAGCAGATGGAATTCGCGTAAATGCCGTCGCGCCAGGGCTTATCAAGACAAAGTTTAGCCAGGCGCTTTGGCAAGATGAAAAAACATTGGCGCATTTTACAAAACGATTGCCCATTGCCCGCATGGGGACAGTAGAAGAAGTGGCTTCGTTGGTTTTGTATTTAGCTTCGGATGCGTCGGGCTACTGCACGGGAGGCATTTATACCGTCGATGGAGGAACCACTATTTAGAAAGCACATATCCCAATATTTTCATGGAGGTTTTAAGTCGTTGGTACATTCCCAAGACCGTTGTTCCTAGATTGTACCGCCGATTTATCCCATTATGACTACTATTGTGCCCATATTTAACATTCTCACCGCTTTTGATATGCTCATAACAACTACCAACAACATTGAGGGTAAAAAAATTACTCAGTACATCGGTTTGGTCAACGGCGAGGCCATCATAGGTGCCAATTTTGTAAAAGACTTTTTTGCAGGCATTAGTGACATCGTAGGCGGACGCTCAGGGGCGTACGAACAGGGCTTACGCGAAGCCAAGAGTATTGCCCTCAAAGAAATGATTGAACAAGCCCAGCGGCTAGGCGCCAATGCCATTATAGGAGTTGATTTAGACTATCAAACCATCGGTGGTAGCGGTACTATGCTCATGGTAAGTGCCAACGGGACAGCCATCATTTATGAGTAAGAGGGGGAAAAAGCCCCTCTTATTAACTTAAATATACACCTGCTTCAGGCTCAGAAAGTTTCACCCGAATGTGCTCATTGAGCGTAGTACTCAGGGCGTAGCCAACATAATCAGCCGAAATGGGAAAGGAGTGATGGGCTCGATTGACCATGACCGCCACTTGCACCCGTTTGACAGAAACTCCCAAAAACGGAGAAAGACTGTAGGCTAGCGTACGACCTGTGTTTAGCACATCATCCACCACAATGATTACTTTGCCGTTCAGTGCTTCTTTGTCTATGTCAAAATGGACAGGGCTGGTATGGGGCTGCTCTTTGTTTAGGTCAATTTTCATCAACGTAATGTTCAAAGGCGAAATCTCCCGCAGGTAGTTGGTTAAAAGACCAGCCATGGTATAGCCTTCCCCCACGATTCCAGCAAGGACAACGTTGGTTTCTTCGAGGTTACGTTCGTAAATTTCAAAAGCAATTCGCTTTATTTTTTGGTGGGTTTGGTCGAGTGAAAGTATTGGATTCTGCACAGCGAAAAAGGAATAATCTGTTTTTTGTGAGACGAACGAGTTTGGCACAATTTTAGCCAAGAACTTATTGAAATCAAAAAACAAATTTACGCTTTCGCAATGAGAACCCTGCAAATTATTTTCTTGACGTTAGTAGTTGGGTGTATTTTTAGTGGCTTTGTTGCCGAGAAGACTGCACGAGACCTTGAAATCGCTGAAAAGATTAAAGGCTCGATAAAAAGCGGAAATGCCCACAATCTTGCGGTACATTTTGAGAAAAATTTGGACTTAGTCATTGATGCCGAACACGTTGAGTTTCGCCGCGTTCGTGATGGACAAGCAGAATTGATTTTGAAAAACTTCTTTAAAAAATATCCCCCGAAAGACTTTAAATATGGCTTTCAGGGGACGGCTTCTAAAGTTCGTTATTGTACGGCAACGTATCAGGCACTCAATGGTAATTCGTTTCAGGTATATATTTTGATGAGAGTCACCGAAAAAGAATACCTTATCAATACGCTACATTTTAAGAAAGAGTGATTTTATTTAATCACGAAGTTGTTGTCTTTGATGCCTTTGTTGACTTTCACAGAAGTTACTTCGGCCTTTGATGAGAATTGTCCGTTGCCTTGCTCGCGGACGTAAGGGATTTTAACACCATTACCATCTTTGATTTCTTTGTAGTCGCTGAGGGCTGCGTTCATCATTCCGCCGCCCATCATTCCACCACCCATACCGCCACGGCCACCGCCTTGGCCACCCTGACCTCCGCCACCTTCAGGACGTTGTCCTTCGGGACGCTGACCACCGCCTTGACCATCTGGACGAGGGCCTCTTTGACCTTCACCCGAGCCAGCTCTTTTTACTTTAAGACCCGTCTCTACGTCAAAGAAATCGTTCCATTTTCTTCCCTCAGGAATGGCAAATTCCACTTTCCACGCATCTTTGCCATTGACAGCTTCTTTACCAACCACCGTTTTTTGAACGTTAAATTCAGCATAAAGTAATTCGGGAAATGGAGCAGCTTGTAAAATGGCGCCTACGGCGTCTTTGCCTTCGAGGGTACGTGAGTTGGCATTACCTCCAAAACTAGAAGTAATGGCTACCTTTGTTCCATCGCAAGTTTGGCGCGTTACTTCATTGCCCATCATGTACACGACGCTGCTGAATTTATTGCCTTTTTTAAATTTCACTTCCGATTCCATCGAACCACGTTGGGTTTCGGCAACGGTACTAATAGAAATGTCTTCGATTTTGGAAAGGGCCTCTTTGCCGCCAATGGCAGCTAGGTATTTGTCAAGGATGGCATCTGCCGAGGGAGTTTCTTGGGCTGAAGCAGCACCAACAACGCCAAACATCATCAGGCTCAAAATTATTTTTTTCATAGTTGTTTGGGGAATGATAAAAGTTGATAAAACTTGGGTATTGATTTAAGCAAATGTACGTAAAAAGGAAGTTGTTATTGTGAGTAAAGTCGTCAGATTTTGGGAGAACACCGCCCAAACGCCTATTCAAATCGTTGAAGCCCCTATTTTTGTAGAGCTGGGTTTACGCGTTTATATTAAACGTGATGATTTAATTCATGCTTACATTTCGGGAAATAAGTGGCGGAAGTTAAAATATAATTTGATAGAAGCCGAAAAAAATGGCTTTCAAACATTGCTTACGTTTGGTGGGGCATTCTCAAACCACATCGCTGCCGTAGCAGCTGCGGGAAAGGCGCTGGATTTTGACACCATCGGTATCATTCGCGGTGAAGAACTTAGTCCAGACTCAAACCCAACGTTGCAGTTTGCGGCTAAGTGTGGGATGAAACTACATTTTGTGAACCGAACCCTTTACCGTGATAAAGAACAATTGACCCAACGTTACGGCAGAGATGCTTTTGTAATTCCCGAAGGCGGCTCAAATCAGTTGGCGGTAAAAGGGGTAGCGGAAATGGTAGAAGAAGTGAAAAATCAGCTCGACGGTAAGATTGATTATTTCTGTACTGCGCTGGGAACTGGTGGAACGGCAGCGGGTATTGTATCCGCATTTGAGGAGGAGGTATTGGTTTTTCCAAGTTTGAAAATCTCTTCTGAAGAGGCGGGACAGTTGATTTTAACGCATATTCTCCAACCCAAAGGCCACTTGAAAGTGATAGATAAATATCATTTTGGCGGTTATGGGAAAATGAACGACACATTGCTGGATTTTATCCGTGACTTTGAAACGCAGACTGGCATACCACTTGAACAAGTTTACACCGCTAAAATGATGTATGGACTGGTGGAGTTAGCTAAAGAAGGTTTTTTTAAATCAGGAGATCAAATTGTGGTTTTGCACACAGGAGGCTTACAAGGAAGAAGTGAATTGTTACCTCCAATAAAAAGAAAATAGCCCCGAATATCGGGGCTATTTATCTACCTATTAACAGCCATGAAAACAAATATTTTATGCCATAGAAGGCTTGAATGTCAGTCGTTGAATACCGTAGTAACTTCCGAATAAAACTGCACAGTAAAAGAAGTCACCCATAACGGTGTTGAGGAATAAGTTTCCCCAAAAGGTTTGTTGGTAAAATGCTAGACCCGCAGTATAGCAGGCTACAAGACCTGCCCACGTTTGTGGATACATCGAGCCTTGAAACCAAACAAAAAAATTCGTAATTAAAAAGAACGAGATAGAAGCTACTAGACTAGCCACGACAACGCGTCCAAATGTAACTTTTTTCAAAAAGAAAAGGCCAAATGTGGAAATGAGAACAAAAGAAACGTAAGTGGGGAGAGAAGGTGAGCCAATGAGTACGTCACTCAAAAGCATGGCTACCATCGGAATCATGAAAGCATAAACTTTACGGCTAAACTGAGCAGCGCCAAATAGGGCAATAGCTCCAATGGGAGTAAAGTTAAATGGATGAGGTAAAATCCGAGAAAGTGTAGCTAAAAAAATCAGCACAGCTACTGTACTAAATCTCGTAAAAACTGAATTCATGACTGAGGTAAAAAGTTCTCTCGATACGTGTTTTTTTTTGTTGGCTCTTAGATTTCTCTGAACTTGGGTGTAAAGATAAAATGATATTTGTGAAAATAGCAAGAAGTGTGTCAAAAAAACACTAAAAAAAATAACAAATTGTGAACTAATACTTAAAAAAGTTTATAAACCTCGAAAATCCATAGATTGCTGGGCGTCTTTTCGGCTGAAATTACAGTTTGAAGGACTGTTGGGTGTGCGTTACTTGAAATCCGTCTTTTAGTATCTCTTGGTACTCGGGTGACGTAGGTTGGAGTAGCGGATTGGTATGGTTTAAATGAATAAAATGTACTTTCTTTTTTTGGGATATTGGGAGGTGCTTCAAAAGTGAAATGGTTTCAGTAACAAAAGGGTGGGGAACCTCACTCATGGGACGATTGATTTCCCCATCTTTGTAGAAAGTGCCGTCCAAAAGTGCATAGTTAACGTTTTGGACGAGTGTTTCTAGGGATTGATTCCATTTTTGCCACTTGTCGATGTCGGGTATAAAGACTAGCCGCTTTTGAGGGCCAATTATTTCAAACCCGACCGTTTCTGAAAATTCATCACGGTGAGGCACTCTAAATGCTCTTACTTTTAGGCGGTCATTTAGTTCAATAAGTATATCCTCTTGCAATGGTCGAAGTTTAATATTTTCCAGTTGTACCAATTGGCTCCACGGCCCATTTGATTCCAAGTAAGTTTTCATTCGAGGCATGGCATAAACGGGTACGGATTTAGCACCCATTACTTCTCGACCGAGATCCATTAGTCCTGTATAATGTCCGATGTGGGCATGAGTAAGAAAAATACCAGCTAGTTCATTGCTCGAATTTTGTGTTATATTTTTTAGTGCCTCAAGTTGAAACTTAAAATCAGGTGTAGCATCAAATATCCAGCGTTGTCCAGTACTGGGGTCGACTAGGGCGATGCAAGAGACGGCCTCAAATGCTAATTTCTTTTCCCAAACTGCTCTACAACAGGCTTTATTGCAACCTGCTTGAGGATAACCGCCGTCTTGTGCTGTTCCCAAAACCACCACGTATGGCTCTTGAGCGTTTGCGGCAACGACGAAAAAGAGTTGAAGAAGCCAATTTTTCATCATGTTTAGTAATCGGTTGACCATTATTTGTGAATTGTAAATAGAGCTATTGGTCAAACGACGCATTAAATAAGGAGAATTTTCTTCATTTTTTGAAAATCTAAGCGACCAAGTAGGTAATTTTTGGCAAAAAATGACTCTTTATAATAGGTCTGGCTAAACTTCGATTGGCCAACCAACACACCAAACTATCGTTTATCTACCAATTGATTTTTATTCACTTTCCTCACAAACCCTTAATCCATGTGTAAGCTGTCTAATTCACTTACTTTTTATTGTTTCCTCTTTTTTGTTGGTTTTTGTACCCACGTTTTTGCCCAACCAAAAACTGACCTTACGGCACCCTTCGCCTTTGAGAATGGTGATAGAGTTCTTTTTGTGGGAAATTCGTTGATTGAAAACGACGTCCAATTTGGGTATTTGGAACTAGCCCTGACGACCCGCTGGCCCAACCGAAACCTGACTTTCCGAAACATCGGTTGGTCGGGTGACAATGTGTTTGGTGACGCGAGGAGTTACGTAACAACGCCGCCGACGCCCTACGAACTTTTGATGCAACAAATAACGGAGGCAAAGCCCACGGTGGTTTTTGTGGCCTACGGGGGCATCGAAGCACAGGAAGGTGAGGAGGGCTTGCCACGTTTTAAACAAGGTCTTAATCAACTCATTGATAAAATAGACCAATTGGGGGCTAAAACAATTCTGATTTCGCCCATACCTTTATTATTATCACCTTCTGAAAACGTTTCACAAAAAAACAGTGCGTTAGAGACGTATGGTTCGGTCATTGAGCAAATTGCAAAAGCCCGTAATAAGCGTTTTATCAACGTATTTAAACCCATTTTGGAAGTAAGCAAGCAGTCCGTGATTACTGAAAATGGTGTCCACCTTAACGCGACGGGCTATTATCATTTGGCTACAATTCTAGAAAAAGAGCTTGGCTATTCTGCCCGAAACGAAGGTATTACTTTGGAAATATCTAAAAATTTGGTAGCGTCAAGTATCCCCACTGAGCTCTTGAGTTCAACAAAAGAATCTATAAGTTTTGTGGTAAAAGAACCCTATTTTCCTCTACCTGCTCCGCAAGAAGATGGCAAAACTATCATGGTTGATAATGGCCGCAAGCTGAGTATCAAAGGGCTAAAGAAAGGTTTTTATACCCTAACGTCCGAAAATGAGTTGATTGCGGTGGCGTCGGCAAAACAGTGGGAAGAGGGTGTTGTTATTCGACAAGGGCCTGCTTTTGTCCAAGCCGAAGAACTGAAAAAGAACATTGTTAAAAAGGAAGAACTGTTTTTTTACCAATACCGACCCTTGAACCAAACGTACATTTTGGGCTTTCGTTCGTACGAGCAAGGGCGGCATAAAAAGGGGTTGGAGGAGCAAAATTACCTCATTACGTGGCTAGAAGCGCAAATTGCCACCGCCAACCAACCTAAACCTGTTACGTACCAATTAACCCTTTTGAAATAGGTATTGGTTATTTGTGATTGGTTATTGGGAAAAATAGGAAACCCGAAACCCTAAACAAGAAACCCGAAACAGTAAAATCAAAACTCGAATCTCCACTATTTCATAGATTATGCAACGTACTACAATTAATAAAACTATTTCGTTGTTGCGAAAAACCTTGCTTCTGCCCGTTGTTGTTTTGACAACCGCTTTGGTAAATCAAGATAAAAACTGGGATGTTCCAAACCCTGACGTTCAAAAAGAACTCGAATCGTTCAAAATAGCCGATGGTTTTGAAGTAACCCTTTTTGCGGCCGAGCCATTGGTAGCAAAGCCCATTCAGATGAACTGGGATTCCGAGGGGCGACTCTGGGTAGTAAGTAGCACTGCCTATCCTCACCTAAAAACGGGGGAACAAGCCAACGACAAAGTGTTTGTGTTGGAAGATACCGACGGGGATGGCAAAGCGGACAAGTCAACTATCTTTGCCGAAGGACTTTTGACCCCCACGGGTATTTTGCCAGGAGATGGAGGTGTATATGTGGCCAACTCGACTGAAATTTTGCACTTTGCCGATACCGATGGAGATGGCAAAGCCGATAAACGACGCCGTATTTTGAGTGGATTCGGAACCGCCGATACGCACCACCTGATTCATACCTTCCGTTGGGGACCCGAAGGAAGCATGTATTTCAACCAATCCATTTATATCTACAGCCACGTTGAAACGCCTTCGGGGATTAAACGACTTGAAGGGGGAGGAGTGTGGCAATTGCGCCCTCAACAACTCGACCTCGATATTTATGCCAAAGGGCTTATCAATCCGTGGGGCTTGCAGTTTTCGCGTTGGGGTTCGTCATTTTTAACGGACGGAGCAGGAAATGAGGGAATTAACTACGCTTTTCCTGGCGCTACGTTTGTGACAGCACCTGGAGCTGAACGTATTTTAAGAGGACTCAATCCAGGCCAACCTAAGCACAGCGGCTTGGATATTATTTCAGGACGGCACTTACCCGAATCGTGGGCTGGGTCGTTGATTACCAATGATTTTCGTGCCAACCGTATCAATCGGTTTAAATTGGAAGAACAAGGCAGCGGGTTTGTTTCCAAACAAGTGGAAGACCTGCTTTGGACCGATAATGTGGCGTTTCGACCCGTGGATATTTCGGTAGGGCCCGATGGCGCTATTTACGTTGCCGACTGGTATAACCCCATTATTCAGCACGGCGAAGTTGATTTCCATGATCCGCGCCGTGACCAAGAACACGGTCGGATTTGGCGGATTGTGGCCAAAAACCGTCCGTTGGTCAAGAAACCACAACTGACCAAAGCTTCGGTGAATGAACTCTTGGAGGTACTTCGCCAACCAGAAGATTGGACACGGCTTCAAGCCAAACAAGTCCTCAAAAGTCGTGGAGCGAAAGAGGTGATTCCTGCCCTTGAACAATGGGTGAATAAATTGGACAAAAAAGATCCCAATTATGAGCATTTGTTGTTGGAAGCGCTGTGGACATATCAAACACTGGATACCGTCAATGAGTCGGTGTTGTTGACGCTCCTCAAAGCCGAAAACCACAACGCCCGTGCAGCGGCGATTCGGGCATTTCAGCTATGGCATGGTAAAGTAAAAGACGAGGCAGGAGTGTTGGCAAACGCCGTAAAAGACACCCATCCGCGCGTACGATTGGAAGCCGTCATTGCCCTACGAAAGCTGAAAAACGCAGAAGCTGCTCAAAAAGCCTTGGCCGTATTGGATAACTCGATGGATGAATTTTTGGATTTTGCCCTGTGGGAAACCGTACGCGAATTGCAACCTCAGTGGCTACCTCGCCTCAAATCGGAGCCGAACTTTTTGGGCGACGCCAAGAAAACTTCATTTGCCCTAAAATCGGTTAACAACGCGGATGCGGTGGTGATTTTGACTCAACTGTACCAAAAGGGACAAGTACCCGAAGAATACCAAAAGGATGCGCTTAACTCGATAGCAAAATGGGGGAAAGTGCCCGAATTGAATACACTTTTTGATATTTCGGTACAGGGTAATGCCTCGCGTGATAAACAAACAGCAGCGCGTTTAGGGGCATTGGCCGAGGCAGCTCAGCAACGGAAAATACAGCCTACCAGTGGATTAGGCCGTATTATGGAGTTTGTGAAGAGCGACGAAGAAGCTACGGCAACAACTGCCATTCGGTTGATTGGACTGTGGAAAATGGAAGAATTGAGCGAGCAATTGTTGGGTTTGGTTCAACAAGGTGAAAAACCCGTCAAAAAAGCAGTATTAGTGGCTTTATCGGCGATGGGCAGCGAAAAATCGAAAAAAATGCTAATCGACTTAACAGGAGCGAAAAATACGCCCGAGCTACGGGTAATGTCGGCGACGCAACTGGTGGGTTTGGACGCCAACGAGGCGGCCAAAATTGGCACTGACTTGATGCGGACTGTTCCCGCTGAAACGGATGTAACTGAGTTGTTTAAAGCGTTTTTTGCGACAAAAACAGCGACAGAGGCTTTGTCAGAAGCCATTAATACGCGAAAAATTCCTGAAAATTTTGCCAAAATAGGCCGCCAATTGATGGGGCGAAATATTCCTTGGACTCGTCGCCGTGCCGATGATGTGGTGCAACTGGAAAAAGCGCTTGAGTCGTCTGGCGGAACATTGCCCGTCGAAAAAATGCCCCAACAACTCAACGACCGCGAAATAACGGCTTTGGCCAAAACGGTGGTCGAAACGGCTGACCCTGCATTGGGCGAAAAAGTATTTAGAAAGTCTGAGTTGTTGTGTCAAACGTGCCATGCCATTGGCGGAGCTGGAGGGCGAATTGGGCCAGATTTGAGCAGTTTGGGCACAAGTTCGCCCGTAGAAACCATCATTCGTTCGGTGTTGTATCCTACGCTTTCCATCAAAGAAGGGTATGAATTACAGCGAATTGTGAAAAAAGATGGCAGTGAAATGATGGCCTATTTAGTGAGCAACGGAACGTCCGAAGTCGTGGTAAGGGATGTGGCAGGACAAGAAATTTCAATGGCTAAAAATCAAATCTCAACCATCGAAAAAACTCCAGGTTCGTTGATGCCAGCGAGCTTGACGGCGGGGCTTGACAAGAAAGAATTTGTGGATTTGATTGGGTTTTTATCAAAAATGGGAGGACAATATCGGGTTCCAACTACTCGCTTTGTGCGCCGTTGGAATACTGCCCTAGGAAGCAAAGAATTGACCCGAAAAGTAGCAGAAGAAGGAGGTTTGTTTGTGGCAAAGGACAAAGGAAAGGTCATCAACATGCCGATTTACAGTAAAGTATCGGGCAGCTTGCCGCTTGATGAACTACCAGTGGTGGAAGGCGGAGCTGGAAAGCGTTTTAGTTTTGTCCGTTTCAATTTGGAAGTCGTCAACAAAGGAAACGTTGAATTAGCGCTGAACTCAGTCGCGGGAGTATCGGCTTGGGTGGATGCCAAACCGATGAAAATGTCGCCAACGGGTATTTCGTGTGAACTGACCAAAGGCATTCATTCGTTTACAATTGCCATCGACCGAAACGCTTTCAAAGAAAATAGCATATCTGTTCAAGTGCTGGATGATCAAAACGGAGCCGCCCAGCTTCGTTTAATGATGGATATGTAAATTAAGTAGTTTCAACTGCTTGCTGGAGACTTCCCACTGAGGCTACGTTGGCCAAAGCGGGAAGTCTTTTTGTTTGACCTAATTCACTATACTCTTCACCGTTTTTTGAAGATTAAATTTTATTTTTTTCTAACAAAATTCAAACCTTCTCAGTTGTATGAAAAATACGATGTTGTTGTAGTATTTCATATAAGTTACAATCTCGTACTTTTTTCAAAACATGAATCCAAAAAAACTCATTGCCGAACTCAAAGGCGCGGGAAAAGAATACAAAACAGGTGACCAGACAATTGTTGCCCTTCAAGCGACTGATTTCCAGTTGCATGAAGGAGAACTGACTTTGATTATTGGCCCTTCTGGTTCGGGTAAAACTACCTTGCTTTCTCTGTTGGGGTGTGTCATTTATCCAAGCTACGGCGATTTGTGGGTGGATGGACAACACATCAATTCCTTGAATGCCACAAAATTGGCCCGCCTTCGACTGGAAACCATTGGTTTTGTGTTCCAAAGCTTCAATCTTTTAGCACCACTTACGGCCGAAGAAAACGTTGAGTTGCCCTTAAAATTACTCGGTTTGGACAGCAGCGAACGAAAAAAACGAGTTCAAAAAGCCCTTGAAACCGTGGGAATGATAGAACGCCGAAAAAATTTACCAAAAGCGTTATCTGGTGGCCAACAACAACGCATTGCCATTGCTCGGGCTTTGGTGACAAACCCCAAAATGATTTTGTGTGATGAACCTACGGCTTCGCTTGACAAAGATTCGTTGGGGGTAGTGATGAAAGAATTACAGACATTGGCCCGTCAAGGAAAATCGGTCGCCGTTGTCACCCACGACCCCCGCTTGCAACAGTACGCCGACCGTGCCGTAGAGGTAAAAAATGGGCTAGTGATTCCTATTGAATTAACGAACGTTAAGGGCTGATACAGAGTTAATCGTTGCGGTTTGCTGACCGTTAATTAGGCTGATTAACAATCTCTAACTGATATTTTGAATCTGCTTTAATTTTAACCATTTACACACGTGAAAATAAAGAAAGTCAAAAAAGAATGGTTGTTGGTTTTATGCCTCCCTCTCTGGTGGGGGTGTGGTAAAAAATCAGAGTCGGAAGAAAAAGCCGCCAAGGTCGATTCGGTGGCACTTCCTTCAACCAAAGACCAAATTTTGGGCGTAGCGAGAATTGAACCAGAAGATGGACTTATGAGCCTAACGGCAGGTACAACGGGCCGCGTTCTGGAGGTGCTTATCGACGAAAACGATTCGGTCAAAAAAGGCCAACCGTTACTCCGAGTGGAAGTTGCCGTAGAGAATGCCCAACTTCGTCAGTCAGAAAGCAAGATTGCAACGCTCCAAGCCACCCTGGCGGCCAATCAAGCTACGCTTGAGGGATTACGGGTTAGTTTGGCTAATGCCCAAGAAAATTACACCCGAAACGTGGATTTGTTCAAAGGCAACGCCCAAACCAAACAAGTCGTGGATGATAGCAAAGCGACGGTTGATAAATTAGTGAAAGATATAGAAACGGCGGAGGCCAACGTTCGGCAAGCCCAAAGCCGTATCGGGGAATCGAAGGCTGATTTGAACTATTACCAAACCGTTTTGGAAAAGAAAAAAGTGCTGGCATTGCTTTCGGGCAAAATCCTGAAAGTGCTGGTCAAAGTAGGTGAGTACGTCAATAACGACTCCCAAATCGCTGATTTTGCGCCGTCAGGGCCTTTGTATGCCAAAACCGAAGTGGATGAACTCTACGCCGAACGGGTTCAAGTAGGGCAAAAAGCCTACATTTTATCCCAAACCACAGGCGATACGTTGGCGGAGGGAAAGGTAAGCTACGCCGCTGCGTATTTGAAACAAAAATCGTTGTTTAAAGACCAAGCGACCGAACAAGAAGACCGCCGCGTTCGGGACGTGTCTATTCGATTGGAGGCGGGAAAAATGCCGCTCATTGGCAGTCGGGTTGATTGTCTTATTCTTCTCAAATAAACGTGATTTACCATGCTCAAAGAGGCGTTTAAGTTCATGTGGTACGACAAAGCCAAAATGTTTGGGATTTTGTTTGGTATCATTTTATCGGTGTTTTTGATTGGACAACAACTCGGCATTTGTTTTGCCTTGTTAGGCGGCACCATTTCTTTGGCCGAAAACAACAAGCAATACATTTGGGTTGTGAGCGATAAAAGTCAGCAGGTTAGTGACTTGCCGTTGTTAGATATGCGCATTTCGCGGGAGCTGATGAGTATTGCGGGCGTAAAGCGGGTCAATACGATGGTGGTGGCCGCAGGTAGTGCCAAGTTTAAGGATGGTACTAAAACGCCCATTACCCTCATCGGGACTCAATCGCCGCGCCACGCGGGCGGGCCGTGGAATTTTGTCAAAGGAAATTTGGAAGATTTACAGCAAGAAGGCGCCCTCATTACGGACGAATACGACCCCATTTCTTCCAAGAAAATTAAAATTGGCGACCATTTTGAATTCAACGGTGCTCGCGTTTTTTTGAGTGGAAACACCCGAAGTGCCAAAGGATTAGGCGTGGCCTATGGCTTTACAACGGTTGAACGTGCCCGTAAGTTGTGCCGAATTTCTACCAATCAAGCATCGGCGTTTTTGGTGGAAGCCGAGCCAGGCTTCACGCACCAACAAGTCGTAAACAACATCAACAAAGAGATTTTGGGCGTGAAAGCCCGCGACGGCGAAGCGTTTACCCAAGAAAGTCTCAAATACTTTGCGCTCAACAGTGGTATCGTCGCTTCCTTTGGCTTATTGGTCGTTTTTGCCATCATTACAGGCTTTGCCATTGTGGGTTTAACGATGTTCTCGGCTGTCAACGACCGATTGAAAGATTATGGCACGCTCAAAGCCATTGGGGGAACCAACGGAATCATCCGTCAACTGATTTTGTGGCAAGCCGTTATTTATTCGACAGTCGGTTTTGTCATAGCCTACGTCTTGCTGCGGGGCTTTGTCAATGTCACCAAAACCAGCCTTAACATCAAAATTACGCCTTATTTAATTCTTTTTCTCATTGGTGTAACCCTGTTCATCGCCGTGTTGGGGAGTTTGTTTGCCATGCGAAAAATCACCAAAATGGAGCCTGCTCAAGTATTTAGAACCTAATTGTTATGAGGAAATTCGTGTTTTTTTTACTCGGAATTGGGCTGTTGCCTATGGCTGTAAATGCTCAAAAACTATCGCTTGATGACGCCCTTAAAATGGCCCTTGATAATCGCCTCGAACTGAAAAACCAACAACTTCAACTGCGAATTGCGGAGGGAGAAGAGGCTAAACTTCGGGCAAAATGGCTTCCGCAGGTCAACGCCTCGGCGGATATGCGTTGGAACACCCAACTTCAAACCTCGGTTTTTAAAAATGCCCCTTTTGCCAACGGCCAAGACGTCAAATTGGTGTTAGGTGTTCCGTTTAACAATAATGTGGGACTTTCGGCGGAGCAAAAAGTCTATGACGCGGCTACCAAGTACGATCGATTGATTATCTCTGAAACGGTGGAAGGTCAAAAAATTACGCTCGAAAAGCAAAAAATAGACATAAAACAAGCCGTTACGGAGGCGTATTACGCCGTTTTGTTCAATCAAGAAAAAATAACTTTGGCCGAAAAAGCGGTTGTTCGGGCGCAAGCGTATTGGGAGTCGGGGAAGACGAAGTGGGAAAAAGGGACGATTCTAAAAAACGATTTTGACCGCCTGCAATTGGATGTTAACAACGCTCAAACGGCGCTGACGAAGGCAAAACAAGATTTAAAGGTGAATCAGGCGTACCTTTTGTACCAAATTGGTTTAAAACAAACCTCGGTGGAACTGACCGAAACCTTGGAAAAAGTGTTGGCAACTGCGGAAAATTCGGTTCAAGAAACCGCGCTTGATACTCGCCCTGAGCTAAAACAAGAACAATCGGCGTTGCGGTTGAATGAATTGCTACAGCAAAAGCAAAAATCACGGTTGGCGCCCTTAGTAAGTGCCTACGGAAACTACACCGCGCTCCAGCTCAATGACAAATTTAATCCATTTTCGTCGGGAACGTGGTTCCCGTTCAATTACGTGGGTTTGAAGCTAAATATTCCCCTGTATGACGGTAAACAAACGTCCATTTTACGCAATGAATATGCGTTGAAAACGCAAGTAAACCGCAATACAATTGATAAAATAAAAGGAGATTTTGAATACGAAATTACCAACACAACGACAGTTCTGACCCAAGAAAAGGCCAATGTGCTGGACACGAAGAAAAACGTGGAGTTGGCGCAACAAATTCTAGAAACCGACCGCTTTCGCTACGAAAAAGGGACGTTGTTGTTGGCTGATTTGAAAAACACCGAGTACAGTCTTCAGAACGCCGAAACCAATTATTTGAACAGTGTGTATCAGTTCTTAATTGCCCTTGTGCGTTATAAAAAAGCAGTGGGGATGCTCTAGCGTCCCCACCTTTGATGCCTATTTCATAATCATTTCGTAGGCCGTTTCGAGCAATTCTTCTTTGTCGAGCAAGCTCAATGAGAGGGGTAATTGGGCCAAACCGAGCAAGCGCCGCATGATTTCGACGCCCGTAAATTGGTCAACCAACTGTGGGTTTTTGACGTCTCCGTAGGCTTGATATACTTTTCGAATCGTATCTTCGTCTTGTTTGGACATCATCAAGTGCGCGGTGAGGACGCCTAAATCAAATTCAGGACAGCCATAAAAACAAAATTCTGGGTCAATCACTTTCAGACCAGAATCGGTTTTTAGCCAACTGCCTGGGTAAAAATCGCCGTGCAGCAAGCTGTGCCCGTCCGACAAATAGACGTGCCCCAGTTCTTCTACTTTCTTTTTCAAATACGGGTCAACTTTATAGGCCATCGAAATCATTTGAAATCCGTCATGGAGCGAATCGAGGTCAAACCCGTTGTTTTCCACGAAGGGAAACTTAAAAATATGTTCATGGTTGAGTACTCTCATGGCACGGTTGGCAAACGTCCCGTCGAGGGTTTCTTCCCACGTTAGTTGATGCAACATGGCCAAAAAATGCGCCAATGCTTCGGCTTCAACCATCGACAGTTTTTGCTGAGGTTGGTACAAAAACGTATAATCGCTCGACGTCCCTAAGTCTTCCAAAGCAAGAATACACGCACTTTCATCTACTCCAATCAATGCTGGCATGAAGGTTTGGATGGAGGCAAATTCTTGAATTTTCTCGTAAAAATGAGCTTCAACCACAGCACGTTCGCAGGGAGCTGAAATTTGTGGATATTTTTCTACGTAAGGCCGAGCCTGTTTGACAATAAGCGTACGGTCGTGCGTCCGAACCCGAAGCGTATAATTCATGTTACCTTCGCCAGGGATTTCAAGGCTAAAAATAGGCTCGTACTCTTTGAGCCATCCTTTTGCCTGTAGGTATTCTTGCAATGCTTGTGCTTTCGTGATGTCGAGGTGCATAAAGTTCAAATTTGAATTTTCGAAGGTACGACTAAAACAATTGTGCCAGCGTTTTGGATTTAGATTTAAAATAGTTTGCACCTAACCACTCCTGTTTGCTTATTTGCGGGCTGTTTCGGTGTAGAAATAGCAATGCGTCGGAGGCGCAGGGCCTTTTTCTTCCCCAATTCTAAATAGGAAAGAGCGACAGAGCAATATAGATTTTTAAAAGTATAAATAACGTAAATGACCGCATCTCAATTCATTGCGCCCATTGTGGGCACTAGCGAACGCCAAACCCAAAATACCATTCAACTCCTCGACGAAGGAGCTACGGTGCCTTTCATTGCTCGTTATCGGAAAGAAATGACGGGGCAACTCGATGAGGTTCAAATCCTTGCCATTAAAGAACAGTACCAAAAGTTTCAGGAAGTAGAAAAACGCCGTGAGGCCATCCTGAAAAGTATTGAAGAACAGGGTAAATTGACGCCCGAACTCCGTAAGTTGCTCGAAAATACGTATCACTTACAATCGTTGGAGGATATTTATTTGCCTTACAAACCCAAGCGTAAAACGCGGGCGACGATGGCTATTGAGAAAGGCTTGGAGCCGCTTGCACAGGTGATTTTTTCGGGTAAAGAAGGTAATCCTGAGCGATTGGCAGAAAAGTATTTGAACGACCAAGTGGCGTCGGTAGCAGATGCACTTCAAGGCGCGCGCGACATTATGGCGGAGTGGATTTCGGAAACGACCGAAGCCCGTAACAAAATGCGTTTTGCCTTTGAACGTACCGCCATCATTACGTCTAAAGTCAAAAAAGGAAAACAGGAAGAGGGCGCCAAATACCGCGATTACTTCGATTTCAGCGAACCGCTCAACAAAATTCCTTCGCACCGTTTGTTGGCCATTCGACGGGGCGAGGAGGAAGGTTTCTTAAACATTGACATTTCTCCCGAGGAAGAACAAGCCATTGAATACCTCGACCGCTTATTTGTCAAAGGCTTACCAGCTTGCAAAGACCAACAAGAACAAACGGTGTCGGATGCGTACAAGCGTTTGTTGAAACCAAGTATCGAAACGGAATTTTCTAATTTGTCGAAAGAAAAAGCAGATAAATACGCCATTCAGATTTTTACCGAAAACCTGCGTCAGTTGCTCTTGGCGTCGCCTTTAGGACAAAAACGCGTATTGGCCATTGACCCAGGTTACCGCACAGGTTGTAAAGTGGTTTGCCTTGATTCTCAGGGAAATTTGTTGGCCGATACGGTCATTTATCCGTTTGATAAACGTTTGGAATCCGAAGCAACGATTCAGAATTTGGTCAAAAAACACCAGATTCAAGCAGTTGCCATCGGAAACGGAACGGCAGGACGCGAAACGGAAGATTTTATAAAAAATGGCCCACTTGGCCCCAATAGCGGCATCAGTGGCGTGGCTATTTACATGGTTTCGGAGCAAGGTGCGTCGATTTATTCGGCCTCGGAAGTAGCCCGCGATGAGTTTCCCGACAAAGACGTGACGGTTCGTGGTGCGGTGTCGATTGGACGTCGCTTGATGGATCCGTTGGCAGAATTGGTAAAAATTGACCCCAAATCGATTGGGGTAGGGCAATACCAGCACGATGTCGAACAAAATATGCTGAAAGGCGCGTTGGATGCTGTGGTTGAAAGTTGCGTAAACTCCGTGGGGGTCAACCTCAATACCGCCAGCAAACACCTGCTTCAGTACGTGTCGGGATTAGGGCCTGCTTTGGCCAAAAATATTGTGGCTTACCGTGCCCAAAATGGGGATTTTAAGTCGCGCCAACAGTTGCTGAAAGTTCCCCGCTTGGGAGGCAAGGCATTTGAGCAAGCCGCAGGTTTTCTACGGATTGAAAATGCGGAAAACCCGCTCGATAACAGTGCCGTTCACCCCGAAAGCTACCCTGTGGTAGAAAAAATGGCGAAAGATTTGGGAACCAACGTGGCCGAATTGATGCGAAAACCTGAGTTGCGTCGCCAAATTAACCCTCAAAAATACGTAAGTGCTTCCACTGGCTTGTTGACTTTGCAAGACATTGTGAAAGAACTCGAAAAGCCCTCGCGTGACCCTCGGGAAACCATCGTGGCCTTTGAGTTTGACAGCCGTGTTCGTAAACCTGAAGATTTGCACGAGGGTATGGTACTGCCGGGTATCGTGACCAACATCACCGCATTTGGTGCATTCGTTGACATTGGGGTAAAGCAAGACGGCTTAGTGCACGTTTCACAAATGGCCAACCGTTTCATCAAAGACCCGAACGAAGTAGTAAAACTCCAACAGCACGTGACGGTAAAAGTGACAGAAGTTGATTTGTCACGCAAGCGAATTGCGTTGACGATGAAGTTGTAAGATTGATAATTGCTTCGGACAGGGCCGCATGTGCGGAAGCATAACCTTTGTAGGGATTTTTTTGATTTATCTACAAAGGTTATGCCTCTTCCGAGGCTAATTTGAATTATAATAGAACTTTTGCTTTATTACTTAACAATTAACTTGTGCTTCAGCACTTAAAGGGTAATACAGATGGAAGAAATTACAAAAATTGGCCTTGAAGTATTTGGAAATATAGAAAAGTTGGAGCTATGGTTACATACTCCAAACAATGCTTTAGGTGGATTTAAACCATTTGAATTGTTGAATGATGTAAATGGTAAAGATTTGATAATTAGAGGGTTGAGTTTTATTAGCTATGGCATTTTGGCGTAAATTAGTATAAGCTAAGTGATTTGCATGGACAGTTATACCGCTCTAATGCAGATTGCGAAACGCCTGCTGCAAATGCCGTTCGTCGTGAGCGATAATAAACTGAAAAACATCGCCTAGTTTGAGTCGAATCAGCCGAGTGATGGAAATCGGAATCCGAATGTGGTTGAGGTTGACCGACTTCGCTTGTTTTACGTACGACAACAATTCTTCTTGATGTTGAATAAACCGCGCGACTACAGCGTGCCCGTCCAATTGTTCTGCTGGAATATGCCCTTTAAAGGCTTTAAATTTTTTCTTACCCGTCGTAGGTTCCATCATTTTGATAGAATAAGCCCCCAACCACGAACTTTCGAAATGTGTGTCAGGTGACGATTTTGGGGCTTTTTCTAGTCCCGATTTTATTTGTGGCAAATAATAATCACCGTACGTATTGAGGTGTTCGAGGCATTGCGCAATGCTCCAGCCGCCATTTGACGCAGCACGAAGCAAGACATCTTCTGGGAGGTTTTGGAGGGAATAAATAGTATCTTTTAAATGTTGCTCAATGCGATTTTCGAGCTGCTGTATAAGTTGGGCTTGTGCGATTTTTGACATTGTTTTGTTCGTTTTTTTTGCAAAAATCAGCCTAGTTTTACTTTCAAGAGTTGGCATTTACCAAGATTTTTTACAACCGAATTCGATTGATAAACTTACTGAAATTAGTGGCGTCCATCCCCAAATAATTGGCCAAATACTTGTGAGGAACCAGTTGTAAAATGTGCGGACTGCGCCGTAATAGTTGCTTAAAACGGTCTTCCGCACTAAACGATTGAAGCTCGACGAGCCGTTCAAGCACGCCCGACAAGGCATCCGAAACCCCCAGCCGAATCAACGCCGCGACGTCAGGTCGTGTGTCAATGAGAGGTTGCAAATCGGTGATGGAAGCCCGTAAAAAAACGGAAGGAGTGAGGGTTTCGTAATAATACCTAGAAGGCGAGGCGAGCATCAGGGCGTCCAAAACACCACCAAATGAAGGCGCATAGGTAAAAACCAAGGTCGCCTCGCGGCTTTGGTCGTCAAAATAATAGACCCGTTGGACGCCTTCCAGTACAAAATACAAATAACGTTCTCGCTCACCTGCCACAGTTAAGACTTCTTTACGTTTAGCTGAAAATGGTTTCCAAAGGGTACTGAAGTCTTCCCAACTTTCGGTTGAAAGTGGCTGAACCTCATCAATAACGGTTTTAAGAGTGGCTAGTTGGGAGAATAAGTTAAGCATACATTTGTTTAATTTTTCCAACACAAGATATGACCTTTTCTTAAAAAATAGTACCTTGCTGACCTACAAAGACCTATGATGAACAGTTTGACTTCTACTACTTCGCTGACGCGTGATGCGTACGTGCAAGATTGGCGTACTACTTATCACCGTTCATTAACAAGCTACGAACGAAAAAAATCCTCGTTTGTGTCAGGCTTGTTACCTGACCTGCCTACCAAATTTGATGCGTTTCAACTGCTAGATATTTTGCAGAAACGCTTAGGGACTGAGCTACTCGGCCGCGCGCTACAACCCACAGAAACCATAGCTTCACCACGGGCGAATGAGCCAAGTAGCCAATGGTTAAAGACTTCCAACATGGTGGGCGTAAACGTCCGAACGATTGGAAGCTTCTGGAACGTGGTGGGGTATGCGCTTACCTTACCGTCTTTCCACGATTCTATTCACCTACTTCCAATTTGGGAGCCTGGAGTGGTGGGAAGTCTGTACGGAAAAGTGAGCTGGAATATCAACACGGAGTTTTTTAGCTGGCAACTTCAACGCGCCGTTCCGTGGTTAGATACGGTCGAGAAACAACTCAAAGTAGTGGTAAATTTGCTACACGCCATGGGCAAAACGGTTGGGTTAGATGTGATACCACACACCGACCGTTTTTCAGAAATCGTGTTGACGCATCCTCGCCTGTTTGAGTGGGTGCAGCGAGATGGCGGTCGGCTTGTCAACCATTCAGAAAACGTGTGGGAACAAGTAGAAGAGGTCATTTGGCAACATTTGCATCACCACGGAACCGCCGATGGCTCTTGGTTGAATTTTGGAAAAGAAGTACTTTTTGACCCAACCATCCCTTTCTTACACGATAAAAAAAGACAAGAAATACTTTTTGGTTTTGACCAGCAGCAACGCTTACACCGACGCCTCGCCTTGATGCAAGACTTGGTCGGTCGTGGGTTTGAAACTTTACCCATGACGATGGCACCGCCTTACCGTGGGTTACACATTAACCCTGAGGAGTTTGTGCTCGACGAACGCGGTACGCCTTGGTACCAATACGAGTTTGACCATCCACAAGACATGTCGCGGGTATTTGGGCCGTTGACACGCTACCGTTTTTATCATTCTAAAAACGACAACCAGCAATGGGAACTTGATTTTCAGAATCCACACATGGCGGCGTGGCAGTATTTTACGCGCAAATACTACGAATGTCAGCAGGAGTATAATTTTGATTTTATGCGGGGCGATATGGCCCACGTCCAAATGCGGGCGGAGGGCGTTCCTGCCCAGCCTGATCATTTTTATGACCCGTTGCGGGCGGTAAAAGAATATGTGCAAAAACACGGTGCCCAGCATTTTGCTTTTTATGCCGAAACGTTTATCGCGCCGCCTGATACAATGGGCTATGGAGATGAATTTGACCACTTGGAGGCGATTCGTGCCGATGCTACTTTGGGCGATTTGCAGTCATCGGTGGTAGGGGAAGCTACGTTTATGGAGCGTTTTAGCCTGTATGACCAATTACTTCGTTCGCGGGCATTTGCGCCTAGTTTTACCATCATTACGGCCGACAAAGATGACCCTCGTTTTGATGAGTTTTATCGAACAGGCAATATGGTTCGGTACTTTATAGGGCTGTTTCTCACAGATATGCCGAGTTATTATAGTTTAGGTTTTGAAGTGAGAAATCTGCACCAGCAACGGGGCAAAAACGAAGAATATACCAAGCTCTACGTTTTTCAAATCCACGACGATGCCGAGACCGACAAAGTAACCCACGGGTCGTTTGAGTGGGGAGAAAATATCGAGCAGTTTACCAAAATGTTGGAGTTGCGGCTTTTTGCGGAAACAATCTGGCCGCAGATTGATGCAAAAACTGTAAAATGGTTGTTGCCCCCCGACGCGACGGCCACAAACAAGCTAATTGCGTGGACATTGGCGGAAGATAATTCTTACGTTTTTGTCGCGAATTTAGGAGCAGAACAAACTGTAACCTTGGATGATTTGCCGCTTAAAGGATATGAATTGGCCTTTGCCACCGAGCCTCCAACGGAAGCTTCAACCATCACTGCGAGCAGCGGCCAAGTGTATCAGAAAGTAAAATAACGCGAACTTTTCAAGAAATGTGCCTTTAGACACTACCTCTTTGTAGTTATAAGGACCTATTTTCTTATTTTAGTGTGCCGTAGGTACACAACATCGCTTACAAGTGGTGTACCTACGGCACACAAGATTGGATGAACCCTCATTGTTCTACAAATGTTAAGCCTCTATGAGGCACAAAACCAAGTACTTATCTTGAAAAGTTCGCGTTAGTAAACATATTGGAGTGCCAATGCAGCTCTATTATATGTTTACTAGGTGTTCTTGTAAAGCAGTGTTTTACAGTTAACAGACAACGAATAACAGTTAACGAATAACGGCTAACGAATTCAGAATATCCGCTATCCGTTCGGCGGCGTTACCGTCCCAAAGAGGAGGAATGAGTCCTTTTTTAGTTCGCCCTTCTAAAATTTCAACCACTTTTTCGTGAACCGTTTGGGGGGTTAAGTCGGCGAGCAACTGATTGGTGCCTAGCTCCACCGTAACGGGGCGTTCGGTACTGTCCCGAAACGTCAGGCATGGCACTTGTAAATACGTCGTTTCTTCCTGAATTCCGCCCGAATCGGTCACGACCAATGCCGAGTTTTCCATCAAATGAAGAAATTCCAAATACCCTTGCGGCTCGGTAAGCAGCATGCCTTCGATGCTGGCAAGCTGGTTACTCAGCCCAAACTTCTCGATGTTAGAACGGGTTCTTGGGTGAATCGGGAAAATGACTTTTTTGTATTTAACGGTATCGGCTACAATTTGCAAAATACTCGAAAGTCCTTCGGCCGTATCGACGTTGGCGGGGCGGTGCATGGTCATTAGTACGTATTCGCCTTTCGTAACCCCAAAATCAGCCAAAACTGTAAGTTGTTGGGCTTTTTGGCGGTAATGCACCAACGAATCAATCATGCAATTTCCCACCATATAAACTTTTTCGTCGGGAACACCTTCGCGTTTTAGGTTGTCGATTCCCGCTTGTTCGGTCACAAATAGTAAATCTGAAATGCTATCCGTTAAAATCCGATTGATTTCTTCGGGCATTCGACGGTCGCCACTGCGCAAACCCGCTTCTACGTGTGCAATCGGCACGTGCATTTTACTGGCAACCAGCGCACAAGCAATGGTAGAAGTAACGTCCCCAACCACGAGCACTAAATCGGGTTGCTCTGCTTCCATTACTTTTTCAAACTCCAACATAATTTTGGCGGTTTGCTGCGCATGGGTTCCGCCGCCAATGCCCAAAAAATAATGAGGTTGAGGAAGTTCGAGTTGATTAAAAAAAACGTCCGACATTTTGGCGTCGTAGTGCTGACCAGTATGGACAATTTTAGACTCAATTTTACTTCGTTTTTGAAAGGCTCGGTGCAATGGTGCCACCTTCATAAAATTGGGGCGTGCCCCCACGATATTCACTATTTTCATTCTACAGTAAGATTCGGTCTGACTTTGGGGTAAAAGTACGTATTTCTACTGAGCCTTAAACGTCCACGTTCGGTCAGCAATGGTTTTGATTTTATCTTTAGAAAAATAAACGGGGAAAAAACCGTCTTTGGCCCAAAGTTCAAACAAGTCGCGGTAATGCGGGTCGTCGGGATTCCCCGATTGGCCTGGGTTGTTCATTCCCAAGGTTTTATCCCAATTTTCGGTGTCCACCAATATCCTGAAAGAAGCACCATGTTCCTGATTTAACTGGCCTCCCGTATTGCCAACCGTTTCGCCATAGCCACCGCGCGGAAGTGGGCCAAGGTTGATTTTTGCCCGTTGTTCTTCACTAACCAAATCACTCAGGGCGTGTTTGAGGGCAATGTGTTTGTTTTTGGGTTG
Organism: Runella sp. SP2; assembly: GCF_003711225.1. NCBI lineage: Bacteria > Pseudomonadati > Bacteroidota > Cytophagia > Cytophagales > Spirosomataceae > Runella > Runella sp. SP2. Next base: position 2,369,549 of record NZ_CP031030.1, on the reverse strand, counting down.
GCCATATTGCCACTGATTTTGATCGTTTCCGAGTCGTTTTTGAAGCGCTTCAATCGCTTTTTGGAACGATTTACTTAAAAACTCATCCCTGCCTGCCACGGGGTTTTGACCAAATGCCGACGTTGGCGTCACCAGCCAATCCACGATTCGTTTCATGGGCAAGGTTTTGTAATACGTGCGAATGTTTTCGGGTACCATCAACGTGTGCATGGCTAGTTTGAGTTGCGTTTCCCATTCGGCATAAATAGCGGCGGCGATGGAGGTGGAGGTAAGTTGGTAATCCCATTGCGTCAGCCGTTGTTTGGCTTGTTCGGCTTCTTTCGAACCGTAGGTCGGGTTTTTCAGGAGAAGCGGCACGAGCGTACGGGCAGAAACGGAAAGATAATCGGTTTGTAAGGTGGCAAAATCCTGAAGGTTCATCCGTTTGCCTGCATTGAGCACTTCTTCAATGCGGTGCGCACGGACGGGGTTTGCCCACGTCCAACCAACGGCATTGCGGTACGGAAAATCAACGGGCGTTAAGTTGTTGTTGGCCGTAACGACGTAGCCTTCCGAAGGGTTAATTTTATGAGGAAGTTGCACAATTGGTAAATAACCTGCCCATTCGTAGCGACCATCCCCAGCGACGGGAACTAAACCAGTCCAATTTTTGCGAATGGGAGAAATCCCAACGGCTTGCCAGCCAATGTTGCCTTTTTGGTCAGCATAGATCATGTTTTCGCCAGGAATCCGACTGAAAGAACAGGCCGTCCGAAACTCATCCCACGTTTTGGCTTGGTTCATGCGCAAACTCGCCAAATAGGGAGCACAACCTTCTTCGCGCCAACCCGCTCTTACGGCATATAATTTCTGGTTTTTGGTATCTTCAAACGTCACGGGGCCGTGGCGGGTGTATTTTAGCGCAACTACCACGGGAGCTTGATTGGCTACTTTAATAGTATCTTGAATTATCTTCAAAGATTCCCACTTCCCTTGGTATTTGTATTGATTGGGGTTTTGCGGATTGGTTTCATAGACGTACAAATCCTCGTTGTCGGTTTCAAAAATGGTGAGCCCCCAAGCGGCGTGGTCGTTGTGACCAATGGAAACCCCTGGAAGCGAAGGTTCACCCGCGCCAATCACGTTCCAGCCTGGGGCGTTGAGGTGAATCCAGTACCGAAGCCCTGGCACCGATTGCGCGCGATGCGGGTCGTTGGCGAGCATGGGGTAGCCACTTTGAGCGTGTTTTCCGTCGATGATCCAGTTGTTAGAACCCACTTGGAGCTTTTCTTCTTCGTACCAAGCGTCAAAATCGAAGGCTTGTCCCGTGCGTTTGTCTTCTTTCGTAAATTTCAACGGCGACCGAAAAGCCTCATACATTTCTAAAATGGGTTGAAACAGTTCTTCCCCTTTGATGACTTTATCAAGACTCAAATCGGGCTCCTGCGCGTTTCGGACGGGATGAAACCACTGCAATTCTCGGAGCTTTTCGGCGCCTGCCAAGTGCACAATTCGGGCGTTGTTGAGTTCATCTTTGACGTTACTCAGTAAGCCTTGGTGCCGACTGATTACAACTTCGGGCGTCCAAAAATCGGGGAGCGTGTTCAATACTTTAAATTCAAACGGAAGTTTTTCGGGATGCTGTCGCATTTCGCCCACATAGGCGTTAATTCCTTCCACAAATGCCTTGATAATCTGTGCACTACGGGGGTGGTAGTGGTTTAGCTCGGTCGTTATATTTCCCCGAAACTTAAACAAACGCGTGCCAATGTCTCGTTTAAGTTCTTTTTCTCCCAGCAGTTCGGCCACCGTACCCGTCGCTTGTCGTCGCCAAATCTCAAGCTGAAAAAGGCGGTCAGATGCGGCTACGTAGCCTTGTGCCATGAATAAATCGTGTTCATTTTGGGCATAAATGTGCGAAATTCCCCAACGGTCACGAATGACCTCGACGGGTTGTTTAAACCCTTTGACGGACAGTTCTTGGGCAGAAAGGGAGCCAACTAGCCCCAAAAAAAGGCTAAACGAAAGCAGAATGATGCGTTTCACGAGGTTAGATTAGGTTGAGAGAGGTTAAGATTGAAAATGAAATTTAACAATAAAATAACATACTACAAGTAGTCTTTTTTTACTGTTAAGCTGTATGTACTTTGGGGATTGCTGGCAAAAATTTAAGAAACGTACACCTAACAAAGTATTTTCTTGAATAACTTCAATTAAGCCTTAATTTAATGAAAATATACCTAAATATAGTTTTTTGTTTTAATAAAAAATAGAAAACTGAGGATGAAAAAGAAAGGGTTATAGTTTAATTTACCTATACTGTGGCTTTTATTTTTTTTAAAAAACAGGGCTTTTTGTAGAATAGAGTTAATGTTTTGATAACAACGTTGGCTTTTGTGTGTAGAATGCCTAAACTATTTTTGCGCCACTTTTGCTCACGAATGTAAAAGAAATAGTATATTGGCAACCTCATCATTTTAAATAAATCATTCACAAACTAACTTAATTAACTAACTGATCAAACACTGTTTCTGCCCTTCTTTGCCACTCGTTGTACGCGTGGAAATTGTATTTTTTTGTTTTTTTATTTCCCAACTCTCAATAAAAAGCAAATGAGAAAAACATTACTATCACACATTCTGTTGAAAGACAGGAATCCATTGTTATTTGTAGCGGGTTCTATGCTTTCGCTTTCTGTATTAACCAGTTCAACTATGATGGGGGCGTATGCTGCCACCCCACCCTCACACAAAGTAGGGACTCTGAAAGCAGTACAAGACATTACTGGAACAATTACCGATGAAAATGGCGAGGCGCTTCCTGGCGTGAACGTCGTTGAAAAAGGGACAACCAATGGTACGCTTACGGACGCCGCTGGTAAGTTCAAACTTTCGGTGAAAAGCGACAAAGCCGTCCTTTCTATCTCTTTTATTGGATACGCTTCTCAAGAAATTGTGGTAGGTACCCAAACTTCACTCTCTATCAAAATGACCACCGATACCAAAATCTTGAACGAGGTAGTGGTAACGGCTTTGGGGGTAAAACGCGAAGAAAAATCGCTAGGTTATGCCGTCCAAAAAGTATCAGGTCCTTCGCTCCAAACGGTAAAGGGAGTAAGCGTTGGTACGTCATTGACGGGCCGCGTGTCGGGTTTGTGGGTACGCAACAGTACGGAGTTTAACCAAATGCCAGCCATCAGCTTGCGTGGTGAAACCCCACTACTCGTAATTGATGGTGTACCTTATAATAACATCTCTCTCAACAACATCGCGCAAGATGACATCGAAAGCATCGACGTCTTGAAAGGACCAACGGCTTCGGCTTTGTACGGTTCTCGCGGGGGTAGCGGTGCCATCATTGTCACGACCAAAAAAGGGGCGTCAGGCAAAGGACTTACCGTTACGGTCAACTCCAACAACATGTTCAATGCAGGTTTCTTGATGCTTCCAGAAGTTCAAAGTTCTTACAGCGCAGGGATTGGTGGGGTATATGACCCAACTGACTACGTGTGGGGACAAAAATTGGACGCGGGTAAAATGGCAAACCAATGGAATCCATTTACCAAGCAGATGGAAATGCGTGAGTTGGTATCAAGTGGAAAAGACAACTTTAATGATTTCTTGGTACCAGGGTTGATTACCAACAACAGCGTAAGCGTGGCACAAACGGGCGAAAATGGTAGTTTCCGTGCCTCGTTGACGCACGTTTTCAACAAAGGCCAGTATCCAAACTTGACTTCAAACAACTACAACTTTACCCTAAGTGGTGAGATGAAAGTGGGCGATCGTTTCAAGTTGACGAGCCAAATGGGCTACAACAAGCGTAATGCTCCCCAAATCATGGGAGCAGGATATAGCGACCAAGGCTACATGTACAACATCTTGATTTGGATGGGACCTGAGTACCGTTTGGCCGATTACAAGGACAACTATTGGTTGATTCCTGATGTTCAGCAAAACTGGCATTACAAGGCTTGGTACGACAACCCGTATTTTATGGCGCACGAAAAAGTATGGGGTGTTTACGAAAACCGTTTGAATGCGAACCTTACTGCTACGTATAAATTGTTTGAAGGAGCCAACTTGGTGATTCGTCCTGGTTTTGACTTGTATAACAACGATGAAACAAAACGCAATCCACCAAACATCCTCTCAAACCGTGGATGGGATACCCCAGGTTTGTATTCGATTAACAAGCAAACTGGTTATAGTTTCAACGGCGATGCCTTGATCATGTACAACAAAAACTTTGGTGATTTAGGTATTGATGCTTTGGCAGGTGCGGCAGTTTACTCGTTGCAAAACAACAACTTGTATAGCGCAACCCGCAGTGGTATTTTGATTCCAGGGTATTATTCGTTGAATAACTCAGTTGAGCGTCCAAACGTAAGTGTAGGTGCAAGTGCTAAACAAGTAAATAGTGCGTACGGTAAATTAACCCTTTCGTACAAAAACATGCTTTTCGTGGATGCAACAGGTCGTAACGACTGGAGCTCAACCATGCCTAAAAACTCACGTTCGTATTTCTATCCTTCAGTGGGTGGTAGCTTCGTGATCAGTGAAGTGTTGGGTACAATGCCTTCGTGGTTAGATTTCTGGAAATTGCGTGGTTCTTGGACGCTTTCTAAGTCTGATTTGGGTATTTATGCTACCAACCAAACGTACGGAACGACGATTGGTGCGTGGAATACATTTAACTCAGCAGCTTACCCGACGACCATCCGTAACGCTGAAAACATCCTTCCAGAAACTAACCGTACGTGGGAAGTGGGAACGGCGGCGTATTTCTTGAAAAAACGTTTGAAACTGGACGTAGCGTACTTCAACAAATACACTTATAATCGTCAAACATTGGCTAACGTTTCTACCGCTTCAGGATTTAACAGTACCCTTATCAACTGGGATGAGACAATTGTAAGAAGAGGTTTGGAAGTGAGTCTTGATGCAACCATCCTTAAAAACAAAGACTGGCAATGGGATGCCACCGCCAACTACTCGTACAATCACCGTTATTTCAAAGAAATTGCGCCAAATTCAGCTAAAAACGCTTGGACTGTGGCAGGTGGACGGATGGATGTTTACACAGACCGTGTGTGGATGACCGACCCAGCTTCTGGAAGCATGATTCACCGTGCCAATGGTTTGCCATTGTTGAGCGATTATAGCTACTTGCGTGGTTACACAGATCCTAAATTCTTGTGGGGCTTTGCCAATACCATCAAGTACAAGCAATTTAATTTGATGGTTAACTTCGACGGCCGCGTAGGTGGAGTGTTGAACAACTATACTTCGTACAAAATGTGGGATACGGGTGCGCATCCAGATTCAGACAACCAATGGAGATACGACGAAGTGGTTAACAAAAACAAATCGTTCGTAGGACAAGGAGTGATTGTGAAGTCGGGTGCCGTAACGTTTGATAGCTTTGGTAATATTACCAATGACACGCGCGTATTTGCTCCAAACGAAGCCAAAGTATCGTACCAAGATTACGCTCGCTCGTACGGCGACGGTACTCGCGGTATCACCGATGCTACGTTCTTCAAACTCAGAGAGGTGTCGTTGGGTTATAACCTTCCTTCAAACATCGCCAAGTTGCTCGGAGCACGTTCTGGTTCTATTTCTTTGACAGGCCAAAACGTATGGATGTGGACAAAAGCTTTCCGTTTTGCTGACCCCGACAAAGCAGACGATACGCAGTTGACGTCGCCTTCAGTTCGTTACATGGGAGGTAACATCACGTTGACGTTCTAAGAATCAATTGCATCACATTAAAAAGAATTAGGTATGAAATTTACATTGAAAAAATACTTTTTAATCGCGGTGGCGGGTCTTTCAATGAGCAGTTGCTCAAACTTTGATCAGATCAATACCAACCCCAACGCGGCGACCAAAGCGTCTGCGCCCATGCTGGCAACCACGCTTATCCTTGATGTGTCGAGAAACTCACTCGGAAGCATCTCGTCGATGATGAACGGGAAGTCCATCATCCGGATGGAATTCCCCGAAAATGCGCAATACAATTACCTCGGAAGAGCGAACTTTGACGGCTTGGCAGTGCTGAACAACGTCGAAAAGATGATTGAACTTTCTCCCGCTGGCGCGTACAAAAACTCTTATACCGCACTCGGAAAATTTGTAAGAGCAAGTAAGTTTTTCTGGTTGTCGATGCAGTTGGGAGATATTCCTTATGCCGATGCTTTGTTGGGTGAAAAAGGGACATTGAACCCTAAATATTCGACCCAAAAAGAAGTAATGGCGGGGGTATTGAACGAACTAGAAGAAGCCGACAAATTGTTTGCCAGCGGTATCAAATTCGACGGTGACCCTATCTACGGTGGAGACATCACAAAGTGGAGAAAATTGGTGAATACCTTTGAACTTCAAGTATTGTTGCACTTGTATCGTAAAACTGGTGATGCTGATTTGAAAGTAAAAGAGCGGTTTAACACCATCGTTACGACAAAGCCAATCTTTGAAAGCAACGCTGACAATTTCCAAGTGACCTATTCTGACTTGGCTGGTCAACGTTATCCGTTCTACAAACTCGGCAACACGACGCGCCTATACACCATGATGACAAACGTGGTTGTGGATAGACTCAAAGATTTGGAAGACTATCGTTTGTTCTACTACGCCGATCCTTCGCCAGTGAAAATCGCCAAAGGAGCAGCGATTGATAGCTGGGATTCTTACTTGGGTTATGATCCTTCGATGGTTTACGGAGATTTGACAACCATTTTTGGAGGCAAGGATTACTCAAACGTAAATAGCCGCTACCTCGAACTTGCCAACGCAGAGCCTGTGTATGTGCTCAGCTACGCCATGGCTAAATTTATGTTGGCAGAAGGCGCGCTTCGTGGCTGGATTACTAGCTCGGCAAGCACGCACTATACGGATGGGATCAAGGCGAGTATGAAGTTTACGGCTGGTTTTACACCTGACAACGAGATGTTCCACCACAAACGTAAAATGACGGATGCTTACATTGATGCTTACGTTGCTTCGGACAAAGTGAAGTTGAAAACGACGGCTAGTGAAGCAGTGCAGTTGGAGCAAATCATTACGCAGCGTTATTTGAGCACATTTATGCTCCACGCGCCGTTTGATGCCTTTTATGAAAACCGTCGTACAGGTTTCCCTGTGTTCCCATTGAACCCAAAGTCAAACTTGAACGTACCTGCTGATAAGTTTCCAGTTCGTTGGATTTATCCTCAAAAAGAATTGGATTACAACACAGCAAACGTAAACAGCGCGATTCAGTCGCAGTACGCTGGAAACGACGACTACAACAAACCCATGTGGATTCTTCAGTAAAAAAGTAAGGTTTCCAATAGTGCCAACAACCCGCGCGATTCTCGTGCGGGTTGTTGTTTTTATGGCCCTCAACACCTATTTTTAATCAAAAAGCCATCGTTCCTAAACCACTCAATGAAATGACAGATATTGAAAAATTACAAATGGCGCTCCAACATTTTGCAGGGCTCACCGCCGATGATTTTGGGCTTTCGGCGGGGTATTGGAAACAAAAAAGCTATAAAAAAGGCGAATACTACAACCGCCACCGTACCATCTGCAAAGATTTAGGTTTTGTTACGACTGGGGTATTTCGGTCGTTTACGGTGGATGAGGCAACGGGGGAGGAGAAAAACGTTTTTTTGTATTCGGCCAACGGCTTTGTGGTGTCCTTCAAAAGTTTTATCAACCAAGCCCCCTGCGACTACCATACCCAAGCACTGACGGATGCAACGGTTATTTTTATCAATATTCTTGATCTTTTAAGTTTGTATAAGCAGTCTCACGCATGGGAAAAGTTTGGGAGGCTGTTGGCCCAAGAAGCGTTTAATGTCAGCATGGGACGATTAGAAGGTTTTTTGTTTAAATCGCCCGAACAACGCTACCTCGAATTGATAAAAGAGCATCCAGATATTTTTAATAATGTGCCGCTCTATCATATTTCTTCCTACTTAGGAATTCAGGGGCCGTCTTTGAGCCGTATCCGAAAAAGATTATCGCGTAAGTGATTCGATTTTAACTCAGGTTAAAATTATTGTCAACCCTGAGTGAGACCTTTGTGTCATCAAAATCAAACACTTACGAAAATGAAATCGACCAAAACAATCGTACTTATTCACGGACTTTTTGTAAACAATACAAGCTGGGCTCAATGGAAAACTTATTTTGAAGCGCAAGGCTACAAGGTTTATACCCCTGCCAACCCAGGCCACGAAGGCGTGCCTTCTGAACTGCGCACGACGGTTCACCCCGACCTTACCAAGACGGGTTTTGAGGATGTGGTGATGAACATCGTAAAGCTTATTGATACGTTACCAGAAAAACCCATCGTCGTTGGGCATTCTCTAGCGGGGCTTGTTGTCCAAAAATTAATTGAACTAGACAAAGCCGTGGCGGGTGTTAGCATCGATGGAGCGCCTCCAAAAAACGTTTTGGCACCTTGGGCAACGGTTAAAATTGTGTTTCCTGTCGTAAATTTCTTCAAAGGAAACCAGCCTTACCTTGGCACAAAAGAATGGTATCACAAAGCCTTTTTTAACAATTACACCAAAGACGAAAGCGACCGTTTGTACGATCAAATTGCAGTTCCTGAAAGTAGAAAAATTGCCCGTGATACGCTGTTAAGCTCATTTGCGGCGATTGACTTCAAAAAACCACACCAACCTTTGTTGTTTATTGGAGGAGAGAAGGATGCGATTTTTGCTTCCTCGTTTACAAAACGAATCGCAGGATCGTACAAAGACAAAAACAGCCTCGTTGACTTCAAGGAGTTTGAGGGGCGGAGTCACTTCATAGCGGGAGAAAAAGGCTGGGAAGAAGTGGCTGCGTATGTGCTTAATTGGATAAAAAAAGTGGCGTAATGCTCAGGGATGGGCTGGTTTGATGCCATAACTTCGTAGCTCGTCCCGCACTTTTTTGACCCATTCGGCTTGTTGGGGTTTGTTGATGCCGTGGGCCGTTTCTTCGTCGTATTGCTGTTGAAGTTCGGTGTGTTTGCGGTAAAATTCGATGTATTGGTACTGGATTTCGCTGCTGAAATCTTCGGGCGAAATAGCCATTGTTTTTAGGTGCCGTCGAAAGCGTTCCGAAATCAAGCGGGTGATGTCGAAGTGCAATTGTTCGTGGTCAAGGACATAGTCATTTTTGGAATCTTGACGTACCCACGAAATCGTTTTGTCCATCCAAACTTTGGTCTTAACCCTGAGTTCCAGCACCCGATTGTTGACCGAAGACCGTGCTTCAAAGCCAAAACTGGTGAATATTTGGGCGGCCCAGCGGCTTAATACGCTGGGTGCGCCCATAAAGTCTTTCCATACCAAGGGGCGTTCGGAATGATAGTACAGCGTGTCACCGTCGGAAATGGGCAAATCATCTTCAAAAACCAGTTTAACTTCCCGTACAAATACGTCGGAAGTTTTTATACCTTTTGAAAACCAGCTGTTAAAACCTTTGAGTTGGTTTTCAATGAGTTTTCGTAACATGGATTCGATGACATCCTCGGGTGTTACGCCTGTGCGCGTGTAGGTGCTTGCGGCACTGGCGCCCGTCAGGGCTGTTCGCTTGCCTTCTCGGTACGTTTCAAAGCTGAGTCCTAATTTGATTTCACCGTTGACGCGGTTGGCGGGCGTGAGGGTTTCGCTGATGCGTAATTCTTTGATAACGACGATGATGGGAACCAAGGTGTCGGTTTTGGTAGGATTGAAAGTACGGTTCAAAAAATTCTCAATGGCCTTAGCTGTCCCTCCTTGCAGCACGGCCGTAATGGGTTGGGGCCGACTCCAAATTTTACCAACGTTGGAGGTGACGGCGCGCTCGTCCACTACTTGCGCAATATAATAGCCATTGGGCCTGATACTCAAGCGTTCAGGTTGAAGAGTCAAGGTTTGAACCTGCGCCAAAATCACGTTTGGAAACCACCATCCCAAGAAAAGGCAGTGCATAATTGCCTTTAAAACATGCTTCATACCTCTTCTTTTTGTTACTTTGCAGATTCTCGCTGGTTCAATCACGGTATTCTATTCAAACTTTATGGCTTCACAGGAACGTCCCGCATTCGACGATATTTTTATGGAATTGGCTCAAAATTTAGCACGGCGCTCGCATTGTATTAAAGCGCAAGTGGGGGCTGTCCTTACCAAAGATACACGGATTATTTCAATTGGATACAACGGCCCACCGTCAGGAACGCACAACTGTGACGAAGAGTTTCCTGAGACGGGCTGCCCACGCGATTCTAAGGGAAGTTGCTCGTTGGCGTTACATGCCGAACAAAATGCGATTTTGTATGCCGTCAAAAACGGCGCAAACCTCGAAGGAACAACGCTTTACGTAACGCTTTCGCCCTGCATTGCGTGCGCGCGGGTGATTTATACCATGAAAATAAAAAGGGTCATTTTTTTGGACTCGTATGCGGCTTACAAAGGCATTGGTATCGATGAAGGCGTGGAGTTTTTGCGCAAATTTGGGGTACAAGTAGAACGCCACCACTCGGCGGTTATCGCACAATAAAATGAACTACCTCGCACATTTTTATTTGTCGTTTGGTCAAAAACCGCTGATTGTGGGCAATTTACTGGGCGATTTTGTGCGAGGTCGCCTCGACCACCCTCGGAATGCACATTACACAACACCCATCCGACAGGGCATTCTTCTTCACCGACACATAGATTCCTTCACGGATGCGCATCCCGTGGGGTTGGCTTGCCGCCAAGCTCTGCCTTCCAGTTTTGGTAAATATCGGGGCGTTGTGATGGACATGTACTTTGATTATTTTTTGGCCAAACATTTTAACGATTATCACGCTCAACCTCTGTCTGACTTTGTCGCAGAAGTATATCAAACTTTAGAGTCCAATCGTTCTATTTTGCCCGCCGACGCCTTGATGCTGGTGGACTCGATGATTAAATACGATTGGTTGTACCATTACCAGTTTATTGAAGGTATGAATCGTTCATTTCAGGGTATGTCGCGTCGGTTTGCTTTTTTAAAAGGCATCGAACACGCAGGAGCGGAGTTAGTGGAGAAAGAATCGCAGTACGAAAGCTATTTTCGCTCGTTTTTTCCCGATTTAGTGAGTAGTTGTGAAGATTTTCTTATTTAAATACTGGTATAGTTGAACCATTTGCTATTTGGAATGAAACGTCTTTTAATACTGATAGGGCTTTTGCCCTTTGTGTGTTTTGCGCAAAAAACACCCGTGGATTATGTCAATCCTTTGATTGGCTCAGCGCCTTCAACTACTGAAAGTGCCCGCCGACACAGTGAAGGGGCAAGCGAGTTGCGCGGGCAAATTGCACCTGCCATTGGCCACCCGCACGGCATGACAACCTGGACGCCACAAACCCGTGCCACCGAGACCAAGTGTATTGCGCCTTATTATTATAACGACCCCAAAATCAACGGTTTTCGTGCGACTCACTGGCTCAATGGAAGCTGCGTGCAAGATTATGGTAGCCTGACGTTGATGCCGATTTCGGGCAAACTTCGCATTGCCGCTGCCGATCGTGCCGCCTCGTATTCGCACGCTCAAGAAGTGGTGTCGCCGTCTTACTATTCGGTTGAACTAACCGACGCGCACATCAAAGCAGAATTATCGGCAACGAAGCGCTCGGGCTTGCTGAAATTTACGTTTCAAGACAAAGCACCTGCTTACCTACTGATTGAACCCAACAGCGATGAAGGCGAAGGCTACGTCGAAATTGTACCCGACCAAAACGAACTGGTTGTCTATAATCCTGTGCATCGTATTTATCAAGGTAGCGGACAATCGGCAGGCTTTAGCGGATATTACGTCATTCAGTTTGAAAAACCGTTTAAAAATTACGGAACGTGGGAAGGAAACGAAATTCAGCCCCGAAGCCAAAAAGTGAAAGGGGCAGGAAATCGGGTGTCGGTTGGGGCTTATGTAGAAATAGATATAACGACCAATCCCGTTGTCAATGTTCGGGTGGGTTCTTCCTTTACGGATGCCGCTGGGGCGCGTACCAATCTTACAAATGAGCTTTCTCATTGGGACTTGAATAAAGTCAAGGCACAAGCTGCCGAGGCATGGAACAAAGAACTGGGTCGTATTGCCATCAAAGGCAGCGAGCAGTCCAAAACGTTATTTTACACGGCCTTGTATCATACCAAGCATACACCTCGGCTTTTTTCGGACGTGGACGGGCGCTATCCAGGTTTTGCCGATGACAGCGAAATCCATACAACCAACGGCTTTGACTACTATTGTGACTTCAGTCTTTGGGACACATTTCGGGCTGGAATGCCGCTCCATACGTTGTTAGAACCCCAGCGTTCGTCGCATTTTATGCAGTCGCTGGTGACCAAAGCCGAACAAGGCGGATGGATGCCGATATTTCCGTGTTGGAATCATTTTACGGCTGCCATGATTGGCGACCACGTGGCGTCGGCCATGGCCGATGCCTATGCCAAAGGTATTCGAGGTTTTGATGTTCAAAAAGGGTATCACTATTTACATCAAAATGCCTTTACGCCCAATGCCGACCCCAAAAGCTACGAAGCAGGCAAGGGGCGCAGGGCGTTGGTGAGTTATTTGAAATACAACTACATTCCGCTCGAAGACTCGGTGTGGCAGGCGTTTCACAAGCGCGAACAAACCTCGCGCACGCTGGAGTATGCCTACGACGATTTTTGTCTGAGCACGTTGGCAAAGGCGTTGGGCAAAACGGCAGATTATGAGGAACTTCGCCGCCGAGCATTGAATTATAAAAACGTTATTGATCCCGCAACGGGCTGGGCAAGAGGACGTTATGCAAACGGACAATGGAGCAAAAATTTTGACCCTTATGCCACGAGGGTACCATTTATTACGGAAGGCTCTCCTGCGCAATACACTTGGTTTGTTCCGCACGATGTCCAAGGTTTAATTACACAAGTGGGTGGACGTGAGCGTTTTATCGCAAAGTTGGATACCATGTTTGAACAAGGGAAATATTGGCACGGCAACGAACCTGGCAACCACACGGTGTATTTGTATGCCTACGGTGGGGAACCTTGGAAAACTCAAAAATGGGTGCGTCAGTTGGTAGAAGAGGAGTACTCGACGGATGCGGGCGGCTTGAGCGGTAACGAAGACGGCGGGCAAATGTCGGCTTGGTTGGTCTTTAGCATGGTTGGATTTTATCCAGTTTGTCCAGGAAAACCTTATTATGTTTTAGGAAGCCCGAGTGTGGAAGAAGCAACGTTGCGGTTGGCCAATGGGAAATCTTTTCAACTTATTGCCAAAAAGCAAAACGCTAAAAATAGATATATTCGGTCGGCTGTATTGAATGGAAAACCTTTGAATACAGCCTTTTTGACCCACGAGCAAATCCAAAATGGTGGCGTATTAGAATTAGAAATGAGCGAAACGCCGAATCCCAAATGGGGGAAAGAGGTCGATAAATTGTCTTCATATTAAAAAAAACTTCTTATATTAGCCATCATCAAATAACCCAACCCCCTCTTTCTCTACTTTTATGAATGCACTTATTAGCGGAATTCAACAAGTGGGTATTGGTGTTCCAAACGCCAATGACGCCTTTACGTGGTATCGAAAAACACTTGGTTTGAACGTTCCCATTTTTAATGATGAAGCAGATGCGAAATTGATGACGTGTTATACCTCAGGGGAAGTTCGTCGTCGTCATGCCATCATGGCCTTAAACATGGCGGGCGGCGGTGGTGTCGAAATTTGGCAGTACAAAAATCGCATCCCAGTCGAACCCACCTTTGAGCCTGTGTTGGGTGATTTAGGGATTTTTTCCATCAAAATTAAATGCCTTGACGTTCCTACGTTTTATACACAACTCAGCAGCAAGGAGAAAAAATCGGCTTTAGGTGCTTCTCCCGAAAACCGCAAACAATTTTGGCTGCGAGATTTCCGCAATAACATTCTTCAAATTGTGCCCAACGACTCGTGGTTTCGTCCCAATGGTCACCTTACAGGAGGGGTGTGTGGCGCAGTAATCGGCGTAAGTGACATCGACAAAGCCATTGCTTTTTACGCAGGCACTTTACAAATCGACCAGATTGTTTACGATAAAACGGGAACTTTTGAAGATTTTGCCTTTTTGGGTGCTGACAAACAACTTTTTCGTCGGGTGTTGTTGCGTAAATCTTTAGGAAAAGTAGGGGCTTTTGGAAAATTGCTTGGAGGAATTGAAATTGAATTGGTACAAGCGTTGGACAGAACACCCCGCAAAATTTTTGAAGACCGCGATTGGGGCGATGCAGGCTTTATTCACCTTTGCTTTGATGCCCTTGACATGGATGCCCTCAAGAATCAGTGCCAAGCCAATGGTTTTCCGTTTACGGTCGATAGCGCCGATTCGTTTGACATGGGCGAAGCCGCAGGACGATTCTCGTACGTAGAAGACCCCGACGGAACACTTATTGAGTTTGTCGAAACGCACAAAGTGCCTATCGTGAAGAAATTGGGGATTTATCTCAACTTGAAAAAAAGAAAGAAACAAACACATTTACCCGACTGGATGGTAGCGACCCTGGGTTGGGGAAAAGTCAAAGATTAATATTTGTCAAACGCCATTGCACAGAGCGGTGGCGTTTGGTTTTAAGAAGTATGACTAGGATATACTTCCTCTAAAAAAGCGATAACGGCATTGGTAAAAGCATGGTTAGAATCACCTGCTACCATGTGACCAGCGCCCGAAACGGTAGTGCTCCGAACGTGCGGTACTGCATCCAAAAACTCCGCCATTACGCGCTCGCTCACCACGTCGCTCATGCCACCACGAACGATAAGCGTGGGTGCTTTTAACCGCTGGGCAGCCTGATAAAGACGTTCTTCGTACGCAATTTGTTGGTCGGGCGTAGCATTTTTCCACACTTTGAGCATTTGCGGATCCCAATGCCAATAATACCGACCTTCTCGAAAACGGAGGTTTTTTTCTAACCGACTGGGGTCATAATTTTTTGAGCGCTGTGGCAAATAGGCCGATACGGCAGCGGCGGCTTCTTCCAAGCTGCCAAAGCCACTTTCGAGGTGTGAGCTCATAAAGGCAAAAATGCGCTCAATCCCTTTTTGTTCGGCCTTAGGCGCAATGTCCACCAAAACAATGGCCGAGGCGAGGGATTCGTCCGATTCGCCGTCTAACACCATGGCGGTGAGCCCACCCATAGAAGCCCCAACGAGGGCGGGTTTGGTACCAAGTTGACGAATAATTGCTTTTAAATCAGCGACCAGACCGTCCACCAAGTAGTTGCCCGTGGCTGACCAATCGCTTTCTCCGTGTCCACGGGCGTCGTAGGTGATGGCGTACCAACCTTGGTCTGCTAATTTTTGGGCGGTATCTCCCCACGAATGACGCGTTTGACCGCCACCATGAAGTAAAATTAAGGGTGGATGAGCTGGATTTCCCCAACCTTCTGCCGACAGAAAAAAATGAGGCTCTGTTTCAAACCGAATCGGGTGAGATGGCATTAAATGGCAGGGACAAGTTCCAAAAACACGTCAAAATTGAGGCCACTATAAACAGCGGTATGACGTAAGCTCATTCGGGCTCGTTCTAATTTGTTGATCGGATAATTTCCCCTAAACGTTTTTCCTAAGTCAATGTACAAGGTCTTAGAGTTATCTAACAAATCCCAAGCACCACCCTGTTGTACAGTAAGGGCGACGGGATCGAGGGCACGAACTGTTTTATCTTCTTTAAAATAGATATAGACTTCAAAAAAGCTTTTGACTTCGGTCGGCAACAAGTTTTTGTCAATAACGTTACCGTTCAAGTCGGTGATTTTGGTAACTTTCCAAGGATTGGTTGTCAATACGCTCACGGCCGCATCGGGCGTTGGTGGGTTGTCAGGCGTCTCTACCTGCTTACAATTAGCAAGAAAAACCGACAAGAAAACAAAACAAATAACCGACCACTTTTTCATAGCTTTTGTTTACGGGTTACATTTGTATGCAAAATTAACTTTTTTACAGGATATTCCGTTTTAAACGGGAGTTAGGTTGAGGAAAAGATATGACTTTTTACCATAAAGTAACCAAATTGACGCATAAATCCTCCGTTACTAAACATGGATGGGTGGCTTCCTTCGTACTGTTGTTAGTTTCCCATCTTTTTGCAAAGGCCCAGGAATGTACACCTACTTTTCAATGGACACCCGTCAAAGCAACTAACGTTATCGAATGGGAAAAATTTCCTGCCTTTTCGCTGCCGTTTACAATTATCTATGAAGGCCCGCGCTTTGGCGACACAAAATCGCTCCCACTCAGCCGAGGGTTTAGTCATTTAGCTACTTTTTCGGGAAATGAAAGTGCAACCTTGCCCTTTGAGCAGCGAGCAGTGACTTGGTACCACGTAGCCACCGAAGCAAGTAACCAACCTTGGGCCGACAGGGCCGTAAGGAGTCCTTGGGGAAATGATCAAAACTTGTACAATTCGATTTGGGAAAATCAGCTTCGGGGGCACGCCGATGCGTTTCAGGATTCACAAGGTGGAAAGCCATTGGCTTACAGCATTGTTGGACTTGACATCGAACGGATTTTTGATACTGACCGCGAAATAGCAGCCCTCAAAACCCAACCAAGGATTCCTGAGGCATACCGTTCTTTGAGCGATGCGCAGTTTGTGGAACGATACAAGCGCGATATGCAGCGACAATATGCAGCACCCGTTGATTTTCTGCGCAAAAAATCAGTGGAAACTACGAAAA
Source organism: Runella sp. SP2 (assembly GCF_003711225.1). Classification (NCBI taxonomy): domain Bacteria; kingdom Pseudomonadati; phylum Bacteroidota; class Cytophagia; order Cytophagales; family Spirosomataceae; genus Runella; species Runella sp. SP2. The sequence goes on along the minus strand of NZ_CP031030.1, from coordinate 2,352,876 downwards.
TTGGTAGCTACAGCGATGCTTTGATTCGGGGAAGTTTTACCAATTGGCTGGCCATGGACTTGACAACCTGGAAAGATTGGACAACCAACTCCAATTTGCTACTGCACGTGATGAAAGACTCGACGTCGGGGCAACCTGGAGGCCCTTTTTATAACCAACTCAACCTGCTCACACCTTCTTGTTATTATTATTACGACTACAATACCTCGCCATTAGGGAAAGATTATTTGGCGTATTTGCTGTTTGTTATTGAGGCCAATCGAGTGTGGTCTGACAAACCCGTAATTCCCTACATCTGGATGCGCTACCACGATGCGTTTAACCCAACGGTGCCTTTTGTTCCTTCGTTTGTGGCAGAGGCAACGGCCATTTTTCCTTTCTTTTCGGGGGCAAAAGGGCTCTGGCTTTGGGAGGCACCCGTTGATACTAGCCGCCAAGACAACTACGCGAGTTATGAGTATTTTATTGGTGGTTTGTACCGTTTATCGCAGTTTAAGGAGTTTTTTGAGGGAGCCAATCAGTTGGTCATTCCCACACCTGCCTTAGAATCATCGAAAGCAAAATCAGCCATTTGGCGTGGCGTGGTTAAAGGCTCTAACATTCTGATTGCCGCCCAAAATCCCTATGTTTCGTCGGATACCCAAGAAACAACAATCAATGTAAGCTTTCAAAATTGGCAAAAAACAATCACCCTCAAAGGCCGCGAAGTGTTTTTGTGTTCTTTTGATTTGAATACAATTACGTCGGTGGAGGAAGCGCATGGATTAAAAGACATAAAAGTAACGCCTAATCCCGCCCACGAAAAAATTCAATTTAGGATTGAAAGTGTGTCGAGCACGGCGGCCTCCATTTTTCTGACCGACCTCGTCGGAAAAGTACATTCAAAAGAAGAGGCAGTTCTCAAAGAAGGTATTAACGAACGTGAAATCAATGCTTCAAACCTTCCAACGGGTACTTACGTACTTCACGTAGAAGTGAATGGGCGACGATTATCCGAACGTGTTCTAATTAAGTGACATATTTTGGCCTGTTTACTTTACGTTTTTGTCATTTTACTATTCGGTTAGTTTTTTTTGTTGCTTAGTACACAATTGTTAGTTATACTTGCGTTATTTCTAATAACCCAAACTAAAACAGTGTACAGCCATGTATCGTAGTTTTATTCTGATTGCCCTTAGCTCGGTGTTGTTGGGGGCCAAAGTACTTCCGTGGGAAGACAAGTGGTTAGACAAATTGGTCGCCAAATTTGAAAAGTACCAACAAACCTATCCTGCTGAAAAGGCGTATTTGCACCTCGACCGTCCCTATTATTCAACGGGGGAAACGATTTGGTTTAAAGCCTATTTGGTGTACGGAATCAGCCACGCCGCTGATTCGGTGAGTCGTGTTTTGTACGTTGATTTGGTGGACAAAACAACGTCAAAAGTGGTATTGCTCAAAAAAGTAGCCCTAAACGGGGGAATAGGTCATGGTGAAATGACCCTGACAGATTCGTTACAAGAGGGAGAGTATCAACTCCGCGCTTACACCCAATGGATGCGCAATTTTTCAGAAGATTTTTACTTCCACCGCGACGTACGCGTACTCAAATCCAGCAAACCAGTTGCCTCTTTGCCCCCCAACGCGGATGACATTGACGTACAATTTATGCCCGAAGGTGGAGATTTGGTGCAAGGGTTAGAAGGTCGGGTAGCTTTCAAAGCCGTCAACGCGCTAGGGAAAGGCGTTGGAATCACTGGAGCGGTGGTAAGCCAAACCAATGATACCTTGGCAGGGTTTTCGACCTCGCACCTCGGTATGGGATTTTTTAGTTTTATGCCCGAAGCTGGTCAAGAGTATCGCATCGAAGTACGAAAACCCAACGGTCAGTACGTGAAATACCCTATTCCTAAGGTTAAAAAAGAAGGGTTTACGGTAACTGTCGATAATCTATCCCATAAAGATAACGTCAGGGTGATTGTGCGCCACAACAAACCGCTGAATCCGTCGGCTGAAATGTCAATTTTTGTTCATACCCGTGGGGCAGTGGGCTACGCTGCCAAGGCAACTTTGGCAAAAAAAACGGTTTTATTCAACATCCCACGCGCTAATTTGAGCGACGGAATTACGCACATCACGCTTTTTGACGAAAATAACCTTCCGACCGCAGAGCGGCTGGTGTATATTCAGCGCAATCGAGAAATTGAGTTGCAAATCGCTAGCGATAAAAATACCTACAAACCACGGGAAAAAGTGGAATTGGAGATTACGGCAAAAGACTCTGAGGGCAATCCTGTAATGGGTAATTTTTCGTTGGCCGCTACGGATGCAAAACAAGTACTTGATAAAGAGCTCAATGCGTTGTCGATTCGTTCGTATTTCTTGTTGGCTTCTGATGTCAAAGGAACTATTGAGCAACCAAGTTATTATTTTGACAAAACAAACCCAAATGCGGCTGCCCATATGGATATCTTGCTGATGACACAGGGGTGGCGTCGTTTTAACTGGGGTGAAGTACTGAAAGATTCGTTAGCACCAGCTCCTTTTTACGTTGAACAAGGCATTTCATTTTCGGGAAAAGTAGCGCGTATGAACAAAAAACAACCTGGAAAGGTGAAATTGACCTATATGCTGGTTCAAAAGGACAGTACGCGCTCGGTGTTGATGGGAGAAACGGCCGAAACGGGTGAGTTTTTGGTCTATGACCTCGATGTCCGTGATACGACCACAGTGTTGGTGCAGGCTATGACGGAGCGTGGAAATCGGAATTTATCCATCATGCTCAATCCGTTTCAACCTGCCAAAGTGTCAATAACCAAAATTCCCTTTAACCCCATCGAATTTGACCCAAACGAACTAGCAGAATACCTCAAGCGTACGGAAGAGTACCTGCGAATTGAGCGCCAAATTCGAGCGAGCCGGGAGCAATTGTTGAATGAAGTAGTAGTAAAAGCCAAACGCACCGACCCAATCAAAGACGACTCGCGCCGTGCCATGTACGGAGAACCAAGCAATACCGTGAAATTTGACAACATGAATACCGCAGGAGCGTTGTCGATTTTTGACGTTATTCAGGGGCGAGTACCTGGTGTTCAAGTGACGGGAAGTGGCATGAACCGCTCCATCCAAATCAGAGGCGCGGCCAACTTTAGCGGAGCGGTTGAGCCCTTGTTTTTGCTAGATGGTATGGCTGTGAGCAAGGATGCCATTATGTCAATTCCACCCAATGATGTGGAGGCGGTTGATATTTTGAAAGGAGCCAATGCTGCGATTTATGGTAGCCAAGGCGGAGGGGGAGTGGTAGCGATTTTAACCAAGCGCGGTGGCTCAACTTACGACTGGACCAAAGACAAAGCTGAAGGGGTAATTACGGAAAAAATACTGGGCTACAGCCCCGTGCGGGAATTTTACGCACCAAAATACGATAAAGAAGCACCCGAACACGTTCAACCCGACTTTCGGGCTACGGTATTTTGGTCGCCCATGATACAGACGGACAAGGACGGAAAAGCCAAGGTCTCTTTCTTTACCTCAGACGCCAAAACCGACGTAAAAGTTCGGGTAGAAGGCATGAATTCTACGGGAGCGATGGGAGTGAAAGAAAGTACGTTTAAAGTTAACTAAGTATCTGAAAAGCAAAAAAGCCGCCCCGATAATTCATCGAGGGCGGCTTTTTGCGTGGATAGGGTGATAGCGCAAGCGTCCCCGTTCGTGCTGACGATTCAAGGGCTTCCAGCCTATTAGATAATGTTGAAAAGGCTAGAAGCTTAAAGATAAATATCATGATTGGGTTGTGCAAGCTATCGGCTTCCTTGTTACAGTTTATTTTTTGAGCTTAATATTATTCATATTTATAAGATTCAAGTAGGTATTTTTTGTTTTTTATAATAATGTAAAATTTCTTTAATTTGCCATTTTTATAATATTTGTATTTATAAGTCTCGTCATCACTTCCTGGGCCACCTACATAGATTATATCCATTTCAGGTTTAGGAAAACGTTCAATTTTTCTTCTCCGAAGTCTTCCATTATTGTAATATTCTCTGTAATGAATTTCATGATTTTTGCTTATTAAATCAACTATATTAAGTCTTTTTATTTGGTTTAAGTGATTTAAATGTACTGTTAAATTGTCTTTACTTGTAATTCTGCTCTTGGTGTAAATTATTTCTTCATAAGCCTTTAAAGTGTCACTTGATGAGTTTATCAAGTTCGTTGTTTTTGTAGTTTGCCCCATAATTGTTTTTGAATTCGTAATTTGCGAATTTTCATCATATTTATATTCTGTTACAGAAATAGTGTCCACTCGATTAGGATTGTTTATATCGAAGGCAGAAATTGCTAATATTTCATCATTGTTTATGTTATATTTATAAATATTTTTGGATAATAAATTTGATTTTTTGAAATATTCAATCGATGAAATTCTTCCAATTGAGTCAATATTTTTCAAATTCCAATAACCTTTCCCTCCTGTTCCATTAAATTGTTTAGTGATAATTTTTTTGAATCCTGGATGCAATTCTTTTTTATTAAAAATTTGTCCAAACGAAGAGTTTGAGAAAAGAAAAATTATAAGATAAATTACCTTGTATGGCATTTCCGTAGTTTTTTGGCGCATGGCGAAGTGGGGTGTTCTGTATTTTGATGGCGCAAGCGTCCTCGCTCGTGGTCACTATTCAAGGGCTTCCAGCCTATTCTATTAGATAATGTTGAAAAGGCTAGAAGCCTAAAGATAAATAGCACGAGTGTGACACTCGCGCTATCGGGCGTTTCACGGCATGGCTTTCAGCCACCACGAAACCTTAGTTATTGCTGATCGTTATACTTTAACTGCATTGTAAGCTAAACCAAGATTTGTCAAACTGCTTATTTATCAAGTCCTCTTTTCTTATCCAAAAATAAAGCCGTCCACAGTCGCCCCACATCATTTCATTCTCTTCATTGCTGTCAACTTGTAATAGAAGTCGCCAATTCTTTGCGTTGGGTTCAAGGGTTTTTGCTCTTGGGTCGTTATAACCTGAGGGGTCTCCACAATAGAGACCATTAGTTACAAGTTCACATTCCAATTCCATTTCGCCTTGAATATTGTCGGCATAACCGAGAAGTTTATTTAGATTTCCGTCTTCGTATATTTTATCATAGTAAATGTCAACTTCATCGTCTGTCAAGTTTAAATCATCATCTAACCCATAACCGTAAGATGGTAAACTGATTTCTTGTTTTGCCACTATCGAACAAGGCTTAAACCCTGAGTTTTGCAAATTTTCTGGAAAGTCAAAACGTTTTAATGTTGTCAGGTCTCCATCAAAGTACAAAATTTTGAACTTATTTTTATCTTTAAAGTCAAATCCCCAAGCATCTTGTCCCTCAGCATAGAAAAAATAAAGTATTCCATTTTTAGGTAAAAGATTTTCGCTGTCAAACTGTGAAATTTCTAACAAGTTAATTTGGGCAATAAATGAAAGAGATTTTGTTATTATCTGTTGAGTTTCTTTTCCAAAAATCCAAAATTTCTTCTTCGTCGTTACAGTATTGGTTTCAGTAAACCATGAAAAGCCTGCTGGCAAATCAGGTTGTCCTCCAATTTTAGACTGCCCAATAGGAATATCGTCCTCACTACATGAAGTAAGATAAAGCCTGATTGTGTTGCGAACCATTGGCTCTAACTTGTCAAAATACTTGCCTAGTCCATTTGCTTTGAGTTTCTCAAAAAGTTGCTCTTTACTGTCCATATGCTAGTTTTATAGAATGACCACCAACTCCCAAATATACGCAACTTGTGCGTTGGTATTACCAAATTACAAAAGTTCTCACTAATTTCAAAGTGATTGTTGTAGTGTATTGAAAATGAGAGGTTTGTCGATTGTTATGATGGCACGAGCGTCCCCACTCGCACTATCGGAGGCTATCTGAGGTTGTTGTAGATTTCTCCTGCCGTTGAAATGATAGAAATCATCGAAATGACAAAAAAATAGCCTAAAGCATGAGCGTTTTGCTCGGGCTTTAGGCTAACTATTAACTGTGCGTTAGCACCTATTTACCATTTTTCAAGTCCTAGCAGTTTTTTGCCAAGGTCGTTCAACTCGGCTACATCGTACTTGGTTTGTTCCCAGTTACGGGGGTCGCCAGGGAAAGCATACCCTTCGGGCGAAATGCGATTTTTCCACGAATTGATGCGCCAATCGCGTAGGGCCTCGTTTTCTTCCTCGGCGGGCATCATGGAGATATATTGCGCTATCCGAACTTTGTTTCCTGATAAATTGGGGCGGATGCCGTGTGGCTGCGTGCTGTTGAAAATCAATAAATCGCCCGCCTCCATTTTTACTTTGACGATGTGTTCTTCTAAGCCTGTCGTGTCGGGTTGGAAACGATTACGGTTGGCGGGTTGGGTCAATTTCCACGTATCGTAGGTGCGATACAGCTCAGGAATGCACTGAAATCCGCCCATGTTTTCGTCGGTTTGGTCGGCCAACGCCAGTACACCTTGCACGTTTTGAGGCTTTGTTTCGGGGTCATAGTCCCAGTGAATGAACCCTTTGTATTCAAAACCTGGACGAATGGGAAAGTTTAAGTTGGCGCGGTCAATGGTCACCCACAGTTTCTCCGTTCCCCAAATGTCAACAAAGGCGTCATAGACCCGTTGCATTTGGCGGTTGTTCCAAAGGTGCTGGTTGTTATATACTTCTACCATTCCCGTTCCCGTCAATTCCTTCATTTTCATTTCCGCACGAGGGGGGGCGTACCACGTTTCTGGATTTGTGGGGTCTTTTTCCTCAAACTCCCACAAAAACTCGGCGGTTTTTAGGGCTTGTTCGCGGGGAACGGCGTTTTTGATGACAATGTAGCCGTTGTGCACCCAAAACTGCCAATCTTCTTCGCTCAACACCCGCAAAGGTTGTCCATTGGAACGGTCGTTGAGGGTCAAATGACTACTTGTCGCAGTTGAGGGGTTGCCAGGAATGTCCTCGTGGTTGGTATTGGCCATTTTAACTGGCGCCATGGTTGGGGTCATTGTATGTGCTTCCATGATATGTACTATTTTGAATGAAAATAATGATACAAAGGTAGCGCAATGGTCTTCCCAAAATCTTCGCCAATAATTGCATAAATTTGAATTATATTGATATTAAATCTTTCTTTTAGTAATATTAAAGTTAAATGGATACAAACTACTCCGTATGAAGGTTATTTTTGAGGCTTTCGTTCCCGATTCTAATAGCTCATTTCGATTGCTTTTAAATCCTCGATTGAGCGACGTGTTTTACTGGCATTTTCACCCAGAGTTGGAGCTGGTGTTTATTGAGGCAGAAAGCGGAATGAGGCACGTTGGAGAACACATTTCGCGTTTTATTGGCAGTGATTTGGTGCTGATTGGGTCCAATATTCCGCACCTCAACTTTGATTATGGCATCAAATCTGACTACGAAAAAGTCGTTTTACACATTAAAAGTGATTTTTTGGGAGCTGCTTTTGAGACCACACCCGAGTTGTCGAGCATTGCGCAGCTTTTTCAGAAGGCACAGCACGGTTTAGCTTTTGGGGCCGATACCAAGCAACTGATTGGCGAACAAATGCGACACTTGACGGGGCTGCCACCTTTTGAGCAGTTTCTGGAAATATTGAAAATACTACAAAGGCTCGCCAATGCCTCGGATATTACTTTGTTGCACGATCAACCCGTTGAAAATCAATACACTAAAAAAGACCAAGAACGTCTAAAACGACTTTATGGGTTTATCGACGAGCATTTTCACCATAAAATAGAGATGGAAGAGGTGGCGAGTTTGTGCCACCTGAGTATTCCTGCGTTTTGTCGGTATTTTAAAAAAATGACCCGTTTGACTTTTACCGAGTTTTTAAACCATTACCGCATCAATCAAGCCCAAAAACTGCTTTTGATGGACAAAAACGTGACGGAAACCTGTTTTGAATGTGGTTTTGATAGTTTGTCTTATTTTAACCGAACCTTTAAAAAAGTAACAGGTGAGAACCCCTTGTCGTTTAAGAAAAGATATTTGAGCAAGTAGATTATTTTTTGAAAACCAATGATTGGGCAGGACGTATGCGACTGATAATGAGGGTTGGGATGAGTAAAATCAACGTGATTACGCTCAAAATTCCGACATTGAGAAACAGGTAAGAGGGCCAATCAAAAACAATTGGAACGGTGTTCATAAAATAATTGACGGGGTCGAGTGGGATGATTTGGAACTTGCTTTGAAGCCAACAAAGCCCCAAACCGACGATATTGCCAATAATCAAGCCTTTCAACGTCAATTGCAGCCCTACGTAAAAGAAAATGCGACGGATTTGGCTGTCGGGACTGCCGAGGGTTTTGAGTAGCCCCACCATGGGTGTGCGCTCCATCATCATCACCAACAGCACAGAAGCGATGTTGAAACAAGTCACAAAAAATACCAAAGCAAGCAAAACCATGGTGTTTTGGTCGAGCAATTGCAGCCATTCAAACAGCGGACGGTATTTGTCGGTGACCCGTTCGAGGCGCATGTAGCTGGGAAGTTGGGCGTAAAGTTCTTTGGCCGTAGGTTCAAGTTGGGCAAAGTCTTTGACAAAATATTCGTACGACCCTACCGAGTCTGGCCCCCAACCGTTGAGGCGTTGAACCAGCCCAATGTCGCCCAAAACCAGTTGATTATCAAATTCTTCGAGGTTTGTTTCATACACGCCGACAATCTTCAGTTTGCGAACGCGGGGCGGATTTTGCACAAAATACATCAAGACCTCATCATTGAGTTTTAAATTGAGTTTTTGAGAAATGATGCGACTGACGATGATTTCGTTGGCATAGGCGGTGTCAGAATACTGAATCACCCGACCTTCCACCAAATTTTCAGCAAGTAATTTCCAATCATAATCGCGCCCCACGCCCTTGATAACCGCACCTTGAAGTTCGTCGGGGGTTTTTAGGATGCCAGCTTTGTGCGCTACTGCCTGCCGATGCCGAATCCCTTTGATTTGTTGCCATTGGTCGTAAGGCTTGGTGTGAAGGGGGAGGGGCGCACTTTCAAAAGATTGATTGAGCGAAAGTTTGTTTACTTGGAGGTGCGAGCCAAAGAGGAAGACTTTTTGGTAAATAGTATCTTTAAAGCCAAATAAAACCGATAATGCAACAATGCCGACTGCTACACCCAAGGCAATAGTAACGATTCCGACGCGAGAAACCGTCGCAGAAAAAGTGGTTTGCTGAGGCTCTCTAATCCGACGAGCTACGAAAAAGGGGAAATTCACAAGTGGTGTTTGTTTGAATGTTTGATAGTTTGTAAGTTTGAAAAGTTCCTACAATACTAACGTTTTCTGATTAAACCTTAACTACCCATGAGTTTAACGTTTTTGTGTATTACGTGTTATTTTAAAGGCGGTGATTTTTTGCGTGCCTGTAAAGAGGCTGGTAACACAGTTTATTTGTTGACCGCCAGACGAACGGAAGGTAAAGAATGGCCTTACGAGTCGATTGATGAGTTTTTTTACTTAGAGGATGACTCGAATACACTGTCAAACTTTGAAAATATCATCAAGGGAATGGCGTATATCATGCGCACGCGCAAAATAGACCGCGTGGTGGCTTTGGATGATTTTGATGTGGAAAAAGCGGCCATCTTGCGCGAACATTTCCGAATTCCTGGCATGGGGCAAACCACCGCTCGTTTTTTTAGGGACAAACTGGCGATGCGCGTACAAGCCCGCGATGCGGGAATTAAAGTGCCCGCTTTTACGGGTTTGTTCAACGACGTGGAGATTACGGAGTACCTACGAGCTACTCAAGCACCGTGGGTAATCAAGCCACGGGCTGAGGCTTCGGCGGCAGGCATCAAAAAAGTGCATAGTTTTGATGAAGCTTGGAACACCATTCATAGCCTTGGGGAAGAACGGCACATGTTTCTGATTGAGCAATTTAAGCCAGGCGATGTCTATCACGTAGATGCGCTGACGTTGGATAAAAAAGTGATTTTTGAACGAAGCAGCCAATACCTCAATACCCCATTTGAAGTAGCACACGGGGGCGGTATTTTCCGTTCGGTGACGGTGGAGTTTGGTACCAAAGATGCCAAAGCGCTCAAAAAAGTAAATGAACAGGTGCTGAAAGCATTCCAGATGAATTACAGTGCTTCACACACGGAGGTGATTAAATGTTACGAAGATGGAGAGTTTTATTTTCTTGAAACGGCCTCGCGGGTAGGTGGAGCGCACTTGGCCGAAATGGTCGATTATTCGTCGGGGATTAATTTGTGGAAAGAATGGGCACGCATCGAACATGCCAAGGCACTTAATGCAGACTATGTGTTGCCAGAAGTTCAGAATTTATACTCGGGTATCATTATTTCTTTGGCGCGTCAGCAATGGCCCGATATGTCGCCGTTTAATGATCCCGAAATTGTGTGGCAAATGAAAGAAGAATACCATGTCGGTCTGATTGTGCAATCGCCAAGTCGGAACCGCGTCATGGAATTGATGGATAAATATGCTGAGATGATTCGCCACGATTACCATGCCTCAGCACCCGCCCAAGATAAACCAACGCATTAATAATGAGCATTTTTGACCAAGTTATTGACAGAAAAAATACCAATAGTTATAAGTGGGACAAATACACTGACCCAAACGTGATTCCTGTTTGGGTAGCAGACATGGATTTTCAAGCTGCCCCGCCGATTTTGGAGGCGCTACAAAAAGTGACTGAGCACGGCATTTTTGGGTATTCCAAATGCCCCGATGAGCTTTATGATGTCGTTATTGAACGTTTAAAAAACCGCCATGGCTGGGACGTAAAAAAAGATTGGATTGTGTGGTTGCCAGGCTTGGTGCCAGGTATCGGCTTGTCTATCCGAACGGTCACAACCGAAGCGGAGGCGGTAATGACTGCTACACCCGTTTATCATCCTTTTATGCTGGAAACCCATGCGGCGGGTCGTACGTTACAAAAAGTACCTTTACAACTAGAAAACAACCGTTGGGTCATTGATTTTGAGGCGTTAGAAGCATCGATTACCCCCCAAACAAAACTGTTTTTACTGTGCAATCCTCACAATCCCGCAGGGACGGTTTTTACCAAAGAAGAACAAGAAAAACTGCTCGAAATTTGTCTTAAAAACGACATCGTCATTTGTTCGGACGAAATTCACTGTGATTTATTACTAGACAAAACCAAAAACCACGTGTCGATTGCTACCCTTAGCCCCGAGGCGGCACAGCAAACGATTACGCTATTGGCACCGAGCAAGACGTTCAACATTGCGGGTTTGGGCTGTTCTATGGCCATTATTCCTAACGATGAACTTCGGTCTAAATTTATTAAAACCAAGGCGGGGCTGATGCCCATGCTTTCGGCTTATGCCTATGAGGCGGCCTTGGCAGCTTACCGCGACGGCGCTGCTTGGCACGAAGAACTGTTGGACTATCTTCGCCAAAATCACCAGTTTTTACTGAACGAAATCAATCAGTTGAAAGGAATGAAAATGGTTCCGTTGGAAGCGACCTATTTGGCATGGATTGATACGCGGGAGTCGGGTATCGCTGATTTTGCCCAAAAATTGGAAGCTGTTGGCGTTGGTGTATCAGACGGGGTACAATTTGACGGCGCAGGTTTCATCCGCCTCAATTTTGCCTGTCCACGAGCTACTTTGGAAGAAGTAGTTAGGAGAATAAAAACTGTTTTTTAATGTCGAATGCAGACGGGGGCGCCTGTGCGATGCAGAATGTCGAATATGGGTATTAAATTCGACATTCTGCATTCGACACTAACTGTTATTCTTTCCAAGCTGGAGGTTCGATTTTATATAAGTGACGGACAAAAAAGTCTCGGCGTTTGTGCTCACCGTATTCCCCGCCAGTGGAGTGACCCATGTTGGGAACCATCAGAAAATCAAAATCTTTGTTGGCTTTGATGAGGGCATTAACGAGCTGCATCGTAGATGCTGGGTCAACGTTGTCATCGACTTCGCCCAAAATAAGCATCAGTTTTCCTTGTAGTTTGCTGGCATTCACTACGTTAGAACACTCTTCGTAGTGTGGGCCAATGGGGTAGCCCATCCATTGTTCGTTCCACCAAATTTTGTCCATACGGTTGTCGTGGCAGCCACATGAAGAAACCGCTACTTTGTAAAAATCAGGGTAAAACAGTAATCCTCCCGTCGAACTTTGTCCACCCGCCGACGTTCCATAAATTCCTACCCGACTTACGTCCATCGAAGGGTATTTGCGAGCAGCTTCCTGCATCCACAAAATTCGGTCGGGGAAGCCCGCATCTTTGAGGTTTTTCCAGCATACATCGTGAAAAGCTTTGGAGCGGTTGGAGGTGCCCATACCGTCTAATTGAACCACAATAAACCCAAGTTCGGCCAATTCAAACATACTTCGGTTGTAAGTCATAAACGTCTTGGGCGTAAAGGAGCTGTGCGGCCCCGCGTAGATGTTTTCAATAATGGGGTATTTTTTACTAGGGTCAAAATTGGTCGGGCGGATAATGATTCCCCAAATGTCCGTTTTCCCGTCACGCCCTTTTGCCGTAAAAACCTCGGGTGCTTTCCAACCCGCATTCACCCATTCCGAAATGTCCGCTTTTTCTAGTTCCATTACCACCGAACCGTCGGCTGCCGAGCAAAGTACGGTAACAGGAGGCATATCCACCCGCGAATAAGTGTCAACAAACAGTTGATTGTCAGATGAAAATACGGCCGTGTGGTTGGCGTTTTCGGAAGTTAGCGGCGTCAGCCCTGTTCCGTCAAAATTGATTCGGTAGTAATGCGTGAAATACGGGTCTTGTTTTGGGTTCATCCCGCTGGCGGCAAAGGTAATGGTTCGCTTTTCTTCGTTGACATTTACCACGTTACGCACCACCCATTCGCCTTTGGTTAGTTGTTTTTTTACTTTACCCGTCACACCATCGTACAAATAAAGGTGATTCCAGCCGTCACGCTCAGAAGCCCAAATAATTTCTTTGCCGTCGGCCACATCGTAGCGATATTTTTTTCCGCTGTAATCGATGAAAGTGGGGCTTTGCTCGTCGATGAGCGCACGAATTGCCCCGTTGGTAGCACTGACCTCCAAGACCCGATACACTTGATGCCCCCTTTGGTTGTATTCAAAGCTAAAAGCGCGGCTGTCTTTGCGCCAGTCAATCCTCGAAATGTTATATTGTTGATTAAACAGCGCGTCGTCGATGGGAATGTGTTTTTTTTCTTCAATCAAAAAAAGATGCGGGCGACGAATCGGTAACGCATCACCAGGTTTGAGGTACTCGCGGCTTTCGAGTTTGGGTTGGAGCTGGTCTTCGGGCGACGAACGCACAAAATAGATAAGGTGCTTTTGGTTGGGACGTATTTTGTTGGCTACCAATTTTTTAGAGTCGGGCGACCACTGAACATAGCCCGAATAGTATTCACCTTCGGAGCCATCGAAGGTAAGTTGTGATTCTTTTTTGGTCTTCTCCGAACGAACGTACAAGTTATGGTTTTTGATGTACGACGTCCACAAACTATCGGGAGAATAGACAGGTTTTTCGGGTTGATCGTTGGGGGCGGCTGCCCAGTAACGTTGTGGGTCGTTACGAATGGGTTCTTTTTTGCGTAACGATTTGGTCGTGAGCCCGTACGTCCACACAAATCCTTCTGCGCTAAACTCAATCTCTTGGTCGTCTTTGACGTAAGTAATGGCATTGAAAGGTAAACTGAAAGGTTTGGCTTCGGTTTTTGATAACATGGCCAATTGTTGGGCCAATTGCTCATGGTCAAAGGCTGACTGACGCGTTTTGGTTTGCGGGTTTACGGAAATAAATTCTTTACCGCGAGGCGTTTGAATGGTGTACCAAACAATTTTGCCCGATTTTGACCAAAACACTTGAGCGGGGGCGTTATAAACTTTGTCTTTTAGCTTGTTTTTCAGCGTCTCCGAGCGTTGGTAGTCTTCTACTTTCCCTTGGCTGAAGGTTGAAACAGGAGACAACAGCCCAGTCAAAAGTGGAAGAATAACCAAACTTTGGTAAGCGCGCCTAATTAAAGTTTGCATGGTTGGAGTGGGTTTAAGTTTTTACAAACCTAGCTATCTTTTCCCTTTTTTGTGGTGTCCTAATTGTCAGAGAGTAGTACTATTTTAGCTATTTGGCAAGAAATTACCTATCAAAATGGTGGGAATAAGCGCCTTTTTTGAAGATTAGGCATATTTTAAATGCTAAAATACCTGAATGGGTGGCATGATGCCCTACTTTGTCTAATCATTTTCCCGAAACGTCGCTTCCTATTGAAATCGTGGCTTTTATTTGCTAATTTTCAAAAAGATAAAATGACCATTACACATTTTTAAATCAACGCTCTCTAAACCTTATAAGCTTAAAATCTCTTACTGACTTACCATGACATCTACTACGACTCTTTCGTTACCAGTACCACCAGGCACGAAGCAAATCCGCTGGAGGCAAGTTTTGGTGGTGGTTACCCACATATTTTTCTGGGCTTGCTTCATCTTTTTGCCCTTTTTGTTGATACAATCGCAGCAGCAAGCCAACGCCTTAGCAAGTTCTCAACTTAAATTGCCACAAGAAGAAAAGGACCGAATTTGGCAGACAATTTTTTATTTTAGTCAGTTCTTCTCAGTATTGTTATTTTACACCAACTCCGAAATTTTACTTCCAAGGTTATTCAAAAAGCGAGGGCTTGGGGTGTATATTTTGGTGATTGTGCTTGCCCTGATTTTAGTCCTTACGATTACGTATTTTTTTCGGTATTGGATGTGGGGAATGCCGCCTCAGACTTGGTTTAGCTACACCACTTTCTATTCGCTGATTTCGTCGTTTGGCATTAGCACCTGTTTTCGACTATTGGGCGATTATCAACGTGAACATCGCTTGCAAAACGAACAGGAGAAGGTACGGTTGCAGTCGGAATTGTCGTTTTTGCGTTCGCAGATTAGCCCACATTTTATGTTTAATTTGATGAATAGCTTGGCGGCATTGGCCCGAAAAAAATCAGATTTGCTAGAACCAATGATTGTCAAAATGTCGGATTTGTTGCGCTACATGTTGTACGATTCAGACGATTCAAAAATTCCTTTGGACAAAGAAATAAATTATTTGAAAAGCTATGTGGAGCTGCAACAATTGCGTTTTGGAAACAAAGTGAAGGTGGACATGGTTTTTGATACGTCCTACAACAACCTCGCACTTGAGCCAATGCTGCTGATTCCGTTTGTAGAAAATGCGTTTAAACACGGTACAGGGCTTATTCGTGAACCTTTTATTCAAATCATGCTGGTGTCGGGCGATAATAAAATACGGTTTAAAGTACAAAATCGTTACAATTCCGACTTTGTGGAAGCCAAAGACAACAGCTCGGGAATTGGACTAGCCAACGTAAAACGCCGCCTCGAATTGCTATATCCAGAAACCCATACATTACAAATTTCAAAAGATAAGGCTATGTTTGTGACAGATTTAGAAATAGTTTTGAAGTAAATAACAAACAATGAACATGCCTAAGCTACGTTGCATAGCGGTTGATGACGAACCCTTAGCCCTCGAACTTTTAGAAGACAACATTCGCCAAGTGCCTTTTTTGGAGCTAGTAGCAAGTTGCCATAATGCGTTTGAGGCCATGGATATATTGCACGAACAGGGAGCCGACTTGATTTTTTTGGATATTCAAATGCCTGGTATTACGGGGGTTCAGTTTTTAAAATCTATTCAGGGGCAAAATACAACCCCGATGGTGATTTTTATTACTGCCTACGAACAGTATGCGCTAGAAGGATTTGAGTTGGACGTTGTAGATTATTTGTTGAAACCAGTGGCTTTTGAGCGGTTTTTGAAATCGGTCAATAAAGCGTATGACCTATTTAAACTTCACCAACAAACGCCTCCCGAGCAAACTGCAACGCATTTTTTTGTAAATGCAAACTACGCTTTGGTAAAAATTCGTTACGACGAAATTTTGTACATCGAAGGGTTGAAAGACTACGTTAAGATTTATCTTTCCTCGGCGCGTCATCCTGTGATTACCAGAATGACCCTCAAAGGAATCGAGCAAAAACTTCCCTCCCATGAGTTTATGCGGATACACAAGTCATACATTGTTTCTCTTGACAAAATTCAATCGGTACGTAACCTAAAAATCCACATCGGCGAAGCCGTTATTCCAGTGGGAGAACAGTACGTTGAGGAGTTTATGAAAGCGATTGGAGAGTAAAAATAGTGCTTGCCCATATAAAAAAGCGTCTGTTTCAAAAGTCATTTGTTACCAATATTTATCAACCTCACCCCCTAAATCCCCCTCTCCTTTCAGTAGAGGGGGACTTCTTAAAGCCCTTCTCCAGAAAGGAGAAGGGTTGGGATGAGGTGAAAACAAAGATAAATTGGTATTATCAGACTTTTGAAACAGACGCTTTTTTGTCAAACCAAGTATTCCTCCACCGACTTGGTAGCATGAATGCGGTGTTCACCGAGCATCAGCTCTATCCGATTCATGGCAATCGTAAGCTCGTCGGTAGTAGGCAAAAACACAATTCGGAAGTGGTCATTGTGAATATAATTGAACCCAGTGCCTGCCACAACAAGCACTTTTTGCTCAGAAAGTAATTGAAAAACAAAGTCCCCGTCGTTTTCAAAATCAAACTTACGCAGGTCAATTTTAGGGAAAACGTACAAAGACCCCTTGGGCTTTACACAGCTTACGCCAGGAATGGCAATGAGTCGGTCATAGACCAAGTTCATCTGTTTGTGAAGGCGCCCCATCGGAAGCACCAAGTCCTGAATACTTTGATATCCTCCCAAAGCAGTTTGAATGGCGTATTGTGTTGGAACGTTGGCACATAAACGCATACTCGCCAAAAATGTCAAGCCTTCGATGTACGATTTGGCACGGTGTTTTGCCCCACTCAAAATCAACCAACCTCCACGGAAACCCGCCGCACGGTAGTTTTTGGAAAGTCCTCCGAAGGTGACACAAAGTGTATCGTGAACCATCGTTGCCACGGGGTAATGTTTGGCCCCATCGTAAAGAATTTTGTCGTAGATTTCGTCAGAAAATAAAATTAGCTGGTGGCGTTCGGCGATTTCGGCGATTTTCTGAATGACCTCTTTTTCATAGACCGCACCCGTCGGGTTGTTGGGATTAATCATCACTATCCCTTTGGTACGTGGTGTGATTTTACTCTCCAAATCTTCTAAATCGGGATTCCAATCGCTTTGTTCGTCGCAAATATAGTGAACAGGTTTTCCACCACTGAGGGCAACTGAAGTAGTCCAAAGAGGGTAGTCGGGCGAAGGAACGAGGATTTCGTCACCCTCGTTGAGTAACGCTTGCATAGCCATCACAATAAGCTCACTTACGCCGTTGCCAATATAAACGTCATTGATTTCGACCCCTTTGATTCCTTGTGTCTGAGTATAGTGCATTACTGCCTTGCGGGCGGCAAACAATCCCCGAGAGTCAACGTACCCTTGGGCGTTACGAATGTTGAGGATGATATCGTGAATGATTTCATCGGGGGCGTCAAAACCAAAAGGGGCGGGGTTTCCAATGTTCAAATTAACAATTTTGTACCCTTGGCTTTCAAGCTCTAACGCTTTTTCGTAAACGGGGCCTCGAATATCGTAGCGTAGATGTTCAAGGCGTTTGCTTTTTTGGATTTGCATGTCAGTACTAAATAAATCAACTTCTTCGATTGTTCTTATTGCTTCGAAACTTGTTATTGTTGTTTCGATTGTTGCCGTTTCCGCCGCCGTTATTGTTATTATTATTGTTGTTGTTATTACGGTTATGGTTCTTGTTGTTACCACGGTCGCGGTCACGATCGCGATTATTGTTTTGATAATTGCCGCGATTGTTTTGTAAATTCCGCTGATAGCGTTCTACGTGAGTTCCTTTATCGCGCGGTGTCGAATCAACCAGTCCATTTTGGCGAAGGTAAGTCAATTCTTCCTTCAAACGTCCCTGCGAAATCTCGTCAAGTTGGGTAAAAACGACGTTGTCTTCGGGGTTGTCTTTGTTCCAAGTGTTATAAAAAGTACGCATTTGACGAATCAAATACGAAATAAAGGCGAGTTTTTCTTCGCGGTCGGTACAAGCAATGGCTTTTTCAACGAGTAAAAGCAGGTTCTTACCGTATTGTTTGTAACGAATATGTTCTTGGGTGTAAGGAACTTGGAGCGGTTTTTTCCCAACGGCATCTGGCGACGGAGGCGGGAAAGGACTGTCAATGTCCAATTTAAAGTTGGTCATGATGTACAAATCATCCCAAAGTTTTTGAGAATAATCTTGACCATCACGCATATTGGGGTGGATTTGACGCATTAATTCGACCAAGACGTGAGCTTGGAGGGTTCGTTTATCACGTTCAGGAATGGAAACGAGATAATCGGCTAATTTTTGGACGTTACTACCGTATTCTTTCAAGGGGATTGAAGTTTATAAATCACATACAAAGTTATGAAAAATCAAGTTACTTTGGCAAAATCAAGCCGTCGTCGTAATTTTGGAACTTAGATTTTTGATTTTTTAACCATCAACGGTCGAAAACCGCCTCTAACTCCTCCCGAATGAGTCAAAAAGTAGATGTAAGCATAGCCTTTTACGGCAAGCCTTACCAAGCCATTGTCACTATTAAAACCTTGATGCAGTACAGTGGTCAGCACATTGATAAAATTTACCTTTCCCGCGAGCGACTCCAACCCCACGACGATTACGTCGGCATTTTTAAAATCATTGATTATTTCCGTAACGACCCATCGGTCAAATTAGTGGTGCAATACCCGCATTATTTTTTGGGACTGGGCGTACGCGACCATGAACGGGCCAAAGTTGACACTCGTTTTCGTCAGAGCATCATGTACCAATATCCGCTAGAAGTTTCGGATAAAAAGTACTTGGTTGTCATGCACAACGATATGCTTTTTTACGGGGATATGATTGGCGATATGCTCAAAGAGTTTGAAAAAGGACCCAAAAACTTGGTAGGAGTGGGGTCAATCGGGCAGTGCTGGAGCTGTCCTGCTGGGCCTGACTGGGGCAATAAGTGTAATTCAAAGATGTTTGAGCAATATGTGCCAACGACCGAAGAAGCTATTGCATTGGCCGAAGCTCACGCTACACCTCGACGTGATATTCAACTGAAAGTGATTCGCAATGGCCGCACGCACATTTTACCCGAGTGTCGTTTGAACGAATATTGTGCCATGATTGACCTTGAAAAATACCGCAAAGAGACGCTTCCCCATGGTGATATTGGGTGTTATGGTGGTGGTTGGAACGGGGTTGATACGGCCACGGTATGGTCGCACGATATGTTTAAGCGGGGATATACGTTTCGTCATTTAACCCTCGAAGATTATACGCGTCACGCGGCGTTTGATACCACAGGGAGCGGAACAAAAGCCAATTCTAGCTCAGAAACGTATTGGAATGCCGAACGAAACGCCGAAAAATACATCAATGAGAAGTTTGGACAGATTCAATTCAGTTCGGCAGTGACAATTTCTTACTATTATGATTTGTTCAAACGCAAGTCGTGGCTTGGATTGATTCATACTTATGGTTTTGTCAAAAAGCTAATCGGAAAGTAAATAGCTCAGACTTTGTTTTTTCCTAAACCCTATACCTATGGCATTGAATTATATTTGGGCGGCATTTTTTGTCGTGGCGTTCGTGGTGGCGTTGCTAAAATTAATCTTTTTGGGCGACACCGAAATTTTCAAACTCATGGTGGAGGGGATGTTCGACTCGGCAAAAGTGGCTGTGATGGACATTGCGCTGCCATTAGCGGGGGTGATGACCTTCTTTTTGGGGATTCTAAACATCGGCGAAAAAGCGGGGGCCATCAATTTCATGGCACGAATCATTGGGCCATTTTTTAATAAATTGTTTCCCGAAGTTCCTAAAAATCACCCCGCAAACGGGCAGATGATTATGAATTTTTCGGCCAACATGCTGGGGTTGGATAATGCTGCTACGCCTTTTGGTCTCAAAGCCATGCAAAGTTTACAAGAGCTAAATCCGTCCAAAGACACGGCTTCCAATGCTCAAATCATGTTTTTGGTGCTGCACACCTCGGGTTTGACCATCATTCCGTTGTCGATTATGGCGCAACGGGCGATTTTGGGGGCGAAAGACCCTTCTGATATTTTTATCCCGTGTTTGATTGGTACCTACGTAACGACGCTGGTGAGTATTTTAATTGTGGGTACATACCAACGCATCAATTTATGGAATCGAACCGTCATCGGTTGGTTAGGCGGAATTACGCTGGGCATTGCACTGCTACTTTGGTATTTGTCAGGGCTATCGAAGGAAGGACTTGAAACCTTTTCAAAAATAACGGGAAGCCTGATTTTGATGTCAATTATTGTTTCGTTTCTTGTGGGAGGGATGGTGCGGAAAGTCAATATTTTTGACACCTTCATTGAAGGGGCAAAAGTAGGCTTTGAAACTTCCGTTAAAATTATGCCTTATCTTGTCGGAATGTTGGTCGCTATCAGCGCTTTCCGAAATGCGGGTGCCATGAGTTACTTGGTGGAAGGTTTCAAGTGGGTAATTGGATTAACAGGAGTAAATACTGATTTTACCGACGCTTTGCCAGTAGCCTTGATGAAGCCCCTAAGCGGAAGTGGTGCACGGGCGTTGATGATTGATAGCATGAAGCAATTTGGCCCTGATTCGTTCATTGGGCGATTGGTGTGTATCTTCCAAGGCTCGGCCGATACTACTTTTTACATCGTTGCCCTTTATTTTGGATCCGTAGGAATCAAGAATACCCGCTACGCAATTATCGCGGGGCTTATCGCTGATTTTGTAGGGGTCATTGCGGGGATATTACTTGGCTATTTGTTCTTCTATGAGTAAGTGATGTGTGCGTCGGGAAGCTTACATCCCGACGAGCCTTTATAACATGGGTTGTTATACCATCATAAAAAAGTCAGGTTGTGAGCAACCTGACACACATATTGCGTACGTCGGGGGGCTTACACCCCGACGTACATATCCTGTACTCTTAACAAGAAATCTTCCCTACGCGAATTGCGTGGCGCCCGCCTTCAAATGCAGTATTTAAAAAGAGATTAACGCACTCAAAAGCGACTTCCTGGCTGATGAAACGGGCAGGAAGGCAGATAATGTTGGCATCATTGTGCTGTCGTGCAAGTTCTGCCAAAGGTTTGTCCCAAACCAATGCCGCACGAATTCCTTGGTGTTTGTTGGCCGTAATAGCCACGCCTTGGCCGCTGCCACACACAAGCACACCTGCCTCAAATTCGCCACTTTCTACCGCCAATGCGACAGGGTGCGCAAAGTCAGCATAGTCGGCGGAGTCGGCACTATATGTACCAAAATCTTTTACTTCATATCCTTGTTGAATGAGCCAATCTACCAACGGTTGTTTAAGGGGGAAACCTGCGTGGTCGCCTCCAATTGCAATTTTTTTAGCCATTTATAGAACTATTTTTAGAAAAGTTTTCGTTATTGTAATCCCTACCGCAAAGGTACGGATGTCTTCATTAAGAACAACCCTAAAAAACCAAAATGAGTATGTCAGAATTTGAAGCATTGAATGAAGAAGATCGGATTCGTGTAGCTTTTGAAGATCGCAATTGGAACGAAATAAAAACAGCCGATTCTTGGGTAATATTTAAGGTACTTGCCGAGTTTGTAGAAGGTTTTGATAAGTTGGCAAAAATTGGCCCATGTGTGTCAATTTTTGGTTCGGCCCGAACCAAACCCGACCATCCTTATTATAAAATGACGGAAGAAATCGCGGCCAAATTGGTGCGCCACGGATACGGTGTGATAACAGGCGGTGGCCCAGGTATCATGGAAGCGGGGAATAAAGGAGCGTTTGAACAAGGTGGAAAATCGGTGGGTTTAAATATCGTATTACCCTTTGAACAACACTCAAACTTGTACATCGACGCCGACAAAAATATCAACTTTGATTTCTTTTTTGTTCGGAAAGTGATGTTTGTCAAGTACGCCCAAGGATTTGTGGTAATGCCTGGCGGGTTCGGAACGTTAGACGAACTTTTTGAAGCCTTGACCTTGATTCAAACCAAGAAAATTGGGCGTTTCCCGATTGTGTTGGTGGGAAGAAGCTATTGGTCGGGACTGATTGATTGGATAAAAGACACCATGCTGGAAACCGAACGTAATATCAATCCCGAAGACTTAAAATTGTTTAGCGTGGTGGACACTGCCGAGGAAGCAGTGAAAGTCATTGACGATTTCTACGCTAAATACTTGCTCAAACCTAACTTTTAGGGTTACTTTGGTTCTGTGGATTACCCACAGAACCATTTTTTACTATGTCCACCTACGAGCCACCGTCACAACCAACCACCACGCTTCATAAAGTCATCACAACGCCCCAGCTCTGGGCCATTGCCGTTGGGCTGGTTATCTCGGGTGTTTATTTTGGTTGGAATTACGGCTGGGCCGTTGCAGGTACGTTGGGCTTTTTGGTGGCAACACTCATCGTCACTGTTTTTTACCTCACGTTTATTTTTAGTTATACCGAACTCACCGCTGCTATTCCCGAAGCAGGTGGGGCATTTAGTTATGCCTATCGGGCGTTTGGACCCATCATGGGCTTTGTGGCGGGGTTTGCCACCTTGGTCGATTTTGTCATGGGACCTCCTGCTATCGCGTTTGCATTAGGTGGTTATGCTCATTTTTTACACCCCGATTTGTCGGTGATGGGCGTGGCTGTTGGCACTTACGTTGTATTCATAGCAATCAACCTGTTCGGAATGCGCGATTCGGCCAATTTTTCGTTGATTATCACGGCGCTATCAGTGGTGGAACTGCTGGTGTTTATGGGATTGGTTTGGCCGTTTTACAAAACCGAAAATTTTATTGCCCATAATCCGCCTATCACCGCTGGAGGTGTTTTTGAAGCCTTGCCCTTTGCTATCTGGTTTTACGTCGCGATAGAGGGTGTTGCCATGGTTGCCGAAGAAGTAAAAGAGCCTAAACGAACCATTGCCAAAGGGTATATTATGAGTATTTTGACTCTCGTTGTTCTGGCCTTGGGGACGATGGTGTTGAGTGGCGGAGCTACCGATTGGCGGACGTTGATTGACATGGATTATCCATTGCCAGAGACACTATCGGTCACGTTGGGAAGAAATAACGCATGGACTAAGCTCTTTGCAAGTTTAGGGTTATTTGGACTACTCGCTTCCTTTCACTGCAATACGATTAGTTATTCACGCCAAATCTATGCGCTGGCGCGCGAGGGTTACTTACCTCAAAAATTAGCCGCTTTAAATCACTGTTTTCGGACCCCTCACTGGGCATTATTAGCGGGTGGAGTTGTGGGCTTGGTGGCGCTTTTTGTCGGTAAAACGGATGAAATTATCATTTTTTCAGTACTTGGGGCAATGGTAATGTACCTGACGAGTTTACTGAGCTTATTTCGTTTGAGACAAACGGAGCCACAATTGGAAAGACCCTACCTAACACCTTTTTATCCGTGGGTGCCTCTTTTGGCATTGGGGCTTGCGGTGCTTTGTTTGGTTGCCATAGTGTATTACAACGCATACCTAAGCTTGCTGTTTTTAGGGATGCTTACCGCTACATTGGGGATGTTTGTGTGGACGCGCAAAAGAAATAATTAGCGTTTTATTCTTCATACGCACTTCGGTAGGTATTCATAAAGCCGTATAAATACCGAAAGGTAATGCCAAATTGGTAGGTCATTGGTTTTAATGACGCAACCGAAGTGCTTTGAGAAGTACGATTGACAAAAAGTTCGGTGCGTGACTCAATACTTGATGCAGGAGCAAGGGTAGCTCGACCGTATGCAACAATCTCAAAATGCTGAGAAATCCGCCCGACAAACTCCAAATTCCCTTCCCATTCGAGTTTGGCTTTGCCTGTTGTATAAGCGTAATTTTCAACGATTAGCGTATCAAATTGGGTTCGCGAACCACTTGCACGCGCCAGCCCCGCCAAATCAAATTGATTGATTTGGGTACGATTTCGGGTGGGTGTCCAGACGAATCCTGTCCCAACGTACATGCCCGATTTTTTTTGGATTCTGCCAAGCCGAAATACCCGCCACTTGAAGCGGAGAGGAATACTATGTTGTAAATCTTCTATTCGATAAACAAAAGGACGCGCGCTATTGATGGCCAAAACCATGCGCGAAGGATTGCGAATATAACCCGTTTCGATGCCCCATTTGAGGTGGTGCAAGTAGCCAAATTGTGCTGCTGCGTATCCATCAATGACCGATTTTTGGAATCCAATTAGCCCTGTCAACGAACTACTGAGGTTAGTTCCCATCCATTTTCCTCCCCCTTCGAGACCCATGTACCAATGGTTGTCAACTTTTATTAAATCAGGATGGTTGAAGATCATAGGAGTACTCTTTCTTCGGGGGGTATAATAGTCTTCGATTTGTGCAAAAGAAGCAGGAAGGAGGGTTGCCCAAAACAAAACAAAGAATAGAGTTCGCAGCATTTGGTTCGTTGATGGATGTTGTACAATATTACGATTCCGTGCGGAACTTCGTTGCAAAGGTGGGTTGTTTTATCGTTATTCGCGCAATTATGAAAGTGATATTTCCACAAACAGAAATAGTGTCTCCGTTCAAAGTAGGAGATAAAGTACGGGTTCATATCGTGACCCTCTACAAAAAACCACCCTACGAGGTGATTGAAGGGACAGTGTATCAAGTTCGGGTGGCATTTCCATTGCTCTCGGCGACCAAAGCGAATGTTGAGTATGAATTGGCGGAGCTTACGTTTCGCTACGGAGTATTACCTGATACAACCAATTTTCCCAAAATGAAAGAAGTTGAAAATCAACTTTATGATTTGCCCGAGGCGTATTTAGAAGAATGTGGGTAGAAAAAACAGTACAGTTTAGACGAGATTACAAGATTCATGGCTTTTTATAAAGGACTTATTTTTGAGAGTTTAGCAGCGTTACGAAGGGAAGCATCGACAGCAGTGCGGCAGCGAGGGAATGATATTTACCGAAATGGAGGGGTGAAAATGACGTCCTTCAACGGAGATTATTATGGGGCTAAATTTGAAGTAGAAAGCCAGTCTAGTTTTGAAAAATATGAATTAGAACTGGTTAACCTCGACGATGCCGAGGGCGTTCAAAGTTATTGTGATTGTTCTTCAGAGCATTACCCTTGCAAGCACGCCGTGGCGGCGTCGTTGGCCTTAGATGAATACCTTGAGCGTGACAATAAAAAACCGAAAGCATCGGTGCAAGACCTTCAAAAGGTGATCATTGACCTGACCAATGGTAAACGCCCGCAAGCGCCCAAAGTCATAGAGTTTCAGGACAAGGGGCTGTTTTCGATGTCGGATGTCACCCTCGAAATTCCGTCCTTGGAGGAGCACTATATTCAGCGGCATTGCTCACCTCAGCACTGGATGGGGCGGCGTCATTATTTGAATGTGTTTTCGGTTTTGAAAGAAAACGACTCTGAGACGCTGGATGTGTATGTAAAAAAAGACGGACGATATGCCGTGACGGTGAAGCGTTTGGAAAAAGGGTGTGTACATCTGTCGTGTAGTTGTGAGCAAAAGCTGCGCACGCCGCTGTGCGAACACATGATGGGGGCATTGGTTTGGTTAAAAATGCAATACGGTGCTCATTACCTCGAATCGCTGCGGGATTGGAGCCCAGAAAAAAGCGCTTTATTGGAGCGTTATGGATATACATTGGACGATAATTTGGAGGGGAAATTTGATTTTAAAATCAATCCAAAAGGGGAACTAGAAATTATTTTGTTGGACAAAAGCATTCAGCCCATTGAGGGGGTGGAATGGAACAACATTCTGAAAAGTACCCTGCCTGTGAAGTCCAATAGCCCTTTTGTCCCCGTTAATGCGGGTAAAGAGCGGTTGGTTTACGTGTATATTTTTGAGCAATTTTCGGTAAAAACCCTGCCCTTTATGCGCCTGGAAATTGCCAAAGGAAACCTCAACGCTAAATCAGGCAAAGTAACGAACGTCACCCGCAGTACGTGGGGCGACAAAGAACGACCAACTACCCAAACGGAAGACTTAGAGATTATCAAAACCAGCCGTTTGCTGGAACAAGAGTTTTTGCACGAGACCCTTCGCCAACGTGGGCATAAAATTTCCGCCAATTCTTGGAACTTGAACTACACCAGCGAGGCCATCGACGAAGCGCTGGAAATTACGGGCAAGGTACTGGAAAAATTGTTTCCGATGTTGGTGGAAAAAGTGGTTCGGGTCAACAAAAAAAATGACAGTTATGGAAATACGGGCCATGCAGTAAAGGTGACAGAAACACCGCTTGATTTGCATTTTAAACTATCTCGGACGGGGCAGGAGACTTTGTTGGAGGCATTTGTGGTGCTTCCAACGGGAGAACAAATTTCTTTTCAGCAATTACAAGATGTCGGAACGTACTGGCTGGTTGTGTTGCCCGATAACCTTTTATGCCGTTTTCGGTCAACAGCAGCAGCCAAAGTAGCACGCCATTTCTTGGAATTGGGCGGGGCTATTCGCCTACGAAGTGTACGCGACGATGACTTTTTTAATGGGTTTGTGATTCCATTGGCCGACCAGTTTTCGTTGGAATTTGACAAAGGCCAATCCATTACGCAAGCCGATTTAGAATGGCAGGAAGGTCGGGTGTATTTGAAAGAAGTTGAGGATAATTTGCTGATAGTCCCCGCTTTTATTTATTCCAGCGACGATGAAGCGTCGATAGAATTACCGCGAGATTTTCGGCAAGCACGCGTAAATGCTTATAAAAATACGGTGCAAATTCAGCGGCGTGACCGAGATGCGGAAGAACAGTTTGTGCAATTTTTGCAAAGCCAACATCCTGATTTTGCCCACCAAACGGACGAATATTTTTATTTGCCTGCCGATTCGGTGTTGGAAAATGGCTGGTTGTTTCAGTTTTATGAAGCATTGAACCAACGTGGCGCCAAACTTTTTGGCTTCAATAACCTCAAAAAATTCCGATACAATCCCAACAAGGCGACCTTCAAAATCAAAAACTCGTCGGGAATCGACTGGTTTGATTTACAGATAGAAATTTCGTTTGGCGAACAGGTCGTCTCCTTGGCGCAAGTACGAAAGGCTATTTTAAAGAAACAAAATTACGTTGAGTTAAAAGACGGTTCGTTTGGCTTATTGCCCGATGAGTGGGTAGCGCAGTACGCCCAGCTGTTTCGTTTTGGAAAAGTGGATGACAAGAAAGACACCCTCCGTTTATCAAAACAGCATTTTACAATTTTGGAACGTTACAAAGAGTATATCGAAAATCCGAAATTGATACGTGAACTAGATGATAAACGTGAGAAATTGCTTGATTTTCGCGAAATTAAAGACATTGCATTGCCCAAAAATGTGCAGGCGCAGTTGCGACCTTACCAAGAAGAAGGCTACAAGTGGCTCAATTTTTTGGATGAATTTGGCTGGGGAGGCTGCTTGGCCGATGATATGGGGTTGGGAAAAACGTTGCAGATGCTGACGTTTTTGCAAGAACAAAAAAATCGTTTTCCCAAAGGGGTTCATTTGGTGGTAGTGCCCAAAACCTTGATTTTTAACTGGCAAGCCGAAGCCGCTAAATTTTGCCCCGAATTGCGTTTATACGTCCATACGGGGCCACAAAGAACCAAAAATACGCGCGTTTTTAACAAATACGACATCATTTTGTCCACCTACGGCTCCGTACGTTCGGACATAGAGTTGCTGCAGGATTTTCGGTTTCATTACGTGATTTTGGACGAAGCGCAGGCCATTAAAAATCCTGACTCGATGATTGCGAAGGCGGTAAAATTGATTAACGCCAAAAACCGCTTGACAATGACAGGGACGCCCGTTGAAAACAACACCTTTGATTTATACTCCCAATTTGATTTTCTAAACCCTGGTTTTTTGGGGGCTGAGGATTTCTTCCGCGCCGAATACGCAGTATTAATTGATAAATACCAAGACAAAACGCGCGCGGCGGAGCTACGCCGAATGGTATATCCATTCATGCTCAAACGTACCAAAGAAGAGGTGGCCAAAGACTTGCCAGAAAAGACAGAAACGGTGCTGTTTTGCGAAATGGACAAACGTCAACGCAAAGTTTACAATGCTTTTAAGGACAAATACCGTGATTTAATTGCGGGAAAAATGGACGAAGTAGGCCGTGAACAAGCATCGTTCTTGATTTTGGAAGGGTTATTAAAACTACGTCAAATTTGTGATTCGCCCGCCTTGCTTTCCGATGATGAAGATTATGGAAACGACTCGGTGAAGCTGGACGAAATTGTGAGAGAAATTGAAGAAAATGCTTCTGATCATAAAATTGTCATTTTCAGTCAGTTCTTAAAAATGCTTGACCTCATCAAAGTAAAACTCGAACGCGACCGAATTCCTTACGAATACTTAGACGGCCAGACCAACGACCGTGCCGAACGGGTGAATCGTTTTCAAGGCGATGAATCCTGTCGGGTGTTTTTGATGAGTCTAAAAGCAGGGGGCGTTGGTCTGAATTTGACGGAAGCCGATTATGTGTATATTGTAGATCCGTGGTGGAACCCCGCCGTGGAACAACAGGCGATTGACCGCGTTCACCGCATTGGCCAAACCAAACGGGTTTTTGCTTATCGGATGATTTGCAAAGACACCATCGAGGAAAAAATCATGCAACTCCAAGAACGAAAACGCGCCTTGGCCGATGATTTGATTTCGACGGATGCTGGGTTCTTGAAAAAACTGGATAAAGACGATATTTTGCAGTTGTTTAGTTAAAACCTGCCGTGCAGCTGGTTACCGCATTGGAAGAACAAGTGGGTTGCTCACAACCCAAATAAAGTAAACGCTCGGCATTTTGAGGTTGTCAGGGTTAGATTTAAGTAAGAAACTGCTTTACCAAACGAATCAATTTTATACTCTTTTCAATGAAATCCTTTATTCACTACCTCAAATTAGCCCTTGTGGCCATTCCTTTGTTGGCATTTCAACAAGACAAACCACTCCGAATTGTTTTCTTTGGCGATTCGATTACCCAAGCTGCCGTTAAACCTGGTGGGTATATTGTTAAAATGGGCGAAATGCTTGAAAAACAAGGGCT
Organism: Runella sp. SP2; assembly: GCF_003711225.1. Taxonomy (NCBI): domain Bacteria; kingdom Pseudomonadati; phylum Bacteroidota; class Cytophagia; order Cytophagales; family Spirosomataceae; genus Runella; species Runella sp. SP2. Next base: position 2,323,834 of record NZ_CP031030.1, on the reverse strand, counting down.
AAAGGATAAATATGAGCTAATTGGAGCGGGGATTGGGGGGAATAAAGTATATGACCTTTACCTACGTTTGGAAGATGATGTATTAGCAAAACAGCCCAATATGGTGGTGATTTACGTAGGCGTAAATGATGTTTGGCACAAAGCGTCGTCAGGAACAGGCACTGACCCTGATAAGTTTGTTCGCTTTTACGAAGCATTGCTGAAGAAGTTTAAAGCTGCCAACATTCGCGTGGCCATGTGTACGCCCGCAGTGATTGGCGAACGCACCGATTTCTCTAACCAACAAGATGGAGATTTGAACCGTTATTCACAGTTGATTCGCGATTTGGCCAAAAAACAAGGCTTGCCTTTGATTGACCTTCGTAAAGCTTTCTTAGACTACAACCTGAAAAATAATCCGAACAACGACGAAAAAAACATCCTCACAACTGATCGTGTTCACCTCAATGACGCTGGAAATCAGCTCGTAGCGGACGAAATGTGGAAAGTGTTGAAGGGAATGTAAGGGGAGCGTCGAGTGCTCTTATGGGTGGGCGGCGACCCAAACTTCGCCGTCTTCAAAAAATTCTTTTTTCCAAATCGGTACCGTTTCTTTTAAGGTATCAATCGCAAATTGACAGGCTTCAAAGGCAGCCCTTCGGTGGGCGCAAGCAACAGCAATGATGACTGGAACTTCGCCGATGGCAAGCACGCCCACGCGATGATGAATCGAAATCTTTAACACTGGCCAGCGACGCACCGCTTCTTCGGCGATTTTCTGCATTTCTTTGATGGCCATAGGGGCATAAGCCTCAAATTCTAACCGTAACACCCGCTTCCCTTTGGTTTGATTACGAACCGTGCCGACAAAAGTGACAAGTCCCCCCGCATCGTCAGAAAGAACGTATTGATAACAGGCATCAAGCGAAAGTGGAGCGTCGGTGAGTTGAATGTCTATCATTGTGTCAAAAGCTTAACAAAATTACTCGGCCTCAAAAATAGTCAGTTCATCCCAACTATTTGCCGTTTCCCACAATTCTGGCGAAGAAAAACACTTTTTTAAAGCGTCTTTTGTTACTCATCCATTGTCAAAATTGTAATTTTCCCTTCTAGCTTTATGAACCGATTACCAGCCATTCTCCTGACGATAGGCTTTTTTTTTCTGTTGGATTTGTACGTTTTTCAGGCCGTAAAAACCCTTTCTCGCGCTAGTTCACTAGAAACCCGCCGACTCATTTCAACCATTTATTGGGCAATTCCTGTGGTAAGTTTAGTGGTTTGGATTGTCACTCAGTTCATCATTCCGCCCGATTCCCTTTCAAGAACCACGCGCCAACTCATCTGGAGCGCGTTATTGATTCCCTATTTTGCCAAATTTTTTAGCTTATTTTTACTCCTCATCGATGATGTCGTGCGTTTTGGAAAATGGGTGGTCAGTCTCTTTCAATCACAGCCTCCTACAACAGCTCCCGTCGTGGACGCTCCTACGATTCCTCGTTCGGAGTTTTTGATGAAATCTGCCTTGGCCGTAGCGGGTACGACGGTCGCGGGATTTACTTATGGTATCATTTCAGGAGCGCACGATTACCGCATTCGCCGCGTTCGGGTGCCAGTTAAAAACTTGCCAAAAGCGTTTGAAGGAATAAAAATTGCCCAGTTGTCGGATATTCACTCGGGGAGTTTTTTTAACAAAACAGCCGTTCAAGGCGGTGTCGATATGCTGATGGCCGAAAAACCCGATTTGTTTTTCTTTACGGGAGATTTGGTCAATAATACCGCCGATGAAGTAAAAAATTACATTGATATTTTCAAAAAAGTAAAAGCACCATTGGGGCAATTTTCGGTGTTGGGCAACCACGATTACGGCGATTATTACCAATGGCCTTCGGTAGAAGCCAAAATAAAAAATCTCAATGATTTGAAAGATGCGCACCGTTTGTTGGGCTGGGACTTGCTCCTAGACGAACACCGTGCCATCAAAGTTGATAATGAACAAATTGGTTTATTAGGGATTCAAAACTGGGGTATGGGTGGTTTTGCCAAATACGGAAGCTTGGAAAAAGCCCACCAACGTACCGATGATTTTCCCGTAAAATTGCTTCTGTCGCACGACCCTAGCCATTGGAACGCCCAAGTAACTTCGCAGTTTAAGGACATTGACGTTGCCTTTGCGGGACATACCCACGGAATGCAATTTGGGGTAGAAATAGGCGGTTTTCAATGGAGCCCCGTACAGTATCGGTACAAACAGTGGGGTGGTTTATATACCCAAGGCGACCAACATTTGTACGTTAATCGCGGTTTTGGGTACCTTGGTTACCCTGGTCGAGTAGGAATTTTGCCAGAAATTACGCTGATGGAACTGGTAAGGGCGTAACCAACCAAAATGGTTATTCAATTTCAATGCCTTCTCCCAATTGTAAAACTTTATAAGGCGTCTGATACAGCCGAGCAAAGTGTTCAAATTCACTTGGTTCGGCTGTATTAAATTCAAACAGATGGTAATGGTGGGGAATAACCAGTTTTGCCCCAATCTCCTTCCCAAGTCGGGCTGCTTCTTCGGCATTGAGGTTGCCTGCTACCCGCCGCTCAGGCTTGTTGCCGTTGATAGGCAAAAATGCTATGTCAACTTGGTAAGGCGCCAGAAGTTCGGCCAAACCATCGAACCAAAGGGTATCGCCCGAATGATACACCCGATAGGGGCCAAATTCAACCACCAAGCCCATGAATTTGCAGCGGCCTTGGTCATCCCGCTCAACCGTATTGTGGGCGGCAGGGATGCCATGCAGTGTAAAGCCTTTTATTTCAAGGCTTTCTCCGTCGTTTACTCCTTTTGGCCAAGCGGTAGAACAGCCTAATCTTTGACACACAAATACCCGATTAGCTTCAGGAATGACCATTTGGATGGATGGGTTTTGGCCAAAAATAGGTAAAAGCGTTTCGGCATCGAGGTGGTCGGTATGGTTGTGCGACGACGTGACGATGTCGATACCTTCAAGCAATTCAGGCGCAATCACCCGTTCACTCATACGAACGTGGGGTTTGTCGGTTTGGGCGTACTTGATGCTTAACGAATCGGACAAATAGGGGTCAAACAATAAATGCTTCCCTTGCCATTGAATCAAAAAACCACTTTGTCCCAGCCACCATGTCCGAAAACCTGAAGGGTTTGATTGACTTTTTCTAATATCAACAAGTAGTGCTTCGTCCTTTTGAAACGCATGAATGAGGGCCATGTTACAACCATTTTCTTTGGTGTATAAAAGCAAAAAAACGACGGGAAATACCGCCGAAAAATAATCTAATCGCTTATTGTTTCGTTTTTTAAGACTTTCGACCGTAATTAGCGCCTTGTTCCCGTCTTTATCAATAAACCTTATTAACTACCCATGATACGTTCTGGCTTTTTGGGATTTTTTTTAGTTGCTATTTGTATATCAACTGGTTTTGCACAAGATTATGACCGTTTCACCCTGAACATTGCGGCTGGCAAAAGCTTGTCGGTTCGGGAACTTGCTACCAAAGTTTTTGGAGAAACACGCGGTGAAATTGCGGGAGACGGTATTGGTGCGCAATTTGTGGCCTGCTATTATCCAACCAAACGTCTTGGGTTAGCGGCGAGGGTTTCTTACAATAAAAACGAAACTAGGGAAGAAGGAATTCAGAAAATTGCGTCAAACCAATATGGCATCCTTAATCCAGTGGTGGTAGAAGCAAAAGAATGGGATGTATTGAGTGCGATGATTGGACCTACCTTGCGCCTAGGTGGTAGTCGTCTTGGATTAGAAGGGCGTCTATTGGTGGGTTATGCCAAAGTGAATAGTCCAATGTTTGTAACAACGGGTGCTTTTCAAAATTATAACATTAATGTAGAAACTTCGAGCCAAATGGCGTCAGATTTAGCATATGGTGCAGGGGCTACGTTTCATATTGGGCTTTTTAGCGGAGTAGCGCTTGTGGTCAATGCCGATGCAAGTTTGATAAGCACAACCTTTAAGGGTGTAAATAATAAAGTAACAACGACAGGTTTTCCTCCCGTTACGCAATCGGTAGATATTCAGCAAAATGTAGGAGTTGTCAATGTAACTGGAGGTTTACGATTTGCATTTTAGGGTAAAAACGGAACTGTCAATGTTAAAAATAAGGTTATTATGAAACGTGATGACAGTCTATGGAAAGCAATATTAGAAGATGTATTTGATGATTTTCTCCGTTTTTTCTTTGAAAAAGCAGACGAAGTATTTGATTTTGGCAGACCATTTGAGTTTTTAGACAAAGAACTAGAACAACTTTTTCCTGTCAATTCAGATGATTTTTCTCCAAAATATGTCGATAAGCTTGTAAAGGTTTTTACAAAAGCTGGGGAAGAACAGTGGGTGTTGGTTCACGTTGAAGTGCAAGGAAGTAGTGATAGGGCGTTTGCCAAAAGAATGTTTCAATATTTTTACCGAATTTACGATAAGTATGATCATCCAATTATCGCTTTCGCAATTCTGACAGACCGTAACAAAAGCTTTCAACCTAGGTATTTTGAAGAAAAATTTATGGGTACCTCGCTCCGCTATGATTTTAACAGGTATAAAATTTTAGAGCAAAATGAGTTAGAACTTGCAAAGAGCGACAACCCGTTTGCAATGGTAGTTCTAACCGCGTTAACGGCGCTAAAAAGCGGTAAAATATCAGAAAGTGAGCTTTTAGAGCAGAAGATAGGGGTGCTTAAACGTTTGGTGTCAAACAACTTTGGAAGAGCTAAGATAGAAGCATTGATGGGCTTTCTAAAATTATACGTACGCTTTGGGAATCCTGAAAATGATGTTAAATTTGATAGGTCATTGGAGCAATTATTAAATAAACCAAAAGAGACAATGGGAATTGTTGAGTTTGTATTAGATAGAGAACGGCGTCTCAGTGAGCAAAGAGGTGAAAAAAAAGGAAAAGAGGCTCAAAAGTTGGCTTTTGTGGTTAAAATGATAAAATCTACCGATTTTGATGATGCTCAAATCGCAAGTTTGGCCGACGTGACTCTGGATGTTGTTAAAAAAATGCGATTAGCGCATAAATAAAAAAGTTTTCCTTCATCACGCCATGCTATGAATTGGAAGAACTCGGGGCTAGAATATTTCTGAAACGGGGCTTTGAAAAGAATTCCATGCGCTTTAAATCAAATTCTTCCTAATTTTGTTATTCAAATGGTGCCGATGAGAAACCCCTCGTCGGCCTTTTGCTGTTTTAAAGACTTGAAATTAAAAAATGCTTTCAACCCACGATTTTCTTCAGCTATACGCCAACGACAGCCTCGTTCAAGTGATTGTAAATCAAATATCAAGCTCGCAGCAGCACATTCAGCTCAAAGGGCTTGCGGGTAGTTTGGATGCCGTCATAGGGGCGGCAGTTCATCAAAGTTTGCCTCGATTGTGCCTATTTGTAGCCAGCGACCGCGAAGAGGCCGCTTACCTACAAAACGACTTGCAAAATTTACTTGGCAAAGAAGTTTTGTATTACCCAACCTCCTACAAACGACCTTACCATTACGAGGAAATTGAAAATGCCAATGTGCTCATGCGCGCTGAGATTTTGAATAAACTCAACGTGGCCGTACCTGATAATTTTTTGGTAGTGACTTACCCTGAGGCACTTTTTGAAAAAGTAATCAACAAACGATCGTTGCTTACCAATACCTTCACTGTAAGAGTTGGCGAGCGGTTAGATGCGCAGTTTTTGCGCGAATTTTTGTTGGGATACGACTTCGAAATAACTGATTTTGTGTTTGAAGCGGGTCAGTTTTCGGTGCGAGGGGGGATTATTGACGTGTTTTCTTATGCCAGTGAATTTCCTTATCGAATCGAATTATTTGGGGATGAAGTAGAAAGCATCCGTTCCTTTAATCCTGATTCTCAACTGTCGGTAGAGTCCGTTAAACACGTCAACATCATTCCTGATATTCAAAATAAATTGACGCTCGAAACCCGTGAGTCGTTTTTGAGTTTTCTTCCAACCAATGCCCTTTTGTGGTTTAAAGACGTAGAGTTGACCCTTGAGGTGATTGAAGAATGTTTTGAAAAGGCCGAAAATGCTTTGACAGGGGTTAAAAGTGGCGATATTCAATTGGTATCTGATCCGAATGAGATTTTTGAAACGCGTCGTGGATTTTTGAACCAAATAAAAACTTTCAAAACGATTGAGTTTGGAAGGCGTTTTTATGGCCCATTTAGCCCCAAAAGTGAAACAAACAATGCTTCGTCTCGAGAAACATGGGGAGCAAAGCCGCAGCCTTCTTTTAACAAAGATTTCAAACGATTGATTGATGATTTGTCTGAACGCCAGCACCAAGGTTACACCAACGTGATTGTGGCGGAATCGGCCAAGCAATTGGAACGTTTGGAGAAAATAGTGAATGAGCTCGACCCGTATGTGAAGTTTCGGCCGATGAATATTTCGCTTCGAGAGGGGTACATCGACGATCAACTCAAGGTGATTTGTTATACCGATCACCAAATATTTTCACGCTTCCACAAATACCACGTCAAGGAGAAATTTAGTAAGTCCAAAGCCTTGACGTTGAAGGAGTTGAAGTCGTTGAAGACGGGTGATTTTGTAACCCACGTGGACTATGGCATTGGGCGTTTTGCGGGTTTGGAAAAGGTAGATGTAGGCGGTCGCGACCAAGAAGCCATTCGTCTCATTTATCGCGACAATGACATTTTGTTTGTCAGCATCCACAGTTTGCACAAAATCGCGAAATACACAGGAAAGGAAGGCGGCGTAGTGACCATGAGTAAATTGGGCTCGCCAGAGTGGGAAAACAAAAAATCGAAAGTAAAACGACAACTCAAGGACATTGCCCAGGAGTTGATTGGACTTTATGCCAAACGCCGAAATGCCCAGGGTTTTGCATTTACCAAAGATACCTACCTACAAGCCGAACTCGAATCGTCGTTTTTGTACGAAGATACGCCTGACCAAGCCAAGTCAACGGCGGATGTGAAAGAGGACATGGAAAAACCGCACCCAATGGATCGTTTGGTTTGCGGGGATGTTGGTTTTGGGAAAACAGAAATTGCCATTCGGGCGGCGTTTAAGGCCGTAACCGACAGCAAACAAGTGGCAGTGTTGGTGCCAACGACGATTTTGGCCATGCAACATTACAAGACTTTTAGCGAACGTTTGGCTGATTTTCCTGCGCGGGTGGAATACATCAACCGTTTCAAATCTGAAAAGCAAATCAAGGAAATTTTGAAAGAGGTGGAAGCGGGCAAAATTGATATTTTGGTAGGTACGCACCGCATCGTTAACAAAGACATCAAGTTCAAAGATTTGGGCCTGTTGATTATTGATGAAGAACAAAAGTTTGGGGTGAAGGTCAAAGACCGTTTAAAAGAAATGCGCGTCAATATCGACGTGCTGACCCTGACGGCAACCCCTATTCCGCGAACGCTTCACTTTTCACTCATGGGAGCCCGCGACTTGTCGGTGATTGCAACGCCTCCACCAAACCGTCAGCCCGTAACGACTGAGGTGCAGGTGTTTAGCGAGATATTTATTCGTGATGCGGTGAGTTATGAGCTTAACCGTGGTGGACAGGTCTTCTTTGTCCATAATCGTGTCAACGACATTGAGTCAATTGCCAACTTGATTTTGCGCTTGGTACCTGAGGCGCGTATTGGGGTTGCGCACGGCCAAATGGAAGGCGATAAACTGGAGAAGGTGATGATGCGCTTCATCGAGGGCGAATACGATATTTTAGTCAGTACAAACATCATCGAATCAGGGATTGATATACCAAATGCCAATACCATCATCATCAATTCAGCCCATTATTTTGGGATGTCAGACCTTCACCAAATGCGGGGTAGGGTAGGGCGTTCCAACCGAAAAGCATTTTGTTATTTGTTGACGCCGCCCATTTCCCACTTGACTACCGATGCCCGCAAGCGACTTCAAACGTTGGAAGAGTTTTCGGAGCTAGGCGATGGCTTCAAAGTAGCGATGCGTGACCTTGATATTCGGGGGGCGGGAAATTTATTGGGCGCCGAACAAAGTGGTTTTGTCAATGACCTTGGGTATGAAATGTACCATAAGATTTTGGACGAAGCCGTGCAAGAATTAAAACAGACTACGTTCAAGGATTTGTTCGATTTGGGTGAGGCGGTGCAGGCCATTCAGGTCGATTGCCAGATTGAAACCGACTTGTCGATTTTGATTCCAGATTATTACGTAAAAAATATTTCGGAACGTTTGTCGTTATATACTCGTCTGGACAACCTCAAGAGTGAAGAAGAATTGAGCGCTTTTGGTGATGAGGTTGCAGATCGCTTCGGTCCTTTACCTGAGGAAGTAACGTGGTTGATTGAGATGGTGAGAATCAGGTGGATGGCCGAAGCGCTTTTTATGGATAAGTTGACCCTCAAAAATAATACGCTCAAAGGCTACATTATTTCAACTGGCAATGATTCATTCTTCCAGTCTCCAAAATTTGGGCATATCCTCAGTCATATCCAACGCAATCCCAAGCGTTTTGCGCTCAAAGACCTTAAAAACAAATTGCTGCTTACTTGCTCCGACGTTAGGAGCTTGCCTGAGCTACGCAAGGTCTTGGAAGAACTGACGGTGAAGTAAGTGGGTAGTTCTTCGTTTTTTATTAGTTTTGCCCCTTTCCTAACCTTCTTGACTCTTTTGTTATGCCCCAAACGTTACGTGTGATGTTACTGTTGCTTCTTGCAACAACTACCCTCTTTGCCCAAAAGAAAAAAAGAAAATCGTCTTCTCGAAAAAAGAAGGCACCAGTGACCGTAGTGAGCCAAGGAATTTTTCCGTTGAAAGTCAGTAAAAATGGCCGTTATCTTACCGACAAACACGGTCGCCCCTTTTTACTAAATGCGGATGCGGGTTGGAATCTTCTTTCTAAACTTAAAATAGAAGAAGCAAAAGTGTATTTGTCGGCCCGAAATGCCCAGCAATTCAATACGGTTTTTGTTCAGTTGCTCCCAACCGAGCCCGACGAAGCGAATGCGTATGGGCAGTTTCCATTTGCGTCCAAAGGCGATTTTTCCAACCCAAACGAAAAGTATTTTCAATACGTAGAAGAGGTAGTTCGTTATGCGGCTCATTTGCAAATTGTGGTGGCGCTTGCACCCGCTTGGCTAGGCTGTTGTAAAACGAATTGGGATGAGGTACAACGAAAGAATGGCACCGACAAATGCCGCTTGTATGGGGGGTATTTGGGGAAACGCTTTAATAAATTTTCAAATATACTCTGGGTAATGGGCGGCGACCGTGACCCGCAACAGGAGGAAATAGTGCAGCGGGCAATGGCAGAGGGCATCAAAGCCGAAGCACCGCATCACCTGATGACTTACCACGCGGCAAGTTCACACTCCAGTACAGATGTGGCGGGAAAAGAGGCTTGGCTAGATTTTAGTATGACATATACTTACTTTCGGGGAAAAACTGGTGCGTGGACGATGGAAATGCCCCAGGTTTATGAAGCCTCGTTAAAAGAACATAACAAAAACCCCAGAAAGGTGTTTATTTTAGGTGAATCACAGTATGAAGATGAAAAAGATGGAAATGCTCAAATGATTCGTCGGCAGGCATATTGGTCGCTTTTAAGTGGTGGGAGTGGGCATTGTTACGGAAGCTCAGTCGCTGATTTTGGGGACGATTGGCGGCAAAAACTCCAACTACGAGGCGCACAGGATATGGAGCTGTATTACAAAATTTTTAGCGGATTGCCATGGTACTTGTTTCGACCCGATACCACCGATGAGGTTTTGGTTGAAGGGCGGGGTACGTACGGAAATGATGATTATAGTGTGGTGTCGGTATTGCCCAACAACCGAATGGCGGCCATTTATATACCCACAAGTAGGACATTAAAAGTGAATGTTGGCAAAATAAATGGTACAAATATTCGCGCTTTATGGATTAATCCCCAGACCAACAAACGCTTCATTGGTGGCTATTTTAAACCGCAGGGAATCAGGGAACTTACGCCACCTACCTTGGATGAAGATTGGCTATTGTTGCTGGGAAATGTAGGCCGCAAGTAAATCCGTCAAATCTGTACCAGAAGGTGTTTTTGGAACGATTTTTGCTTATTTTTACCGAAAATAAACACATAAAATAGAACTTACTTCATCGCTGTAATGACCAAGATAACGTGTTGGTTGTACTGTTTTTTGGGTTTTGTGGGTCTTTGCCGCGCACAAGAGGTGCAGTGGGCCAGCAAGTTACAGGGTTTTTCTTCTGAATACATCAAAGAGTCAACGGGCAAAGAATACAGGGCGGTGCAAGCCTTGGGCTATCCCAATTCGATACCTCCTTTTGGCGAAACTGCCTGTGCATGGTCGCCCTACAATGCCGATTCTAATGTAGAAGAGTGGATAAAAGTTGGTTTCGAGCGCCCACAAAAAGCACGCCAAATAGTAATTGTCGAAAATTTTAATCAGGGTTGTATTACCAAAGTTTTTGCCTACGATGCTGCTGGAAAAGAGGTGTCAGTGCTTGACAATGGGATGCCCGTTCTGTCGGATGTAGGCCGTGTACTATCGCTTAACATGCCCGACACTACGTTTGAGGTTAGTTCAGTCAAAGTAGTCTTAAATCCGATTCGGGTAAAGGGTTACAATCAAATTGATGCCATTGGCTTAAACGCTTCTGCCAAGCCCTTTGATCTTAAAATCAATGTGTATAAAGATGCTCCCAAAGAAATCATTAAAGAGAACTTAGGCGTAGGGGTCAATTCTAAGGCCCAAGAAGTAGCACCAGTGATTTCGCCCGATGGGAAAACGATATTTTTTACAAGGGGGAAATTTGAGAAAAATATTGGCGGTGCAGAAAATCAAGATGTTTGGTTTTCAACCCGTCAAGGCGAACTGTGGGGGGAAGCTCAGAACATGGGAAATCCTATTAATAATGCCGACAACAATGCCATCGTAAGTATTTCTCCCGACGGAAAGACGTTGTACTTGATGAACGTCTATCGTCCAGATGGAACAATGACTTTTGGTTTATCGAAGTCAACCCGTTCAAAATCGGGATGGAGTATGCCAGTTGAGTGTAAAATTGAAGATATTTACAACCTTGATAAACGCAACAACACTGAGTTTGCCCTTTCCCCCAAAGGAAATGTATTGGTCATGTCGGTCAAGCGGCAAGATACCAACGGTGATCGCGATTTGTACGTGTCATTTTTAAAGAGCGACGGCACGTGGAGCAAACCCCTCAACATGGGAAGTGTCATTAATACTGCCGACGTAGAAAGTGCGCCTTTTATTGCTACTGATAACAAAACGCTCTACTTTACGTCCTACGGCCACGCGGGCTACGGCGGAGGCGACATTTTTATCACGCGCCGATTAGACGAAAGCTGGACGAAATGGTCGCAACCTGAGAACTTAGGGCCCGCTATCAATACACCTCAATGGGACGGTTTTTTGAGCATACCAGCTTCTGGTGACTATGCCTACGTGAGTTCAATGCAAAATTCCATGGGTGGTGAAGATATTTTTCGTTTCAAGGTATATTCCGCCATTCGTCCCGAACCCGTAGCCATGATTTCGGGGAGTGTGTTGGATGCTGATACCAAAAAACCTGTGACAACGGAAGTAGTGACAAACTTGCTGAAAGACAATTCAAACGTTTCGAAAGTTGAGTACGACCCCGAAACGGGGGAATATAAAATTTTGCTTCCAGTGCAAGAATCGTATCGACTGAGCGCGGTGAAAGATGGTTTTTTTCCATTGGACGAAATCGTTGATCTTTCCAAAGACAAACGCTACCGCGACATCAAACGGAATATTTTATTGGTTCCTATCAAAGAAGGAAAGAAGATTACGCTCAATACGGTGGTGTTTGAGCAAAGTAAATTTGAGCTTGTACCCCAGTCACTGCCCGATTTGGACCGCATCGCCGAAATGATGAATAAGTACACCAACATGGAAATTTTGGTGGAAGGTCATACCGACAACCAGGGCGATTTTAACCTTAACATGGAGCTGTCGGATAATCGAGTGAAAGAGGTCAAGAAATACTTAATGGGAAAAGGAATTGCCGAGACGCGCATCCAAATTAAAGGTTGGGGCTCCACCAAACCCGTCGCCAGTAACGAAATCGAAGAAACTCGTAAGAAAAACCGCCGAGTGGAGTTTACGATTCTGAAGGTCTGAGGTGTTACTAAACACAGAGTAATATAGTTGTTTGCTTGTTCCGTTATTTTGGGACGAATATAGTTTAGCGTCTCTGACGCTTTTTTTGTTTAAAATAAACAGAGAGTGGGTAAGAATAAAATGAAAAAACTATTGCCTTTAATTTTTGTTCCAGTTGTTTATGTTACAAAAGTTAACGCCCAAAAAAAGGACTTAGGTAGTTGGAACATTATAAACGTGAAGTACAATGTAAGCGATAAATGGAGTGTATTTGGAGAGGCCCAGCTACGGTCTTTGCTGTTTTATAATAACTTCCATTACTACGAATACAAGGGTGGGGTTACTTATAAAATTCATCCCAATGCAATGCTGACATTGGGGGCGGGTAGTTATCAAACCTACGCAGAAGGGGGCAACTTTGTGTTGCCAAAAAACAATGATGAGTTCCGAATTTGGCCCCAAATAGTTGTCAATCAATCATTGGGAAAGCTAAAAGTAGAACAGCGGTACCGTGCTGAACTAAGATTTACCATCAATGGGTACCGTAATCGATTCAGGTACAGATTGGGGCTGGCTTATCCGTTTGGAAAAGAAAAAAATGGCTACAAACCTTTCCAAATTAGCTTGAGCAATGAACTGTTTTTTACCGATAGAGAACCCTATTTTGAAAGAAACCGAGTGCAGGTTGCGCTCAATCTAAAGCCGTCCAAATCTACAGTCCTACAAGTTGGCTATTTACACCAACTTGATTACAAAATAAACGATGAAACTGGTCGTGATTTTTTGCAGATTGGGTATTTTATTGAGATAAACTAAAAAAATATAAATTAAGTGGTTTTACAGCATTTTATCGATTCGTAATTTTTTCTACATGTCACAACCACCCAAACGTGAACTAAAAGAGTATGTTGCCGTTGGTCATACCGAAGCCGAAAACCACTTCCGAACGCAACAGTCGCAGACCCAATTATCCTCCAATTCTTTCGATACTACCCGTACCCTAACGGAGTTTTTGTGGCACAATGTCTTTGGTTTTGCTTACCATTATCTTAAAAGCCGTTTTGGAAAGCGTCATCCCTACCAAAGCTATCCCCAGGGTGACGATAATGGCATTTTCCGAATGGAAGAAAAAAATGGCTTAACCCAACTTGCGTTGCTTTCAGATTGGGCATCAGATACCCCAGAATCCGACGCTGTGGGAGCAGTAGTGGCATCGCACTCACCTGACTATTCGATTCACTTGGGCGATATTTATTTTGTCGGTACACCCAGCGAAGTAGCTGCCAATTTTACGAGCCCCAAGGCATCTTGGCCACGCGGGAAATGGGGCAGTTTGGCCTTGTCGGGAAACCACGAAATGTATTCCAACGGGGACGCTTTTTTCAAGTATTTACTCCCCACGATGGGGGTTCGAGAAGGGGATTCGGTACGGATTCAGAAAGCGGGATTTTTTTGTTTGGAAAATGACCACTGGCGCGTTATTGGGCTAGATACGGGTTATACGTCGGTGGGGCGCCCGTTTTTAGAAGTGCTTTCACCCCCCGATTGTCATTTTCGAAAAGAACAACTTTCGTGGCTTCGCGAACAAGTGCAATTAGGAAACCCCGCCGACCAACGTGGTATCGTGTTTCTGAGTCATCATCCTCCTTTTTCTTCGTTTCGTAAGTCGTTTCCAGAGCCCGCCAAGCAGCTTTCCCAACTTTTGGGCGATGCCGTGCGTCCTGTTATATGGATATGGGGGCACGAGCACCGAATGGTGGTATATCATCCTAAACAACTCACCAACTTAACTATTAATGGTCGGTGTATTGGGAACGGAGGGATGCCTTCGGAAATTGATGAACCGAAAAATAACAAAGAGGCGATTGCCTTTTATGATCAGCGAAAACGTACTACATTACGGCGCATTGACGTCGGTTTCAACGGATTTGCCTGGCTAACTTTCGACCGAGAACATCTTTCTATGGAGTACCGTGACATTAACGATACGTTGGTTTACAAAGAGGTTATTCGGGTTAAAGAAGGTAAACTTGAGTTTTTGTCAATCAAATAAAAATTGGAAAACGTATGAAAAAATTACATTTCCTTGTACTCATCGGCATAGGGCTGGTACTGGGGTGCCAATCTGGTGTGGATGTCAATGAACCCCCTGCGGGAGCACCTGCGTTCAGCGGGGAAGCTTACCGCCCGATTTATGCTTCTGAAAATGAGGTGAACCAAGTAACAACCGAAGCGCCGCAGCCGTTGAAAAAACCTGGAAAAATCTACGTTCGAGGTAATTATTTGTTTATCAATGAACAAGGTAAAGGGATTCATTTGATAGACAACGCCGACCCACGAAACCCCAAAAAGATGTCGTTCATCAAGATTTGGGGGAATGTTGACATGGCAGTGAAAGGAAACTTCTTGTATGCGGATAGTGGTCCTGATTTTGTGGTGCTCAACATCGCAGACCCCGCCCAAGTGAAAGTAGAGAAACGAATCAAAAATGCGTTTCCGTCTCCTTTGTATCCGCCCTATAATGAGACTTATTTTGAGTGCGTAGAACCTTCTAAAGGTGTTGTGGTGGGTTGGGAAAAAGTGAAAATGAATCGTCCTAAATGTTTCCGTTAAGCAATCGTTATGAAAAATTTTAACTTAGCTACCCTTTGTGCGCTCTGTTTTGCAGTAGCCCTTGGCTGTGCAACCGACAAAAGTGCTGACGTGAACCCTAACAGTCAAACGGGTACGGGCGGTTCGATGGCCCGATTTGCCATTGTGGGAGATGTGCTTTATTGCGTCTTACCCGACAAACTACAAGTGTATAATATCGCTAACCCAACCAATCCTGTGTCGGCAAAAACTATCCCTTTGACGGTGGGTTTGGAGACGATTTTTCCGTACAAAAATGCCCTTTTCATCGGGGCAAATGCTGGGATGTACATTTTTGATAACCAGCAGCCTGACTCTCCTGTGTTGTTGTCGAGCTATTTTCACGTTCAAAGTTGCGACCCCGTGGTGGTGCAGGGCAATTATGCTTATGTTACGCTCCGTGGTGGCTCGGGCTGCCGAAGAGTGGCAACCGCTAGTACGTTGGACGTGGTTGACGTCACTGATTTGAAAAGCCCAAGGTTAATCAATTCCCAAACGATGGAATCGCCCTACGGTTTGGGCGTTATTGGCGAACAACTGTTTGTATGTGAAGGTGATCGGGGAATGAAAATTTTTGACCTAGTTGACCCCAAACAGCCTAAATTGAAACACGTCATAGGAGACATTAAAGCGTACGATGTGATACCCACGAGCAAAAGTTTAATTGTGACGGGCGACGGCGGCTTGGTTCAATACGGCTTGCAAGAGAGCGGTAAGCTGGAGGTGTTGAGCAAATTAGCCATTGAACCGTAACACTAATAGCATGAAAAAACTTAGCTTGTACTGGCTCTTTTTGTTTAGTTTAATGGGCAAAACGCTTTGGGCTCAAGACACACTTCGTCCCAAAGTAATTTTAAAAACAGTTCCCACAACCCTCATAGACCCCGATAATACGCTCACACTTGGGGCAGAAATACCGATTGCAACGCGTTGGAGTATCTATCAAGAAGCTGGTTGGGGTAATGCGGCCCTGAGTCCTTGGGAAGATGGGAAAAAGTTTGCCAGCAAAAATAATTTCCGATTCCGAACCCAAGGCCGTTATTATTTTTCTGACCCTTATTCACAGCGAGGAAGCTGGTATTTGGCTGCTGAATATTACCGAAAAGAGGTTTTTATCAAAGAAAATCGGGCATTGGGCAGAGATTGTAACCCCGCAACGGGGGGATGTGCTTATTTTGAAGAAGGGCTCGTGAAAACCCGCCGTCGGGTTTCGGCTAGTCACGTAAAAGCTGGTTATCAGGTAGTTGTGCCAAGGCGTTTGGTGATTGATTTGTATCTTGGAGGCGGATTTCGTAAACTCTTGGTTACCAACGATGCTGAGGAGGGAACTATAAACAACTGGTTTTGGAATCGAGACTTATTTAATTTTCGTACCCTTCGCCCAGGCAGTTACGAAACTACGCCTTCAATTACGGGCGGATTTAGTTTAGGAATTCTTCTAGGACAACGAAACCCGAAAGCATTACCTTTGCGTTAGCAAAAAAAGAGATACTGCTAACAGACAAAATAGGATAAAAATGCAAACCTACGAATACAAAGTAATTGAGGTAAAACCTGGAGGTTTTTGGGGAACAAAACTTGACCCACAAGACATTGAAGATAAGCTCAATAGCATGGCAAGCGAAGGATGGGAGTTGGTAAATTCTTTGGATATGAATGCTTATGAAGGAATGACTTCTAAAATTGTCTTTATTTTTAAACGTGCAAAAACTTTCTAATGGTTTTTCAGCAAGAACCTATTTGTGCCTTGGCGACTCCGTCGGGGGTAGGAGCCATTGGCGTTATTCGGGTGTCAGGAGAAGGGACATTTGCGGTCGTCAATAAACTTTTTAAGGGCAAAGACCTGACAAAAGTTGATTCCCATACGGTTCATTTTGGAACCATTCGTTCGGGCAACGAAATCATTGATGAAGTTTTAATCGCCGTTTTTAAAACGCCAACTTCGTTTACCAAAGAAGATACGGTCGAAATCTCTTGCCACGGCTCAGATTATATCATTCGCCAAATTTTGAAGCTCCTCGTTCAAAATGGCGCACGGTTGGCGCGTCCAGGGGAGTTTACGCAACGCGCGTTTCTCAATGGGCAGTTTGATTTGGTGCAGGCTGAGGCTGTAGCCGATTTGATTGCTGCCGATTCGGCAGCGAGTCACCGCACGGCCTTGAACCAACTTCGGGGTGGATTTTCAAAAAAATTGGCATTTCTGCGCGAAGACCTGATTCATTTTGCCAGCATGGTAGAATTGGAGCTGGATTTTGGCGAAGAAGATGTTGAATTTGCCAATCGGGACGATTTACGGGCGTTGATAAATAACCTTCAAACGACCATCGCACCCCTCATTGATTCCTTCGATTATGGAAATGCTCTTAAAGAAGGGATTCCCGTGGCCATCATTGGGGCGCCGAATGTGGGGAAATCGACGTTGCTGAACGCGCTTTTGAACGAAGAAAAAGCCATTGTGACGTCGATTGCAGGAACCACCCGCGACGTTATCGAAGATCTCCTTTACCTAGATGGTATCAAATTCCGAATCATTGATACGGCAGGTATTCGTGAGACGGTTGACGTGGTGGAGTCAATTGGGATTGAGCGTTCTAAAAAAGCCATGAACCAAGCCGACGTGGTGGTGCTGTTGTTTGATAGCCCAGAAACCTACGCCGAAGTGGAGCAGTTGGCGGAAGGGCTAGAGGAGGGAAAAAAAGTGTTGTGGGTAAGGAATAAAGCGGATTTAACCTCACCCAACTCTCTCCTTTCTGGAGAGGGCTTAACATTACTCCCTTCTCCAGAAAGGAGAGGGGCAGGGGGTGAGGTTAAAACAAAATCTCAACTTCTCGTCGAAGAAGGATTTAAACCCATGAACTATAAAATCCCGCCCGAAGTCTTGGAGAATGCACGAAATTTGCGTCAAAGAGAAACGGAGGCTGAACAATTTTTGTGGGAAATCCTGAGAAACAGAAAGTTAAATAATCTAAAGTTTAGGCGTCAGCATCCTGTTCAAGAGGGTTTTGTGTTGGATTTTTATTGTGCAGAACATCGGTTAGCTATTGAACTGGATGGCGGGATTCACGAAAATCCTGAACAAAAGGCGTATGATACGTTAAGAACGGATGAGCTAAATAAAATTTACGGAATAACCACCCTCCGTTTTACGAATGAGCAAGTTCTGGATAAAATCGATACGGTTTTAGAAGAGATTATAAGGTTAACCTCACCCAACCCTCCGTTGGACGGCCCCGTCCTTTCTGGAGAGGGCTTAACATTACTCCCCTCTCCAGAAAGGAGAGGGGCAGGGGGTGAGGTTGAAATCCACATTTCCGCCAAAACAGGTACGGGCATCGAAGACCTTAAAAAAGCATTGGTCGCAGTGGCAGTGGCTGCCAAAGCCGCTGACGATACCGTGGTGACCAATTTACGCCATTATGAACACTTGGTAAAAACGCAACAAGCCCTATCGGACGTTCTGAATGGCCTTGCGATAGGAATTACGGGAGACTTTTTGGCACAAGATATTCGTTTGGCATTGCACCACTTGGGAGAAATCACGGGTCAAATCGCTACGGATGATTTATTAGCCAATATTTTCAGTAAGTTTTGCATTGGAAAGTAACAATTTTTCTATTTTACACTTCACTATAATCCATGACCCAAATGAAGTTTTTGTTTACCCTCTTACTGGTTGGTTTGGTGCAGCTATCGATGGCGCAAACCCCTAAAATCAATGAAGATTCTGTCTATATACGCCAGCATTATACCAAAATGGAACGCATGGTTCCGATGCGCGACGGTGTTAAACTTTTTACGTCGATTTATGTTCCCAAAGACATTGCAAGCGGGAAAAAGTACCCGATTATGCTTAATCGGACTCCTTATAGTGTCGCACCCTACGGAGATACACTCTACAAAACTTCCTTAGGGCCGTCGATGCTATTTGCGCGCGATGGGTATATTTTTGTTTACCAAGATGTCCGTGGGAAATACATGTCGGAAGGCAGTTTTGAAGCCTACCGACCTTTTATTCCGAATAAGAAAAACGCAACCGACAACGACGAAAGCTCCGATGCCTACGATGCGATTGAATGGTTGGTGAAAAATATTGAAGGTAACAACGGCAAAGTGGGGACTTGGGGAATCTCGTCGCCTGGTTATTATTCAACCATGACGACCATTGAGTCCCATCCTGCGCTTAAAGCAGCCTCCCCGCAAGCCCCTGTGACCGACTGGTTTATGGGTGACGACCGCCATCACAACGGCGCTTTCTTTTTGATGGGAACATTTGCTTTTATTTCAGGTTTTGGTGCGCCACGTCCCGTCCCTGCACCCAAAGCTCGCCCTGCTTTTTCGGCCTATGGTACGCCCGATGGCTATGACTTTTACATGAAATTGGGGCCATTGAAAAATGTTAACGAGCGGATTTTTAAAGGCGAAAACCGCATTTGGAATCAGTTGATGGAAAACGAAACCTACAACGAGTTTTGGCAGTCGCGCACGCCTGTTCCACATTTCAAAAATGTAAAACCTGCCGTAATGGTTGTTGGGGGCTGGTTTGACCAAGAGGATTTGTACGGGCCGTTGAAAGCCTACGAAGGTATTGAAAAAAATAGCCCATCCTCGTCGAACCGTTTGGTGATGGGGCCGTGGATTCACGGAGGTTGGGCGCGCGGAAAAGGCGAGTCGTTGGGGCACATTCGTTTTGGCTCAGCGACGAGTGAGTTTTACCAAAAAAACATTGAATTGCCTTTTTTCAATCACCATTTGAAAGATGCGCCCGATCCTAAATTACCCGAGGCATACATTTTTGAAACGGGTGCTAACCAATGGCGTACCTACGACCAGTGGCCGCCCAAAAATTCGGTAGAAAAGAAATTGTACTTCCACCCCGACGGTAAACTTTCGTTTAACCCAACCCCCGAAAGTGTTCAAAAAGGAAAAGAACCCGCGTACAACGAATACACCAGCGACCCAGCGCGGCCTGTGCCTTATACATCGGAGATTCGGGTGATTAGAGGTAGTGACTTTATGTACGAAGATCAGCGTTTTGCCTCGCAACGCCCCGATGTATTGGTGTTTGAGTCAGACGTGTTAACGGAGGACGTTACGATTTCGGGTAATGTTTTTGCTGACCTTTTTGTATCAACAACGGGAACTGATGCCGATTTTATTGTAAAATTAATCGACGTCTATCCTGGCGATGCGCCAAACGACAGCCCCGAGAATCCCCGTAAAGCGATGGGCGGTTTTCAATTGTTAGTGCGTGGCGAAGTAATGCGCGCTAAGTTTAGAAATAGCTTTACCACTCCAGAACCGATGAAGCCTGGCAAAATTGAACACGTAAAGTTCGATATGCAAGATGCGGCGCACCGTTTCAAAAAAGGCCATAAAATCATGGTTCAGGTGCAAAGTAGCTGGTTTCCGTTGGTTGACCGTAACCCCCAGAAGTTCTTGAATATTTACAAAGCAGAAGCGAGCGATTTTCAAAAAGCAGTACATAAAGTATTTTGTTCGGGAAATGCCTCCTCGTACGTCGGAGTTCGGGTTGTGGAATAAAAAGATAATTGTTTGAATTTTACAAGCATCCGTTTGATTCAAACAAGCATCCGTTTGTAACCAACTTCTACTTTTGCATTGTTAATTTTCAATCAAAAGTTAAAAACAAACGAGCTATGAAGTACAACTTGTTAGGAAACACAGGACTGAAAGTATCGGAATTGTGTTTAGGTACCATGACCTTTGGAGGCAAAGGAATGTGGACTGCCATTGGTACGTTGCCACAAGACGAAGTAAATGCCTTGGTGAAAGCCTCGGTAGAGGCGGGGATTAATTTTATTGATACGGCCAACGTTTACAGCGAGGGCCTTAGCGAAGAAATGACTGGCAAGGCCATTCGTGAATTGGGCTTAAATCGCGATGAATTGGTGATTGCTACGAAAGTACGAGGGCGCATGGGCGCGGGGCCTAACCAAACGGGTTTGACTCGCAAGCACATTTTGCAACAAGCTGACGAAAGCCTCAAACGCCTCCAAATAGACTACATCGACTTGTACCAAATCCATGGGTTTGACCCCGTTACGCCTTTGGAAGAAACCTTGTCTGCGCTGGATATACTGGTTCAGAGCGGGAAAGTTCGCTACATCGGTTGCAGCAATTTGGCGGCTTGGCACATCATGAAAGCCTTGGGGATTTCGGAGCGTAACCATTGGTCAAAATTCGTTTCTTTACAAGCTTATTATACGATTGCAGGTCGTGATTTGGAACGCGAAATTGTACCGTTGCTTCAAGACCAAAAAGTAGGCTTGATGGTTTGGAGTCCGTTGGCGGGCGGTTTATTAAGCGGGAAATATGGTCGCCACGAAACACCCGAAGATGCTCGCCGCGCCAATTTTGACTTTCCGCCTATCAACAAAGAAAAAGCCTATGACATCATTGAAGTGATGCGCGAAATAGCTACCGAAAAAGGAGTAACCGTAGCTCAAATTGCGCTTGCTTGGTTGCTGCATCAACCTTCGGTTTCTACGGTTATTATTGGCGCTAAAAAACCAGAACAGTTGGCCGACAACATCAAATCGACCGAGGTGAGTCTAACCGCCGAAGAATTGGCACGTTTGGATTTAATCAGCAAATTACCTGCTGAATACCCCGCTTGGATGATTGAACGCCAAGGTGCTGATCGTCGATAAACCATTGTATTGTATTTGAGTAATTAAAGAAAACAGCAATGTCAACCGTCGAAACCCTAGAAGAATTTTATCGGCAAAAATATGCGACGCTTCCTGAAGTCCATCCCAACGACCCTGGGCATTTCAACGTATTTCGGGTAGAAGACCACGCGCCTACTCAAAAAGCGCCGCTGAAGTATGCGCGTCGAGAATTTTACAAAATTTCGCTGATAAAAGGGCATTTTGTGTATCACTATGCCGATAAAAGCTTGGAAGTAAACGGAGCGACATTGTTGTTTTTTAACCCCGAAGTTCCCTACACCATGGAGCATTTGGGAAACGAGCGTACGGGTTTTTTTTGCATTTTTAGAGGAGAATATTTTAGCGACCACCTCCGAAATAGTTTGCGAGAATTGCCCATGTATGCCCCTGGAGGAAAGCCTGCTTACATGCTGGACGAAGCTCAGTTTCGCAGTTTTGGGGCGATTTATGAAAAAATGCTCGAAGAAATTCAGTCCGATTATCGTTTTAAAAACGACCTCATTCGGAACTACATTATGGAAATTATTCATAATGCGCTGAAAATCCAGCCCTCCGAAAAACTGTATCGGAACATTGATGCCAATGCGCGCATTACGAATGTTTTTATGGAACTGCTCGAACGTCAGTTTCCCGTTGAGCCTACTACTCAAAAATTCCAATTGCGCTCTGCCAAAGACTTCGCCGAAAAGTTGAATGTCCACGTCAATCACCTCAATCGAGCGATAAAACTAAGTACGGGAAAAACGACCACCGAGCACATTGCCGAACGATTGATGGGGGAGGCCAAAGCGATGTTGCGCCACACGCATCGGAATGTGTCCGAAATCAGTTACTCATTGGGGTTTGAAGAGCCTGCTCATTTTAATCATTTCTTCAAAAAACACGCAGGAATGACCCCTACGGCGTTTCGGGCGTAGAGGGAGTTAAAACATCTTAGTGGGTACTGCCTGTGCATTAATCCTTTTTTTGTTTTTTACTTTTTTATCTGCAAAGTATTTTGATAGGGCATTTTCTTCTTCTTTAGTTAATCCGCCCTGACCACCGATAAAATCGGGTTCTATGATTTGTTTTTTCATAAGTTTGTGTTTTTGAAATATTTATTAATTAGTTTGAGGGCTGCCGTCGTTTCAATAATCATAATACGTCCCCCAAAATGGATGGCGCCAAGAGTTTTTTCGTAATGTTCAATGAGTTGTGATTTTGATAAAAACGAAATATTGCCTTCGTGTCCTCTTTGAAAAGATAGACGGCAAGCAAAAGCAATAGTTTTCAAGATAAGTACTTGGTTTTGTGCCTCATAGAGGCTTAACATTTGTAGAACAATGAGGGTTTGTCCGATTTGGTGTGCCGTAGGTACACTACTTGTAAGCGATGTTGTGTACCTACGGCACACTAAAATAAGAAAATAGGTCTCTATAACTACAAATAGGTAGTGCCTATAGGCACATTTTTTGATAAGTTCGCGTACAGTTACTATATTTTAAATAGAGTTGGTTAACTTATCTATCAAGAAGTCAAGCTCAATATGTTGTCTCTTGTTCACGAAATGAATTTACTAAAAATTTTTTGGCTCTACAAGTTTTAAACTAATACACGAATATAGCCATTTTATACTTTCTTCAACAAACCCCATGCCTTTAGGTTGGGAAATGCAAGTGTTGAACAATTATATAGCCCTAGCCTGAAGGCGTGGGATTTTAGGATGGATATAATTTAGCAATCTTTACAGTTTGATAATTTAGCCATTTATTCTTCAATGAAACTCTTTCAACAACAACTCCAATTAAAACCCCGTAAACGAGGCTTTCATCTCATAACTGCCGAAGTTTTGCAGGCTTTTCCGCAACTGCGCGAAATCTCCGTAGGAATGTGCCAAGTATTTATCCAACACACGTCAGCATCGTTGACCATCAATGAAAACGCAGACCCTACGGTTCGTCAAGATTTTGAAACGTTTTTTAACAAGGCCGTCCCAGAAAACGACCCCGATTATCGCCACGATTACGAAGGTTCTGACGACATGCCTGCGCATTTAAAAGCTTCAATGTTAGGTGCTTCGGTGCTGATTCCCGTAAGAAATGGGCGTTTAGCGCTAGGAACTTGGCAGGGAATTTATTTGTGCGAACACCGCAACGATGGAGGTGCTCGCACAGTAATGATAACCGCTTGGGGAGAGTAAAGCGCTTATTTACAGTCGCATAAGTCGCGGTCAACGTACGTTTTTTTGCCACTGGCCGTGAGGTAATAACAGCCCCCACTTTTGCCAATATAGAGAGAGTTGCCGTTATAAACGCTGCATCTGGTGTCAACATTAATGGACGTGCTGCGGTAGTCAAATCGTGCGTTTTGGAGTGCCGATTGGGTAGAAGAGGGGAGACTGCTGAAAAAATCCATGCCCGTTTTTCTCTCCAATTCGCTCACGGTTGTGATATAGCGAATCCAGCTTGTGTTCTTGACCGTACTGTTTTTGTTCGGGAAATCGACGGCAATTACGGGCGTGGAGCTATTGATTTCATTTACCGACGCATTTCCTGGCAATACTACGATGATTTTATACACCCGCGCAGGGACATTGACCACATCGTCGAGCTTCGTAGCAGTGCCTTTGCTTCCTTCGCCACCTGTGCCATAGGCACCTGCTGTTATGTACAGTTTGTAGCCTTTCTCGACTAATTCCCGACTAAATTGTTCCAAGTGCTCCCACGCTTCTCGGTTGAGGTCGGGCGCTTGTGGAATCATATTAGTCATCAAAAAAGTGCTCGAATTGCTACTCGTCGAATTGGTACGGTCGGCCGACGGGCACAAATGCCCACGGTCAAATCCTGAACTTGAATAGTCGCTGGGTTTTATTTTAGGCCAATCTTGCGGCAAAGCTTCGTCAGGACGGAAATCGTTTTGGCGGTCAATCGTTCCCAACCATTTTGGCGACAACTCCCACGCTACCCAGTTGGCATGGCCTTTGGAACGGTTGTACGAAAGCGCAAATTGGGGTTTGTTCAATAAATAATTGTCGTACGACGAAGGATTGGTTTGGGCATTACTTGGATTTCCAAGGGCTAAATGCGGACTTTGGTTGGTAACAGGCGTGTAACCTGGAGCACAACTTGATACAACAACAGCTACCAGCGCAAGGACAGCCAACGAACGGAAAAGATTCATACAAATAAATTTTACAATAAATTCGACCCCAAAGGTCTTATTTTTTTCACGGCACACAAAAAACGAAGGAATAACTCTTTTATTTGTACACTTCATCTAAACTTACTCTCCCAATGCGCTTGATTTGTTTACTTCTATTTTTAAAAATAACCACCTTATTTGCCCAAACAAAGGGTGCTACCCCTGCTTCCATTGGGATAGTAGGCGACACGGCCGATGTCACCGTCCCGACCCAAACGGGCTTTGTGTTAGGAGGCGGAAGTACCGATGTCAAAGAAGCTTTGCAGTGGATGATTGAACATGCCAAAGGCGGCGATGTCGTCATTATTCGTGCCAGTGGCGCTACGGGCTACAATGATTTTATTTATGGCTTAGGTGGAGTCAATTCGGTAGAAACATTGCTGATTAACAACCGAGAATTGGCGTTGAATCCCGCTGTTGGACAGCGAATTAAGCAAGCCGAACTTCTTTTTATTGCGGGTGGTGACCAAGGAAATTATGTAAAGTTTTGGCAAGATACCCCCGTTGAAGAAGCCATCAATTATTTGATTCACGTCAAAAAAGCACCTATCGGTGGAACGAGTGCGGGTTGCGCTATTTTGGGGGAAGTAGGTTTTGCCGCGCTCAACGACGGTATCAACTCGGAAGAAGCCCTAACGAATCCTTTTCATCCCAAAATGACACTTTTAAACGGCGGTTTTATTGATATACCAATCCTAAAAAACACCATTACCGATACTCACTATAGCAACCGCAGTCGGCACGGGCGGCATTTGGCTTTTTTGGCTAGAATGAAACAAGATTGGGGAATGAAGGCCAAAGGAATTGGGGTTGATGAAAAAACTTCGGTGTGCATTGATGAAAAAGGCATTGCCCGTGTCTTTGGGAGTCAAGCAGCTTATTTTATTATGGCCAACAAAAAAAAACCAGAGCGCTGCGAATCAGGACAAAAACTGACGTGGAACCGTGGCGGAAAAGCCGTAAAAGTGTATAAAATCCCCGCGACCCTCAACGGAGACGGGCGCTTTGACCTAAACACTTGGAAACTCCCCAAAGGCCAAACGTGGACGTACTGGTTTGCTAACGAAGGCACAATAACCGAATAATCAGCGTGCATTTAATCTGCGCCCATCTGCGAGAAAAAAATAAACCCATGAAAAAGATACTCCTAGCATTATTATGCCTGACTCAGGGCTTATTGGCCCAAACCTCCAACGAAATCCGTCTGATTATTCGCTCGGACGATATTGGATTTTGTCACACGGCTAACGACGCCTGCATGAAAGTCTATACCAATGGAATCAGTCGTTCGGTTGAAATCCTCGCCACCGCCCCGTGGTTTATGGAAGCCGTGAAAATGCTTAAAACCCAGCCCAATTACGACGTCGGCGTGCATTTGTGCTTGACGAGCGAGTGGGAAAACTTAAAATGGCGTCCCTTAACGTCAGCTCCTTCGTTGACGGACGCCGACGGGTATTTTCCGCAGTTCATTTGGGAAAACAAAAAATTAAGAGACAGCCCCTATTTGCTTCAAAAAACCATCAACGTAGCTGAAGTAGAACGCGAATTTCGGGCGCAAATCGAACTCGTCAAAAAGCATTTGCCGTGGGCAAGTCACTTATCGGCGCACATGGGCTGCACCAACGCTACCCCCGAGGTAAAAACGATGGTAGAGCGTTTGTCGAAAGAATATAATTTACCCATTCAAATGCCAAAAGACGTTCAGTACGTTCGTGGGTTTGGCGGGGCCGATAAATCGCCCGAACAAAAGGAAAAAGATTTGGTTGAAATCCTCAAAAACCTCCCCGCAGGAACGCACTTTTTGGTCGAACACCCAGGTTATGATTCGGGAGACATGAAAGGCGTAGGACACGTGGGCTACGAAAACGTCGCCTACGACCGCGAAGGGGTGACGCGCGCTTTTACGAGTGCTGAAGTAAAAAAAGTCGTTGCCGAGCGTGGTATCAAACTTATAAGTATCAAAGAGGCAATGGCGGGGAAGTAATAAAAAAAGAAACTGTCTAAAAAGGGGGCGCTGGAGAGCGCCCTTTCTTTTTAAGACAGTTCTTGTATATAGAAGGGTTCGGAATGCTAGTGCTTGTTCAGTACGACAATATTTTCGGCTTCGTAGGTGCCGCCTTCAGTTTGTAAGTGATACACTTTGTCAACGGTTCGGAAAGCTGGAGCAATGTTGGTCAATTCAGCCGTCAGGTACCTTCCTGTAACCGCGTCTCGAACAAAGAGCCAGTCGCCTTTTTGCAAGTTTTCTACGCGTTTTTCACCCAGCAGCGTCAGTACAGGATGGTTGGGCGTTACTTCCAAAGAAAGCAAACCACTTTCATTGCGCGTACTTACCCACGCTTGCCCGTTGGGACGAACAAGCAGGCGCGTAAGCGAAAAAACGCCTTCATTGACAACCACTTTTTCAACCCGATTGGCACTTATGCCCGTAATTTCATCACCAACTTTAATGCCCGAAATTTTCCTTTCGGTACCATCCACGAGGTTGACAAAAGTCTCGGCAGGAAAACAAAATTCCTGAGGATGAGCCAAAGCGCTGTTTGTGCGAGGTGTAGCTTGGCCTAATGCTAAAGCAAAACAGATACCTAGTCCGTCGTTGGTGAGGCTTTGGGCTTTTAAGTCAGCTAAGAAATTATCCTTGACCGTTTTAGACGAAGTTTCGTTGGGTAAAACGAGCGTTACGAGGCGGTTTTGCGACGAATACACGACCAGTTGTCCAAGTGCGCTTTGGCCAGTACGTTCCGAAATGTCATAAAACGACACCTTGTGTTCCACGCCATCGTTAAACTGAAACGACTGCGGGGTTTCGTGCTGACGATAGGAGAGGCCGTGGCTCCGAAAATGTTTTTTTGGGGAGCCACTACGAATCTCTACGGTTTTTGCTTTATCAAATTCAGCCAAAGTCATTCCTTGCTGCCTTTCCTGAGCAAACGTTGCCCAACTGACAGCGACTAAAACAAAGGGAATAAATCTCATGACTTTTTAGCTGACCGATTTTGCAAAAGCATCTTTAAAGGCTTTCATTTCGTCCATGGTTCCGATGCTTACGCGGCACCAGTGTTGTTGGTCAAAAAACCAACTTTTAACACTGACGCCCTCAGCCATCATTTTTTGAAGGAGCATCGGCCCTTTCATTTTGATGGGAAATAAAACGAAGTTTGCTGATGAAGGTAAATAACTGTATCCCATTGAAGTAAGGCTGTCGCAGAGGAATTTCTTAGATTCAATGGTGTTTTTTAAAACCATGTCCTGAAATGCTTTGTCTTTAAAAGACGCAGTTGCCGCCGCTGCCGAAGTGGTAGAAACGGTAAAGCCGCCCGAGCAGAATTTGCGTAAATCTTTCAACAAAGCAGGTTGCCCCAAAGCGTAGCCAATTCGCAAGCCCGCAAAACCGTGGAGCTTAGAAAGCGTACGCAAGATGAGTACATTTTGTCCTTTACGAACACATTCTACCATGCTATCCGTGGCAGGATTGGGTGCGTAGTCGATGTAGGCTTCGTCCACCAAAACCGTTGCTTTGGGAGAAACCGAATCGCAAAAAGACTTTAATTTAGCCGAAGGCAACATCACACCCGTTGGGTTGTTGGGGTTGCACACGTAAATCATGCTAGTTTCGCTATTTACGCGCGTTGCCATCGCTTCCAAATCATATTGATAATCCTTGGTCAAAGGCACTTTTTCCGTTTTCATTGTCGCGCCATCTTCGCGGGCATCGCGTCCAGAGATGTAGCAAGTTTCAGCCATCATCACTTTTCCTTTGGTGGCGGCCAATAAAAGGCTTGCCATCAACAATTCCGAAGAACCTGCCCCCAGCATCACTTGGTCGGTTGTTACGCCGTGCATGTCTGCAATGGTCTTTTTGAGCTCGGCAGTTACGGGGCCAGCGTACAAAAAGGCTTTTGGTGCGTTGTCGGCAATGGCTTTGATTGCCGTTGGCGCGGGACCCCAAGGGTTTTCATTGGATGACAAGCGCGCTTTCACTTGCGGCGCCGCTGCCAACAGGGCTTCTTGAACAATTTCTCGTTCGCGCTCAGCATAGACATCAAAAATCCCAAGTGATGAATAAGTCGTTGACGCTTGAGCTGTAGTTGCTGAACCCAAAGCAAGTCCTGTAGAGGCCAATAGCCCAGACTTTAACCAATCCCGACGATTTACAATAAAAGACATAGTGATAGCGGTAAAAAGGTTTTCGTTTTGTTTCCCAAAAGAAAAACTGGACTCTCGCTTGGCGGCGATAAAACGGAAGTACTTATTCTTATCTATATATACTAATGGTGTGAATAAGTGACTGCGTCTTTGATGATGCAAAATTAGAAAAATATAATTTAATGTCAATACATATTTTAAAAAAATTAAATTAAAAAATCGATAAAAATCAATATTTTGGCGTATATACATCAAAAATTAAACTAAAATATGGTAAAAAATCAAAAATGTAATCAAAATAGCTTTAAATAGAAACAAGCTTATTTTGCAATTTTACTGTTGTAAATAGTTTGTTAATGATTGATAATATAGAATAAAATAATGTAAAATCAATAAATAATTGCATTAAAATGATAAATAAGGAATATTTTGCAAAATATTTTAAAATATATTTGGCAATTTGGAGATGATGATATACTTTCGAGTCAACAAACTAAGGAATAGTACAATTTTCTTCTAGTTGAGAAACTCCAGAGCCGCACTTGTAGGGGTTGCTTCAACAATAAAAATTGAAAGGTCTCTGTGCAGACCACCGTATTTCTTGCAAGGAAAGCAAACGAGGTTATGGACGTTTGCTCGCTGAGTATCGCAGTTACTTGAAATTCCAAAATGGCATTCAGATTGAAACCCAAACGAAAAGCTTGGCTTTTCCATTTGCTGTTTTCAATCGAAAGATAAAGGAGGAAAAATCCTCTTGCTTGGCCACGCTTGCCCGACTGTTCGGATGGTTAGTTTATGCTAATGCGGCCAGTATAGATTAGCAACTGTTCAGTCGGTGCAATGCGTGAAAGGAATCACACGAATACCTAAAACAAAACTGTTACCAGATGAAAAAATATCTACTTTTATCAGCATTAATGACAATCGCGTGGGTTGGATATGCCCAAAGGTTTGTCAAAGGGACGGTTACTTCAAAAGACGAAGGTGCTTTGCCTGGCGTGAACGTAATCGTAAAAAGTACGAGAGCTGGGGTTGTGACGGATGCAGAAGGAAATTACAAAATTAGCGTTCCTGACGATAACGCGGTTTTGGTCTATAGTTTTATTGGTTATTCAATTCAGGAAATTCCTGTCGGGGGACGTTCTACTATTAATATCGAACTTGTCCCAGACATCAAAGCCCTTCAGGAAGTAGTAGTAACGGCTTTTGGTATCGAAAAAGAGAAAAAAGCCCTTGGTTACACGGTGCAAGAAGTCAAAGGTACACAGCTTGCTGAGTCTCGTTCTAACAACGTTGTCAATAGCCTTTCGGGGCGTGTCGCAGGGGTGCGTGTCTCAAGCAATGGCGGCCCTGGTAGTGGCTCTACGGTACAGATTCGTGGTAGTTCGTCGGTTTCAGGAAACAACCAACCACTCGTAGTTATTGACGGTGTACCCATTGACCAATCAACCTCAACCCGCATGACCAGCGGTGAAAAGCAATTTGGCGGTGGTTTGTCGGAGATTAGCCCAGACAACATCAAAGATATTAGTATCCTAAAAGGGCCTAACGCGGCAGCCTTGTATGGTTCGCGCGCGGCCAACGGTGTTATTTTGGTAACAACAAAAAATGGCGCAGGTACTAAAGGAATTGGCCTTGAGTTTAACCACAATACGACTTTTGAACGTCCATTGGTCAAACCAAAGTTTCAAAACATGTACGGTGGAGGAAACGGATACCGTACTTGGTATAACGATGGTTGGTCGGGTACCATTACTGATCCCACCGAAATCCAACAGTACCGCGCTGCCTACGGCCCTAACGCACCTTTGACTGGAACAGAAGGGACGGACGAAAGCTGGGGTGCTCCTTTGGATGGTCGTTTGGTACGTCATTGGTACACAGGTACTGCAGTGGCACCACTCACACCTCAGCCCAACAACTGGGAAGGATACTGGGAAACAGGTGCTACCACGACCAATAACGTAGCCCTTTCGGCTGGAAATGACAAAGGAAGTTTCCGCTTGTCGATGGGTCGGATGGATCAAAAAGGTATTATGTACAACAACGATTTTTGGCGGAACAACTTTAAATTGAATACCAATTATAACTTCACTTCAAAGTTAAGCGCAACAGTATCAGCTGAATACGTAAAAAGCGGCTCAGACAACCGTTCTTTTCAAGAAGGTCAGCAGTTTATTTGGGCGCACCGCCATACCGATTGGTCAATGTTGAAAAACTACGACGAATACAATGCAATTCATATTCAACGTAAAGTGGCGGGTCGTCTCCCAGACAATGATCCACCTAACTGGCAACATACCTTCTTTACCAACCCATTCTTTGTGCAAGACCGTTTGCCTTCATCCAATGAAAAAGACCGCTTGGTAGGAAACATTGCCTTGAACTACAAAATTTCGCCTTCGTTTAGTGTCTTAGCTCGTTCGGGAACGGACTACTGGTCGGATACGCGTATCAACGTCATTAACTTTGACCGCGTTCGTAACGGAAACCGTACACCTGGGCAATATTCAGAAGATGTTCAACGCGCCCAAGAAACCAACAGCGACATCATTTTATCTTTCAACAGAAACGTAACCAACAACATTTCGGTAAGTGCTCAAGCGGGAGCCATCAAACGTACCAATTATTTCAAACGTAACTTCACCCAAGTTGGGGAGTTGGTGGTAGATGGACTTTATAACTTGTCAAACTCCGTCACCAGTTTGAACACTGTGTCGAGCCGCATCGAAAAGACAGAGATGCAAAGTGTGTTTGGAACGGCACAAGTAGGTTGGAAAAATGCCTTGTTCTTGGATTTTACGGCGCGTAACGACTGGTCAAGTACTTTGCCTTCTAATGCACGTTCATACTTCTATCCATCAGTTTCGGCAAGTGCAGTTGTAACCGACTTATTGGATCTTCAAAGCTCTATTCTGACTTTTGGTAAAGTGCGCGCTAGCTGGGCACAAGTTGGAAACGATGCTTCGCCGTATCAATTGGCTCAAACCTTCCGCTCTGCCAGTGCTTGGAATGGTAACACACCTGAATATTTTGAAAATACAACCATCGCCAATTCAAGCCTTAAACCCGAAATCACGACGGGAATTGAGTTAGGTTTAGACTTGCGTTTCCTTCGTGGTAAGTTAGGTTTAGACGTGACGTATTATAATCAATCGTCTAAAAACCAAATTCTTGGTGTAGAAATCTCTAAAGCATCTGGTTACAATAGTCGAATCTTAAATGCGGGTGAGATTGTCAACAAAGGACTTGAAGTAGTAATTTCGGGTACGCCTTTGAAAGCTGTAAACGGGTTTACTTGGGATGTGAGCTTCAACTTTGCCCGCAACCGCAACAAAGTAGTGGCACTCGCTGAAGGTTTAACTACTTATACCCTACACACCCAGCGTGGTTTGACTTCGGAAGCGCGCGTTGGTCAACCTTATGGTGCTTTGTACGGTATTGGTTTTGAAAAAGCGCCCGATGGACAAATTATCTACAAAGACGGTTTGCCAGTGGTTTCAACCACGCCACGTTTGCTCGGAAATATCCAGCCTGACTGGACGGGTGGTTTCTCTAATACCTTCACTTACAAGAGCTTCTCATTGGCTGCTTTGATTGACGTACGCGTAGGAGGTGATTTCTTCGACGAAGGTACGGGAACGGCGCGTTGGACAGGTCAGTACGAAGAAACGGCGATTGGACGTGAAGAAGGTATCATCGGTAAAGGCGTAAAAGTGGTAAGCACCAATGCAGATGGCTCGTCGGTATATGCGCCAAACGACATCATTGTGGCAGCCAATCAATTATACGGGTACAACAATCCACGTCGTTATCATGAAGCCGTTATTTATGACGGAAGTTACGTCAAACTTCGCGAGATGTCTTTCGGTTATTCAGTTCCTGAGGCCATCTTGAAACGCTCTTTCATCCGCTCGGCCAAGGTGTCTATCGTTGGACGTAACCTTGCGATTTTGTTCAAGAATACACCACACATCGACCCAGAAGTGGACCGCTTCGGTGGAAACCGTCAAGGGTTTGCGTACGGCGAGTTACCTAACTCTCGTAGTGTTGGTTTTAACGTATCTCTCGGATTCTAAACGACTTATCTCTATGAAAAAATATACATTACTTTCGCTGACGTTGGCTGCTCTTTTGGGTTCTTCTTGTACCAAAGAGTTTGACAAAATGAACATCGACCCCAACAACCCAACGGCCATTGGTCCGCAGTATTTGCTGCCCTACGCCATGGAAAAATCGGTGGATAGATTTTGGGGAGGAAGCACGCGTTTTGAGCGTTTGAACATCGACGGAATGATGCTTTGGATGCAGTATTTTACCCGAAATATTTACTCAAACGAAGGTGACAATTACGGACTTTCACCCGCATTTTACAACAACAACTGGGCGTCTTTCTTCAACGATGGCTTGTTGAATTTCCAACGAATCATTGTGGATAGCTCGCCAACGGGCAAAGCGCCAAACACCAATTATGAAGGAGTGGCTTTGGTAATGCGTTCGTGGTTGTTTTCGGTGACAACTGATCTTTGGGGTGCCATCCCGTATTCGGAAGCCTTAAAGGGTACGGCCGAATCCCCTAATTATACACCAGCGTATGATTCACAAGACAAAGTGTATGAAGGGTTGTTGAACGACCTTAAAATTGCCAATGAAAAACTCGTAGTTGGTGGCCCAGGCGTTCAAGGGGATATTATTTACGGAGGTAACATCTTGAAATGGAAGAAGTTTGCCAATTCATTGCGTTTGCGTTTGGCCAATCGCCAGGCTGCGAAAAAGCCGGCTGAGTCACGGGCGATTATGCGGGAAATTTTGGGCGATGCTACAAAGTACCCCATTTTTACAAGCAACGACGACAATGCCTTGATTAAAAATACGGCAACACTTCCAAGCAACAACGAATGGCACGAAGTGATGGTGCGCGGTAGCCGTACTGACTGGAATATCAGTAGCACTTTGGCCGATAAGCTCAACGCTTTGGGCGATACCCGCATCACGATTTATGCAAATCCAGTAGCTGGAAAATATGTTGGACACCCCAACGGCCTGCCCGATGCGATTGCTACGACTTATTTGTCGTCGAGCTCAACGATTGGTAGCTACTTCACTCGTCCTGAGACGCCAAGTGTGATTATGACGCTTTCAGAATTGAACCTAATTTTGGCCGAAGCTGCTATTGATGGAGATATTACGGGCGACGCCAAAACGTACTTTGAAAACGGAATTACGGCTTCTTTTGAACAATACGGTTTGAAAGTACCTGCCGATTATTTTACCAAAGTAGGTGCCGTAACGCGCGAAAAAGTACTTGACCAGAAATGGATAGCATTGTACGGAGTAGGGGTAGAGGCTTGGACCGAATACCGCAGAACAGGCTTCCCTGTGTTACCTGCCAAAGATCCACGCGCCGTTTTTGAAAACGATGGTGTTTTGCCAACGCGTTTGCCGTATCCAAGTACCGAATATTCGCTCAACAAAGCTAGTTTGGAAAAAGGTATTGCCCTCAATGGCGGTGCCGATAACATGAAAACCAAGCTTTGGTGGTCTGAAAAGTAATCCAATTGTTAAATTTTTGTTCACAGAAATACATAATTTCAATTTTGCTATGTTGTTGTGAATAAAATAGTTAACTTAGAGTCACCATAACAAAGTACCAACAAAAGCCACAAGCTAAACCGCCAATTCAAAACACACTCACAAACACATGACACAGATTATCAACCGCCGCAGTTTACTTAAATCAGGTTTGATGACCTTAGGAGGAATGGCCGCTGCCCCAGCAGTAGGTGCCTTCGCAAATGTACCTTCACGTATAGACACCAACGGTAATATATTTCATAGCCCTTTACTCAGAGAAACGGTGTTGGAAAACCCGCCAAAAACGCCGCCAACCCTTGTGCGTATCAATGCCAACGAAAATCCTTATGGCCCTCCAATGAGCGCTAGGAAGGCAGTGGCAGATGCAGTTGCGGGCGGTAGCCGTTATTCGTGGAAAGAGTTAGAAAACCTTGTTGGAAAAATCGCTAAAAAAGAAGGCGTTACTCCTGACCACATTATGATGGGCCCTGGTTCGTCGGATTTGTTGGAAAAAGTAGCTATTGTACTTTTCCAAAAAGGTGGAAATGTAGTTTCGGCTGACCCAACTTATATGTCATTGGTGAAAGTAGCCGAGGCGACGGGAGCTACCTGGAAGGCTGTGCCGTGTAAAGGTGACTGGTCGCACGACTTGAAAGCAATGGAAGCGGCTATCGACAAGGACACAAAACTTGTTTATATCTGTAACCCTAACAACCCAATGGGTAGCATCACGTCGGGCAAAGAGTTGATGGATTTCTGCTCACGGGTTTCAGAAAAAGTACCCATTTTTGTGGACGAAGCGTACCTTGAATTGGCCGTAGGTGCTGATACTCAGAGTATGGTGTCGTTGTTGGCACAAAAGAAAAACGTCATCATCGCTCGTACTTTCTCAAAAATTATGGGTATGGCAGGTTTGCGCGTAGGATACGTTGCGGCGCTCCCTGCGACGTTGGATAAAATTCAGAAAATCACCCGTGGTGGAATGGGCATCACCCAAACGTCGATTGCCGCAGCGGTGGCAAGTATGGACGATGCGGAGTTCCAAGACACAACGCGTAAATTG
Organism: Runella sp. SP2; assembly: GCF_003711225.1. Taxonomy (NCBI): domain Bacteria; kingdom Pseudomonadati; phylum Bacteroidota; class Cytophagia; order Cytophagales; family Spirosomataceae; genus Runella; species Runella sp. SP2. The sequence continues at coordinate 2,288,423 of NZ_CP031030.1, read as the reverse complement.
AACCACGAAGTGAAAACTTACCTTTGTAAAAACCTCGATCGTTTGGGTTACAAATACGTGCCTTCATACACCAACTTCGTGATTTTCCCAATCAACATTCCGACCAAAGAATTGCTCCAAAAAATGATGGCGAAAGGCATCATGGTGCGCGGATACGAAATTCAGGGCAAGCCTTGGTGCCGTGTAAGTATGGGTACGATGGACGAAATCAAGCAGTTTGTAAGTACGCTTGAGGCAATAAGCTAATTTTGAAATAAGGACAGCGGCGTAGGTAGCAAACCTACCTACGCCCAACCAATTGTTACTTTTCCACATTTACTTATGAGTGAAGCTTTACAAAAAGCCATAACCCTGTTGGCTTTGATTGGGTTAGGTCTTATATTACGTTCTAAGTTTAAGAACAAGGAACAAACCAACGGAATTAAGGAAATGGTGCTTTCGGTGGCCCTTCCTGCCACGATTTTTATCGCCTTGATGAAAATCGACGTGGACGCCAAGCTGATTGTAGTTCCTGCGTTGACATTGTTGTTTAACTTTTTTATGTATTTCACGGCACCGTTGGCCTTTCATTTTTTTGGCATCGAAAAAGACAGCTCAATGGGGCGTACGTTGGTGATGTTGTTGCCGTCGTTGGCGCCTGGTTTGTCGTGCTTTCCGTTTATTGCCGAATTTTTGGGTGAAAAAAGTGTGGCCATGGCCGCGCTTGGCGACGTAGGAAACAAGTTTTTTGTATTGATTTTCTTGTACGTTATCGCCATGAACATGTTCCTCAAAAACACCAAATCGGAGGAAACCAAAATGGGCGAAAAAATCAAAAGTCTTTTGATGAACCTCGTTCAAGAGCCAATCAACATCATCATTATTTCGGCGGCGGTTTTGTTGAGCCTTGGCTTAAATTTTAAAGCACTTCCTATGATTGTTCAGGAGGTATTTGACAAAACAAGCGCAATGATGACGCCGTTGGTGTTGATTTTTATCGGGGTAGCTGTTCAACTAAAACAACGTAAAAAAAGACTTATTGCTTCGTTGTTGGTATTTCGTGCAGGACTAACGATGCTTTTTAGTGCCGCTGTTATTACGCTGCTGGGCATTCATGAACCAACCATGATTTTGTTGGCCACCGTGATTCCATTGAGTTCGGCGAGTTTTTGGCCATTTGCGCACATCTCAGCTTTTAACTCACGCGAGGAAGCCCTTGAGATTCCAAAAGAACGCCGCACTTTCAACGCCGAGTTAGCGGTGTTGGTTATGGCCTTTTCGTTGCCTTTTTCTACTTTGCTCATCCTAGGGATTTTGTCAACGGGAACGTTTTTTGCCCATACCAGTACGATTGCCATTACTGGAATTGTTTTGATGCTAGTAGGTTTTGTTCCAACTTTTTTGGGACGTAAAGCCGTTCGTTTGTCGAAAGCATAAAAAGCGACGAACATTTGTAAAATGAATGTTTCAACAAAACTGATGAACCAATGAAAACTTTGAAAATATTCTTATTTGTGGCTACGGCCTTGGCAGCAGCATCTTGCAAAGTAGAAGACCCCTTTGTGGACAGAGTTGTTTCGCCTGTATTGCTAGTGTTTGACAATGCTGTGGGCGACGGCGGAGGTTTTACAACTGAACCGACGGTCAGGTCTTCTGCCGCAAACACGCAAGCGACGGTTAGCGTTCGGATATTTGAATTGGACAAAACCAACATATTGGATTACAAGAAAGGCATTGACTCTATTCCTCTTACGGGGTTGAGTTTGGCATTGACGACGCGTACGGGAACAAAAATTGCAGACGTGACAACTGACGCGAACGGCCGTGCGACGATTACAAAAACGTGGGCTGAGTTTGGACTGTCGGCCCCTAAATCAGGAAATACTGTATCACTAACACTGACTGGAAAATATAAGGAGCAAGCGTTTACAAAACTCGCGCGTCTCCAAGCGAATTAGTCAATAGTTGACAGTCCACAGTTGTCAGTCGATAGTTTACAGTCCATAGTCAATGGTCTAATCTATCGACAGTGGACTATGGATGACTCGACTACCATGGACTATTGACCATCGACCGTGGACTATTGACTTAAAGATTATTGGTGGGTTTGAATAATCAATGATTGAACTGACAACGCCGAGGCACTCGCCTCGGCGTTGTTTTTTTTATTTTTTTAGTAAAACATAAGTAAAGTTCTCGTTAAACTAACTTATGGCATAGATTAGCGTACAAAATGACATAATATATGCGATTCAAACTCACGTTAGCCCCCGTTAGAGACCGTCAGCGTTTATTGTTCAACTACCAATATCCCCTGCAAGCGTGGATTTATGGTCGTTTGGCCAATGCTGACGCTGAGTATGCGGGTTTTCTGCACGAACGCGGTTACCAAGTACCCGAGAGTCGGAAGGCGTTTAAGCACTTTACTTTTTCGTCTTTGCAAATACCGAGCATCGAACCCATCAAGAAAGGTGATACGTATATGGTACTTCGTTCGGGCGTTTTGACGTTATATATTTCATTTTATGTGGACAAATCGGCCGAAAATTTTATCGTTGGGCTGTTTCAACAGCAGCAGTTGAGCATTTATAATCGGGAATGTAGGGCCGATTTTGTGGTAGAACGCGTGGAGACAGCGCCCTTGCCCGCGATGCAAAGTTCGATGACGTTTCGTACGCTGTCGCCGATGGTTGTGGCTCAAAAAGTGGGCGATTTAGATCAATACCTCACTCCAACGGACGCTGATTTTGGGCGATTTTTTGCGGTCAATTTGGTCGATAAACTGCGTTCGGTGCAACCTTCCATGGAAATGGACGCGTCGATTGCGGAGCGACTGGTCAAGTTTGAGTTACTAAGCGACCCCGAACGGATTAAAAAGCGAGGTTTTTTGGCCAAAGAAGGCAAAGAAATGGAACAAACAAAAGTGATTGGGTATCATAACTTTACGTTTGCCCTGACCGCCCCTCCCGAACTCATTGAGGTGGGTTATTTGGGAGGTTTTGGGAAGTATTGTTCGATGGGGTGTGGGTGTGTGGAGGTGGTTAGTGCTTCACCACCTTAACGTTCAGGCGCTGGAGGGTTTTAAGCAAATCGGCGTTTTTGGCCTGTGAGGCTTCCTCAATGGTTGCAAATTGACCAAGTTGTTTGGGTGATTTGTCAGAAGCTTTTGGGTGATTTGTCGTCGTAGTTGCCATGTAAGTTGGTTTTTAAGCAATAATAACACTTTTTAATGAAACGATAAAACCTTCATAGGTATGATTTGGAGTGAAAGTTACAATACCTTCAACGCTAATACCCCAAATGTTAAAACGGGGTTGAAGAGAAGTAAGTTCGCGATTAAGGATAATCTGGTAAAGGCGCATACGACGAGGTTCGCTTCCCGTAAAAGCGACGGCAGCAGCAGGGTAATAGACAAAAAAAGTTTCAAGGCATTTAATCACAGTAGCAATGATTGCTTCTAAGTCACCATTATTACTTGCAATATGTGTATCAAGGGATCCATCAAGCCGTATATCAGCAAGTGTGAGGGTAAAAAGGTTGTCAGAGTCGGTGTGGGATATGCTGACAACTTTGTGAATAATGGATTTTCCCGCGCTTACGAACTCATAGCGAAGCGCCTCGTCAAGAATGGTGAATTCGTAAAAGGGCTGATTCATGGGTTTGCGTTACCGTTTGATAAGTTTTTGGCAGAAAAACTGTTTAGTTCGATTGATTTTCAAAGGAATAAATTTTAATTGGAATTTCAACCAGTGATTAAATTTAGAGAAGTAACCTTGATGAATTAAAGTTATGAGACTAAACATAAAGAGATAGGTAACTTGGAATGATTTGGAAAGGGTTGCTTGATGGTGTGTGGAGCTGGTGGAATAAAGGGTTTCGGAAGTTAATTTTTAGAAAAAGAAAATACGCTAGGTTAATGAATTTGAGTGATGAATAAATTCAACGATAATAGTCCAAAATACCGCTTGTTGGCGATTCTCAAGCTCCTCATTGAGAGCCCGTACCAATATACGAAAAAGGCATTGGCGACCATGTACAATGTAGTCCCCGATACTATCAAAAAGGATTTTGAGGAGCTTCGTGATGCCGATTTTAATGTGGAACACGACCATCAATACCGATATGCTATCGTTCCTAATAAGCCCATGCAACACTTAGAGGATATGTTGTTCTTCACAGAAACCGAGAAAGAAATTTTGATGGATGCTCTTGCCAACAACGCCAAAGCTTCTGAAAAAAGAACGAAGCGTATGCAGGAAAAGCTTAATGCAATTTATGACGTATCAAAATTGGGAAGTAGCTTGTTTTCAAGGACTTTTCTCTCGAAAGCCAATTTGCTGGAGCAAGCCAAGCAACATAAAAAAGTGGTGAAACTGATCAATTACCGTTCAACCAATAGTAGCGAAGTGTCAGATAGATTGGTAGAGCCGTTTTCGGTAAATGTGAAAGAGGACATACTTCATGCTTTTGCCATCGAACGCAAGGATATTCGGCATTACAGGATTTCAAGAATAGAGCGAGTAGAGTTGCAGGAAATACCTTGGCAATACGAAACGCAACATTATGTAACTGCCACAGACCCTTTTAGGATTGTAAATGACCAAAAAATACGGGTGCACATCCGCTTGCGTGTGGGTGGCTATAACGAATTGATAGAACGCTTCCCGCTTACGCAAGCCTATTTACAACCCTCGGCTGACGAGCCTGGTGTATATGATTTTGAATGTAATGTCAATGAGAAGTTCTTCGGGTTGACCAACTTTATTCTGGGCTATCACGAGCATATCGTTGAAATTGTAGAACCAGAACTGCTCATTGCGCATATCCGAAGGCACATTGCAAAAATAAATTTTTAGAAAATTTGAGGGGTAGGGCGAATAATGAGGGGGGGAGGGGTGAATATTTGAATCAGAAAATTGAAACATAAATTATAGAAAACAAGTATGCGTCTTCATATTCGGTTATCAAAAAATACAACTATCGTTCCGTTTAATTATCAGGAACAGCAGGTTAGTAAGTTACATTATTGGCTTGGCAAAAATGAGTTACACGATAAGTTATCTCTGTACTCTTTTTCATGGCTAAAAAATGGTCGTCAAGAAGGAAGTAAAGGTTTGAATTTTAAAACAGGAAGTCAATTTTTTATTAGTTGTTATGATAGTTCGCTCATAAAACAGCTCATAAAAAGCATTCAGCAAGACAATGACTTTGGTTGGGGAATGAAAATCAAGGCTTTGACTCTTGAAAAAGAACCAGATTTTGAATATCAGCACCGCTTCTTGGTAGGTAGCCCTGTTTTTATCAAGCGTTCGCAAGCTGAAGAGAAAGGGGTAAAATTCTTCTATTATAATGATGAAGAAGCAAATCAGTTTTTGACCGAGAGCTTACAACATAAACTGAATGATGCTGGATTGTCGTATGAAGATGTTTCTGTTCAGTTTGATGAATCTTATCAAAATCCAACGACTAAAGGAGTTACCTACAAAGGCATTTTCAACAAAGGCTCGATATGTCCCGTAATCATTAACGGAACTCCCGAACAACTGGCATTTGCTTGGAATGTTGGCGTAGGAAATTCAACAGGTATTGGATTTGGCTCATTAATTTAAGATACAATGGAAAAATATTATGTAGTTAAATACAGCGGGCAATTCGGTTTTATAAAGCCGTGGACTGCGGTAAGAGATAGCGAAACATTTTCGCAACAGTTTCTTACTCCTTCCATTGTGGAAGGTATTGAGAAAAAGCTATTTCCTGAGTTGTTGGGGGTGCATGGAATTCGGAAGATTGTTGGACATCGACTTTCATACAGTCAAATAAGTTCCCAACAGGAAGTTATTCAAACACGCGGTTGGAATTCGACTCGACAGGGCAAACAGATATTATTTGAGCGTCCCAATGCTATTTTGATTAGAGGGGTTTTACACGAACCTATATTACATCTGGCGTTTGAAAATAAAGAAGATGCTGGAAAGGCTTTTTCGCAACACGTTTGTTTGTGCCGTAATGAAGATATTCTACTCCCCGAAATTTTAGAAGAGGTACAACAAGTTGATTTTGAAAGTGATGCTGAAAGTTATTCAGGTTATGAATTAGTGTTTGAAAAAAATGAAAAGTCGTTTTTGGTAGGCTACAATCGTTTGACAAACGAAGCAATGTATGGTTGGTTAAAAATAGTAGGCTCACCTGTAAAGTATTTCTAATGAAAAAGTTATTCGCAAAATCTAGCCCAGAATGGACTTCATTACAGGAACACCTTCTTCATGTTGGAATTGCTGTCAGGGCATTTGCAAAACACCTTCATTTGGAGGAAGAGTTGGCATTTAAAGGAGCTGTTTTGCACGATTTAGGCAAAGCACATCCACTTTTTCAGCAACGGCTTTTAGGGAAATCGAATAGTACAAAGCCATTACGACATGAAATTAGCTCTTTATTTTTTCTGTCTATTTTTCCTGAAAATGAGCACTCCGCTTTAATAGAAATGGTAGTGGGGCATCATAAATCAGTGAAAAATGATGTTGGTGAAAAAGGATTACTAGATTTAGACAATGGCTATGATTATGTAGAACATCATCTGGGTAAATGGGAAGAATGGAGTAATGACGGAATAGATTTATTGAACCACTTTGGAATAGCTGCAACTCCAATTTCGAGACACCAAGCCTTGGAAAACATGGAAAAAGTGGTTAGATATACCAAAAGGAAATCAAATGAACGAGGCTATTCTGAGTGGCGGGGGCTTTTGATGGGTGCTGACCATTTTGCTTCGGCAGCTATTAGTGATACTCAACGTTTTATTGAGAATGCTTTTAAGTTGCCAGACCTGAGCTTTTATCAAAGAATAAGTTCGTTGTATCCATTGTCACAAAAAACGAACTATCAATCAGATAAAAAACATACAATTGTAGTGGCTTGTACGGGGGCAGGGAAGACAGATTATTTGTTCAAAAGGTGTCGTGGACGAGTTTTTTATACGCTTCCTTTTCAAGCATCTATCAATGCGATGTACAAAAGAGTTGCTAATGACCTTGAAAAGTCGAACCCCAATCTTGATATACGGGTACTTCATGGAGCGTCAACGGTTGTCAAACGTAAGCAGGATGAAGAAGAAAGTGTACTTCAATCGCTCTTTGGCTCAGCAGTGAAAATCTTAACTCCGCATCAATTGGCAGCGATTGCTTTCGGATTGAAAGGTTACGAAGCTTTGCTTTTGGACTTGAAAGGGTGCGATATTATTCTTGACGAGATTCATACCTACACGGGTATTTCACAGGCAATTGTACTGAAGTTGGTGGAAATTTTGAAAAAAATAGAATGTCGAATTCATATCGGAACGGCGACTATGCCGACGGTTTTGTACCAAAAAATACTTGAAATTTTAGGAGATGATGTATTAGAAACAAGTTTGTCGAAGGAAGAATTAGATTTATTTGACCGACATCGAACTCACAAGTTGGCAGATTTTCAATCAAGTGAAAAAGTTATTGATGCCGCCGTTCAAAAAGATCAAAAGGTATTAGTTGTATTAAATCAAGTAAAACAAGCCCAACTCGTGTATGATGTTTTGAGTGAAAAATACCCAACGATACCTATTTTATTGCTTCACAGCAGATTTAGACGTGTTGATAGAAATGAAAAAGAAAAGCTGTTGATTGGGCTTGATGAAAACGGAAACCCAACCGAGGAGTTTAATACTTCTAATAAAGCTTGTATAGTGGTATCGACCCAAATAGTCGAAGTGAGTTTGGACATAAGTTTTGATGTGATGATTACCGAAACTGCCCCACTGGATGCCATGGTTCAGCGATTTGGACGTATCAACAGAAAACGTACTGCTGAAAGACAAATCAAAGACGTATATGTGATAGCTCCACCCGAAACTAAAAAAGAAGCGAAGCCCTACGATGTTGAAGTATTGAAAAGGTCTTTTGACGAAATTGTTGATGGAGAAATCTTAAATGAAAGGCATTTGCAAGACAAAATAGATGCAGTATTTCCCTCTATTGATTTTATGAATATTGAAGAACATGCAAAATTCAAAACTGATGGACGAATAACCATCGACAAACTAACGCATGTGAGTAAATCTATTCTATTTGAACTACTCGACATTGATTCGGTTGCATGTATCCGAGAAGCTGACCGAGAAGAATACGAAAATTCCTTTTTTGAACGACGACTTGAATTGGAGATACCTATTCGGTATTTCTCAGTGCATAAAATGGAGCAACTTGAAAAAGGTAACCGACCTTTTGTAATCCCCGATAAGGCATATAGCATCGCAAAAGGACTGATGCTCAGTGAAATAAAAGAAGAAAACTTGGACTCTAAACATCAATTTTTATGATAACAACTGTGGTGGGTAGAACTTTCTTGGAAGCATACAATAAAAAGTATGAATCAAACAAATCACCCAAGGAGTTTTTTGAGGAAGTCTATTTTGAATTGTTCTATAACCACTCCAAATATATGCAGTGGATTACAAACTCGCCATTTGTACAAATGAAATCAGGACAGAAACCAGATACATTAACAAGTGACGAACGAAAGGAAAAATTAGAGAACCTGTTTTCAAAAGTAGAGAACGAGGAGCCAGATGGAAGTTTTGCTTTGGGTTTTCCTGCTTCTGAAACCAAGGAATATGCTAGCACTTCGGGTTTGGTGAGTGATGTAAAACTACCTACTACTTCTGATGATGTCTATCTTTCTTGGATTGGAAGTGGCTTAGGAATTGGTGTCGCAGGTGGTTTTTCTATTCTTTTTGATGACCCAGAAATAACCCTCAAAACTTTTGAAGGTTGGCAAGTTTATCGTAAATATTTGAATGATAATTCATTAAGTAAACTGAGAGGAAATCAAATCAATACATGGAATGGGCAATGGCTTACGTATTCATTAGACTCAGAAGTGTTTCGAGAAGACTTTGATTTTACCGACTTACAAACTCAGAAAATTTTTGAAGTGAACGCTACTTTGATAGAAGCGAATACTGTCAATTGGTCGGCGTTGTTTTTTAGCTTATCTCAACTATATCCGAAAGGGGAAAAAACAGGCTATGTCTATGGATTTGGGCAAACCAATAAAACAATCGGATTTATTCCATTTTACCTCAAATCTGGAAGTAGAATCATCGAAGTTTACAGGCAGCTTTTTGGAAGTTTTGATACTGACAAGAAACGTTTTGAGGCACTTTTCGGCATGCACATAAAACGTGCTTGCGAACTTGGAAGTATTGGCTTACAAGCTCTTAGGCCCGAAGGAATTACAAAGTACATGGGTGAAAGCAAGAATTTGTCTTTCTCCAAACCAGATGATACACTCAATTATTTTGCATACAAAACTTGGCTTACTGCAATGCTAACAAAAAACAAAGAAGAAATTACCAATTATACGCTAGAATTGGCGGAGACCATTCTGAGGTATAGGAATCAAGGCACTAAAAATGACCGAAAAACCTTGATTGACTCTAAATTATTTGCGTCTAAAACTAGGAGGTTATTCATTGAGGCTTTGATAGAAATGATTAAAGATCTTGAGAGTAAGGATTTAGAAATAATTAAACAACTCAAAGACGAAGTACACCTAATGACAAATGAAGAGTTTGCTTATTTCTGTACACTTCTAAAGTTCGATTACGCTTTTGTTGAAAAAAAATCTTAAAACTTTAAAATAAAGATTGTATGAATACCCTCTATATCAGAACACTAAAAAGAGCCGAACACACTGTTTTTTGTGTTGCAGACGGTCAAAAGACTTATTTTGATGTTCAGTTTGGTAAGTATATTCCTTTTTCAAGTGGGCAGCAAGTTAAAAGGTCTTTAATTGATTCTCTTTGCGAAGCTATTAAACAAACTCCTTCACCTACCACTTTTTTGTTTGACGTAAACAAACAAAAAAACTTGGAAGAGGGAGAGGTCTATGGAACTTGTGACCCAACTTATGCTGACCAGCTATTTGGCGGATGGATGAAAGCTGCTAAGGGTGGGAAAGACCGAACTTTGAAAAGACGGAGTCCTTTATCTATATCAGCCATGAGAGCATTACACCCATTATTAGCAGGAACTTACAGAGAAAATGCTTCTTTTGATAGAAGTGAAAGGTCTAATAACGAAGTTATTGTAAGAGATGAGAAGGGCAATAAATTAAATAATGATGAAATTGTTGCTTTTTTAGAGGGAAAAGACAGAAGTCTCAGTAGAAAATGGATTAAACCCGCAAATAGAGCTACTGGTCTCTTTGTTGCTGACATTGCCATAGACTTACGTCGTTTATTCTCTGTAACAACTAACTCTTTTGAGCCTGAAATGAGTGATGAAACTATAGCTAAATTGAAAAGTGAAGGCTGGGTTGAGTCAAAAAATGTTTTCGGGCCATGTCTAGTTGCCCCAAAGGAATTACGTGATGCTTGGATAAAAGGTTTGGCAAAAGCAATAATCAATTGGAGAATAACATCTAACCAAGCACGTACATTCAGTTTAATGGATACTTTGGCCATTTCGATTAGTGATAATGCTAATTTGATAGCAGGAAGTATTCGAGCAAAACTGTCGGAAGAAGACTCTGAAAAAGCAGAACCTATTATTGATGAAAGTCTCAAAAATATGGGTGTGGAAACGTATATCACCTTGCAAGCTGGTGGTTATATCCGAACTAAAGGGGAAACCTACGACGCTCTCGACCGCGCTGAGGCTAAGTTGATTGAACTTTTATCAGCCTTTGACTACGAAAATCAATAAAAAGATAGCCATTACCATTCTCCCCCATAGCCGTCTAATGCCTAAAAAATTTAGACGGCTATGGGGAAATTGTTTGAAAATAAATACCGTATCGAATCGGCACGGTTGAAAGGATGGGATTATGGGTCGGAAGGGGCTTATTTCATTACCATTTGTACCAAAGATCGCGCACATTTCTTTGGCGAATGTGTCAATGGTAAAATGAAATTATCGACCATGGGGGCAATTGTGCAGGGGTGTTGGTACGACATCCCCGCGCATTTTCCACACATTGCGTTGGGGGCCTTTGTGACGATGCCAAATCATATTCACGGGATTTTGGTATTGGATAAATCGTTGCAGGAACAAAATCGGGGCGACAATGGTGACGACGACGTAGAGACGTTGCATGCAACGTCTCTACCCCCCACGAATGCCCCCACGTTTTATCAGGCGATTTCGCCCGATGCAGGGTCGATACCAACCGTGATTCGATCGTTTAAATCGGCCTGTACCAAACATATCCGTGAAACCTTTCCAAAGCAGAATTTTGGTTGGCAAGAACGTTTCTGGGACAAATTTTTTGACCAATGAACATCAACGCGACATTGTTAAACTATTACCAGCTTTGCCACCGCAAAATGTGGCTGCACTACCATGCCATCCGAATGGAACACACCTCGGAGGTGGTGTATGAAGGCAAGCTGATAGGGGAAGAGAGTTACCCTTTTCGGGCCGACAAAAACGAAGAACTAGAAATATCGCTCCCCCTTGAGAACGAAAAGGTAGTCCTAACGGCCAAAATCGACTTTTTTGACGCCAAACGTGGGATTGTTCACGAAACCAAAAAATCGGCAGCCAAAGAATGGGCGCATGTCGCGCAATTGCAGTTTTATCTTTATTTGTTGCAGAAAAATGGCGTAGAAGTCAGTCACGGCGTTATCGAATACCCCAAATTACGCCAAACCGAACGGGTGATACTTGGGGAAGCCGACGTGCTACGAATTGAAGCCAGTATCGAAAAAATCAGGGAAGTGCTCGAACAAGAACAATGTCCGCTGAAGTTGCCAATTTCAAAATGCAAAACGTGTAGCTATTTTGAATTTTGCTGGGTGGGAGACGAATAACAACCATTGGAAGACAAAAAATGAAAAAAAGCTATTATCTCTTTAACCCTGGCCGCTTGAGTCGAAAAGACAACACCCTCTGTTTTGTGCCCGTTGACGAGGACGGTAACGAAGGACAGCCGCGCTATATTCCCATTGAAGGAGTCGATAACCTCTACTGTTTTGGGAGTTTGGACGCCAACAGCGCGATGTACAATTTTTTGGGTAAAAACCACGTATCGGTTCATTTTTTCGACTATTACGAACATTATACGGGGTCGTTTATGGCCAAAGAGTATTTGTTGGCGGGCAAAATGCAAGTAGAACAAACGCGACATTATCTCTCCGACAAAAAACGAATGGTCGTAGCGAAGACCTTGGTCGAAGGGGCGGCTTTTAACATGTCCAAAAACCTAAAGTACTACCAAGGGCGCGGTAAAGACGTAGCGAAGCAACTTGGACAAATCGACAGTTTTACGCCATTGATTGCCAATGCGGGAGGCATTTCGGAGTTGATGGGCATCGAAGGCAATATCCGACAAGCCTATTATGGGGCGTTTGGGGAGATAATCAACGATTTTGACATGGGAAACCGCAGCAAGCAACCGCCTCAAAACGAGGTGAATGCGTTGATTTCGTTTGGCAATATGATGTGTTATACGGTGTGTTTAGACCAAATTTACCACACCCAACTCAATCCCACCATCAGTTTTTTGCACGAACCTGGGGCGAGGCGGTATTCTTTGGCGTTGGATTTGTCGGAGATATTTAAACCCATGTTGGTCGATCGCACGATTTTCACCGTATTGAACAAAAAACAGCTACAAGCCAGCGATTTTCGGCAGGATATCAACCGCTGCGTGTTGAAAGAAGGGGCAAAAAAAGTATTTGTACAAGCGTTTGAAGAGCGGCTGAAAGAGACATTTAAACATCGTTCGTTGGGTAGAAGCGTGAGTTATAAGCATTTAGTAAAACTAGAGTGCTACAAACTGCAAAAGCACCTGCTCGGTATGGAAGTATATAAACCTTTTAAAATGATGTGGTAAAAGCCCCCCCCGCCCCCAATGGGGGAGTAATTTTAATTGCTATGTATGTGATATTGGTGTATGATATTGGAGAAAAACGAGTGGCAAAGATGCTGAAACACTGCCGCAAGTACCTAAACTGGATTCAAAATTCGGTGTTTGAAGGAGAAATTACGGAAGCGAAGTTGAAAGAAATGTTGATGGGGGCGCGTGCGATTATGAATGAAGAACAAGATAGTGTCATCCTCTTTAAGAGTCGGAACGAGCGATGGCTCGACAAAGAAATTATTGGGGTAGAACGAAGTTCTATTGATAACTTTCTTTGAAGGAGAAGTCGTCGAAGCCACAAAGCGGCTCAAAAGTTCGTTGACATATTGACTATAAAACGAATGTTGTCGAGGTAAGTGCCTGATAATGAGATGTCGTCGATGGTCGGGTAAAATCGAGCCATTGACCATCGACGATTTTTTAGTTGAAAAAGACGCAAAAAAACCTTAAAATTGAGCCAAAATAGCCGTTTTTCCGACGGCTTTAAATCGTACCATTTTGGAATTGAAACAAAGTTGCTTGGCGATATGATACGTAGCCCTTTCACTTTAAATCGTACCATTTTGGAATTGAAACTTCTTCGTATGTAAGGGTTTCTTCTGGTAACATTATCTTTAAATCGTACCATTTTGGAATTGAAACATTGCTCCAGCTGCTCGCCCGCTTTGGAAATTGCGTCTTTAAATCGTACCATTTTGGAATTGAAACAAATAAAATGTCAAAGGTACTTGAACTGCAGGAGCACTTTAAATCGTACCATTTTGGAATTGAAGAACAGTTTAATTCGTGAAGAAGAGACTGCTTAGAAAAACAAAAAGTGCCCTAAAACGAGTTTAAGGCACTTTCGCGATGAAAACTTTTTATGAGTGACCCCGTTAGGATTCGAACCTAAGACCGACAGATTAGAAATCTGTTGCTCTATCCAGCTGAGCTACGGGACCTGTTCTTTTCGAACGCGGGTGCAAAAATAAATGTTTTTGCGACTTTTAACAACATTCTCACCAAAAATTGTGTATCCCTCCCGAATCTGCCTATTTTTGTGACTTACTAAAGACCCACAAACCAACTATTTAGCGTGTATTTGTATTCAGAAAAAATTGTCGAGGACTTTCAACAAATTTTTGGAAAAACTCCTTCCTTCGTCGTGCGTGCCCCTGGTCGCATCAATCTTATTGGTGAACATACCGATTATAACAATGGGTTTGTACTACCCGCGGCCATCGATAAAGCAATCTATTTTGCCATTGCGCCCCGTACCGACCGACTTTGTAAGGTGTATGCCGCAGATTTGAACGATGCGTTTGAGTTTAGCCTTGATTCGCTCAATAAATGCCCTAAAAGTTGGGCCAATTACCTCATTGGGGTGACTAGCGAACTCATCAAGGAGGGGTATGTCATCCCGACGGGTTTTGAAGTAGCTTTTGGTGGAGATGTACCAAACGGAGCGGGTCTTTCGTCGTCGGCAGCAGTGGAAAGCGGAATGGGATGGGCGTTGAGTGAGTTATTTGGGTTGGCAATCCCGCGTTTGCAACTTGCCCTCGTTGCGCAACGTGCTGAACATCATTTCGCTGGGCTTCAGTGTGGGATCATGGATATGTTTGCGTCTATCCATGGTAAAGCTAATTCCGTCATTCGCCTTGATTGTCGCGATTTGACGTTTGAATATTTTCCTTTCGATTTTGAAAACTACCAGTTGGTGCTTTGCAACTCTGGTGTAAAACATACGTTGGCTGATTCAGCTTACAACACCCGCCGCCAAGAGTGTGAGGAAGGGGTAGAAATTTTACAGCAATTTTACCCAACTATTGCCAGCTTACGCGATGTAAGTTTAGCGCAAGTTGAGGCGCATAAAGCCGATTTTTCTGAAAATGTTTATCGCCGTTGTTGGTACGTGACGGGTGAAATTGAGCGGGTCGTAAGTGCGTGTGAAGATTTGCAACGGGGTGATTTAGTCGCTTTTGGTAAAAAAATGTACGAAACGCATACGGGATTGAGTGAGGATTATGAAGTGAGTTGCGTAGAACTTGATTTTTTGGTAGAACAAACGGTTGCTCTTAACGAGGTCTTGGGGGCTCGCCTGATGGGCGGTGGCTTTGGCGGCTGTACCATTAATATCGTCGAAACGGCGCAAGTGGATTCTTTTATCGAAAAGATGACCGTGGCCTACCGTGAGCAGTTTAATAAAAAATTGGTTTGCCACGTCGTGGGTATCACGGAAGGCGTTGCCCGACTAGAAAAGTTATAACGTTACACTAAAAACTCATTCCCATGAATCGTTCAAAAAATTTGCAACGCCTTCAAAATGAAACGTTTGATATTTGTATCATTGGAGGCGGGGCCAGCGGGGCAGGTTGTGCGCTCGACGCGGCACTGCGCGGCTTTAAGGTGGCATTGATTGAAAAAAAAGATTTTGCCTCCGAAACTTCGTCGAAATCGACAAAGTTGATTCATGGGGGAGTACGTTACCTTGAACAAGCGTTTAAAAACTTAGATTTTGCCCAATTAAAACAGGTGCGTCACGGCTTAGAAGAACGCCAAATTGTGCTCCAAAATGCCCCGCATTTGGCACGGCCGCTGCCCCTTCTGACACCCGTTTTTAGTTGGTTTGAAGGCTTGTATTTTACGATTGGGTTGCGGATGTACGACTTTTTTGCCAAAGGTGACGCCTTGCCTAAAAGCCGTTGGTTGAGCAAAAAAGAAACGCTTTTGCGAATGCCTTCTTTGGATGCTAAAAAATTGCACAGCGCAGTTCTGTATTTTGACGGGCAGCTCGACGATGCGCGTTATTGCCTTGCCCTGGCTCACGCGGCCGAAGAAGCAGGCGTTGCCGTGGCCAATTATACGGAATTGGTGGGGGTAAAAAAAGATACTAATGGAAAACTGACCGAAGCGCAAGTAAGACCAACCGAAGGGGAGGCTACGTTTGGGATAAAAGCAAAATTATTTATCAATTGTACGGGGGCATTGGCGGATCACGTTCGATTGATGGCCAATCCTAAATTATCAAAACGTATTCGCCCAAGCAAAGGGGTGCACGTGGTGTTGCCGTACGAAGTACTGAAAAGTGATGATGCCATGCTGATTCCCAAAACCAGCGATGGGCGTGTCGTTTTTGCGATTCCGTTTGAAGGTCAACTGCTTTTAGGAACGACAGATACGGATTATAAAGATTTAGACAAAGAGCCTATTTTAGATGACAAAGAGGTTGATTTTCTGTTGGATACACTTACTAGGTACTTGGCCAAACGCCCCGATAAATCACAGGTAAAAGCAGGTTTTGGTGGACTTCGACCTTTATTGGCGGCGAGTGAATCGGCCTCTACCAAGAAGCTAGTGCGCGACCACGAAGTTGAACATGACCCTACGTCGAATTTGCTAAGTTTGTTGGGAGGAAAATGGACAACCTACCGTTACATGGCCAAAGATACCATCGACAAAGCCTGTGAATTGTTGAGCGTTGACCGTGAATGTACTACTGCACAGCATCTTCTAGTAGGTGGCGAAGATTACGCGTTTGAAGATTGGAAAATTATTCAAACGGTATATCGTTTGGCCAAAGATATAGCCAAAAACCTCATTCGTAAATATGGAAGCAGGGCGCACAAAGTCGCGCGTCTGACGCAAGAAAATATCCTTTGGGCGCAGCGCTTGGTGGACAAATATCCCTTTATTCAAGCGGAGGTCATTTACCAAGTTCGGGAAGAAATGGCCTTGACCTTGCGGGATGTTTTTGCACGACGTACGCGTTTGGAAATTCTGGATTGGGAAGCTGTTTTGGAAGCCCTACCCGTAGTGGCCGATTTGATGGCGCAAGAATTGGGCTGGACGATGGAACAAAAACAGCAGCAAATCGACGAATATACCGCTCAACTTCAATCATTTATCAAATCAGCGCAATAAAATTGAAATGAAAAGTAACAATGCGCTCATTTTAACCAATGGCCTTTTAAGTACCAACGACGCCAAAACGGCACACGGTCTGATTCGGGGCACGGAACGATACACCATTGTGGGGGTGATTGATGCACCCACCGCTGGGCAAGATGCGGGGGAAGTATTGGACGGCAAAACTCGCAATATTCCCATTTTTAGTAGCTTGTCGAAAAGTTTAAAGCAGTTACCGTCAGTTGATTATCTAATCATTGGGGTTGCGACGGTGGGAGGGGTTTTGCCACCTGATATGCTCACGATTGTAGAGGAGGCCATCAAAAATGGACTGTCTATTGTGAATGGTTTACACGAATATTTGTCGGAAAAGCCCGAAATAGTAGCACTTGCTGCCCAACATAATGTCCAGCTCATCGACGTTCGTAAACCCAAAGCCCGCAAGGATTTGCATTTTTGGACGGGAGAAATTTATGACGTAAGTTGTCCAATTGTAGCGGTGATTGGGATGGATTGTGCCCTAGGCAAACGCACTACGGCAAGGTTGATTCGTCAAGCTTGTGGGTCACAAAACATCAACGCCCAAATGATTTATACGGGTCAAACGGGCTGGTTGCAGGGTGGAAAATACGGTTTTATTTTTGACTCAACGCTCAACGATTTTGTGTCGGGTGAGGTCGAACACGCCATTGTTTCGTGTTGGAAAGAAACCAATGCCGACCTGATTTTGGTAGAAGGCCAATCGTCGCTCCGAAACCCCAGCGGCCCGTGTGGACTGGAGTTTTTGATTTCTGGCCAAGCCAAGTACGTGGTGTTGGTACACGCTCCGAAACGTATTTATTTTGACAATGAGGCGCATTGGGGTAAAATCCCGTCGGTGGAGTCTGAAATTGAAATCATTGAAAAATTCGGGTCAAAAGTACTTGCATTAGCCCTTAATACGGAAGGTTGCACAGAAAAGGAAGCCCTTGATTTTCAGCAAGAATACCGTTCAAGATTGGCTATACCTGTGGTGTTACCTTTAGAACAAGGGGTTCAGGAAATTGTGGAGCAGCTTCAGCTGCTTTTGGTATAAAATCAACACTTTATGAAAATTACCCGCGTTCGACCTTTTCTCAAAAAATTGGCATTGAGTAAACCTTACGCCATTGCGGGCTATACGTTTACAGACGCGGAAAATGTTTTCTTGGAAATTGAACTTGAAAACGGCATTGTCGGGCTTGGAGCCGCCAGTCCAGCGGAAGAAGTGGTCGGAGAAACGGGAACGCAGACGTTTGCCCAATTGCAATCGGATTTTTTTCAAGGGTTTGTCGGACGGGATATTCGTCATTTTCGGCAACTAATATTTGAAACTTGTCAAGCTTTTCCGATGCTACCAGGCACGCAAGCCGTGGTGGATATTGCGCTTCACGATGCGTTTGGGCAGTACCTTGGAACCCCAATTGTAGCGTATTACGGTCAAAAAATAACCTCACTTCCTACCTCCGTTACCATCGGGATAATGTCGGTTGAGGAAACGCTAAAAGAAGCCGAAGAATACCGAAGATTAGGTTTTAAAGTGCTGAAAGTTAAGACAGGAGAGGTTGTTGAAGAAGACATTGAACGGGTCTTGCGACTGCATGAAAACTATGGTGCTACATTCAAAATTAGGGTGGATGCCAACCAAGGTTACAGTTTAGAGGAATTGAAACGGTTTAGCAAAGCCACCGAAAAAGGAGAGATTGAGGTCATCGAACAACCGTTAGTGGTAGGAGAGGAGGCTTCCCTATTGTCGCTTGATGCCGAACTAAGAAAGAACCTCGTGGCGGACGAATCGCTCAAAAATGCCAAGGCTGCCCTCACGCTTACCCAATCCCCGCAGCCTTTTGGGGTTTTCAATGTCAAACTCATGAAATGCGGTGGAATCCTCAATGCTTTTGAGATTGCCACCATCGCTAAAAATGCTAAAATTGACTTGTTTTGGGGGTGTAACGACGAAAGTATCGTTAGCATTACTGCGGCTTTGCACGCTGCTTTTGCCTGCCCCACTACCCGTTATTTGGATTTAGACGGAAGTTTTGACCTCGCCGAAGACGTAGTTTCGGGTGGTTTTGTACTTAAAGATGGCTTTTTAAGCCTGACAGACAAAGCGGGTTTAGGATTATCATCGGTCAGACGGTAGTCAGACCGAACCAATTGGCCTGCTTGTACGGTCTGACTATCGTCTGACCTATTAGCTAGGTTGGGTCTGACTACCGTCTGACCTATTTGAACAAAATAATCAATACAGCACCTACCACCATGACAGACGCTCCTGCTAGTTTTTTCCACAACTGGGTTTCTTGAAAAAAGTGAACCCCAAAAAACACACTCACCAAGGCCGAAATTTGAAACAACGCCAAAGCATAACTCACTTGAATGCCTTCAAAGGCAAAGTTGGTCGAAAGTTGCATCAATCCCGTTGAAATAGCTAAGGCCAAAAAATACCATTTATAAGCTTTAAGCGCTTGAAATTGAGGTAGAAGTGGTTCGTTTTTTTGTAGAAAAAGCAACCCAATTAGCGAGAAAAAAAAGCCCCCGATGCACCACGAAACATACGCCAAAGTAGGGGTAGTGGCGATGATGATTTTCTTCAAAAATAAGGCATCCGTGGCCGAAAAAAACAGTGCAAAAAAACGGTACCGTACTTCGGGTTGTTGGAATAATTGCCAACTTATTCCGCTTTTGGAATTAGTGGGAATTAAGACAATGTAACTTCCACCCACAATCAAAAGCATTCCAACTACACCCCATAGATTGGGGAACTCACCCAAAAGAAACAAACCTAATACCAAACTTACCAACGATTTGTAGGCATTGACAGGCCCTAAAACAGATAAATCGCCGTGTTGGAGGGATTTAACCAAAAAATAGTTGCCTCCTACCGCTAAAATGTTAAATACAAGGGAGTTTTGCCAAAATGAGGTGGGTAATTTGGAAGGGGGAGTTACCAATAAGTAACCGATACAACCCAAACTGAGAAAACCGTAGGTGCAAGTGACAATGAATAAAGGGTTGGCTTGGCGCTGGGTTAGGTATTTTTGGAAAACGTTGGATAAAGGGTTTACCAAAATCCTAATCCCAATCGCCAAAGTCGTTGTAGTAAGAATGAGTAAGAGCATTCGCTACGGTAAAAGTTTGAGATTTTTGGCATCCCATTTTACTACTTTTTTCTCAAAGTAGCTTTTGTTACAAGCTAAAACGGGCGCTGCCGCTCGGAAACCAAATAACGGGCCTTCGATAACGGGTTTGTTGTCTTTGATGCCTTCAAAAAAGTTAGCAAAGTGGTTTTTATGGGCGTCATCGCCTTGGGGAGCATCAAATTTCACTTCTTTGACGGGCTCAGGTGTGCGCGAATCAGCGGGGTATTTGGCATCGTAGGCCGCTAAATATTCTTTTTGTTGGGCGTCCGAAAATGTGCCGAAGCTTTCGCCATTTCCATAGCCTGGCGCGGCTGGCAATTTACGTTTGGTAAGTGTGAGCGAATCACCGCCAAACGTAATTTCACCTTCATTGCCAACGATACGAGTGACATTTTTGATGGATCCTGCATTGGCAAAATTAACCCGTAACACCATTTGAAAAGCATCAAATTTGCCTTGGGCGGGGTATTCCATGCTTGCCACCATCACGTCGGGCACGTCGCGGCCATCTTTCCAGTACGAAAGTTGTCCAGAGGAATAGATTCGACTAGGCCCCAGCGAACCTGTCACAAAGTGAACGCCCGTAATGAGGTGGACAAACAAATCGCCCGCTACCCCCGTACCGTAGTCGCGGTAGTTGCGCCAGCGAAAAAAGCGAACGGGGTCGAATGCACGTTTGGGGGCGTCACCCAGAAATGTTTCCCAGTCGATGGTTTTGGGAGAGGCATCGGTTGGAATGGAATATTGCCACGCGCCAATGGCGTTGAAACGGTCGTTGGTGGATTCGATAAAATTAATATTTCCAATATCGCCTGCTTCCACCAATCGTTTTGCTTCCTGAAAAGCCGCCCCGCTAATGCGTTGACTCCCTACTTGCATTACCTTTCCTGCGGCTTTTGCGGCAGCAATGACGGCCGCTCCTTCTTCGATGTTTTGTACCATCGGTTTCTCGCAGTAAACGTGTTTGCCTTTTTTGAGGGCGGCAATCGAAATGCGGTCGTGCCAGTGATCGGGTGTCACGATGAGAACCGCATCCACGTCTTTTCGTTCAAGTACTTCGCGGTAGTCGCGGGTGGTAAATACGTGATTACCAAATGTTTCTTTTACGTGGGCGAGCCGTCCATCGTACAAGTCAGCCGCCGCAACTAGCTCACACATATCGGTGCGTAAGGCGGCTTTGGTGTCCTGAAAACCCTGAATTCCCATTCCAATGGTAGCAATTCGGATTTTGTTGTCGTTCAGGCTTTTAATGATATTGAAGTGAGGAACGGCAGCCGTAGAAGCCGATACAATTCCAAGTTGTTTGACGAAGTCGCGACGGTTGGTTTTCATGTTTGGTTTTTTGCAGGCAGAGACGCGTATAGGGCTAAAAGCCTAGAATCAAGTGGTTTTACTTTTTCGAGCTAGTAACTTTTGTATTAACCAAACGATAAATAAAACGACCAATACAAAAGCGACCACGGGCAACCAAAAGGTAAAAAGTGAAAAGCCGATGGCGGTGACATTTTCGACGGTGGAGACGACGGGATTGGCCAGTCCTCCGCTGAATTTAGAGGAAGCCAATCGGACAAGGCTCGTGCCTGCTTGGATGAAGCCTGCCGTTCCTCCACCCATGATGATTCCCAAGCCCCACTGCAACAGAGGATTGTCAATTTCGATAAAAGAAGTGGTCAGTAGCGTTCCAGCGGCTACGGCGGCGGGTGTCGCGATGGTGTCTAGCAAATTATCGACCCAAGGAATGTAATAGCCGCCAATCTCAAGTACGGTTGCACTGGCTAGTACTGCGATGGCTGCCCACGTTCCCATCCATTCAAAGCCCGTATCGACGTTGACGAGGCCAAAATGAATGCCCAAGCTGCTGATAAGCAGGGGCACAAACACCCGAAAACCTGAGCATGCCGCTAAGCCGACGCCCAAGCAGAGACTGAGGAAGATTTCCATTGTTGGATGTGTTGAACCATATAAGACATATAAGAGCATATAAGTTTTTCTTATAATCCCTTATATGGTTCAAAATAATTTACTTAATCAAATAAGCCGTCACCGTATTTTTATAAAAGTTAGGGACTAAAACCGTTTTTTTGTCAGAAATAAAACCAAAATCAGCCGTATTGACTTGCGGATTTTTGCTGTCGATGAGCTTCCACACTTTACCATCTGGTTTGACGCAATAAATTTCACCGTGCCAGCACGAAATCAAGTAGTTATCACCATGACGAAGAATCCCATCGGCGGTTTTGTTGGTCATGGCCCATGAACTGAATTTTTTGGTGCCATAATCCAATTTCCACAAATTGCCCGTTCCTGCGGAAGCGACAATCAGGTGCTCTTTTTCGGCAAAAACGCCGTTAGGGCCTTGCAAATTAGGGTCATCCAAATACAATTCTAATTTTCCATCGGCGTATCGGTACAGTTTATGTCCGCGCGAGTCACTCACAAAAATTTCTCCTTTGGGACTTACACTTACGTCATTGAGCATCACCGAACCGATCGCCGCATGGCGTTTCAGAATAACTCCTGAGGTTAAGTCGATTTCGACAAGGTCTTTTAAATCAGCCACAAACAACGATTTTTTTACAATTCCCATGCCCTTGGGGTCATTAAGCCCTGTTGTCCACTTGAGGTTTTTGATTTTTCCATCGGTGCTCAAAATAGAGATAAAGCCGTCGCCATCGGGTTTATCAACGTTCATTTTGTTGATATTGGCCACAAACAATTGTTTCCCTTTGGGGTCGTACAAAACCGACTCGGGCGTGCGGAGGAGTGTGTCCGATTTCCAAAGCTCTTGAAGGCTAATGGGGGCATTATCTTGCGCTTTTATTGAAAAAAAGCTACCAATAATGAGGGCGGAGGTAAGAAAAAGTGAGGTTTTCACGTTAAAAAAGACTTGTTTTGCACTGATAATTATTTACACTAACCGTTTATCCTTTAAAGTAATGTTTCTCTCAAATCTACGTAAACCATTTCTAATTGCTGCCTGCTCATTGGCGTTGACAACGGGGGCCATGGCCCAAAAAAAAGAAAATTTATTTAACGGTAAAGACCTCACAGGTTGGAAGGTATATGGTACCGAAAAATGGTACGTTCAAGACGGTGAATTGATCTGTGAAAGTGGTCCTGACAAAGGTTATGGATACTTAGCAACGACCAAAACCTACAAGAACTTCGAACTGTCGGTTGATTTTAAACAAGGTGCCAACGGCAACAGCGGCGTTTTTATTCGTTCAAATATTCCCGACGGAAGTACCAAAATTAGCGGCTGGCAGGTAGAAGTAGCCCCTCCAAACCACGATACGGGCGGAATTTACGAATCGTACGGCCGTGGTTGGTTGATTCAGATTCCCGACGAGAAAGAAGGATTTTTGAAATTTGGTGAATGGAATACCCTTAAAATCAGAGCAGAAGGGCCGCGCGTTCGTACGTGGTTGAACGGCCACGAAATGGTGGACATCAACGACGAGAAAATTGGCGCTGGAAACGGGTCAATTGCCCTTCAAATTCACGACGGTGGGGGTATCAAAGTCAACTGGAAGAATTTAAAAATTAAGTCGTTGTAATTATTTACCTATCTTTGCGGTATAGTTACCCGATGAGCGTGGAAAGTAGCTACTTTCCACGCTTTTTATTTATACAAGATTACATGACATTTGACTCACTTCAATTAATTGACCCTATTCGCCGCGCACTAACGGCCGAGGGATACGAAACTCCAACCCCGATTCAGGCCGAAGCCATTCCGATTGTTTTAAGCGGAAAAGATTTGCTCGGATGTGCCCAAACGGGAACGGGGAAAACCGCCGCTTTTGCCATTCCAATTCTTCAACTTTTGTCGGAGCGGCAATTGCATCGAAATGCCAAACAACGCGCCATCAAAGCGCTCATTCTGACGCCAACCCGCGAGTTAGCGATTCAAATCGGGGAAAGTTTGGCCTCTTATGGCCGTTATACGGGTTTGAAACATACCGTTATTTTTGGCGGGGTAAAACAAGCTCGTCAGACGGATGCCCTTCACAACGGTGTGGACATTCTGGTGGCAACGCCTGGGCGCTTGCTGGACTTAATGGCTCAACGTTTTGTAAGCCTTAAATACCTCGAAATCTTTGTGTTGGATGAAGCCGACCGAATGCTCGACATGGGCTTTATTCATGACGTTCGGAAGGTAATTGCCGTGCTGCCTCCGCGCCGTCAATCACTGTTTTTCTCGGCCACGATGCCACCCGAGATTGTCAAATTGGCCGATACTATTTTGCATGAACCCGAAAAAGTAGAAGTGACGCCCGTATCGTCAACGGTCGATTTGATTCAACAGTGGGTGTATTTTGTGGATAAAGAAAACAAAGCCAATTTGTTGATTCATTTGTTGGAAGAAAAGAAAATAGAAAACGCATTGGTGTTTACGCGTACCAAATTTGGCGCCGATAAAGTGATGAAAGTGTTGATGCGACATAACATCAAAGCTGAATCAATCCACGGAAATAAATCACAAAACGCTCGCCAAAATGCGTTGAATAACTTTAAAGCAAAAACTACCCGTGTTTTGGTAGCGACGGACATTGCCGCGCGTGGTATCGACGTGGACGAATTGGCGCACGTTTTTAACTACGAAATACCGAATATCCCCGAAACCTACGTTCACCGAATTGGACGAACAGGACGGGCGGGCGCTTCGGGAACGGCTTACTCATTTTGCGAAACGGAAGAACGTAAATCGTTGAAAGATATTCAGAAATTGATTGATAAGGTGATTCCTGTGGTCGAAGAACACCCGTATCCTCAAAGTCAGAAGCCTGGAAATGAGGTTGCTAAGCCTAAGCCACAGTCAGCAACGCCAAAATCAAACAATTTCCAAAGGGCTAGACCCAAGCCGTCGGGCAATGCCCCCGAACAAGGCGGAGCCGCCAAAGCAAAGAGTGGACAACGTCCTTGGTATGCCAAACGTAACGAGGGTAAAAAAGGTCCTCGATAGTCATAAAAGAAACGCACTCGGCAAACTGCCGAGTGCGTTTACTTCTCTTAACACAGCCATGAATTTACGTTTAAACGTTAAATCCAAACGTAAAACTGTCGGTGGGCTCGTCGGAATAAATCCCTTCGATTTGAACCCTTGTTCCTTTTTTACCTTCAATGGCGTTTTTGAATTCTTGCACCGAACGAATCACTTTGCCGTTCAACTTGGTGATAATGAATCCTTCTTGTACGCCTGCTCTTGAAAGTTTTCCTGCTTCGATACTGCCTACTTTGGCCCCTCCTTCTATCCCATTTTCTTTCAAAACGGTTTTTTCACGAGGTGACAAGTCATTGAGCTGAACGCCAAGGTCGTTGAGGACAACTTCGGCGGCATCGGGTTTCAATAACTGATTTCCACCGTCGCGGTTACGAAGCGTTACAGCTATGTCTTTGACACTGCCGTCGCGGCTAATGGCGAGTTTTGCCGATTCTCCAGGTTGTTTACGGCCAATCAATTCCTGCAATTGCGGTACGGTATTGACGTTGTTGCCATCAACTTTCAAAATCACGTCCCCAGGTTTTAGACCCGCTTCTTTGGCGGCACTGTTGGGAGAAAACGATTTTACGTAAACCCCTTCGGTTTCTTTTACGCCGTATTCGTCGGCTTTT
This sequence comes from Runella sp. SP2, assembly GCF_003711225.1. NCBI lineage: Bacteria > Pseudomonadati > Bacteroidota > Cytophagia > Cytophagales > Spirosomataceae > Runella > Runella sp. SP2. The sequence continues at coordinate 2,262,888 of NZ_CP031030.1, read as the reverse complement.
TTGCTGTCCAATTCGTCGAGCATAATGCCTAAGTAACCACGTTGTACGTTGCCATACTTAATCAAATCGCCCGCTACTTTTTTGACCAAATTGGAAGGAACGGCAAACGAATACCCTGCATAACTACCCGTTGGGCTCGCGATTGCGGTGTTGATACCTACCAATTCACATTTGAGGTTAACCAACGCACCACCCGAATTACCAGGGTTTACGACGGCATCCGTTTGGATGAAGGACTCAAGCGGAGAATCACCTTTACGCGCAGGGCCGCTAAATTCATTTTGTTGTTTTTGACCAATGATACCCAATCCACGGCCTTTGGCACTAATAATCCCCGTCGTTACGGTCGATTCCAAGTTGAATGGATTCCCAACCGCTACCACCCATTCACCAATTTTTGCCGCGTCAGAATTAGCAAAAGTCAATGCCTGCAAGTTTTTGGCAGGAATCTGAATCACCGCCAAATCAGTCGATGGGTCGGTGCCAATCACCTTGGCCTTGTAGGTGTGTTTGTTGTTCAACACAACTTCCAGTTCTTCAGCGCCTTCAACCACATGGTTGTTGGTGACAATGTAGCCGTCGGGGCTAATAATCACGCCCGAACCAGACGCCTGTTGTTTTTGAGGCCCTTGCTGCATATTGGGAGCGCGGTCGCCAAAAAACTCGCGGAAAGCTTCGGGAATCTGAAGATTTTGGGCATTTTCTCCCCTCGTTTTGATGGTCGAGGTAATGTGTACGACGGCAGGCATCGAAACGTCGGCGGCGTAGGTAAAATCACCTGGTACGCCAGCGGGGCCTCCTGCGGAAGTGAGCTTGGCCAACGAAGCTAACGGCGCTTCTTTCAATATAACATCTTGATTTGTTTGGTGGAGCAATTCTAAAGCTCCTACTGAAACTCCCCCTGAGATTAATCCTACCAAGGCGAGCTGTTTCCAATTTTGACTCATGGCTTTTCGTTTTTTTAGGTTGTAAGAATCGTTTGTCAACGCCTTTGTGGCTGATTGATGCAACAAGATTACGGCGCGATTTTGTAGAGATTCTGTAGAAACGAAGGGCCGAGTGTTAAGAAATGTTAAATGAGATTTGGACGTGGTGCCAGCCGTCTTGGAAGTGGTAAGAAATAGGGAAATGGTAGGTATCAGCAATCTGTTTGACAAGCGCCAGTCCTAATCCAACGGAATCAGTACGGGAAGAACCTTTGCTGAATCTTTCCCAAAGCTGGTCAACGGGAAGGGTCGGCTGGGGGCCTGTGTTGGATAAAATAAGGGTATTTTGGGTGAGCTCAACCCGAATGCTGCCGTTGGGTTGGTTGTGTTTGAGGGCATTCCCAAGTAGGTTGTTCAACAACACATCCACCAACAATTTATGGATGTGGAGGCGAACATTGGGAGCAATCTGTTGGTGAAGGGTCAAGCCCTTGTCTTGAATGAGCGGTTCCCAGAGGTCGATTTTTTCGGAAAGCAACGAACTCAAATCAAGCTCAACGGCGTCGGTAAACTGACCGTTTTCTATTTTGGTTAAAAGCAACAAACTGTGGTTCATTTTGGATAAATTTCCCACCGTTTCAATCAGATTTCCGATGCGTTCGAGCTGTTCTTCGGTCAGGTTGGGGGCTTGAATGAGTAAGTCTAAATTGGACGCAATGACGGCCAAGGGCGTTTGGAGTTCGTGCGAGGCGTTTTCGGTAAACGTTTTAAGGCTTTGGTAATCTTGCCGAAGTTGATTGGTCAGTTTTGTTAGATTTAACTGAAGGGTTTGAAATTCAGTGATGCTCGTTCTCCGAAACTTTAAAGGCTCTTTTTGTGCCAATTGGAACGTTTTGAGGGTATCAAGGGTGCGGTAAAACGGTTTCCACAGGCTTCTGGAAAGACGGTAATTGATAAAAAACAACAGTCCTACCAAGACGATACTCAAGCCAGAAAATGCCAACAAAAGAGCTTGTTTGAGTCCTTGGGTTTCGTACAATGCTTTTCGGATATTAACTTGATAATAGCCGTTGAGGGTCGCAATTCCAAAACTAAGTTGACGATAAGCTAGGTATTCTTTCTGGACGGTACTAAATAAAACGGTGTCACTCATTACCATCGGCAAGGGAGGATGCGTGCGAATGGCCCAAAGGCTGTCCGAAATGGAAAACCATCGTTTGGGTAAAACCCCAATCTCGTTGACATAATCTTCCACTTGTTCTTTTTCGTGGAGCAACTGCTCGGAGGCTTCGTTGTCCATGATTTTGTGTAAAAACCAAAAGCAACTCACTCCCCCCACGGCCAAGGCAACAAGGCAGGCAAGTAAAAAGGAGCGGGTGGCTTTGGTGATGAGCGTCATGCGGCAAATTTATAACCTACCCCATAAACCGTTTGAATGTAGTCGGGGCAGCCTTGTTCGGATAATTTTTTTCGGAGGTTTTTCATGTGCGAATATAAGAAATCAAAGCTATTGGCTTGGTCGATTTCATCGCCGTACAGGTGTTCAGAAATGGCACCTTTGCTCAGCACGCGGTTGGCATTGGCTACCAGATACATTAATAAATCGTATTCTTTGCGGGTCAGGACAATTTCCGAATCATGTACCCATACTTCTTTAGAATCGGGCACAATGCGAATATCACCAAATTTGATTTCACGATTGCCCGCAAATTGCCGCCGCCGTTGGATGGATTTGATGCGGGCGTTCAGTTCGGACAAATGAAAAGGTTTGGTTAAATAATCATCTGCGCCGAGTTCGAGCCCCAAAATTTTATCGTCGAGCGCATTTTTGGCTGAAATGATGATAATTCCCGCCTGTGACTGCGTTTTTTTGAGCAAATCGACCAAATCAAGGCCCGAACCACCTGGAAGCATGATGTCAACCAACACGCAGTCGTACTCATAAACGCCTATTTTTTCTTCGGCAGCCAGATAAGTCGAAACCCACTCACACAGGTGGCCTTCGCTGGTTAAGTATTCGCGCAATGGATGTGCCAATGATTCTTCGTCTTCAATGATTAAGATTTTCATAATCTCTACCAAATTTTCTTACAAACACATTTACGCATTTTGAGGTCGAAGTGTTGTGTAAGCCTGTGTTTAAAGTTTTACCCGCAGATAAGCGCAGATGTAGAGCCGCAGAATGCCGCAGAAGAATGGGTTGACAAAGTCTTTTTTCAGCGTAAATCTGCGTTTGTACTATTCAGCGGCATCGGCGGGTAAATAAAAAAGTGATTAAAACTTAAAAAAATACGGCCCAATACCGTTTTCTATAGATTTTCTACAGAATTGTGGTATTCTTTTGGTCAAGAATATAACCCAATTAATAGCTAGAAAACAATGAAAAAGTTCGTAAAAATGGGGTCAGTGTTTTTCGGAATGATTGCCCTGACCGTTTCAGCTGCTTTCGCCCAAGTAAGTGCAGGAATCAACCCCGCCGCCGATTTGGGTAAGTACAAAACCTTTGCTTGGTTACGCCCTGACGTCAAAGCGGGGCCTAATCCGATGTATAACAGCGATTTGCTTTCGGCTACCGTCAAGCAGTCAGTGGGGACGGAGTTGCTCACTCGTGGAATGAAAGAAGATGAAGATGCACCAGATGCTCTTATACAATTTCATACTTACACCCAGCAACAACGCCGCACCAATTATTCAGGCGGTTTTTATCCCTACTTCGGTGGATGGGGGCGTTGGGGCGGTTTTTACCCTTACGGCATGATGGGCTGGGGGGGAGGAGGTTATCCTTACCAAACCCAATACACTGAAGGAACGCTGGTCATTGATATTTTGGATGCCAAAACCAAAGAAGTACTTTGGGAAGGGGTGGCTCAAGGAACGTTGAGCGGAAAAATCAACCGCATCCAAAACCAAATCAATTCGAGTGTTCGTAAAATGTTCACCAAGTATTATCCATTAAAACAAACTGTGTCATGAAAACGCTAAAGCACGCTCCGTTTCAAGGGGTACGTCGATTTATTGGCATAGGGGTAGTCGCTTTCGTTACCCTTTTTACCCTCGATTCTTGTTCACCTAATACCTATACCATAGCGTCGGGTACTACTTATCAAAGCTACGTACCTCCCACTTGGGCTCCTCAAGGCGCTGCGGTTGCGGGTGTTCAGTACTATTATTTGCCCGATTACGGCATGTATTATGATTTGTCGTCGCAACTGTTTTGGTACAACAATGCGGGTATTTGGGCTTCTTCGGCCTTTTTGCCCAGTATGTATGCAGGGATAAACCTTAATTCGGCCTATATCGTCATGCTTAATCAAGGCATTCGACGCCCTTGGTTAAACAACTCTTTTTACGTGCGTCGTTACCCCGCTGGTTATTACGTAAATCGGTCTGGTTTTTCTCCCGAAAACCGAATTTTGAACATGCCACGTCCTGCTAGTCCTCGCTTGTCGGCAGGAAATACGGGACGCCAAACCTACCGTAACGAATCAGCACGAACATATCAAGCACGACCTCAAACTCGTCAGTCGTACCAGTCATTTTCTGCGCCAAGAAGTTATAGCTATGGCGGTGGAGGATTCCGAGGCGGATTTAGTGGCGGCGGTCGAGGAGGCCGACACTAACCTGTGAAGTGGGTTTCTGCCCTGTGAGGTCGGTTTCTCAAAACCGACTTTTAGACCAAATCTGACGCGTGAGGTTTCTCAAAACTGATTAAAACGAGGTTTTGAGAAACCTCACTTTCGGTTTTGAGAAACCGAAAGCACGGGAAGAAACCTCCAGCACCGACAGCACTTAATTTTGAATAATCAGCACGTTGAATTTATTGCCATTGAAAAAATACTCCGACTCACGGTCTCCAATAAAAAGGGCATCTACGCAAGCTGCGGTGTTGGTACAGTCGAGTCGGGCGCTAAAACGTCCAACGGTATAGCGCTCGTTGCTGCTTGGAATCAAGTACCAATAACCGTTATTATATTGAACCCCACCGAAAGTTGACACTTGAGCAGTTACCATCAATATGGCATTGGCGTTATTGTTACACATCGGGTGGTCGATTCTGATGGCGTAACATTTACCCCCAGCGGCAGTTATTAAGGAAGGTGAACCCGAAAATGGGAGTGCTGAATAGGTATTGACTCCCGAGGTTGCCGTTACTACAAATGCCGCAGGGTTACTCCCCGAAAAACGAATGCTTCCACCCACATCCAATGTTGCTTGGGGCGCAGGCTGATTGACTCCTACTTTTCCATCATTGGCAATACTCAGCCGTTCTTGCATGTTGAAAACGCCCCCTGAAAACGAATAGCCCGTTGAAAATGCCATTCGGGCAGCCGAACTAGATGTACCAATGGTAGAGATAATTCCAGTGGTGTAGTTACTACCTCCAAAAAAAATAGAGTTGGTTAAACCCGTGCTTAAGGCGTTGAGGTGTAGAAGGGATAGGATATTGGAGAAATTATGACGTATCGTAAGCTTTGAGGTAGGCGATTCGGTGCCTACGCCCAAGTTGCCCGTATTTGCATTGAAGAGGTTTGTTCCCGAATTGACCCAGCCTGGCGTTGGGCTACCCGAGTTGCCGACTGGTACATAAACCGACCCGTTCCAGAACCGAAGTTCTTTGGCCGAATTATCATAATACAATCGGCCTTCTTGGGGATTGCCGTTTGTATTGGGCGTAAGGGTAATGGACTGAGCATTCAGAGAAAGCACATTCAAAAAAAGAAGTGCTGAGGTAAGCATGGATAACTGTCTCATTGTCGTATAGAAATTTGAAGTGAGGGTATTCTTTACGACAAAAGTTGCTTCTAATGCTCAGAAAATCAACTTGTTTTAGTTAACGGTAAAAGTTACTTATTACAAATCGAACAAGTGCCTTGAATCAATAAATTCACTTCTTTGGATTTGAAACCTGCGGGTAGGGCCAGCGACGGAACATGAATGTCTTCCAAACAAGTGGTTTTACCGCACATTTGGCATTTAAAATGAACGTGGTCGTGGTGGTGATTGTGCTCTTGGCAAGCATCTTTGCACAAAGCGTAGCGAAGGCCATCTTCGTCCAACACTTTATGAATAATGCCTTTATCAACGAACGTTTTTAGGGTACGGTAAATAGTAACGCGGTCGTAGCGGTCTTTTAAGCCATTTTCTAAATCCCCGTGTGAAAGCGCAGAAGCACGGTTTTGTAAAATTTCCAAAATATCTTCACGACAGCTTGTATGGCGTAATTCGTGTAATCGCAGGGTATCTTTGGCGAAAGTATTCATGACCTTGTTATTTTTGCCCAAATTTATCAAGTTAGCTTCGGATTTACCGAACTGAACGGGCTTTCTTTTTAAACGGTTGCTATAAACAAACTGTTCCATGATGATTAAAATAGGCATTATTAACGTCTCCGACCGCGCCAGTGCGGGTGTTTATGAAGACATCCCAGGGAAGGCCATTGTGTCAACGCTCAACGAATACCTAACCAGTGCTTGGGAACCCGTGTATCGGGTTATTCCCGACGAGCAACATTTGATTAGCCAAGCCCTTGTCGAAATGGCTGATAAAGAAGGTTGCTGTTTAGTAGTAACATGCGGCGGAACGGGCCCCGCGCCCCGCGATGTTACTCCCGAAGCAACCGAGGCCGTTTGCCATAAAATGATGCCAGGGTTTGGGGAACTGATGCGGCAAGTGAGTTTACAGTACGTGCCCACGGCCATTTTGTCACGCCAAACGGCAGGGATTCGGGGCAAAACACTGATTGTTAATTTGCCAGGAAAACCTTCGGCCATTCGTCAGTGTTTGGATGCTGTTTTTCCCGCTATTCCGTACTGCATTGATTTGATTGGAGGGCCATTTTTAGAAACCAACGAAGCCGTGATAAAGGTGTTTAGACCTAAATAGCCCAAATCGGCACAGTGTCAGTAGTTATTACACACGTTTGTGTTTTTATGAAAAAAGCGCTTCACTATGACTTCTGAAAAAATTGCTTCCTTGCGTCAGGAAATTGAGACGTATCTTAACAATGGATTATTGCCTTTTTGGGTAAAGCGTACCGTCGATAAAGAAAATGGTGGCTTTTTAACGCATTTCGACCAGTTTGGAAACGATTCGGGCGAAGATGAAAAATCGTTGATTGCTCAATCGCGGTCGGTTTTTACCTATTCGTCGGTGCACCGTGCGGGATATGGAAACGGTGAATTTGCCGAAATGGCCCGCCACGGGGTTGATTACCTCATCAACAATATGTGGGACGAGGAGTTTGGTGGATTTTACTGGATGACCAACCGCAAAGGGGAAGTCACCAACGACCAAAAAATCATCTACGGCCTCAGTTTTTGTATTTATTCATTGAGTGAATATACCCTCGCTACGGGAGATTTGCGCGGTCGGGAGTACGCCGAAAAATGTTTTGACCTTCTCCAAAAATATGGTGCAGATACCCACTTTGGGGGATATTTTGAAATGTTCCACCGCGATTGGACGCTCAAAGGGCCAGGTGCAGCAGGCGGGGATCGTAAAACGCTTGATGCGCACATGCACTTAATGGAAGCTTTTACGACGCTTTACGAATGCACAGGATTGGAGGTGCACCGTCGTAAGTTGTTAGAAATCATCGAATTGTTGGTGACCAAAATCATGCACCCTGAATACGGTACGGGTATCCCGCAGTTTTGGGCAGATTGGTCGGTAGCACCACAAATCAAATTTGATATTGTGTGGGGATGGGATCGTTTTTCTGAAGACGGAATGAAAGCCGCCGCAGAAGACAATACTAGCTACGGACACAATTCGGAGTTTGCGTGGTTGTTGATGCACGCCCTCGATGTGCTAGGTTTACCTTATGATACGTACGGCGAGCAAATCAAAAAATCGTACAGTCATTCATTACAATATGGTGTTGACTGGGAATTTGGCGGGGTGTATGTAGAAGGTTCACACGCGGGCGAGGTCTATGACCGCGAGAAGGAGTTTTGGCAGCAAGCCGAAATGTTGATTGGAATGCTGGATGCGTACCGTTACCTCAAGGACGAAAAGTATTTGGAGGCGTACGAAAACATCCACCGTTTTGTGTTTGATAAAATGATTAATCACGAACTAGGTGAGTGGTGGCCGCTGATGACGCGCCAAGGTGTGCCGATTTGGAAACACATGAGCCATTCTTGGAAAATCAATTATCACGACGTTCGTTCGATGGTGCAGTCGATTGTACGTTTGGATAAAATCGCGAAAGGCGTTTAGGAGTTCCACCTTCCCGAAAGTTTTGAACTTTCGGGAAGGTGCTGTAAGTTACCAAAACTTCCAAACGGCGTTTTGGTCATTTAAAAACCGAAGCTCGGAATTGCCCAATTCCCAATTTGCCTGACTCGGTTGGCGCGTAACATCAAAAACTACTTCCGAAATTCCATAGTGCATACTTTCTGAGAGCTGAATGTGGTACGTTACATTTTCAACATCGGTAAAGAAAAAACCGCTAGACGTGGCTTTTTTAGAATACCCAAATTGATGGGTAAAATGGTCAACAGCTTGATAGACATCTTCGGGTAGTCCAATGGTCAGGCCACTTATATTTTTAAAATAGGGCTGACAAACTTTGTCAATTCGGGATTTGTAACGCTCTAAAACCTCCTGGCGTGCCAATGAAGGGGCAGCAGTGGCCGTTGGAAACCAACTTGTAAGAAAAGTAGGGCGGTATTCCATCGTCCAGAAGGTCAGAGGGTTTTCAAGTGTGAATCCTTTCGGAATGAGCATCTCAAACCAAGGTACTTGTTCGGTATGGGTGGGACGAGTAATACTAAGTCGGTGCGAATCAGGCCAATGGACTTCTAAAAGCGAAGTGTCTCCTTCGTTTTCAAGGCCAAATGCAATGGCTGAATCACCAATGTGTCGGTGTGTTTCTGTCGTGACGTCAAAAAATTCAAAATACGTTCTTTCCCCGTAAAAATAAAGCCCAGTATAACTTCGGTCGGTACGATTTGTGGTTCTGATTTCGTTGGGGGCAAACTGTTGGCGTAAAAACTCAGATTGGGCTATTGCCTGAAATGTTTCGCGGTCGAGAGTGAGGTAAAAATGATTTAAAAGAACGGTGGGAGTTGTCATACGTTGGGTGTTTTTGGGTTAGTTTGATGGAGAAAATCGGTTGATTTTGCCGCTAGAATGATCCAAAATATAAAGTTCTCCTTGGGCATCTTCACCAAAGGCAGAAACCGAACCTCCTTCTTTACTGACCAATTCCAGCCTCGTTTTCTTATTTCCTTCAAAAGTAAGTGCCCAAATGTTGCCGTTGCTATAATCAGCAAAGAGGTATTTTCCCCGCAGGGAAGGCGCACGCAAACCACGATACACAAATCCACCCGTTACCGAAACACCGTCTGTACGAGGGTAATGATGAATGGGGTCAATGAGTTGTAGGGCAGGGTCGCAATCCTTTCGAGGGTTGTAACAACGCACGGCTTCTTTGAGTCGCCAGCCGTAATTTCCGCCTTTGGTGACGATGTTTATTTCTTCAAATTCATTTTGGCCCACGTCGCCCACCCAAAGTTGTTTAGAAGCGGTATCGAAGCTAAATCGCCACGGATTTCGCAGTCCATACGCATAAATTTCTTCCCGAAAACCTTCTGTTGAGCCCACATAGGGATTGTCAGCTGGAATTCCGTAAGCACCTCGGGTTGTTTGGTTTACATCAATGCGTAAGATTTTTCCTAGCAACGAACTTCGGTTTTGGGCATAATTATGTTGGTCGCCCCACGCCCCGCCGTCTCCTGTTCCAATGTAGAGGTATCCGTCGGGGCCAAAGGCAATTTTACCGCCGTTGTGATTGTCGTAAGGCTGGTCAAACCGTAGTAAAATAGTTTCCGTTGAAACATCCACTTTGTTGGAAACCACTCGGTAGCGGGCAATGATGGATTCCAACGGTTTACGTTTGGTATAATAGACATAAAAGTAGCCGTTTTGCTTAAAATTGGGGTGAAAAGCAAGCCCAAGCAGCCCCATTTCACCTTCCGAGGAAACTTTATTTTTAAGGTCTAAAAAAACATCAGCCGATTTTACCGAAGGGCTATTTTCAAACACCCGAATCAGTCCTTCTTGCTCAATTACGTACAAACGATTGCTGCCGTCGCCTGCGTGGGTAAACTCAACAGGACGCTCAAACGTGAGCTGAGGGAAGGCATTTTCTAGGTTCAGCGGTTGTTGGGAATTGGACAAGAAACCCAACAGCCCCAATGAGAAGATAATAGAAAAAAGGCGAGTTAAAGTCTTTATATTCATGGGGTTGGTGTATCTTTTTTGCCTTCCCGAAAGTTCAAAACTTTCGGGAAGGTGGAGGTAAGTTATATGCCATTAAAAGGCTTCGAGCACTATTTTCTCCCCATTGCTTCCCGACACATCTAACGCCCTTCCTGCGTCGCTGTTACTTTTTTGCCGTTTACCTCCCACGATTTATACTTTCCTTTTGGCAAAGCAAAAACGATTTTCCAATCAGGTTTGGTTTGAGTGAGGCGAAGGGTCTGTTTGTTGCCACTTTTTTCAAAATGAACCGTTAACTGATTGTCGCCAATGGTTAATTTTTCCACGCTTGCTTTGTCCCACGAGGAAGGAAATTGAGGTTGAATCCGAATGATTTTATGGGCGGCATTGGGTTGAACACCAAAGAATTGGCGAATAATCGGTACGCCAAAACTATAAAGCGTCCATGCTTGGGCAAACATGCCAAAATCGGGAGAAACTTCGTACATCGACCCAGGGAGTGCAAAGCTAAACGCCCGCGTCATGCGCTTGAGGTAATCGAGGGCTTGGTCGGGACGACCGTAGTTGTTTTCAGAAATGGCCTGCACACCCGTTGGCAGCGTCATCACTGCGCCCGTATAAGTAAACGTTTTTTTGCCCTTCGCTGCCGAACTTACATCTTTTCCCGCCGACTCGTCGCGGTCGATGCCCGTGACAAACATTCCAAACGGATTTACAAATTTTTGCCCCGTTTCAAGGGCTTTGAAGGCTTTGTCCGAATCGGCAATGCCCATTTCCATCGGCGTATTTACGACCCAGTTGTGGTGGAGGACAAAGCCTTTTTTCGTTCCTGCGGGCAAAGATTTGACCTTTGCCTTCAAAGCTTTCATTTCGGCGACGGCCCAGGGTTTTTTGAGGGTGTCTGCCCTCACGATGGCGTCGTCGATGAGGTGAAGCGTTTGTTCTTTGGTACCAATAAAATCGGCATACGACTGACTTTCAGGTACCCAAAACTCCGTATTGATTTTGTTTTTGATTTTTTGCGCAATGTTTTGATACTTAGCGACCAGCGTTACATCTCCCATTTCTTTGGCCATTTGTGCCGCGTCTGCAAAGGCTTTTTGGCTGTAGGCCGCCACGTCAATCATTTCGCTGTTTAGCCCGTGAATTTCCATCATGCCAAAGCCGTCGGGCAGGAGATTGCCATCTTTGTCGTTTTCTTTCATCAACCAATCCAAGCCTTTCACCACCACAGGGTAGTACTTGGCCAAAAACTCCTTATCGCCCGTCCATTGATAAATGGTCCAAATGAGCGTCGCAAATTGGGGCGTTTCGTTGATGTTCCCTTCGTTAAAAACCTGCCCATTGGTGGACATTTCGTGCAAAATCCGCCCGCTGTTTTTATTGACCCGATTTGACTCTTTAACGAGCAATTCAATGGTTTTATACACAATGTCAAAGCGGCCGATGAGCAAAGCGCCTTGTAGAGAATACTCATTGTCCACCCCAAACCACCACGGATAGTCGGGAAGCCCTGCTGATAGACCACGCCCTACGTTTGGAACGTCGCGAACGAGCCAATCGGTACTGTATTTGAGCCAGTTAAAAGCCTGTTGGACGTCTTGGTCAGGAATCGAAATCTGCGTTTGTGACGCCAATTCGGCATATCTTTTCTTTTTGGAACTGAATAATTCCGCTGTTTTTTCCTGAACTTCTTCTAGCGTGGCTTGTGCCTTGTCCTTCGACTCGTACGAACCCGCAACTGTGAACGGTAGCACAATTGAGCCATTGGCAGGAAGCGTGAGCTCGTAAGTCAGGGAAGCATTGACGCCTTTGCCACCTGATTTTAGGGTACAATCGTTGGTTTCCGTTGTGTGTTTAACGGGCGCAAGCGTTGACCCAAACGTAACGAACCACTCATTAAGGCTATCTTTCACGACCCAAGCGTGAGTGCCCGCATCAAACGTTGCTTGGTCGTTTCCGTCTTGGGTGTTGGTGCGTTCCGAAAGCCAAGTAGGCCGCAAATCCGATTTTCCGTTGAACTGAAACGTGATTTTTTTCTCTTTGGCTTCGGAGTTATGAAACGCATACTGAACTACTACGGCTTCCTTCCCATCAGGGACAAACTGCAACCGTTCAACCCGCATTCCTTCTTTGGGGAGAAGGTAAATGTGCTGATTGGCAAAGGGATAATTGTAAAACGTGTCGGCTTTGGTAAGGCAAAGTGTAGAATTGTTGAGGGTTAATTGGGCCGAAAATCCATCCATCAATTTAATCGGATGGTCCCAAATTCCTCCCATCTCGCCCGTAATGTGCCACCCCAAATCGGGAAAAGAGCCGTCTTGGTGACCCACCATATAGACGCGGTCGCCCGCCGTTACGTAGGGTGACTCGATGTATTCGGTACGTCCTTTGATTTTTTCAACATCGGTAAGGTTAGCCTGTAAGTTTTGAAAAGAAGAATTTGAGGCTGTTTTACACTGCACAGCCAAAAGCGCAAGAATGAGATACGGTGCTATTTTCATCATCAATAGGTTAAATGGAACACAAGATTGCAAGTTACAAGAAACTTTGTAATGATGTTAAAAGCAGTCCTAATAGTCAATTTGATAGTTCCCAACTAAGTAACGAATCTTCGTAGGCAGCGGTGTTTTTATCGTCTTCCCAAAGCCAACATTCCAAAGCCCAAGCGGGAGTAAGGGGAGGATTGCCGTCGTCTAAATGTGAAACAAAAACTCCGACGAATTGACAAGTGTATGGACAAGGGCCGCGTAAAATAGTGGTGAGCATCGGGAACCAAGTGAGTTTGGGCTCAACCAATTAATCTTTATTCTTGGCCAAAATAGGCTGTTATTTTTATTTTTGGCCAAGAATAAAGATTATTATTAGCCAAAAATTGAATTTTATGGTTACTTTTGGCCAATAATAGAAAGAGATGACAAATGAAATTAATTGGTAGAATTAGAGAAATTCAAAAATTAGATAAGCTTGTAGCTTCGACCCAATCTGAGTTTTTGGCTGTTTATGGAAGGCGAAGGGTTGGAAAAACGTTTTTGATAAGAAACTACTTTAAGAATGAATTTGATTTTTATGCTACGGGGCTTGCTAAAGGGAACACCCGACAGCAATTGACAAATTTTACCATTTTTATCAATAACTATTTCTCAAATCATCATGCAGTACCGTCTAGTTGGTTGGAGGCGTTTAGCCTTCTAATCAAAGAGTTAGAGAAAAAAAAATCGACCGACAAAAGAGTGATATTCATTGATGAAATGCCTTGGATGGACACTAAAAAGTCGGATTTTATGATGGGACTGGAGTTTTTTTGGAATGCTTGGGCAAGTGCTCAAACTAATGTCTTGCTAATTGTCTGTGGTTCTGCGGCTTCTTGGATGCTCAATAATTTAATAAAAAATACAGGCGGATTATACAATCGGGTAACGGAAAGGATTAAACTTGAGCCCTTCGATTTACAAGAAACCAAGGCTTATTTTACGCAAAAAAACATCGTTTTAGACCATTACCAAATCATTCAATTGTACATGGTTATGGGTGGAATTCCGTATTATTTGGATCAAGTGGAAGCAGGAAAAAGCGCCATGCAGAATATTGAAGATTTGTGCTTTAGAAATGATGGCAAGTTAAGAACGGAGTTTAGTTATGTCTTTTCTTCGTTGTTTCGGAACGCAGAAAAGCACGTGTTGGTACTAAAAACAATTTTTGAAAAAGGGGGTGCTTTGACGAGGGATGAGTTATTGAAATACACAAAAATGACCACAGGGGGCGCTATTACCAAGACCCTTACTGAATTAGAAGAAAGTGGTTTTATTGCCAAATTACACAAATTGGGCAATAAAACAGCCAATTCAGTTTATTGCATATCTGATTTTTATACCTTGTTTTATTTTCGATTTATTAGCACAGCAGGTAAATATGAACCGAATGTATGGTTGCATCAAATAGACAATCCGTCTTTTAGGGTATGGTCGGGATTAGCGTTTGAGCAAGTATGCTTTGCGCACATTACCCAGATAAAACGAGCCTTAAACATCGGTGGCGTATTGAGCAACACCTATTCTTGGTACACCAAAGGCGATGGTGAAAAGAAAGGCAGCCAAATAGATTTAGTCATTGATCGTAGAGATCAAGTCATCAATTTGTTTGAAATAAAATTTTCAATTAATGAATTTGTGATTACAAAAGAGTATGATGCCAAACTTCGACAAAAAATCCAGTCATTCAAAGAAGAAACGGCGACCAAAAAGTCTATTTTCCTGACGATGCTCACCACTTTTGGGGTAAAACCTAACGAATATTCAACGTCAATCATCCAAAACGAATTGACAATGGATGCGCTCTTTCAATAAATGAGGTGTAGATTATCAATGCCTTATGATATATGGGATAATTTCCTCTTCCAAACTCACAAAACAGGTATTTTTACGCTAAATCATTTCAAGAAAAGTCCGCTATTTTGTAGCCTGAAAACTCTTAAACTTTACCACATTATGAAACCCTTAAAAAGCTACCGCATCATGGAAGAGAAACGAACCCCGTTGGTGTTGGATCAGACGATTTGGCTAGCTGGCTTAACTCTCTTGATTTTTGGTTACATCGTATTTCACTACTTGTACCCAATGATTAGCAAAGGGCTATTTTTCTAGCTTTTAGCAGCCAAGACAAACATTTTCTATAAAAAAAGCGAGCCTCGGCTCGCTTTTTGTTGTGTGATTTTCAACAAATGTTTTGCTTCTCCGAAGCTGTTTAACGTTATTTTTTACCTTTCGTAAGGTAATTTACAAACAAATACACGCCGTTTTTATTGGCAATCACGATGTCTAAGGTCTTGTCGTTGTTCATGTCTTTTACCGTGACGTTCAGCCCCGACCCCGAATCGTTGTCAATCAGGTGTTCAGTCCAGTAGGGGGCTTTCCCTGGGGTAAACGCTAGCCAAAACAAAATAGAGGCGTCGGCGTCGCCTGGGTCGCGGCCGTGGTGGGCCAAAAAGCGTTTGCCCGTAATGTATTCTTTTTTGCCGTCGCCGTTTAAGTCGGCCATGATGGAGGAGTGAGTTTGGGCGGTGGTAGTACTGATGAGATGGGTTTTAAAGTTGAGGTTGCCTTGGGCATCCGTAATTTGTTGGTGCCACCATACCCCCAATGCGTGGGCGGAGGCACTGACCACGTCATTTTTGCCGTCGCCATCCACGTCCAAAATCTGCATGTGCGAGCAAGGGTCGCCGAGGTTGGCAGGGTGGAACTTCCAGTTCCCTGAACCAAGGTCTTTGGTTCCTTCAAACCATCCTTCCCGCACCACAATGTCGTTGAGGCCGTCTTTGTTGAGGTCACCGTAGCCAATTCCGTGCGAAAAGTTTTCGGTTCCTGCTACTTTTTCGCCCGTTAGAGGAAAACGTTGCCACTTAGTTTCGCCTTTTTTGGTGGGGGCTTTGAGCCAAACAATTTGTTTTTTGGCGGGGTCGCCGCACAAAATATCGAGCCGCCCGTCTTTATCGATGTCCACAAACGCGGGCGATTCGTTGGACACGCCCATCGAGTCGGCAATGATGTGTTTCGTCCAAGCTTTTACTGCCTTGTTTTTGGGGTTTTCAAACCAAAAAGCGGGTTTTCCTGGAAAATCAATGATGACCACATCGTCCCAACCGTCCAGATTAACGTCCATTCCTAAATTCAGAAACGAATTGCTGTATTCTTTTCGGGGGTTAAAAACGTTGGAAAACATCCCGAAGCCCACGGCAGGCGACTCAGTTTGTTTCGCATCAGCAGGGTGCATTTGGTGGACTTTCCAAGTGGGAGCTTCAAACCAATAATACCCCGCCACAATGTCCATTTTACCGTCACGGTTCAAGTCGGCGACGGTCGCCCCCTCCGAAATAAATTCGCGGGTGAGGGTGGTCTTCTTAAAACCCGACGGCAGCATGGTCGTAACGGGTTGTTGTGCCCAACTACCAAAACTGACGATGAAAAGAAACAGTATAAAAGCCCTGAAAATCATGTTTTTAGAGAGGATAGGGGTTGTAAATATAAGATTGTTTCTAAAAGTGAACCTCAACCTGCTTTTACTTTATTGTCTCCGTGTGCTCCTAGGTTTTGTGGCCTTTGAGTACAATTTCATGGTCGCCCGCCCACTGAGCCATGTCTTGTTTACTGATGGCGGCGGCCATCATGTCTGGAAAAAGGTCGGGGGTACAGGCAAAGACAGGGACACCCAGCGTAGCTAGAAATTTGGCGTTGCGGGTGTCAAAATAGGGGGCACCTGAGTCGTCGAGGGCAAGTAAACAGATGACTTGAACACCTTCGGCCACAAGTTCTTCGACCCGTTTGCGCATTTGGGTTTCGTCGCCTCCTTCACACAGGTCGGTGATGAGAACTAAAATGGTATCATTGGGCTTGGCAATGATTTTTTGGCAGTACGATAGTGCTTTGTTGATGTCGGTTCCACCCCCAAGTTGTACCCCAAAAAGCAGTTCAACGGGGTCTTTCAAATCTTCAGTCAAATCTACTACTTCGGTATCAAAGACAACCATCTGGGTTTTGATTTGGGGCAACGAAGCCATCACCGCCCCAAAAATCCCTGAATACACCACCGATGCCCCCATCGAACCACTTTGGTCGAGGCAAAGAACCACGTCTTTGAGCGAGCGCTTGCTTTTACGCCCGTACCCAATGCGGGTTTCGGGGATAATCGTACGGTATTCGGGAAGGTAGTGTTTAAGGTTTTTACGAATGGTTGTGTTCCAGTCGATTTCGTTATAACGTGGCCGTTTGTTACGGCTGCTGCGATTCAACGCCCCCGTGATGGCCTGAACCGTTTTTTGTTCCAACTTTTGAATAAGCTCCTCTACGACTTTCTGAACTACCCGACGGGCGGTATCTTTGGTTTTTGAGGGAATAAGTTTTCCCAATTCCATCAAATTTGCAACGAGCGCAACGTTCGGTGTGGCTTGTTCCAAAATGTCGGGTTCGAGCATCAGTTTTTGTTGTAGAACGGGCTGTTTGAGGGCATCTCCTTGCATTACTTGCACCACAGACTGCGGGAAATAATTACGAATATCGCCCAGCCAACGCGCCACGGCAGGTTGTGATTGACCACGCCCTACTTTTGAATTATCCTTTTCAATGTATTCAAACCGTTGCTTTCGTTCAAATTCATAAAGGGCAGAAAGTGAAGCATCAATTTGTGCATCCATCCCGCTGAGTTGGCAGTCGGTTCCGTCGGCCTCGTCACCGCCGAGAATAAGCCGCCAACGGCGTAAGTTTTGAGAATCAGTGTTTGACATTGGCTTTTTCGTTAATTTAATCCCAATAATAACTGCAACATGGGCAAAACTTCTTCGGCGCGATGGTGATCAAAATCGGTAGTGTCGGCGGGTGCAAGAATTACTGTTTGCTCCACGTTAGCTCCTTTTTTTGCTTTTTCACCCAGTTGTTTGCGTTCCGAGGGTTCAAATTTGGAAAAGGTTCGGCGCAGAATGGGAAGCAATTCAATAAAATAGTCTTCCGAAAGTTCAAAGACCCAACGGTAGAGTAGGTTCCAAAGCACATTATCGTACAGCAGTATCATACCGCTTCCTTTGAGAAACCCTTCGACCCATCCTGCCGAGTAAGCAGGTTCGTTGCCCTTTGACAAAGCCAACTCAAACCGTTGGGCGGTCTGTGTTTCGTTCAATTCGCTGGCATCAAACAAGAGTCGGCAGGTACAGCCCAAAATGAGCGAATTGACGCCCTCTTTGTCGAGTAAAAGGTATAATGTACTTCGCCATTGTTGGGTAAGTGTTTCATTCTCAATGAGACGCGTGGCTTCGTTAACGCTTTTGATGTAGTCAAATACCTTTCTCGAATTTTCGTCGTCGAGGCCGTAACAGGCATTGGGCAATCCGATGCAAATTCGGGTGAGAAGACCTTCTACCAATTGATTGATGGCCGACAAATCCGTTTTCCGAACGTTTCCGTAGCGACTCACTTCAACCAAAGGTGGAAGGGCCGTCATCAGTTCAATAATGTCGGATGAGACCGTGGCTACTTCGCTGATTTTACGTAATAATTGCTCAATGGCTCCGAACAATTCGGCGGGGATGGCCTGCTGAATCAGGTCGGCGAGGTCTTTGATGACGTTTGTTTTTTGACTTTTGTCCACCAAAAACTTGGTACAGGCATCTTCCACCGAGTTCCCCCAAATTCCTTTTTCTATCAGGTGGATAAACATTTCGGGCTGCCAACGAAGCGTCCACGCCTCCTTGAACGTTCCTTTGGTTCGAGCGGCCAACTGTTTACCCCATTTAATGTCCAAGATGGCTAGTCGGTAGATGAGCTTACTGCGATTTAAATCGGTCTCTTTGCGCAGGTCAAGTTCATAGTCTTTCTTTTCGGCCGTAATGGGCAATCGGTAGCTTTTGGCTAGCTTTTCAAAATTTTCTTGCAGAGGTAATTTAGGCAACTCGTCGGGGACTTTTCCAATGCGTTGGGCAACAATCAACTCTTTTTTGACCAATTCGAGTAAGATTCCGTCGCCCATGCACATGACGGTCTGGGTAGCTTCGTTGAGTTCGTGAAGTCCCACCCGCGACAGCGCCCGCAGACTCGCCAGCGTTTCTGCCAACCGAAAGGCTTCGATGACGTGCGCGGTAGAAATGTCCATTTTTTTCTGACGAAACAGCCGAGCTACTTTCGTTAGCCAGCGCGAGCCATCGTCTTTTTGGCCGTATGTCCAAAGGTGTTCGTACCATCCTGGAGAGGTAATTCCCGCCCCGTAGCCCGAAAACATCGAAAGGCGGTCGTTGGTCCAAGGAATCCACGTACAGCCAACTTTAATTTTTGTTTTGGGCAACGCTTTCAACAGTTTGGCGTCCTGCTTCGCCGTGGCTTCGACGTCGAGGAGGGCAGGAGCGTGCCAGGCGCCACACACCACGACAATGTTGGTATAGAGTTCGTTTTGAGCTTTCCGAATCAGTTCTCGCATGTACGCTTCACGTGCCACGTTTTCTTGGTCCAACGCAGATTTTATATGGGCAGCACGTAGTTCACTCATCATCAACAATACTGCTTCAAAATGTTCTTGCGCGTTGTTGGGAATGTATTTTTGCTCAAAGTGATGTTCCCACCAAAGTTCCGAATTTTCGTAACCTGCTACGTCGGCAAAGTAAGAAATGGGGTCTTTGAAGGGAAGCAGGAACTCCTGTTTTTCTTCTTGTTGCTCCACTGTTTGCTCTTTTTGAGCCGCTCGTTGGTTGATTTGTTCTTGAAAAGAAATGGCCAGAGGCAAATCGACCATGCGAACAGGAAGCTGCTGGGCGTGGGCGTACGAAATAGCTTGCCATTCGGGCGAAAATTGGGCAAAAGGGTAAAACGTAGCTTGTTGTGGGTCGTCGAGGTTGTACCCCAGCACGGCCACGGGTGGTTTTAAGCCACTTTTTCCCACCCAATGAACGATGGAGTCGAGTTCGGGCGGACCTTCCACCAAAATAATATCAGGCTGTATCTGTGCCAATCGCTCAACGACATTCTTGGCTGAACCCACCCCGTGATGACGTATTCCTAAAATATGAAGCGGCATGGAGTCGGTAGTTACAAAGTGATTTCCTTACAAGCCCGATACACGTCTTTCCATTCGGCGCGGGGTTTGACGACGGTTTCTAGGTATTCGTTCCAGACTACTTTGTCCTGAACAGGGTCTTTGACAACCGCACCTACCAAACCTGCGGCAACGTCTTGGGCGTTTAGGCGACCGTCGCCAAAATGAGCAGCTAGGGCAAGTCCATTGTTGACGACCGATATGGCTTCGGCGGTGCTCATGGTACTGGTGGGCACTTTGATTTTGGTTTTCCCGTCGGCTGTCACTCCCGCGCGTAATTCGCGGAAAATGGTCACAATGCGTTGAATTTCTTTCAAAGAAGGTGCTTCTGCGGGAAGTTCAAGGGCTTTTTGTAAACTTGAAACACGGTGCTGAACGATTGAAATTTCTTCTTCCATCGAATCGGGAACGGGAAGAATGACGGTATTAAAACGTCGTTTCAACGCCCCCGAAAGCTCATTTACTCCTTTGTCGCGGTTGTTGGCCGTCGCAATGACGTTGAAACCCGAAACGGCCTGCACTTCCATATTGAGTTCAGGAATGGGCAAGGTTTTCTCGGACAAAATCGTGATAAGCGTGTCTTGGACGTCGGCGGTGATACGCGTCAGCTCCTCGATGCGGGCAATTTGCCCCGTCCGCATCGCATACATCATCGGGGTGGTTACGAGGGCGTTTTCGGTGGGGCCTTCGGCCAACAGGCGAGCATAGTTCCAGCCGTATCTTATGGCTTCTTCGCTCGTTCCTGCCGTCCCTTGAATAAGTAAGGTCGAATTTCCCGAAACAGCCGCCGCAAGGTGTTCTGCCACCCACGACTTGGCCGTACCAGGAAGCCCATAAAGCAACAACGCGCGGTCGGTCGTAAGGGTAGCCACGGCAATTTCCATCAGTCGTCGGCTTCCGATGTACTTGGGGGAAATTTCAAACCCGTTTTTCAATTTTCCGCCCATTAAGTATTGCACCACGGCTTGGGGCGACAATTTCCAGTTGGTAGGGCGTTTGTGGGTATCTTGTTTGCCAATTTCTTCCAATTCAAGGGCAAACTGTTGTTCAGCGTGTTGTCTTAGTACGTTCATTGTGCTGTTATTTGTTCTATTTCTTCTTTTATTTCTAATTGTTTAAAGAGAATGTCGGCAAATTGGGTGTTCCAATAATTTCGTTGCCAATCTTGGGATAATTCATTTTGAAGCGAGTAAAGCAGGTTTTTGGCACTGACGTGCAATTTCCGCCCCAACTGATTTAAAAAATTTCGGTCGGAAAAAACGTAGTAATAGTTTGAACCATCAAGCTCTTTCACCAACGAAATCAACGCCTTTTTTGAAAACTGTAACGACCAATTTTGCGGTGGGTCTTCTGTCGTAATGGCTTTTACCAACGCAAACGAAAGTTGGAAATGATGTAACAACAGTTCTTCTTGGTCGGGCCAAGGCAAGCGTTGAAGTAAGTCTGCCTTTTTTACTTCTAGGTGGGCGGTTACTTTCAAAAACGCTTTGATTTCATCGGGCGACGCATACACCATTGCTTCACTAAAGGCGTATAAATACGCCGCTGCATTTTTGCTTTGAGTGTTGACAAAAAAATCGACCAATCGTGACAGGTTTCCTTCAAAAAACTTGATTAAATGACTCGGATGTAGCCATCTGAGCAACGATTGAAGCCAGTATTCGGCGTCCGAAACGCCTTTTTGGGAGCTTAATTTGTCGAATCCAAATCGTTGGTTCATTTCGTTTCCGTTCCAAAAATCCATCTCATAATCAGGAAGTTGGAGTTGGTAGTTTGCTGACGAAAAGCCAATTGCGGATAATAAACCCTTCTTTTTTGTGATACACTTGGCAATTTGCTCGGCTACTTCTTTGCCAAATGGACTGCCTTGTATGGAAAGCCGTAATTCGTTGATGAGGTGAATGGCCTCAAGGGTAACGGGTTTGGGCGAAGTCAGGTTTTTGGTTAGTTCCTCGTGAATTTGTTCTAAAAAGGGTTCATCGTTGGCCGATAAACCAACTTTCAACGTGGACAATAGACTTTTTCGGTCTTTAGCCGATTCGTTGGGCCAAGCCTGAGCCAAAAGTGACAACGCCTCGGCAGGATTTTGGCGTCGAAGTTCGCTCAAAAATGCCTTTCGTTCGGTAGGTTTTCCTTCTTCCCACTGCGTTATGCTCATTGAAACGTCCGTGATTTGCCAAGTTTCATTGAATTGTGCCAGCCATTTTCCCCGTACACCAAGGAGGAGGTGGAGCTGAGGAAGGAGTTGTTTGGGGGTATTGCTCAACGCGTTCACAAGCAGGTCATCGGTCAAAACCCAGTTTTTCTGGTGGCAATTTTGAAGGAGCAATTCCAACAAATAGGGGTTGGCTGGCGATAAATCCAATACTTTTTTCCAAAGGGCAACCGTTTTTGGCGGACAGAATGTCGAAGTTTCTGCGTCCTCCAAAGCCAAATTTGGGAGGGTAATTTTGGAAGGATTCTGTCCTGCACGATTGTAATTATAAAGGAGTGCCGCCGCTTTTAGGAAATAACCCTCAGCATCATTTTTATTGCTTTTGGCTAAAATTTCTTGAATGGAGGCAGGGAGTGCTTCGGTCGCTAGGGGGTGTCTTTCGGTACCCAACAGGGCGGTTTTTTTTAATAATTCCCAATGAAACATCTGATAATGAATGGAAAAGGCTGTTAATGTTTATAATAGCTGATACGAAAAATTTTGAACGATACCCAAAGGCCAAACCGACGTGGATTGCCGTAACAGAAAAAAAGTAGTAGGGTGTCCAGCGGTGAAAGCCAGCAGTTTCCAAATAATGGCTTCTTCAAACGCATCGTGGAGACGCATCACTGCCCCTGTGGCGTCTTGAAGATACCAATGGGTTTGGTGCTTGGTGATTTGAAGGTGTTCGACCAATTGAGGGACGTCATCGGCCCAGGGGTTTTGGGCAATGACACGGGTGTATTCTAGTTGCGAATGTTGCCAACTCTCAAGTCCTTGCAGTGAGGTAGGAAGAAACGATTTACTCTCTAAATGATGTTTTACTAGGGCGCGAAAGGGACTGTGACTTGGATAAAACACCAAACGAGCTTTGGAGGTATTGCCAGGCACAAGTGGGGTTTCAATGGCAGCGGTTCTGTAAGCAAAATTGAGCACCAACGCAAAACGCTTGGAGTTACACCCGTATAACCAATTTCGTTGGAGGAGAATATCCTCTTCTTGGGTGCTACGTCTGCCAATCACAACCCATTCATCGTCAATGGTTTCTGATTCTTTGTTTTCGATAAGTTCTTTTTGTTGAACATTCCAACCAACCCGACTTTTTACTTCCTCTTGTACAAGCGGAGGGAGCTGGTCGAGGTTTCGAAATGCCTCGATTTGTAAGTGTATTTTTGCCGCAATTTCGAGCGCTTGGGTTTGCCAAGAATCGCCTTTATAATAGTTGAGTTTGGTGAATTCTTTGACCAACGAGGCAAAACCCGTCGCCTGGGCATCCACCATGCGGGCGGCCATTTTTTCAAAGTAAGCGCTACCTTTTTCGGGAAGTGCCAACAACCCAGCCCTCACCATGTCTCGAAGCCAAAGGTCAAGCTCAGCAACGCCTGCTTCAACTTTCAGCAAACGGTCGTTTTGGCGCTTTTCCTTGTCTTTGGCTTGTTTGTCTGTTTTTTCGGAATCCTGTTCCTCACTTACTGGCGGCTGGACTTTGGCTTCGGCTTTTTCAGAACGTTTGTTGATCCATTCGCTGACCCAACTAGGCTCGGTGGCGAGCTGAGGAATGTCACCGTTGCGGCGTGCGACCAAAAACAACAGCCCTAACCCGTGTTTGCACGGAAATTTTCGGCTGGGGCAAGAACATTTAAAGGCAGTATTTTGGAGGTCGATTTGGGTTCGATAGGGGTCTTTTCCGCTTCCCTGCACTTCTCCCCACAGTACTCGTTCGTTGGATTGGTAATTCAACCATTTGCGTTCATTGGCTAAGTCTTTTCCCGCTTTGAGCGATGAAGCGTCGGGCGCAAGCTGGTTTACCTGGTCCTCGTTTAGAAAATTCATAGAAAACCTGATTTTTTAGGAAATGCAATTAACGAAAAAATAGGTTTATGTAAAATAAAAATAGATAATCTATCGGAAAAATTTTATTATTCGGTTTCTCTGCTTTCATTCAAATCACGAAAATCAGCCGAATAAATTGTGTGAAACAAAAAAACGTAGTTGTTAAAAGCAATTTTAACAACTACGTTTTACTCCCTCTAAAGGAAAATCAGGAAAAAGAGAGCCTATTTTTTGGTGCTCTTCATGCTTTCATCAATTGCCATAATTACTTCGTGGGATTGGTGGTTGTGCTCTTTTTCGAGGCGGCTCTTCAAATTGGTAAGTAACGAGCGGCTTTCGTCGGTATTCAAGGCCGAAACACGACGCACCATAAACTCTAAGTGCTTGTCCATCACCGATTTTTCGGCAAGTGCTAGGGCGCGTTTGGCGTCAAGAGCAGCCAACGGCTCAGCCGCATACCACAACATAAGGGGCATATTATGGTCGCCTTTGTCGCTGGTTTTTTGAATAAGCGCTTCCACTGCCTCCCAACGCTGAGCGGGAGAAATTCGTAATAAAGCAGAGGTCAAGTACAAGCGAACCAACGGCGAATTATCGTTTTGGGCTATGCTTACAAACTGTTTGAGGGTTTCGTCCGAAACAGCTTTACCCTCTGTCACCAATTGTAAAGCCCAGCTGCGAACGTACTCGTTTTCGTGGCTAAGTAAGGCATTCATTTCTGGTTGGGTCAATCCCTTGGTCACGTGTAATGCCCACAACGCCCGAAGTTTGCGGGTAACGTCAGGGTTGTTAGTAAGAATTTCTTTCAATGCCTTGTGGACTTTTTTGTTAGGCCCGCGCTCTTGCAACAACGTTCTAGCTTGACGTACGTACCATTCGTTAGGGTGTAATTGGTAATTGACCAGTTCTTTATCCGAGGCTTTAGATAAGTCAACTTGCACCCATTTGTCGTTTTCGTGGGTGATTTTGAAAATACGCCCCATTGTTTTATCGTGAACGTCGGGGTTAGAACTGTGGCATTGGTTTTTGTCGTACCAGTCAATCGCAAAGACCGAGCCACTGGCGTCGTATTTGAAGTTCAACCACTGCGACCACGTATCGTTCATGGCCATAAAGTCATCGCGGTGGCGCACCACGTAGCCCGAACCAACGCGTTCGGGATGGTCACGGTTGAAGCGCGCACCGTTGATGTTGTTCATAAAAATATCATTGCGGTACTCGCTAGGCCACGTATGTCCTAAATAAACCATGGCTCCTGCGTGGGCGTGTCCTCCTCCTTTTGGCCCCGACCGAAAGTTGCCCGCGTGTGGGCCCCGTTCGCCAATCCAGTGAACGTGGTCGCCCGCCGTTTTGATGTCGTCGTAGGTATAAGGATTAAAATGTTTTCCCGCTTGGCGCTGATAACGGGCATTATGGATGATGTGGTACATGTGCGGAATCACACAGGCCGTGATAAAGGCGTGGCCATAATCGTTGAAGTCAATACCCCAGGGATTGCTTGTACCTTCGGCAAACACTTCAAATGTATGCGCTGTGGGATGATACCGCCATACGCCCGCGTTGATTTTGGTTCGTTCTGAGTCAGGAGCGCCTGGTTTCCCTACGTTGGAGTGCGTAAAAACACCATGTGTTCCGTACAACCAGCCATCAGGCCCCCAGCGGAGGCTGTTGAGGGTTTCGTGGGTATCTTGAGTGCCCCAGCCGTCTAACAATTTCTGAATAGGCCCAGCAGGTTTGTCGTTTTTAAAATCGGCAGGAACAAATAACAAATAAGGGGCAGCACCTAGCCAAACACCGCCCATGCCCACTTCAATCCCGCTGACGAGGTTGAGCCCTTCCATAAACACTTTGCGGCTGTCGAGTGTTCCGTCGCCGTTGGTGTCTTCCAAAATCAAAATACGGTCGCGGCCTTGTCCTTCGGGGGCAGGAACGGGATAAGTATGGCCTTCTACTACCCACAAACGCCCTCGGTAATCAATCGTAAAACAAATCGGACGAACTACGTCGGGTTCGGCAGCTGCCAAAGAAATTTTAAAACCTTTGGGTGGCGTCATGGCTGCGGCTGCTTTTACTCCCGATAACCCAGCATTGATAACGGGGTCGAGGGGAGGTAAAATCACAATGTCACTTTGTTTCAATTCATTAGGGAACTCGGGACGCGTGCTGTGAAATAGAAATTCGTCAAAATTGATGTGCGCCCATTTGTCGTGGGGAATGTACGGGATTTGTGAAATACCCGTCTCGTTATCAATGAGTTTGATGTAAATGTCTTTGTTGAGATAGGCCTGCAAATCCACTACCACGGGTTGCAGAGTAGCCCGTCCTTGTCCCGTAATGGAGAAAATAACCACATCGCTGCCCGTTTGACGAATTTCTACGCGGGTATCCTGCAACGCGCCACCCGAAACTTTAAAGGAAGCAAAAGGCTGAGTAACTGTAAATGGAACGGAAGTAAGCGTGCCGATTTGTTTGGCATTGGTAATTCCACCACTGGAAACGAAAAATTTACCATCGAAACCGATGCGCATTTCTTTTTCGTGCAGGGGAGAAGGGTCGGTGGAGATAAGCCCATTGGCGAAGGCATCGCCCGTGGCAGTCCAATCTTGCAGAGTGCCCGTTTCAAAATTTAAGTTGACGGGCTGACCGTTTTTCTGGGGAATTTGTCCCGTAACCACTTTGGCCGTTACGTCATTTTCCGAAACTTCCAGCTTTCCCACCATGCCAGCCGCGCGGTGGCCAGGAACGGAACAGTAATAGGTGTCGTTTTCTTGGGCGGTGAAAACCAGCGTAGCGCTTGACCCTTTTTCAAGAATGGTTTTACTTTTAAGGGCCAATTTCTCAAGGGCAATGTCGTGGGTCATTAACTCCCCATTGACAATTTTGAGGCGAATCCGTTCGCCTTTTTTGGCACGAAGTGTTGGATTTTTAGCACCATCGGGAGCAAAGTACCCAAGCATGGTCGCTTCGAGGGTAAATTCACGGTCGATTTTTTCGGAATTTTGGGAAAAACTCGGGAGCGAGAAACAAAAAAATGCGAAGTAGATAAATAGAAAGAAGCGTGAGGCGTACATGAGGAGAGGAAACAGTTAGGTTTTATTTTATCTTTTCTAAAAATAATATAAAAAACAACTGTTCCCTCAAAAATACTCAATTATTACTCTTCTATTCTTGTACCTTCGTCGATGTAGATAATGTAAGGTACACCGCCCTCGCTTTTAATGGCTTCGGCAACGGCTTCGGGGTTTTCGGGAGCGTACATAAACATGCAGCCACCGCCGCCAGAACCGTTGATTTTACCACCCAATGCACCAGCTTTCATGGAAGCTTCTACCATGCGGTTGATTTTGTCGGTGGAAGTGCGTTTGTGGTCACGAAGATTGGTAAAATGCCGATAAAGCAATTCACCAAATTGCTGGTCAAAATTCGTTGCCGCACCGTTTTGAGAATCAATCAGTAATTGTTTTCCTTCAATCAAAATGTCACGGTCTTCGAGGTTTGCCTTTAACAGCCCTAGTTCATCCAAACTCAAATGAGCTTTGTATTCATCAGCCTGAGAAAAGGGAGTCGTGAAAATGGAAAAATTTGGGTCAACTTGTTTTACTTTGGCAATGATGGCTTCCATTCCGTACCGACAACGGGCAAGGATGCCTAGGGTATCTTTGGGCTGCAAAGAATCGCCAAGAACAAAAGCCCCTAATTTGGGCTGAAGACCTTCAACGTGAATTTTTGGAACAGATTCTAAATAGATCACATTTCCGATGGCCGTCGAATAATGATCCATCATTCCACCTGGCTCGCCAAATTCGAGTACTTCGGCTTCGTTGGCGATTTCGCCTAATTCTTTTGAGCTTAATTCTTTGGGATTATCGGCCAATCGGGTTAAAAAGTTAGCCCATGTCACAATTAAAGCCGAAGAACTTGACGTACCCGAATTGATGGGAATATTACCGTGAATATTTACTTCAAAACCTTGTCCAAAGACAAAACCACGGCGACGAAGTACGTTGATGGTACTTCTAAAATAATCACGTTCTTTTACGTAAGGAAGAGGCTCTTCCAATAAAAAAGCCTCTTCTTCTTTCAAATCTGGTAGGTGTAAGCGAACCATATCGTCGCTACTTTTGCCCCCCTCAATGCTTATTCGTCTTGAAATCGCCGCTGCCACAACGGGCAACCCAAGATAATCTTGGTGTTCCCCAAATAAGCAAATTCGGCCTGGTGTTGATATTTTCAAAATCGTAAATGTTTAATTGGAAATTACCAGCTACGTTTTTTGTAACCAACGAGCGAATAGTATAAAATGAAGCCATAGAGTGGCAACAATAGCCAGTAAGCCTGTTGAGTACTGTGGATAGAGTCGGCTACTTTACCGTAAACAAGTGGTAAAATAGCGCCGCCTGAGATGCCCATAATCAATAAGGCTGAACCGATTTTGGTAAATTTGCCAAGGCCATCCAACGCAAGTGGCCACATGGCAGGC
Source organism: Runella sp. SP2 (assembly GCF_003711225.1). NCBI lineage: Bacteria > Pseudomonadati > Bacteroidota > Cytophagia > Cytophagales > Spirosomataceae > Runella > Runella sp. SP2. Next base: position 2,234,660 of record NZ_CP031030.1, on the reverse strand, counting down.
CAAACAAGGGCATTGGCAAAACCTAAAATGGCGATGCAAATGACAGACGTAAATCCTGTGGTCATGATGGCCAATACCGTTACAATGAGTCCCAAAATTGCCGATACTTTCAAACATGTACCTTGAGAAACGTATTTTGGAATCAAAACTATACCCAAGCCGTATGCCGCAAGCATGAGCCAGAGGGTGTAAGTTCCAAAGGTACTTGCTTCGCTTTCGGGAAAACCAAGTGAAACGCCGTAACTAATGATGGTATCACCCGCAATTACTTCGGCACCCACGTAGCAAAACAAGGCAATTACCCCTAAAACGAGGTTTGGAAACGCAAAAACACTGTTGTGCTTGGCGGTCGCTGTTTTTCCGCCTTCGTCTTCTTGCTCTTCGCTCACTTCTGGAAGCCCTTTTGACATTTTGATGACAACCGCCAACACCACAAGCACCGCCGTAAGAATCATGTACGGTACTTCTACTTTTTGGAGTTCATCGGTTGGCGCTGCTGCTGCGCCCCCTGCTAAAAGCAATCCGCCAAAAGTCCATTGGCTGATGATACCCGCCAATTTGTTGGCAATTCCCAAGAAACTGATGCGTTGGGCGGCACTTTCACGCGGGCCGAGAATCGTCGCATAAGGGTTTGAGGCCGTTTGGAGCAAGGTCAAACCTATTCCAATGGTAAATAAACCGACCAAAAATAAAGGGTACGAGGCGATTTGTGCCGCAGGAATAAAAATAGCGGTACCAACGGCCATGATGGCCAATCCCAATGACATTCCATTTTTGAAACCTGTACGTTTTAATACTTCCGAGGATGGAATCGCCATCAATGTGTAAGAAATGAAAAAGGCGAAGGTAACAAGGTAAGAACTGGTGTTGTCCAGACTAAAGGCTTTCTTGAAGAAGGTGATGAGTGTACCGTTTACCCAAGTAACAAACCCGAAAACGAAAAACAATAACCCAATGATAATCAGCGGCCCTACGTAGCTTTGATTTTGTTTTGACATGAGGAATAGGAGGTTTAGAAGGTAAATTCAGTCCCGAAAAAATGAAAAAAAACGCGGGATAAAAAATTTATGTTAAGTTATTTTTAAATTATTTTAAAAAATGGTAAAACTTGAATGCTGCTAAAAACCATATACTGAAAAACCACCGTCAACGGCTATTATCTGGCCACTAATATAACTGGCGGCAGGAAGACATAAAAAAACGATGGCATTGGCTACTTCTTCGGGTTGGCCCACACGCTGCATAGGCGTTCGGCGCAAAATGTCGCTTAATGCTTCTGGATTAGATAAAACCGACTCCGTCAGTGGCGTGGCAATGTACCAGGGCGCTACGGCGTTGACCCGAATATGGTCTTTGGCCCATTCGCAGGCTAAATTTCTCGTAAGTTGGTTCAACGCTCCTTTGGTCATGCCATAAATAGAACCGCTGCGCAAGGAGGTTAATCCAGCAACTGAAGTGACGTTAACCACACAGCCTTTGGCCAATTGCAGTGCGGGATACAAGGCTTTGGTAAGCAGAAAGGCCGAACGGAGATTGGTGTTTAAGATATGGTCGTATTCGTCGTAGGAGTACGAATCGGTGGGTTTACGAATGTTTGTACCCACGTTGTTGATTAGAATATCAAGTTTTTTCCAATGGGTTTGAACAAACTGCGCGAGTGATTCGATGGCCTTTGTGTTTCCCAAATCCAGCGCCAAGCCCGTCACGGGAAAACCTTGCTCTTGATAATCACCAACTTGTTGGGCTACTTCTTCTGCGTTTCGGGCCACGAGTAAGACCTCTGCACCCATTTTGAGAAGCGTTTGGACGGTGGCGCGTCCGATGCCTTTGGTTCCGCCCGTAACAAGGGCGCGTTTTCCACCTAATTGCCAGTCGTTAAGCATTTTTGATTTGTGTAAAACTTTCGATTAAATTGGTACGTTAATATACATATAGAAAACAACCAAATCGCCTATCACCTATGAACCGTCGCTCATTCATTCACACACTTATTGGAACGTCGTTAGTTAGTCCACTAGCATTTTCGCAACAACAATCCCAAGAGCTCAAACGGGTAGTCAAAACGGATGCGGAGTGGAAAAAAATCCTGACCCCTATTCAGTTTTACGTGACCCGTCAAAAAGGGACAGAACGCGCTTTTACGGGGCCTTATTGGAACAACAAAGAAAAGGGAATTTACAAATGTGTTTGTTGCGGAACACCTTTATTTAATTCTGAAACCAAATTTGACTCAGGTACGGGTTGGCCAAGTTTTTTTGCCCCAATCAATAAAAAAGCCCTCAAAGACGAAAAAGACAAGAGCTTCGGGATGGAGCGTGACGAGGTCATTTGTGCTGTTTGCGATGCGCATCTTGGACACGTTTTCGACGATGGTCCTCGTCCAACGGGGCTTCGTTATTGCATGAACGGAGCGGCGTTGGCCTTTGAAAAGAAATAGACTAAGCTCGCGAAAATAATTCAATCCAATACCCGTCGGGGTCTTTGACAAAAAGTTGAAGAAGTCCATCTGGTCGAGGTTTTGGGGGGCGGTAAATCGCTTGGTTCGCCTTTAAATGCTGTTCCCAGGCGGAAAGGTCTTCAACTTCGAGCGCAAAGTGGTTGCTGCGGGAGCCTGAGATAACCTGCTCCGTGCGAATTCCGATTAGGTGTAATTCTTGGTGTGAACCAATTTGAAACCAAGCTCCAGGGAAATCAAAGTCAGGACGGGATAACTGGTTCATTTGTAGGATATTTGAATAAAAATGGCAACTTTGCGCTACGTCTGCAACGTACAAAGCTACGTGGTTGATTTCTTTGATGCGTAAATTCATGGAGGTCTATTCCAACGTTTTTTTGTCGTTTCTCGTCTTTATCTCAGTAGCAAGTAAGGTGCTTGCGTTGACAAAAATCGAATAAAGTTATGAAAAATGCACTGATTTTGTGCTTAGGTCTGATGGCCGGTTGTAAGTCGGAAAGCGTAGATTCGTTGACGCTAGGAAGTGATTTTCCTTTGACGACCAAACAACCAGTTCAGGTCGGAGATGTCCAATTGGCACTGACTGGCGTTGAAGATAGCCGTTGCCCGAAAAATGTGCAGTGTTTTCGAGCGGGGGAAGTGGTCGTTGATTTGGTACTAAATGCCCAACAAAACGTAAAAATGTGCTTGGGTGACTGTCAGGCGGTAGGCCGCAAGACGTCTGTGACGCAGGATTCATTAGAGGTGACGGTCAACCAGCAGAAGTATTTGCTTATTTTAAAGCAAGTTAGCCCAGAATCTAAGACGGAGAAAATCCCTAGTGACCAGTACCAGCTTCAAATGCAAGTGCTGAAAAAGTGATTCATTACTTACCTACCTTCCACCTATCTTCCCGAAAGTTTTGAACTTTCGGGAAGATGAAAAACTTTCGGGAAGCTGATGTAATCTTAAAACGGCAAGTCATCATCTCCACCACCTAAGTCAGAGGCGATGGGTGTCGCAGGTTTAGGTTGAGGAGCAGGACGAGGTGCAGGCGCTGACTGTTGTGGTGCATTGTAACCCGACGAATTGTCGTCGTTATTGTTTGAATTACGACCTCCAACGAGTGTCAATGTTGTTCCCCGTACAGTTTTTCCTTCGCGCTGTTTTCCTTCTTTATCCACCCAGGTTTCGGTACGAAGTTTTCCTTCAATATAAACAGTGTTTCCTTTGCGTAAATACTGTTCCGCAATTTTTGCCAAATTGTCCCAAAGTTCAATCCGATGCCATTCTGTTTGTTCCACACGTTCGCCGCTGCGATTGGTGTAGCTTTCAGAGGTTGCGATGTTAAAACGTGCTACTGCTGAGCCATTTTCGAGGTGACGAACCTCTGGGTCACTTCCCAAATTGCCCAATAAAATTACTTTGTTTACTCCAGCCATTGTTATAAAAAAAATTGTAAGTTACGAATCAAAACTGCAAGGTTTGAAGCCATGCGGATGACAAATTTACTCAAAAAACCGCGCTTTCCAATACGTCGAAACCAAGACGGGTTTGGGGAGTTCGTCAATTTCTTCTTGCGTAAAAAAACGAAGAGAGGGGGGAAGTTCCAAATCAAAACCCGACGGGAGGGCTACTTGCCAGAACCTCGCTTGTATGCGCTGATGGGTGAGAATGTGCGTAATTGTTTCGCTCGGTTGGGAGACAACCGATTGAGAAAGAGCTTTTTGTAAGAAAGAAGGCAAAGAGAGTGAGTCGAGGGTGGCGTCTGGATGCTCGGTTTCGACCAAATAAAAATCATAGAGTTGTTGCCAGATGTCCCGTTCTGTACGTAGGTTCATGGCCAATTGTCCATCTTTTATCAAAATAAAATAATGATAGTGCCGTACCCGTACCTTCGTTTTCTTGATTTTAACGGGCAATTGGGTAACTCTACCCGTGAGATTAGCCTCGCAAACGCCCTGAAACGGACACAACAGACAGTCGGGGGAGGTAGGCGTACAGTGAACAGCCCCAAATTCCATAATGGCCTGATTGTACAAGGCGGGTTGTTCAGTAGAGATGAGTTCGGTGGCAAGTTGTGCAAACCTTTTTTGCCCTTGGGAACTGGCAATGTCAAGGTCAACGCCAAATACCCGCGCAAGCACCCGATAGACATTTCCGTCCACGACGGCGACGGCTTCATCAAAGGCAAAAGAAGCAATGGCAGCGGCAGTGTAGGGGCCAATTCCTTTGAGTTTTAATAGTTCATTGTAAGTGCTTGGGAATACCCCATTGAGTTGATATGCAATGTGTTTGGCAGTTTGGTGGAGGTTCCTTGCCCGTGAATAATACCCTAAGCCCTGCCACAGCCGTATTACCTCTTGTTCGGGGGCGTTGGCAAGGTCAATAACAGTAGGGTAGGCGCTAACAAATCGTTCATAATAAGGTAATCCTTGAGCGACGCGCGTCTGCTGTAGAATGATTTCGGATAACCATATATAATACGGATTTTGTGTTTGCCGCCAGGGCAAATCACGGTGTTGATGAGTGTACCAACGGATGAGGGTTTCAGCAAAAAACTTGTTATTCAATGAATTCGGGAGTTTTTTTTTCAAATTAAGACAGAAAACATTTTCAAAATTAGTCGAAAATGTACTACTTTTGTGCGCTCAAATTAGGCCGTACGCTTATCAACACATCGGCTTGGTAGAATTTTTGAAACTAATTTCCAAAGAATAACAATTTTATAACCTTAAAGTTTAATAAAAGTGACGAAAGCAGATTTAATCGCAGCAGTTGCCGACCAAACCGGCATCGAAAAAGCAAACGTTTCTGAAACAGTTGAAGCGTTTTTCTCAGTAGTAAAAGATTCATTAGCAAAAGGCGAAAATATTTATGTCCGTGGGTTTGGTAGCTTTGTAAACAAAAAACGTGCAAAGAAAGTAGCTCGTAACATTTCTAAAAATACTGCTATCGTTATTGACGAGCATTATGTGCCAAGCTTCAAGCCAGCTAAAGTATTTGTAGAGCAAGTAAAAGGCTCTGATTTGTAATCTAAGAAGTAAAGTATTGTTGAAAGATTTAAAGGTAACGTGCAATGAATCGCTCCATCTTATTAGTAATTGTGTTTGCTACTGTGCTCACTGGCGGGCTTTATAGCCTTCCAAAAGTGGTGGTAAATACCAAGGAGCGTAAGTTGGTTGAGGGGAAAGAAAGCACTAATACAAAAGAGTCTGAAGCGCCTAAAGAGCGTGCTTCTAGCTCGACAGAACATAGTGTACCTTTGACATCTGAGCAACAAGGCACTGTCAATAAGTTACTTCAACAATATACCTCAACAGCAGATTCAAAAGCAAAATCGACTGCGGCGCTCCAATTATCAGATTTCTATTCTCAGATTAGAAAATTTGATAGTGCAGCCAAATATGCCGAAAATGTGGCTCTTTTGGTTCCTACCGAAGCCAATTTTTTACGGGCAGGAGACCGTTATTACGATGCGTTTGGGTTTGCTGTTGACAACCAAAAATTGGCAAAATTGGGAGCGAAAGCCCGCGAGTGGTACCAAAAAGCGCTCGATAAAAATCCAAATTTGCTAAATGTCAAAGCGAACTTGGCCATGACTTACGTATCGACCGAAACGCCGATGCAAGGAATCATGTTGTTAAGAGAAGTTTTGGCTGCCGATCCTACCAACGAAGTAGCGTTGTTTAATATGGGGTTGTTGTCGATGCGTTCAAACCAGTATGAAAAAGCAGTAGAGCGTTTTCGCCAACTGTTGAAAGTGCGTCCTGAAAATATGAAGGCACGTTTCTACATGGGAGTCTCGTTGGCACAGACAGGCAAAAACAAAGAAGCGTTAGAAGAACTTTTAATCGTAAAGGAAAAAGAAAAAGACCCGACCATTCAGGCAGCAATTGCTGAACTGGAAAAAGAGTTAAAATAGTGGTTTTTAGCTATTTACGATGAAAGTCTAACAACAGAATCATTCAATTTTTTAATAACATTTAAAACATTTACGATTATGCCTTGCGGAAAAAAAAGAAAAAGACATAAGATCGCTACGCACAAACGCAAAAAGCGCCTAAGAAAGAATCGTCACAAGAAGAAATAATTTCTGACTCCAAAACCAAGGTACTTTTTTACCTTGGTTTTGGGATTTTATGTACTTCTTCGATTCTGTGTCGGACTTTGTAGTTAGTTTTTAACCATTCGCGATTTACCGCGGACTAGGTTTTTCACCCTCTATCCTTACATATACATTGAGTAGCGAATTAGTCATTAGTGCCTCACAAAAAGGTACCCGCATCGCTCTCTTGCAGGAGAAGCGACTCGTTGAGTACCAAGTAGAGGAGTCGGAAAGTAGTTTTACGGTTGGTGATATTTATTTAGGTACCGTCCGAAAACTCGTGACTGGCTTGAACGCTGCTTTTGTTGACATTGGATACGAAAAAGATGCCTTTCTGCATTACCACGACTTAGGCCCTAACGTCCAATCTTTAAATAAACTGACCAAAGATGTGATTGCTAAACGCCTCACATCGGGAAAGTTGAATAACTTTAAGATGGAGCCAGAGATTGATAAACTCGGCAAAATCGATAAAGTACTCGGAAAAAACCAGCCCATTTTGGTGCAGGTTGTCAAAGAGCCTATTTCTACCAAAGGACCCCGACTTTCGTGCGATATTTCTATCGCAGGACGGTACGCAGTGCTAGTTCCCTTTTCTAATTCGGTTAATATTTCCAAAAAAATTACGGATAAGACCGAACGAACACGTCTTCATAAGTTAATGACTTCGGTCAAACCTGCCAATTTCGGCATTATTGTCCGAACGGTGGCCGCCAATAAAGACGTTGAGGAGTTGGATAAAGACATTCAAAACTCCATTAGAAAATGGGAGCAAGGAATGAAAGCCTTGAGTGAGGCCAAACCACGCGACCGTATCATTGGCGAAATGAACCGTGCGTCTTCTATCATGCGTGACATGCTCAACGATACGTTTGATAGCATCACGGTTGATACCAAAGAGATGTACGACGACATCAGGGACTTTATTCATACGATTGCACCCGATAAAGAAAAAATTGTAAAACTTTATTCGGGCAAAAGCAAATTATTTGAACAAGTAGGTCTTGAAAAGCAGATTAAGTCATTGTTTGGACGCTCAGTGAGCCTTCCTGGTGGAGGCTATCTCATTGTAGAACACACTGAAGCACTCCATGTAATTGATGTCAACAGCGGTAACAAGTCCAACAACGAGGAAAGTCAGGAAGATACTGCGCTTCATACCAATACCGAAGCCGCCAAAGAAATTGCCCGTCAGCTTCGCCTTCGCGATATGGGCGGTATCATTGTGGTGGATTTTATTGATATGCGTAAGCCAGAGCATAAAAAGGAACTGTATGACGTGATGAAAGCCGAAATGAAGGCTGACCGCTCTAAGTTCACGCTCTTGCCACTTACGAAATTTGGATTAATGCAAATTACGCGTCAACGGGTTCGGCCAGAATTGAACATCGTCACGCGGGAAGTTTGTCCAACTTGTAATGGCGCAGGAACCATTCAGCCTAGTATTTTGATTTCGGATATTATCGAAAACAACCTCGAATATTTGTTGACCAAACAAAACGAAAGAAAGGTGTCGGTAGCCCTTCACCCGTACTTGCACGCGTACTTTACGGCGGGATTCCCGTCGCCCCGACTCAAATGGTTCTTTAAATATAAATCATGGGTTAAACTCTTAAAAGATAGCTCGCTACCGATTACCGAGTTTAAGTTTTATGATAAAGATGGCGAGGAAATTGAAATCGCCACCACTTGATTCTTTTAAAAACATGTTTAAAGGGTTAAGAGTTATTAGTGTAGGAAATGAACCGAAACTAATAACTTTTGACCCTTGATAGTTTAAATGGTGTCTCACTGAGTGAAATATGAAAATTACAACTTTTGCGATTCGTGTATGGCGAGTCCTGTCAATGATAACAGTATTTGTGGCTTCAATGTATAGTTACAGTTTGTTTGGGCAAGAAGTGGGGGTGCATTTTAATGCCCTTGGTCAAGCAGACGAGTTCATGCTCAAATCTGATATATTTTATATTTTGGTAGGTTTGATTTTAACCAACAACGTGTTGCTTCTGTCGGTAGGTCGTGCGTTGCTAAAATTACCTTCAAACGTGTTGCCTATTCCTAATCAAACGCTTTGGGCTGAAAATCGAGAAGAATTGAATGAGCATATTCGGAATTGGATTTATGGTTTGGTGGCGATGATAAATACGTCAATTGCACTGACGATTTTTGCGTTGGCGACCGTGAATAATGAATTCAAATTTAAAATCGGCGATTTTAATGGATTGTTATACCTAATCGTTGGATTCCTTCTCGCGATTATTGTGGCGTTGCCGATACGCCTTATGATGAAACCAAGCTCGAATGATTAATGACTTTGCCAGAAATTCTTCTTGCCGACTACGAGTACGATTTGCCCGACGAAAAAATTGCACGTTATCCCGTTGAGCCACGTGATTCGTCCAAACTGATGGTGTATCGTAAAGGCGAAATCTTCCACCAAAAGTTTACTGATGTGGTCAATTATTTGCCACCTCAAAGTTTTTTGGTCTTTAATAATACCAAGGTAATTCCTGCACGGGTGTTTTTCACCAAACCAACGGGGGCGTTGATTGAAGTTTTTTTATTACATCCCGAAGCCCCCACAAGGGTCATCAATGATGCCATGCAACAAACCACCCATGCGGTTTGGAGTTGTATGGTGGGAAATAAAAAACGATGGAAAGCCCATGAGACGCTTCAGTGTGATTTGTTGATTAATCAGCTTACCGTCACCGTCTTTGCCGATTGGGCAGACATTGACAAAAACTGGGTGAATTTTCGCTGGGAAGTTGCCAATTCACAGAGCGAACCAATCGAGCTTACTTTTGTTGAAATAATTCGTGCTTTGGGAGAAATTCCACTGCCGCCGTATTTGAACCGAAAAACGGAAGCCCAAGACCTCGAAACGTATCAAACGGTTTATTCAAAAATTGAAGGGGCAGTAGCCGCGCCCACGGCAGGGCTGCATTTTACTGACCAGGTTTTTGAAAATTTAGCCAACGCAGGAATAACGCATGACTTTGTGACGCTACACGTAGGAGCGGGTACTTTTCAACCTGTAAAAGTAGCCAATGCGATAGAGCACACAATGCACGCCGAACAAGTGGTTTATCGAAGAGCCTTTATTGAAAATCTTCTCGTCCATTTGGACGGAATCGTTGCAGTTGGTACAACCTCCATGCGTTCACTTGAAAGTCTGTATTGGTTTGGGGTAAAACTTTGGCAAAACAAGACCGAAGTTCAGAATGGATTTTTTATTGAAAAATTGACGCCTTATCAGGATTATACTACTTTGCCATCGGCAGAAGATTCTTTGCGGACAATTTTGGCGTACATGGCGCAACATGAATTAATTGAGGTAATTGGAGAAACCGAAATTATGATATTTCCAAGTTATACCTTCAAACTATGCAAAGGGTTGATTACGAATTACCATCAGCCCAAGTCAACGTTGATGTTGCTCGTTGCCGCTTTTGTCGGGCCGAACTGGCGTACAATTTACAACGAAGCTCTTGCGAACGACTATCGCTTTTTAAGCTATGGCGATTCTTCATTGCTATTGCCATAAATGTGGCTCAGGTTTCTCAAAACCTGAGCAAACGCAACTCTTAAAAAAATCTGAAAGTGCCTCTGGTTTCTCAAAACCAGAGGTAAGAAGCTACTTAATACGTGATTGAATGACAAAATTGTCGTTTCGGGTAATTCCCCAAACGACAATTTCTTTTTTCTGGCTTCGGTCAATAGCGAAGCCCTGTCCTTCGCTGGGTGTCGAAATCGTTTGAAGATAGATGAGCGTAGAACCTCTTTCGGGAAGTTGGAGTACATAAAGCTCTGGTTTGTCGTGGCCAGTGCAATACAATTTTCCGTCAGGCCCCCACGTTCCGCCCGAAGTACTTTTAGGAGCAAAAGATTGTAAGAGAAATTCGGGAAAACCCCACGACGCAACTTGCTGCCATTGGGGAGTAAACTTAACGAGAGTCGTCCAGCGATTGTCGCGGCCCCCGTCTGAATTTTTATCAGAATAATTGGCGAAAGCCACCCACCAATGCCCTTCGTGAAAATCAATCCAAGTAGCTGAGCCAGGGAAAAAGCCAAAACTGTGAGAGTCGATGTGCGCCAGCGTATTTTTGTCAAATACCTCAATAGAACTACTCATGGGTTTGTTGGGGTAATTGGAATGTGCACAATACAGGCGATTGCCAATAATCAACCCACTATTAAGGTGCTTTAGAATACTCGTTGAGTCGTTCCACGTTTTTATTAATTTCCCGTCGGTTTTTGAGTGTTTCGAAATAGAGGTATTGTTGATGACGTAGAAAAAGGCAGCATCAACGGCGACTCCCTGCTTGGCTTCTTTGACCTGAAAACGAATCACTTCCGTTGCTTTCTGCGTTTGTGCCCAAAGCCCCTGTGCTAATAAGGTAAGAAATAGTAAAATGTATGTTTTCATTTTCAAACGGTGTTCTGAAAGTATTTTTTTTGACCTGCCGCCTTATAAGGGCAATACACATACATTCTAAATAACATTTTATGCGATTTTTTACTTCTTTGCGAACCGTTTTGTACGTTTTATTTTTGGGACTTTTGAGTTTTGGTGCTCAGGCGCAATCTGGCGCTTTGTCGGATGTTGCCTTTATGAAAGGTCATTGGCTGGGGACGTTTAACGGAGGCCCAATTGAAGCATTTTGGGCAGCACCTGCGGGCGACAACCTAACGGGCTTCATGCGGATGATGAAAGACAACAAAGTAACCATGTACGAAATGTTGGTTTTTGAGCAAACAGAACAAGGGCCTATCGTTTTGGTAAAACATTTTAAACCAGGTTTGGTAGCAATAGAAGAAAAAGAGATTTCTGATCGCTACCGTTTTATCGAGGCTAAAAAGAACCAAGCATTGTTTGAAAAGTCGGATGGAGCTGTTCGGATTATTTATGAACTAAGAACGCCTAATCAGCTGGTTATTCAGCGAGGAAAACAAGAAGGTGGCAAATGGGTTTTTGCTGACTTATTTGTTTTTGCGCGTCAATAATTTCAAAATAAGGGCGTTGCTCACGGAACGCTCCCCTTCATGGTCAAATTTTTTGTTATCGCTGGGGTAGTTCACTACCCCTTTTTCTTTGAGCCACAAAGTGGTTGAACCACCACCGTCGAGATTGAGGGCGGATGAACAACCAAGCTGGCGGGCTAAAAAAGTAAGTTCTGACAAATTCATGCCATAGGATTCGGCTGACCGACCATCGACGGTAATCAGGAGTGTTTTGCCCGACTTGGTGGTACACACACACGAACGAGGGTGGCGGTTGTCGTTGAAAGCATTTTTTGGTAAAACTTCGTCTTTGTTTTCCCAACGCAACAAGGGACCCGACAGCATTATATTATTATAAGGTAGAAGATATTCCCAACCCACCAAGGGTTCACCCCGTAAAATTTGAAAATTTTTTTTGTCAACGGCGATTCCAGCCTGACCATGAAAAGCAGCTTTAGACCCTTTTAAGGCGCGGGTTGTATCAGGTGTTTGCCCATTTATTTTGACAAAATCGACCGAACCGCCGTTTTTAACATCAAAAAATCCACCGTTGATGGCGACAAAAGCGTCATTTTCTTGGGCAAGTTGGCTTGTTTTGCGCAATTGTCCTCTTTTTTTATCTCGTTTGTTCAACGAATCCGCAGTAATAATCTCCCAAACAAACTTCCGAGACTTTCGAGAAACTTCGACAATATTGATACTTTGGTTGGCATCAAACAACTCTTTTTGCTGAAAATGAGCGTATTTCCAAATGATACCTTTGGCAAGGGATTCTGTTTTCCAAGGAACATTGGCAAGTGCTAGTGAATCTTTTGTGGTTTGCGCCGAAGCAAACAGTACATTTAGGCAGAGCAAAAAAGTTAGCCGTTTCATTTTATTTTCTAATTTTGCGAGTCTTTAAAATATCAATCGAATTATTCTTCAAATATGGCAAAAGTTCCGGTTAATAAGCACCAGCCAATTTATCAAATGCCTACTTCACCATTGTCGGTGAAGACGAAAAAGTTTGCACTGGACAAAAAAGAGTATGTACGTATCGCATTGCGCCAAACGTGGGAACAACAAAAGATGTGGGTACTCCTTCCGTTGGGTCTTTTGTTAGTGAATGCCATTTTGGGAATCACGGGTGTGTATCCCAACATTTGGGCATACATCGTTATTGTTCTTGGGGCGGCACTTTACGTAGGTTTTTGGTGGGTTCAATTTACAGGGGTTACTCAGTTAGAACAATATAAACAATTGTTTGAAAAGTATTTCTATGAAATTGATAGTCGCCAAATTTTGGTAAAAATTAACACCAAAGAAGGTGGAGTGATGCAATGGGACCAAATTCAGAGCGCGTATAAAGACAAAGAAGCCTATATCTTGGTCATGTCTCGCGGACAGTTTTTGCATTTTCCAACGTCAGCCTTTAATTCTGAACACGACTTAAAATTATTTGAGCGTATTTTGAAACAAAAGAATTTGTTGACAGAAACTAAATAAAGGTTGTTGACATCCAACAAAAAAAGTGACTGAGGAAATCCAGTCACTTTTTTTGTTTAAAAAAATGAAAAATAAAAATGCAAAAGGTGAATCAAAAAAATGCAATTTTGTTATGTTTGCATACCGTAAGATAAATAGTAGTAAAGGCTTTATTTACAAACAGTTGGACATTTTGACTTTCGGGTAGAAAGTGTGGTACTATTCCTTGTTTCTGAAAATAGTATAAAAACATTGAAAAGAAATATTCTATATTTGCGTTATAGACATCCAATAGTCACCTAAATTTTTTTATTTTTCCTTTGATTTATCCCATAAAAACGAATCTTATCCTTTGATTATGAGCTACTTGATTAAAGAATCCGACGGTTATCGCTACATTGATGAAGGCCAGGGAGATGTGCTATTGCTGTTGCACGGTCTTTTTGGCGCATTGAGTAACTGGGATGGGGTAATCACTCATTTTAGCAAAAACTACCGCATTATTATTCCGATGCTCCCCATTTATGAAATGAGCCCACGCGAAGCTGGTTTGGAAGCATTGGTATCTTTTACTGAAGGATTTGTAGCGTCTCAAAAATTGACAGATATGACACTGATTGGAAATTCACTTGGTGGTCATATTGCTATCCTATACACACTTAGTCACCAAGACCAAGTAAAGCGGTTGGTTTTGACTGGTAGTTCGGGGTTGTTTGAGAATGGCATGGGAGGGTCGTATCCTAAGCGGGGAAGTTATGAATACATTTCGGAGCGTGTGGCTTATACTTTCTATGACCCTAAGGTAGCAACGAAAGAATTGATTGATGAAGTGTTTGAAACGACATCAAGCATTCCAAAGTGTATGAGCATTGTCGGCATTGCCAAATCGGCACAGCGAAATAATGTGGCCAAAGATTTACACAAAATTCAGGTGCCTACCTTGCTCGTTTGGGGACTGAATGATACCATCACGCCGCCGCACGTAGCGCACGAGTTTAATCGACTCATTTCAAAATCGGAATTATACTTCATCGATAAATGTTGCCATGCCCCTATGATGGAACATCCAGAACGTTTTAACGAATTGCTGGATCAATTCTTAGTGGAAAATCCCGTGGCTGAGTTAGCCTAATTTTTACTAATTTAGCACAATACAAAGTCGTCAATGGGGTAACAGCTGTTGGCGACATTTTACTTTTATCCGATATGGCTTCCGAACGACCAATTTCTCGGTATAGTTTTTTGCCTAAATGGCTTTCGTGGCTCGATTTTTTGGGGTTTCTCGAAAAAGACCCTTTCGGTAATTCGTTGTTTATTAAACGATTACTGATTTCAGGAATTGGCTGGTTTACCTATTGGCGATTTACGGTCGTCAATAAAACGGTGATTGAAGGCATTGAGCACCTGGAAAACCTTCCCGATAATAATGTCCTTTTTTTGTCGAACCACCAGACCTATTTCGCGGATGTCATTTCATTTTACCATATTTTTTCGAGCGTAAAGTGGGGTTTTAAAAGTACCATTGTTCCCCCTTTGTATTTGTTGGCACCTCGTGCTAGAAGTTACTACGTGGCTGCAAGTGAAACCATGAAAGCGGGTATAGTTCCCAAACTGTTTGGTTTAGGTGGAGCGCTGACAGTGGAGCGTTCGTGGAGAGCAGAGGGGAAAAACGTAAAAAGAGAACGTGATTCAAAAGCGGGAGATAAGGTGTATCAAGCATTGGGGCACGGTTGGGTGGTGAGTTTCCCGCAGGGGACAACCAGCCCGTATGCGCCCATCCGAAAAGGAACTGCACATTTGATTTTAGAAAACAACCCGATTGTTATTCCAGTGGTTATCAATGGTTTCCGTCGCGCGTTTGATAAGAAAGGGTTACGTTTTAAAAAACGAAACACGACTTTGACTGTTCGTTTTAAGGCGCCGATTGAGTTTGATAAATCAATGTCGGTAGAGGAAATTGTTGAGCGAATTCGAAAGGAAATTGAGCAAGAAATTCCCTACGATAAAATGAAATGGATGCAGGGAGAAGGGGAAGGGTAACTGCCTACTTCCCAAAAACATTGAAAAGTAGGCGATAGCGATTTTTAAGTAAACAAATCTTCGATGCGTTCGAGCATCAAAATAGATGCCTGCGGGACAATGACGTATTTTTCATTGTTAAAAACTACATCAATCGCATTTCTCTGAAGATAAATAGCAACGTCACCTTCTTGGGCTTGAAGCGGCATGTATTTTACTTTTTCTTCAGTTTCTTTCCAAGGCTCATCATCGGTGGGCGTTGGGATTGGATAGCCAGGCCCTACTTTGATTACATAACCACTTTGAACTTGTTCTTTTTCGGTAACGGTTGGGGGTAAATACAACCCTGTCGGAGTCTGATCGACTGGATTTTTAGGGCGAATCAACACGCGGTCGCCTACTACAATGAGACGTTTTAATTTGTTATCGGAGGTAATTTCGAGCATAGGTCGATTTTTAAAAGTTATTAAATTTCAATGGTTCGCCGAAAAGGTGGTTTGCTAAGCACAAATGCGGCATCTTCATCGCCAAGTTTAACTGCTTTTTGGAGGTCTTTTTCTGCTTGTGAATGTTGGTGTAATTTGAGTCTGGCTAGGGCTCTCCATCTTAAAGACTCGGGTTCTTCTCCCCTTGAAAACCATACGGCTTTGTCAAATGATAAAAAAGCATTTTCAAATTCTCCCAGTCTAAACTGTGTTATACCTCGATCAAGGTGAACATCAGGTAGGGTGTTGTCAAAACTAATGGCCTCTGAAAAATCATACAAGGCCGAATACAAATTGTCTTCCTTTAAATTACACTTGCCACGGTAGGCATAAGCAATGGCTGATTTTCGGTGGGTCTTTAATGCTTCGTTAAAAAACTCAAATGCCTTGCTATACTCTTGACGCTGATAGAGTTCGATTCCTTCTGAAAACCGCTTCTTATCCTTTTCACTGGGTGTATCGTGATCGGTGAGGTGGTACCGCAACACCAAATACGGGATAAAAAGTAAGATAAGCAGTAAGGTTTCCATACGCAATCAAGGTGTCAAGTGTGTATCAAATTTACAATTTATTAACGCGTATTTTAGAATTTGGGTTTAAGGAATGTAGAAAAATTCCGCCAAAACTTACAAACCCAATACCTATAAATGACGTTTGTTGTTTGATTATCCTTAACGCATTGTGGTTTTGGGTTGATTTTGTGGTATTTTTGATGCCAATTCTTCATTAACAAAGCAACTTAATTTTGTCACGCTAAACACCTGTCCAAAAATCATGAGTACTACTTCCTCAACATCGACAAGCTACACAGATTTTTATCAAATTGATGATTTATTGACCGAAGAACATATTCTTGTCCGTGATGCGGTTCGCCAAATGATGGCGCGCGATGTACAGCCTATCATTGAAGAGTATGCTCAAAAAGGAGCTTTCCCCGCTCATTTGATTAAGAATTTTGCAGAAATTGGCGCGTTTGGCCCAACCATTCCTGTTGAATACGGCGGTGGTGGTTTAGACTATATTTCGTATGGATTGATTACCCAAGAAATTGAACGTTGCGATTCGGGTATGCGTTCGACAGTTTCGGTACAAAGTTCGTTGGTAATGTGGCCCATTTATGCCTATGGCTCAGAAGAACAGCGAACAAAATATTTGCCCAAATTAGCCTCGGGTGAAATGATTGGCTGTTTTGGTTTGACCGAACCCAACCATGGTTCTAATCCTGGCGGAATGTTAACCCGTATTACGGAGGCAGGCGACCACGTCATTTTGAACGGCTCAAAAATGTGGATTACCAATTCTCCCGTCGCGGATATTGCGGTGGTTTGGGCCAAAAATGATCAAGGACGTATTCAAGGGTTGATTGTAGAACGCGGCATGGAAGGTTTTACCACGCCCGAAATTCATAATAAATGGTCATTAAGGGCGAGTGCAACTGGCGAATTGGTGTTTGACAATGTAAAAGTTCCGAAAGAAAATATTTTGCCAAACGTCGATGGGCTGCGCGGGCCGTTGGGTTGTTTGGACAATGCCCGTTATGGGATTGCGTGGGGGGCAATTGGAGCAGCCATGGATTGCTACGAAACGGCCCGTCGCTACGCACTTGAGCGGGTGCAGTTTGGGAAGCCCATCGGTGGATTTCAATTACAGCAGAAAAAATTGGCCGAAATGCTCACCGAAATCACCAAAGCGCAATTGGTGGCCTGGCGTTTGGGAACGTTAAAAAATCAAGGCAAAGCAACGACAGCCCAAATTTCGATGGCCAAACGTAACAATGTTGAAATGGCTTTAAATATCGCACGGGAGTCTCGGCAAATGCTTGGCGGAATGGGCATTACGGGTGATTTTCCGATGATGCGCCACATGATGAACTTGGAGTCGGTCATTACCTACGAAGGTACACATGATATTCATTTGTTGATTTTAGGGAATGAAATAACTGGAATACAGGCGTTTAAGTGATAGTTTTAAAAACTATATAAGACATATAAATATAAGTTTTAACTACAAGCACTTATAATCTCTTATATGTCTTATATGGTTCAAAAATAACCCACAAATCTAAATTATGAATTACAATCGTTTATTGCCATTTGCGGCGTTGCTGGTGGTGTATTTAGTAGGAGCATTTGGTGTTGATATTATGGATATTGATGCCGCCCAATATGCCTCCATTGGTCGCGAAATGGCCGATAATAACGAATTTTTAGAAGTACAATTTCGAGAAAAAGACTATTACCTTGATAAACCACCGTTGCTTTTCTGGGTGACAGCGATGATTCTCAAAATCTTTGGGGCGACCAATTTTGCGTATCGTTTGGTGCCTATTCTGTCCACCTTGTTGGGAATTTATGCCATTTACCGCTTTGCCAAACTATATTACTCAGAGCAAACGGCCTACATTGCTGCCTTGGTCATGGGGAGTTGTCAGGCGTTTTTTTTGATGAACCACGACGTTCGTTGCGATACTTTGTTGACGAACTGCGTCACAGTAGCGATTTGGCAATTGGCAGAATACCTGAAACACCGAAAATGGTCTCATTTTATAGGAGCGTTTGTGTTTGTCGGACTAGGAATGTTGGCCAAAGGCCCCATCAGTGTCATTGTTGTTGGGGCTGGTTTTTTTGTTGATTTTGCGCTAAAACGTCAATGGAAAAACATTTTTGACCCTCGTTGGCTTATCGGAATCGTAATCATCGGCATAGTTTTGGTGCCGTATTGCATAGGATTACAACGTCAATATGGCTCACACGGCTTGTATTTTTTCTTTTGGGAACAAAGCTTTGGGCGGATTACGGGCGAGAATGAATGGAACAATAGCCCAGGGTTATTTTTTCAATCGCACAATTTCCTTTGGAGCTTTTTGCCTTGGGTGTTGGCTTTTATTCCAGGACTGGTTGATTTTATTCGAGAAATTATCCGCAATAAATTCCGCCTAGACGCCTCACAAGAAGCCATTTCTTTGGGTGGTTTTGTGTTGCCTTTTATGGCGCTTTCCACCGCACAGTACCAACTGCCACATTATACATTTGTGGTATTTCCGTTGGGTGCCGTCATCACGTCGCGGTACTTGAGCAAACTTATTGAACACCCTTCCATTGGCGCATTTCGCTGGGTAAAAATTGGGTTGATTGTAACAACTTGCGTCATGGGGTTGGCCATTTTGATTTTGTCAACCTGGGCTTTCCCGCTCGAAAATATTTTTTTGATAATCGTTTTTGGGCTGTTGGCAGTACTGATTGTTCAGCTGTATAATAAAAAACGCCCCGCATTTTCGCAGCTCGTTTTTGCGCCACTACTCACTGCCATCGCCGCCAACTTGGTGATGAATGGTCATTTTTATCCATCTCTTTTACGTTATCAAACAGGCTCGGTCGTTGGGCAGGAAGTGGCAAAAATACACAAAGCCGAACTCCCCAACTTTGTCATTTACGACTTAGCACCCGAGGGAGAATATAACATTTTTCACAGTGCGCTGGACTACTACACGAGCCGAATTACTCCCGTGATTCGTACGGAATCTGCCCTTAAAACTGAGACCTCAAAACAGCCTAAACTCGTCTATACAGATGAGCAAGGATACACGTCGATTAAGGCTTCTGGTAGGGTTTTTGAAATAGTAAACAGGTACCAAAATTTTCACGTGACGGGTTTAACTTTACCTTTTTTAAACCCAGCGATGCGCTCTACGGAGACTCGCCCGAGGTATTTAATTAGGGTAAAATCTTAATGCTTTCGTTCGTAAACTAAAAATTCATACGAATACAAATGTGACGAGTCGGCAGGAAATTCTTGCCGACTTTTTATATAAAAATTGGCTTCATTGAACGCAGGAAAAAACGCATCTCCTTCAAAAACGCCGTGTACTAAAGTGAGGTGGATGCAGTCGGCGATTGGGAGTGCTTGACGAAAAATCTCTTCTCCGCCAATGACAAAAACTTCATTATCTTCTTTACAATACTCTAATGCTTCTTCCAAACTGCTAGCCCTTTCAAAGCCTTCATCAAGGGGGAAATCTGCTTGGCGAGTAATGACAAAATTTCCAGCTTTTGACCAAAGTCGGTCGGGTGTATCATAACTTTTTCGGCCCATAATCATTCGACAACCTTCCGTAACCTTAAAAAAATTAGCCCAGTCATTGGGTAAATGGGGCCAAGGAAGTCGGCCTTTTAATCCGATAGCGCGGTTTTCGGACATGGCTACAATGAGTGAAATTCGCATTGAAAATGTGGTTAAAATCGTTTGGTAAAACTCAAAAAAATATAAAAACTAACAGTGTTAAAAAATAGAATATATGTAAAATCAAGTAATGTAATAAGCTGATAATAAAATAAATGACGTTTGTTTGCTATATATAAACAAAACGGCGAGGCAAATTGTTGCCCCGCCGCTTGCTTCCTGTACTAAACTAACACTTTTTTATCTTTGTGTCTCTATCGAGCGGCTATTTGCCAATGGCTTCTTCGCCCGTTCCTTTCACTGACAGAATCTTAAATTCGGTACGGCGGTTGAGGCGGTGATCAGACTCAGCACAATCGACTCCGTTGCTACAATCATTGACAAGTTCAGATTCTCCATAGCCGCGCGCTTCCAAACGTGAAGGAGTAATTCCTTTGCGAACTAAGTAATCAAAAGCAGCTCTGGCACGGCGTTCAGACAAGCGTAAATTGTAGGTGTCACTTGCGCGGCTATCGGTAAACGAACGCAATTCAATCATCATTGTTGGGTACTTTTTCATCAGTGCAACTACCTTGTCAAGTTCGCGGGCAGCTTCTGGTCGGATGAAGAATTTGTCGAGGTCGTAGTAGATGTTATCAAGCGTAAAAACGTCGCCCGTTCCGTACATACTCAAATCACTTTCTACTACTTTACGTTTGTTTTTCTTGTTTTTATTAATCGGCTGTTCGTTGGTCGCCAACTCATCACCTTCAGCGCGAAGGGCGTAGTTACGGTTAGGGTCAACCTCAAATTCGTAACCCCCATCTGGCCCCGTTACTACTGTTTTTTCTTTGCCTGTTTTCTCATCACGGAGTGTCACTTTTACCCCTTCTTGCGGTGACTGATTTACCTCGCGTTTTACCGTACCACGAAGGATTGTATTCTCACTTTTGTTAAGATAAATCGAAACGCTCATCTGCGGTTTTGACGACTGCGTCATGGTTGAAAACAACACATTGTTGGTGGCGTATCCTTCCTTAATGGCTTTGAAGTCATAATCTGTTTGGGCTTCTAAGCAGATTTTAGTTGAGCCATCAATTCCCGTTTGTTGAATGTCTTGGTTCGAGCCATTTTTTACGATACGGACGTCAGCGCCTTCAATGGGAGCTCCCGTTTTGGCATCATACACTAGGATGTCGAGCGGGCGGCAAGTGCGACGGAAACTGTAAAGGTTGTCATCCGAAACACCTTTGGCACGGTTTGAACTAAAGTAGCCTGTGCCACGGTCTTTGTCGGTAATAAGACCAAAGTCGTCTTTTTCAGAATTGATAGGAGCACCTAAGTTTTGAACACCTTTGTAGGCAATTCCGTCTTTCAATTCGGCATAAAAAATATCAAGTCCACCCAAGCCTTCGTGGCCATCAGAGGCAAAATAAAGATTACCACCGCTATCGATGAACGGAAACATTTCGTTGCCTTCGGTGTTCACTTCTTTTCCAAGGTTGACAGGTGTACTCCACTGACCTCCGTTGTATTCTACCACGTAAATATCGGTACCACCGTAGCCACCTGGCATGTCAGAAACAAAATACAACTTGGTGTCGTCAGGAGAAAGCGCTGGGTGACCGCATGAGAAGTCGTTGTTGTTGAAAGGCAATTCTTTTACATTTCCCCAATCTTTGTTCTTTTGGTCAGCGATGTAAAGTTTCAATTTATTTACGCCATCGCTACTTTTCTTTGCTTTACCGCTGTTATAGTTGTTGCGCGTAAATACCACTTTTGTATAATCTTTGAAAAAAGAAGCGGGACCTTCGTGGTATTTTGTATTGAGCGTACGGCTAAATTTCTCCGCTTTTGTTGTTGGCAAAGGTAAATCCTCACTTGTCGAAGCCGCTTCTGAGAGCGTACCAGAATTACCATCTTTGGCAGCACCACTCAACGAGGCCGTTGAATTGCGATATACCTCGCGAACACCCTTGAGGGCAGAAGTGTCGGGTGCAAAATACAAATCCAAGAAAGGAGTTTGGTTCCAGTTGAAAACGCGTTTGATAACACCCGATTCGGCACGGGCAGAAACAAATACCAAACCACCTTTGTAATACATGGGGCTAAAATCAGCCTGACGTGAGTTTACGGGGAGGTATTCTACCCGGTACATGGCCGAATCTTTGTAAAAACGATTCATGTCCATGTAAGTGACCGTAAACTTGCGTCCTCGTAAGTCGGCCGATTGTGCCTCCGCGTATTTGCTGTACATACGCTGTGACTCGCGGTATTTGCTGTTGCTGGCGAGGGCTTGTGCGTAGTAGAGATAATTGCGGCTGTCAGCGTCGGGGAATTTTTCTACCAATTCCGCATAAATACGTTCCGCATTTCGGGTGTCTTGAAGACGTCGATAACTGTAAGCTAATTTTTCGAGCGCTTCTTTTCGCTCGACGGGATCAGCTTTTTTGTCGTTTCGAATAAACTCTTCATACCCACGCACCGCGTCGGCATAACTGTAGTCGTCGAATGCTCTGTTGGCCGAGCGTAGTCGGGCACTTTGGGCGAATAAATTGAGCGTTAGCAGGGTTAGAGCAAATCCCAACGCCATTTTAACTACGGTTTTCATTGTGTGTTATTAGTGTTACAGTAGCAGGAAAACAGGATTTTGCAAAGGGTACTCCAAATACTGTGCCAAAAGAAGCGCGTGTAGGGGCTAAGTTACAAAAAAATAAAAAAATATTTTTAAATAGTATTTGTAAATATTTGTTTGTTAGGTAGTTGTGTTAAAATGAAGTACGCAAATTATTGAACTGTTTTCTTGTGCTTTGTACCGCTCATCGACGCGATGGCCCACCAGCCACACAATGTCATTGGCAGATTCCAGTACCCATACCTTTGATTTTAGGCTGCGGGGAATTTTAGAATCTATCAAAAAATCACTCACTTTCTTTCGTTTTCCCATCATTCCCGATGGACAAAACCAATCGCCGTTTCTCCAAGGTCTGAGCCGTAAAGGGAAAGCTAGTTTGTCAAAGTCAAGGTAAGCGCTTTGGGCAGAAACCGCGGAAATTGTATTGAGCGAGTTCAATTTATGCCACTGTAGTTTTCCTTCCTGAAACGCCATTTCACCCGAATCAGCGGTAAGCAAAATAGGAGAGGGGGCAGTAGTAGGCAGTGGGGTGATGAGCCAATGGAGGCGATCATTGACCAATAGATGCGAAGCAGATAAAAATTGTTTTCCGACTGACTGGTTTCTTTGTTGCCAAATGAGGACAGCCTGGGTGTAAGAAAAGCCATATTCTGTTAAATGATAATTCAAGTATTCCGTCGGGCTACTTACATTTTCAAGAATCGCTTTTTTCAGCCACACGGCGTCGTTTTTTGTTGAAACAAACAGGCGAGTGGTAGCGTCGATACTTTGTGAAACAATTTTTTCTACTTCTTGGATTCGTTCGGCCATCTGAAAAACCGCCGTAGCTACTTGTGGATTAATGTCACGAAGAACTGGAATTACATCATGCCGTAGCCGATTTCGCACATAATCGATTGAAGGATTGGAGCTGTCTTCGCGCCAGGTAAGTTGTCTCTCAGTTAAAAAAGCGTTGATTTCTTTTCTAGTGGCAAACAACAAAGGTCGGACGATGACTCCATTTTTGGGAAGAATACCATGAAGCCCCGCCAAACCTGTCCCACGGGTAAGGTTGACTAAAATTGTTTCTAGGACATCGTCTTGGTGGTGCGCGGTTAGAATAAAGTCATATTGATGTTGGGCTCTAATTTTTTCAAACCAACCATAACGCAAGTCACGAGCGGCCATTTGGGTTGAAATTCCGTTGTCATCGGCGTATTTTTTGGTTTGAAAGCGTGTATTATAAAAAGGTACTTGATAGGTTTGAGCAAGGTTTTTAACAAATTGTTCGTCTTGCTCGGATTCTTCTCCGCGTAACTGAAAATTGCAATGAGCAATGGCGAATGAATAACCAACATCGTGACAAAGCTGGGCAAGTACGACGGAGTCTATGCCACCGCTTACTGTCAATAACAGCCGATTTTCGCAGGTAAAAAGTGCTTTGTCTTGAATAAATTGTTCAAAGGCTTGCTGCATACAACAAATGATTAGAATGACGGAACAAAGGTAAATGAGATTTGGCTATGAATCTTCTTTGTACCTAAACGCTCAATTTTTATTGCTTGATACAAATGGAACCACTGGCCCGTGAAGCATTGACCGAATGGAAACGAATTCTTGCCTATTGGGAAAAATACGCCCCCGATTACGAACGTGGTGGGTTTCATGGCAGGGTCAATTATGACAACCAACCTGTGCTGGACGCTGCTCGCTCAGTCATTCTTACTAGCCGTATTTTGTGGACGTTTTCGTCTGCGTACCGTTATTTTCACCATCGAAAGTATTTAGTTTTGGCTGACAGGGCGTATCATTACCTTTACAATCATTTTCGGGATGTGCAAAACGGCGGTGTCTATTGGTCTGTTACAGCTACGGGGGCTCCCCTCGATACCCGCAAACAACTTTATGCCCAAGCGTTTGCCATTTATGGCCTCAGCGAGTATTATGCTGCGTCAAAATTTCAACCAGCGCTAGATTTTGCCAAAGAGCTTTTTCAGGTTGTTGACAAGCATGGGTATGATGCAGAATTTGGTGGGTATTTTGAATCATTTGGCACAAAATGGGAAGCTGTTGATGATTTAATTCTCAGCAAGATGCCTTGGAATAAATCTCAAAATACCCATTTGCACCTCATCGAAGCATTTACCAACTTGTATCGCGTTTGGCCCGATGTAGTATTAAAACAACGTGTCGGACACTTGCTCGATATGTTTCTCGAAAAGCTCATTGATGCTGACACTCACCGATTACGGCTTTTTTTTGACCAACGGTGGTCACCCCAAGCGCAAACGATTTCATACGGCCACGACATTGAAGCCTCATGGTTACTGTGGGAAACCGCTGAAGTATTGCATGACCCATCTCGCACGGAATTGGTAAAACAAGAATGTATCAAAGCGGCCACGGCAGCCTGTACTGGACTGGGAGAGGATGGGGCTTTGCATTACGAATTTGACCCTGCAACCAATCACCTCAATCAAGAACGCAGCTGGTGGGTATTGGCAGAACAAATGGTGGGTTTTTATAATGCCTACCAGTTAACAAAAGAAACTCATTTTAAAGAGAAAGCAGAAAAAAGCTGGACCTTTATTAAAAAACACTTTATTGATAGCCAGCGTGGAGAATGGTATGGGTCGGTGACGCCTGAATTGACATCAATCAAAGGAGACAAAATAAATTTCTGGAAATGTCCCTATCATAACAGTCGGGCTTGTTATGAAATGGTAAGAAGGTTGAGCGAAAAATAGCCTAAAACAAGCGCCCGAAATGTAAAAGTTTCGGGCGCTTGACAAGTAACTTTAGCTACTCAAAGGATGAAGATGTTTGAATGCCTCTAAGACAAAAACGTCATAACCCACAGCGCGTCCACCTTCTTTTTCTTCAAGGGTAAACTGTACGCGGTCGCCGACGGTGAGGTCATTAAAATCAAATTCACGAAGACTCGTATAATGAAAAAATACATTGTTAGGAGGGTATTTGATAAACCCAAAACCATCTTTTAGTGACAAGATGGTACTCTCTTGACGTTGCTCAGGGTCAAATTCTAGTGCATCAGAAGATTCTTTGACTCCTTCATCGGAAGCGCCATCGTGTTCATTTCCCTGCTCGCCATCAACGGCTGAATTTTCTTCTTGTTTAGGGAAAAACTTGATTTTGTTTCTAGGCACAAACAGCTGATTGGTAAGGGCTTCGTTGCGGCCATTGATAATGTCGTGCATAGCAATCGGGTAGGTAACTTCCGAGAGGAGGTCTTGTGAGGTACGCGTAAAAAAGCGATTACCTTCTTCATCGGTATATTCAAAATCCCAACCCAATACCAAAACACGTGTACCAAGCGTATTTAATTTACGTACTAAAGGAACATAATCGCCATCAGCAGCAATAAGCACTAGAATATCAAAACGTTTGTAAAAAGCCATTTCAAAGGCTTCGAGTGCCAACCAAACATCAATTCCTTTTTCGTATTTTTTGCCAAGTACACTTCTTACGGGTAAGTAATGGGTCGTAACCCCTTCAGACATAAGAATATCGTCAAAAACCCGCTCATAATAGAGTAAATCGCCACGTTGGCTGGCTTCCCCTGCCGTCAAACGACCTCTAAAATAGTGGGCATCAACAATCTGGCAGAGTCTTGGAGTACTTCCTTCTAAATCCGCTACTTTTTGTCGAATAAAATCGTGTAAGCCATTAATACTAATACGACTGCGGCGTTCGTGCGTGTAGTTATAATAATTACTTACGTGTAAAAAATAATTTCCGTCATAAAAGACTCCAATTCTAGTGAGGTCTTTAGGGGTTTTGTAAGGCATACTTTTTAGTGATTAAATAGGTATAATTGATACATTTTTTTGCTAAGGAGAAAGTCTTTCTAGTTTCCATTCGTTTGATTCATAAGTATAGCATAAACGGTCGTGAAGACGACTAGGGCGTCCTTGCCAAAATTCAATTTGATGAGGAAGCACACGGTACCCACCCCAATGTGGTGGACGAACAACGGTTTGGTCGGCAAATTGAGCTTCTAACTCCGCCCATTTTTCTTCTAACACCTTACGGTCGGCGATTGTTTGGCTTTGTGCCGACACCCAAGCACCAATTTGACTCCCACGGGGACGAATGGCAAAATACGCATCCGACTCCGACGCTTCTACTTTTTCAACCTTTCCAACAATCCGAACTTGACGTTCTAATTCGGGCCACCAAAATGTAAGAGAAGCGACAGGGTGCTGTGCCAAATCGTCGCCTTTGTGGCTAAGATAGTTGGTATAAAAACTAAAACCGCGTGTGTCCACATCTTTTAATAAGACAACACGTCCTTGGGGATACCCATCCCGACCAATGGTACTTAACACCATTCCGTTTGGCTCAAGGACTTGAGAAGCCAATGCTTCGGCAAACCAACGCTCAAACTGATTAATTGGATTTTTTAAAACATCTTCTTTACGCAACCCGTTTAGCGTATAATCTTTACGAAGATGTGCAATTGTTGAATTATCCATTTGGAAGAAAAATAACTATAAATGAAAAACAGGCTTTAAAACACCGAAAAACGGCTATAATTATTATTTTTGCAAATCTAAGCGATTACGACCAAATTTACGATGATTAACGACGGAGCAGAACTTAGCGAAAGCGAACAACTCACTCAAGCGAGTGTAGAGGCCATGGAAGCGTTAGAAGTGGCTGATGAACAGGTAGTTGATTATGGTCAACTAAGCAGAAAAGACTTTGTTAGTTTGTTGGAAAGTCAGCTTGCATTGGCCAAAGGCGAAAATGCAAAACCTGCTGATTTTAAACGTACCGATGAGGTATTGAAAGAAGCCAAGGTCCATTTTGACCAAAGTAAAAAAACAGAGCGAGAGGAAGCCTTAAAAAAATATTTGGCTGAAAACGAATCTGAAGATGGCTTCGACTTCAAACCTGACGAACTGACGTTGCAATTTGATGCACTGTATCGCCAAATTAAGGACGTAAAAAATCATTACTTCCAAGACCTCGAAAAATCAAAGGATAAAAACTTTGCCTCAAAAACTCAGTTGCTCCAACGTTTGCGCGAATTGGTAGAAAACGACGAGAGCAATACAACGAATCCTGGGTCAAGTTGGCAAGAGTTCAAAAAAATCCAAGACGAATGGAAAGCGGCTGGAAACATTGCCTCACCGCATAACAGCACGCTTTGGGCAACTTTCCACGCGTTAATCGATCGGTACTACAGTAATCGTAACATTTACTATGAGTTAAAAGAGCTAGATCGTAAGAAAAATCTGCAGCAAAAAACCGAGCTCGTAGAAAAAGTAGAATCGTTAGCGAAGTCGCTCGAAAACACGACTTTATCAAAAGCTATCTTGGAAGAGGCTAATGCACACTTTGACGAATACAAGCACATTGGTCCAGGGCCAAAAGCAGAGCAAGAAGTACTATGGCAACGTTTAAAGTTAGCCCTAGATACCATTCACGACGCCCGTCGCGCCCAAGCGGATGCTCAGAAACACGTGCTTGCCCAAAATTATGAAGTAAAATCGAAAATATACGAAACACTGGTTCCTTACACTTCATTCACGTCAAGCAGTATCAACGAATGGAATGAAAAAACCAAAGAGGTGGTAGCCTTGCAAGAACAGTGGGTGAATACCAAAGGGCAAATGCTTCGTGAGGAAGGACGTGAGTTGAGTAAGAAATTCTGGGCAACACTCAAAACTTTTTTCCACAACAAAGGCGAATTTTTCCGTCAGTTAGAAGCCAAGCGCGAGCAAAACTTAAAATTAAAAACCGAGTTGTGCGAAGCGGTTGAGGCTATTTTAGAGACTTCAGAAGATTCGTCGGCAAATACGGATAAAGTAATTGCATTACAAAAACAATGGAAGCAAGTAGGGCAAGTTCCTGAGAAATTCAAAGATTCAATCTTTGAACGCTTCAAGAAAGCTTGTGACGCGTATTTTGACCGTAAGCGTGCTAAAAACTCGGAGATTGAGCGCGAGTTTACTGATAACTTGAGCTTGAAACAGGCATTGTGCGAAAAGATTGAAGCAGGTGCCAAAATCGAAGGTGCTAATTTGAAAGAATTGAACGCATTCAAGTCAGAATGGTCAAGCATCGGATTTGTACCTAAGAAAGACATGCAGTCAATTAACAAACGCTACATTGACGCTGTTAATTCGTACGTGAGTGCTATCGGCAAACTTTCATCAAAAGAGCGTGATCAAGTGATGATTGATAATGATGCCTCAACTTCTAATGAGGGAGACTCACGCAGCCTTCAGCGCAAAGAATCTGATATTCGCCGCCGTATGACTCAAATTGAAAACGATTTGACTATTTGGCAAAATAACATTGAATTTTTCGGCCGCTCTAAAAACGGTGAAAAAGTTCGTGCAGAATTTGAGAAAAAAATTATTGTTGCCCAAAAGCAACTCGCTGATTTAAAGCAACAATTAAAAATTGTTCGTGAAGCACTCTAAAATTTTTTAGAAAAAAGTAGCGTTGTATTATTAAAAACGCTACTTTTGCACCACGAAAAAAATGGAACGCCTCCATAGCTCAGCTGATAGAGCAACTGACTTGTAATCAGTAGGTCGCTGGTTTGATCCCGGCTGGGGGCTCTAAAGAGATTTTCAACGAGATAATCTCTCTTGGGTAACACCAAACGTTAATAGCAAAACGCCTCCATAGCTCAGCTGATAGAGCAACTGACTTGTAATCAGTAGGTCGCTGGTTTGATCCCGGCTGGGGGCTCTAAGAAGATTTTCAAAGAGACTATCTTCCTCCAATTTAATAGTACAACGCCTCCATAGCTCAGCTGATAGAGCAACTGACTTGTAATCAGTAGGTCGCTGGTTTGATCCCGGCTGGGGGCTCGCAAAGGCTACGAATTTCGTAGCCTTTTTTTGTTTTAAAATCAATTTGATAAAATAATTGCCTCGATAGCTCAGCTGATAGGGCAACTGCCAGGAACGCCTGCCGCTTGTAATCAATAGGTCGCTGCGGGGTCGCCCCTGCGATTTGATCCTGGCTGGGGGCTCGCAAAGGCTACGAAATTCGTAGCCTTTTTTTGTTCTAAAATCAATTTGATGAAATAAATGCCTCCACAGCTCAGCTGATAGGGCAACTGCCAGGAACGCCTGCCGCTTGTAATCAGTAGGTCGCTGCGGGGTCGCCCCTGCGATTTGATCCCGGCTGGGGGCTCGCAAAGGCTACGAAATTCGTAGCCTTTTTTTGTTTTAAAATCAATTTGATGAAATAAATGCCTCCACAGCTCAGCTGATAGGGCAACAGAAGTTTACTTTTTGGTTTTTGTTCGTCTCCTCATTATCTTGGTCTTCTTGATTAACAAGATTCCATGAAACGTACCGCTTTAGTCATCTTAATGCTTGCTGTAGCACTCACATTCGAGGGGTGTTGGTACCGTCAGTGCCCTATAAAAGGATGTAAAGTAAAATACAATCACAGTCATGGAAAGCGCGTGGTGCGGGGTAGAGGTACATTGCCCAAACCTCACCTGTTTGGTGTACCTCGGACAAAAGCGGAAAAGCGTAGCCAAGCCTCCGAAAAACGGGGTAAACGTCGCTAATTTTGCCTATCTAAAGTATTTGGTGTATTTTTGTACATATAAGCATTTAAATTTAATTTATGTCAGAAAACACCAGCAACATTATCCCTATTAACATCGAGGAGGAGATGCGGACGGCCTACATTGACTATTCAATGTCGGTAATTATTTCGCGTGCCCTTCCCGATGCCCGCGACGGACTCAAGCCCGTCCACCGACGGGTGCTTTATGCTATGTTTGAATCGGGCTTCCTGCACAATCGCCCCTACAAAAAATCGGCACGTACGGTCGGGGACGTAATGGCGAAGTATCACCCACACGGGGATTCTTCCATTTACGATACCATGGTTCGTATGGCACAACCTTGGTCGTTACGCTATCCATTGATTGATGGTCAAGGAAACTTTGGTTCGTTAGATGGAGATTCGCCCGCAGCGATGCGTTATACCGAGTCACGTCTCAAGCGCATTGCAGAAGAAATGCTGGTGGATATCAACAAAGATACCGTCAATTTTCAACCAAACTACGACGATTCGGACGAAGAGCCAAGTGTTCTTCCTGCCAAACTTCCCAACTTGCTCCTTAATGGTTCATCAGGGATTGCGGTAGGTATGGCCACAAACATGGCACCTCACAACCTCACCGAGGTTCTTGATGGTACTATCGCCTACATTGATAACAACGACATTACTGTTTCTGAATTAATTCAGTACGTCAAAGCTCCAGATTTCCCAACAGGTGCGATTATTTACGGATACCAGGGGGTTCGTTCTGCTTACGAAACAGGGCGTGGGCGCGTAGTGATGCGTGCAGTGGCAACTTTTGAACAAACCAAAACGGGACGCGAGCAAATCGTAGTGACTGAAATTCCATACATGGTCAATAAAGCGGATATGATTAAACGTATCGCTGATTTGGTCAATGAAAAAAAATTAGAGGGAATTTCAGCCATTCGCGATGAATCTGACCGTGAAGGTGTTCGCATTGTATTCGAGTTGAAAAAAGACAGTATCCCAAATATTGTTCTAAATCACTTGTATAAATACACCCCGTTACAGTCTTCCTTCAGTATCAATAACGTTGCGCTTGTAAAAGGACGTCCTGCACTGCTCAACCTCAAAGACCTTATCAAATACTACGTTGAACACCGTTTAGAGGTCGTGACACGTCGTACGCAATTTGAACTCAAAGAGGCAGAGAAACGGGCACATATTTTACAAGGGCTATTGATTGCCCTTGACAATTTAGATGCAGTCATCAGCCTTATCCGTAGTGCCCGTGACCCAGAAACAGCCCGTAATGGCTTGATTGAACAATTCAGCTTAAGCGAAGCTCAAGCGAGAGCTATTTTGGATATGCGCCTCCAACGTCTAACGGGTATGGAGCGTGATAAAATCGTTCTTGAGTACGATGAGTTGATGAAGGTAATTGCTGATTTACAGGATATTTTGGCGAATGAACCTCGTAAGTTTCTAGTTATCAAGGAGGAGCTTGCTGAGCTTCGGGCACGTTATGGCGACGAAAGACGCTCAAAAATTGAGTACGCCGCCGAAGAGTTTGCCGATGAGGACATGATTGCGGATGAAGAAATGTTGATTACTATTTCGCACCAAGGTTACGTTAAGCGTACGCCATTGAGCGAGTACCGTACCCAAGGCAGGGGAGGAGTGGGGTCACGTGGAGTTACTACCAAAGACGATGACTTCACCGAACACTTGTTTTCGGCAACCATGTTGAATTACCTTTTGATTTTTACTGAGTTTGGTCGCTTGTATTGGCTAAAAGTGTATGAAATCCCCGAAGGTTCAAAAGTATCAAAAGGCCGACCCATTCAAAATCTTATCAACATAGAATCAGGTGATAAAGTACGGGCTGTAATCAACGTGCGCACCCTTAGCGATGCAGATTACATCAATAACAATTACTTGATTATGTGTACCGAATCGGGTACCATTAAGAAAACCCTTTTGGAAGCATATTCACGTCCACGGGTTAATGGAATTATTGCCATCTCAATCAACGAAGGCGATCGCCTGTTGGATGTTGCCCTAACGAATGGAGATAACGAAATTGTCATTGCTTCAAAAGAAGGCAAGGCGGTTCGATTCCACGAAAGCCGCGTTCGCCCGATGGGCCGTACTGCAGCTGGAGTAAAAGGTATAGAATTGGGAGAAGAAGGAAACAATAAGGCAATTGGTATGCTTTGCGTGAGCGGCACAGATAAGCAGCTTTTGGTGGTTTCTGAAAATGGGTACGGAAAACGTTCGCCTATCGAAGATTATCGGGTTACCAACCGTGGAGCAAAAGGGGTAACAACCCTCAACATCACGGATAAAGTAGGTAACCTTGTGGCTATCAAAGAAGTGAGCGAAACCGATGATTTGATGATTATTAACCGTTCTGGAATTGCGATTCGGATGTCGGTTCAAGAAATTCGGGTGGCAGGTCGTAATACCCAAGGGGTGCGTCTTATCAAACTCAGCGACAGTGACGAAATTTCGTCGGTTACTCGGATTGAAAAAGAAGAATTAGAGGAAGAAGAAGGATTGACAACGGACAACACCACTGAAACTCCTGAATCAACCGAAACAACTGAATAACAATAAACCTAACGAGTATCCGTTTTTTGCACAAATTTTCAACTTAACACTTAACACAACGAATCCAAAAATGAAGAAGCTGTTTTTAATGTCTGCTTTCGGATTGTTTACCGTTTCTGCCTCGGCTCAGGTGGACAAACTTTTGTTAGAGCAAAAGAAAAAAGACAAAGAGAAAAGTGATAAAGCAATTGCAGATCCAAAGGCGGCTGCAAAATCTTCAACCTGGTTAGATCGCGGTAAACTCTATGATGAAATCGCTCGCTTATACACAGAAATGGACTCAAGTGCTGCGATGGTAGCCTATGATTCTTTCAAAAAAGCAGTAGAGGTCGATGCGGCAAAGCCAGGAAAAGTTACCAAAGAAGCCCAAAAATTTTTAACAGGCGGTACTGATGACTCTGGTGTGAACTTGGGACAAGCGCTTGTTAAACAAGGTGCTGAGAAGTTTCAGGTGAAGAATTATGCAGGTGCGATTAAATTTTTTACGGTAGCCCAAGAAGTTAATCCAAAAGATACCTTGGCGCCATTGTACGGAGCTTACAGTGCCATGCAAAGCCAAAAAAATGATGTGGCAGCTACAATGATGGAAAGCTATATCGAAAAAGGTGGTAAAGATCCGAGCAACTATTCGTTATTGGCACAGCTATATCGGGTAGAAAAGCAAAACGATAAGGCACTCAAAATCCTTGAAAAAGGAATGACAGCGCTTCCAGCAAGTAAAGCTGCTTTTAAGTCAGAGCAAGTAAATGTGTACTTGGATATGAACAAAATGACGGAAGCCAAGGCTGGTTTGAAAGAATTGATTGAGCTTGACCCTAAAAATGCCCAGTATCCCCTGAACTTGGGTATCATCAATGATAATGAAGGAGCAGTCATTGCCGCTGAAATTCGTAAATTGAAAGATAGCGCTAAAAAGACAACTGGTGTAGAACGTAAAATCAAAGATGCAGAGGATACTGATAAGGTTTTTGCGGATGAAATTAAGCGTATTGCTGGTTTAATCGCAAAGCAACCAAAAAATGCTGATTTAAAGCGTCAAAAAACTGAAGCTGAAACCAAGCAAAAGGAAAACAAAGCCGAGTGGGAAGCAGCTAAAGCAGAGTTAGCAAAAGCAAAAGAAGAGGCAGCGGCCTTGGGTGATGTAAATGCAAAACTAGCGGATTTGACAGCCAAGCAAAATGTATCACGTGCGGCAGCTAAAGAAGCCTACGACAAAGCATTGAGCATTGATGGCAACAATTATGACGCACTTTATAACTTGGGCGTATTTTATTTTAACGAAGCGGTTGAAATGAAAGCCGTGGTAGATGCGATGGATATGAAAGACTACAACACGAAAGGTAAAGAAGTAGAAGCCAAAGTGTGTGGTAAATTTAAGCAAGCACAACCCTACTTCGTGAAGGCAAAAGCCATCAAAGAAGAAGAGCAAGTAGTTGAGATTATGAAGCAGTTGGATACTATTATGAAGCAATTTGAAGAGAAAAAAATTGTTTGCGAGGAAGCTAAATAATCAAAACATACTTCAACAAAATAAAAAAGCAGCATCGTACAGATGCTGCTTTTTTTGTGCGTGAGAGGGGAGGGGGCTAACGTAAAACCTTGATTTCTTGGATATTAATCTCGTCAAATTCGGGAGTTTTACCCCAGCCGCACGTAACTTTTTTCTTCTTCCCAGTGAGTTCAAAGCTCATTTCGACTTCTAAAACGTAAATGCCATATTGATCTTTTGCTTGCGAGATTAAGGCGTTTACTTTCTTATTTGAAGCATCGTTGGCGACATAGAGGCCGATTTCATCGGTCAAATTGACTTCAAAGTGCCAGCCACAGCCATCGACTGCAAGCGCATTGACAAGTTTTGCTTTTGTCAAAACACGGTTAGGATTTACATCAGACTGACAAGCCGTTATCAAAATGCCTAAAAATAAGGTGATTATGATGGTTTTCATGGGGATATGTAATGGTTCAAAATTAGTTTATACAAAGTAAGAGAAAGACGTGTTTTTGTATAAAAAGGTTGTAAATACACTGTATTTAAGGAAGAGGTTAGAATTGTAAATGTTTTATTTAACATAATGTAAATTATAATACATTTATTTGTCTCTTTATTAAAGTAATTATAGGATAAAATAACAATATATGGGTACAATAGAATAGAGATAATGGTGTAAAAACTTATATTTGGTATGATTTGTGATTTCAGCGTCTCTAATATCCTAGAACCTAATTGCGCTCATCCTATGAATAAAGGAATGATTCCTGCCTTGAAAAAAACGGTCAAGAATGTCAAAAAACGTCGTCAACAAATGCCGATGCCAACTGATATTCAGGATTACTTTTTTAACAGCGATTCAGCGAGCGCTTTTGAAAAGGCCCAAGAACATTTTCCCGTTGAGCAAAACCAGAGCATCCGACATCTTCACGGAAAGTACGAACGGTATTACTTAGATGAAGAACGCAAATTAATTATCAAAGATTTGGTAAGTATTGGCTCCGACGGTAAAGTGATTGTACGGTCTTTGAACGGGATTTATAAAGGAACAGGAACGTATTTTATGAATGCGACGCTCTCCATCAATTTAGTATCCATCAATGACGCAGAATCTTTCTGCGCGCAGTTACTGGCTTACGTAGGTCGGTTTAGCTACGATGACATTGAGTGCCTTTATACCATTTGCTCAACCATTGATGGGCATAACGTTCCGATTGCACGAATGGAGGTTTTGCTCCCAGCTGATACTTTTGGATTATTACCCGAGCACATCAAACTTGATTCGCAAGGTTTTTATAAATTGAACTTTAAATACCCGCATCTCTTCAAAATTCTTCAAGGGCGGCAATTACGTTCTCAAGGGCGTGTTACCTGGCCTTAAACACCTCTCTTCTACCCTTTTGAAGTAAAAAAATAAGCTATTGATAATGAGGTAGTTATGTATTCACGTGGAACATTTGTGAAACATACGTGGAACTAATATTTATAATGCGTTGATAATTAGTGTATTATGATGTTTTTGTTGTGTTTCATAAACAAAAAGTCTATTTAGTCTGCATATTAATATTTTTTATTAATAAAAAATTTAATGTTCCCCCATTGAGGATCAAACCAAAATCATTCTTTAGCAAATAAATTTGGTTTGATAACTTTCAAAATAATCAATAAATAGCCCCTAATCGATTTAATCATAAAAGGGAAGTCCTTTTATATCTTGATATTTTTAAGCGTTAAATGGGCTTTAAAAAGTTAAATAAAACTGATTTCAAATCAAGATTCGCAAGCGCTTTTGGTTGAACTTTTAGGGTTAAGAGCAAAAGCACTTGCATGATAAACAGGGGGTAAATAGAAGCTGAAACTACTGACCTAGTAATTGATTTATTTTAGAGTTAGGATCGACAGGAATTACTTGGGAACTTCCATCGTCATAAACAATGGTTATAAGCACAGCCTTGCGAGGTTTTGAAACTTCACTGGAAAACGAAGTTGCGACAGGTTCTTGCTTGATTTGTGAAGAACGAGAATCCACTGTAGCTGTAATCTTGTTCGACTTCTCTTTTTCACGCAATTCTGGAGCCGTTTGGGCTTGTAGTTTTGCACCCCCATATCCTTGATTTTCAATGAGTTTGGCTATTATTTTGTCTTCTTCAGGGGTCTGGGTTTTAAACCAATCGAAGCTGTATTTTGGGTTCCAAGCCACTATTTTTTCCAAAATGTCCTGACTTGGTCGATTTCGGTAGGCTAAGATATGTGAAATGGTAGAACGTTGCACTTCGATAGCGTCCGCAAACTGGGAAGCGTTCAAATGGTTTTCGTCAAGTATTACCCGTATTTTATTATTTTTAAGAAACCGTGAATCGGTAAAATCAGAATAGATTGCCATAGAATTGTAAACTGTTATTGTTTACACAAATGTAATAATATGTAAACAATAAACAAATTAATGTTTACATAAGTAATAAAATGTTTACCAAAGTTAATTTATTTGCGATTACAAAGTGTTTACAAAATAGGTTTAATTCAACTTTGTAAACACTAGTAAATTTTCGTAACTGATTCATTTCTAGATAGTTGATTTTTGTTGATAGTAATACCAAGTATAAATACCGTAAAATTGCTATTTCGAGTAATTGAAAAAAATTTACCATAATTTACTTGTAAACATTGTAATTTCGATTTATGTTTGCATCAACAATTGCTGAAGATAGCAGAGGTAATTCTCACTATTGGAAGAGTTTGCTGACACGACAGTAATTTTTATGGGGTAATAGCACAAAAAAAGAGACACTTATGGTGTCTCTTTTTTTATAATTGGTAATAGCCCTCTCTCCTCGCCTGCCTAAACAGCAACGTTATTTTCTCGGAGAGCTTCATTAAGCGATGTTTTTAAGTCGGTACTGGCCTTTCTTTTACCTATAATTAAGGCACATGGGACGTGATAAGTGCCCGCTGGAAAGGTTTTTGGATAACTTCCTGGAATAACCACGCAATCGTCAGGAACGTATCCTTTGTATTCTACGACAGTGTCGCCAGTCACATCCAAAATTTTTGAGCTACCAGTAATGGTTACTCCCGCTCCTAGAACAGCACGCTTTCCAATGTGAGCGCCTTCTACTACGATACATCGTGAACCAATAAAAGCGCCATCTTCTATAATGACAGGTGCAGCTTGGGGTGGTTCTAAAACGCCTCCTATTCCTACACCACCACTAAGGTGCACATGCTTTCCAATTTGGGCACAACTACCAACAGTTGCCCACGTATCGACCATCGTGCCTTCGTCAACGTAGGCGCCGATATTAACATAAGAAGGCATGAGAATAACCCCCTTTGCTAAATACGCTCCAAAGCGTGCTACAGCTGGTGGTACGACCCGTACGGCTAAAGCGTCGTAACCAGTTTTTAGTTTCATTTTGTCGTGGTACTCGAATATACCAACTTCTTTTAGCTCCATTTGACGGATGGGGAAATAAAGTAGGATTGCTTTCTTAATCCAGTCGTTTACTTGCCATCCTTCTGCTGTGGGTTCTGCAACTCTGATTTTACCATCGTTTAAGGCGGTGATAACTGTTTCTACTGCCTTGATGATTTCTGGGTCTTTGGTGAGTTCTCTGTTCTCCCAAGCAGCTTCAATTTGTACTTTTTCTTTCATTACTTATTAAAGTTGTACTTCAATTAAATTAATCTAACCTTCTGATATAGGTTTATTTAAGGTTATAATACTTTTTATTTCTTTAATATACAAAAATGGACTTTTCTATAGGATTATATTATTTTGTTGCTCATAGATGTCTATTGGTGCTCTTATGTTCTTCTTGAGCGTTTCTTCTACTGTTGTTTCTATGATAATTGTTTTTCAATGTTTTTAACCTCTTTTGGGTTTATAGTGTAATTTACTAATAAATACCCTCTTTTCCAATTTTACTGTTGTTTTACTCTCCTACCCTATTGCTTGTTTGTATATATTGGTTTTGGTTTATTTTTACTAACTCTTATTGCATCATTAGTAACCATTAGTATTTTATTTATTATTATAATTGACATTTAGTGATATTATTAGTAAATTACTAACCAATATGCTAAATATTTAGCAAAAATACATTCTAAATACTAAATTAACAACTAAGCATTAGCAATATGTACTAATAAATACTAAATGAGGACTAAGTGTTCTATCATTTTGCTAAAAAATAATCCTTTAACAAATAAAAAAGAAATAAGTATCTTTGCCCATGAAAGTAAATAAAGATGTCCCATTAAACCACCAAAAAGCAAAATGACAAAAGTGAAAGTAGCAATCAACGGCTTTGGACGTATCGGAAGATTAGCATACCGTCAGATTTACAACATGCCAGGTATTGACGTAGTAGCTATTAATGACCTTACTAGCCCTTCTGTACTAGCCCATTTGCTAAAATACGACACAGCTCAAGGTAAATTCAACGAAACTGTTACATCTACAGATAATAGTATTATCGTTAATGGTGAAGAAGTTACTATCTATGCTCAAAGAAACCCCGCAGAAATTCCTTGGGGAGCACACGACGTGGACGTAGTATTAGAATGTACTGGTTTCTTTACTGATAAAGCCAAAGCAGAAGCTCACATTACTGCTGGTGCAAAGCGCGTTGTTATCAGCGCCCCTGCTACTGGTGACCTTAAAACAATTGTTTTCAACGTTAACCACTCTATTTTGGATGGTTCTGAAACAATTATTAGCTGCGCAAGCTGTACTACCAACTGCCTTGCTCCAATGGCAAAGGCATTAAACGACAACTTTGGCATCGAAATTGGTAGCATGACCACTGTGCACGCTTACACAAACGACCAAAATACCCTTGATGCTCCTCACCCTAAAGGCGATTTGAGACGTGCAAGAGCTGCTGCCTCTAACATCGTTCCTAATAGCACAGGTGCAGCTAAAGCAATAGGCTTAGTATTGCCTGAACTAAAAGGAAAACTGGACGGCGGTGCGCAACGTGTACCAACCATCACTGGTAGCTTAACCGAATTGACTGTTATTTTGAACAAGAAAGTAACGCTTGAAGAAGTAAATGCTGCAATGAAAGCCGCTAGCAACGAAAGTTTCGGATATAATGAGGACGAAATAGTGAGCAGCGACATCATCGGAACTTCATTCGGTAGCTTGTTTGATGCAACGCAAACAAAAGTTGTTACAGTTGGCGATAAACAATTGGTGAAAACTGTAAGCTGGTACGACAACGAAATGAGCTACGTAAGCCAGCTCGTTCGTACAGTTAAGTTTTTTGCACAATTGATTTCTCAATAATTCGCAAAACCCACTTATTACTTTGAGAAAACATAGCTTTTGATTTCTCCTATAATAATGGTTTCTCATTTAAAGGGGCTTTCTCATGATTGAGAAAGCCCCTTTTTTATGCCTCTCTCCTATTCCTTCTATCAAAAATACATCAATATAAC
Source organism: Runella sp. SP2 (assembly GCF_003711225.1). Taxonomy (NCBI): domain Bacteria; kingdom Pseudomonadati; phylum Bacteroidota; class Cytophagia; order Cytophagales; family Spirosomataceae; genus Runella; species Runella sp. SP2. The sequence goes on along the minus strand of NZ_CP031030.1, from coordinate 2,195,300 downwards.
TTATTGATAATAAGCTACATATTTTTTTAAAATGAAAATTTATTCATATTTGAATTATTATTCATTTATAAGAAAATAAAAAAGGTACTTCTTCATTCAAAGTACCTTCAGATTCATTTAATTTCTTAAAAAGCGACCCCGCAAATAGTGAACTGGAAAGCCTTTTTCGGTAAAAATTTTCTCAAAACGCGTCTTAATTCCGAAGTGTTCGGCGTGTAATTCTGACTGATAAAGGTCAAAAGTTGCAACCAAATCATAAAACCCAAACTGCGCAAGCTCCTCTAAAGTAAAGTCAAAAAGCTCTCTATTATCAGTTTTTAAATGCAACAGCCCGTCTTTTTTAATAACAGCCACGTATTTTTCCAAAAAGTGAGGATGCGTTAATCGACGTCTCAGGCTCTTTTTAATATTGAACGGGTCAGGAAAAGTTATCCAAATTTCGGCAACCTCCCCTGCTTCAAAAAAATTTTGAAGAAACTCAACATTTGTTCTTAAAAAGGCTACGTTTTTTAAACCAAGGTCAAGAGCCTGCTGACTGCCTATCGCCAGGCGGTCTCCTTTGACATCAATGCCAATAAAATTCTTTTCTGGAAAAACTTGGGCCAATCCGACCGTATATTCCCCTTTTCCACACGCCAATTCAAGTACAATCGGATTATTGTTCAAAAAGTAGGTTTCGTTCCATTTTCCTTTAATGGTTTCATACAGGGGCTTTCCTACCTCTAATACATTGGTAGCCAGCGCGTTTGCAGCAAAACGTATAAGTTTCTGACGGCTCAAGATTTTAATATTTAAAAGTTAACTGTAATCTGGTACTGTATAATCAATTCTCATTGAACTGTAAAAGTACAAAAAACCACATTTTGAATAAAAACATTTAAATCTATCTATATAGCAAACATTGTAGTATAAATAGATTATATAGACTAATATCAAACCTCAGCAACGACGAAAGTGCTACCGCCAATATAAATTATATCGGTAGGTAAGGATTCACTAAGGGCTGCGTTTAAAGCTTCCGTTACGGAGTGATACGTCTCCCCCAATAAACCTAAAGTGGCCGCAACTGTTTGTAGTTCAACTGAAGGCAAGGACCTTGGTAAATCAGCCGCGCAAAAATAGTAAGTCGCATCTTTGGGAAATAACCCAAGTACGCCAGCTACATCTTTGTCTTTGACAAAACCAAGTACAAAACGCAATCCTGTGTAATCGTAGTAATGGAGCTGATTTAGGGTTTCTTTGAGCCCACCGTAATTGTGAGCCACATCAGCCACCACCATTGGGTTTTGTTGTAACACTTGCCAACGACCTTTGAATTGACTCAACTGCGTGGCCTGGGCCAAACCTGCTTCTAGCTGTACGTCGCTTATCTCCCACCCTTGCACTCTTAATTCTTCAACAGCCTGCAATACACCCAAGACATTTTTAGCCTGATAAATACCAAGTAAGTCTAGTTTGTAGGTTTTAATTACTGAATTAATAGACTTAACAGTAACTTCTCGATACCCAGCAGCTAGCGAAGTATCCATGATTTGGAAGTGTTGATCAGCAAAGACAATGGGCGCATGACATTCATGGGCTTTGACCCGAAAGACGGGTTCCGTCTTAGGCTGAGTTTCTGAAATCACTACTGGGACATGGGTTTTAATAATTCCTGCTTTTTCTCCCGCAATTTTTTCTAAGGTATCCCCCAACAAATCAGTATGATCGAAACTGATGTTGGTGATGACCGATAAAATGGGTGTGATAATGTTTGTAGAGTCCAGCCGTCCACCCAAACCCACTTCAATGATGGCAATATCCACCCGTTGTTGAGCAAAATAATCAAACGCCAACGCCACACTTATTTCAAAAAATGAAGGTTGTATGCGCTCAATAAGGGCTTGGTGGTTGGCGACAAAGTCCACAATCGTTTGCGTTGGACACGGTTGTCCATTGATTTTAAAGCGTTCGGTAAACGATTTTAAGTGCGGAGATGTATGTAAGCCAACCGTATAGCCCGCAGATTGTAACACTGCCGAAAGCAAATGTGAAGTACTCCCCTTTCCATTTGTGCCCGCCACGTGAATACTTTTAAACTGGGTATGTGGGTTTCCCAATGCTTCACACAGGGCCGTAATGTTGGTCAATCCTGCTTTCATCGCCGCTGCTCCTACGCGATGAAAAGCGGGCAAGCGGCTGTACAAATAAGAGATGGTTTGTTCGTAGTTCATTATACAACAAAAATAAAGGGGCAATTTAGCCCCCTTATTCCCTTTTTAGGGATTTTTTTATGAAAAGAATTATCTACTCTTGATATTAAAAGTAATGGTTCCTTTGGAAGTAGAGGGTACATTTTCCGACTTTGGTACCAGTTTCATACGGCTAACCGCACGTTTATAGACTTCTACCACCGACTGGCTAACGGTTGATTCTTTTACCCGCACCCCGATGATGTCACCCGTATCATCCACCGTAATTTCAAAAACAATTCGCCCTGACTCGTCAGAATCGTCATTCACTTGCGGACGGGCACCCATTCCCCACCCTGATACGTTGAGGGCCAAGCCTGTTTTAGCACCGCCTGGCTTACCATAGAGACTTCCAGCGTCGATGCTACCTTTGGGATTCCCTTGGTCACCTACCGTTCCAGGTTTATCACCATTGTTATTTCCACCCGTTCCCGAGGCGGTTCCGTTGGTTCCATTGCTTCCTTTTGAGCTACCCGATGATTTTTTAAACAAAGCATCTTGGTCCACTTTTTTGGGCTCAGGGGCAGGTTTTGTAGGAGCAGGCGGGGCGGGCGTCGTTGATTTTGACTCGGTTTTTGTAGGTTTGGTATCTTCCTTTGTCTCAACGGGACTTTCCAATTTACTCGTAATGGGTGGTTTTACGGGCGCCGTTTTTACTGGTTTAGGCGTTTCAACTTTAGGCGTGGGTGGTGGGGTCACTTTGGGCGTTGGCGTGGCTTTTACCTTGGGCGTGTCATCCGATTTTTTTACGTTTTCAGCCCGTGGCGAATCACTCGCTTTGTTATAAGTCTGGATTTTTCCGTAACCCGCATCGTCCGTTCCAAAATTTACTTCCACGTATTCTATGGCTTCTGTTTTGGGAAGCGCATGATAAATTTTCACAAAAAGTGTAATCGTAATAAGCGCAGAGGTAATGATAGTCGCACCCGCAAATCCTATCATTTGGTGCTCTCTGTCTTCTTTCGTATTGACAAGCATCGACATGGGTGAATGTGTGTAATTTTTGAATTAACGCAAAATAAGGGTAAAATATATACGAGCACAAAAAAAAGGGGCAAAAGCCCCTTTTTAATTATTTACTTCCTAAATTATTTATGAATCACGTACGCTTTTGCACCTGCCAAGCGACTGATTTGTGCAACTTGTGATTTGGCTTTTGCCGATGACTCGCAAGCGATAGCCGATACAATGATAAGCTTACCATCGGTTGGCTCTGGATTCAAAATCGTAGCATCGCTGTAACCGTTGTTTTGGAGCTTGGCGGTAAGGTTACGGGCATTTTCAATTTTAGAAAATCCCCCCGCAATCACCAAAAACTCCCCATTTACATCCGAACTTGGCGCGGGAGTTACCACCGTTTCTTGGTTTGAAACAGGCGCAACTTGTTTTGCTTCAACTTTCGCAGTTTCTTTTGTAACGGCTACTGGTTCCTCCTCTTTTTTGTTCGCTACAACGGATTCCTCTTGAGCAACTACCTCACTAACAACCTCTTCCTTCGGCGCAACCACACTTTCAGTCGCTACAACCTCCTCTTTTTTAACAGTGTTAGTTTTTTTATCAGTTGCTAACCAGCCCTTTACCGTCGTCACTAATTCAAAAGGATTGAGGCTTGACTTTAAACTTTCGGATGGAAGCTGGGTAATGCTGGCAAAAAACACCGTACCAATCAACAGTGCCCCACCGATGTACATCACAATTCGGGTACGGCGGCGGCGCGGGATTTCCTGTTCTAGTTCTTCCGCAGGACGGTCGTCAGAAGTCCAATCTTCATTGGTTTTTGCAGCTACGTCAATGGAAGCAGCAGGAGCCAGCGAAACTGACTTTAATCCAAAGCCTTCAGCATAAAAATTAGTATCAACTGTTGGTTCAAATTGAAGTTTACCTTCGTCGTTGGTATCAAGGATACCGATACCCTCCAAGGTATAGTTTCCTTTTTCTTTGATGGTATTTTTGATCTCCTCCACAAACTGACGAATGCGCGTTTGGGCTTCCTCCCGCGTAATTTGTTCGTTGATGGTCATGTAGTGAGTCAGCAATCCGTCGTCTAGTTTCAACGCCTCGTTGAAGGCCACACGCTTCTGCGGTGCATGGTAAAGGGCGTTTTGCTCGCTGTAAAACGCATGACTAAAATACGCCAAAAAACCACCCAAATCGGGGAGCACGACGCAGTCATGTTCATACAATAGTTTACGGGTGTAATCTAGGACAGAAATCATGTTTGTTATGTAACCTGTTTATGGGGATTTGGGTACTAAGGTACAGAGAAGATAAAAAAAAAGCAATAGCCGAGGCGGCTATTGCTTTGAATTAGGTCGAATAAAGTGCGTTAATTGCTTAGATTAGAACGGTATGGCGTCCAAAAAAATAATCTAAAACTGAAACGACAATCCCGCTAAGAAGTTGAGACCCTGTTGCGGATAATACAAGTAGCGTTCGTAGTTCTTACCTAATAGGTTATTGATGGAAGCGAATGCCGAAAAATTACGCGTCAACAAATAATCTATTTTTAGGTTTAAATCGACGATGGACTTGAGGTTGTGCGTTGTGCCTGTTTGAAAGTTTTTGTTTTTTAACCCACCAATGTAATAGGCATCGATGGTTGCAAACATTTTTTTACTAAAGACAAAGGAGTTATTCCAAGTCACCGTCGAACGTGGACGGCCCCAAGGTGCTTCTAGGCGTTTGACGTTGTAATCATAAAAATCTCCCCGAAGCGTCGAGCGAACAATGTTTTGGTATTGGTACCCCACTTGGGCCGACACGGTCAATACTTTGATGTAGTCGGCATCATACACCACCGCAAATTTGGTACTATCCAACCAATCATTGTTGAAGCCGTAAAAGTTTTTGAAAGTTGCGTATGACACTTTTCCTTCAAACTGAAAACTAGGACCTAATTCGCCTTTAAAACCTCCGTAAATGTCACGGCTACGTTCGGTATTGGCGATGGTAACATTGGGGCCTAACCAACGATTTTCGCCCAATAACGAGCGCAATGTATTACGGTTGAGGTCGCCACCGTAGCCCGCAAATACGTGTACTCCCGCCAATGGAACGGCATCCACTTCTACTTGCGGGAAGCCGACCGTACGGTTGATTTTGAGGCGATCGTCAGTTTCGTTGACAGCTTTGAAAGCTGCCGTTACCGTAAAGGCATCGTACGAAAACTTGAAGGCTGGTTTAACACTAAACAAATTCCGTTTGAACGTTTCAGCGTCGGTACGTTGAGAAACGTAGGCATCGGCATTCAACAACGCAAAAATGTTTTCAGTAATGGGAACAGAACCCGAAAAATTGGTACCCCAATCGGTCTCAGCCGCACTGTAACGGTCGCTGAGTCGGTACAAGGATGTCTTGATGGAGTAATCAATAAACTTGTTGTTATCAATGTTGTCCAACCCCACTTGTACGCCAAAAGTGTTGATGGTTTGGCGGATATTCCCTTTCAGAATTTCGGCGTTTGGCGTTGAACGATTGGCGTAAAAATAATAGTTGTCGCGGTCGTAAAAGGCCGTTCCGCCCAATTTAAACGAATTGCCGATGTACTGTCCGTTGAGTTTTAGGCGGTTTTCACTGTTGGCCGAGTTTTGGGTGTCAACGGGTCCAGTTTGGTTAGACAAATGTTTGAAATGAATGTCGTAGGCTAAATCTTCGGTATTGTTACCAATAAATGTTTCACCGTAAATTTTACCGTAATTACCACCCCCTACTTTGACGTAATTGTTGAGGTTGCCACCTTCATCTTCTTTATTTTCACCGTTGACTGGCAATACCGTAGGCGTGATTTTGGGCGTTCCGAGCGTTAATTTGGGCGTACGAAACTCATAATTTAGCTTTCGGTTGTCTTCCTCACTGGTAAAAGGTTGCAGTTTGTTATAAAGACGGTTGGCGGGGGGAAGCTCAATTTTTTTCTTTTTCTCAATCTCAAAGGTCTGGCTGTCAATTTCTCCCGATTGTTTTTGTGCCAAAACTGGCAGCGAAAAACAACTTGCTACCACCAGCAAGCGGAGCGGTTTTATCGATGGGACTTTCTTCATTCTTTTTAAGTGCTAAGGTTATTGTAAAGCGGCTAGTTTTGATTTGGCCAACTCAATGGCGTCTTGGTCCTCGGCGTTCTCAATGACCGATTGCAAAGTGGCTTTGGCTTGGTCGGGGTCTTTTAGCCCTACATACACATCGGCCAATAAAATAAAGGCGCGAACCCGCCAACGCTCATAATCGGCGTATTGTTTGTTGAGTTCCATCACCGACGCCTGTGCTTCTTTCAATTTGCCTTGACGGAACAACGATTCTGACGCCCAGTATTTTGCCTCAGCCCCAAATTCGTCTTTGTTGGCAGCCACTATTTTTTTCAATTCTGCATCCGCCGTTTTGTAATCTGCTTTTTCAATATAGACCTTGGCCATTTGCATCTGCGCTTTCTTGGTCGAACCAGGAATAACATCACCTGCATTCATCACTTCACGCGCGTAATAGGCCGTTGAATCGTATTTTTTCATCGAAAAATACGTATCCATCAAACGCATCAAGCCCGTCACGCGATCAGTTTTGCTATCTGACTGGGCATAGAGCAAGTTAAAGTTGCGAACCGCTTGCGGGTAGTTTTGGTTCTGCACTTCGATGTCTCCCGCCCGCAAAGCTGCTTTGGGTGAAAACCGCTGATCGCCTTCCGAAATAACCAAGCTAAAGAGTTTGAGGGCATTGGCATAATCGTTGCTTCGGTAGTAGCTTTCGCCTCCCAAATAACGTGCTTCCGTCGCCAATTTGCTGTTAGGATAATCGCGGATAAAGCTTTGGAGTGCCTTGATGGCTTGTGGATACTTGCCATCGCCGTACAACCCTTTGGCTGTTTCAAATTCCAATTTTTCGGTTTCGGTACTTTGCGGGTTTTTCTTCTTATAATCGGCCAATACATTCGACATTTCTTCGGTGCGGCCTGCGTTTTCCAACGTCGCTTGTAAACCTAACAAAGCCTCTTTGGCCGCTGGGGCATCTGAATACTCCGACAAAATCTGCTTATAGTCGCGAATGGCTTCTTCATATACCTGAATGTTGTTATAAGCCAAAGCGCGTTTCAATAATGCAGGTGGAATCAAATAACTGCGTGGTTTGTCTTTGACCAAACGCGTATAAGCGCGAATGGCCGCTTGGTAATTTCCTTTTTCTAAATCAATATTGGCCGACTGAAACAAGGCGTCATCGGCATAGCGCGAAGTAGGGAATTGGGCAATCACCTTATCAAACTGCGCTTTTGCCTCCGTGTCTTTCTCTTGGTATGTTAGAATCAACCCTTTTTGATACAAGGCATAGTCACGGTCCAAACGGCCATCGTTGATGGCTTTGTCGTACATGGCGGTGGCTTGGGCGTAGTTTTTATCGGTCAAATAACAATCTGCGATGCGGATGGTAGCATCCTCAATCGTTTGTGGCTCTCCCACGCCTTTACCTTTTGCAATGTATTGTTGAAAATTCGCAACAGCAGATTTGTAGTCTTTGGTGTTGTAATAAGCATACCCCAATGCATACAAACTACGAATACCGTAGGGAGTGGTAGGATTGCTCCGAATCAACTGCTGATACATCGGGATGGCTTCTCCGTAGCGGTTTAAGGCCGAGAACGCTTCTCCTTTTTGGAAGGTAGCCGCCAACGCAATTTCCGAATCGGGGGTATATTTGAGCGACTTATCAAAATTTACGATGGCTTGGGCGTAGCGTTCGGCGTTAAAATCAGCAATTCCCAAGTTCATCGTTTGTCGCTGATACGCCGCTTTGGTTGCCTCGTCAATTTTCTTCAGTTTTTCGATGTAGGCCACCGCAGCTGCACTGTTGTTGGATTTGGTCAACGCTAATATCGATAGCTTGGTGGCCTCCTCTTCGTACTCACTGTTCGGGAAGTTTTTGATAAACTCCTGAAACTCTGTAAAAGCCGCCGATTGGTTGTTGAGTTCAAGCTGCACTTTGGCGTGATTAAAAGACGCTTCTTCTTGAATCACTTTGTTAAATTTCAATTTAGAAGCATTGTCAAATCCCGTCAAGGCCGCTTGGGGATTCTTGGTTTGAAGGTGGCTAATGGCCAAAATATACGAACCAAACTGGCCCGTCGTGTCCTTGCGGGTTGCCACACCTTTTAATTGATCGACCGCTCCTGGATAATTGCCCGTTTTGAACAATGAATGTCCATAACGAAACTGAATGGGCGCAGGCATGGGGGTTTCACGCCCCTTCAATTGAACATACTGGGCGTAATATTTGGCCGCATCGGCGTAATTGCCTCGATTATACAATACTTCAGCAGCGTATAGGGCAACATCATTCAGCTTGACTCCTCCACCTTGCGAACGTCGCAACAACGGCTCGGCGTAGGCAATCAAATCATCGTAGCGCTCGGCTTGGTACAAAGACGAAACAATCCAGTTGGGGGCGTCCATTTTGTACTGTGGATGCGATTCGATGTTTTTGAAATTACGGTAAGCATCGTCGTATTTGCCGTTTTGATAATTGATGACCCCCGCGTAGTAAGCTGCTGGCGCAAAATAATCGCTGGTGGCATCTTGTTGTACTTCCGAAAAATAACGGAGTGCGGGCGCAAACTGCCTCGTGCTGTAATACGACAACCCTAATTTGTAGCGGGTTTCGGTAGCAGCGTAGTAGTTTGAACTGCGGTCCAACGCTTTGGTGAGGTACGTAATGGCGTTGGCATAATCTCCCCGATCAAAATAATACTTTCCCAAATCGCTGTAGATAAGCGCTGCTTTGGGGTGTTCGGGGTGATTGCGAACAAACCGATCGACGGCCAGCTCTGCTTCGGGCGCATCGGCATACAACGCACACAGGGTGGTGTAGTACTCGGCATTCACTGCGGTGTAGTCGTTGGTGTTGAGCAACGCTGGACGTTTTTCCAAATAATAGCGGAACTCCTGTTTGGCCGCCGAATAGTTTGATTTTTCAAAAAGTTCGACCCCATTTCGGTAGTGAACATCGGCCTCAGTATAACCGAGGGTGTTTTGGGCGTGAATCGCCTCCCACGAAAGGGCACAAAGGGACAGGGATAGAAGGCTGCGTTTGAGAAACATGTGGTAATTAAGGATGTAAAAATCGAAAAGTACGATAAAATTTCCGTACAAGATTTATTTTTGCGAAAGAACGAAAAACAAACTTTAAAACGTATAAATTCCTTGGTTCATTGCCCGTAAATTGTTCTTCCTTCTTACAAAATACGAATTAATGTCGTTTCTAACGTTATCAAATATTTGCTGTAATTTTCCTTTAAAAAAATTGCATCTCTAGTAAATAACGACTATTTTTGCACTCCTTTTGTAGAACAGAAATACATTATTTTTTTTATAAAACCAATGGCAAATCATAAGTCAGCATTAAAGAGAATCCGGGCCAACGAAACAAAACGCCTTAGAAATCGCTACCAACACAAAACTACGCGTACCATGGTACGTAAGTTGCGTGACACCAAAGACCAAATTGTTGCATCAGAATTGTACAAAACTGTATCTTCTATGCTTGACAGATTGGCAAAGAAAAATGTCATTCACAAAAACAAAGCGAGTAACCTCAAGTCTAAATTAGCGAAACACGTTAACCGTCTTGCGGTAGCAACTGCATAAATTGCATTTTTTTGCAAAGAAAAACCTTTAAAGCTCCGTGCTTTAAAGGTTTTTTTCGTATTATGCGCTTTCATACTTAGTAGTAATATATTGTGTAACCTGTTAACCATTACAAAAATCTCATGAAAAGAATGCGTTTGACATTGGGAATGGCGTTGTTAAGTGCGAGCGCTGCCATTGCCCAAAAACCCACCATTGAATTTAGTGGCCGCGGAATCTTGGCACTTTCAGACGGCGACATGGCGGCTTCGGCGGTAGTTGACGGAAAGCTGATGAAAGAAGTTGGAGTGAAAGATGCTTTGAGCGTGTATCCGCTTCCTTTGAAATTGGGACAAGAAATTGGTAGTACAGCCCTTTCCAACTCAGCCATTGGCTGGTCGCGAACTGCTGCTGTAATGTCTGACGGACGTTACGCCTTTGTCATTGAGACTCGTGCCCAAACTACCGACAGTGTAAAAACGGTTAAAAATGTAGCTACGGATTTCCCAGCGGGAAGCAACTTGTACATTGTTGACATTTCCAACATGGCCAAGCCTTCAACGCGCAGGGTTTCCGTGGGTAAAAACCCTTTGGCCGTCGATATGTTAGGAAGCAATATGCTCATTACGTCGGAAGAAACCGCCAAAGAATTGCGCATGTTCGAGATTGGTGCTGGCGGATTGCCAACGCGTAACGTTCCGATTGCGCTTAACCTCCAGAACGCCCGTGCTACTGACGTCACTTGGCATCCAGAAGGCGAATTTATCGCCATTACGGTGGAAGAAACCAAAGAAATTTGGCTCTATAAAGCAAAACGCAACCCACAAGGAAAAATCGCTACGTTCGAGGCTTTTGGAACGCCAGCAAAATTGACGGGCAAACCTGGCCCTGGTTCGTTTACCCCCGATGGTAGTTTGTTTATTGTTTCGGACTTAAAAGACGGTGCAGCGGGTGAACTCGTAGCTATCCAGTTTAATACAACTGCCGCTGATCCTAAAACAGCTGAACATAAAGTAGTAGCTCAAACCCCCGTAGCAGCTGGCGTTGAGAGTTTTGCCATTAGCCCAGACGGTACTATGATTGTAACGGCTAACAAAGCCAATTCCGCCCAACCTTGGGAAAGTAGCGTAGGCAAAGCGGGTGTCTCACTTTTGTCTTTGGCAAAAGATGGCAAAGCAACCAAAGTAGCTGATTATGAAATTGAAGGGATTGCTCCTGAAAGCATTATCTTCGACAAATCAGGCGATAACGTGGCCGTATCTATCTTTGAATACTTCGACTACGGTCGCCGTGACGGTGGTGTCGAATTTTTTAAAGTTAACAAAGGTGGTACGCCTTCGTTGACCAAACAAATGGCAAAAATTAGCGCCCCTAAAGGTTGTCATACCGTGAAATTGATTCCTTAACAATAATCATTTGACAAAAAAGCCGATGCCTGAGAAGGTATCGGCTTTTTTTGTAATCACAGAAATTTTATCGACCTTCATCCATCACTTATTTTTCATTTTACGCATGGAATTTTCACACATTCAAGAGGCTGTTGACTTTCTTAAAAAACAAACGCAGGATTTTCAACCTCAAGTGGGTATTATTTTAGGAACGGGCCTTGGTAGCCTCGTCGATGACATTACAATTCAAGCAAGTATTTCGTACGAGAACATCCCTCACTTCCCTGTATCTACCGTTGAGTCTCACAAGGGAAAACTATTATTTGGAACCCTTTCGGGCAAAAAAGTCGTGTGTATGCAAGGTCGTTTTCATTATTATGAAGGATACTCGATGCAACAGGTGTCGTTTCCTGTTCGGGTGATGAAACTGTTGGGAATTGAGCAACTGATTGTTTCCAATGCCGCGGGAGGTCTGAACCCTGCCTACCAAACCAGCGATTTGATGTTGATTCAAGACCACATCAGTTTGTTTTTGCCCGAAAACCCGCTCCGTGGTACCAACCTCCACGAATTAGGCGACCGCTTCCCCGACATGAGTGAAGTTTATGACACCTCTATGCTCGAAAAAGCGGCTAAAATTGCCAAAATACACCAAATTCGTGCGCACAAAGGTGTTTATGTAAGCGTCACAGGTCCACAACTAGAAACCCGTTCGGAGTACCGATTACTTCGCCAACTTGGTGCAGATGCCGTGGGCATGAGTACCGTTCCCGAGGTGATAGTAGCCCGCCACATGAATCTCCCCGTTTTTGGGATTTCGGTCATTACTGATATGTGCATTCCCGAAACCCTTGAGAAGGCAGAATTGAGCAAAATTTTAGCGGCCGCTTACCAAGCAGAGCCGCTTATGACATTGATTATTAAAGAATTGTTGAAGTAAGTGCTTGGGTGTGGTAACATTTTTTAAAACACATAGTCCACATAGAATAAACACATAGCCCACGAAAGACTGTCTATGTTTACTATGTGCTTATTCTAATGTTTTCTATGTGTTTACATTTCCCTAGTCACCTGCAAAGTTTCGTACAACAGCTAACGCATTTAAAACTAATTCACGCTTTTTTCCAAAGACTCGAAGTTCATCATATTCGTGCGCTCTTCTTTTTTACGAATGCCAAAATTATAAACCAGGTTCAGCCCAAAACGACGCGTATCTCCCTGACGCATTCCCGAAGCTGTTACACTTCCCTGCTTCAACGTAAATTCATTTCGTAAGGTGTAAAAAATATCATTCATCGACATCGTTACGGTCATTTTTCGGTTAAAAAACCGTCGGTTGATGTTCATATTCAACCCGCCAAAATTACTCAACTCATAAAACTGCAATTGTCCATTGAGTCGAACAAAACCGTTGAGACTTAGCGTTGAACGATTGTCTAGTTTGAGTTGGTGAAAGGTAAAAATTGACCACGAACCGCGTTGGAAAGTTAAGGGTTTACCTTCGTATAAGCCCTCATATTTGTTGTGATTGTACTGGGTTCCTACGACAAAAAAGTACTTACCCCCTGGCGGAATGGCCCCCATCAACCGAAAATAGGTTTCTTCGTTTTTCCCTAAATTATCGTAGGTACGAAACGCAACACTTGGATTTTTGGGGTCTTGGTAAACCACGTTGGTAAAAATATCGCTGGTATAATTTTTCCCAATGGCAAAAATAGGCCGCTCTTCGACACTAATGTTGGCTTCAATGTTTTGGGTAAACTGTGGGCGTAGGGTCGGATTACCCGTTTCAAACAAATACTGATCCAAATACCGCTGCGAAGGATTGAGGTATTCATAGACAGGGCGCGTAATCGAGCGCCGATAAACCAAGTAACCGCGCATTTCATAGCCCGCAATTTTGGCCAATCGCCGACTTAAATACACATAAGGAAACACATCCGCCCTTTTCAATCGAAAAGAAGTATCGGTAGGAATCCGTTGGCGTCCGTCCATGGAAGTGGTTTCCAACCGTACGCCTGCTTTCAACGTAAAAGCACTAAACGTTTTTGAGCCTTGGACATACGCTGCGTTGATGTTTTCGTGATAATCGAACTGACGGGTACGAACCACATCCGCACGACGAATATCCGAAATCACATTAAAATACTTGGTATCATTCTCAAACCACTGAAAAGCAGTTTTCAACCCAGCTTCCACCACCAGTTTTTGCGGAAAAAGATATTTAAAGTCCGTACGGGCACTAAAAGCGTGGCGATTGTTGCCAATGTCTCCATCGCCACTCGTACTAAAACGTGCGGGCAACAAATAATCAGTAGAAAAAAGTTGGGTACTTTGATTCGTTGAAAAACTATACGATGCCTCGGCAGTCACTTCCGACCCGAGCGTATCTATTTTGTACTTAGCCGATACATCTTGGTTAAATAAAAACGCTTTGGTTTTGCTTGCTAACTGATTGACGTTTTCTACCACCAATTTATCGACACTTAGTCGCGTAATTTCATTGTGGTTTTCAGCAGACGAACGGTATTGGTTCCACGAGATGCGGTCGTCAAAATTAAACTCCCATTTTTTGGAAGGTGTAAAGCCCATTCCAAAACCTGTATAAAAGGTCTGGCTCGGGGTGGTGGTGTAAGAACGCTGACTCAAAAGCGAATCTAAGGTAAAAGGACGGTCGGTCTCAACTTGGTCGTAAGAATTACGGCGGTTGTAGTTCACCACCACGTACGATGTTTTTTTGCCGTCGTTATTATTCACCGTTACGCCCAGTAGCTGATTTCCAAAGCGGCCTTGGTTCATCCCTGCGTTCATACTACCCGTCACCCCAATTTTTACCCCTTTTTTCAAAATCACGTTGACCACCCCTCCGCTGCCACTGGCGTCAAACCTTGCCGAGGGAGTCCGTAAAATTTCGATTTTGGCAATGCTGTTTGGCGGGAGGTTTTTAAGCAAGGAGGCAATATCGGCCGTACTCAGTTTTTGCTCACGGCCATTGATATAGACCGTAGCGGGCGTTGTACTGCTCAAATAAATATTCCCGTCGGGGTCAATAAAAACGCCAGGGATTTTTTCCATGACTTCCATTGCACTGGTGCTGCTATTGGCCAAAGGCTCGGGATCAACGATTGTTTTGTCATCTTCTTGTTGAATCAACGGTTTAGGCGCCGTGACCACCACTTCATTGAGGGTAGTTTTGTCGGCCTCCATCAAAAATGTAAAAGAAGATTGGTTCTCCGTAGGAGAAAGTACTTTCCTAAGGGGCTTAAAACCAATGGAGGTTGCTTCTAACAAATACTGTTTCCCAAAAGTCACCTTAAATTGAGCCGCACCAGCTGTATCTGCCACTGCGTACATTTTTTTTGTCGAATCAGCACGGTCGGCCAGGCGGAGCGTTGCCCCGATGACCGCGGCCTTTGAGCCATCTTGCAGGCGGATTTGAAGATTTTGTGCAACTAGGCCGCAAAAGGGCATACAAAAAAAGAGAGAACAAAAAAGTTTACGATTCATAAATGACTGACGATTTGGCTGTTAGTGAGTTATTGGTGTATATTGATTAAAATTGACCCTACATAGTTACTCCTTTCGAGGCAACAAAGCCTATTTTCAATACTTAATTTCTAATTAAAAATCCCCACTCCTTCAAGGGCGGGGATTTCTATATTTTCTAAAATAACGGTGATTCTATCACTGTTGTTGTTGCAACTGCGCCCTGATTTGGTTGGCCGCGGCGGTATTTCCTTGTCGTTCGTAAGCGATGGCCAAGTACTGCGCCGCATCACGGTTGGTAGGATCTTGACTTAGCACTTCGTTCAACATAAATACCGCATTGTCATTTTGATTGAGGTTGATGTACGCAATCGCCATGGTGGTCATCGCCCCCAAATATTCAGGAAAAATCTCAAGTGCTTTTTGGCATTCTTGCAATGATTCATTGAACTTGCCTACGTTCACGTACGCATTGGCCAAGTACAAGCGAACCACCTCATTGTTGGGGTCAAGTTGACGGGCTTTTTCCAAATATGGAATTGACTCCGCAATTTTCCCTTCTTTAATCAACTGGATACCCTTAAAGTCATCTTTGCTGATGCGTTTTATTACCAAACCAATCGTAGCACCGTTGACCTCAATTTTATGAATAGTCCCTGCGGGTGGAAATACCCCAGCATTTCGAAAATGGCTTGGATTAAGGTGTCCCGTTAAAAACACGCCATAATCCCAATCAAATTCAGAACGCTGATAATAACGTCGATAAGCCATTTTCAACTTGGGGTAATCGGTAAAATAATCTTTCAAAGGCACAAAATAATCGCTGGCAATGACCACCGTATCTTTTTGGATGTTTGGAATATTAGTCTTCATCCAATCGGCGATTTCTCGGGTACTTACCCCAAAATAATCCGTTTCGTAATTGGCAAATGCCCCTTTGGTACCACCCGTCAATTCGTTGTAATAGGTATATTGGTAGGGATGGTTTTTAATCATAAACCACAAAGGCAACGCCACCAACACGGCCAATACCCCCGCGAGCACTTTTTGACCTACATTTCCAAAACGTCGGAAGAAATACTCAAAGCCTACTGCAGTTAAGGCCAACAAAGGTGGGTAAATAAAGGTGGTATGGCGCCAGCCGTTGTAAAAGGCCGAATGTTTTGATACCCCATACAACCACGGAAAAAGGGCGACAAACAACACCAAAAACAGATACCGTTGGTTGAAGTGACGACGCGATAGCGGAAAAGCAATCAAAAATACCAATACCCCCAATAAAAAATATAGAGGAGTTGATACCATCATGTATTTGGGGACGTAGTACCAAGGAAGCGACGTTGAGTATATTTTTGTCCCTTCAAATAAGGTTTTTATACTAATTGGGAAATTGGTCAAGGTTTCTAAAGCCGTCAAGGGATTTTTTAAGGGATTAGCCAAGGCAAACGGCCAGAACAAAATACCGAGTAAATAGCCCCCCAACGTAGCTACTCCCGTTTTGAGAGCCACATTTTTTAACACTGCCCTGTCCCCAAACACAGCTTGACGAACCTGCTTGCGGAAAAGGACTTCGACGCCGACAAAAAACGGAACGTAGGCCACCAACGCCAAACCTGGCGCACGACTTCCCAAACCGATACCAATACCCGCGATGGTCAACAGGGTTGTTTTCCATGAGGGTTGGGGAAGTTCTTGAATGAATTTAATCAACGCACAAATGGTCAGGATATATCCAGCCGCAAAGGTGATGTCCTTGGGGTTGTTCATCGAATCGCCAAACAAACGCGGAGAGAAAAGCGCAAAAATCAAGGCCAACAGACCCGCGCGCCAATTTCCACCGAGTAACCGCCCCGTTAGGCCCGTTGCCACAAAAATAAGGACGCCCATGAGCGAGAGTAACATGTGACGAATCAGGTAGGGATCGGCACCAGTAGTACGGTAAATGGCCGCCGAAATTAAGTCAAGCGTAGGGCCATAACAATACATGACCTCCCCGCCGCGAGGCGCGTAAGAAAGTGCTTCTTTTTTATCACCAAAACTGGTAAAATAGTCCAAACACAGTTCGCCATAGGCTTTGTTTCCCCATTCATCGGCCGTTATTCCGTACTGCGTACTGAGAATTGGCATACCAATGAGTAAAACTAAGGCCAATCCCCAAAAAATTTTACGAAAAAGTTCGTCCTTAATTGGAAGATTTACGGGCGTTTTTGCTTCTACTCCAGTGAAGCTTTCAGTCGATAAAACGGAAGAAGAATCTGATTCAACTTGCTGTTTCTGAGGTGTTTTTATGGGTTGAGGTACTCCTTTTTTAGATTTTGACATAACCGCTCAAATTGGAAAACTAATCAAATGTAAGGCGATATGTCCAATATCTCCAAAACTGTGCCAAAAATTAAAAAACGTTATCTTTGCACCGCCTTACTAGACCAACCACCGATGATTGAGTCGTTGCTTTTTTCATTACTGCTTTGGATTTGGGACAATCGTTCGTTTGACACGATTTCACGGAGTAACCGCGCAAAAATTGAGGGACAACAAGCCTACAACGAGAAAGACTATCAACATGCGCTGGAAGCCTATCAGAATGTTTCGACGGCTTCGCTTTTTGCCGAACCAGAATCACGGCTCAATTTAGCACATACGTATTTTCAGTTGAAACAGCTTCGCAACGCCCAAAAATACTACGCCAAGCTCTCCTTGGTGTCCAATCCATTTTTGGCATCAAGGGCCTTAAACCAACTGGGGGTCATTGAAACCATGCAGAAGGATACGGCGCAGGCACTGTTTTATTTTCGGCAAAGTTTAAGGCTTAATCCCGACAATGATAAAGCGCAGTACAACTATGAACTACTGAAAAAACGCTATCATGGCAAAGAAAAAGAAGCCAAAGCGCTTACGCAGCCGCCTCCCAACCTAGCACCGAAAAACAATGCCCCCCAACCGCAAACAGAGCAAGTGGCCAAACAAACGGAGGAAAAGAAAAATTTATTGAACCAGCTCAAAAATTTAAAAATGAGTGAAGAACAAGCCATGATTATTCTGGAATCTCTGAAAGCATCCGAAATTCAGTACTTACAACAACAACGCCACCGAACGACCGCCAACGACGACACCAAAGGGAAGTGGTAGTATATATAATATATAAGGTAGAAAAATCCACCAAAAACTACGCATAGCGTGCAAACTCTCACTCAAACCAATTTTCAGTTTCCCAACCAAACGGGATTTTACCGCGGCAAAGTCCGTGATGTATATAGTTTTGAAAACTGCGTGGTCATGATTGCCAGCGACCGAATTTCGGCTTTTGACGTCATTTTACCCCGCGCAATTCCGTTCAAAGGGCAAGTGTTGAACCAAATTGCGGAGCATTTTCTGCGGGCAACGGCCGACATCGTCCCTAATTGGCTTCTTGAAGTTCCAGACCCAAATGCCAGTCTCGGAAAAAAATGCGAAACCTATCCAGTAGAAATGGTCGTTCGCGGTTATTTGGCGGGTCATGCCGCGCGGGAGTACAAAGCAGGCAAACGTACGCTGTGCGGAGTAACGCTTCCTGAAGGCTTGAAAGAAAACGATAAACTTCCAACGCCCATCATTACGCCCACCACCAAAGCCCACGAAGGCCACGACGAAGATATTTCGCGCGAGGATATTCTTGCCAAAGGCATTGTGTCGGAAGCTGAATATACGCAGCTCGAAAAATACGCCTTAGCGCTGTTTGCTCGTGGCACCGAAATGGCCGCGCAACAAGGGTTGATTCTGGTGGATACCAAATACGAGTTTGGATCTAACAACGGCACCATTTACCTCATCGACGAGGTACATACGCCCGATTCGTCTCGATATTTCTACGCTGATGTATATGAAGAAAACCAACAAAAAGGGATTCAACAGAAGCAACTTTCCAAAGAGTTTGTTCGCGAATGGCTGATTGCCAACGGCTTTCAGGGTAAAGAAGGCCAAGTAGTACCCGAAATGTCCGACGAATGGATTCTTCAAATTTCGGCGCGTTACATTGAACTTTACGAAAAAGTAACGGGGAAACCTTTTGTAAAGTCAGAATCACAAGATATTTTGGCACGGATTGAAGAAAATGTTACACGTTCGCTAACTTTGTCTTAATCGTTCACTCAACGAGCTTACCTATTTTTAGTTTTTTTTCGTTATAGACTTATGACACATACCATTCAAAAACACGAACAATACGCCCTAGTTAATATTCACGAGTCGGCATTTGATGATGCCATGGCGGCTGAGTTAGAAACCGTCGCTCGTGGACTGTTTCGTGAAGGGTTCCATAACTTGATTCTCAATTTTGCCACTGCAACGAGTATAACCTCGGCGGGAATCAGCATTCTCAAAAAAATCAACATGCTTTGTTCACGTGAACTTGGGTTGATGGTCTTGGTATCTGACAACGACGACTTTGTGGATTTGCTCATCGACGGCAAAATACGCGACGTCACCATTCTCCCAAGCGTAGAAGAAGGCATCGACGCCGTATTTATGAATGACTTGGAAAATGAGTTCAGCGCCGAAAGTGATGATTTCAACGACGACGACATGGACGAAGACGGTTATACCCAGAGCGAAAAACCGTAATGCCATTCTCTGTACTTATCTTGGGGGCTGGCTCAGCTACCCCCACCCTCAACCGCCACCCTTCTTCGCAGTTACTCACCTACGAAAGTGACCACTTTCTGATTGACTGCGGAGAAGGTACGCAATTTCGCCTGCTCGACTACAAAGTTCGCCCTGGCCGACTCAAAGGAATTTTTATTAGTCATTTGCACGGCGACCATTACTTCGGGCTGATTGGCTTATTGTCGAGTCTCAACCTCGGTGGGCGTACCGACGATTTGTTGTTGTTTGGTCCCCAAGGGCTAGACGAAGTACTCACGCTCCAGTTTAAGTACTCTCAGACGCCGTTGCAGTTTCGGATTATTTTTACCCAGACCAACACAACTACCTCTACGCTACTTTACGAACATCCCTGTTTCACCGTCTTTACCATTCCTTTGAGTCACCGCATTCCTTGTGCTGGATTTTTGTTTCAAGAAAAACCTCAGAAGCGAAAACTGATTAAAGAGAAAATTACGGACGGTATTCCGTTTGACTATTTACGTCAACTCAAAAACGGGGAAGACATTTACGACGAAGGTGGTAACCTCCTCTACAGTGTAGCCGAATATACCTTGCCAGCTCCACCACCCCGCAGCTATGCCTATTGTTCGGACACTCGCTACGACGAGGCAATTATTCCCATCATTCGTGGGGCTTCGCTTTTATACCACGAAGCTACTTTTCAAAATGATTTGGCACACCAAGCCTCAGCACGTTTTCACGCAACCGCGAGCGAAGCCGCGACCATCGCAAAAAAAGCCAACGTCGGCAAATTACTGATTGGGCATTTTTCGTCGCGCTACAAGGAAGTTGATTCATTTTTGACCGAAGCACAAGCCGTTTTTCCCAATTCGCACATTGCCGAAGAAGGCACGACTTTTAATATACTTTCAGTACCTTCAGCTGATGCTTCCCTCCTACCCGATACTTAGGAAAACTGGCTTTGGCACATAAAATTCCTAGCGAGGCGATTCCTCCCGCGATTAGGGCCGTTTTGGGGTCAAACTGAACCAAAAAATCGACCCCACCCCTCGTAATAAAAGTATCAGTCAATAACAAAACGCCCCCTGCTAGGGGCAACATGACCGCGCCTTGGGTAACAAAAGGAATGTTTCGGCTAAGTCTTATTTTATGAACATCAGAAATCATAACTTCCGTGTGTTCATACTCTCCCAAGATCTCATTGTAAGTGGAATAGGTAAATGAACTATCCGAAACCGCCACGATGGTTTGTTTGCTTCTTTTCCGTTTATTTTTGGTTGAAAATGTCAGTTCATCTCCCACAAAAAAACGATGACGGCGAATTTTCCCAAACTTAAACACATCCAACACCAAGTACCGCCCCCCATCTTTGGTAAATGTAGAACGGTATTGGGGATTTTGTTTGAGAAACAACTCATTCGCATCAAGGGTTTGTTGCGGCTGGGCAAATGCATAACCCATACTAGCGATGAAAAGTAAAATTAGGTAGATTGATTTTCGCATGGCTAATTCAGTATTGAGGAACGATTTAGAACATTTTATAAGTAACGCAAGAGTCCTTCATTTCAGTACTAAGGTACTCATCTTACGAAACAAATATCATTAGAATTTAATTAGTTTTTCGTGAGCCTCAACCTCTCCACAAAAAAAGAGCCTCTAAACCCAGAAGGGCAAGAGGCTCTTTTTAAAAGATATTTTTACAAATTGTAATTTTACGAACCAAACGTAGCGATTGTTCCTTGTACCTCTGACTTAAAGTGAGCGATAAATTCTTCCAAAGGCATTTGACCTAAGTCACCCTGGCCTTTGCGACGTACCGACACTTTGCGTTCTTCTTGTTCTTTTTCCCCGACAATCAACATGTACGGCAATTTGTTCACTTCCGCGTCGCGGATTTTGCGGCCAATTTTTTCATCGCGGTGATCCACGTACCCGCGAATGTCAGCTTCCTGCAATTGCAAGAACACATCGTTGGCAAAATCTTGGTATTTTTCCGAAATTGGCAATACCGCAATTTGATCAGGAGACAGCCAAAGTGGGAAGTTACCCGCGGTGTTTTCAATCAAAATCGCGATAAAACGCTCCAACGAACCAAACGGCGCACGGTGAATCATCACGGGGCGGTGCTTGCCACCGTCAGAACCCATGTATTCGAGCTCAAAACGCTGTGGCAACTGATAATCTACTTGGATAGTCCCCAACTGCCATTTACGTCCCAACGCATCTTTTACCATAAAGTCGAGCTTAGGGCCGTAGAAGGCAGCCTCGCCCAATTCGGTCACGGTATTCAACCCTTTTTCGGCGGCGGCTTCGATGATGGCGCTTTCGGCTTTGTTCCAATCATCGTCGCTACCAAAATACTTTTCTGGTTTCTCGGGATCACGCAACGAAATTTGTGCGCTGTAATTTTCAAAACCTAACGAACGGAAAACGTATTGAACCAAATCAATCACCCGCTTAAATTCGTCCTTCACTTGGTCGGCCCGGCAGAAAATGTGGGCATCGTCTTGGGTAAAGCCACGTACGCGCGTAAGTCCATGCAACTCACCGCTTTGTTCGTAACGATAAACCGTTCCAAATTCCGCCAAACGCAACGGCAATTCGCGGTACGAGCGCGGGCGAGATTTATAAATTTCGCAGTGGTGCGGGCAGTTCATGGGTTTCAGCATAAACTCCTCACCTTCTTCGGGCGTATGAATCGGTTGGAACGAATCCTTGCCGTATTTTTCCCAGTGTCCCGACGTAATGTACAATTGTTTACCCCCAATGTGCGGCGTAACAACGGGCGAATACCCTGCCCGTACTTGCGCCCGACGCAAGAAACTTTCCAAACGCTCGCGCAACAACGCCCCCTTCGGCAACCACAATGGCAACCCTTGCCCTACTTTTTCGGAGAACGTAAAGAGTTCTAATTCTTTCCCCAACTTACGGTGGTCGCGTTTTTTGGCTTCTTCCAATAAGTGGATGTACTCGTCCAGTTCTTTTTGTTTGGGGAACGTCACGGCATATACCCGCGTCAGCATCGGACGTTTTTCATCGCCGCGCCAGTAGGCACCTGCCACGTTCATGATTTTGGCGGCTTTGATAAAGCCCGTATTAGGGATGTGCGGCCCACGGCACAAGTCAGTAAAGTTGCCTTGTTCGTAGAACGTGATTTGACCATCCTCCAATCCGTCGATCAATTCCAGCTTATATTCGTCGTTCTTTTCGGTAAAATACGTAATGGCGTCGGCCTTGCTGACTTCACTGCGCTTATAGTCATTTTTTTGCCGCGCCAACTCCAGCATTTTGTCTTCCACTTTTTTGAAATCATCTTGAGAAAACGTTTTTCCTCCCAAATCGATGTCATAGTAGAAACCCGTTTCAATGGCTGGCCCAATTCCAAACTTAGTTCCAGGATACAACGCCTCGATGGCTTCGGCCAACAAGTGCGCCGACGAGTGCCAGAAAGTAGCTTTCCCTTCGGTATCGTTCCAGGTCAACAATTGGACGTTGGCATCCGACGTAATGGGGCGCGTTGCGTCCCAAACTTGTCCATTTACTTTGGCAGCTAACACATTTCGTGCAAGCCCTTCGCTGATACTCAGCGCAATGTCCATACTGGACACACCTGCGGCATACTTACGAATGCTACCGTCAGGCAAGGTAATGTTAATTTGTTCAGACATTTTGTTAAATTGTTTGGAGATACAATCCACGTCCTCAGTGGCGAACGATTAAACGACAACCATCTACTACTTGTACTACACGGATTGCTTGGGCGCAAAATTGGGCTTTTTTCTGAATTTTGCCAACCTCTCTACGGTTTGATTTTGAAGTTTCGACTGGTATCGGTCTTTGTTTTCAATTGAAGGTTCGGGGTTAGCACCTCAATTTGTACCCGCGACGGATCCAATGCCTTTTCGGGAGCAGTTGTTTCATCCTCGGCCTCTGCCACGGCTTCAGGAGCTGCAGGCGGCAACGTCCCGTAGGTTTCTAAGTACATTTTACGTTGTTGGGCGCGGTATAACCGCCCCTTGGAGCGCCAGTCGGTTGGGTCTTGTTCAGCGGCAAGGCTATATTGTTCGATAGAGCCATCCAAGTTACCGATTCGATCATATGCCGTTCCTAGTAAAAAATGTATTTGCGGATATTTTGGATTGAAACGTTGCACTTTTTGAAAACTCTTGATGGCTTGCGGAATACTGTTCCATTTTAAATAGATAATCCCTGCATAAAAATCAGCCATGTAGTTGGTAGAATCAAACACAATGGCCTTTCGATAACTAATTAGTGCGCTGTCCAGCCGTTTTTGGGTAAAATACATCTCACCTCGGGCATAATGCAACTGTGATTCTTTGGGGAAGTACTTTAACCCTATTCTGTTAATTTCCTTCGCCTGGTCGTATTCTTTCAAGCGGGTGTGAATAGTTGTAAGCTCGACATAAGCTGGCAAGAAGCGCGGCTTCAACTCCAAGGCCCTTTGCATTAATGCAATTCCAGACAACGTATCTCCTTGTCGAGCATCCAATAATCCTGTATAAAAATACGCTTCTCCGTCGTAGGGGGCCATTTGAAGTGCCTTTGCTAAATACAATTTTGCTTGTCGAAACTGGCGTTTTTGCTGGGTCAAATCCCCCAACAACACGTATAATTCAGGCGTGTCTTGTTGCAAAACTTCCGCCCGTCGGGCAGAGGCCAAAGCTTCATCATATTTTTTTAATTGGCGCAATACCCTAGCTCGGGTCAGCAGAAATAGTCCATTACTAGGACTAATGTCAAGAGCTTCTTCAATGTCTTCGAGTGCACGGTCATAATCGCGCAGCGCCACGTAAAGCTCGGCACGTTTGTGATAATTAGCGGCCGAACGGGGGCTTCTTCGGATGACGGTGGTTAAGTACTCAATTCCAACTTTGATGCGATGCGTGGCATCATCCGTCGGCAATGGTGGGATACGGGTACTTTGGCGGGTATCGCTAGAACACCCAACTACGCTCAAAAACGCTACACACAAGCAAAAAAATGACAGAATCCCTTTCAAAATCTTCGGTTCGGATAATTGTGGCACAAATTTCGAGAAAGTTTTGGGTAAATCCACCATCCTTGCCCGAATAACGGCTGTCAAAACTGCCTATTTTTCCCGACGTAGCTTGACAAAACAAGACGATGTGACGGGCAGCCTAATCCTTACGTTATGCCTTTTTCCGCGATTTGACGCAAAGCGACGCATTTTCTGCCAAATTGTCATTTTTAGCTTTTAAAATTTTCACTGGCACACTCGTTGTACATATTAGCCCCGTAAGAGGGGTGCAACAGCCAAAAGCCCTTCCTCTTTAAATCTGTTAAACGAGCTTAAAAAGCTCACTTAAAATTTACTACTAATGGGAAAAATAATTGGAATTGACTTAGGCACTACTAACTCGTGTGTGGCCGTAATGGAAGGGAACGAACCCGTCGTAATTGCCAACAGCGAAGGTGCTCGCACCACCCCTTCGGTGGTAGCGTTTATGGACAACGGAAACGGCGAACGCAAAGTAGGTGCTCCTGCAAAACGTCAAGCCATTACCAATCCTCACAATACCATCTCTTCTATCAAGCGTTTCATGGGTAAGCGCTTTAGCGAAGTTGGAAGCGAAATTAAAACTGTAGCCTATACTGTAGAACAAGGCGCAAATAACACACCACGCGTGCGTATCGGCGAGCATTTGTTTACTCCACAGCAAATTTCGGCGCATATTTTGACAAAAATGAAGCAAACTGCCGAAGATTACCTCGGACAAACAGTAACCGAAGCCGTGATTACCGTACCTGCGTATTTTAACGACGCAGAACGCCAAGCGACCAAAGAAGCAGGTATCATCGCTGGTTTGGACGTGAAACGTATCATTAACGAACCTACCGCAGCGGCTTTGGCCTACGGATTGGACAAACAAGGAAAAGACATCAAAATCGCCGTTTTTGACTTAGGTGGTGGTACTTTCGACGTATCTATCCTTGAATTAGGCGATGGTGTATTTGAGGTAAAATCGACCGACGGTGATACGCACCTTGGGGGTGATGACTTTGACCAAGTAATCATCGACTGGTTGGCCGACGAATTTAAGAAAGACGAAGGCATCGACCTCCGTCAAGATGCAATGGCGCTTCAACGTTTGAAAGAAGCGGCTGAAAAAGCTAAAATTGAGTTGTCAAGCTCAACGCAGTCAGAAATCAACCTACCTTATATATTCCCAGTAAACGGAATTCCAAAACACTTGGTACGTTCATTGACAAAAGCGAAGTTTGAGCAGTTGGCCGACAGCTTGTTCCAACGCATGATGGAACCTTGCAAGCGTGCCATGAACAACTCGGGTCTTCGTATTTCGGACATCGATGAAGTGATTCTTGTGGGTGGTTCAACCCGTATTCCACGCGTTCAGGAAGAAGTAGAGAAATTCTTTGGCAAAAAACCTTCTAAAAACGTAAACCCTGACGAAGCAGTAGCTATCGGAGCTGCCGTACAAGGTGGGGTTTTGACGGGTGAAGTAAAAGACGTACTCTTGCTTGACGTAATTCCGTTGTCATTGGGTATCGAAACTTTGGGTGGTGTTTTCACCAAATTGATTGAAGCGAACACAACCATCCCAAGCAAAAAATCAGAAACGTTCTCGACGGCGTCTGACAACCAGCCTTCGGTAGAATTGCACGTGTTGCAAGGTGAGCGTCCAATGGCCTCTCAAAACCGTACGCTTGGTCGTTTCCACCTCGACGGTATTCCACCAGCCCCACGCGGTGTGCCACAAATCGAAGTAACGTTTGACGTGGACGCCAACGGTATCTTGAACGTAACGGCAAAAGATAAAGGAACGGGTAAAGAGCAAAAAATCCGCATCGAGGCATCAAGCGGTCTTTCAGACGCTGAAATCCAACGGATGCGCGAAGAAGCCAAAGCCAACGAAGCCGCTGATAAAGCTGCCCGCGAAGAAATCGAGAAAGTGAACCAAGCTGACTCAATGATTTTCAGCACGGAGAAGCAGTTGAAAGAATACGGCGATAAGCTTTCGGCAGGAAACAAATCGGCCATCGAAGGGGCTTTGGAAGAACTCCGTACCGCACACAGCAGCCGCAACGCTGCCGCTATCGACGCCGCTATGACCAAAATCACCGAAGCTTGGAACGCCGCTTCGCAAGAAATCTACGCCGCAG
The DNA here is from genome assembly GCF_003711225.1 of Runella sp. SP2. Taxonomy (NCBI): domain Bacteria; kingdom Pseudomonadati; phylum Bacteroidota; class Cytophagia; order Cytophagales; family Spirosomataceae; genus Runella; species Runella sp. SP2. The sequence goes on along the minus strand of NZ_CP031030.1, from coordinate 2,168,831 downwards.
GTGCTGACGCAGGTGCGCCACAAGACCCATCGGCAGGCGCTGGCCAACAAGCCAACGCTGGCAACAACCAAGAAGGTGAGTTTGTCAACTTTGAAGAAGTGAAGTAGTTTTTAGACAACGGTCAGACGATAGTCAGACCGTGTCATTGGGGAGTGGTCTGACTATCGTCTGACCGCCCACAGCTATCAAAGATTATAAATGCAAAACAGCCCTGCCGCGAGGTGGGGCTGTTTTTTGTTAAATTATATTTAGTTCGTCGGTGTTTTTTTTATAAAATTGCAACTTTATTACTATACCCTCTAACATTCTTCACTTTCAGAACCATGTCATTCTTTAAAAACCTGTTTAACAACACCAATGACCCAGATATAACACTAGGTTATGAAAACACTCGAAAATTCTTTAAGTTATTAGAAAAAAAGCAATTTGACCTAGTAGAAAAACTTTATACAGGAGAGCAATGGGATGGGAAAAGCCTTCTTTTAGCGGGATTTCAAAATTCTACCCTTTCCCCAAGTCTTCTCCAAGAATGGCTAAAAAAAAATCCAGATTCTTCACTAGCCAATTTATGTATTGGAGTACTCAATACAAAGATTGCATGGGATTACAGAACGTCACAATTAGCTAAATATGTAACTGATGACCAAGCAGATGCCTTTTTCGAGCATTTACAATTAGCTCATTTTGATCTCCAAAAAGCTGTATTACTAGATTCAAATGATGCAAATACCATATCTGCACTGATAACTGTACATATGGGGCTTGAAATACCTATAGAAGAATCCATTTCGTTGTTTGAGCAACTAAAAATAATAGAACCAGCTCACATGGGAGGACATCTAGCAATATTAAGTCGCCTCACTCCAAAGTGGGGTGGCAGCCTAGAAGAAATGATACATTTTTCAGAAAAATATCAGTATGACACTCCTGAATTATTAATTTTACCTCTTATATCTCTTATTAACCAGTGGGAAAACTACCATTTAGAAGAAAATATTGAGCAATACAAGGCATTTTTTAAACTCGAAGAAACAAAAGAAGTAGTAAGACATCTATACGAACGGTATCTTACACAAAACCACGTTTCCCTTCTAGCCCCTATCCTGAGCAACTATCTCGCTTTAGTACTTTTCAAAGCTGGGTTTCGGCAAGAATTCAAATTAGTTGTTGAAACATTTCGGGGGAAAATGTACCCACACCCATGGAGTCGCGTTGGAATAACAAATTACTCCCAGTTGTTAAAAATGTAATCTATAAATTAATCATCGCTTTGTAAACACAGTCTGACTATCGTCTGACCACACACGTCTCTTAATGGTGATAAATGTCAAACAGCCCTTCCTCAACGAGTTTTTAGGTAGTTGCGCCTAATTTTACTGTATTTCGCTTCGGCGAAGCGTAACGTTTGTAGAATGGAGAAATCCGCCCATAAAATTCGAATCCTTTTTTTTCGGACGGGGCCGCACATGCGGCCCCGTCCGAAAAAAAATTAAAAAATCTCCTCCTGCCTCTACAAATGTTGTGCCTCTACCGAGGCTAAATTGTGAAGCACAAACTTTCAACTGACAAATAGTAGCTTCCCAGTAGGCGGCTTTAGACTTCTATGAAGTGACAAGAGATGACAAAATGTTACTAACACAACTACTAAATTTCCTTTAATTTTGAATCTCATTTTTCCTGCCTAGTTTCGTGGCGTTGTTCAAGTTGACCCACTTACAAACTATGCAGACCTCCTTTTTACGCCCCCTATTTCTTCTTTTTGTCACTTTTTCGTTCACTACCTCGGCCCAGCTTCCCGATTTGAAGAAAAAAATCAGCCAAATCGTCGCAGGCAAAAAAGTAAAAGTCGGCGTCGCTATCTTGGGGCCTACTCCCGCTGATACGTTGTCCTTTTACGGTAACGGCCGTTTTCCGATGCAAAGCGTTTTTAAATTGCACATTGGACTGGCGATGTTGTCGGAAGTGGATAAGGGTAAGTTCAAATTAAACCAACCCATCAAAGTCGAAAAAGCTGACCTTATCCCTGATTTGTACAGCCCCCTCCGCGATGCTCATCCCAACGGCGGCGACATCGAACTTTCCAAAATTATTGAATACACGGTAGCTGAAAGCGACAATGTCGGCTGCGAATTGCTTCTAAAATTACTCGGTGGTCCACAAGCCGTCGAACAATACCTGCTTAGTCGTGGTTTTAAGAACGTATCCATCAAAATCAACGAACAAGTGATGCAAAAAAACTGGGAGTTACAATACCAAAACTGGACTACCCCCAAAGCAGCCAATGACCTATTGGCGGCCTACTATTTTAATTCACGAAAATTGCTTTCATCCAAAAGCCACGATTTTTTGTGGTCGGTGATGAAAGGAACAAAAACGGGCAAAAATCGACTAAGAAGTCAGCTTCCCGCCGAAACAGTTCTCGCTCACAAAACAGGTTCGTCGGGCACCAATGCCGAAGGGCTGACCGCCGCTGTCAATGACATTGGGGTACTTTTCCTTCCCTCGGGTAGTCCTGTCTTCATCAGTATATTTGTCACCAACTCCACCGAAAGTGAAGCTACCAATGAAAAAATCATTGCCGATATTGGAAAAGTGACGTGGGATTATTTCACAAAAAAATAACCCATGCTGATTGTTTTGGCACAGACCAATAGTAAGATATTCCTACCTTATACTTTATAAATACAAAACCACCCGATACAAACATGAACCGTAGAGATGCTATACAGCAGGTTGCTCTCCTTTTAGGGGGCATGATCTCCGCACCCGCAATGGCTGGAGTGCTCGGAGAAAAAACGAATTTCGGAGAAAGCGTTGCCGTGAGCGCAGAACAAGAAGCTTTTCTTTCTGAATTAGCCGATGTCATTATCCCAACTACCTCTACGCCAGGTGCCAAAGCTGCTGGTGTCGAGAAGTTTATTGTGCGTGTGATGCGCGATTGTTTCCCAAAAGAAGACCAAGAGAAATTCTATGCAGGACTTACCAAATTGAACACCGATACCCGTTCTTCATTTGGAAAAAGTTTTGTTGAACTCGACGCAGCCCAAAAAATTCAGGCTGTTAAATCACTCACTACCAGCGACAAAGCCTTTTTCTTGCGCATGAAAGAGTTGACCGTAACAGGGTATTTCACGTCAGAGATAGGCGCTACAAAAGCACTTGAGTATTTACCAATTCCTGGACGTTTTGAAGGATGTGTTCCGCTGAAACCAGGACAAAAAGCCTGGGCACTTTAATTCGAACAATCCCGAATTGATACTCTCATTTATCTATCCAGTAGTTTCAAATTTAGATTCCAATGTACTTAAACATAGATGCACAAAAAGAAATGACCTACGACGCAATCGTTGTGGGCTCAGGAGTGAGCGGTGGCTGGGCGGCCAAAGAACTCACCGAGAAAGGATTACGCGTTTTGATGCTTGAAAAAGGGCACAAATTAGACCACGTAACGGGCTACGAAAATGCCATGAAAGACCCTTGGCAAACCAAATACAACGGGCGCCTTACGGTAGAGCAAAAAGAAACACACCCAAAATTGAGCCGCGATTATCCGTACAACGAGATGTCGGAAAAGTATTGGATGAACGACTCTGATTCTTTATACAAAGAAGTGAAGCGCTTTGACTGGTATCGTCCCAATATCGTCGGTGGAAAATCCATCATGTGGGGGCGTCAATCGTACCGTTTGAGTGATATTGATTTTGAGGCCAACCTCAAAGACGGTATTGCCGTTGACTGGCCCATTCGCTACAAAGATATTGCTCCTTGGTATAGTTACGTAGAAAAAATCGCGGGTATTTCGGGAGAAAAATTAGGGCTTCCTCAGCTTCCTGACAGCGAGTTTTTACCCCCAATGGAAATGTACTGCGTTGAAAAAGAGGTACGTAAACGCATCGAAAAAGAATTCCCAGGCCGCACAATGACCATCGGGCGCGTAGCCAACTTAACCAAGCCTTCGCAGTTTATGGTTGACAACGGACGTGCTGCTTGTCAATACCGTAACAAATGCGCTTTGGGTTGTCCGTTTGGCGCTTATTTCAGTACCCAATCGTGTACGTTGCCTTTGGCCGCAAAAACGGGTAAGTTGACCCTTCGTCCCGACTCCGTGGTGACCAACTTGATTTACGACGAAAACAAGAAAAAAGCAACAGGCGTACGCGTGGTTGACGCCGTAACACTTGAAGAACGTATCTTCAACGCCAACTTGATTTTTGTTTGCGGTTCGGCACTTGGCACAACGGCCGTATTGTTAAACTCAACTTCAAATCGTTTCCCTACAGGTTTTGGAAACGACAGCGGTGAACTAGGACACAACTTGATGGATCACCACTTCCGCACGGGAGCGAGTGGAACGTGGGAGGGTGATGCCGATAAATATTATTTCGGTCGCCGCGCCAACGGTATCTACGTGCCACGTTACCGCAACATCGGCAACGACAAACGCGATTACTTACGCGGATTTGGCTACCAAGGTGGCGGAAGCCGTGCAAGTTGGCAACGCAACGTCGCCGAATTGAGCTTTGGCGCTGACTTCAAAGAGGAATTGACCAAACCAGGGCCTTGGAGCATGGGATTGGGTGGTTTCGGAGAAACCTTGCCTTACCACGAAAACCGCATGTACCTCGACCCCAAAGAAAAAGACAAGTGGGGAATGCCATTGGTGGTATTTGACGCTGAACTCAAAGAAAACGAGAAGAAAATGCGCGTCGATATGGCCAATGACGCCGCCGAAATGCTTGAAAAAGCGGGTGTGAAAAACGTGAAGTCGTACGACCGTGGTTCTTGGTTAGGAATGGCGATTCACGAAATGGGTACTGCTCGTATGGGTCGCGACCCTAAAACATCGGTATTGAATGGCAACAACCAAGTACACGCTTGCAAAAACGTATTTGTAACCGACGGTGCCTGTATGGTGTCTGCTTCGTGCGTCAACCCATCGCTTACTTATATGGCACTGACGGCCCGCGCCGTTGACTTCGCCGTGAAGGAACGCAAAAAAGGAAATATCTAAAAAATAAAAATACCCCGACTCAAGTATGAATCGGGGTATTTTTTTATCCATTTTGATCCATTTTCTTTTTGACAACGTCGGCTGGATAACGCAAAGCTAACGCTCGAATTTCGTAGCTAAACTCCTCAAAGGTTTTCTTCCACAAAAGCGCCTCCTCTTCTGAATAGGGATAAAAACCGTGTGCATTGGCCACTCCTTTCCCGCCTTCCTTTACAATATCATCAATCAATTTCGGCACCTCGGTGGTCGTGCTGAGGGTTGGAAATAAATCTTTCATCACGGTATGGTACGCGGGTACACCCGTCAAATCCATCCACCGAAACGGCCCTACCAGCGTCATCCAATAACCTGCATTATTTCGGCAAGCTCTGTCCACATCTTCTACAGTCGCGTAGCCATTTTCCACCAAATGAAACGCTTCACGGTAAAGCGCATACATCAAGCGATTGGTAATAAACCCACGAATGTCCTTGCGAACCAAGGTAGGCTCTTTGCCCCAATTTTGGGAAACTTCGTACAACCACTCCCCTTTTGACACATCGCTCAATTCCCCGCAAATTACTTCTAAAAAACGGGTTGTGTGCGAAGGTTCTGCCCAGTGAAGCCCTAAAAAGCGCTCAGGATGAGCTACTTCTTTTTGCAAAATACTGATGGGAATCGCGGAAGTATTGCTAGTGATAATCGCATCTGTTGAGACTACAGCCTCAATTTTCTCATAAACCGATTTTTTTATGGGCAAACTTTCGAGCGTACATTCAATGACCAACGCACAATCAGCCAGCAAGTGGTAGTCTTCCGTAATCGTTAATTGAGCAAAAAAGTGCTCGGGTGCAAAGGTAGTCAATCCTTCCGCTTGCGATTTTTGAAGGTGTTCATGAATACGCGGTTGGGCAGTTGGGACATCCAAAGGCAAGGGAGCTACTGCTACTACTTGATGTCCTGCCATTAGCAAACAAGTAGTAATGCTGCACCCCATAAGCCCTAGTCCAACTACCCCTACTGAAATAGCTGATGTGGTCATGTTTAGGTATATTATGCGTTGTTTTTACTCCAATAAAATGCAATCGACGTTCCAGCCAAGATATGCCAAATACTCCACCAACCTGCGATAATGGCCATTCCACCCAAAGGCAAATCCACAGGAAATACGGCGGGATTGAACAAAAGGGCCAGTCCAAGTCCCGAATTATGAATACCCGTTTCGATGCTCAGCGTCCTGCGGTTTTGTTTTGAAAGCCCAAAGACGGCACCCATTCCGTAGCCTGTAACCATGGCAAGCGTATTTTGAAGCAAAACCACCACAAACACAAAGCCAATATGGTTCAAGAAAATATCTAAGTTTTGCGTAAAGGCAATGACCACCAACGCCACAAAAAATAACAAAGACAAAACCTGAAAAGGTTTAAGCAAAAACGAAGCAACTTTGGGTAAATAATACGAACACAACATCCCTAGCACCATCGGCAAGCCAAGAATCATAGATACCGACTTGAGCAACTCTCGCCAATCGAGCGACAACGGCCGTACCAACGAGCTACTTTGAGCGTACAAGTTTCCCCAAAAAGTAAAATTGAAAGGCGTCATAACGACCGCCAACATCGTACTTATGGCCGTCAGGCTCACAGCCAAGGCCACATTTCCTTTGGCAAGGGAGGTAATAAAATTTGAAATATTTCCCCCTGGGCAAGCCGCCACCAAAATCATCCCAAGCGCTACCCCTACCGTAATATTATCTCCTAAAGCCATGACCAACAAAAATGTTGCAGCAGGCATTACCACCGCCTGACTAAGAACACCAGCCAGTAACTGACGTGGGTTTTGGAGAAGCGTTTGAAAATGATGCGGCTTAATGTCAAGCGCCACCCCAAACATCATGAGGCCAAGGGCAATGTTAACCACCGCCGAACTTTCGGCAGAAAAATTGAGGCGAATGTAATCCAGCGCCGCCAGTGATTCTTTCATGAAAAAGAGGTAAAGTAATTGGTTGGTTTGAAAAAAAAGCAAGATACAGGATTCAACCTAAAACCAGATACCTCTCTATCAAAAATTGACGCTTGATAAATTGTTGGGCAAAAACATTCCTCTAATGTTGATTCCAACTAATAAAATTTTCAATTTACAACTAAAATCTACTCATCGAATAGCCAATGAAACGCTTCCTTTTCATTTTTTTAGCACTTATATTGGTAAGCCGCCTTCAAGCGCAGCGTATTTTTTACGTTTCCCCAAGCGGGAACGATGCCTCCGCTAACCCCACTAATATCAATACACCTTGGCGAACGTTTGCAAAAGCGTGTAGTACTGCCACCGCTGGCGACAAAGTCTATTTTAGAGGAGGTACTTATAACGAAACCTACATCAACTTCCCCAATTCAGGCAACGCTAATCAGTACATCGAATTTCTTAACTATGCCAACGAAGAACCAGTTTTTAACGGCAATGCCGCGGCAGCTTATTTTGTGCTTATTAGTAGCAAAAACTACCTCAGAATCAAGGGATTTCATTTTAAAAACCTAACGGGTAATGCTTGGGGAATCAAAATAGAAGGCACGTCCCACCACCTCGAACTAAAAAAGTGTAAATTCAGTCAATTCTACGCCTCGCCCAACGCAGGCTTCAACCCCCTCGTAGTTTGCGGAAGCCACCCAACCACGCCAATCAATGCCATTGTCGTCGATAGTTGTTCGATTTTTGATTGCCGTACTGGAGTAAGTGAAGCATTAACCTTTGTCGGTAATGTCGATAGTTTCCTTGCCAGTAATAACCATATCAATAACACTGGAAATATTGGAATTGTAGCCGCAGGATATTATAACTGGTGTAACAATTCCGCCTCCAACTCCCAAGCGCGCAACGGAATCATTCGGGGCAATTTGGTAGAAAACTGCAAAAGCCCAATCGCCTTGGCCGCAGGCATTTATGTCGATGGCGGAAAGAACATTGTGGTTGAACAAAATACCTGCCGAAACGGTCAACGGGGATTTCAAATCAATTGCGAAAATCAATTTAGTGTCGTCAACGCTGCCGCTGAAAAGGTAATCATTCGCAACAACTTAGCTTACAACAATTCCCGAGGAGGAATTGGTTTGGGCGGTTGTAAAGAAACTTCATGGTGTAAAAATGGACGCATCAAAGACTGCTGGATAATCAATAATACCTGCGTCAACAACTATAACAGTTCAGTACTAGAGCCTTCTGAAACATCGCCTCAAGATTATGGCGAACTTAATTTGGACTACTCAGAAAACTGCACCATCCGAAACAATATTTTCTACTCGTCGGTCAGCGGTCGCTCTAAACTCTTGAATAGCTGGCAACCCGCCGCTCAATTTGTCATTGGGCTGAGTTCTGACTACAACATTTGGTACTCTACTTTTACCAATATGCCCCAATTTATGTTTGAAAAGCGTGATAGTTATGGGCTACAAAACTTTAAAACCAACGAATCCAAAGACCAAAATTCTCGCTCTTCTAATCCCCTTTTTCAGGATGTAGCTGGTGCTAATTTTCGACTTAATTCAGAATCATCTCCTGCGTACGACTTCAGCGATCTTTCTTCCGTTGCCACTGACTCCGCAGGCAGCAAAGATTTGGCGGGAAAAACGCGGGTTAAAAATTTTCGTCCCGACGCAGGTGCCTATGAATACCAATGCCCTACCAGTGACATTGTCATCAATATTCCACTGACTTACAAAACGTATCTTTTTGAAACAAACGGTAAAATAATAGTCAATAAACCCGTAAGTCCAACGGTAAAAGTGGTTTTCAGCGCCAAGAAGTCTGTCCTTTTCCAAAATGGAACTATTTTACCTTCTACGGCCAAAATAGAGACAAAAAATACGGGTTGCAGTAATTGAAAAGGGGGAAAAGCTAAGGTAATAAAAGCAAAAAAGGCTACAAATCAGTGATTTGCAGCCTTTCAGCAGAGAGAGAGGAACTTACAACACCTTTGAGTATCAATACTTTACAGTGAACAAAGTGAATTTTCCTCGTTTTTTTCCTCATTTTGAATGGAGATTGTAACAAAAATCCATTTCAACCACGACGAAAACGCGGTGAAAATGGGAGCTTCCTTGAAAAAATTCTTGCCATTTTTATTACTGACTTGTTTACACAGTGTTAACACAGCGTACACAGCGCAATCAAGCAAGACACACCCCCACCCTAAAGTTTATTTTTAGCCCAATTTCGAGGGTTTCTCCTCTATTTAGTGCCACTTTTCAAGCCTTTAGAGGCCACTTTGAGCGTTACAGAAACCGATTTGGTTAACGTTCACGTAACAGCTGTGTAACGGAGGCTTTTTTCGTTAATTTTGGTAAAAAAATCGACCTATTAACAGCTCACTAAATGAAGAATTTAACCAAACGCAATTGTGCAAATTGCGGCAAGTTGTTTCAGCCCAAAGACCATAGGGCGCTATATTGTCAGTCTTCTTGCCGAGTGGCATCATGCCGTAAACGAAAAAAGGCTGAGGTGATTAGCCCATAACCAGGCTCCAACTCAAGCCCAATTAACCGAAACCAAAGTAACCCTCATTGAGGTTAGAAACCCAAAGTACACCGAACTGGAAGCCGCCATCGCAAACGCGAAGTCTAACTTGGTCCAGTTACGCAAAGAAGAAAAAAGGCTTCTTGATGAAAAGGAGTCCACCGTAAACGAAAACACCCTCACCGACACGGAAAGATATTTGAAACCCGTATTAATTTGGGGCGGTTTAACTTCGGTGATTGGATTTTCGATTTTAAAATCACAAAGCAAACGGTCGAGTGACGATAATTCAGACAAGGCCAGCTTGACAAATCTTTCAATTGTCATTCTTTTGGTTGTCGTAGTATCTGCCATTGGTATTTGGGTCACCGATGACAAGCGTAAGAAAAAGGGATTTGAATACCCCAAAATTTTGAAAAGGCTTGAAGAAATTCCCGCCTCGATCGACAATGAAGAACGTTTGATAAAAAAATTGGAAGCCGAATTATTGTTGGCACCCGAATTTCTTCAAAAAGAGAAAATTGAGAATGTTCAAACTCAAAAAGGCGTTCCGCTTACTGACGAAAAGTTAGTGAGCTCCGACTTAAACGAACCCGCTGAAATAAACGAAGCTGAGGCATGATTACCGATGAAAAATTTGTCATAAAATCCTACGGTAAGTCTGAGCTTGCAGCTTTGTACGGTTGGCACATGAAAACCCTCAAACGGAAAATGCTGTACTATGGTCTTGAGTGGCCATCTGATAACGTTTTTACCCCAAAGCAAGTGGCTCAAATTGTAGAAAAATTGGGGATTCCATTCAGTCTTTTCGAGGATTAAAAAGACAAATGTGGAATTAACTGGACTTACTACGAACGGACGGGAAACCGCCCGTTTTTCTTTTGTCATATTTGGCATTACCAACCAAAATCAATTATTAAAATGAGCAAAATTTTAGGCTTTCAAATCTTTGACCCTCAGCTTTTATTAATCGCTATAAAGTTGGAGCATTTACGTAAAATGGAAGAATTGGCCATTCGTAAAATTGAGGCTGAAAACGAACGGAGACGACTTGATTTGGTCATCATCAATGACTCTTTGAGCCATGACATTGAGTTTCAAAAACGATTTACTAACCGTTTCAATGAATTGATTACTGAATTTACGGAGAGTTGCCAAAAATCAACATGGCAACTAGATGAGTTGAAAGAATTTGTTTCCATGGCCTTAATGCTTAAAATGAAGGTTGAAAGCTATTGTAATTACCGTTACATAGTTCCCCAAACGCTCCAGTTGTATCATAACTTACAAAAATTGATTGACTACGGTCAAGGTCGACTGACCAAAGTTGGAGTCAATCAAGAATTAATCACCTTTGACCTCACTGATAAAGCACGTAAAAAGTGGGAAAATATGAAAGTACCTTGTTTCGAGGCTGCTTTTATTGATTCAAAGGTTATCCCGTACGAAATTTTAGAAAATCAATTTAACCTCTAAAGTAATGTTTGAATACCTTTTTCTTGTTCCATCATTGTTTGCTCCGACCTCTCAGCCAAAAGGAGTTAAATCAAACCCAAACTATCCTGAAGTTGGAGACTTAGTTTACTCAAATGGTTACGTAACATATCAATCAAAATTGGATGGAGATTTTGATGTTGTGTTTAATAAAGATGAACTCATAGGCCAAATTGTGCAGATGAATTTGACTGATTCGAAAGAGGACTACATCTATTACATGAAGGTTCTACGTCCCGACAACTCAATCGTATATGTAGAAATGATCAACCCATACGATGAAGCCTGGTCAATGTATGTACTTGATAATGAATGGTACAAAGTTGTTGCTAACCCAAGCTACTCTTATCCTACGACGAATACAAAACAGCCAACAACAACCGAAACAGCTCGTATCAATATCCCCACCAATGACAAAACAATCGAAACACCACAACAAAAGCCAACATCCTCATATTATGATGATTTTGTCATAGATGAAACCCTACCAAAACCTAATTATTGGTTGATTGGCGGTATTGCTGTAGGTGGGATAGCTTTTTTAGCCTTATTCACTTGGGGAATTAGTCAATTTGCCATCAAAAGGAACGAAAAATCCAATAAGCCAAAACGATAAAACTAGCATGTCAGAGCTAATAATCAAGCGTAGATATACGGACTTGGCATTTTATGAAGCAACAGAACCGCCAAAGTTTAGAGCTAAAAGAGCCGAATTAATGCGTCGATTTGGGCGTTTTGTAGAACAAGCGGTTGAAAGTTCAAATATCCCTTTAATTGTTTTACAAGCTATCATTTTAGTCGAAAATGGGCAATTAGACCCCAATTACATCAACAAAAACACCCTTGCTACTGGACTGTTGCAAATCACTCCCAATACAGCAACTGACACCGTTTTTCGAGAAAAAAGGGCTAACAAACTCACCAAAGAAGAAAATGCTATTTTGACTCGATTTGGTATTGACGCTTCAAAATATCGAAGTATTGCTCCAAAACTTGATGCAAATGGAAAGCAACAAAAATGGTACTCTTCAAACGAAGGGCTATTGATAACTCAAAACCAACTTATCAGCCCCGAAATAAATATCAGTATTGGCGCCATTTACATTTCTCAGCTTATTGACGAGTTTACTGAAGATAATTTAGTTAGAATGGACAAAGTGATTTTGAAGTACAACCGTGGTATCAATTACCGCGTACCATCACTAAATACAAGTGAGTTGATAGATAACACGACTTCAATAGAAGCGAAAAATTATATTCTGAAAGGTACTGGAAAATACGGAATGTTAGAGACACTAGCCTAAATATCGCTATGAAAATATTCAGTCTGAAACGTGCATTTTTGGCGTCAACCATCGCCTTGGCAATTTGGGTGAGCCTCAAAAAGAAAAAAGTCAAAGGTGGTGCCTGGAGTAACGAAAACCCATCGGACACCAATTTCTTTTTATAAAATCCTATTCATGTTGTATTTTCCAAAACGACTGTTCTACGGTCGTTTTGTTTTTTGAGCTATCTTTACGTGTAGCAAGCCGTCCCGTAGTTCAATGGAGAATGCCGTACAATATTCAGTTCCTATCAATGAATTAATTTCAATGTATCGGTCATTAAGGATCAGAACAAAGAAAAGGATTGGTGAGGCATTTAATAAGAATTTTCATTATGGTGACGATAACTCCGTCATGGCCCGGCTCTTTGATAAACGACTTTCATTCAACTACGACGAATACGAGTTTCTTTGTCCAATCATCGTACTGAATTACGAATTTGAGCAATGGGCAAAGCCCCAATATCTCGACCTATAATTGGTTTATCTATACGTCGGTTCCCGTAAAATACCCCCTAAATCGGCTGGAAACGGGGTTTTGCTAAAAATCCGCCTTTTTCAGCTCCATAAAAAAGGCGTTGCCCGCAGCTCGAATTTTCGGTACCATATCACCCAAAATAACGCTACTGAAGCTACGCCAAAACTATCTTATGAAACGCAAAGAATTTACCCCGACCAAAGCGCTCCTACCCCAAAACGAAATGTTGCTTGGTGGTGACGCGTCTCCCAAACTCTTTAAAAAAAGGGATGTGAAGAAAGTCCAGAAAGAGTACGAGGAATACTTAATCAACAAATCACTTGGCAAAATTTAGCCTTGGCCAACAACGCCATTATTATTAGCCTTTAACAAATTCCATGCCGCCCGAGCTCGCCACTACAACCTACTATTTGGCGTTGTTGGCCATGGGTCATTTAGATGAATCTTTTACTTGTTTAGCTATTTTTTTTAAAGTATCCAATGCTAAATACTTATGATATGTTTTATGAAGTTTTTTATCTAACAACATATTCTTGTTAAAGAACAAATGCAAAAGTTCTTTTGATACATAATCTAGCTCATCAATTGCAGACACAATTTGTTCTTCGTTCATCAAATGAGTAACACAATGTAAATCGGTTTTTTTTTGAATGATGTCAAACAAATCAGTATCAAAATCATCATCATTGAGAGGAATAGCCTGCACATCATTTATCAATTGAGAGTATTGCGCCTCAGTGAAAAGATTATTTTTTAAGCCGAATTGTGTCATATAACCATTGAATGTGTAGAACCCCCAGAACATCAATGACGAATTTTCTGTTTCTTTTTCAATCGTTATTTTGAATATGTGATCTCGATATTCGCCTAGTTTTCTTTTAAGCTCTTCTATTTCTTCATTCTCACCCTCACCTGTAAGAAGCTCAACCACACTTACACCCAACGCGCTAGCTATTTTTTCCAGTTGTTCAATAGTCAGTTTACTGCCACGACCTTCTAATCGGGAGTAATTTGATTGCTCCATATCTAAAAGGTCAGCAATCTGTTTTTGTGTAAACCCTTTGACTTCTCTAATTGAAGCAATACGCTTTGATATATTCATATACAAAATAAGGCAATCAATATAAAAAATTAGATATTATATATTGGATATTATATATCAATTACTTTATATTTGCATATCAATTTTAATATATTTCAATCATATGGACAAATCAAAAGTAGCAGCAGTAATAGAGCAAGGCTCTAAACTCGTCTTTCGGCCTACACCCGATTTCTATGCGGCAACTAACATCAACCGCAAACGTTGGGGACTTATCTACTCAGGCAAGTTAGAGCCAACAGCCTCCGAAGTTGGGAAGCTATCAAAGTATTTTGGTATTCCCGTAACCAATTTTTTTCAATAAAAAAAGCCCGACTACCGCGCCAACGGTGTAGGGCTTCAAATCGTAAATCAACCTCAAAAACAAATCAAATTTATGGACACGCTTCCACAAATCCAACTTCACCAAGGAGTTAACACCGTATCAGCCCGTGAGCTTCACACAGCTTTAGGAGTTCAGACCGATTTTTCTGACTGGTGTAAACGTATGTTTGAATACGGATTCACCAAAGAACAAGATTATTCGCTCCTCAAAATTGGGGAGCGAAAAGCCCATAACAAAATTGATTATCTACTCACAATTGACACGGCCAAAGAAATTGCCATGCTCCAACGCACAACCGTAGGTAAGCAAGTACGAAACCATTTTATTGAGGCTGAAAAGGGGTACAAACAATTAGCCTGGTCAATTACTAACGCTCAACAAAATGCCCTCACCAATCAAAAAGAGGGCTACACCCTACTTCAAGAACTTGAACGGCTCAAACAGGAAAATGCCGATGTTTTTAAACGCATGGCTGCCATTAAAAAACGGCTTAAAGCCCTTCAAAATGACACATTTAATCAGTTGGGGCTTTTTGAAAATAACACATCCCAAGTTTTAGGCCAATAAAAAAGCCCAAGCAGTTCCGAGGCTGCAAGGGCGCAATTGTTTCACAGTAAACCACTTAAAAACATGCAAAACACTGCCACAAATTTAGCAGATTTTATCAATTCACACTACTCGATTCGGGAGCGTAAATCATTGCTGACCCACCAAAAGAGCAAACTTGTCATACGCTTCAAGCTGCGTTATGCTTTATACAAATCAAATCCGATTAAAACCATTTACGTACGGCTTCGGGTTAACGGCACGACCTGCACAGATTTTTCGACGGGCATTAGAATTGAGGCCACTCAATGGAACTCAACATTTATGAAAATTGATGGCGACTCCGACAAAGTTGAAGCACAAAATACCTTTCTCCGTCAGATTGAAACCGATTTATTGAACCTGCATACCGATTTGATACGTAAAGGGGTCAAGCCAACCGCCCAAATGCTCCGTGACTTGTACGCCAACATCCGCTTTCACGACTCAGAAGCTGCAAGGTTATTGACCTATACCCGTAAATTCTTTGAATATCACATATCCTCTATTGATTGGGGTACGGCCAAAGGATTAAAATCCCAAGTCCAAGTTTTGGAAGATTACTTGACTCAAACCAACCAGTTAACCGCTAACCTCACAACCGTTAACCCTGGGTGGTTAATGAACTACCATAAGCATTTAACAACTGTCCGTAAAGTGGGTTTAGATCGCGCGCGTCGATGCGTCGCCTTGGTTTCCAGAGTTCTTGATTTTGCAGTAGTCAATAATGCTTTAGAAAGTAATCCCTTGAAGTCCATAAAGTTTCCTCGCTCGAAAGTAAAACCCATCTTCTTTTTGGAAGAATCCGACATTCAAAAACTCGAAGAATACCAACATTTTAGCCAACGCTTACAAAAGACCGTTGATTGCTTTTTGATGCAGATTTATACGGGAATGGCCTACGTCGATTTATTGAACTTTGATGCTAAAAAGCACCTAAAAAGGGAAAAGGACGGCACAGAATGGATAATTATCAACCGGGCTAAAACGGGGAGTATTGCCCAAATTCCAGTCGTTGAAAAAACGAAACTATTGCTTGTGAAATATTCCTACCAAATGCCCGTCATGACTAATCAAAAGATGAACGAATACATCAAAGAAGCCGCCCAAATCGCTGAAATTGAGGTAGCCCAAAGAATTGGCACTCATACCGCACGGAGAACGGCAGGAACGTTTTTACTCAATAGAGGGATACCGCTCCACACGGTAAGCAAAATCCTTGGCCACAAATCAATCAAAGTCACGGAATCTCACTACGCCCATTTGATGACATCAACAATTAAAGCGCACATGAAATCAGTCGGTTTACTCTAATCGTTTATCACTTAGCAACATGAATCAAGATACAACCAACGCATCTGTAACCGCCGAACGTACCAGTTTACGTTCGGCGATTATTTCCATACGTTTTCAGTTGGTGAACCCTAACCGCGCTGAAAGCTCCATCCAATGTAAAATTGGGGTCAATGGTAAATACGCCACCGAGTTTGTAGTCGAGCGTAACATCCGTACCGTCAATTGGGCGCAAAAGCTACAAAAAATGCTTGACGACTCCGAAGAATCGGCACTGCTTAACCAACGCCTGGCCTTCATCAAAAGTGAGATTAAAAAAGCCGAAATGAGGCTGAGACTAGACGGCCGTCCCATTACCGCAGCTTCCATTAAAAACGCCTATCTCGAAGCCCAGGGCGTTGTAAAAATTGAACCCAAACCCGTCGTTATCAAGCGGCCAACCTTTCACGACTGTTTTCGAGAGTTTTACCACAAAAAATCTACTCAAAAGAGAAAGCCTATCACCGAGCGTACCCGACAAAGCTATTGGAGATACAAAAGCAATTTGGATAAGTACATCAAGGGTTTGCACTTAAAAAAACTGTACGCTGACCAAATTACCCACGACTGGGCCGAACGGTATCTTGATTGGCTCATTGACAAAGCCAAGTTCACCAATGATTACGCAAACAATAATATCCAGCTTTTAAAAAGTGTACTCCAAATGGCTGAAAATACCCATCTGATTGACAAAAATCCATTGAAGGGATACAAACTCTTTGACAATAATTTCTACGACACTACCCACCTATCAATTAACGAAGTTCAGGCACTGGTTAACTTTGATTTTTCTAGCGTCACTACCCATGTAAAGACAGCGGAAATTTTAAGACAAGAAGCTGATATTTTCGTTTTTTCATGTTTTACCGCTCAGCATCATTGTGACCTAAAGGAGGGTAATTATGAACTTTTTCAGCACCCCACCGATGGGCGTATATGGCTAAAAGGCAAAAGGCGAAAAACGGGTATGGCTTATTCAATGCCACTTCATCCCATTGCTTTAGGTATCGTTAACAAATACGGAGGTATCAACAATTTACCCATAAAAGCCAATACGAAACGAAACTACCATCTAAAACACATTGCCGTACACTGTGGCATCAAGATACGTTTGACAACCAAAGTAGGCCGCAAAACCTTTAGCAATTTCGCGTTGAATACGCTGCGTATGCGCGAAGAAACCGTTGCCGCCATCCTTGGTCATCAAAATACCAAGTTTGTTAAAAGATACGCCAAAATCACAGAAGAAAGCATTGCCGCTGAATACCGTTTCTAACCTCAAAAGCACTCATCAAGATGGATCCCAATAAAAGTTTTTCCGTAAGAGAGCTACATGAGCATATTTTAATGCTCGAACAAATGCTGAAAAATCAAGCCGAAATTCTTGGCATTAAAGACCTATTGCTTTACAGGCTAAATGAGCGTATTGATGATCTTGAATCTCAAAATAACCAACTCCAACAACAGGCCACAAATTTACTCTGGTTTAAGAACCGTAGTAACTAGCCTTGAGGTAAGGATAAAAAATAAGCGGTGCTCGAACACCGCTTGTTTTTTGACCCTTTCAAATTGTGAAAGTGCAACTATTTACAACAAACAGCAACAAATTAATGGAGAATAACCCAATCAGTCAAGCCCTTATCCTAAAAGAGTTTAGCGCCATTGCTGAAGCAACGCCATCAAATGACATCACTCAAGAGGATGAGCGAACAAGAAAACGGCTTCAAAAAGTTGCCAAAAACTACATTCGAGTAGGTGACAATTATTTTAAAATTGTCTTTCGTCCAGACAAAGAGGGAAAACCGTTCAAAGACTATTTAAAACTGAACAAAGGGACGTTGATTGATGACCATACCCATGGAATCATCAAATACATTTCCAAATTTGATGACTTTTGCATGGTCGCCTCCCATACAAACTACAAACAGGTTATCAACGGTTTCTATAATGAATATTCGGAGCTGACCCACAAACCCAAAGAGGGCAATTGTGACACTATTTTGTCAGTAGTAAAACACGTTTTTGGTGAACATTACTTTGATTTTGCCATTGACTACTTACAGCTGCTCTACACAAACCCCTATCAACGGTTGCCCATTCTGTTACTGGAATCACAAGAAAAAAACACGGGTAAATCGACCTTTGCCAATATCGTTTATAAGATTTTTCAGGATAATGCCATCAAAATAGGAAACAATGACCTACAAAGCGACTTTAATTCAGTATGGGTCAAAAGATTGGCAATTATTGTCGATGAAACTTCATTGGAGAAAAAGGGCATTACTCAAATGCTTAAAAGGTTCAGTACCGAAACTGGAAAAGTTACGGTCAACGAGAAGAACAAAGCCCAATCGGAAGTTGATTTCTTCGGAAAGTTTATTTTCATTTCAAATGAAGAGGGAAAAGCCCTATTTATTGAGCGAAACGACCCAAGATGGGCAGTTTTTAAGGTGCCGACTTTTGCCGAAAGGGGAATCAAAGACGACCCGCTGATTGATGAAAAGTTAGAGGCCGAAATCCCTGCCTTTCTACACTTCTTAACTCAAAGAAGCCTCAAATACAAACGAGAAAGCCGTATGTTCTTTGCTCCCATCGTGTACCAGACAGCACAATTACAGCTTTACTACAACAATAGCATAAGTAAAACAGCCCAATACATAAAAAAATTAGTTGTAGATACTTTTGAGTTATTCCCAAATGTAGAGGTGCTCAAGTTTGGCATTGTTGATATTATTGAGGAATTGAAAAATGAACTCCGAAACGTAGAACGGGAGAAAGTTCGAGAAAGCATTGAAAAAGAACTAGGATTCAAGCCTCAGGATCGAACTCATTATACGCTTTATAGCCGTCGTTTAGCAGAGAAAAACCCCCAATACTATCCCACTAAAAACACTGAAAATAAAGTCCATTATAAGTTCACAAGATTTGATTCAGAAACTTGGAAAAGTACAAATGATACTTTTTGATTTTGTCAATTTTGGAACAAATGGACCAAAACGGAACAAAATTTGGAACAAAAAACGAGTGCAAAAGTCGCACTTTCAAATAGAAGATGAATTTTGGAACAAATGGAACAAAGGTATTTATTGAATTGATTTTCATTGAATTGAAATGTTCCAAAATTGTTCCAAGTATGTTCCAAATGTTCCACTTTTTAGTGGTTTTTCCAATTTCGACTTTTTTGTTCCATTTTTTTCTTAAATCCGTAGAAACACGGGTTTTTGTCAATCATCGAAAAACGCAGTACAATTTCTACGTAACTTCAATTTGTCGCTGAAAGAAAAAGAAATCGTCGAAAGTCCTAACCATTAACAACCATGATTAAACCTGAATTCATCGAAAAAGCAAATGCCGTTTCAATTGTTGACTTTCTCGCGGCCAAAGGCATAGAGCCAGTCAAAGCCATCGGCAAAGAACTCGTTTATCATTCCCCGCTGAGGGATGACCCTACACCCTCATTTTATGTGAATCCTGCCAAAAATAGCTTTAAAGACTTTGGCGTCGATGAACACCGAGGTAGTGTATTACGGCTTGTGCAGTTGCTGGAGCAATGTAACTTCCCTGTTGCGGTTGCCAAATTACTGGAATTCAAAGGCCAAGAACTTGGAAGCTACGCCAATCTTTTTCTTTCAGCGACCGAAATACCAAAGCCAAAGGCCAATGACCCTAAAATTGTGTTTCCTGTACAAAACCCCGTCCTTATCAACTATGTGCAATCACGCGGAATCCCGTATTCATTGGCTAAAAAGTACCTGTACGAAGTAATGACTACGACCAGCGATAGGGTTTACTTTACCGTCGGTTTCGTCAATGATTCAAAGGGATTTGCATTACGTAACAAATACTTCAAAGGATGTTTAGGAGAACAAGATATAACGACTTTTGATTTTGAGTCCCGAAATACGGTAGCCGTTTTTGAGGGATTTTTCGATTTTCTTTCAGCCCTAGTTTGGTTTGGCCGCGAAGCTCCACGAATTCCAACTGTTATCCTGAATACGACCAACAACCGAAAAAAAGCCGTTGCATACCTTCGTGGGTTCAAAGAAGTGAATTGTTTTTTTGACCGCGACAAGTCAGGGATGGAATGTTTCAACCTTTTACGCGACCGCGACGGGCTTCCCGTCAACGATTGTTCTGGAATTTATGAAGGTTTTAACGATTTCAATGAGTTCCTTATAAATACCCCTAAGAAACAATGATTTTAATCGTAAAATGTAGCTTGTGGACATAAAAAAAGCCTGTAAATACATGATTTACAGGCTTATGCAGAGAGAGAGGGATTCGAACCCCCGGACCTGTTACAGTCAACGGTTTTCAAGACCGCCGCATTCGACCACTCTGCCATCTCTCTTTGTTTTCCCTTACTCGTCGTTTGGGATTGCAAAAGTAGAACTATTATTCAGCTTTGTCAAGCTTTTGTTTAAGAAATTTTAAGAGAAAGCATTTTTTGTTTACCAATCGGTTATCAATATCAGCGGATGTTTAATTGGCAATCTACCCATAAAAGACTTATTTTTAGGCCACAATTCACCCTTTTGGAACATGAGCCAGTTCAATACATTACAAATCCTCAAATCTGAATACTTGCCCTATTACCGCGAAAGGCAACCCCTCACCATCCATAAGCACATTGCAACACTCCGAAAAGTAGAACCATCTTTGGATTCATTTTCCTATTTGGTGTCAAGCTCCATTTTTTCTAGCCGAATTGAAGGAAATCCCATTAGTATCCACGACTACTATCGCCACCAAGAAATGGGACTCCGAAAAACCAAGCCCATCCGTGAAGTCGAGGATCTCATCAATGCCTACAAAATGGCACAAAAGCTCAACTTGACTGAAAAAAATATGTTGAGAATCCACAAGATTTTATCCAATACAATTCTCAATAACAATCCACAATATCAAGGCCAATACCGCGACAAACCCGCTAGTGTTTATAATTTACAAACAGGAAAAGTTGTATATAGAGCCGCAACCGAAACTATTCTCAAAACTGAGATAGAAAAATTGTTTGTTGACATTGCTTTTTTGATTGACCAAGACTTGAATCACAACGAAATTTTTTATTTCGCAGCTCAAATTCACCTTCGTTTGGCACAAATCCACCCTTTTGCAGATGGGAACGGAAGAACCGCTCGATTGTTGGAAAAATGGTTTTTATCAACAATGATTGGTGATATCGCTTGGTATATTCAGTCAGAGCATAACTATCAAAAACGGCTTACTTCTTACTACAAAAACATTCACTTAGGCCCTGACTATGACCAATTAAATTATGGCAATTCATTGCCGTTTTTGTTGATGTTACCTTGGGCACTAAGAGTAAAAGCGCATTAAAGCAAAAAAGGCTGCAAATCAGTGATTTGCAGCCTTTCAGCAGAGAGAGAGGGATTCGAACCCCCGGACCTGTTACAGTCAACGGTTTTCAAGACCGCCGCATTCGACCACTCTGCCATCTCTCTTTGTTTTCCCTTACTCGTCGTTTGGGATTGCAAAAGTAGAATTATTACGCAGCTTTGTCAAGCTTTTTCTAAGAAAAAAATCTAAAAAATAAGCTCAATAGCGCCTAAAAACGCCCTTTTTGCTGATTATCAATTTGTTAAAATTATTCTAATGCCTGCTTTAAATCCGCAATTAAATCATCAATATGCTCTAGCCCTACCGAAATTCTAAGCAGGTTTTTAGGGCTCACCGAATGAACTCCCTCCGCCGTCGCGCGGTGTTCAATCAAACTTTCTACTCCTCCCAAACTCGTGGCTCTGATAAACACTTTTACTTTGCTTTTCAAGGCCAAAGCCGCCGCCTCTCCCCCTTTCACTTGAATCGACATCATCGCTCCCCCCGCACTCATTTGTTTTTTGGCTACCTCTACCCCACTATGGCTCGGTAAAAAAGGATAATGAACGGCTTCTAATGCAGGATGTGTACTCAGAAATTCTGCCAATTGTGCCGCATTCGAGGTTTGTTGACGCACCCGCAAAGGCAACGTTTTAAGCCCCCGCAAAACCAACCAACAATCAAATGGCGAAGGTACAGCCCCTCCTAATGCTTGTATCATTCGTGCTTTTTCAGCCAACGGACCATTTTCTTTAAATATTAACGCCCCACTTAACAAATCGCTATGCCCCCCAAAGTACTTGGTGGCAGAGTGCATCGACACATCACACCCCAAATCAAGTGGGCGTTGTAAAACAGGGGTTGCCCACGTATTGTCACAAACTGTATAGGCGCCTTTTTGACGAGCCAAAGTAGCCACCTCCGCAATGTCAGTAATTTTAAGTTGGGGGTTCGACGGGCTTTCTATCCATACTAATTTGGTATTCGGCAAAAAAGCCGCCTCAATCGCTGCTAAATCGCTCATATCCACCTTTGTGTATTTTAAACCCCAAACGGACATGATTTCTTGCAACAAAGCGGGGGTTCCGTAGTAAGCATCGTCAGGAACAATGACGTGGTCGTTGGGAGAAAGGCACTGAAAAATAGTCGCTGTAGCCGCCTGCCCCGACGCAAAAGCCATCCCAACTTCTCCACCTTCCAATATCGCATAGGCTTTTTCCAATGAATTTCGGTTGGGGTTACTGGCTCGGGTATAGATATGTCCGTGAGGAATACTGCTATCGGGCTCACGCTCAAAGGTCGTTGACAAATAAATAGGAGGAACCACCGCACTGGCATTGGCGTCGTGGTACTGCGTACTATTAATGACTAAGGTTTCAAAATTCATCAGACGTAGTAAGTGAGTTAAAACGCTACAATTTTACTCCAAATCTTTTTGAATCAAAAATTAGTTGCGTAGGTTTGCATTATAGTATGCAAGCATACCATTGACTTTATTTTAATAAACCCTTTCGGACTCATGACAACCTTAGAAACTTTCGACCTTCGTATTGAGGATTCAATTGCCTGGGTGTATTTTAACCGCCCAGAACGTGCCAATGCCCTAAATCAAAAGGCTTGGGATGAAATGAAGGCGCTTTTTGAAGAATTGGATGAAAACAACGACGTTCGGGTGATTATATTAAGTGGACACGGTAAGCATTTTTGCGCAGGAATCGACCTGGAGCTTTTGATGAATGTAGCCCAATTTTCACAACCTTGTGAAGGAAGAAAAAGAGAACAGCTTCGTAAAAAAATTCTAGCTCTACAAGCTCCCATCAACGCCATTGAGCAGTGCAGTAAACCTGTCATTGCAGCCATCAAAGGAGGCTGCATTGGCGGAGGGATTGACATTATAAGTGCCTGTGATATGCGCTATTGTATCGATGACGCCTACTTCACCATCAAAGAAATTGACATGGGAATGGTGGCAGATTTAGGAACATTACAGCGTTTACCCAAAATAATTCCACAGGGCATTGCGCGGGAATTGGCCTACACGGGTCGAAATGTAACGGGTTTGGAAGCAGAGCGCATCGGGTTAGTCAATCGTACTTTTGCCAGTGCCGAAGAAATGTACACGGAGGTGATGAAAATAGCTCAACAAATTGCAGGCAAGTCACCCTTATCTATTAGAGGTACAAAAGCTATTATGAATTACAGCCGCGACCATTCTGTTACCGATGGACTCGACTACATGGCAACCTGGAATGCTGCTATGCTACTTTCGGACGATTTAATGGAGGCTTTTCAGGCAAAAATGCAGAAGCGCCCAGCAGTATATAAGTAAAAAAAGGGGCGACAAAACCACGTTCTTGCTTTTTGGCAAGAAAAATGGCTTTGTCGCCTTAGCGTATTCACACGTTTCGTGCGTCGATTATACGCGACGAAGTTTTGCTTCAATCGTTTGCTGCGTATGTGGCACTGCGCGAAGTCGCTCCTTTGGAATCAACTTTCCAGTATCAATACAAATACCGTACGTACCGTTTTTGATGCGAATAAGCGCGTTTTCAAGCTGCGTAATAAATTTTTGCAAACGCCCAGCCGATTGGCTCATTTGCTCCCGCTCGCTTGTGTCCACATCTTCCATCAATTTGGTCGCAGCACCTGTATTGTCGGTACCACTGTCATTTTTGCGACTTAATGTGTCCTTAATGTACGCCAATTCTTTACGCGCAACTTCAAGTTTTGTGTTGATGATTTCCTCGAACTCCTTCAACTCCTCTTCAGAGTAACGTTTTTTTTCTTCCTGTGCTGACATAATAAAACTCCTTGGTTTGGGGTACAACTTAATGGCGGAAGTCAATTAAGCCGCAAAAATACGTTTTATTCGGTTCTGTCAAACCATTTTTACGACCGTTTAATAAAAACTTATTTTTTGACGATTTTATGTTTTCCAATAAATACCAAGTAATATTTGGATAAAACCCCAAGAACCTATAGACTATTCTAACCTTTTGGCAAAGAGTTCTATTTCATTTTATACCCACAAATTGCACTATATCAAGAAAAAACTATCCTTTTGTATTTTTTGTTATAATAATAGTAAGTTTGCGCCAAGAAGCTCAGGCACTTTTTGTGTCCAGAGATTTTATCATCAAACGAACATTCCAAATAATCAGATTTCTTTAAAATTATGACTTACATTGAGCCCGCTCCTATCAAAGATAAGGAGAATCCATTGGAGTCGATGATGTCGCGTTTTGACAAAGCGGCCGAACTCCTTGGTATTAGCGATGAAATGTACCACATTCTCAAAGTCCCCCGCAAACAGGTCGTAGTTGGTCTTCCCGTTACGATGGACAATGGCCAAATCAAAGTCTTTGAAGGTTACCGTGTCATTCACTCTACTATCCTTGGCCCCGCCAAAGGAGGTATTCGGTTTGACATGGCCGTCAACATTGACGAAGTACGAGCCCTTGCAGCTTGGATGACCTGGAAATGTGCCGTAGTAGATATTCCGTACGGTGGGGCAAAAGGAGGGATTGCTTGCAACCCTCGTACGATGTCCGCAGGTGAAATCGAACGCCTCATGCGCGCTTACACCTTGTCCATGCTCGACATTTTTGGACCCGACAAAGACATTCCCGCCCCCGACATGGGGACAGGCCCCCGCGAAATGGCATGGCTGATGGATGAATACTCCAAAGCCATGGGTATGACCGTTCACGGTGTGGTAACGGGCAAACCGCTCGTATTGGGTGGTTCACTTGGCCGTACCGAAGCGACAGGCCGTGGTGTAACGGTTTCGGCGCTTGCTGCCATGGAAAAAATGCGCATCAATCCCTACCGAGCAACGGCCGCCGTTCAAGGGTTTGGAAACGTAGGGATGTATGCAGCCTCGCTCATGCACGAACGCGGCGTCACAGTCCAAGCCATCAGTGATATTTCGGGTGGGTATTTCAATGCCCGAGGCATTGACATTGAAGATGCGATGAAGTACCGCGCTGCCAATGGTGGCATTATGGAGGGTTATAAAGAGGCTGACAAAATCACTAACGAAGAGCTCCTTTCGCTTCAAGTAGATGTATTGGTACCAGCGGCCAAAGAAGATGTTATTACCCACGACAATGCCGCGTATATTCAAGCTAAAATGATTGTGGAGGGTGCCAATGGGCCTACTTCTGCCAGTGCCGATGACATCATCAATGAAAAGGGGATTATGGTCGTTCCCGATATTTTAGCCAATGCGGGCGGTGTGACGGTTTCTTATTTTGAGTGGGTTCAAAACCGTATTGGTTACAAATGGAACCTCGAACGCATCAACCGCCGTTCGGATCGCATCATGAAAGATGCCTTTGAAAATGTGTATGCTACTTCGCAGAAATACCAAGTAAACATGCGACTTGCAGCTTATATTGTTGCTATCGACAAAGTAGCAAGTACCTATAAGTACCGTGGGGGTTATTAGAGAATTAAGATAGGGCAAGTTGGCAATCGTCACTTGCCCTTTTTTATCTATTTGCTCAAAAATGCTGTCAATCGTTTTTTCTTAACCAATTCATTCAAGTTCAGGATACAGTTTTCATCAATGACGATGTCTTGCTGCCAATTTGTTATTAACCAAGTTGGATTTAACTTTTCGGCCACCACAATTTTTTGGTTTTTGGTCAATACCCAAATAACTTTTTGTGTTCCAAAATCCAACATTTTTTGTATTTTCTCAATAATATACTCCTCATCAGTGGCATAGTCGGCCATGTCAGCTTTGATATCTACTTCAATAACCACATGAGGGGAAGTTGAAAAATAGTTGTCACTCAGCGTGCCTACATCATCTTGCCAATAGACAGCAATGTCGTTTGCAAGGTTATCTCCTACATCAATATGCAAACCAGCTTCGTTGGTAACGACTAGGTAGTCGTCCGAAAGATGAACCGACAGATACACATGAATTAGTGAAACAATAGCTGCTTGCAACGAACTACTTCCCATAATTTCTTCTGGTTTTTTCTTTTTACGAATCACATCCTTGTAACCTTTGTAATAAAGAGGTTTTCCGTTGAGGGTTTCGTAAATCAAATAATCGGGCACTTTCCGCTTCCGTTTTTGAGGCATATCAACCGAGGAAGTCATACAATTGTCGCTTTGATGATAAAGTAAAGATAGAAAAATTGAAGCGGTTTGCCTACTTTTGCAACGTTTATCTAAAAACCCCGTACGTATGACAATTCATAAAGAAGGTTTCGCTAGTATTGGTTTAGCAGGCGCATTTGTATTACTTACTAATTGGCTCTTGCGCTACTTTATGGGCGAAATCGAATGGCTAACAACCACTTGGCTTGTGGTATCACTCGTCTTCTTTTTTATTATTGTTCAATTTTTCCGTAAACCAACGCGGATTACGCCCATTCACCCCAACCACGTAATTGCCCCTTGCGATGGTAAAGTGGTCGTCATTGAAGAAGTAGTTGAAACAGAATACTTTAAAGGCCCACGTCGGCAGGTTTCTATTTTCATGTCACCCATCAATGTCCATATCAACTGGAACCCCATTGCTGGTGTGGTCAACTATTTCAAATACCACCCAGGCAAATACTTGGTGGCGTGGCATCCCAAATCTAGTACAGAAAACGAACGAACAACCACGGTCATAAAAGCACCCAACGGAGTTGAAGTACTTTTTCGTCAAATTGCGGGTGCATTAGCAAAACGCATTGTTTGGTACGTAAAAGAAGGTCAACAGGTAAGCCAAGGATCCGAAATGGGATTTATAAAATTTGGCTCACGCGTCGATATTTACTTACCACTTGATGCAGATATCAAAGTGAACCTAGAAGAAAAAACAACGGGCGGAATCACAGTGTTAGCACATTTAAAATAAGTGTTATTCGACACTTTGCACTTGACATTCGACATTAAAAATCATGCTATCTACGACAGAATCTACTTCACATTATGACAACCTCGACCAGATGAGTGTTCGGGAGTTGCTCACTAACATCAACAACGAAGACAAAACAGTTCCTTACGCCGTCGAAAAAGCCATTCCTCAAATAGAGGCATTGGTTGAGCAAATCGTCGTTAGAATGAAACAAGGTGGTCGCCTTTTTTACATTGGTGCAGGAACAAGTGGTCGCTTAGGTGTGGTAGATGCCTCAGAATGCCCCCCAACCTACGGCGTACCTTTTGATTTGGTTATTGGTATCATGGCGGGCGGCGACAGTGCCATTCGCAAAGCCGTCGAAAATGCCGAAGATGACCCAAATCAGGCCTGGATTGACCTCCAAGCCTATGACATTGACGAACTAGATTCACTGATTGGTATTGCTGCTTCAGGTCGTACACCGTATGTGATTGGTGGGCTCAATCAAGCCCGCAATGCAGGCATTCTGACGGGGTGTATTGTATGCAATGTAGGGTCTAAAGTAGCCGCTGCGGCCGAATATCCCGTCGAAATCGTCGTAGGTCCCGAGTTTGTCACTGGTAGTACCCGCATGAAATCAGGAACGGCCCAAAAACTAGCCCTCAATATGATTTCCACTTCGGTCATGATTCAACTTGGACGCGTGCAAGGCAACAAAATGGTGGATATGCAAATGACCAATTTTAAACTCGTTCAACGCGCCATCCGAATGGTACGAGAGGAATTGCCGCACATAACCCCCGAAGAAGCGCAAGCGCTGTTGGATGCCCACGGAAGCGTTCGCAATGCTGTTGAAGCTGGTCGCAATTTGTCATGAAAAAAATCTGGAACAGCCTTAAAGAGCACGTAAAAGCCGATTTTGATGCTAAAACGTATGGGTTCACGGCTGTTTTTCTGGTGGTAATCATTGCCATCAATTACCGTATAAATTTAGAACGGGGAATCATTGATAGTTATCGTGGCAACTCGATTCGCATTTTCTGGTATTTTTTACTATACGCCTTCGCTTATTACGGAGGCGTTTTTATTTATACCCTTTGTAAAAAAGAAACCTCTGCACTACGTACGCCCACTTTCTGGCTGTATAGTCTATTTATCTTGGGAGTGCTGGGATTAGACGGCGGCTTTTATGCGTACAACCAATGGAGTAGAGAGCTATTTGATGGACAAATTTATATTTTTGCTTTCCATTGTTTGTCAAACCTATTTTCGGTTTTAACCGTCGTACTTCCTTTTTTACTCTTTTATTATTTCATTGAAAAGCAACCTTCTTACTTTTACGGACTACGTCCCCAATGGTTTGTTGTAAAGCCCTACTTGCTTTTGGTTGTTTTGATGGTTCCCCTTATTAGTTGGGCCTCGTTTCAACCTGATTTTTTGCGCTCGTACCCTTCCTACAAAGGTTCTAATGCCGACGAATTTTTTGGAGTAGCACCTTGGGCAACTACCTTATTTTATGAGGTGTGTTATGGTTTTGATTTCTGCATTACTGAGTGGCTTTTTCGAGGATTTTTGACCATTGGAATGGCTCGATTTTTAGGTAGAGGAGTCATCATTCCAATGGTCGTTTGTTATGCCTCTCTCCATTTTGGAAAACCATTGGGCGAAACCATCGGCTCTATTTTCGGAGGCTATATTCTTGGTGTGTTAGCCCTACAAACAAGAAGTATCTGGGGCGGTATTATTGTTCATGTGGGTGTAGCTTGGCTGATGGACTTAGCGGCGTGGCTTCAGAAAGCTGCGATTTTCTAATACTTTCCTCCTCACTCGCTGGCGTTAAATTTTCAACCCCTCGCACAAAAAGCGCTCGACTTGGCAAGGCAAAAGTGGCACCTTGGGTTCGGACGATTTCCAAAATTTTGAAATTCACTTCTTCCCGCACACGCATAAATTCTTTCCAAACAGAGGTGCCCACGTGGTAAATTACGACAATATCCAACGAGCTTTCACTTAAAAGCTCTAACCGCACCGTGGGTTCCTTCGATCCTGTAATGTACTGAGAAAGTAAGTACTCGCGAATTTCTTCGATGATTTTTTCAATGGTTTCAGCAGGTGTATCGTAAGCCAACCGAACGTAATACTTGGCGCGGCGGTGGGTACGTTGTGAAACATTTTCGAGGGCTTGCGTCACCATCAGGCGGTTGGGTACGGTTATCAAACTGCCATCGTCCGAACGAACGCGCGTGCTTCTAAACCCAATTTGCTCAACTTCACCCGAAATCTTATCCAATACTACCGACTGCCCCACCAAAAAAGGGCGTTCGAGCATGATGGTTATCGAAGCAAGGAGGTTTTCGAGCGTTTCACGGGCCGCCAACGCTATCACCACTCCCCCAATCCCTAAACTGGTAATCAATGCCCAAACGTTTACCTCATACACTTTGTGGAGCATGACAAAAAAACAAGTCAGGGTCCAAAAAACGATGGCAATGTCTTTAAAAAATGGGACAAGTTGGTCGTCCAGAGCAGTAGGAGTTTCGGCAGCTTGCTGCTTGAATATCAAAGAGATAAACTTTATAAGCCGAATTCCTAACCAGCCAATAGCCACCGACAACATTGTTTGATAGGCTCGCTCCAACAGCATCAGCCAGCCAAATTTTTCAGGCGAAGCCCAATTCCATTCGGAAGGTACTTTGAGGTGATGAAAAGCTGAAAATAAAATTATTAGCGTAATGAGAAACTCAAAAGGGCGGCGAGTGAGGCGTACAAATTCGGCCACAGGAATGTTACCAGCCTCACTTTTGATAAAACGGTAAATGGTGCGACTCACCGTAAAAGAAAGGCCACGCCGAAGGATGATTCCTAAACCCAATATGCCCACAAACCAAAGTAAATCGCGGAGTTTGTTTTCTAAAATGGTGTAATGAAGCCAATACGAAACTTGGTCCATGTCTTTAGCTAGTTGATTCAGCTACAAAACAACGACGTATTTGGCGTTTTCACAACAAAAAGCGGGTTATCGAATGGTCAATTTCGACAACTCAGCCAAAAATACCTCTTTTCGACGGCGGGCAACTTCAATCTGAGCGTCGTCATTCATCACCACCGTTCCTCCCTCCCCTTTGATGTATTTTTTCACTTGTCGCAAATTGATAAGGTACTGATTATGAACCCGTACAAAGCCATAAGGACTTAGCAATTCTTCGTATTCTTTTAAGTTTTTGGACACCATTATTTTTTTTCGACCTATGAAATGAAAAATAGTATAATTCGCATCTGATTCACAGCGAACAATTTCTCGAATCGGTACGTAAAAAATCCCTTCTTGCGTCGGAAGCGCCATTTGCATACTCTCCGACTGTCCACCTCGAAGGTTTTGCAACAGTATTTCTACATTTTGAGCCGATGATTTTTTGGTTTGAATCCGTTCCGTCGCCCGTTGAATCGCGGCCTCAAGTTCATCGCCATCAATAGGTTTTAATAAATAATCGACCGCCCCAATTTTAAAGGCTTTTACGGCATAATGATCAAAACCCGTGGTAAAAATCACCTCAAAATCAATCCGTTCGAGGCCATCGAGCATATCGAATCCGCTTTTGCCAGGCATCTGAATGTCCAAAAAAACCAAATCAGGATTCAGCACTTGAATAGCGCGGGCACCTTCGTCGGCCGAATGGCAAAACTGCATAACGTAAATATCTTGGGCATACAGTTCAAGAAGTTTTTTAAGGGCTTGGCACCCCATGAGTTCGTCGTCAACGATGAGCGCTTTTAACATAACTTGAATTGGGCAATGTCTGGCAAAACTATTTTTACTTTTGTTCCTAAAGGCTCACCCGTTTGGTCGTACAAATCGTCGATAATGATTTTGGCTCCTTCGGTATTGTACTGACGGTTAAAGGTTTCGATGCTTTCGAGTACGTTTTGAGTCCCTTTAGATTTTCGGCTGGGCGACAATTGTTTACTTATCTCTTTCGATTTTGCACGCCCGACTCCGTTGTCTTCAATGGTACACGACACCAGCGTTGTAGTTTCTCTTTGAAACGAGAGTATAATTTTGCCTTGTTCCGTACGGTGCATCAGTCCGTGCCAAATGGCATTTTCAACGTGCGGTTGTATCATCATGGTAGGGAAAACGGTTTCGTGAGCTTCCAATCGAGGATCTACTTTAATTTCAAAATCAAACTTATTTTTCCCAAAACGCATTTGTTCTAACTCAACGTATAGATTCATAAAAGTCATAATTCGCTCAATAGGCTGAAGTGGCGTATCGGTATTGTCCAAAATTTGCCGAATCAATTTAGAAAACTTGGTGAGGTACTTCGACGCTTGGTGGTTTTGGTCGTGTAAAATAAAATTATTGATGGAATTGAGACAATTAAAAATAAAATGCGGGTTCATTTGCGCTCGTAACGCCTTCATTTCCAACGCTGCAATCTGGCGATTGAGCATCGCTTTTTCTTTTTCTCTCTCCTGAATACGGCGTATTCTTCCCGTAAAAAACACGACCAACGCCCCAACACCTGCCATAATCACCAAAAGTCGAAACCAATCTTTAGTCCAAAAAGGAGCCGTCACTCGTACTTTAAGAATTGTGGGTTTTTCGTTCCAAACGCCGTCCGAATTGCTCGCTTTTACTTTAAAGGTATATTCGCCAGGAGGAATTTGCGAATAGCTCACAAAATGACGGTTTCCACTGGATACCCAATTTTTATCAACCCCCACCAATTGATAAGCGTACTGATTCTTTTGGGGTGAGATAAAATCTAGCGCGGCAAATTCAAACGACAAGAAGTTTTCGGTATAGCTCGTTTCGATTATACCCTTTCCAAAAACATTCACCGAATGGTTCATCACTTTGACCTCTGTAATGGCAACAGGCGAAGGACTACCGCGACGTTGTAACCCTGTAGGTTGAAAAATAGTAAAGCCATTGACACCCCCAAACGCCATCTCGCCAGAAGCTAACTTAATGTAAGCACCTCCATTAAACTCATTATTTTGAATACCATCGTGTACATCAAAAGCCGTAAAAGTCTCATTTTTAGGATTAAACCGTGCCAACCCCATGTTGGTACTCATCCACACTTGACCATTGTCATCCACCAGCGAACCATACACGATGCTGTTGGGCAGGCCGTCGTCGGTGGTATATAGTTTAAATTGCTTAGAAAGCGGATTGTATTTCCCAAAACCTACCCGATAACTACTAATCCAAAGAACTGAATCACTACTTAGGTTGACACTACTCACATCCCCCACCTCAGTGTTGGTGGAAGGTATCACCAGTGGCACAGGCTCAATCGTCTCATTGATAGGCGAATACTTTTGCAGTCCTACTCCTCTCCCAATCCAAACTGTCCCTTTTGAATCTTCTTTAAATGAGTTTATCAAATCGTCGTACCCGCTTGCATTGCCCCAAAAACGATATGCTTTTGTCGGATAATCAAACGTAAATAACCCTTTGGCCGTCCCCATCCAAACCCGCTTTCGGCTATCCATATAAATCGTCCGAATTGCGGTTGATTGGAGCGTATCGAAGGCTGCCTTACACGCAAGCGAAGGTGCGGTAAAATTTCCTTTTTTAGCATCAAACTGCACCAAGCCATTGCTCGTTGCCCCCCAAAAAAGGCTTGGTTCGACCTCAATCATTGCAAAGACCTGGCTTCGCCCTTCTGTTTCTGGCTTGCTCACCCTCACTTTTCCAGTCTTCTTATTCCACACGTTGATTCCTTCACCATCTGTTCCCACCAACAGATTCTCGCCCGACTCAGCAAAAGACAAAACAAAGTTGTAATTCAGCCCATTATCTTGATTTATGGTCCGAAATTTACCCAATCGAAGATTTATTTTGTTCAGCCCACTGTTATTACTTCCCACCCACACTAAACCCGAATTATCTTCAAAAATGTCGTTCAGCGGCGATCCTTTGAGGCTGTTGAGGCGCTGGTACGTCAAATCGGACGGCAGAAAATCCATTTTTTCGGTTTTGGTATCCAAACAAACCAACCCCGACTGTAGGCTCAACCAACATCTCCCATTTTTGCCAATTGTCATCGACCGAATTGGGAATGTAATAAGCTCAGGAAAAAAGGCTCGTAAAGAATACTTTTTTACCAATTTCAGGGAATGACTATCAAAAACCCAAACGCCTTCATTTTCAACCCCGATCCAAATCAAGTTGTTATATACTTGCATCGGACGAATGTCATTGTCGGGAGCCAGCCCAAAAGACACTACCTTGTACTTATTTTTTTTGACGTCCAACAACCAATAGTTGTCGCTGGTAGAAATCAATAGCCTGTCGGTATCAAGCTGTGCGGCATTTAGTATATTAAGCTTAGGAATTTTGCAGTAGGTACGTTTGCTTTTAGTATCTAGAAAATAAAGACCTTTGTTCGTACCAACCCAAAGCTTCCCTTTTGCGCCTGGCAGGATTTTTCGTATTCTAACGTTTGGCAAATACGTACGTATAGAATCCGTCAATATATTGAGTTGGGCAATGCCATTCCGTGTCCCTACCCAAAGGTGCTCGTCGCCATTGTGGAATAACTGCCGAATACTATTGCTTGGAAGCCCCCCCGCTGCTTTGCCAATCTGCGCCCGATAGGGTTTGAACTGATACCCGTCGTACCGTAGCAACCCATCGTCGGTACCTACCCAAAGAAAACCCCGACTATCTTGACTGATGCTCCAAACTGTGTTTTGGGAAAGGCCGTTTCGGTTGTCAAAATTTTCTACCCAAGCATTTTGAAACACCTGCGCAAACAGCGATGGAATACCCCACCCTAGCAAGTACAACAAAAGCCCGCCTTTAAGCCGCATGTTTTTCCAATCAATGTTTTGAACAATCCCCAAAATAGCAAATTACCAAAAATACATCCAAGTCCACCACCTTTTTACAGATGCCGCCAGTTATTCATCGGTAGTTTTTCGGGGATTTTGTCCAATTTATTTTTGAATCATCAAAATAACAAAACCCCTTGAAGTTATGAACGCGCTCACTCACCCGCTTTTGCCCCAGCTTGTAAAAGTCCCTCAGCGGAAAGTTTCCATTCCCAAACTCACATTACCCTACATGAATCGCTTTGTCAGTATCCCAATCAATCAAATACTTTATATCCAAAGTGATGTCAACTACAGTAATATCTATCTAAAAGACGGGCAGCGTTTTCTGGTGGCAAAAACTTTAAAAGAATACAACCAAGAACTAAAAACCTATCCTTTCGCCCGCATTCATAAATCGTTTTTAGTCAATCTTGATTCGATTACTTCCTGTGATTTTCCTGAATACGAAGTGCATCTTCAAAATGGGGTGTGCCTACCTATTGCGCGCCGTAAACGCAAGGTATTTCAGCAAGTCTATCACTTTTTTCAACTCGCCCACCGAATAACCAGCTAAACTCATGGAAATGGCATTGTATATTGCAGGCATCGCCTTCGCTTTTATGGTCGTATTTTCCATTCTGTGGTCGGTAATTGTCTATGGTTTTTCACACGTCAGTGGTTGGCAAAACCTAGCTAAAAAATTCGCTACCCAACCCTTAAAAGAGGGTTTTTATGCCAACGTGACGGGGCGGGTTGGTCTCTCCAATTATAACGGCTTGCTTCGGCTCGCCTTTACCCAAGAAGGGATGTATCTGCACATTATGCCATTTTTCCAGTTCGGGCATCCGCCACTTCTTTTTCCTTGGACAAAAATTCGTCATTGGGAAAGTAAGCGTTTTTTCCTACAAACCTTTATTTGCTGTACCATCGACGGCATTCAGATTTGTCTCCCCCAAAAATACCTCGGTACACTCCAAAGCTACACCAGCGCTTATTCTTAAATCCATAAAAAAAGCCACGAAGAATTGATTTCTTCGTGGCTTTTAGGCTTCCAATTGGAAGCAGCAACACTGACTTATTTCTGCGCTGGTTGTTGTGCAGGAGCTGGTGTAGTTGCTGGTGCAGGTGTTGTAGGCGCTGGAGCCGCAGGCAACGAACGTTGGTTCGCTTTCTCTACGTTTACGCTATTGATTCCACCTGCTGCTTGAGGCTCACCGATGAACAAATGCGAAACCAACGCCAAAATCGCCATCACACCTGCTAATCCCCAAGTGATTTGTTCCAAAAGGTCAGTAGTACGTTTTACACCAAACATTTGGCTCGCACCGCTTCCTCCAAATTCTCCTGCTAAACCGCCTCCTTTAGAGTTTTGAACCAGTACGATTAAAACCAACAATACAGCGATAATAGCAATTACAACGATAAATACGGTAAACATTTTTTTGTTTTCAGTTATGAGTTTTCTAGTTCAAGATTAACCTTTCACTTGCTACTCCGTGGTTAAGTCTTTTATCTTTTCGGCAAAGTACGCCTTTTTTTCTGGTTTTTTCAACATCAGTTGCTCGTATATTTCAATGGCCCGTTCAATTTTTCCTTGACGCACCATGATTCTCGCCATCCCTTCACTTACCACCTCTCCTCTGACGGTAGAATTTCGTTTTTTGGCGAGGTCTTCTGGTTCAACATTAACTACGTCGTTCAGGTTAGCGCGGATGGGTCCAATTCGAGCTTCATTTTCGATGAAGCTATCAATGATGTCCATCTGAATTTGGCGTTCTAGTTCTCGGTGCAACTTTACATTTTCTTCGGCTGTTGAACTCTCAATCTGTTCTAAATCATTCTGCAATACGTTCTCGCGCAATGTCGTGTCGTCAATAGGTGGCAATTCTGGCATTAATGTTTTCTGCTGTGATGATTCTAATGGTTCGTCAAAAAGACTAATTTTTGGTAATTCAGGCAAGTTCCATCGGGGTTTTGCCAATGACTCTACGTCCTTCTTTTGATAATCAGCTGGCCACAATACATTTTCAAATTTTTTACTCTTGAGATTGGGCGACCATTGAAATTCGTTTTGGATTAGTTTTCGCAAGGTATTTCGACTAATTGAATACGCTGCGGCTTTTTGAATGGGAACTTCGGCCACGTCTGGCTGATGAAGGGCAGTCGCTTTAGCAACCAATACCCGTAGTGTTTGACAATATGGGTACAAATCGGATGCTTCTTGGAGGTAGGGAATGTCCGCCTCCGTAATATCGTCTGGATGCGACGTCCAGTACGAAAATGATTCTTTTACGTAACGATTACTCATATATGGGGTCGTTTTATACAAAACCTACCAATCTCCTGCCGACTTATTAAAAATATCTTGGACAATTTGATCCAAAATTTGGGGTACAAGTCGGCTCTCTACTTGGCTTAGTGTCTGACTTTGAGGAAAATCTTTGAAGAATGAAAAACTTTGATCGAAGTTCTTTTCTTCGTCTTTGTTGTTGGTAAACTTTACTTGAATCGTTATTGTAAGTCGGTTGAGTGCTGCTTGGTCATTGGCCGTAGGTGCCGCAGGAGTAACTTCATAGGCAGTAATAGAACCCTCCAACTGCAAATCGCCGTTTAGCGGCAATAACGCCAAACTGGTATTACGCTGGTAATACTCCTTCATTTTTTCATTGAACTGCAATGCCATGTTGGCTGGCCCCCCTGCGGTTCCCATCGTAAAGTTTGTAATCGTCACACTTTTTATATCGGGCGAAAGGGTTGTTCCTCTAAAAGAATAACAGCCTGACAACCAAACACAAAGAGTCGTTAGGAATACCAGGTTTACGGTTTGGAGTTTACGGTTTGAAGTTGGGGGGTTAGGGTTTACGGTTTGAAGTTTAGGGTTTAGAGTTAAAGCCCGAAATCCAAAAACAGGAAACCCCAAACTCAAAACCCGAAACAGGAAACCCGAAACAGGAAACCGAAAACTAATCTTCTTCAATATCATACTGTTTTATCTTACGGTACAATGTTCGTTCTGAAATTCCGAGGGCTTGCGCTGCGTATTTGCGTTTACCAGCGCTGCGTTGTAAAGCCTTCACAATCATCTCTTTCTCTTTATGTTCCAAGGAGAGCGACTCATCCTCCGCTGATTCGTGAGAAATATCCACTACCTCATTATCCATGCTATCGTAAGGGGAAATCTGAATAATATTAGGCGTATTATTCGACATTGCCCCAGATGAATGCTGCGTTGCGGATGCACTGAGGGCTGTTCCACTTGGCAACAGTTTCGTGGTTTCTGATAAAGGCTGCGTGTCGGCTTCTATACTACTAAATAGACTACCATGTTCGCGCAAAATCTCTCCGTGGTGGGCATCGCCACTCAACAGCTTCAAAACCAGCTTTTTGAGGTCATTCATGTCGCGCCGCATGTCAAACAAAATTTTGTACAACAATTCTCGCTCATTAAATGACTCCCCCGCACCAGCATTGTTTCCTCCTGCTCCTAAAAACGTCATCGAACGCGTCGTTGATGCGTAATTGGGTAAGTATTTTACCAACACTTGCGGCGTAATTGGCACTTTATTTTCCGCTTCTAAGATTTGGATTTGCTCGGCAATGTTTTTTAACTGACGAATATTTCCTGGGAAATTATAACTAATTAGCATTTCTTTCCCTTCGTTCGTAAGCGTTACGGGTGCGATTCGGTACCTTTCTGCAAAGTCAGAAGTAAATTTTCGAAACAATAAATCTATGTCGCTTCCCCGTTCACGAAGGGGTGGCACGGCAATCGGCACTGTATTGAGACGATAATACAAATCCTCGCGAAATTTACCACGCTGCACTGCGTCAATCAAATTTACGTTTGTTGCCGCTACCACACGAACATCGGTTTTTTGTACTGCCGATGATCCCACACGGATAAATTCCTTGTTTTCCAATACCCGCAACAAACGTGCTTGAGTACCAACAGGCATTTCTGCGATCTCGTCCAAGAAAATTGTACCACCGTTGGTAATTTCAAAATATCCTTTACGGTCTTCGATAGCTCCCGTAAACGAACCTTTCACGTGGCCAAACAACTCAGAGTCAATGGTTCCCTCGGGAATTGCGCCGCAGTTGATGGCAATAAATGGGCCATGTTTACGTGAACTAAGATTGTGAATAATCTTAGAAAACGACTCTTTCCCACTTCCACTTTCTCCCGTTATGAGCACTGTCAAATCGGTGGCGGCTACTTGCATCGCTACGTTAAGGGCGTAGTTGAGGGCAGGTGCATTCCCGATAATGCCAAAACGGTTTTTAATGGATTGAATTTCAGGGTTTGTCATTGTATCCTAAGCTGTTTCTACCACATGGCCAATCAAAGTAGCCGACGAACATTCTGTTACTAATACTTGTACGTAGTCTCCTTTTTTGAAATTTTCTTTCGGGAATACCACCACTTTATTTTGGTCATTGCGGCCACACAAGAAGTCGTCCGAACGCTTTGATGGTCCTTCTACCAACACTTTATGGATTTTACCCACTGCCAACTGATTACGCTCGCCAGAGTGCTGCAATTGAATCGCAATTACTTCTTGCAAACGGCGTTTTTTTACGTCCTCCGCAATGTCATCTTTGAGTTTTTTGGCAGCTGGTGTTCCTGGGCGTTCTGAGTAAGCAAACATGTACGCATAATCGTATTTTACGTACTCCATCAGCGTCAACGTATCTTGATGTTCTTCTTCCGTTTCCGAACAAAAGCCCGTAATCATATCCGTTGAAATACCACAATCCACCCCTAAAATCTCACGAATACGGTCAATTTTTTGGATGTACCATTCGCGGTCATAGGTACGGTTCATAATTTTCAGCACGCGACTGTTTCCGCTTTGCGCTGGCAAGTGGATGTATTTGCAGATGTTTTCGTACTTTTTCATTGTCCAAAGTACGTCATCGGTGATGTCTTTAGGGTGTGAAGTACTAAAACGTACGCGCAAATCTGGGCTAATGGTCGCTACCATTTCCAACAACTGTGCAAAATTCACCTTTTGCCCTTCTCCCCCATCGGGGGTTGGGGGGCTATACTTATATGAATCCACATTTTGACCCAAAAGCGTTACTTCACGGTAGCCTTCATCAAAGAGTTGTTGTGCTTCACGAACTACGCTAAAGGGATCGCGGCTACGCTCACGTCCACGGGTATAAGGTACTACGCAGAAGCTACACATATTATCGCATCCACGCATGATACTGATATAAGCCGTAATGCCGTTGGAATTGAGGCGAATCGGTGATATATCGGCATAGGTTTCTTCGCGAGAAAGAAATACGTTTACTGCT
The DNA here is from genome assembly GCF_003711225.1 of Runella sp. SP2. Taxonomy (NCBI): domain Bacteria; kingdom Pseudomonadati; phylum Bacteroidota; class Cytophagia; order Cytophagales; family Spirosomataceae; genus Runella; species Runella sp. SP2. The sequence continues at coordinate 2,129,375 of NZ_CP031030.1, read as the reverse complement.
TTTTGTCCCGTTTCTGCTTCCTCTACCAACCTTGGCAAATCGCGGTACGAGTCAGGCCCTGCCACGATGTCCACAATTTTTTCTTCTTCCAAGAGCTTGGTTTTTAGGCGCTCTGCCATACATCCCAACACACCCACAATCATACCTGGGCGTTTTTTCTTCAACGTGTTGAGGTGCTTCAATCGGTTTCTAACTTTCTGCTCGGCGTTATCACGGATTGAACAGGTATTTAAGAAAACGACATCGGCCATGTCTTCAGAAGATGTAGTAGCAAAATCAGCGTTACGCATCACTGCGGCGACAATCTCGCTGTCCGAAAAATTCATCTGACAGCCATAGCTTTCTATAAACAGCCGTTTTTTTCCTGCCGCCAATTCTTCTTCACTCACTTTCACGACTTCGCACGCCTCTTTATCGCTTTCCGACAATATTTTTAATGTTGAGGTAATCATTCCAATAATTCGTTAAAAAAAAATTGAACCACAAAGGTACAAATTATAGACGACAAAACTGACAAAGTGGCAGAGTTTAACAAACTTTAAGGGGTTCACTCCCCAGGTTGCTGAGCTTTACCAATCTTCTTGTTCATCTAAAAATTGGCGGTGTGCGCGTTGTAGCTCTTGGTATGTTTTGGTATTTTGTTGTTGGATAGCCAGTTGCATCCCTTTTTGGTATAGTGCTTCGGCCCGTTCGAGGTTTTCGAGGGCCGCATACAACGCCGCGGCATGGTAATACGTTGCTAAATAAGAAGGATGCTCCTCCAGCAAAGTATCAAAATATACTTTGGCCTTTGCCGTGTCTTTGTTTAGATACTCCATCGCCAACGCATACGCATTGAAAGGGTCTTGAGAATCTTCTTCGTAAAATTGAAGCAGTAATTCGAGTCGGTTATTGTTCATAAAAAATTATTATGCAAGCATACTATTTTTAAAACTTGCGCTTTATATATTTGCACCAACAAAATAAATCTCCTTAAAGTTATATTTCAAATAATCCCGACGAAGCACATGAAAATTTTAGTTTGCATTACCAACGTACCTGATACAACGGCCAAAATCAGTTTTACCGAAAATGACACTAAATTTAACAAAGCAGGCGTGCAGTACATCATCGGCCCATACGATGACTACGCCCTTGCCAGAGCCGTTGAATTGAAAGAAAAGCTGGGAGGAACCATCACCGTTTTGAACGTCGGCGAAGCCGAAAGTGACCCTCAAATCCGTAAAGCATTGGCCATTGGTGCCGACGATGCCATTCGTGTCAACTGCGACCCACAAGACTCCTACTTTACCGCTGCCCAAATTGCCGCTATTGCCAAAGAAGGTAGCTACGATTTGATTTTAATGGGACGCGAATCCATTGATTTTAACAGTGGTGTTGTTCACAGTTTAGTAGGTGAAATGCTTGGCATTCCGTCGTTTTCTCCTGTGATGAAACTTGATATTGAAGGTTCAACTGCCAAGTTTGCCCGTGAAATTGAGGGTGGTAAAGAAAACTTAGAAGCGCCACTTCCTTTGGTACTCGGCTGCCAAGAACCCATTGCTGAGTGGAAAATCCCTAACATGCGCGGAATTATGACTGCCCGTACGAAGCCCCTTAAAGTGGTTGAGCCAGTGGCCGTTGACGAGCTTGCAACCTTGGACAAATACACCTTGCCAGCCCCTAAAGGTGCTTGTAAGATGATTCCTGCCGACCAAGCAGAAACCCTCATTTCATTGCTCAAAACCGAAGCGAAGGTGTTGTAAAAACTGTCAATTTTCAAACGCAAAAACTTAGAAATCATGTCAATTTTAATATTTGTAGAACTCGATAACGGTAGTATCAAAAAAACATCTTTAGAAGCCGTTGCGTACGGAGCAGAAATTGCCAAAGTAAAAGGAACTACCGCCACTGTTTTGGCCATTGGCAACGCCGAAACTTCAGAACTAGCCTCCGCAGGTGCGTACGGAGCCAGCAAAGTTTTGCACGCCAACGCGTCAGAATTAGCCACTGAGAATGCCATGGCTTACGCCTCGGTATTGGCCGCCGCAGTTCAACAGGAAGGAGCTGAGGTAGTTATTTTACCAAAATCAGGTTTGTGTGATTCGATGGGGGCACGTGCCGCCGCTAAATTAGGCGCAAGCATTGTATCAGGCGTCACTGAGTTACCAGATTTGACCGACGGTTTTAAAGTAAAACGCAGTATTTATACAGGCAAAGCTTTTGCAACAGTCGCGGTTAAAGGAGCAATCAAAATTTTGGGCATTAAGAAAAACGCCATTGAGGCCGTTGCTGGCAGCGGAAGTGCCGAGGTTGTTGGCTTCTCTCCTGCCCTTGGTGGTGGCGATTTTGTGGCAAAAGTAATCAGCCAAGAAAAAGCCAGCGGCGAGTTGTCGTTGACCGAAGCAGACATTGTGGTGTCGGGTGGACGTGGGATGAAAGGCCCTGAACATTGGCAACCGCTTCTCGACTTGGCACAGGCACTTGGTGCGGCCACGGGTTGTTCAAAGCCAGTTTCTGACCTTGACTGGCGTCCTCACCACGAGCACATTGGCCAAACGGGTATCAAAGTTGCACCTAATTTGTACATTGCTTGCGGAATTTCGGGAGCCATTCAGCACTTAGCGGGCGTCAACTCTTCAAAAGTGATTGTGGCTATCAACAAAGACCCCGAAGCACCATTTTTCAAAGCCGCCGATTACGGTATCGTAGGTGATGTTTTTGACATTTTACCTCGCCTGACTAAGGCTGTGAAGGAGAGTAAATAAAAGGCAAGGGGCAAAAGGCAAGCTTGCCCCTCGCCCTTTGCCCCTTGCTAATTTGCTTTTTTGCCCTTTGCAAGTTTGCCCCTTGGCCTTTGCTAATTTGCCTCTTGTCTTTTACTAATTTGAAACTTCGTTGAAAGTTCCAATGTTACAAACCTGCGGGAGAAAAGAAAGCCTTTTCAAATCCCCGCAGGTTTATTATTTTTGTGTCCTAAAAAAAGCCGTGCTTTAGCATTTATCATAGTGGAAAAAATAAAACTTGAAATTTTGGGGCTTTCCCCAAGCCAATCCCAAACTGGTTCGTTTGCTTTGGTGTTGGGAGAAGAATACGGGAACCGTCGTTTACCAATCATTATTGGGATGTTTGAAGCGCAAGCCATTGCGATAGAAATAGAAAAAATCCAGCCCAATCGTCCCATGACCCACGACTTGTTCAAGTCGTTTGCAAAGGCATTCAATTATTCAGTCAGTGAGATTATTATTTCGGATTTAAAAGAAGGTATCTTCTTCGCACGTTTGCAATGCACTGATGGCATTCGTGATACGGTCATTGATGCGCGCCCTTCCGATGCCATAGCCATTGCACTACGTTTCAATGTGCCAATTTATACGTACGAAACCATTTTGTCGGAAGCAGGTATAACCTCTGGCGCACAAACTGATGCCGACGAACCCATCGAAGAAATTGTACAGTCGTCAAAGCCACGTTCGTGGACTGACCAAATCAAAAACATGAGTTTGGAAGAACTTCACAAAGTGTTGGAACAATCTCTCAACAACGAAGAATACGAAAAAGCCGCTAAAATTCGTGACGAAATAGCCCGTCGGAATTAATTTCGCCTGTTTTTTAAAATTATAGCTCACCAAAAAAGCCCCGTGAAGACGAGGCTTTTTTGGTAAATGGCAAATTAGGCTTCCCGTCTGACTATCGTCTGACGTGTACCTCGCGTTAGACGATAGTCAGACGCGAGGCACAGAGAAAATTTTTACTTTTTCTTCTTAGTAGGCAACACAGGCACTGGAATTTTTGAGGCAAACTCAGCGGCGCCTTTTTCGATGGCATCTTTAAAGAATGGGAAAGAAGTATCGTTGCTCGACTGACCCAAATCCAACGCTTTTTTCGCCAACGGTGCTGCTTCAGCAAAGTTACCCAACTTGGCCAAAATCTGGGCTTTGGTCCAAACGTTACGGAAAGTCTCTTTGTAAGCAACCGCTTGGTTGACCATCGAAAGGGCTTTTTGGAGGTTACTTCCTTTGCCCAACAAATACGTTGCTCCCGCATTCATATTGTTAGCACTTGCTTCCGCTGCTTTATCAATGGCTGTTTCCACGATTTTAGTCGTAGGAATTGCCAACAATGGACTTACTTTAATTTTGTCCCACTTGATGTCCAGATTAGCCGTAGAGTCTGTAATGTTTGAGAAACCAATTTCAAACGATTCTGTCATCGCTGATTGCTCAGGTTTCACCGATATACGGGCCACGTCGTCCGCTTGTTTGTATTGTTCGGGCGCAGTAGCCGCTGATTTGTTGATAATTACCGTCCACGCATCCGCATTTGGAATGCTGTAAAGGAAGTACTTACCCGCTGGTACAGTTTTACCATCCAACATAATATCCGTTGAAAACTCAATGGCAGTTGCTTGGTTGGCACCCGTGCGCCAAAACTGTCCATAAGGAACAAGTTTTCCAAACACCTCACGTCCTTTTACGGCTGGGCGAGAATATTTTACTGTAATGTCAGTGACTCCTACAGTTTGCATCACTGTCGCAGCTGGACTAGGTTGTGGGGTACGGATTTGGGCCATAGCCATACCGCTAACAAACGTTAAAGCGGTGATTACCAACGATTTTTTCATCTTTTTAGGTATTTTATTAGATAATTTTGGGAAATTTTCGAGGCGAAGATACGGAAAAGAATGTGATAGATTCCATACCTTCGTCTCTGAATATTGTGCAATTATAACAAACTCATGAACCGTACTCCACTCCTTCAACTTCTCCAAGCATACCAACCTACCGAGCCCGAAGAACAACGCATGTGGTTCGAAACCATTGAATTTGTGAAACAAAATCCTGCCTGTTTTGAACGCTCGCTCCCGATTGGTCACATCACAGGTTCTGCTTGGGTGGTGGACGAAACAGGGCAGTTTGTCCTGCTGATGCACCATCGAAAACTCGACCGCTGGTTTCAACCTGGTGGCCATGCCGACGGCGAATGGAACATATTACAGGTAGCAATTAAGGAAGCTCAAGAAGAAACGGGCCTAGAGTCTGTTGAAGTCGTGTCTGATTCAATCTACGATGTAGATGTTCATTTAATCCCTGCAAACACAAAAGATCCCGCCCATTTTCACTACGATATCCGTTTCTTGCTGCGTGCCAATAAGGCTATACCCTTAAAAATCAACAATGAATCCAAAAACTTGGTCTGGGTTCCGCTGGAAGATGTAGCAAGCTACAACAACTCTGAATCTATTATGCGCATGGCACGCAAACAAAAATTAAGTACTTTTTTTGAGTAAAACAGGTAATTCCGCTTATCTTTGGTACTTTAAGTAGTGTATTCCAATCAGAACAAGTACCATCATGAAGCGTACCTTAACTCCATGTCGAAGCATGGCGGTTATGTGTTTGTTGTGGGTTCTAAACTCCCATCTCAGTAACGCACAACACAACAAAGAAGACCGCAATAATTATCCTTCGCCCCAAAACAACCCTAAAACCACCATTAAGGTGGACAAAGTACCTTTTGTTTTTTCGCCGCACTTGTCGTACAAAGAACAGAAACAAATTCAAATGAGTAAAAAACAGGTAGGCGGGATTACTTTTTCGGTTAAATCCGTTAAAAGTCAGCCCACTAATTACAAACAACCTACCCTCCGAAGTAAAAACAAGTTCCAGAAAAAAAGCCAAATGGTTGCTGATACGTCCGCGCCTTACGTGCGCTACGAGCTAAGTGACTCAACCGACCAATGAGGCCAATTGAGCAAGATTCGGATTGAATGTACTGCTGATTTCTGCCTATTTTTGCTGAAAGAAATCTCCCCAGTAATGGACACTATCAGCGAACAACAACACATTGATTACCAACGAATTGAAAAAGCAATTCGTTTTATTGAAGCTAATTTTCAACAACAGCCGTCGTTGGCAGAAATTGCCGACCACGTTGCGTTATCGGAGTTTCACTTTAACCGACTTTTTAGCCGTTGGGCGGGGACAAGTCCACAGCGATTTTTGCGTTTTTTAACCAAAGAATTTGCCAAAGAACGCCTCGCCCAGTCGGCCAACTTACTTGATACCACCCTTGAAGCAGGCTTGTCGAGCACCAGTCGCCTGCACGATTTGTTTGTGACCTACGAAGCCATGACTCCCGCAGAATTTAAAAACAAGGGTGAAGGACTTAGCATCCACTTCGGTATCCACGAAACGCCTTTTGGGGCTTGTTTTATTGCGGTTACGGCTCGGGGGGTGATGGAATTGCGATTTTTGGAGGAAGATGAAGCCGAACCGCTCACCCATTCGCTCCAGCAGGAATGGATAAATGCCACCTGGATTCACGCGCCCGAAATCACGCAATCTACGGTCAATCAAATTTTTGATGTTTCCCATGATGCGACGCACCCCATTACAGTTTTATTGCGCGGCACCAATTTTCAAATCAAAGTTTGGGAAGCCTTGTTATCTATTCCGAAAGGACAACTAGCTAGTTATGAGCAAATTGCCCAACGAATCGGCCAACCTTCTGCCCACAGAGCCGTAGGAACTGCCATTGGAAGTAACCGCATTGCTTATCTGATTCCTTGCCATCGGGTTTTGCAAAAAGTCGGGGGAATTGGGGGCTATCGCTGGGGTATTACCCGAAAAAAGGCAATTTTGGGCTGGGAAATGAGCCAGATTTCGTAAAAAAAAGGCGAACTTTGCGGCCAAAATCAAGATTTCTTTTTTCATGACTTCTCCCCTTATTGCTCCTTCGGTTTTGGCCGCCGACTTTGCTAATCTCCAACGCGATGTTGAAATGCTAAATGCAAGCGAAGCCGATTGGATTCACGTTGACATCATGGACGGCGTGTTTGTGCCCAATATTTCATTTGGGCTTCCCGTCACGGCTGCCATTAAGAAACACGCAAAAAAACCATTGGACGTCCATTTGATGATTGTACAACCTGAGCGCTACCTTGCCGCCTTTCGTGACGCAGGAGCCGAGGTGTTGACGGTTCATTACGAAGCTTGCCCGCATCTTCACCGTACTATTGAACAAATCAAGGACTTAGGAGCCAAAGCAGGGGTTGCCCTTAATCCTCACACACCCGTGAGCGTTCTCGAAGACGTCATTGCCGATTTGGATTTGGTACTGATTATGTCCGTCAATCCAGGTTTTGGTGGACAAAAGTTTATCGAGCGCACGTACGAACGCGTTCGCCAAGCCGCTGCCCTGATTGAGAAGCAAGGAAGTCTGGCGGTTATTGAAATCGACGGTGGAGTGAACCAAGAAAACGCCCCCCTCCTCTACCATGCAGGTGCTCGGGCCTTGGTAGCTGGCAGCTTCGTGTTCAACGCCCAAGATCCCGTTGAGACGATTGCTCAGCTTAAGAAGGTTTGGTAGGTGAAGCAAGGCTTTGTTGCATACCTTAGGACAGAATTTAATCATCTGTTCAAGAAGCTATGCAACAAACCTCCCCAAGCGTACGATTACCTGATTCTTCAGACCCTTTACAAAAAGTTTATCTTTTCTCATTTCGATACTAACAATATCCCCTAAAGAACATTCGGGAGCATAAAATAGAATGTTGTCTATTTGTATTTCACATTGTTAACCAATAGTAAAAACAGGAAACGCTTAGATAATAGCGTTTATGGTTTGTGTTGTACGCTTGTTTTTATGCTGCTCTACAGTGCGATTGAGCGAGCAAGGCTATTCTTGAGTTTGTATAATTATGGTTTTTGACTCACTTTGAGGTACTTTTTAGGCACTCACTGTGTTACTGACTCTCTGTTTATGTTTAGTACGTAGCCTTGAAGACAGCGCACAACGGTCTTATGTGTCTTTTTAGAACACTAGGGTGAACTGGGTGTCTAAGGCTCCATATGTTCTCGGATTGTACTTCTTGTTACTGTAGTAAACGAGCAAGATTATTCTTTTAATGTGTAAAACCCTGTTTTATGCTCGCTACCCACAGCGTTTTTAGCTTTTATTTTTCAGAACATTAGGACGAACTAGGGGGTGCTTTTTTTGCCATTATCTCATTTTAAAAACTTTCAAACCACTCTTCAAAATATACTTTTTGTAACTCAGGAGATGCTATGTTCTCTTCCGGACATTCCTGAAAAATATCAACCAAGTCTGAAGCTGCCACGGCTTGGCCAAATGTAAGTTGATAAGCCATTAAGCCTTTGTTCATCTGCCTTCCCATGCCAGAAGGATAAACATCTTTGCGTGCTCCGTTACAAAGAATTATCCAATTTAATGCAGCTAAGCTATTTCTGATATCTATTAAACAATCAAAAAAGTTACTCCTTTCAAGCGAGAAAAAGCTTTTATCCATTACTTTTAAGTTTATCGTTACTTTATCATTTGAATAAACTTTTCCTGACAAATTTCCTTTTTGGTAAATTCCAAATTCATCTCTAATCGTGACCTCTCGATTAATTTCTTTTATCGTATTTTTCATTGACTATTTAGTTGATAATTAGGATTTTTAATGAATGGCCCTGTGAATTTTCCTGCGTTACCTACTTTACGAACTCCCTTAATATTTTGGGAGGGTATTAAATAAGGAATCGCGATTTCATGCTCATATGAGAAGCGTCCCTGCCCCAATTCTTGATTAACATCTTTTCCAGTCTTAGGGTCTTTTATGGTATATACATATTCACCATAATCCCCTGATGCTGAAATTTTGGGATATTTAGTAGTACTTATATAAGCATCATCATCAGGGTTATATTTAACATGTTGCTCTAAATTTGTATTATCCCCTTTAGACTTGAAACCTTCATTAAAAATAAGGTCAGGCCCTCTTTCATCTCCCCTAAATATAAAATCTCCTTTTTTAGGAATTGATTTACTACTGATGTTTATTTTTGGGGTATTATTTTTTGGAATCCTTATTTTCAAATTTCCTGGTGTAGAACCTCCAAAATGCTGCCCAGCATGACCCATTACAGCGGCTATCAATTGCCATCTATTTTTGGGCTTACTATCTAAGCCTGTACTGGATATCATATAAGCTTGACCTATCTTTTGGGCTTCAGGCGATATTGGAGCAGTCAACCAACTTTTAATAGCTTCCCAGCATTTAGTACAATCTCCATTCGGGTCGCTTCTAAGAATAGGATTATTTAATCCATATTGATAAGTACTTAGGCTTTCTTGGTCGCCGTCGTCAGGTTTAGGATCTACCGCATCAAACCGCGCTTTGGCAGGATCGTATTGGCGATGGATGAGGTCATAAGAGCCCGTTTCAGGTTGCAATTCTCTATTTAAAAATAGATACTTATTTTCTCCTCTATCTACGGCGTCAATAGCTAATCCAAAAGCGTAATAATCATTTCGTTGCAGTACTTCTCCTTGCCCACTCACTACCACCCGGGTATTGCCTAAGTGGTCAGTCAAATAGTACTGGTACTCCCCTACGGTAGCACTTTGAAATGATATACTGGCCCTCGCCTGTGTATATAATTATAGCTTTTGCCTCGCTTTGAGGGACTTTTTAGACACTTACCGTGTCACAGGCACTTTGTTTATGTTTAGTACGTAGTCTTGAAGACAACGAACAACGATTTTACCTTTTATTTTTCAGATACGACGAACCTTCGGCTAATTCTCTTTCAGTGGCCTCTAATATCAGGCCCAACCGATTTTTTACTGCTGATAAAAAAATATTTCCCATTCTTTGAGTAGACTCTCCCAAGATAAATTCAAACAAGTAGCTGATACTATTAATCAATTGATTCAAGTATAAAAAGCCCCGTCACTGGGGCTTTTTTCTTACTCTATTTATTGACCCTGTGGGTAAATCCAATTCAAATGTATAGCTTAACCCTTTTAGAGAATTGTAAATTCTCTTGTATGGTTTCCTATCTGTATTGTAGATTCTTAAAACTATAAATGACCGTTTCAACCACACCCGTTCTAATGGTATTTCATAATGGTTATTATAGGCTAAATCAGTTCTGTTATGCTCATCATAATAAAACGACAAGATTGCAGGCAATGAATCAGTTTTAGAAAAAAACTTGCTTGTATCTGCAATTGTTAAATTACCAGGTTCGTAATTTACAGAAAAAGTATCGCTGCCTGAACGTAATTGAATATTTGTTAATCCTCCAATAATTACTCTTTGGTCTATAACAACAATCAAATTTAATTTTCTTCCCATGCCTTGCCCAATACTGACTTTGGAAACAAAAAAGCATAAAACGAGTATAGTACCCAATGTTTTCATCTTAGTTCATTTTTATAATTTTTTGGATTACCTTTTGTGTCAGTTGAATTTGTGGTTGGGTATTACTATTGTAAATGACTGCTCCAAGTGGTTGATGAGACACCGCATAGCTGCCATTTGGATTCTGACTTACAGTTGATTGACCTAAACGACCTACAATAATATTAGTACCATAATTTTTAAAAGTGTTCCTATCTGTTGGCGATGGCAGAGTTGCAGATTGTGGATAAGCTATATTATTTTCAATTTGCACTTGCGTAGGATGTGAATGTATCGTTGCTTCTACATTAGCATTTGTACTACCTGCTGGCAAATTAGGTAAAGTGGCAGTTGCTACTTGTTCTCCATTAATTATTGTTGGCATTGGTCCTGTACCGCCTTGTATTACTTGACCGCTTTTCATAACAATAGAATTTTCCTCTCTAAAACCTCCATTAGCTTCTGTACGGTCAATCACGTTGGATGCTTCCTGTAGAGCTGCAGAACTTGGTAGTAATACGGCAGATGTTAAAGTACCAACTTGGGTAGTGCCGCCGTCTTTTGTAGTTCTCGAAACTTGCTTTGCTTCTTTATTGTCGACAACGACATACTTTTTACCATCATCAATACCGTCTGTACCAACTTTATTACCTTTTTGGTCGTAAAATCCCCAGGTGTTATACCCATTCTTCCATCAGGATCTATATAGCGTAATGGGTTGTTGAAAGTGTAATTGTATGGCGACCAAGCCGTGTATTTCTCTGCCAATGGGTCAATTGTAAAAAACCTTCCCACTGCTCCATCATACTGCCTTGCACCATAATCCAACCAACCCGTATTAGGCTGCAACTCCTTGCCATTGTAAAGATACTTATTATTAGCCGCTCCACTTTTCACCACAGGCATCCCAAAAGCATAATACTCTGTCTTTTGCAGTACTGCGCCCGTTTCGTTGATTACTTGCCGCACGATGCCCAACGGTGCGACGTTTCGCTGGTCTTTGAGGTAATAATGTACCGTGTACGTGGCATTACTGTTGCGTATCAACTGCCCTTCTTCCAACCCTATCCGCTGCAACGTACCATTCAAATACTCATGGGGGCATTGGCGGCTTATTTCAAAGAACTTTTGCCTCGCTTTGAGGTACTTTTTAGACACTTACCGTGTCACAGGCACTTTGTTTATGTTTGGTGCGTAGTCTTGAAGACAACGCACAACGGTTTAAACTTTTGTACCTCAGAATACTTCGACGAAATGGGGAAGTTATAAATATACTTCTACGCTAATCTTTACTCGGAACACCTCGAACAACAGGGGAACTTGTAAATTCAAAATCTTCACAAATTATATAAAAATTCGATTTCCTTATCTCATCTAAATCCGTCAAATTCTCACCCCAAGGAATAAAATCAAAAACGTATAAACCGCTTATTTTTAAAATATTACAGTCTAACACAGTAATGTGATTAGTAGCCCCCATAGATTCGTAAAACTTAAATTTCTTTATTTTATTAAATTTGATTAAAATATTTTCATATACGTTAAAATTAGAATACTCAATATTTCTTGCAATTACTTCTAATTCCATAAAATTTTCAATGTATTCGAGTTTATAATTTAACCTTTCTATGACTACATCACAAAAAGAGCCATATTTTTTTTTAAATAATACTGTTTTGTCCATTTTAATTGCCTAATGGTTTAGAGGGTGTTACACCAGTTGGAAAATGTAACCAATCAACTGGCGTTTGATTGTTGGGTATATGTGGAATTGTACCTGTACTATATGGTGCCCCATATTGATTTGATTAGGTGGAAAAATATGAGCATGTCCAGATTCTGCACCTATGCCGTGATTTTTAAAATCTACGGGTGAAACTATTTGACCTTTACTATTTGTAACTGTATTCTGAACTGCAACTTTTGGGGCTGAGCTAGCAACCTGAGTATATTGTGCACTTGCATTATTCTATTGTTTTTTCATTCATTCCCAACATGCAGGGCAATCTCCATTAGAGTCACTATAACAAACTGGGTTATTATAACCATACTGGTAAGGTACTTAGGCTTTCTTATCCTGCTAGATAAGGGCTTGGGTCAACGGATATGAAGCGTCCAGTCGGTGGGTCGTACATTCGTTTCATCAAATCTACCTAGCCTGTTTCAGGTTGTTCCTCATGTCCTAAGAACTTAAATTTATTTACAGTTCTATCTACGGCATTAATGGCTAATCCAAAAGCGTAGTAATCATTTTCCCCTCCCAATAAAAACCCCAGACCGCTTCCCTGTCGATTTTTGGGTGTGATATACTTCTTCGCCATTGACCCAAACCCGTTCGATGCCCGAAGAAAGAGCCGTTGGGTTTTGAATGGACGCATTGCCGTTGACCACATTGGGGTCAAACAATACCAAGTCGGCATAAAAAGCGGGTTGAATGAGTCCTCTTTGCCGAATCCCTAGGTTTTCTGCCGTTAAGGAAGTCATTTTCTGAATCGCCGTTTCTAGGAGTATGAGTTTCTTTTCACGAACATAGTTTCCCAACACCCGAGTAAACGCCCCGTACCCTCGCGGGTGCCCGCCCCAACCGCCATCCGAACAAATCGTCGTGAAGGGCCACGCCAAAAAATTGGCGACGTCTTCTTCACTCATAGATTTTCCCATGATGGTTTCGGTACTTCCCTTAAAATCAGGATTTTTTTCGTCAAAATCAGCCGCTTCCGCAATCAGTCCCATGAGCGTTTTGGACGTTGTTTCTTTTCGGATAGCGGCAATTTCTGAGATGGTTTTCCCCACGTACGCAGCGTTGGGGGCATACCTCACCAATACCGAACCAGAAGGGTCAAACAATTGGTTAACGGCAAATTCGGCACTTTCGGCGTTGGTATAATCCCGTTTTGGAAACAACACCCGCAAGGTCGAATTCCAAAAATCGTAGGGATAACAATCGGCAGTGATGTTGATTCCTTGCGCTCGGGCTTTTTGCAATGTCCCCAACACTTCCCGCGAACGCCCCCACTGATCACGTTTGGCGATTTTGATGTGAGAAATCTGCACAGGCATGTTGGTTTGCCGCCCAATCTCAATAATTTCGTCCAAGGCTTCATCAAACCCAATGTCTTCGCTACGAATGTGGCTCATATATCTTCCGCCCGCTTTGGCTGCGACTTTGGCCAATTGCAGCACCTCATCACGGTTGGAGAAAAACGCCGATTCATATTCCAATCCCGTCGCCAACCCCAACGAACCTTTTTCCATTTCGGACTTGAGTTCGCGCTTCATTTTCTCAATTTCGTCGGTTTTAGCGGTTCGGAACAAACTTTTCGCCCCCATCGCTTTGGCACGTAGGGTAGAGTGCCCTGTATAGGTGGCCACGTTGACTGCCACGGGCTGTTGCTTCATTCGCTTTTGGAGGGTGTCAATCGGATAGCTACTTCCATCTTGCCCAATCACAATAGTCGTAATTCCCTGACTCACCAAGGCTTCGGCATCAGGGCGGTTTTCTAGTCCGCCAAAATGATGGCTGTGGGCATCAATAAACCCAGGGGCTAACACCAACCCGTTGGCATCGGTTACTTTTTCTCCCACGTAGGGCTGCAAATCACCAACTTCCCAAATTCGATTGTTTTTTATACGAACAGCACCAGCATAAGAGGCGAGGCCCGTCCCGTCCACGATTTTGGCGTTGGTAATGAGTTCAGTGGTAGGGAGTTTGGCAATTTTTCCTTCTAAAATCTGTTGCGCTACCCGAATCGCCGTTCCGTCTTCCGAGCTCGTGAGGGCAATAAACGTCCATTTCTGCGCCAGGTGCCGTTCAATAATCGTTTGAAAACCAACCCAACCTCCCGTATGCGAAACTTTCAATCCTTCTTTATCTAACCCCCACCCAAAGCCATACCACGAAAACGAGCTATCGTTGAGTTTGGCAGGCTTAAAAGCATCTTGCAGCGTCGCTTTTTTAATCAGTTTTTCGGTCAACAATGCCTGTTCCCAAATCAACAAATCTTCGACAGAAGAATACACGTTGCCATCTCCCCAAACGCCATCCAAACGTATCAAATCATTTGGTACATATTTTCCGTTGACACGTTTTGAACCATAGACCCTATTTTCGGGCGATTTGGGCATGGTAAGGGTGTAGATGTAGGTATTTTTTAATCCCAACGGCTGCACAATTTTCCGTTCAAAATAGCGCTGAATAGGCTCAGCTGTCAATTTTTCAATTAAACAGGCCAACAAAATATATCCCGTATTGCAGTACGAAAATTGGGAATTGGGTTGAAACTGCAACGGCGGACGGTGATTTTTGAGCAATTTCAAGACACCTTCATTTGTTAAGGTATCAAGTGTGGTGTTATACTGCGCTGCCAAATCGAAGTACTCGGGCAACCCGTGGGTGTGATTCAACAAATGCCGAATCGTGATGGTATCGTAAGGAAAATCAGGCAGGTGGTGTTTTAGCTTATCATCGTAGTTGAGTTTTCCTTCTTCTTTGAGCATCATAACCATCATGCTCGTAAACTGCTTTGAAACCGAAGCTAGGTTGAAGGCGGAGGCCGTTGTCAAGGATTGAGTAGCGTTGGCAGCTACCGTTCCAAACGCTTTTTTATACACCGTTTTTCCTTCTTTAGCCACCAAAAATGTCCCATTCAACATGCCACGTTGGTGGAGTAAGGTTAAAGAGGAGTCTAGCGTAGCGAGTTTTTGAGCATTGGGTTGGGCCATTGCAGTACCCAAAGCAGTCAAGGCAAGGCATAACCACCAAGCCTTACGAGTCCATTGATGAAGTGTGCTGTACAAAGCCATTTTTTATCAGTTATAAAAAAAGCGTGAGACCGAAATGGGCTCACGCTTTTTAAAGTTATAGATGATACGCAACTACTTTTTCAACGCCTTGGGCGTCAAAATCATACTCATGCGTTTACCTTCCAATTTTGGTTCAAGTTCTACTTTCCCCACCTCTTCCAATGCTTTAGCAAAACGCTCAAGAAGTTTATAGCCTTGGTCTTTAAATACAATCTCACGACCAGAGAATTGCACATACGCTTTTACTTTTGCTCCTTCTTTGAGGAAGTTAAGTGCATGTTTCAATTTAAAATCGTAATCATGATCATCAGTCGTTGGACTAAAGCGAATCTCTTTAATCACAACTTTCTGAGCATTGGCTTTGATTTCCTTTTGCTTTTTCTTTTGCTCGTACTTGAACTTTGAGTAATCAATGACCTTACAAACAGGTGGAACAGCATTAGGCGAAATTTCTACCAAGTCTAAGTTCTGTTCCTCCGCCATTTTAAGTGCTTGTTGGATGTCAAAAATTCCTTGTGGAACGTTTTCTCCAACCATCCGCACTTGTGGTACACGGATACGTTCATTAATACGGTACGGTTCTTCTTGTCTTACTGGGCGAAAAGGTCTGCGTTGTTGTTGAGCCATTCAATAATTAAATTATGGTAATCTTGTGTTTGATGCGAAAACTAACGAATAGTTGAATTTTCTACAAAAATTTGGTGAAAAAAGTTTAAAATTTAGTGCAAAGTTAAAATTTCTTGCGAAACTTCCAGCTTATTTGACTTTGAAAGTCGTGGTACCGATGCGGAAACCTTCACAATACAACTCAATCGTGTGTTCGCCTTTTTTCAATGGCACACCTGCTCTTGAGTAAATGATAGACCCTTGCGAACCGTCATTGCTGTAGTTAAGGGATTGTTTTGCAGTATATACAGTCTCGCGACCACTGTACAAAAACGTACCTGAACCCGTCGCCATGTCTGCCATAACTGCTCCTTCAGGATCCAAGATTCTTAAATAAACGTCACGGTTTCCGTTTTTCGCAATTGGATTGCCCGCCAAATCAAAATCCACTTTCAACTTGTCAATGCGTTTTGCGCGGTAGCTTCCGCCGTCGCGCTCTTTACCTTTTGAAGAAACTGCATTTACTTCAATTTTTTCGGCTTTCAACGCAGAGGCAATCGTTACTTTGTCAGAGAGTTCTTTATTTTTGGTACTCAAATTACCGACTGAGTCCTCAAATGTACGTTGAAGCGTTGCTTTTTCACCCTCAAGTCCCGACACTTTGCTCGAAAGTTCTTGATTTTGAGCGGTTACGATACCCAACTCCTCTTTCAACTTTGCAATGTCTTGGTCTTTCTGGGCCAAAATTGCTTCGTAATTGGCAATTTTTTGTTTGTATTTTGACACATCTACCGACGCTGCCGTTGCTGAATTTTTCAACGCAGCCCGATCGCGGTCAAGTTGTTGTTTCAACGTAATCAATGAATCAACTTGTCCTCCTAACTGCTGAATTTCAGCGATTTTCAGGTCTAGTTGAGCCGAAATTGAGTCAAGTTTCATTTTGGTAGCCACGACTTCTTCCGTTTTTGCCGCAATCACCGTTTCTTGTTCTTTATTCTTTTCCCGTTCTTTGTAGAAAAAATAAATTAACACCACGTTGAGTAGCGCTAAAATCGCTAGTGCAGCAAGGAGCAGGCTTTTGCGGTCATTCTTTTGTCCTTGATTGTAGTCCATAATGTTTGTTAATTAGTTAGAGTAGTTACCGCCCAAGAAACGTGAGCCTTGGGAATTTATTGCGAAAAATAACAAAAAATTCAATGTCAGAAAATCAGCTCCCCCCCAACGAAGACGAGGAAGAAGAATATTACGAGCATCACCGCATTGTGGCCGACAAAGGTCAGACCTTGATGCGAATCGACCACTACCTCAAACATCATCTTTCGGGAGTCACACGGACTAAGCTTCAAAATGCGATTGAGACTGAATCGGTCAAAGTTAATGATAAACCTGTAAAGTCAAGCTATAAAGTAAAACCGTTTGATATTATAACGATTGCGATGCCACATCCTCCGAGGGTTACGGAGATTTTGGCCGAGAATATTCCGCTTTCAATCACCTACGAAGACCCCGAAGTACTGGTGCTCAACAAACCCGCAGGGATGGTTGTGCACCCTGCGTACGGCAACTGGAACGGCACCGTGGTTAATGCACTTTTATATCATTTTGAAAATTTGCCTACGGGGCGAAACGGAGAAGCGCGCCCTGGCCTGATTCACCGAATCGACAAAGACACGTCGGGTCTTTTGGTTATTGCCAAAACCGAATATGCAATGGCCCACGTGGCCCGACAGTTTTTTGAACACACCACTGAGCGTACCTATTATGCCATCATTTGGGGAATTCCTAAAGACGAAAAAGGGACAATTGTGGGGCACATTGGCAGAAGTGCCCGCGACCGAAAAATAATGGCCGTTTATACCGATGGAAGTCAGGGCAAGCACGCCGTTACCCACTACGAAGTACTTGCTACCTATAAATATGTATCGCTCATCAAATGCAAATTAGAAACGGGTCGAACGCACCAAATTAGGGCACACTTTCAGTTTTTGGGTCATCCGCTTTTCGGTGATCCTGTTTATGGCGGCGATAAAATCTTGCGCGGTACGACGAGCGGAAGCTACCGAGCTTTTGTGGACAATTGTCTCCAGATTATGCCTCGGCAGGCGCTTCACGCCAAATCGCTCGGCTTTCAGCACCCTCGTACCAAGCAGTGGCTACAGTTTGATTCCGAACTGCCAGAGGATTTTAGGATAGTACTGGAGAAATGGGAAAAATACGCCAATCAGTAGTCTTTTATTCCACTACGCCCGAAAACAAATAAAGCCAAAGCAAGCGCGCCATTCTGAAATTGAACGGAAATAATCCTAAAACGGCAACGATACTCGCTATTAGGTTCGAAATGGCCAAGGCGTCAACCTTAAATATTAGAATGCAAATGGCATAAACGATGGCCATTTCGAAGGTAGCAAGGGCATAACTAACGTACATCGCCCCCCAATAAAACCCCGGTTCTTTGCTAAAGTTATGCCCGCAATGTGGACAATTCTCTTTCATCGTTGCAGGACGAAATGAAAGTAAGTTATTGGTTGAAAAAACTTGGCCTTGGTGGCATTTGGGACACTTATTTTGAACTACATGAATCAGTGACATGGATGTATTTGTTTTTTGAAATACAAAAATAAAGTCAAGAGTAGAAAGATTTGGTTTATTTTTGTAGCAAAAAATAGGACAATACAGACATCATTAAAATCAACATGAAAGATATTCCTATTTATGGCATCACCGAGTTTACCGAAGCAGACCTCTCCAAGGTGTTGTATGTCAATAACCTAAAAAAACACCTAGCTACTCACCAATTTGTCAACCACCCTCATAAACATAGCACCTACATAACTGTTTTCTTTACTTCTGGCCAAGGTACGCACGAAATTGATTTCCAAACCTATCCCGTACAACCTGGCAGTTTGTTTTTACTCACTCCTGGTCAAGTGCATTGTTGGAATTTGTCAGATGATGCCGACGGGTTTGTCGTTTTTCATACCGAAGGTTTTTATAATAATGCTTTTTTAACTCGAAGAATAAGTGATTTTCCTTTCTTTTATCTGCAAACCAACTACCCCGTCATCTATCTTACATCCGTAGAACAATCAGCCCTCTCTCCTATTTTTCAGTGGATTTATGAGGAGTCGCGGTACGAACTTCCGTTCAAATCTCCAAAACTTATTTCATTAATAGACGTGCTTTACATCGAATTGGCACGGGTTTACTCAGATAATCGTAAAAAAGGAGAGGAATATTCTCACTACTACATTCAAATCAAAAAATTAGAAAAACTGATTGAAGAAAACTTTCGGCAGTTAAAATTTCCCAAAGAGTATGCTGATTTGATGAATATGACAACGCGGCATTTGAACCGAATTTGCCAACAGAATCTCAACCAAAGTACAGGTAAGCTGATTTTAAATCGCACCATCATCGAAGCCAAACGAATGCTAGTCCACAGCGACACTTCGGTAAATGCAGTTGCCGATTATTTAGGCTATGACGATTACTCCTATTTCGTTCGGCTTTTTAAGAAAGAAGTGGGAGAAACACCCAAGCAATTTCAGCTTCGTTTGGCCTCCGAAAGGGTATTAGAACGAGTGAGTCTTTTCTAAAAAATAACTATTTCAAAAACATATTGCATTTTATTAGGAAAAATGAATAATTAAACAGAAGTTCAACCTATCAATTGACGGTAAAGTTTTCGTACACACCCTGTTAGAAGCGAAGGTAAATTCATTTTCTTTCATCTAAACTCTTCCAAAATTATGAAAACTGTCATGTACGCTCTCCGTCTGTTTTTGTGTGCTTTTTCTTCATGTCAAACTGCCGATAGCAAGGCTACTTCAAACCTAGACGAGGAAAAAGAGAAAAAAGCGATTTTGCAAACGATTGAAAACGAAACGAACTGTTTTTTTAACGGTGACTACAATTGTTGGAAAGAAAATTTCATTCAAGCCAATTATGCTTTTCAAGTTTGGAGTGATGCAAGCGGTGCATTCGACCCCAAAATCGGCTGGAATGAGGTGGACGATAAAATTGGACGGTATATTGAAGACAACAAAGTAGGACAAGGCGGTAGTAATAACCCGAAAGTGATTCGCAAAGGAATGATTGTGAAGTTTTTCGGCGACAATGTCGCTTATTTAATTTGGCACCAGTACAATGCCGACAAGAAAATGAAGCATTTTATTCACAGTACCGAAACCCGTATTATGGAAAAACAAGACGGTAAATGGAAAATTGTAAATGTCACGGCGTTGTGGGATAGAAACCAAACTATCCCGATGGACAGCATCACCGCAGAGTAAATTTTATACTTAAACCTATGAGGTTTTTGACAAATTTTATGATAAAACCTCATAGGTTTAACAACGACTAAGCCAATTCTTGAGCCGAAGCACGGTATTTTACTTCTACGTTGTGCAATTCAATCAACGGCTTCAAAAACTCTTCTAAGTAATTAATATCCAACTGACTAGCGGCATCGCAAAGGGCTTCAGACGGGCAAGTATGTGCTTCTACAAAAAGACCATCTACCCCTGCTGCCACGCCCGCACGTGCCAAAACTGGCAAATACTCGCGCGCGCCTCCCTTGCTGTCTTTCGACGGAATACCATACTTACGAATGGCGTGGGTCACGTCAAATACGACAGGATAACCCGTTTTGTTCATGTGGTAAAAACTACGTGGATCCACAATCAAATCGTTGTATCCAAACGTATAGCCACGTTCCGTCAAGATAATTTTGTCATTGCCACTGTCTTCGATTTTCTTCACAGGGTGCTTCATATTCTCAGGCGCCAAGAACTGACCATGCTTCAAATTCACCACTTTACCCGTTTTGGCAGCGGCCACCACGAGGGTTGTTTGCATACACAAATACGCAGGGATTTGAAGTACATCAACCACTTCGGCCACGGGCGCACATTGTTCAGGATAGTGTACGTCAGTCAAAAGCGTGAAGCCGAATTGCTCCTTCACTTTTGCCAAAATACGAATTCCTTCTTCCAATCCAGGCCCCATGTAGTAGTCTAGGCTACTGCGGTTGTCTTTCATAAACGAAGACTTGTAAATGATTTTAATTCCCAAACGTTCCGAAATTTCTTTCAAACGTTCAGCCACGGTCATCATAATTTTCTCGTCTTCAATGACACATGGCCCCGAAATCAAGAACAACTCGTCGGTTCCGCACTCAATATCGCCTACGCGAACGATTTTCTTTTGCATTTTTTATAATTGATTCAGTATGTTTTCAATTTTCACCAAACGTCCGCCGCCCAAATGGGGTTTTGGGAGTTTTTTTTCTGTTTCTACAAAGGTTTTGCCTCTCCGAGGCTGTTTTTATATTGTCACCCAATTTATCATTTGCTGGATATTTTGGGCTGAAAGTTGCATAATGCTTGCAATTTTTACGCACAAAAATGGGCGATTTTATCGGCTTATACAATTTTTAAGCGTCCTCCCACTTCGACTTGATTCCTACTTTCTCGAAAAGTTCCGACAAGCTCAACTGGGTCTGACGAATATCTTGCCAATCTTTTAGCACTACGCCTAGGGTTGATTCCACCAACGATTTTTCGAGGTGTTGGATGTGCATCCCCGCCAATGCTTCGGCCCAATCGAGGGTTTCGGCGATGCCTGGTACTTTGTTAAGTCGCTGTTGGCGAAGCTCTTGCATAAACGCCGTAATCTGACGCGCAAGCGTAGCGTCAATTTGTTCCACTTTTGATTTGACAATGGCTAGTTCTTTTTCAAACGGCGGATAATCGATCCACAAATACAAGCACCGACGCCGAAGTGCCTCCGAAAGTTCGCGGGTACGGTTTCCTGTCAAAATTACGTGGGGAATATGCGTTGCCTTGATTGTACCAATTTCTGGAATGGTAATTTGCCAGTCCGACAGCATCTCAAGCAAAAAACTTTCAAATTCTTCGTCTGCCCGATCTACTTCATCAATCAAAAGCACAGGTGCTTTCGGTTGCGTCAACGCTTTTAATAACGGTCGTTTTAGCAAAAATTTTTCGCTAAACAGCGTATTTTCTATCTTCCCAAAAGGGTCTTCATTGCTATATTCTCCCGTTGGGGGCAAGGGTGCTACTTTCAAATACAACAATTGATGTTGATAATTCCACTCGTAAATAGCATGGTTTGCATCTAATCCTTCATAGCACTGCAAACGAATCAGTTCTGTTTCCAGTGCCTGCGCCATCACCTTTGCAATCTCCGTTTTTCCGACTCCCGCTGGCCCTTCAATGAGCAAGGGTTTACGAAGTTTCATGGCTAAATAGACCGACATAGCCACGTACTCGTCGGCAATATATCCCCGAGTTTGGAGCAAAGTCTGGACGGAGGCAAGGGTTTGAGACATTTTTGAGTGTCGAGTTTTACAAGGTCAGACCAACGGTCAGACCTTGTTTTATCTTAATTAATTGAAGTGCAGAGGGTTGCTCACAACCCGATGCGTTTTACCAGGTCAGACCTGGTTTTATCTTATTTGTTAGACAAAGTCTGACCTGATTCTTTAATTTTTATGCGGTCTGACCGTCGGTCTGACCCTGTTTCCCTTGTGACCGTTGGTCTGACGAGGTCTGACCAACGGTCTGACCTCGTCTCTTTTACTCAGGAAACTGCGATTTATCAATGGCAGGAATGAGTTTGATGGCATTCTTATAATACACTTTTTTCAGCACTTCGTCAGGCAAACCCATGCCGTACATACGCCAGAAAGCATGGTATTTTTTGTGGTAGGGAAAGTATTCATCTTCCGTTTCTAGTACTCGGAAATACGTAGCGTACTCAGAAGGAACCCAACTGTCTTTTCCAAAAAGAATTTTATCCTGCCATTTTACAAAAAACTGCTTAGCCGCGCGGGGTTGACGCCCCAACTCGGCGATAACAGCGCCAATTTCCACGTACATATTTGGAAAACGGGTCATCAAACTATCTAGTTTTCGCAAATCATTAGGATACCAACCCATGTGGGCATTAATAAATTTGGTTTTGGGATGACGCGCAAAAACCGCGTGTTGTTCCTTCATCAACGAATCAAACGGAACGGGGTCGTTATTACCACGCTTGCGTCCTGCGTGGGTTTTAAGCTCTAACCAACGTTCATTGTATCGGTCGAGGGGATCCCAAAACGATTTAGGGTCGGCTGTGTGAATAATGACGGGGATACCAAGTTCTCCGCACTTTGCCCAGATTGGGTCTAAACGCGGGTCACTTACGGCTACGCGTTTTCCATCGGTATCTTTTATTCCACTAAAACCCAAACTTTTATATACTTTCATCCCTACCGCTCCCGCTTTCACGTCTTCCTCAACTTGTTTGGCGGCTCTCTCACCGTAGCCTGGCGAACCTACTCCTTTTAATTCAGGGTTGGTGAACACCATAAAACGCTTAGGATAATTCTTTTTTACGTTGTCAAGCATTCCTTTTATAGTCGTTGTTCCTTCTTCCCACTGCTGCGACCATCCGCGTCCGCTCAAATTTACCATTACACCCATATTCAAAGCATCCATCTCAGCCACCAATTTTGACAAATCTTGGTTTGACATGCTGTATTGGTGGTTGTGGATGTCGATAAAAGGGTATTTAGAACGCGTAAGCTTATGTTCCGATACTTTCAGCGTCGAGACGGGGTCGTATTCTTCAAAACCTAGAGGTTGCTCAATTTGTCCTCCGTTGGTCTGAGCAACAGCACTAAGTGAGCCCAATAAATACAGAAAGGTGAAGTGTTTTTTCATCATTATTTTTGTGTCAAGGAATTTAGATAACTTTCAATTTGCGTTACAAAAACTTTTGCTTCTTCAAACATAGCATGTGCTACACGGATGTATGGTTAAATGCACGATATGGTAACGTTTTTTTTAAAACACATAGAAAATAGTAGGATAAACACATAGTAAACATAGACAGTCTTTTGTGCGCTATGTGAAAAATTCTATATGGACTATGTGTTTACATTTTCATATTTATCAAAAATTGCTAACTATAAATCAACGCAACACAATGGGCGGCAATGCCTTCTTTTTTTCCAACAAAACCCAAATGCTCAGAAGTAGTGGCTTTTATAGAAATATCCTCAATATCAATGGCCATGACCTTCGAAAGGCATTCCTTCATCGTCGGAATGTGCGGATTAAGTTTGGGTTCTTGAAGCACGACTGTCACGTCAACGTTCCCAACTTCGTAGCCTTTTTCACGAATCATTTCCATGACTTTCGCCAACAACAACTTGCTATCAACGCCTTTCCATTGGGGATCTTTGTCCGAGAAATGGTACCCAATATTGCGCATATTGGCCGCCCCAAGGAGGGCATCACACAGCACGTGACAAACTACATCGGCATCGGAGTGACCTTTGGCTCCGTGGGTGTGGGGGATTTTAATTCCACCCAACCAAAAATCTCGCCCTTCTTCCAATTGATGCACGTCGTAGCCTTGTCCAATTCTATATTTCATACGTTTGTTAGTTTACTGCGCGGTAATACATCGTTGAACAATTGTTTTTAGAAAGCACTTTTTGGGCCATTTCTTGAATGTCTTTGGCCGTTACTGCCTGAATTTTAGCCGCTTCTTGATTGACTAAATCTGGATTCCCAGCGTTAGCGGCATAGGCTAAGTTCATCGCACGATTGAGTAATTCAACTTCCGAAAACGCCAACGTTGACTCTGCTTGGTTTTTCACTTTTGCCAATTCTTTTTCATCCAACGCAACCTCCACCAACTCCTGCAAAACATCCTCCACGGCAGCATTGGCTTCATCCAACGTTACTCCAGCATTGAGATTTCCTTGAATTACTAATAAACCTGGGTCAATGGACGAGGTATTGTAGGCATTGATATTGGAGAACAACTGTCTTTCTTTCAGTAGTTTTTGGTACAAACGCGCCGATTTTCCTCTTCCTAAGATATCACTTAATAAATCGGCCGTGTAAAAGTCGTCCTCAAAACGCCCAGGAATGTGGTACGTTTTATATAGCGCATTCAGCGGCACTTTGGCTTCAGTTTCTAAAAAACGTGCCGACGTTTGGAGTGGTTCGGCAGGTAAATTGCGTACGTATTGCTCCCCCGCAGGAATAGAACCAAACCATTTTTCGGTCAATGCTTTCACTTGTGGAACAGTGACATCCCCTGCCACAACCATGATGGCATTGTTTGGCAAATAATATTTGTAGAAAAACGCTTTGACATCCTCCATCGTAGCCTCTTCGATATGGCTAATTTCTTTGCCAATTGTTGCCCAACGATACGGATGTACTTGATAAGCCAATGGTCTAAGTTTCAACCAAACGTCGCCGTAGGGTTGGTTCAAATAGCGCTGTTTAAACTCTTCCACCACCACTTTTTGTTGAATTTCGAGTACTTTTGGATCAAAAGATAGACTCATCATTCGGTCTGATTCCAACCAGAAAGCAGTTTCGAGATTAACAGCGGGTAGGGTGATGTAGTAATTGGTAATATCAGCCGAAGTAAATGCGTTGTTTTCGCCGCCTACGGTTTGAAGTGGCTCATCGTAGGATGGAATATTTTTTGACCCCCCAAACATTAAATGTTCAAACAAGTGGGCAAAACCAGTACGTTTTTCCTCTTCATCGCGAGAACCCACATTGTAGAGAATATTTACAGCGGCCAAAGCAGTTGTGTGGTCTTCGTGGACAAATACTTTGAGCCCGTTGTCAAGGGTAAAATGGTCGTAGTGAATCATCGAAAATAATTATCTATCAAAAAAACAGAAGTTAATAAACTCTTTGTTGGTTGTCTAACGTTAGAACCAAAGCGAAAGGTTTCTAACCCTACGCTCAAAAATAGCATTTTCTATCTATTTCGCAGGTACAGCTCCATGAAACGAATGTTTTTAGTAGTTACTCAATTGGTTATTTTTTTATTCATCGCCTTATCTTTCCCTCCACTTCCTGTCCGCGCACAAATTTTATACGATACGCCCACGCAAGAATTGGTACTGGAAGCCATCGACCGTATTTACAATTATGAATTTGCGGCAGTAGAACCCGTTGCTCGTCAAATACGTGCCAAATATCCTAACCACCCCGTGAATGCCATGCTCAAAGCCATGCAAATGCAATGGCAATACTTACCCGTAAAAGACAATAAAGCCATGAGTGGGCAGTACGCAAAACTCCTTGAGGAATGTATTGCCAAAGCAAAAGTGTTAGAAAAAAACGAAAAAACACGTCCCGAAGCTGCGTTTTTCTCAATGGCGGGACATGGATATATTGCGTTGATTCACAACTACAATGATGAAAAAATGAAGGCTGCCAGTGAAGCAAAAAAAGCCTACGATTATGTCATGTCAGGATTCAAATACATGAATAACAATCCTGAGTTTTATTTTTCCTCTGGTCTTTACAATTACTACATGATTCGCTACCCCGAAGACCATCCAATCGTAAAACCCGTTGTGCTGTTTTTCAAAGACGGTAACCGCGAGGAAGGGCTTCGACAAATGGACATTGCGTCCAAAAAAGGGATGTTCACGCGCACCGAATCTTCGTTTTACTTGGCCCGTATCTACCTTAAACACGAGCAGCGTTACGACAAAGCCAGTAGCTACTTGGGGAATCTCGTAGAAAAGTACCCCAACAATCCCATTTTTTTGATGAAACACACCGAAGCATTGCTTCTTTTGGGAAAATACGACGAGGCTCAACCTTTTATTGAAAAATTAAAAAAACGAAACGAGTCGTTCTTTTCACTCGTTTCACACACACTGGAAGGAATGTACCTCGAAAAACAATCACGCAACGACCAAGCTGCTCAACGATTGTACTTAACGGCCATTCGTCAGCCGCGCGACGAAGAATATACCAAAGAGTACCAAGCCTTTGCGTATGCAGGTTTGGCACGAATTGCCATTCGGGCAGGAGATAAAAGAAAAGCTACCGAGTATTACAAAATCGTCAGTGATTTGGCAGAATACAAAGGCACGCTCAAAGAGGCTAAAAACTTCTTAAAATAACGCCTTACTCGATGTGTTTTGCAGAAGCTGACAATTTAACTGAGCTCAAGGAGGCAGCGGGTTGTACTTGCCAATTTTCTCCCAAACGATGAAGGAGTACTCCATTTTCGGCGAAAATCTGTACCCCACCCGTCGGAATTGCCTCTACTCGGACTAAATTTTCGGTAATTGGCGACACTTCTTCGTCCCAACTTATACCGTTCCAGCGAAGTATAGTGCCTTTATTGCCCACAGCCCAACCTTCATCTCGACTCAGCAAAAATACTGAGTTCAAATCTTCGTTGGCAAAAACCAATACTTCGCTCCACTGTTCGCCATCCCAGCGCAATATTGTGGCGTTTTTACCCACAGCCCAGCCAAAATCCGCCGAAAACAGGTACAAAGAAGAAAATGTCTGCGAAGTAGGAACCGAAGCAGACTCCCAATGTTCATTGACCAAACGCTCAATTTTACCATTGGTTGACACACGCCACTCAGATTTTGATAAAACCGAAGTTGAATCTTGCCCCCAAACGGCAATGATGGTAGCGATTACAATCAAAAAAGAGATGATTAATTTTTTCATGGGTCGTTGAGGTTGACATGATTAGTTATAAACACTCAACAATGTCTATCATAAATCATGCCAACTCATAATTACCCTTGCAAAGCCACCAATGCGTCAAAATCATCGGCTAATTTATGGCTTAGTCGGTCAAAAATTTCAGAAAATTGTCCATAACGTTTATGGTTTTTCTCATTGGCAGAATACGTTTCTACCGATTTGATGGTTTGGGCGGCTGCCACTAAGTCTTCATATTTTCCAAGTTTTGTCAAAGCCAACAATGCCGCACCTGCACTTGCGCTATCGTGTTTGTCATTGATATATACCGTTTTACCAAATACATCCGACAGAATTTGGGCAAACAACGGCAGCGTAGCATAGGCTCCGTTGATATACAGATTTTCAATCGAGCGGTATTGTTGCAGCAATTTGCCAATGCTATATACCTCATATACAATACCTTCGACGGTTGCCCGAATAAAATGCCGACGTTCGTGCGTAATATTTACGCCCATGTAAGCACCTCGGGCATTGGCATTCCACAACGGAGCACGTTCGCCTAACAAATAGGGCAAAAATAAAAGCCCCCCCGCTCCCGCTGGAACGCGTTCGGCTTCCATTAACAATTGCTGTACGGCATAGTCCATGTCAAAATGGAGTCCAGATGCCCCAAATTGCTGAACAAACCATTCAAAAACCACGCCGCCGTTGTTAGTCGGCCCGCCCGAAATGTAAGTTCCTTCGGTGAGGATATAGTTAAAAAAACGCTGTTTTTCGTCCACCAACACCTGTTTAGCCGCTACCCGCACAGCACCACTCGACCCAATGGTAATGGTAGCGTCTCCTTCTGTCACTACGCCTGCCCCAAGCGTTGCCAAACAGCCATCGCTCGCCCCTGCAATCACTTTGAGGGTATTGGGCAAACGGAATAGCCGCAGGTATTCTTTTTTAAGTTTAAGTTCGTCAAAATCAATGGCTACTGGTTCTGACAACTGCTGCGGTTTAATTCCAGCGAAATCAAGCGCCGAGGACTCCCAAGACAAATGATGAATATTAAACAAGCCAGTGGAAGACGCCAAGCTATGATCAACCACCAGCTGACCAGTCAATTGATAAACAATATACTCTTTGATAGAAATAAACTTAAAGACTTTTTCAAACCAAGCCGTTGGGGAGTTTGTCCCAAACCACCGAATTTTGACCAAAGGCGACATGGGGTGAATCGGGGTGCCTGTTTGTTCGTATAACTTCACCCCTAGCTCAGAATTTTTAAGGGTAGTTGCTTCATCACGACCTCGGTTATCAGCCCAAATGACGGCGTTACGAAGCGGCACACCGTGTTTGTCGATGGGTAACACACTGTGCATCGAAGCACTAAAAACCAAGGCAACTGGACGATATTTTTTGGAAAGTTCGTCGTTAATTAGTCCTTTTAACGCGTACAAAACTGTCAAAAATATCTGTTCTGGGTCTTGTTCGCTATAATCAGGCTGAGGATGAAACGTTGGGTACGACCCTTGCCGCGCGCCAATCAAATTATTTGAAAAATCAAATGCCGATGCTTTGACTTTTGTAGTACCAATATCAATGGTTATGACACACTCCATATAGATTTTTGATATAAATAAATAAAATTAGTTGTCCCCCGTTTGGCGTTTTCTATAATGCCCAGGGGTATAGCCTGTTAGTTTCTTAAAAGTCGTAGAAAAATGTTGAGATGAATAAAAACCTGTATCGAGGGCAATATCTGTCAGGCTTTTATCGGTTTGGCGGAGTTGGCGCATTGCCTCAGCAATACGAATATTTATCAGATAGTTAAGCGGAGAAAAGCCCGAATACGCCTTTACTTTTTCGGTAAAAGCCGTACTTCCCAACCCTACGACGGTCGCCATTTCTTCCACCGTCCAAGGGTGATCCAAGCTTTGACGAAGCATTTTTTCGAGTTGTTCAAATGCTTGCGGAAAATCGCGTCGTTGGTTTTGTTGTTGACTTTGCTGCCGTACAATCGTTACTAATAGCTCATCCAGCAGTTGATTCACGCGGGTTTGGTAAGCAAACTCTAGTTGTTTTAGTTCTTGCTCAATTTTTGTAATCAGCTCATTGACTTGTTTCAGTTGGTTCAGCACCATCGGGGCGTGCGTACCCATGAGACGCCCCATTAGCTTTTGTTCGTTCTCGTGAATCGCCGACCAACTGCCCAATTGTAGCTCTTTTGTGGGCTCAAAAATGGCTGGTTCTAGTTTTAGCCAAACAAAACTTCCAATTTCTAAGGTATTTGTGGGACTCCCAAGCTGCTGCCAAGGGCATAAAACAACGACATCATTGGGGTATAAAACGTAACGATGATGCTCAATAATCCACTCATATTTCCCTTCTAAGACACACAAAATATAGATTCCACCTTTCACTTGCACAGGCCAATCATTCAGTTTAACTGTCTGATTCTTAACACGAACCAATTCCCTAATGTGGGAAAATTCGGAAGAAGGGAGATGGGTCAGTGTGGTTTTATTCATTTACAGAAAACCTATTTATTAAATTTTTTAAATAAATCATCAAAATATTACAAAATCCTACATCGTCCATTCGTAGAAGTTTTTTGCACTACTCTGCTATTTTTTTGCACTCAGTTCTTTATCCTATCAGTTCTGTTCAACATACCCTTTTAACTTACCAACAATTTAACATGAAGATGAGAAAATTTCTACTCTTGCCCAAAGTCATTTTAGTCATGATGACTTTTCTGGCACTCACAACCACACTTTGGGCCCAAAATCGAATTAGCGGAACGGTGACAAATTCCGCCGACAAATCTCCCCTCGCAGGAGTTTCAGTTGTTGTAAAAGGAAGTACCACAGGAACATCTACCGACGGCAGTGGAAATTATAACCTTTCTGTTCCCAATAACGCAACCCTTGTATTTAGCTTTATTGGTTATGGTTCAAAGGAAATTTCAGTAGGGAACCAAACTCGCATTGACATTTCGCTATCAGAAAGTGCCGAGGCCCTCAACGAAGTCGTAGTGACGGCCTTGGGTATCAAAAAAGAAGCGAAAAAACTTGGTTATGCTACAGCAACTATCAACGCTGACGCGCTCACTGAAAATCGTACGCCCAATTTTATAAACTCACTGCAAGGCAAAATTGCGGGGGTAAATATTTCGGGATTAGGAACTGGACCCGCGGGAACTTCTAAGATTCGTATCCGTGGTCAATCTTCTATTTCTGGGCAAAATAACCCGCTTATTGTCGTCAATGGTATCCCAATCGACAACACTAACTTTGGTACAAACCCTGGAAATGCCGCCGCCGACAACTCGATTGGCGTAAGAGGCGGGGGAAATACCTCAGACGGTGGCGATGGTTTGTCGTCCATTAACCCCGATGACATCGAAAGTATGACTGTCCTCAAAGGTGCTACTGCTGCCGCATTATACGGTTCACGGGCAAAAGACGGGGTACTTATGATCACGACCAAAACAAAGGGTAGTGGCAAGGGTATCGGCGTGAGTTTTAACAGTAACTATACGAACGAAACACCGCTTGATTTTACGGATTATCAGTACGAATACGGCCAAGGTGAAAACGGCGTTCGTCCAACGACCCCCAACCCAACCTCAGGTCAGTGGTCGTTTGGGGAAAAATTCCAACCAGGTATGACGCAGGTGTTGTTTGACAACGTAACCGTTCCATACGTGCCTGTCTATAACCGTATTCGTAAGTTTTTCCGCAACGGTTCAAATTTTACCAACACCGTTAGCTTGTCCTCGGCCAGTGACAAAGGTGGCTTTAACCTTTCGTTTGCTAACATGGACAGTAAAGGAATTGTACCCAATAATAGTTTTAACCGCAAAACCATCAACCTTGGGTATTCTTACGAGTTATCAAAAAAATTGAGTTTTTCAGGAAACATCAACTATTCGAACGAGTACAACAAAAACCCACCGAACATCGCCAACCAAGATAACTCTATTCCGACGGCGCTTTACAACCTAGCCAACTCTATGCCTTTGGATTTGTTGGAAGCGAAGAAATTCAACGCAGCAGGAAATGAGTACATCTATTCGCGATTCCAAAACCGTACCAACCCTTACTTTACCCTTTCTGAACAGTTTCAAAATATTAGACGCGACCGTATTTTTGGCAACATTTCGGTAAAATACAACCTGCTTCCATGGTTGTTTGTCCAAGGTCGTGTGGGGCAAGATTTTTGGTCGCGCGATCAGGATTACAACAACTTCCCAACAGGCCAAGCTTCTATTGCCGCCGCGCCATCAGGTTTTGTAAATGGTACCTATACCCAAGAGTCAAGACGGTTTAGAGAAATTAATACCGACATCTTGATTTCTGGTACCCAAAAGTTTGGTGATTTTGGGGTTGATTTCAACTTGGGTGGAAACAAAATGTACCGTCGTTCGGATTTAAACAGCGTACTTGTCCAAGACTTTGTCGTAAGAGGTTTATATACCGTGATGAACGGACGGGTAAAAGACCCTATTTATGGGCTTTCGGAGCGAGCAGTTAACTCGGTGTATGGTTCGGCAGAATTTTCATACAAAAATGTTTTGTTTGTCAACGCTACTGCGCGTAACGACTGGTTTTCAACCCTTTCTCCCGCCAACCGCAGCATTTTATATCCTTCAGTTTCAGGAAGTTTTGTATTTTCACAAGCATTCAACAGTGTTCCTACTTGGCTTACCTTTGGAAAACTCCGCGCTGCTTATGCTGAAGTGGGAAGCGATACCGACGTATCCCCTTACTCAAACAACTTGTTTTACGGTATCAATGCCAACCTCTTCGGCGGGCAGCCTGTGGGTGGTTCTTCAGGAACAACTACGCTTCCCAACGCCAACCTCCGCCCTATGCGTACGGCCGAAACCGAACTTGGGTTAGAGCTCAAATTGTTTGATAGCCGCGTTTCGTTGGATGCCGCGGTTTATAACAAAATCACCAATGATCAAATTGTATCGGCACAAATTTCGGATGCCTCAGGCTTTATTACGACCCTTATCAACAGCGGAAAAAGCCAAAACCGTGGTTTTGAAATGTTGTTGAATCTTGTTCCTGTAAAAACGCCTAATTTCCAATGGGATTTGACCTTGAATGGTTCATACAACAAAACCAAAGTATTAAGCCTCTTGACTGACACGCCAGGCGAACGTATCACCGTAGGTACGCACGTTTTCAACGGGGAACTTCGTCAAGTGGTTGGTCAAGAAATGGGTCAGATTTATGGTTTTGGCTTTAAGCGCGATGCCAGCGGACAAATGATATTTGGCGGCAACGGTATCCCGCTTCGCACCGACGACCTTATTTCGTACGGCTCTGCTTTACCAAAATGGAACGGTGGTATCAACAACGCTTTCAATTACAAAGGTATTAACCTGTCGTTCTTGGTTGATTTCAAACTTGGCAACACGATGCTTTCGGGTACTAACTTCAACGCAGTACGCCATGGATTGCACAAAATGACCCTAGTGGGCCGCGAAGGTGGTGTATTGGGCGTTGGAGTTAACGCAAGAGGTGAGACAAACACCGTCAAAGCTCCTGTTCAAGATTATTGGTCAGTCGTTCGCTCACTGGCACTTATTGAACCAGTTGTTTATGATGGAGGCTTCTGGAAGCTTCGCCAAATCACTGCTGGATACGACTTTACCCGCTTTTTGCCGAAAAACTTCCCAGTTAAAAACCTAAAGCTTAGTGCAGTTGCCAACAACGTATTTTTGATTAAGAAGTGGGTTGACAACATTGATCCAGATTCATTTGGGTATTCGTCAGACAACCTTGTCGGAATGGAATCAACTGGTTTGCCAACAACGCGTAGTATTGGTTTTAACCTTAATGCGAAGTTTTAACCCCCAAACCCCCGAAGGGGGCTTATAACCAAGCTTTCGGGGACACTCAAAAAAGAAACAAAAAATGAAACGTATATTAAAAAAATCGGCCCTCTTACTCCCACTTTGGGCAGCAACTGTTGTCGGGATGGTAAGTTGCGACCAAGGTTTTGATGAACTGAATATCAACAAAACCGCCGCACTTTCGGTCAACCCAGTGTTTATCTTGAACAATGCGACAGTTAACTCAGCCTTTACGACGGGTTCAGTTATCTACGAAACGGGCATTGTCCAGCAAATGATTTCACCCAACTCAGGGGTATTAACTGGGGCTAACTTTAACCAAGATAGCCGCGACAATACTGTTCAAAATTGGCAAAAATATTACCGCAACGTGATCCGTAACTCGCAAGATGTAATCAATCAAACACAAGCGGTGGCGTCACGCAGTAATTTGTACAACATGGCTCGCATCATCCAAGCCAATGCGTACATGATTTTAACTGATTCATACGGTGATATCCCTTACACCGATGCAGAGAAGGGTTATACAAATCAAATATTTTTACCAAAATATGACACTCAGCAAGCTGTCTATGCAGGTATTATCAAGGAGTTGACGGAAGCTACCGCTGCCCTTGATGCCTCTAAGACGGTTGAATCGGCTGATGTACTTTATTCGGGAAATATTGCTCTTTGGAAAAAGTATGGCAATTCGCTACTACTTCGTGCAGGAATGCGTTTGAGTAAGGTGGACGCCGCACAAGCCCAACAAGTGGTTGTCAAGGCATTGCAAGGCGGGGTAATGGAATCAAACGCTGATAATGCTATCATTAAGCATGACGCTAATTACGTAAATGGGATTGGCAACATGTTGAATGCCACAGAAGCTGCCAACATTTACCTTGCTGCACCGTTTGTAGATTACCTCAAAAAAACCAACGACCCGCGCCTCAAGTCAATTGCCGTACGCTACGTGGGGGCTAAATCGGGACCAGAACAAGTAGCTTCTCGTGCTTCAACCGACCCAGCTGTCCAAGTTGGAATGCCATTAGGGTTTGACAACAACACCATTTCGGCCGAAGTAGCAAAAAACAAATTGGCTAGTTTCTACGATTTTACGCAAGTTGACCGTACTCGCATGGTCAAAATGACCGCGCCGACGTTTTTAGTAACAGCAGCTCAAACGCAGCTTTTGTTGGCCGAAGCAGCGCAAAGAAACTGGGTAACGGGTACCAGCGCTGAAACGTACTACAACCGTGGTGTTCGCCTGCACATGGAACAAATGGCACTGTTTGACGCAAACTCAGCAGTAGCAGCGGCAGATATTGACACTTATTTGAAAGCAAATCCGTATGTGGCAGCCACTGCTTTAGAACAAATCAATACCCAATATTGGGTGGCTTCGTTCTTAAACGGCCCAGAAGCATTTGCCAACTTCCGTCGGAGCGGTTTTCCTAAACTTACGCCTAACCCTTTTCCTGGAAAGGGAATTAAAGGGGATTTTATCAAACGACTGACCTATCCTAACTCGGAAATTTCAGCCAACACAGTTCACGTGAGAGAGGCAATTACTCGCCAAGGAGCTGACGATTTAGACACAAAAGTTTGGTGGGATAAATAATTTTAAATACTGATGAGTGGGGATTGAGTAACTATAGTCCTATTTTTGCCTTTTCCCACTCATCTATCCATTTATAAAACGTCATCTTTAATGCAAATTGGATTTGTTGGTCTTGGCAAAATGGGGTACAACTTGGCCCTAAACCTGCATCGTCACGGTTATGAAGTAGTTGCATACGATGTAGCAACCGAAAACGTCAAAAATATTCTCCTTGAAGGCATTGCTCCCGCTTTCAGTTTGGAGGAACTTTGTCAACAGCTCAATGGCAGAAAGGTAATATGGCTGATGGTTCCTGCGGGAAAGCCCGTTGATGACTGCATCGAGACATTGATTCCATTTTTATCAGCCAGCGATATCATTATTGATGGCGGCAATTCCAACTTCAACGACTCAGTTCGTCGATATAAATACCTTAAAGCCAAAGGGATTGATTATTTGGACTGCGGTACAAGCGGCGGTGTGGACGGTGCTTTGAACGGCGCTTGTACCATGATTGGCGGTGAAGAGGAAGTTTTCAACTATTGTGCATCCGTTTTTAATGACATTTCACTCCCCAACGGTTGGCTTCACGCAGGTGGCCCAGGAAGTGGCCACTTTGTCAAAATGGTTCACAATGGCATCGAGTATGGCATGATGCAGGCCATTGCAGAAGGTTTTGAAGTGATGGAACAATCAAAATACAATCTTGATTTAGAACAGGTTGCACGCGTATTCAACCACGGCTCAGTTGTTCGCAGCTGGTTGATGGAACTTACCGAAAAGGCTTTTTCCAAAGATCCAAAATTGGACGCCATCAAAGGGGTAATGCACTCTTCGGGCGAAGGCAAATGGACGTTGGAAACAGCCCTTGACATGGGTGTTCCAACGCCAGTAATTGCACTTTCACTGTTGATGCGTTATCGTTCACAACAAGATGATACCTTTACGGGCAAGGTCGTAGCGGCACTTCGCAACGAATTCGGCGGCCACGCCGTAGAAAAAGCACATTAATGAATGTCGAGTGTAGAATGCAGAATGTCGAATAAAAAATAACAATTCGACACTCTGCATTCTGCACTCGACACTTTGTCATTCCCATTTATTCTACTTCCTGCACTTTATAGACCTGAATTTCGGTCACATAGACGGTTTTATCT
Organism: Runella sp. SP2; assembly: GCF_003711225.1. Lineage (NCBI taxonomy): Bacteria > Pseudomonadati > Bacteroidota > Cytophagia > Cytophagales > Spirosomataceae > Runella > Runella sp. SP2. Next base: position 2,093,692 of record NZ_CP031030.1, on the reverse strand, counting down.
TCTTTATTTTTGTACGAGCGGTAATTCAGTTTTCCTTCTACCGACACTTTTTTCCCTTTCGTAATCAAGCGTTCGCATACTTCCGCTACTTTGCCAAACGCGACGAGGTTGTGCCACGTTTTGCTTTCCACTTCTTCGTCTTTACGATTCTTGTAGGTTTCCTTGGTCACCATCGTAAAAGACGCCAACTTTCCGTTTTCAAATGTACGTACGTTCAAATCTTTACCTACGTTGCCTGTTAATGTTACCTTGTTCATGTTCCTAAAAGTTTGTATTTGAGTGATTTGATTTTGTTTCGTCAACTGTCTCTCAATCGACGATACAAAGGTGCAGCCTCACCGCCACTCGATTCGGTTCGTACGCGTTTCTAGTTGAATAAAAACGTTTGTAACCGTTTACAAACGGATAAAAAATTATATATTTAGGGTATTATTTGCAATTCCTAAAAACAAAACTTGCTGAATATCAAGCTATTAACTAAAAATAACTTCTAATTCTTGCCATGAAAACTTGCCCTGAATGTGGAGAAAAAATAATGGGGCGTTCCGACAAAAAATTTTGTTCGGATGCGTGCCGCAACGCGTACAACAACAAACTCAATTCGGACTCCAACAATTTTGTTCGGAACATCAATAACACACTTCGTAAAAATCGCCGAATCTTGGAGGAAGCCTGTAAGGAAGATGACAAGGGAAAAATCTCAAAAAACGCGTTGCTGAGAGAAGGTTTTGACTTTACTTATTTTACCAGTACCCGCACCACCCAAAAAGGTGCTACATACGTTTTTGTGTATGAATATGGCTACTTACCGCTCGAAAATGAGCAATATTTAGTCGTAAAAGATCGAAAAACCCCCTGATAAATTACCGCTGTCCAAAGGCGTTTTGGAGCACCGTTTCGGCAGGTTTAAATTGAGGGGAAAACGTATCACGGTGAAATTGGCGTTTAGGCTGTTGTAAAAACCATTTCCAAGCAAAAGCTCCCGCGAGCCATTTTCTGGGCCACACTTCGTTAAAAAATGCTTGGTAAGCATCGGCTTGTAATGCCAAATTTTCGGGTTTTTCATCATGCGATTCCCACGGTTTCTCGGTGGCAAAATCAACACTTCGATAGCCTATTTCGGTAAACAAAATAGGTTTTTGGTATTTTCCCGCAAAGTTTTCAATTTCGCTCAAATGCGGCTTCCACCCCTTTTGTAATGTTTCAATGGTCGGATGTTTTTCAGAAGATAAAGGAAAATAAGCGTCAATTCCGATAAAATCTAGCTCATTCCAAAAGGGGTTTTTGGGATAATGGTTCCAATTGTCGGCGTAAGTAAGTTGTCCTTGGTATATTTTACGAACCTCCTTGATTATATTTTTCCAGAAAGCAGGCCTTTTTTGGGTAAAATTATCCATTTCAGTGCCGATGCAGAACAGTTCCACTTTTAAAGAATCCGCAATTCGCGCATTGGTCAAAATGTAATTACCAAAGTCTTTTTCAAAAGTCTGCCAATCGGCTTCCGTTTTTAAATCAAAATCTCCCGTGTACATCCCACGTCCTACCCAAACATGGGGCTTTAGCATTACTTTAAGCTTGTTTCTATGGGCTAATTCAATGGTTTTAGCAATTCCTTCAATTGACTCCCCCCACCACATTTTGTTGGAATTAAAGTAAAAATGAGGCTCATTTTCACGGCAAAAACCGTAGGGCACCACCGCCACCCATTCCGCTTTTAGTGTACTTAGTGGCACAAAAGCCGCTGAATCAATCGGTTCTGGCGGAGCAACCAAATTAACGCCTTTCATTTTAGCACCCGCATACACTGGAGGCGAGGGGCGCGTACAACCATATTGTACCCAAATCATACCCCAAAATAATATTTGTAAGATATTCGTATTCAGACGAGTAGCGATAATCCAAGCCATTTGTGTTGATTTTCCTTAAAAGTAAAAACTTCTACCTTTCTACAGATAGAAGTTTCAGAAAATCTTTTTAAATCGTTCACTTAACGGGCAGGCTGTGCATAACGAGTCGCTTCAAACATATCCAGCATACCATAGCCAATTTTTGGATGTAGTGCGCCATATCGACTACTATGGAACTTAATATGGTTCATAATTTCGGTACTATTTAAGGTTGGGTACTTCGACCAAACCGCCGTCACCATCGCCGACATCGTAGCCGTGGCGGACGAAGAGCCACCAAAGTTGGAAGGAATATCGCTTTGGTCATTTTGAAGGGATAAAATCACTTTGGAAGCTCCTGTTCTTTTTTGCATAACTACGCCAAAATCAACATCATTGTGATAACAGCACGAAGTACAAGTTGTAATGTTGGTATATTGTTTGAGGCCAAAAGCAGCATTATTGTTATTCACTTGACGTTGTACTCCAGTCACGGCATATACTTCGTTGTTCATAGAGGCAGGGAAAATAATTCGGTGACGAATGTCAAGATTTTGCAAATAACTAGGTAATTGCTCCATCGCCAATCCCACAGCGGGAGGAATCGTCCCTGCGGCACAAAACATCAACTTATTGTTATACTTCGCCAGCATTACCCCATCTCGAATGGAATTAATCGCCATACGATAAACTTGGTTATTGGCCAACGAATATCCAATTAACACTGTCCCCATCGACATACTAATCACATCTACGGTAGTGCGCGCCAATCCCGAAAAAGCATCCGCTACCCCTCGATATTCTGACCATTCAGACAATAGCACGTCGTGAGCGGCCTTTACCGAAACCAAGTTTGCTTTGTGCGCAACGCCAATTATTTTATTGTCATACGAGGGCGAAGTACCAATCGAAGCCGAAGCGGTACCATGTCCGCATACATCTTCAGGGGAAATTACCCCTCCGCGTCCATTAGGCACTGTACTGAAGCTTGCCACAAATCGACCTTGTGAATCGCCATCGTCAAAATTTTGATTCATGATGGGTTGAATCGAAGAAAGTCCCGTGTCCACGTAAGCAATGGTAAAGCGCTTATTGGCCGTTGGAGAATAACCGTTTGCTCCCAAAAACCAAGCAAAGTCTGTATTATGGTCGCGTAGCTGCCACGACACCTTGCGTTGCGTTCCTTGAACTGCCAAAAAATAATCTTCGTCCACCCGAAGCCCATGAACTCCCGTATTTTCTCCACAACCAAAACCGCCTCCACTCTTGGCCTGTCCTTTTTCTGAACCGATATAATTATCAGGAACAAAAGTAGGTTCCATATAGCGGATAAGTCCCGTTTCGCGTAATTTTTGAATGGTGCTTAACTCCGTTATCCGTAAATCGAAATTCGGCATTTCTTTACTGGCAGCCACTAGAATTTCGTTGGGGCTCTTCAGCTTAGGATTGTATTTTTGTTCTTCTTCAAAAGCAATGTTGAGTAATTTTTCTCGAACCATCAACCAATCTTTGGTCGCACTTTGATTCAAATCCCAGCCATAATCGCCCTTAACCGTGGGTAATTTGTAACCAATCATCAAGATATTTCCATCTTTGGCGTGTTTAAGTCCAGAAAAAATCATGACATCATCTGCCAATCGCCAATCAAATTCGTCATTGTTTTTGAAGGCGATAGCTGCCATTCGCTCTTCCAACTGTTTTTTTGTAAGAATATCAGTGCGCGTACTCGCGTGCACTTGGTCAGGGGTACTGGAAACAGGCTCAAGAATGATTTTTTGTTCGCAAGAAGCAACGAAGAGCGTTAGCAAAGAAGCGACTGAGAGAGTTGTAATTCGTTTCATAAGGCGTTTAAATTAATTACCTTACAAAACTACTTTCTTCCCTATATTTCAAAATGGGCAACCCACGAACTGCACTTCAAAGTGCTCGAATGGTATGTTTAAGTTCATAAAAAAGCCTGACCTAGCAAAATGACTAAGTCAGGCTTCTTATTTTACTTATTTGGATTGTTTTTCAAAAATCAAAAAATTTCCTTTTCCTCCAATGGGAGCGGCTGATTTCTGCGTACTCAAAACCCCCAATTCAAGTTGTTGTTTTCCATTGATGGTGCTCAACTGATAATCAACTGCTTGGCCTAACAATAAAAAATAGCGAGATTCGCATTGCATCAACTCTGGCGAACCACCCATTTTTGTACTTCCAATTGGAGACATTTTAAGTTTGCCCGTTTTGGTAGTTTCGTCGTACGATTCTAACGCATAACTACCAGAATACTGGTTCACCGACGAGCGGCCATTCAATAACAGAACTGCTCCCGTTTCGTCTTTTGTTGTCGTCAACTCTAGCGTGATTGGCTCAAACTTTCCTTCATTAGGAATGCCACATGGCAAATCCATCATATCGCCAAGTAGGATACTTTTCAACACCCAGGTACCAGCAAGTTCATTGTTTTCTAACTTTTGGGCTTTTTGTTCCACGTTTTGGCTTTCGCAAGCTCCCAGCACTGCGACCAAACAGCCAGCCATTAATGTAATCATTGTCTTTTTCATAGCCATATTTTTCTAGTATGACTTTTTTTTACCGTAAAAGGTTGGAACAAGGTATAAAAAAAAAGCCACTTTGCAGTGGCTTTTTTAGAAATGCTTGTACGTCTTTTAACCGAGGTACGTCTTCAACGCTTTACTGCGTGAAGTATGGCGTAGGCGGCGAATCGCTTTTTCTTTGATTTGGCGAACACGTTCGCGGGTCAAATTAAATTTCTCTCCAATTTCTTCCAACGTCATGGGATGTTCTCCGTTCAATCCGAAGTAAAGCGCAATCACATCCGACTCACGTTGCGTGAGGGTTGACAAAGCGCGGGCAACTTCTTTACGAAGAGAATCATTGATAAGCCCTTGATCAGGCTTCTCTTCCATGTCGTTTTCAAGAACGTCGAGGAGGCTATTTTCTTCCCCTTGCACAAACGGCGCATCCATCGAAACGTGGCGGCCAGAAATTTTGAGTGTATCCACCACCTCATTGGCTGAAATATCCAATACTTCGGCCAGTTCTTCGGGTGATGGTTCACGCTCAAATTTTTGTTCAAGATCTGAGAATGTCTTCGATATTTTATTTAATGACCCAACACGGTTGAGTGGAAGGCGGACAATACGAGATTGTTCGGCCAACGCTTGCAAAATGGACTGACGAATCCACCATACAGCGTACGAGATGAATTTAAAACCACGGGTTTCGTCAAAGCGTTGAGCGGCTTTAATCAAACCGAGGTTACCTTCATTGATAAGGTCACCAAGCGAAAGACCTTGATTCTGATATTGTTTTGCTACAGATACCACAAATCGAAGGTTAGCTTTGGTAAGTCGTTCCAAAGCTTGTTGGTCTCCCTCTCGAATTCGCTGCGCCAAAGTCACCTCCTCATCAGGAGTTAGCAAATCCACCTTACCAATCTCTTGTAAATACTTGTCAAGCGACTGGCTTTCGCGGTTGGTTATCTGCTTACTAATTTTAAGCTGTCTCATCTATCTTTACTTTGGTGCTTTGTACTATTACAAGAGTGTAACGTAAAAAGCGAATCAAAAGTTGATTTTTTACTTTCTAATTTAAGTTAAAAAAACAAAAATCTACTTATCGCGACGACGGTTGTCATCACGACGACGATCTCCACCTCTATCGTTGCGATCGCCACGGTCTTCGCGGGGTGGTCTTTCAACGAATCCTTCGGGTTTGGGTAGTAAAACCTTGCGTGACAAGCGGAATTTACCCGTTTTCTTATCGTGCTCCACAAGTTTCACTTGCACCTCGTCTCCTACCTGAAGAACGCCATCCATGGTTTCTAGGCGCTCCCACGTAATCTCGGAAATGTGCAATAATCCATCCTTGCCTGGCATAAATTCTACAAAGGCCCCGAAAGGTTGAAGCGTCTTCACTGTTCCCGTATAAACTTCACCTACTTCTGGAATTGCCACAATGCCTTTGATACGTTTTACGGCGATGTCCATGCTATCGGCATTGTTGGCAAAAATGCTTACATAGCCCATGCTATCACGCTCTTCGATGGTCACAGTAGCACCAGAAACACGCTGAATTTCTTGAACCACTTTACCACCTGGTCCAATGACGCCACCGATTTGGTCTTGCGCAATTTGGATAACTACCGCACGAGGAGTCTGTGGTTTAAGCTCTGGACGAACTTCAGTAATCGCTTTCTTCATTTCGCCCAAGATGTGCAAACGTCCACGGCGAGCTTGGTCAAGTGCTTCTACCAATACTTCGTACGAAAGTCCGTTAACTTTCAAGTCCATCTGACAAGCAGTAATGCCCTTTTCAGTACCCGTCACTTTGAAGTCCATGTCACCAAGGTGATCTTCATCGCCCAAGATATCAGAAAGTACGGCGTATTTTCCTTGTTCGTCAGTAATCAAGCCCATGGCAATACCTGCAACTGGCGCTTTAATTTTCACCCCAGCGTCCATCAAAGCAAGCGTACCTGCGCACACAGTAGCCATTGACGACGAACCGTTTGACTCTAAGATATCCGAAACGATACGAATCGTGTATGGATTTTCTTCATCTGGAGGCAATACTTTTTTCAACGAACGGTGCGCCAAGTTTCCGTGTCCTACTTCGCGACGACCAGGACCACGGTTTGGTTTTACCTCACCCGTTGAAAAGCCTGGGAAGTTATAGTGCAACAAGAAACGGCCATATCCATAAAACATCGCTGTATCAATGATTTGTTCATCGAGTTTTGTACCCAATGTCACCGTCGTCAACGACTGTGTTTCACCACGGGTGAACAAGGCCGAACCATGCGGTGTAGGCAAGAAGTCAACTTCGCACATAATTGGGCGGATTTGGTCTAATGCACGCCCATCAAGACGAGTACGCTCATCCAACACCAAACGGCGCGACGCTTCCCACTCTAAATCGTGGTAATAACGTTTGATAAGACCTACTTTTTCGTCGTACGTTTCTGGATTCTCTTCTTTGAATTTCTCCAAAAACTCAGTAATAACGGCTTTGAAACCATCTTTACGCACTTGCTTATTGGCACTGCCTTGGCGAGCAACTGCATAAATTTTATCATAACAAGCCTCACGTACTTGTGCACGAAGCTCTTCGTCGTGTACTACGTACTCAAAAGAGCGTTTTTCGGTTTTCCCAGCTTCTGCTTCAAATTCTTTTTGAGCGGCACACTGGATTTTAATCACTTCGTGGGCAGCTTTCAGAGCTTCTACCATTTCCTCTTCTGAGACTTCATTCATTTCACCTTCCACCATACAGATGTCTTTCTCGGAAGCGGCTACGATAAGATCTAAAGTAGCATTTTTCAGTTGTGACGTAGGCGGGTTAATGATGTATTCACCATTGATTTTGGCAACACGCACCTCAGAAATTGGTCCATTAAAAGGTACGTCTGTAATCATCAATGCTGAAGAGGCAGCCAACGCAGCAAGGGCATCAGGCAATACCTCTGGATCTGCTGAAATTAAGAAAACGTTGACTTGCGTATCTGCATAAAAGTCGTCTGGGAACATGGGACGCAAAGCTCGATCCACCAAACGACTCACTAAAACTTCGTGGTCTGACAAACGGCCTTCGCGTTTCTGGAAACTTCCAGGAATACGGCCAGCCGAAGCAAATTTTTCTTGGTAATCAACCGATAGTGGTAAAAAATCTGTACCAGGTCTTACCTCGGGATTAGATACAACTGTAGCTAGGAGCATGGCATTCCCCATACGAACCACGACCGAACCGTGGGCCTGACGAGCAAGCTTTCCTGTCTCAATTGTAATGATACGACCATCGGGCAGGTTGATAGTCTTTGTGATGATGTTAAACATGAAAGAAGAATTAAAAAACCGCTTGAAAACCTATCCTTCAGCGAACATGATAGGTTATTATTTATAAAACCGCAAAAAGATATTATTTACTTACTTAGGTGAAGATAAATAACAAACAGGGAATCCAGTTGCCTGACATTCCCTGTTTGAAGTATCGCATTACTTTCTGATATTCAGTTCAGCGATGATAGCACGATAACGGCTGATGTCATTCTTGAGAAGATAGTTCAACAAGCGTCTGCGCTTACCTACCAACTTTAAAAGGCCAAGGCGCGTAGCATTGTCATGCTTGTGCTGCTTCAAGTGCTCCGTCAAATAATTGATACGGTGAGTGAAAAGTGCGATTTGTGATTCTGAAGAACCAGTGTCGCTTTCAGACTTGCCAAATTTTTTGAACAAGTCTTTTTTTACTTCCGATGTTAAATACATGATTGTAACCTCAGATTGTTTAAACGTGAAAAATATAAAAAACAAAAACGCCTGCAAAGATAGACGATTTTGTTTTAAAAATCAACCATTTTTCTTACTTGATGTCGATTGCTGCGACTCTAGTACCTCCCGAACCCTCGGCAGGAGGGCACTAGAAGGATAATCTTTCACAAAACTGTTCAGAGCCTTCAAATATGCCTCTTTTCCTTGTAACTTTCCTAGTAAATAAATCCGAAGCAAAGCGTACTTATCCTCAATTTTACTACCCGAGTAAGTGACCATCGCCATTTCGAGCTGAGCATATGCTTCTGAGAAATTATTCGATTGATACAGGGTTAAGATTTTTTCATAGTCCTTCATTGCTTCCAGCTCAATATTACCTGAAGCTGCGACAGCGCCACCATTTTTGGTCAGAAGGCGCGTAAAGGACGAATTTGGAAATTCAGCCAGCAACTTATCTTTCCAGGATTGGCTATTTTTGGCCGACGTTAAGAAAAGCAGGTAATAAATTTCGGGTTTATAATTTGTGTTTGGAAAACGGGACAAAGTTGTTTCAAACGTTTTGACTGCATTGTCTGGTTCTTCAAGGTTAAACTTATAAATCTTTCCTAATTTATAATGTGCATCTTCCAATCGCTGGTTTGAGGCATCTAACTCTTGCTTTTTCAGGGGAATATTACGGTAGAGCGCATCTTTTTTAGCTTTCCATTCGGGTGAGTCTTTGGTCATTTTCACCAAATCATCCCCTGCGATTTGAATGGTAGGGCTTTGGCCTGGGGTGGTTGGTACTGCCGTAATGTTGTTATCCGCGGGAGTCATTAAGGTAGCTATTTTGGCACTTCGGCGCCAATCATCTTCCAACGTTCGATTTCCCCAACGCTGTCTAAACTCCACTTTTCCCGTATTAACCAACGTCAAATCATACAAAGGAAAACGTTCGGCGGGATTTCCATCAAAATTAGACGCATTAGCACTCAAACTCTGCGCTTGCGAAACCAGCATTTCAGCCTCTTTCACTTTTCGTTTGTAATCCGCAATCTCGTCCTCAATTACCTTATCTAAGTATTTATCCAACGTTGCAGGATTCATCTGAGACAATCGTTGTAGGCTATCCTCCGTCCGAATCGTGGTAATTTGCTTCACAAACTCATCCAAAACATCTTTTCGTTCGGCTACTTTTTGGCGCTGTGGTGAAGCAACTGGCAACAACACAAGCGCACTATCAAAATATGCTTTTGCTAACTCATAATTTTGAAGCTTATCATAATACACTTTCGCCATTTCCAGATAAGTAAAAGGAACTTGCGTGGTATTGGTAGTGGTTTCACGAACCGATTTGCCAAAGAACTCAAGCCCTTTTTTATAATTTTTTTTGCGGGTTTCAATCACCCCCATCGAGTAATACAGGCGGTCAATCAAGTCGTTGTTTTTGCGGTCGTTCAGGAGTTTTTTGAAACCATCTTCGGTAGAAATCGAGGAGTTGGTCAGGGCTTCATTCTGGAGAGAGTTCATTTTGGCAAAAAACTCCAAATCGTACGAAGGTCTATTTTTTGAGACAGCCTTGTAATGAATATTGGCGGCCAAAGGCTTCTCAATAAGATCGTACATTTGGGCCGCTGCGTAATGAATTCGGGCGGTTTCTTCGTTTTTAGAAAGCAACGGAAACGTTTCCTCCAAAATCCCAAGTGCCAGCGGAATCTCCTGCTTTTGTTGGTGCAAATAGGCTTTTACTAAATAAAAATCACGGGTATTATTTTCGTTCAAAGGCAAGCTTCTGAGGTGTTCGGCTACGCTGAGGGCGCTGTTGTAGTCTTTGGTTTCCACGTACGCACGCATGAGCCAAATCAAACCTTCATGTTTATCATCATCATCTTTGCCTTTGGCATTGACATAACGCAATGTCTCAATCCCATCGGTAAACTGTCCTTTGTACAACCGCGCGCGACCAATCAAAACAAGGGCATTGTCCACCCAACGGCTATTTTGGTGGCGGTCAGGAATCAGTGACCCTTTTTTTATGACATCTTGCAAAAGCGCATCCACACTTTTTGCCTCCATCGAGTCCAACGGGTACAAAATTGGAAGAAGTTGATTATAATTTTCTTTCCTATTTTTTTTCAAGGCAATGTCCGCCTCTTTCATCTTATCACGAGCGATGACATAGGCATTGTATTTGGCTGTAAGGTTGTGATACCCTACACTCAAACCGCTTGTACTGTACTGAGAACAGCCAAAAAATAGTGCAGAAACCCCAAAAATAACGAGGGGGAGATAATACTGAGAAGGAATGAGGCGATTTCTAATTTTCATCAAATAACTCACTTTCAAGAGCTTGCTCTTAAACTGTTAGATTTTCAACCGTAAAAGTAACGTTTTCTACGGACTAAAAGTATGCAATCGTTGTGCCAATATGGTTTTAAATATTTTCAAATAGCTTATTTGTATGGTTAAAATTTAAGCATATTCAATTAATACATATTATCTTTTTAAATACGTTTTTACAAAAAAAATATCTATTTTAGAGCTGCTTTTAGCGACTATAATTATTTAATTTTAAGAATATACCCTATTTATTCTCTCTAAATTTTAAACAATATGTAATTTTGTTACGTTAAAGAGCAAGTCAATATAATTTCTTTTCCAATGGAGAAAAACCCAATAAATCCTGATAAAGTAGCTGAAAACCCTGGACTCATGGCCTATGCCCACTCAGTCGGTGGGGCAGTCATTAAGCCTGTTGACATGGGCAAAGCAAAAGGGAAAGCCGTGTTGGCCATGCGTCAACAGACCGAGCGCCAACTTAATCAAATTTATCAGCAAATGGCAACATTGGCACAGCAAGCCAAAGAACTTCGTCAACGTGTTGATGTATCAGAAAGAATTTACGGTGCCCAAATGAATTTTGAACCCGTCTTGAACGAAACGTACTATGTATATGAAAAGGAAGATGGAAAAGACGTTTTGTCAATGGTTGCACCAAATGAATGGGGGCGTGCCTACAAATTTAGCCGTTTTATTGCCAAAGTGACCATGCTCGCCGACCATACATGGCACGTTGAATACAACGAAAGCCAAGATTAAGGCTAAAAGAAGCTTTACTATAGGTTATGAAAAATCCCTTCGCTTCTCAATACAGCGAAGGGATTTTTCGTTATTCAACTTTGAAAATTGCAACGCTTCCCCCTCTATTTGTCGTAAAAAGAGGTTGAGCTATCAAAAAATTGACAATTCGTTAAAACTTTTTTATTTTTAACGAGTCCTTGTAAGAAAACCAGACCGTGAACAACCATACCCACCAGTGATTAAACATCTATTCATCAACAAAGCTATTCCCTTACTCATCTCCATTTTACTATGTTGGAATGAAGGTTTTGGCCAAACAACCTACACCATTTCGGGCAGAATCACAGACGCTCAAACGGGTGAAGCAGTGCCTTTTGCTGCAGTCGCAATCAAAGGAAAAACGGTAGGAGTAACGACCAACTTTGAGGGTTTTTATACCCTTAAAACAACCCAAATTGGTGATTCATTGGTGGTTTCGTCCATGTCGTATCGAAAACGAGCGAAAGCAATTGTACCGAATCAACTCACTCAAACCATTGATTTCCAACTTGAAGGCTCGGAATTTAAACTTCAAGAAGTAAAAGTTTACGCAGGCGAAAACCCTGCCTATAACATTTTAAGGAGAGTTGTTAAGCAAAAACCATTGCACAATCCCAATAGACTCCAAGCGTACGAATACGAAAGTTACAGTAAAATAGAAGTGGATGTTGACAATCTCTCAGAACGTTTTAAGAAACGGAGAGCGATGAAGCAAATCACAGGCGCTGTTGAGCAATTTGATAAAATCGCGGGCGAAGATGGGCGCCCTGTTATTCCAATATATTTGTCAGAATCCATTTCCAACTATTATTTCCGCGAAGACCCTCGAAAAAAGAAAGAACATATTCTCAAAACCAAAATATCTGGCATTGCTGTGACAGACGGCAGCTTGATTTCACAGATGATTGGATCTTCTTTTCAACAGTATAATTTTTACCAAAATTGGCTTAGTGTTCTTGATAAAGATTTCCATTCTCCCATTGCCGACGGCTGGAAAAACACCTACGACTATTATTTAATCGATACCACCTTTGTGGCGGGATATTGGTGTTATCATATTGATTATGAACCAAAACGACCCCAAGACTTGGCTTTTAGTGGCTCATTTTGGGTGGATACCCTAAGCCACGCGTTGGTGCAAATAGATGCGTCGGTTGGAAAAAGCGCGAATATTAACTTTGTAGAAAAGATAAAACTACAACAAGAATATGAGCAAATTGGCGATAGTACTTGGATGCCAGTGAAATCGCGGGTACTTATTGACGTAGCCGAACTGACGGACTCTACCGCAGGCATGTTGGTTAAGTTTTATACTTCAAATCGGAACATTATTCCCAATAAACCACACCCTCCCAAGTTTTATGATTATCCCATAGAATTATCAGAAAGTTACAAAGAGTACCCCGCTGATTATTGGGACAAGGCACGCCACGAACCCCTAACAGCTGGAGAACAAACAGCGTATAGGCTCATTGACTCCGTAAAACAGGTACCAATCATGCGTACATACATCGAAGTATTTAACATGTTTGTTAATGGCTATAAACGTATTCCGAAAGTCAACATAGACGTTGGTCCTTTTCTATACCTATACTCAAACAATGCGATTGAAGGGCACCGCATTCGCATTGGAGCCAAAACCAACCCAGATTTCAGTCGAAAATGGGTATTGAGCGGTTCGACGGCCTATGGTACCCTCGACAAAGAATGGAAATATAATTTTAATGTTGATTATATTTTCAGTCGAAAACCCTGGACCATTGGGGGTATTAGCCATAGTTATGACCTCGAACGCGTAGGTTTGTCCTCTGAAGCGATTGGCAATAACGTTTTATTTGGTGCACTAACAAAATGGGGAAATGTACGAAGGGGGTATTTTGAGGGAATCACTTCTGCTTACCTCAAGCGAGAATTATTAAGAGGATTAACCCAAACGGTTGGGCTACGTCACCGAACTTTTCAGCCCATCTATCCTTTTGCGTTCAAAACAGCCCCATCTCTTGGCGATCGGTCACCTATTCAGAGTAATTATGAAACGGCTGAATTATTCTTTGAAACACGTTGGGGTAAAGATGAAATTTTCATTTATAACGAAAATGAACGGCTAACTTTGGGCACACAAAAGTGGCCTTTGGTAGTTTTTCGTTATCAACTTGGTTTGCGCAAGTTTCTCAACAGTGATTTTAGCTACCATCGCTTGTCGCTCAATGTTAAACAAAGCTTTAGAGTGGGTATTTGGGGGCGTTCCAACTATAACATCACCATGGGATATATTCCATCCACCCTCCCCTATCCTTTACTATATACCCCACTTGGAAACGAGTCAGTTTTTTACGTTGACAATGCCTTTAACCTGATGAACTACTTTGAATTTGTGAGCGACCGTTATCTTCAATTACGATACGAGCACAATTTTGAAGGACTTCTCTTTAACCGCTTACCCGCTATCAAAAGGCTTAAATGGCGATTCTTAGCCAATGCAAAAGTTTTGTATGGCAGTATTCACCCTTCCAACATGAATCTGCTTGCTCCTACTAACGCACAGGGTCAAACAGTCCTTGGATTTAATAGCTTAGGAAACACCCCTTACGTAGAGGTTGGATATGCCATTGACAATATTTTTAAGGTACTCAGAGTTGACGCAGTTCATCGCCTCACCTATCGCCAAAACCCCAATGTCACGCCTTTTGCGGTGAAGTTTTCGTTTTGGTTTAATATTTAGTGGGCGCTTCCGTAAAATAAAATGTTACTTTCAAAGGATGCAAAGCGTCGTAAGATTAACTATTTTTACGGCCAATAATCCATAAATACTCTTCTCAGAACCTGAACATATTCTGTTCATTAAGCAAAACGATGAAGTTGATTTATGGCTAGTCGTAATTAATTCCTTTCTGAATTGTGCTGATTATGAACCGTTTGAAGATGTGTTGGAAATTTACACTAGTTTTATTTTTTACGTATTTTATTCATTTGCACTGTTTCTCCCAGTGTAAACAAGACTACTCTTGGGCAACGTGGAGTAACTTTAAAGGAAGAGAAGCCACTGGCACTATCCAAGTCAACGGCCGCCCTGTAAATGTTACCATGAGCGCCAATTACGAGTTTGGTTCTACGGATAAAATATATGGGTTTGAGAATTTTAGCAGTTATAGCGGGGTTGCGGCCATTCCAAATACAACTGTTCCCAAAACAGAGTGGGTTGCTGGTACAGGGGGACAAACAACCATGTGTTTTTCTGAACCAGTCACAAACCCTCTATTACTCATTTCTTCCCTAGGCAGTTTTGTTTATAGCCCCGTGACACTTCGCTTTTCTGAGCCTTTTGTCGTCGGTTTCAATGGCCCTGGAATCAAAAATGTCAGTAGTTATTCAATCACTGGGGAAGAAGGTTATGCCATATTATTATTTCCTGGCACTTTTACCTGTTTAACCATTTTCTCAGATACACCCGAGAATTACACAAATATCACTTGGGGGCTTCAACCTCCTATCTTTCCTGTTAAAATAACCGAAGACTCAAAATCATGTGGAAGTACTGTTTTAACCGCGAGTGGCGGCACTTCTTATAGATGGTCTGGCGGAAAAAATCCCACGAATGCAACCAATACATTCGAGGAGAGCGGGGTTTACTCCGTAACCGCAACAGACGCTAATCGTTGTACTTCAATCGCCCTAAAAGTTGTTAATGTCCCCCCCAAAGTACAAGACGCTACTATTAATAAAACCATTTGTCAAGGCGAAATCTATGAGGGGTATTCGTCCAGCGGAACTTATAAAGATAACTTTAAAACAGCCCTAGGCTGCGATAGTAGTCGAACCTTGAATTTGAGTGTAATCGGCTTACCTCAAGTCACTTTTAATCCAACCAACGAATTCTGTGAAGGAAATATCGTAGAGCTATCTCCAACTATTACCCCCAATAATCTCCCTGTTTCTTACAAATGGACGACAGGAGAGACTACCTCAAAAATCAACGTGGCAAAAACAGGAACTTATGCACTAACCGTTTCTAATGGTGCTTGTTCTAAATCATTTTCTACCACCGTTGTCGTTGGTAAACCACCTGAATTAAAACCAAATGAAACCCTTTGTTTTTCATCTCCTTCAATGGTTTTGGATGCAGGAGCACTAGGAACTAATACTTATTCGTATTTTTGGGCATCTTCCAATACCACCAACCCTCAAGTAACTATTTTCCAACCTGGAACATACACTGTAAAGGTAAGTACGCTGGGTGGCGGATGTGTTACAAGCAAAACCATTACCGTATTGCCAACTCCACAAGTTGATTTAGGGCTTGACAAAATTACTTGTGAAGGTGAGGCTGTCACCTTACGTCCCAACGTAAATGCTTCGGGTGGGAGCATCAACTACAGTTGGTCGAACGGAAGCACAGGTATCGAAACAAGAGTATCACAAAGTGGTCAATATATTTTAACAGCGACACAAGGGCCTTGTGCTGGCCGCGACACTATCATTGTGAGGAACCATCCATTACCTAATATCGCTAGAGAAGTAACTACATGTAATGAAAAACCGCTTTTCGCCGCTGAAAACGACGATAGTGATTTAACCTATTTATGGGATTCAGGAGAGACAACGAGGTCGATACAAGCACAACCCGACGGTATTTATCGAGTGAAAGTAACCAATCAATTTGGCTGTTCTCTACTTCGAACCATTACCGTTTCAGGGCCATGTAACCCCCGATTCTATGTTCCAGATATCTTTACTCCAAACGCTGACGGCGTCAATGATTCTTTCAAAGCCATCATGGTGGGGGGTGAAATCGTTAGCCTTACAGTTTATAACCGCTGGGGACATCCTGTCTATTTTGAACAAAGTAAAGATCCCCAATGGGACGGGACATTTAAAGATGCTGCTGCTCCCAATGGCTCCTATGTTTACCTTTTACAATACAAGATTCAAAATAGTGAGTCAATTTCCGAGTTCAGAGGGGCTATTTTGCTCGAACGCTAATTTATTCTGCTACCCATTGCATCATCAATCCAGTCAAATACCCCCCATACGTTCCTAGCGCATACCCCAATATTGCCAGTAACACACCGACAGATGCCAGCGAAGGATGGAAAGCCGCGGCAACAACTGGTGCCGAAGCAGCACCTCCTACATTGGCTTGCGAACCCACTGCTGTAAAGAAAAAAGGTGCTCTTAACCATTTAGCAACCAACAAGGTAACCATTACATGTATGGTCATCCATAGAATCCCTACGAGAAATAATCCAGGGTTTTCGGCCACGGCAAAAATATCCATTTTCATCCCAATGGTTGCCACAAGTACATAGAGGAATAAACTACCAATTTTTGAAGCTCCCGCAAATTCAAGTTGGCGCAATCGGGTAAAAGAGAGTAAAATACCCAAAAATGTAACGACCGAAACAACCCAGAAAAACGACGAAGTTAAGCTAAACCTTTCAAGAGAAGGATAATTAAGTTTGAGACAAGGAGCAACCAAGTCTGCCACAAAATGAGCAAAGGCCGTAGCGCCAAAACCAACCGCGGCAATCATCATCAAATCATTTAGTGTTGGAATTCTCTGAGATATTTTGTGTTCTAGTTCAAGCTTTGTTTTTAATTCATCAATAGCAGTAGCATCTGCTTTAAAATAATAATCAATTTTAGCAGCTTTTCCTGCACCGTAAATTAGTACCGCCATCCAAATTTCCGCCACAATGACATCTACTGCAATCACTTGCGAAAAAAGACGATCACTTGGTTGAAAAACTTCTTTTAACGCAGTTTGATTTGCCCCTCCCCCAATCCAACTTCCCGCAATGGTAGATAGCCCCCTCCAAACAGCATCAGAGCCTGAGCCGCCAACCACCTCAGGAGCAAACGTTTTAACAATCGCTACTGCTATTGGACCACCAAGCATCACCCCCAACGTTCCTGCCAAAAACACAAGAAGTGCTTTCGGCCCTAAACGTACTACCGCTTTAAAGTCCATCCCAAGCGTAAAATAAACCAAACACGCTGGTAAAAAATATTGGGAAACCACTGAATAGAGTTTGGACTCCTCTCCTGAAATGATTTTAAAAGAGTTTAAAACTCCTGGGATAAAATAACAAAGAAGTAAGGGAGGAAAAATTGCGTAAAACTTTGTCCAAAGTGGGTGTTTTAAATTAGCCGTATAAAAAACACCTGCCAAAATGATAAAAAGTAAGCCAAGAACGACGGCGTCAGAAGTAAAAACAGTGAGAAGTAACATATGTCAAGTTAAAAATCGAAAAGTTGGCAAATAAACCATTCTTTTGAGAATAACTAGGTATAGGCACAAAAAAAACACACAGGCCTCAAAGCTGAGCCTGCGTGTCGCAATTACACTTCATCAACAAACTAAAAACCAAATAGTTTTTCTTTTAAATAAGTGTCAATTGGACACTTCATTTTATATTTTAAAAGGATAACTTGTTGAAATGAATCATTTAAACAAGCTATCCTTAGGGTTGTGATGGTAATTGTTTTACCATTCACATGAATGCTGTAGGAGGGGGATTCGAACCGCCCACGGTGCAGTTAGCCGCGATACAAAGTTTGGTGGTCTACCCCAGTCGACTAGAGTGCCGGCATTATATCGTGTTTATCCTGAACTCACCACCCCCGAGACAGGAGGGCATGGCTGCCAAGTTTCATCATCCTACAGTATAAAGAACTAAAGTCAACTAATTTACTTGTTGCCAAGTGCTTTTTTGATTAATTGACAATGCAAAACTAATGGATATTATTTTTTGTTGCAAATTTTCCATAAATATTTTTAAAAATTTTGATTTCATTCAACAAAACAGCACTTTTGTTGAATGAAATCTAATTTTACCACTTCATCATGGAACGAAATTTAGAAATTGATAAAATTGACGCAACTGACTTAAAAATTTTAGCGCTTCTTTTAGAAGATGCACACCTAGCTTACACCGAAATTGGCAAACGGGTTCATGTTTCAGGAGGGACAGTTCATGTGCGAATGAAAAAACTTGAACAGCTTGGAATTGTAAAAGGGGCACAATTATTGGTTGATCAAACTAAATTAGGCTGGGATATTAGCGCTTTTTTAGGTATATATTTAGATAAAAGCTCGCTCTATGAAGAAGTAGCCATTGAGCTAGAACGTATTCCAGAAGTAGTTAACATTCATTACACTACGGGTATTTACAGCATTTTTGCTAAAATCGTTTGTCGTGATACTGAACATCTGCGGCAAGTTCTTCACGATAAAATTCAAAAAGTAGGTGGTATTCAACGAACCGAAACATTTATCTCCTTAGAGGAACGAATCGCCCGCCCTATTCCGTTAGCAGAATAATGTTTTTTTAAGCTGTTTTTGATACTTTTGCAGAAACCCTTCTTCAATCGCTTATTCACACTATTGTGTTTAAACCGTTGAAGGAAACGTAACGAACTATCCTCTTGTTCCGCATTGAGTACATAAGAGGAATAACTGACTTCATATGAAATTAACTTTTTGGGGGGCTTCACAACAGGTTACTGGTAGCATGTACCTCCTAGAATTGGAAAACGATTACCGTATTTTGATTGACTGTGGTTCTGATTTTGAAAGCGGCGACCGAAGACGCGCGCTCAACGATACCCCATCCCCATTTCCAAATGCACTTTTCCCTTTTGAAGCTCCGTCAATTAACGTAGTATTACTGACTCACGCCCATATTGATCACTCTGGAAATATCCCAAACTTGTATCGAGATGGATACGAAGGACAAGTACTATGTACTGATTCTACTTTTGCTCTAACCAGTATATTGCTCAAAGATGCAGCAATGCTGAATCAGAAGCGAATCAATGAATTGAACAGTGCGGATTCGCAACGTAAACGAAAAAAAGGCAAAAAAAAAGAGCTTCCTAAAGATTTATACCTCGAAAAACAAGTACGTCAAGCACTCGAAAACTTTGTTCCACTTGCATTCAATCGCCGTTTTAGGGTATCCGACAATGTCATCATTACTTTTATCCCTGCGGGGCATTTATTAGGTGCAGCACATATCGTAGTTGAAGTTTGGGAAAACGGGCAGAAAAAAACCATTGGATTTTCGGGTGATGTGGGCCGTAAAGGCTATCCACTACTTATTGACCCCGCCACTTTGCCCCCAGTTGATTTCTTGGTATGTGAAACAACTTACGGAAATCGTTTGCATGAAAAAGGAATTTCGCCTGATTTGGCTTTGGCAGATGTTATCAAACGTACCTGCGTTGACATTCCAGGGCGGCTTATTATTCCGTCTTTTAGCGTGGGCCGAACCCAAGCATTATTATATACTTTGAATAAATTATATAATAATCAGCAACTTCCTCCCATTAAGGTTTTTGCCGACAGTCCACTTGCTTTTGAAAGCTCGCGGGTCTATCAGCGGAACGTTCGGATGCTAAACCGCGAGGCCCGTGAGTTTAATGAAGAGAATGAATCCTTGTTTGACTTTGAAAATTTAATCTACCTCGAAAGTACAGACGCCAGCCGTGCTATTTCAAACCATGTAGAGCCTTGTATCATCATTTCTTCCTCTGGAATGGTGCAGGGTGGACGCGTCGAATACCATGTGGCTCAGAACATTAGCAACCCTTACTGTACCATTTTACTCATTGGTTATTGTGCCGAAGGAACACTCGGATGGAGGCTTCTCAATGGCCAAACGACACTACGCATTCGAGGGAAAGACGAGCAAGTATTGGCCAATATCGAAAAAATTGACGTATTTAGCGGCCACGGAGACAAAGAAGACCTTCTGACGTTTGTTCAGCAACAGGCACCTGCCGAGTTAAAAAAAATCTTCCTTGTCCACGGGGAAAAGCCAAGTATGGACCACTTTAAAAACACTTTACAATCAGTCGGTTACGAAAATATCGAGATCCCTACAAAGGGACAAACTTTTGAATTGTAAGCAACCAACTTTATGCCAACTTATTTAGATTTTGAAAAACCTGTGGCAGAGCTAGAATCCAAGCTTGCCGAGTTAAAAAAACTCGCCGATACAACACAAGTTGACGTTTCGGAAGCTGTTATTAGACTCGAAGACAGCATTATACAATTACGGAAAGATACGGCTCAAAACCTCACTAGATGGCAACGGGTACAGCTTTCTCGCCACCCTGACCGCCCTTATACCCTCGATTATATCGAACTAATGTGTGAGGAGTTTATCGAACTTCACGGTGACCGTACCGTACGCGACGATCCTGCCATGGTCGGTGGATTTTGTAACATTGATGGTCAAAGTATGCTCATCATTGGTCAGCAAAAAGGCCGTAATACCAAGCAACGCCAACACCGCAACTTTGGGATGGCTAACCCAGAAGGCTATCGCAAAGCCCTTCGCTTGATGAAATTAGCCGAAAAGTTCAACAAACCCATCGTTGCACTTATTGATACCCCAGGCGCCTTTCCTGGCTTAGAAGCAGAAGAACGTGGTCAAGGTGAAGCCATTGCGCGCAACTTGAAAGAAATGTTTATGCTTAAAGTACCCGTCATCTGTATTATCATCGGTGAAGGTGCCTCAGGTGGAGCGTTAGGAATTGCCATTGGCGACCGTGTTCTCATGCTCGAAAACACTTGGTACTCAGTAATTTCGCCAGAATCTTGTTCATCTATTCTTTGGCGTAGCTGGAATTTTAAAGAACAAGCAGCCGAAGCTCTCCGCTTAACGGCTTCGGATATGACAATGGCAAGATTGATTGATGGAATTGTAGAAGAACCACTCGGTGGTGCACACTTAGACCATCAAGCCATGGCGAATATCCTGAAAAATGTCATTTTAGGCAGTATTAATGAACTCCAAAAGCTAACGCCCGAAGAACGAATCAATCAGCGGATTGACAAGTTCTGTTCGATGGGGGTCTTTACGGAATGAAAGCAATAAAAAACATCATTTTTGACCTCGGTGACGTCATCATCAACATTGACGTTCCACGTGCAGCACAGTCTTTTGCGGAGCTGAGTCAGCTTCCACTGGAAGATGTTCAACGGCTTATTCAGCACAATGAGGTTTTTAAGAAGTTTGAGACGGGGCAGTTATCTGCCCCTGATTTTAGAAACTACATTCGTGAGCTCCTTGCCCATCCTGAATGGACAGACGACCAAATCGACGAAGCTTGGAATTCACTCTTACTCGATATTCCTCCCCAACGGGTTGAAACAATCGTCGCTTTAGCCCAAAAAGGGTATCGGCTTTTTCTACTGAGCAATACTAGTTCAATTCACGTTGAGGAAGTCAATCGCATTCTTCACCGTACGACTGGCATCCCAAAATTAGATGCGTTGTTTGAAAAGCTTTTTCTTTCGTACGAAATGGGTGTGATGAAACCTCACCATGACATTTACCACGGTGTATTAACAGAAGCTGGAATTTTACCGCATGAGTCTTTGTTTTTGGACGACAATGCCGATAACATCAGAGCCGCAGGCGAAGTTGGTATTCAGACCATCCACGTTCAAAAACCAACCTCGATTACCGAATACCTAAAAGATTTTTAAGTGAACTCTACCCGCACCCTACTCCTCCAGCTCCTACTGTTTGTACTCACCATCATAAGTACGTCCTTAGCAGGCGCCGAATGGATGTTTGGGCGACCTTTTGACCTTCCATTTTACCAGATTGAAAATCCATTAGGCTGGGAACATTTTTGGCAAGGTTTCCGATTTTCGATTCCTTTCTTGGGGATTTTGACCGTTCACGAGTTCGGACATTATTTTGCGGCCAAATACCACAAAGTCAAAGTGACCCTCCCCTATTACATTCCGCTTTGGCTTGGAATTGGACAAACCATCGGTACCCTTGGGGCATTTATTCGTATCAAAGAATTTATTCGCTCGCGCGAAAAATACTTTGATATTGGGATAGCAGGGCCACTTGCGGGGTTTGTGGTTGCCGTCGGCGTTCTTTGGTATGGCTTTGCCACCCTTCCTACCCTTGATTATATTTTCAAAATTCACCCTGAGTACCAAAAATACGGGATGGGCTTTGCACGCGTGGTCTATACCAAAAACCAAGCTGGAAATATCTTATTGGGCGATAATCTGCTTTTTACTTTTTTTAAGACCTACGTCGCCGATCCAACTCGCCTTCCTCCACCCCAAGAAATCATGCACTATCCGCTGCTTTTGGCGGGTTATTTGGCACTATTTTTCACTTCGCTCAACCTTATTCCCATTGGACAACTTGACGGAGGACATGTGTTGTACGGGCTTATTGGCAACAAAAACTACCGAGTTGTTTCTCCCATTTTGTTTTTTGTCTTTATTACTTACGCAGGTCTTGGCATGTATCGCGCCGATGAATTCGCGATTGCTAACGCCAATTTATTTTGGGAACAACTCGCCTCACTGGGGATTTACATTATTTTCCTCCAATTATGTTATAGCCGAATCGACGAAAATAATGCGCTCACTAAGTGGATGTTAGCCCTATTAACGGTCACGATTCAACTCGGGCTTTCTCTACTGTTTCCAACCGTAGAAGGTTACTCAGGATTTTTAGCGTTCGGGTTCTTGATTGGTCGTGTTTTAGGCGTGTATCATCCCTCAACGGACGACATTGCTCCGTTAAGTAACTCCAGAAAAGTCGTAGGTTGGTTAGCTTTGATTATCTTTGTTCTCTGTTTTAGTCCAAAACCTTTCGTTGTATTGTAAAATAAACGACGTTGTTGAAATATTTCGACGCAACGTTGCACCCATCCATGGTTATTTCTCTTGCAAAACGCGCCACTCAAGCGCAGGAATACTACTTCTCGGTGAAGCTCGCCGAGGTTCGAAAGCTACTTGCCGCAGGACATGATGTCATCAATATGGGGATTGGAAATCCTGACCAAGCTCCCTCAGAAGCAACCATTGAAGCATTAAAGAATACGGCTTCACTTACCAATACCCACGGTTATCAATCGTATAAAGGCATTCCTGCTCTTCGTCAAGGTATATCAAAATGGTATGAGCGTGTGTATGGCGTACAGCTTGACCCCGAACACGAAATCTTGCCCTTAATTGGTTCAAAAGAAGGCATAACGCACATCAGTTTGACCTTTTTAGACGAAGGTGACGAAGTGCTTGTTCCCGAACTTGGCTATCCTGCCTATCGTGCTGTAAGCGAAATGGTGGGGGCAACGGTCATTGAATATCCCCTTCAAGAAAATAACCAATGGCAGCCCGATTGGGAAGCGATGAAAGGCATTGTAAGCTCGAAAACAAAAATTTTGTGGCTCAATTATCCACACATGCCTACGGGTGCCCCTGCCACGCGCGAGCTTTTTGAAAATGCCGTTCGCTTTGCCAAAGAGCATGGCATTTTATTATGCCACGACAATCCTTACAGCCTGATACTCAACCAGAAACCTCCCATTAGCCTGCTTTCAATTGAAGGAGCAAAAGAGGTGGCCATTGAGCTCAACTCCATGTCAAAATCTCACAACATGGCGGGCTGGCGAATAGGCTGGTTAACAGGGGCTAAAGAATACGTGGACGCTGTACTTACAATAAAAAGTAACGTGGATTCTGGCATGTTTTTAGGCATTCAACAAGCCGCCGTGGCCGCACTTCAAAATTCGGAAGAATGGCACGCCGCCCAAAATGCCGTGTATCACAGTCGATTAGATGCTGCCAAAACCTTCTTAAAAACCCTAAACTGTACTTTCGATTCGACCCAAGAAGGGATGTTTCTGTGGGCAAAACTCCCTGATGAAGTTGCCTCGGCAGAACAACTTGTGGACGATTTATTATACCAAAAACATATTTTCATCGCCCCTGGGTTTATTTTTGGTCCTAAAGGCCAACGCTACATTCGGGTTTCACTTTGTATGCCTGCCGAACGCATTTGGCAAGCCATTGAGCGTCTGAAAGCCTAGAGAAAATGGGCAACTTCTAATTCAAGTTGCCCATCAAAATAAAAGACGCCCCAACAGATGGCCTGCCTTCGTATTCCTTTGGATTATGATCCGCTTCCAATACGTTATAGTATAAAAGTACCTTGAGCCAACTCGCAATCCCGTTATCTAGGTTGTTATAATAACGATATTCTTCCAATTCTTTTTGCCACCTTTTTGTTGATGTCGAGAACCTTCTTCGCAAAAAGTGCTCTATGGTCATCAATTGCTCCCCATCTTGAACATAATACTGATAACGACCATGTTCATGGGCTGTTTCAGGAGCTTCATCAATCGTAGTTGAAGTAAAAGTAAGAAGCCGTTTTCGTGAATAAGGCTTGAGGAAACGTTGAATTTTCAAAGCCCCGTCTGCTATATTTTCAAAAAGCACTTCACGCCCACTGTGCGGCAAATGGCTTTTAACAAAATGACGGGTCTGCTGTTTTTTATTATCCCAAAATGAAAAAGACTCCAGCTGTCGGCTTCCGTAGGCGCGGTGGCGACCATCATCAAGTTTTATTGATACGACCTCAACTTCGGGAGCATACAACAGTTCCCCCTTCATTCGTTCGCCCGTCGTGAGCTTGATTTCTCCTTTTGACCAATTTTCCTTTGGTCGGGCTTCCACAGATAGCAATACCACCCATGCCAAGCCAAGGCTTAGTAAAATTTTCTTCATGAATTAACTAATAATGTGTGTGTTGTGAATGTGTAATCAAATGCTTAGCTGATTAAAATCTATTAATAAATTATTTCATTAACCAACTATTATACCAAATATATAAACTTTCACCATACAATCAATACATATTTTTCATTATTTTGAAATATTATTTGCTTAAAACAACAAGCTCTTGGCAAAGTACAAAAATCAGCATAAATCATTGGTCAAGCACCTACTTCCACCAATAAAATCACGCTTAAAATTCATTTATAGTACTGATTCTTTTTCCCTCACGCTTTTTTTGCGTTACTTTGTATGCTAAACTATTTAACAGGCAACGTTTTATTATTAACAAAACCTACCTAACAAAGATGAGTACAATCCAATCGGTACACGCCCGTCAAATCCTTGACTCTCGCGGTAATCCAACAGTAGAAGTAGATGTTCGCACCGAAAACGGCTTCCTCGGCCGTGCAGCCGTGCCATCTGGCGCCTCTACAGGTATTCACGAAGCAGTCGAACTACGTGATGATGACAAGAGCGTATATCTCGGAAAAGGTGTATTGAAAGCCGTTCAGAACGTAAACGAAATCATCTATCCTGAACTTTTGGGACTTTCTGTATATGATCAAAATCTGATTGACAAAATCATGATTGAGCTCGACGGCACTGCCAACAAAGGCAAGTTGGGCGCAAATGCTATTTTGGGCGTTTCTTTGGCTATTGCCAAAGCCGCAGCGCAAGAAGCAGGTCTTTCATTGTTCCGTTACGTAGGTGGAGTAAATGCAAATACACTACCTGTGCCAATGATGAACATCATGAATGGTGGTGCTCACGCCGACAACGCGATTGATTTCCAAGAGTTTATGGTAATGCCTACCAACGCTACTTCGTTCTCTCAAGCACTCCGCATGGGTACTGAAGTTTTCCACGCGTTGAAAGGGGTATTGAAATCAAAAGGATATTCAACAAACGTAGGTGATGAAGGTGGTTTTGCCCCTAACATCCAATCAAACGTTGAAGCCCTCGAAACTATCCTTGTAGCTATCGAAAAAGCAGGATACCGCCCAGGTGAAGATATTTCAATCGCCATGGATGCGGCGGTTTCTGAGCTTTGGAACGAAGAAAAACAACGCTATGTCTTCAAGAAATCAAGCAAAGAAGAGTTGACTTCTGCTCAAATGGCTGATTTCTGGACAGAATGGGTTAACAAATACCCTATCATTTCAATCGAAGACGGGATGGCCGAAGACGATTGGGCTGGTTGGAAATTGCACACAGATGCGATTGGTTCTAAATGCCAACTCGTGGGTGATGACCTTTTCGTAACCAACGTGAAACGCCTTGAAATGGGTATTGAGCAAGGAGTTGGTAATGCCGTTTTGATTAAGGTGAACCAAATCGGTTCATTGACTGAAACTATCGACACTGTTAGTTTGGCAAAACGCAATAGCTATAAAAACATCATGAGCCACCGCTCAGGTGAAACTGAAGATTCGACCATCGCTGACTTGGCAGTGGCATTGAACACTGGCCAAATCAAAACTGGTTCAGCTTCTCGTTCAGACCGTATGGCTAAATACAACCAATTGCTTCGTATCGAAGAGGAGTTGGGAGAAACGGCTTACTTCCCTGGAAAGAAATTCTAATTAGTATCGAGTGTCAAATGCAGAATGTCGAATAAAAATAATTAATCGACATTCTGCATCGTACGGGTAACTCCGTCGGCACTCGACATTCTCTTTCTGCATCAAACAGGTGTCACTTTTTATCTTCTACACTTATGCAGTTCCTCCAACGTTTCCGATTTCTCAAAGATTTCTACAAAGCAAGTGCACTAGGTTTGCTTATCTGGTTGATGTTTTTTGAACTGAATAGTATTCCTGACCAAATTGGGAACTGGTGGGAACTTCAAGAATTGAAGTCTCAGAAAGAATACTATGAAGAACAAATCGTGCTGCTCAAAAAAGAACAAGCATCCACCCTTGGTACCGACAAACTCCTGGAGAAATATGCCCGTGAAAAGTATTTCATGAAAAAAGACAGTGAGGAGGTGTTTGTGTTGGTAGATAAAAATGGGGAACCGTTTGAAAAATAATTCGTTCATTTGGTCAGTTGAAAATGACGAGGTGTGCTAATTTTCATTTTCAAATTGGCCCATTTTCAACATTCGTGAAACTTCAAGTACTCTTCGTCTGCCTCGGCAATATCTGCCGATCTCCCCTTGCAGAAGGCACTTTTCGAGAGCTCGTTGCTCAAAAAGGGCTATCAGATAGCATTTCTTGCGATTCTGCTGGTACGCATGGTTATCATATTGGTGCCCCCCCCGACCGTCGCTCTCGCCGCGTCGCGGCCGATTATGGCATTACCCTCACCCATCACGCCCGAAAACTTTCTAGCGACGATTTTGCCAACTTTGACTACATCGTTGCTATGGATGAATCCAACCTTGAAAACATCCAAACCCAAAGCTATCGCTCCACGGGTTTTTATCCCGAAGAAGGGCGCGTGCTTCTTTACCGCGATTTTGACGACCAAGCCGATTCTCCCAATGTACCAGACCCTTACTACGATGACATGTCAGCCTTTGAAGATGTTTTTCAAATCGTAAGTCGGTGCGGTGAACATTTCTTGGAATACTTAATAAAGGAACATAATTTAGTATAAAAAATAAAACCCACAATGAGTCAAAAAGTAATTCTTATCATCATGGATGGTTGGGGTATCGCTAAAAATGGCGAAGAAAACCGCTCTGCCATCATCGCCGCAAACACGCCTTTTTACGACCGAATCCTTCAACAATACCCTCACAGCAAACTCGAAGCAAGCGGATTAGCCGTTGGGCTTCCTGACGGACAAATGGGAAATTCGGAGGTGGGTCATACTAACCTTGGCGCAGGTCGTATTGTGTATCAAGACCTGGTGAAAATCAACTTAGCGGTCGAATCAGGCTCTATCGCCCAAGAACCAACACTCGTTGAAGCTTTTGAATACGCCAAAGACAATCAAAAGAAAGTTCACTTCATCGGTCTGGTGTCCGATGGTGGGGTTCACTCTCACATCAACCACGTCAAAGGGCTTTGCAAAGCCGCACAAGAAGCAGGACTTAATGACGTATATGTTCATGCTTTTACTGATGGGCGCGACTGTGACCCTAAAAGCGGCGCAGGATTTTTGACCGATTTGCAGGCTTCATTGGCAACCACAACGGGTAAAATTGCCAGTGTAACGGGGCGATTCTACGCCATGGACCGCGACAAACGTTGGGAACGCGTGGCAAAAGCCTATAATGTGATGGTCAATGGCGTGGGTCAATCGGTTGTAGATAGTCAAATTGTATCCGCAATTGAGGCTTCTTACGCAGCAGGTGTAACCGACGAGTTTATTGAACCCATCGTGGTTGTGGACGAAGCAGGTGCTCCTGTAGCGACCATTGCCGAGGGCGACGTCGTGTTGTGTTTCAATTTCCGCACCGACCGTGGACGCGAAATCACCGAAATGCTTACCCAACAAGATTTCCCCGAACAAGGAACAACGAAATTAGACTTGTATTACCTCACCATGACCAACTACGACGATGCGTTTGTTGGGGTGAAAGTGATTTATGACAAAGACAACCTTAAAAATACCCTAGGAGAAGTGCTTGAAGGAGCAGGTAAAACCCAAATCCGCATTGCAGAAACTGAGAAATACCCGCACGTTACTTTCTTCTTCTCAGGAGGCCGCGAAGTGCCATTTGAAGGCGAAAAACGACTTTTATGCCCTTCGCCTAAAGATGTAAAAACCTACGACTTGAAACCAGAAATGGCCGCTTTCGACATTCGTAATGCCATTCTTCCTGAAATCGAAGCAGAAACTGCTGATTTTATTTGTCTCAACTTTGCCAACCCTGACATGGTAGGCCACACGGGTGTTTTTGAGGCCGTTATCAAAGCCTGTGAAACGGTTGACCAATGCACCGAAGCCGTTGCCACTGCAGGTCTGGCGCACGGTTATACTTCCATCATTATTGCTGACCACGGCAACTCTGATTACATGAGAAACGACGATGGAACACCAAACACCGCCCATAGTACCAACCTTGTTCCTTGCATTTTTGTAGGCAACGAATACACTGGGCAACCGAAAGATGGCAAGTTAGCTGACATCGCACCAACCATTTTAGCACTTTTGGGCGTTGCTCAACCAGCCGAAATGACGGGTGTAAGCTTGTTGTAATACCGAACTTTTTGCAGGCGGTGAGGGTTATTGAGCCATGAAACCACTTTTTTGTATTTTCGTCGCGCTCGTTTTCCTCGCTGCCTGCCAGCCCCAAACCGAAACCAACCAAGTTAAGTCGTATTTTGATTTAAAAGGCTTCATCGAATCACAGCTTCGTGAATTAGAAAAACGCAAACCGACGGTTGACAAAAAAATGTCGCTTGATGGTGAAAGCGAATCAAAGCAAACAAATGAAATTAATTGGGCCAAAGAATTAGACCTGTTTATCCAGGCGGATATTAACAAACAGGCATATCAATCTAGCTACGAAACCACGCAACCAGCGCCCAAAACCAACCTTTATTCCCTCAAAAAAGGCGAAAATCAGCCCGTTCAGTCTTTGAAGGTGATCTTCGATGATAAAACCCAGATGCCTTCCATCATCGAAGTTTCGTTGAAAGAAGAAAATAAACTGTATGATTCTGAAAAACAGCTCCGCCTCACCTGTGGAATGCGACCAGAAGGGGTTTGGTTAATAAAAACGTACGAAATTTCTGGTTTTCAGCACCTGTCTTTAACCGATAAAAAATCGTTTTCTATTGTAGGAACCATCTATTAGTCAGCTTGCGAAAAAGCTTTAGCACAAAAAAAGGACGTCGTTGGACGTCCTTTTTTTGTGTATCTCAGCAATTAACGACCATTGGATTGTCCACCGCCTCGTGGGTCATACCCCGATGCAAACAGCGGATATTGGTCAAAAATCGTCCGCACTACGTTTCGATAATAATTATTGGCAGCATTGGGATTCTTAAAAATGCCCGCCGCATATCCACGCCAAACAACCTGATCCGTATCTGCATCAATTAGCGATACAATGATTGTACCTTTGTCGAGCGAATAGCGAATGGGTTCGTATTTAAACGAATCATCTTCAGTATCCACCCAGTTTTTAATCACGGGCTGCATGTACCCTTGGTAGCGCAAATTATCGTAGAAAATACCGTAATTGACCAACAAAGAAGGTTTATTGGTAGTAAGCCGATATCCACGCGCTTGCATCTGTCGGTGGATGGCATTATAGACTTCTGTACACACATTACCCGTATCACGTTCACATTCCAAGAAAGCGTACGTGCTGTAGGCTTTGAAATTAGTTTCGTAACTGTAATCGTGTTCAACAAAAATTTTCTGACTCGTGTTGCAACTTGCTGCCACAATAACAACAACACATCCAAGCAGTAAAAGTTTGACAAGCTTCATAGATAGTTCGTGGTTTGGGGTGTTTGAGAGAATATTTGATTAAAAATACGAAATTTTCTACAAAAGCAAATTTTTTACTGCAAAACTTACTATCACCCAAATTAACCTACGTAATAAGCGATAGCTTGTTGGATTTCAGCTGGTGTCACTTTCACATCATACGCACACGTTCCGATGCCATCTAGCAGTGAAAAACGCAACTCTCCTCCTCGGTTCTTTTTGTCTTGCTGTGCCAGCGCAATCACTGTTGGCGCATCCGAAAACTGGACATCGGCTTTGCCAAACACTGAAAATATAAACTCCTCAACCTGCTCAAGTGTTTGCAAATCCACCATTTTTTTGCGGTAAGCCAAATAGGTTTCCATAATCATCCCCGCCGCAATTGCTTCCCCATGCAGCAACCGCTCTTTGGGAGGTTTGCTCAAAAAATAGGTTTCTACCGCATGGCCAATGGTATGTCCAAAATTTAAGATTTTGCGAAGCCCTTTTTCCGTTGGATCTGTGGCTACAACTTTTTTCTTGATTTCAACCGAATGCGCAATCAGGTTGTTCCAATTTTGTTCTTCAAAGTCTTTTTTACGAATTTCTTCCCACTTGGCGGCATCCGCAATCAAACAATGCTTCACAATTTCGGCAAATCCAGAGCGCAATTCTATATACGGAAGGGTTGACAAAAAGGATGCGTCAATCAAAACATTTTTTGGTTGAGTAAAAACTCCTAAATGGTTTTTAAAACCTTGGAAGTCGATTCCTAATTTTCCACCCACGCTGGCATCCACTTGAGAAAGCAGCGTCGTCGGGATTTGAACAAAATCAATCCCTCTTTTGTAAGTAGCGGCACAAAACCCGCCCATGTCTCCAATCACTCCTCCACCCAAGTTAAAAACAACCGCGTGACGGTCGAGTTGTGCTTTAGTCATTTCGCCCCAAATCTTTTCACAAGTTGCCAGGGTTTTGTGCTGCTCTCCCGCTGGCACGACAATCAGTTCATGTTTGGGCAAATGAGGTTTTACCTTAGCGTAGCAGTGCTTTTTGGTATTTGTATCGGCAATAACGACAACTTTGGAGTACTGATGCGCTGAAAGGTACGCAGGGAGGCTCTCCTGAATCGGGGCAATGGTTACAGACATAGTAAGTTCGGAATTTTAAGAACCAAAAAGGATATACATTTACCGCGAATTTACACCCCTACTTTCATCCGTGCAAAAATCCGCACAAATCCGCATCATTTAAGCTTCTAAACCGCACACTCATGCAATTTTATTCGGAAAAACATTGCAAATCCGAACGTTTTTGATTTTTTTTGAAGTAAATCCGAATTTAGTTCACCTCAACTTATCATTTCTAACAACCAAATTCATTCACTATGAAAAAACTTCTTCATCGAAGTATGGCTTTTCTAGTTGTTTTTGGCACATGTCTTACGACATGGGCACAAGGGCGACTCATCGAGGGAAAAGTCACCAGTTCATCCGACAACAGCGTGCTTCCAGGTGTAAGCATCGTTGTCAAAGGGACTTCCAAAGGTACAACCACGGATGCCAACGGAGAGTTTAAGGTAAATGCTCCTAACAATGCAGTACTCATTTTTAGCTACATTGGCTACATTCGCCAAGAAGTGAAAGTTGGGAGTAACAATACCATCAATGTTTTGCTAGAAAACGACGAAAACATCTTAAATGAAGTCGTGGTAACTGCCCTTGGGGTAAAACAAGAGAAACGTGCGCTGGGTTATGCCGTGCAGGAAGTAAAAGGGCAAGATTTGTTGGACTCTCAGCGGGACAACTTCATGATGGGACTTCAAGGACGGGTAGCAGGTCTTCAAATGACCCCAACCAGCGGTACTGCGGGTGGCTCGGCCGTTATTCAGTTGCGCGGTGCGGGTTCTATCGGAAATAGCAACCAACCGCTTTATGTGGTTGATGGTTTGCCTATTTCAAACAACACCTTTGCTCAAGGAGCATTGGTTTCTGACCGCCCCAACCGTGACATGGACTACCAAAACCGTGCAGCGGATATTAACCCCAACGACATTGAGACAGTTACCATCCTAAAAGGGCCAGAAGCCGCTGCCTTGTACGGTATCGAAGCTGCCAACGGTGCGATTGTTATCACGACCAAAAAAGGCGGCACAGGTCGTGGCAAAATCACCTACAATGGTTCATTGAGTGTTCGCGATGTGTATCGTTTCCCTGAAGGACAAACCACTTACGGACGTGGTTTCAACGGCGTATTTAACCCAAACAACTTTTCTTATTTTGGGGGTGAAGTGTCACAAATCGGCGAAGGTGGCGGCAAAGTCTTTGATAACGTTGGTAATTTCTTCCAACAAGGACTTCGTCAGTCGCACAACGTAACTGTGGAAGGTGGAAGTGAAAAAGCGACCTATCGCTTATCAACTTCATATATTTCGGACAAAGGAGTGGTACCTACCAACAAAATGGACCAGATTAACATTCGTTTGACTGGAGTAGGACAAATTACGAAGAATTTGCGGGCAACCACCTCCTTCAATTACATCGGGACCAACAACCTCCAACCACTTCGTAGTGCTCAAGGGTTTTTAATTGGGATGTTGGCATTCCCGTTTTATTTAGATGCGCGACAATACCTCACGGCAGACGGCCGCCGTTTCCGTACTTTCGGCGAAGATGCCAACGACTTGGATAACCCGTTCTTCAACGTGTATAAGAACATCAACAGCAACCGAATCAACCGCACTGTTGGGAACATTCAGTTGGACTATAACGTAACACCTTGGCTTACGTTAGCAGGAATTTTAGGGGCTGATGTTTTCTCGACGCGTTATAACCGCTTCCAACATCCAGAATCCAACGCAGGTATTACGGCCAAAGGGTTTGTGGAAAATGCTACTGAAAACAGTCAATTACTCAACGGTAACTTCCGCGCTACCGCTAAAAAAGATTTTGGCAAGCTAAAAACATCTCTCATGGTGGGTACAACCGTAGATGACCGCCGCTACGAAACAACGGCTATTTACGGAGAGCAGCTTTATTTGCCCGACTTCAACAGTATCAACAACACGTTGAATAGCACCCAACGTAACAAAGCTACCCTTCTTCAACGCCGTTTGGTGAGTGTGTTGGGCTCGCTAAATCTGAGCTACGCCGACATGTTGTACTTAACCGTTACGGGGCGTAATGACTGGTCATCGACCTTGCCTGTTCAGAACAACTCTTTCTTTTATCCATCGGTTAGTTTAGGATTTGTTTTCACAGAGCTTCCTTCGTTTGAGCAGCAACAAATTTTGAGCTATGGAAAAGTTCGCTTTGCCTACGCTGAAGTTGGTAACGACGCAACCCCTTACCGTACGCGTCCTCGCCTCGTACCACAAACCACAACGGGTGGTGGCTTTTTGTATGACTTCTACGGAGGCAACGAAAACTTACGCCCAGAGCGGGGTCGGAGTTTTGAAACTGGCGTAGAGCTACGTTTCTTCAAAAATCGCGTAGGTTTGGATGTAACGTACTTCAACAAAAGCAATTTTGACCAAATCACCACCCAACGTTTGAGCTACGGTACTGGATTTATTTTTGGTTTGTTGAACGGTGGTGAAATTCGTAACAGCGGACTTGAAGCTCAATTGAACATTACGCCCATCAAAGCAAAGAATGTTCAGTGGGACATGAACCTCAATTTTACGCGTCTTCTGAATGAAGTAGTGAGCCTTCCTGGTGAAGTGGCGGAATATTACAACTCGGACACATGGCTGTACGGAAACGTTCGGGCAAGTGCCATGGCGCCCAACCAAAGCTCTTTCTACCCTAATTTATCGTACGTAAACACCCGTGGTGAGGGTAAAACTACGGCATTGGCAGGGTACAGCTACTTGCGCAACAAACGCGGGGATATTCTTGTCAGCCCAAGCACAGGTCTGCCTATTTCTAACCCTGTTTTCTTGCCCATCGGAGACCGTAACCCTGACTTTATGTTAGGATTTCAAAATTCAGTTCGCTTCAAAAATTGGTCACTTTCGGTGTTGTTAGACATTCGTAAAGGCGGTGACGTTTTCAACGGAAACGAAATGTACATGTTCCGCAATGGTCTTTCTACGCGCGTTCTCGACCGCAATAATCCTTATGTTTTCAAAGGTGTATTACGCGATGGCCGTGAAGACAGCGACGCACCTACGCCAAATACCATCCAAGTTACTCCGCAATTCCGTTCCGATTTTTATGGGGCATTCACCGAAGAAAGTTTTGTTGAAAAAGACATCAACTGGATTCGTTTGCGCGACGTAACGCTCCGTTACAGCTTCCCTCAGTCTATCTTAGACAAGCAGAAAATATTCCGTTCAGGAAGCGTCTTTGTTTCTGGAAATGAACTATTCCTCTTAACCAATTATACAGGCGCTGACCCCGATGTAAACGGAACAAGTGCGGGTACACTGGGTATCGGAGCACGTGGTTTTGATTATGGAACGTTGGCCTTACCACGTACCATTACTGCGGGTTTGAATTTTTCTTTCTAGTAGCTGCTTACGCACAGTTCATTGAGATTTTAAACAGACTATAAAATGAAAAAGATAAAACTTATATCACTTGTTACCCTGCTAGGGGTGGGACTAACAAGTTGTGAAAAATACTTAGACGTAAATTTTGACCCTAGTTTCCCCCAAGTATCCCAAGGATTTGCATTGCTTCCTCCAATGCTCAGTCAAATGGCCCGTGCCGAAACTTTTGACGGTCGTTTTACGGGACAATACTGCCAATATTGGTTAGCAACTGCCGCAGGAAATGCCTGGGATCGCCACGGCTACGTAGCAGGAAGCGATAATGGCGGCGAAATGTGGCGTTCACACTATTGGTCAATCGGTAAAAATGTGGATTTGGTCATCGAAGATGCGACTGCCAAACAACAGTGGGACTATGTAGGTGTGGCCAAAGCCCTCCGTACTTGGGGCTGGCAAAGCACCACCGACGCCAACGGCGAGATGATTTTGAAGCAGGCATGGGAGCCAAACCGTTACGTATTTGAGTACGATTCGCAAGAAGACGTTTACAAAGAGGTAGTCCGACTCGGAACGGAAGCCCTTGCCGACCTCTCTCGTACCGACGGTGGTGTATCTGTTGCTTCCCTTAACCGTGGCGACTTGGTTTACAAAGGAGACCGTACCAAATGGATTAAGTTTGTAAATGCGATTTTGGCGCGTAATGCCAACCACATCAGCAACAAAAAAACGTACAATCCTGATGCTGTTATTAAGTTTGTAGATGCCTCATTCAGTAGCAATGCGGATAATTTTTACATCCCACACGGAGGAACTAACACAACCGATGCTAACTTTTGGGGACCGCTTCGTAACAATATGAACGCTTTCCGCCCAAGCAACTATTTGGTTAACTTATTTAATGGTACACTTTTCCCTGGTGCCATCGACCCACGTATGGCTGCCATGCTTACAGCAAGCGATGATAAAGTATTTAGAGGTGTTAACGTAGGGCTTGGTGATGCAAACAACGTAGCAGGACGCACCAATCGAGTAGCCAACTTCTGGGGACAATCACAGCCTACGGCTACTACGCCTGCCACAGGAAAATCTATTTTTGATAATGGCACTGCTCATCCGATTATTACTTACTGGGAAATGCAGTTTGTAAAAGCTGAAGCCGCATTCATCAAAGGCGACAAAGCCATGGCTTTTGATGCCTACAACAAAGGAATCAATGCACACTTGGATTGGGTGTTTTCACTTATGTCATCAACCGACGCAGCAGGCCGTGCTAATTTTACAACCGAACGGGCGGCTTACCTCAAAAGTAGTGCCGTTGCCCAAACGTCAGCGGCATTGACACTCAGTGACATTATGACCCAAAAATATATTTCAATGTTTGTTCATGGCCACATGGAAAGCTGGGTTGATATGCGTCGTTATAAGTATAGTCCTGATATTTTCAAGGGATTTGCTCCGCCAACAGGCTCTACCTTATTCCCTGATAATGGTGGTAAATTGGCGTATCGTTTGCGTCCACGCTTCAACTCCGAATACGTTTGGAACCGCGCAGCGTTGGACAAAATAGGCGCATTAAACGCGGATTATCACACCAAAGAAATTTGGTTTATGCAACCTTAATCGTAGGTTTTTCAACCAATTACGAAT
Source organism: Runella sp. SP2 (assembly GCF_003711225.1). Lineage (NCBI taxonomy): Bacteria > Pseudomonadati > Bacteroidota > Cytophagia > Cytophagales > Spirosomataceae > Runella > Runella sp. SP2. The sequence goes on along the minus strand of NZ_CP031030.1, from coordinate 2,057,311 downwards.
CCAAAAGAAACAAACAATGAAGAAATTTCAATCCATAATAAAAAGCATTTTGCTCGCAGGTGCGCTTTCCGCTGGACTTTTTGCGTGTATAGGTGAATCAAGCGACCAATTAACGATTGTTACCCCTGCCGCTGGAGCACGCGTCAAATTCCACCACATGGTTTCGGACGGCCCAGGTGTGAGTATTTTGGTAAATGACCGTCAGTTTTCAGGGGTACTTACCGTCGCCCCTGCCTCACCAGGCGTTATCACCTATGGGAATATTTACCCAGCAGTTGACTATGCAACGATTGATGCGGGCAGTGCCAAAGTTGAGGTAGTAGTTCCTGCCAGTGGAAGTAACCAACAAGTTTCACTTCTGACTGGGACAGTTCCGCTAGAAGCCAACAAATATTACTCGGTTTTTGCGGTGGGTTCTGCGGCTACTGCCACGCTTGAGCCGCTAGTGGTAGAAGACAAACTTACGCCAGCAGATACCTCTAAAGCTTACATACGGGTTGTCAATACGATTGTTAATGCAACGACGGGCTACGACGTAGGTTACAATGGCACTTACGCACCTGCCATGACCAACGTTGGTTACAAAAAAGCTTCCGATTTTGTGGCCATCACGCCCGTTGCAACGGGTGGTGCAGCCTTGCCCGTTCAAGTTCGGCTAAATGGGACCACCACCAATCTTGCTCCTGCTACATTTACCCTTTCTCCCATCAAAGGGCGTTTTTACACAATTATTTTAAGGGGTAGAGTTGGCGGTACTGGTACGCAAGCATTGACCATAGGGGCAATAACAAACCGATAGTTTTGCAGCAAAAGTCGCATATCACTTCAACAACTTTAGTTAGTATCCAATAAAAAACTCCTTCTTGCTCTTTGAGGTAACACCTCATCGAAACAAGAAGGAGTCTATTTTTTATCGCCTTTAAGTGCTTGCGCACACGAGGCCCAGAGCTGTTAACTGTTAACAATTAACAGTCCACAACTAAGCGTGAGAGAAGACAGGATTGAACATGCCCACTTCTTTGGCTTCAAGCATCGACTCGCCCATCAAGAACTCATCAACTTTGCGGGCTGCTTCGCGACCTTCTGAAATCGCCCAAACGACCAACGATTGTCCACGACGGCAGTCACCTGCGGCAAACACCTTTCCTACTGAAGTAGCATAACTATTTTCAGCCGCTTTGATGTTTTTACGCATATCTGTTTCGATGCCAAATTGTTCGATTAAATACTGTTGAGGATGCACAAAACCCGCCGCAATAAGTGCCAAATCGCAGTTTACTACGCGTTCATTTTCTGTAATTGGCGCTTTGCGACCATCTTCCAACGTGCGCTCACCCGTAATATCCGCAATGCGCAAACCTGTCAATTTTTCGCCATCGCCCACAAACTCTTGAACGGCAATCGCCCAAAAACGATCACAACCTTCTTCATGCGAAGTTGACGTCCGTTTCGTCAACGGCCACTGAGGCCAAGGCGTTTTTTCGTCACGAACTTTATAAAAAGGTTGAAGTTTATCATCGTATTTTGGCGCAGGCATTACTTCCACTTGCGTAATGGTCGCCGCTTTGTGGCGATTTGACGTTCCAACGCAGTCAGAACCCGTATCGCCACCACCAATCACTACTACGTGTTTGTCAGTGGCCAAAATTTCGCCATTCACGTACTTATCCCCACGGTGATCAACCACCCGCGCGATGTCAGACACCCGTTTGTTTTGTTGGCTCAAAAACTCCATCGCAGGGTGAATACCTTTCCCGATGTATTTATCCCAGCCAGGAATACGAATATCACGAGGCTCGGTTGAACCAATGGCGAGTACCACCGCGTCGAACTCACGCAAAATTTCTTCCGCCTGAATATCCACACCAATGTTTACGCCCGTCTTGAACTCAACTCCTTCTTCGGCCATCACCGCTGCGCGACGTGCCACGACCGTTTTTTCCAATTTAAAATCAGGAATACCATAGCGAAGCAACCCTCCTACCTCGTCGGCACGCTCGAAAAGCGTCACCAAGTGTCCAGCATAGTTAAGCTGAGCAGCTGCCGCCAAACCTGCGGGGCCTGAGCCAATCACTGCTACTTTCTTACCTGTGCGTTTGGCAGGAATGCGTGGTTTAACATAACCCTTCGCAAAGGCCGTTTCGATAATCGATTTCTCCACGTACTCAATAGCAACGGGAGGTTTGTTGATACCCAACACGCATGAAGCTTCGCAGGGGGCAGGGCAAATGCGACCCGTAAACTCTGGAAAGTTGTTGGTACTGGTCAATAATTGGTAAGCATATTCCCAGTTTTCTTCGTAAACAGCGTCGTTAAATTCTGGGATAATATTTCCTAGTGGACAGCCATTATGGCAAAAGGGAATACCGCAATCCATGCAGCGAGCTGCTTGTTTTTTGGCATCATCCGTTGTCCCTAGCAATTCAATTTCTTTATAATCTAAGCGGCGTTCTTCTACGCTACGCTTACTTGGCAACTCACGGCCAAATTCAATGAATCCAGTGGGTTTTCCCATTTTAGTACTGAATAAAAGATTAAATGAGCGATTGAGAAATGAATCCAGATGTGCTTTTCTTAGCTTATTTGCTTTGTTTTTCAAAACCCTACAGGCAGGAAAACCTGCCTGCAAGGCCGAATATTAAGGGATGGGCTAATTATTGGGCTACATCAACAACGATGTCTTGATAGACGACGTTTTTATCAGCAATCTGTTGCGAAAGGCTGATTCCACGGCTTGCCAAGGCTTTCTTGAAGTCGTTTGGCAATACCTTCACAAACTGACTCAAGTACGTATCCCAGTCTTGGGTCATCATAAATGCCACATTACTGGTGGTATATTGGAAATGTTTCTCTACAAAACCTTTCACAATCGTTTTATCTTCGTCGGTCAAGGCATCTACGCTTACCATTTCAGGATTTACTTTTGGCGCAAAGTCGGCGTTTTTATCCCAAACATAGGCAACTCCACCCGACATACCCGCTGCGAAGTTTCGTCCAACTTCTCCGAGGATAATCGCTACACCACCTGTCATGTACTCAAGACCGTGATCTCCTACTCCTTCTACGACTACTTTTGCGCCAGAGTTACGCACACAAAAACGCTCTCCAGCAGTTCCGCGAATATACGCTTCTCCCGAAGTTGCTCCGTAAAAGGCTACGTTACCGATAATGATATTTTCTTCTGGCACAAACGAAGCTTCACGGTCTGGATAGACGACGAGTTCAGCTCCACAAAGTCCTTTTCCGAAATAATCGTTGGCATCTCCTTCTAGTTCGAGGCGTACGCCAGATGTATTAAAGGCACCGAAGCTTTGTCCTGCCGTTCCTCTGAATTTAAAGTGAATGGTTCCGTTTGGTAACCCAACGCCACCATATACTTTCGATATTTCGTTGGAAAGCATGTTTCCTACCGAGCGATTGAGGTTATTGATAGAATATTCTCCGTAAACCTCTTCTCCTTTTTCGAGTGCTGGTTTGGCGGCTTCCATCAATTGCCAGTCAATTACTTCTGCAATTCCGTGGTCTTGTTCCTCTTGTTTAAATTGCGCAACATCAAGGCTTACTGGCTCTTTGAACAACATCGCGTTGAAGTTCAATGCTTTGTATTTCCAGTGTTTTATATCATCACGCATTTCGAGGTATTGTGCTTGTCCAACCATTTCGTTGATGGTACGGAAGCCCAACTGCGCCATAATTTCGCGCAACTCCTGTGCCATGTACGTAAACATGTTCACGACGTGTTCTGGTTTTCCTGTGAAAAGTGCACGCAACTCTTTGCGTTGTGTAGCAACTCCCACTGGACAAGTATTCAAGTGACACTTACGCATCATGATACAGCCCGTAGCAACCAGTGCGGCTGTAGCTACGCCAAATTCTTCGGCACCCAATAACGCCGCAATCGCTAAGTCACGACCTGTACGCATTTGGCCATCGGCCTGCACAGTCACTCGTCCGCGAAGTTTATTTTTCACCAACGTTTGGTGCGTTTCGGCCAACCCAAGCTCCCAAGGAAGACCTGCGTGGCGAATGGAACTCAACGGAGAGGCCCCCGTTCCTCCATCGTGACCCGCAATAAGGATATGGTCAGCGTGCGCTTTAGCAACCCCTGTGGCAACCGTTCCTACGCCAGCTTCAGATACCAATTTCACGCTGATACGCGCAGCACGGTTAGCGTTTTTAAGGTCATAAATCAATTGAGCTAAATCTTCAATTGAGTAAATATCGTGGTGAGGTGGCGGCGAAATCAAGCCTACACCTGGCGTCGAGTGACGCGTACGTCCAATCCAATCATCGACTTTATGGCCTGGCAACTGTCCTCCTTCTCCAGGTTTTGCCCCCTGAGCCATCTTAATCTGAAGTTCTTGGGCATTTGATAAGTAATGGCTTGTTACCCCAAAACGCCCTGAAGCTACCTGCTTAATGGCTGACGACATAAAGTCGCCGTTGGGAAGCGGTTGATAACGAATCTCATCTTCGCCTCCTTCACCTGAGTTTGATTTACCACCGATTCGGTTCATGGCAATGGCAAGCGTTGTGTGTGCTTCCCACGAAATTGAACCAAACGACATCGCACCTGTAGCAAAACGCTTGAAGATACTTTCAACAGGCTCTACTTCGTCGATTGAAATCGCTTTTCCTTTCTTGAAACGCATCAAACCGCGAAGCGTAAGAGCCTTTTGGGTCTGATCATCGATAAGTTTCGAGAATTTCTTAAAAATTTGATACCCTTCTTCTCCACCTTTGCGGGTCGATTGTTGCAAAAGGTGAATTGTTTGCGGGTTAAAAATGTGTGCTTCTCCGCGTTGTTTCCACTGGTAAAAACCACCCACTTCTAGGTGAGGATTTACCATCGGCGTTTCTGGATAGGCTACTTTATGGCGAACCAATACTTCACGGGCGATTTCTTCGATACCCATACCGCCAATACGCGAGATGGTTCCTGTGAAATACTTGTCAATCACGTCTTTGTTGATACCCAAACACTCAAAAATCTGCGCTCCTTGGTACGACTGAAGCGTAGAGATACCCATTTTAGAGAAAATTTTGAGCAATTCTTTGTCGATTGCCTTGATGTAATTAGCGTAGAGTTTTGCATTTTCAAACTCTCCATTAATCATCTTTTGGCGGTTCATGTAAGCGATGGTTTGGAATGCCATGTACGGACAAACCCCCGCAGCGCCATAACCAATGAGTGTTGCCACATGGTGTGTTTCAAAAACATCACCCGCCTCTACAAGGATACCAACTTTACCACGCAATCCTTTACGAATCAAGTGATGGTGAACCGTGGACATAGCCAACAACGACGGAATCGGTGCGTGGTCAGAGTCAATGGCACGGTCAGACAAAATAATGATTTCAAAACCGTCTTCAATCGCGTCTTCGGCGTAGGTACAAATACGCTCTAACGCACGCGCCAGCCCTTTGCCACCTTGGTCGGCACGGAAATAGGTATTGATTGTTTTGGCTTGGAAATGGTCTTTATCAACCCAACGAAGTTTATCAAATTCTTCGATGGTCAAAACGGGTTGTTCCAACTCAATCTGACGACAATGTAACGGCGATTCGGTCAATAGGTTTTCGGTAGAACCTACAAACGAAATCAAAGACATAATCGAACGCTCCCGAATAGAGTCAATCGGCGGGTTGGTTACTTGCGCGAAAAGTTGCTTAAAGTAATTAGAAAGGTGTTGGCTTTGGTCAGAAAGTACCGCAAGTGGCACATCGACACCCATCGAGCCAATCGCCTCATAGCCAGTTTCGGCCATCGGCCCAATCACCATCCGTAGGTCTTCTGAAGTAAAGCCAAACGCGATTTGACGTTTTAGTAGAAGTTTATCGTCATACGGTGCAAACGGACGTTGTGAAGGTTCGAGGTCAGAAATTTTGATTTTATTTTCATCCAACCATTTTTGATACGGCTGACGTGAACAAATATCGGCTTTGAGCTCTTCGTCGGGGATGATACGGCCTTGTTCCATATCCACCACAAACATTTTACCCGACTGCAAGCGACCTTTGGACACTACGCGCGCAGGGTCTATGTCGAGTACCCCTGCTTCCGAGGCCATAATAATGGTATCGTCGTCCAACACCCAATAACGCGAAGGACGCAAACCGTTACGATCGAGGGTAGCACCGATGATTTTACCATCCGTGAATGAAATAGAAGCAGGCCCATCCCAAGGTTCTTGAATAGCCGCGTGGTATTCGTAGAAAGCCTTACGTTCTGGATCCATGGCCTCGTTGCCATCCCAAGCTTCGGGTACCACCATCATCATTACGTGTGGCAATGAGCGACCCGACAAATACAGGAGTTCGATGGCGTTGTCCAAGTTGGCCGTATCCGAGTTAGTTAAATCACAGATTGGCAACAACATGTCCATTTCTTCTTTGGTGAAGTGCTCTGTCCAGAACGACTTCTCGCCAGCGCGAATCCAGTTGACGTTACCACGAACGGTATTAATTTCACCATTGTGAGCCACATAGCGGAAAGGCTGTGCTAGTTTCCAAGAAGGGAATGTATTGGTAGAAAAGCGCGAGTGAATAATGGCAAAAGCCGAAACTACTGATTCATTGTGTAAATCAGGAAAATAGTAGTTCAATTGACTCGTTGTCAGCTGACCTTTATAAGAAATAGTACGGCACGAAAGCGACGAGAAATAAAAATGCGCTTTGGCACCCACTACAGTATCATTAATTATACGAGTGGCGTATTGACGAAGTACAAACAACTTACGCTCAAAACCCAACTCATCTGTAACTGAATCAGGACGTTTGATGAATAGTTGTTCTACTTGTGGTTCTACCGACAAGGAGCCTTCTCCCAAAACATCATTGAGTGTTGGAACACGGCGGTAGCCTAGCAATTCCATACCCAATTTTTTAATTTTTCGGTTGAGGATATCGCGGCATTCACTGCGAAGCTTTTCATCTTTAGGGAAGAAAATCATACCAACACCGTACTCACCCGCAGCGGGGAGGGTAATGGCTAATTTGGTACATTCTTCCACAAAAAATTCATGAGGGATTTGAATAAGAATTCCAGCACCGTCACCCGTGTTAGGATCGCAACCGCAAGCACCGCGGTGATCCATACGTTCGAGCATTGTAATCGCATCAGCGACCATCTGGTGAGACTTGCGACCCTTCATATTGGCGCGGAAACCAATACCGCATGCGTCATGTTCAAACTCGGGGCGATATAACCCCTGTTGGGCAGATTCTAACATGGTTTTGTTGTATATTGGGGGTTGGTTGACTTCCGATTCGTCACTTGGTTGCCTAAGTACTTCTACGGAACTTTAATCTCACGCAAGTTACACAAAAATTTATTTGGTACAACAACCTTTTTGCCAAATATTGTACCTGTATTTTTAAAATATTGAGAATATATCAAATTATCTTGGAATTTTACAATTTCATAATACCAAAGATTAATATTTCATATTTTCGCAATAATATCTAGTTTCATAAGATATTTTTCAAAAAAACACCATTTTCATTGACAATTCATTAATTAGAGTTGCCAATCGGGATTCTGTTTTTACATTTTTTCAATCAGGTCCAGTTTTTCGACTTTTTCGACCAGTTTACATGAGTATTCTTTGCAAATTGAAGTGAGTATTTCTTGAAAAAAGACGCTCAAATAGGCACGCAAGGAAGAAAATATAAAATAATGTTAGAAAATAGGTGCCGTCAAAGTTAACTTTGCACCTTTAGTACAAATCACCAATCCCCCAACTCCTCCGCTCGTGGAACACGTAGAACAACTACCAACCGTCGAAACCGCCAAAAAACTAGGTATTCTTCCCGAAGAATTTGAACAAATCAAACAAATACTAGGCCGCACGCCCAACTTCACTGAGTTGAGCATATTCTCGGTGATGTGGTCGGAGCACTGCTCGTACAAAAACTCAATCGTTTGGCTTAAAACCCTCCCCCGTGACTCTGACCGTATGCTTGCCAAGGCTGGCGAAGAAAACGCTGGTCTGGTTGACATTGGCGACGGCCTTGCGTGTAGCTTTAAAATTGAATCTCACAACCACCCTTCAGCTCTTGAACCTTATCAAGGCGCGGCAACGGGTGTAGGCGGTATCAACCGCGATATTTTTACGATGGGCGCGCGTCCCATTGCTCAATTAAACTCTCTCCGCTTCGGAAACCCCGAATTAGCCAAAACAAAATGGCTCGTAAAAGGGGTAGTAAAAGGAATCGGCGATTATGGTAATGCGTTCGGTATCCCAACCGTAGGCGGCGAAGTTTTCTTTGATGATTGCTATAATACCAACCCGCTCGTCAATGCGTTTTCGGCAGGAATCGTAAAAGCGGGTGAAGTAGCTCGCGCCATTAGCTATGGCGTAGGTAATCCCGTATTTATTGTAGGTTCGGCCACGGGCAAAGACGGTATCGGAGGAGCAAGTTTTGCTTCGGAAGATATTTCTGAAAAATCAACCGAGAAATTGCCAGCCGTTCAAGTAGGCGACCCTTTCATGGAAAAATTGCTTTTGGAAGCCTCACTTGAAATTATTCGTACAGGTTATGTAGTGGGTATTCAAGACATGGGAGCTGCGGGTATCATCTGCTCTACCTCTGAAATGAGTGCCAAAGGCGAACACGGGATGATTATCGACCTCGATAAAGTACCAACGCGCCAAGCCAACATGAAAGGTTGGGAAATTTTGCTTTCTGAATCACAAGAACGTATGTTGGTGGTGGTTGAAAAAGGCAAAGAAGATGTCATCAAAGGCATTTTTGATAAATGGGATTTGCACTGCGCCCAAATCGGTGAAGTGGTTGAAGGTGGCCGCTTACATTTCTTCCAACACGGCGAATTGATTGCTGACGTACCTGCTCACGATCTTGTGTTGGGTGGAGGTGCTCCGCAAAACCACCGCGAATACCGTGAACCTGCCTATTTCCAAGAGTTTAAAAAATTCGATATTAACTCGGTAGCTGACGTAAATTCAGCAGCTGAAATTGCAGCTGTGACGCGTCACCTTCTGTCGCATCCGAACATCGCTTCTAAGAAGTGGGTGTATGAGCAATACGACTCGATGGTAGGTACGGCCAACCGCTCGACCAACCGTCCTTCGGACTCGGCAGTGGTTCGTATTCGCGACGTAGAACGCCCGAACTACCAAAAAGGCATCGCCATGACGGTTGACTGTAACGCTCGTTACGTCAATGCTGACCCGTTTGTGGGTGCACAAATCGCGGTTTCGGAAGCAGCTCGTAACCTCGTTTGTACAGGAGCTGAACCGTTGGCGATTACCAACAACCTCAACTTCGGTAACCCGTACGTTCCTGAAGTTTATTGGCAATTTGTTCATGCCGTTAAAGGAATGGGTGAAGCTTGCCGCAAATTCAGTACACCTGTGACGGGTGGTAACGTGAGTTTCTACAATCAATCATCGGACGACGGCCCTGTTTTCCCAACTCCAACAATTGGCATGATTGGTTTGATGGAAAAACCTGAGAACCAAATGACACTCGACTTCAAAAACGAAGGTGATTTGATTTTCTTAGTAGGTCAGCCGAAAAATGACATCGCTTCGTCGGAATACTTGTACTCATACCGTGGCGTAAAAGCCTCTCCTGCTCCCGCGTTCGACCTCGACGAGGAATTTGAATTGCAACAAGCAGTGGCACAATTGATTTCTAAGCAATTGGTTGAGTCAGTTCATGACGTTTCGGATGGTGGTTTGATGGTGGCTTTGGCCGAATCTGCCTTGCCACGCGGATTTGGTTTTGAAGTTGCAACTCAAAGTCCTTACCGCGCCGATGCGTTCTTGTTTGGCGAAGCTCAAAGCCGCGTGTTGGTCAGTGTAAGCCCTGATAAGCAAGCAGAATTCCAAAAAGTGCTTGGTGCCGACCTTAAAATCACGCACGCCTTGCTTGGTAAAGTAACGAAAGAAGGTTTTGTTGTTGATAAACAAACGGTTATTTCTGGAGCCGAAGCTAAAGATTTATACGACAACTCATTGGGTAAAATCATGAGTTAGTCTGGTCAGTTTACACCAATAAAAAACGCCGTCAGTGAAAATTGACGGCGTTTTTTATTGGTCGTTTTAGCTACATTGTCCTAAAACATACCAAAGGACTAGAAATATAACGACTGTGCTTACACAGCCTCCTCCTAATTTTTTTGCGCCGTAGCCTGCCAATAATCCCCGTATTAAGTCATTCATGTTTATAAAGTTTAGAGTCGTTTGTTGCAAGTTATCAAAAATTTGAGCCAAACGTATATTTTACAAAACGGGAAAACTTTTCCTCAAATTGGGGTAAAAAAACTAGCTTTTCATTCATAGGCAAGGTTTTGAGAAACCTTTTGCACATTCTGCGTTTACGCTGGTTTTGAGAAACCAGCAGCACCTGTTTGAGAAACCTTTGCACATTCTGCGTTTGCGCTGGTTTTGAGAAACCAGCAACACCTGTTCGAGAAACAAGCAGCACCCGTGTGTGCCTCTGGTTTCTCAAAACCAGAGGTACGAAAACGCACTATTTTATCAGGCGAATGACTAAGATTTCTAAAAGCAAAAACGCCAACGCCGCCCACAAGAAGTATTTCCAAAGGCTAACGCCAATGTTTTGCTTTTGAAACTCTTTCACAAAATCACCGTCCGCCACGTGGTCAAACACTTGTACGTTGGGCTGATTAGCGAATAGTTTCCGAAGTTCATCAGGAGTGTAATAATCTAACTGCGATTCTTGGTTGTCGTGATTCAAGGCCAACAATTGAACGGTTTGTCCATCTTTTTGCAACTCATAATAACCCGACTCCATGTCTTGTTCGGTGGTCAATTGGTTACTCTTCGGTAATTCGAGGGTTAATTGATTTCCATTCAAGCGTTGCACTGGAATCAACTCTATTTTACCTTTTTTGAGTTTAAAAATCGTATTTTGTGGCAAATCTGGTACAGTCAGTGCGATGTTGTTTTCATCAAAAGAATACGCAGCACGCTGTTCACGTACGCTCTGTGCGGCGATTTTGTACATCACGGGCACAAAAAGTGCATTTTGCGCAAAACTTCCAAAAGCTTCCGTAAGCGGATTTGCCAAGACATAAACTTTGCCCCGCTGAACGGCCGACTGACTCAAGAAAACGTCTCCACTCCGCAAACTCAACAGCTTGGCTCCACCCGCCTGCCATTGCCAAACGGGCTTCGACACTGGTAATTCAAGGTTTTCTTGGCGAATGGATTGCTCAAAAACATCACTAAAAAACGGACTTTCCCGCTCAGGATTGGTCAATGGAATGGGCTCGTTGGACGTTCGTTCACTCAATGAATTTACACCAAGGGCGCTCAAAAACCCTCCGTAAGAAGCTATATCGGGGTTAGATGGAGGAACAACCAAAATACTTCCTCCTTTACGAACGAAATTTTCTAATTCGGTGCGCATCGCTCCTTCTACTCTCTCCACACTTTCTAAAACGACCAAATCGGTCTGCTTCAATAAGCCAATGTCGGCATTATTGGCGTTGAGGCTACGCGTGGCAAACAGGCTATCGTTGGCAAAAACATTTTCAATCGAACGGTTGGGGTTGGCTTGTCCGTACAAATGCAAGACTCGAATGACGGGCGAAGCGTTGAGGACAAAAAAGTATTCGTTGTCAAACGTAATTGGCAAATCGTCAAATACAATCCGACCACGCTTGAAACCTTTCCCGCGTACATTAAAATTGAAAGAGGCCGTTGCCGAGCCTTTTGGAGCAAGGTTGACGGGTGCCGTCGAAACTTGAACATCGTCTAAAAACAATTTGACAACCAGGTTTTGAACGTCATCATTGCCCGAATTACTTACCCGAACGTACAAAATATTGTTCTGAAACTCCCTCACAAAAGGCGTATTCAACCACACCGAATCGACATACACATTTTGGTTCGCAACGGCTTGCACAGGCACAATAAACAACCGATTGGTTGAGTCAACTTTAAGGCTTGCAACATCGCCAACGGTACTTTTTTGAAAGTCAGAAAACCAAAAAAATTGATTTTTTCCACTCCCCGCGTACCTCGACATCAAATTCACCTGACGTTTGTAAATACTTGGCAACGACCGTGGCGTGTGCGAAAGCTTGAGAGTAGTCAAACGGTCTTTGATGCGGTCGGTCGTTGTGAGTTGTTGTTCTTGGGCATCAAAGTCATTGGTAATCAACTGCAAACGAGTAGCATTTCTAAAAAGCGTCAGCAGTTGATCGAGCTTTCCTGTGGCAATGTCAAAAAAACGTTGGTTATTATCCTCGTTTTGCATCGAGAACGAATTGTCCAAATAAACACTCGTCACACTTTGGGCATTGGTTCCAGATTTATTTTCGCTTGGAAGATAGGGCTGAGCAAATGCCAACGCCAAGGCCGCAATGGCAAGTACCCGGGTTGCCAATATCAAGTACTGTTTCAAACGTCGAAACGAACTTGTTTCCATATCGACGTTTTTCAACAACGAGACATTGGAAAAGTAAATACGGCGGGTGCGGCGAAAATTGAACAAGTGAATGGCAATTGGAATCCCCACTGCCAGTAAACTCCACAAAAAGGTCGGAAAAAGAAATTGCATTCAGGTTTGGTGTTATCGGTAGTCGTTAGAACTCTAAACGCAAATATCGTGCAAAGCGTTTAGATTCTGTACGAAAATCAAATCCCCGCGATGACTTTATTGATTTTTGCCAAGCCCATTTTAGCAACTTCAAGGGCATTTTGGGCATAATAGGTCTTGTTAAATACTTCCAACGAAAGCACAATGGGTCGCTCTGGGTTTTTGATGGTCTTTAAAATTTGCCCAATGGGCGCAATCCCATCGCCTGGATACACGCGGTCGGCATCGACAATGGTTTCTTTCGGGAAATTTGCGGGATAATCATTGATGTGGAATATTTCAACGCCAGGTTTCCCTACCAACTTGAGGGTATCCAAACTTGAACCACCTTTGAACAAATGATATACATCCAACAACAACCGCGCCGACGGATGGCCACTTTCTACTGCCACGTACATCACTTCACTGAGTTTGTTGAGGTTTTTGGAAAAGCCCCACAGTTCCAGTTGCGGAATTACTTTGGTTTGGTCACTTATTTCAAGAATGGTACGGTAGCGTTCGGCCGCTTTTTGAAGATCGATACGAGGGGCTTGCGGTGCTTGAGCTCCAACGGGTGGGGTTGCTACGCGCATACAGCCAACTTCTGCCAACAGCTCCATTTCACGTTTGAGTTGGTCCACGCCTTTGACTCTTGCGGTTTCGTCGTCAACAATCCAAGCCGCAAAACCAATGGCATTTTCGAGCTTTATGCCTAAATCCGACGCGACTTTTCGGGCTTGTGCAGGGCTATTCCCGTTTTTTATAAATTCTTGGAGGGTATCCATCCAAATTTCAACCGAACGAAACCCTGCCTTAGAAGCCGTTTCTAGTTCTTTGACGTATCCTAATTTTTGTCCTCGAATGGTGCTCATGTTCAGGCAAGGCACAAAAGAGGCTGATTTGGCAGGCTCAACGGCTTGCGAATTTTCTGGCAGCATACTCATTCCTGTGGTAGCGGTGAGTAAAGACAAAGTCTGACGACGGGTAATTTGCATAAAAACATGGGTTTATCTGCTTAAAAGGCAAAAACGACCCAAATTTATTGTTGTCTTGACCATTTTCTTTTCAGAAAGTAGCAAATGAACAATGCTAAAAACTCATATTCTAAATAATTAAGCAAAAGTTCTAGGGTAATTCAAATTAGCCTCAGTAGAGGCGCAACATTTGTAGTAACAGCAGGTAATTTTTTAGTTTTTGCTTCGGAGAAGCATAACAAAGCATCAAGTTATGCTTCTCCGAAGCAAAAGGGTTTTATAGATGGCTCTCTTTACTACTACTACAAAGGTTGTGCTTCTCCGAAGCGATATAAGCTACAAATACACTAAAATTTATGCGCAACTACTTAAATTCCATCTATTGGCTAAACGGGCATAAAAAAAGCCAATGAGAAAACTCTTGGCTTTTAATTGGGTTGGAATTGAAGAAAAGGGGCTGCCATTGGCATCGGTCTCAGTTATCAAGTTAAGTAGTCGTTTTTGAGGCTCTTCCTTTTCCAAGTGCTGCACCCACCACAATAACTCCCTTAATAAATTTGTTCATTTTCATGTTTTTGTTTTTAGAGGTTAAAGAAAAAATATCACTAATCTTAAAAGTCTGAGTAAAATCCCAAACAAATGCCCCAAGTAACTCAGTAAACAATGAATTGCACAAATTAGAACTATTAACTATCAAACTAAGACTGTATATTTTTTCAACTTGAGTTGACGTCAATTATTTGTGAGTGCAAATTTGATAAATTTATTTGTATAGCTCCAAAATTCTTGTTGAAAGGCAAAAATACAGGTTGGGCACTCACTTACGAACCTTAAAAGGCTAATACCTTAACTTATTTGGTTCTTTACATTTTGTAGAAACTTTTTCAGAGCTACACCACGCCCCCCTTTTGTTTTTTGATAGGCGTTAGGGATAAGAAATGGAAAATTCATTACTTTAACACATACGTTTTGTCAAGCCATTTCGCAATTCCCTCCCAACTTTCAACGGGGATTTTGGCATGGGTGGCATTTTTCATCACATAAAACTCCTTCTTGTTGCCTGGCACGAGGTTGTAAAACTCTTTGACTTTATCAATCGCAAATAATTCGTCTTTGTCCCCTACTCCTACCAAAACAGGTACATTTAATTCGGACGTAAGCCGAAGCTGTTTTACATCCAGCATTGTCACAAATCGTGGGGTATAATGAAAAGTAAACAAGGTATCAGGTGTAACAGTCATCCCTTCCCGATAATACTCCACCGACTGGAACGAAGGGCGAAAGACTGCACTTGCGATGATTTTGGCTTTTACAAACGGGTTCATTGGCTTGTTAAGTCCAGGCCGACTCTCGTATGCACCCGAAAGTAGTACCAACCCTGCCACTTCATTGGGGACGGCATTGGCCGCACAAATCGTTGCAGCCACCCCTAAGCTATGTCCCATCACTACGACTTTTGAGAATCCCAATTTCTTGAGATAAACGATTGCTTCTGCCAAGTCGGCAATCCATCTGTCTTTATTGGGGCTATCGCCACGGTTACCTCCCGAAAGTCCATGACCTCGGTAATCCAGCCCAAATGTGGTGTAGCCACCTTTCGAAAAGGGGATGGCTGCCATGCTGTATGGGCCACTGTAAGCCGTAAAACCGTGAAAAATGAGCACCGCAATGTCTTTTTTAGCGGGGGTAAGTGAGTCAGGATTCCAGCGCCGTAAGAAGAGCGTTTCACCGTCCGAGGTTTTCATCAAATGGTGAGGTCCTTCGTAGGTTTTTCGTAAAATTGCGGCTTGTTCTGTTGTAATTCCTTGGTTGTCAATTCGCCATTTGTTGGGCCAGAAGGCCAAAGATAGACCCGCCAAACACACAACGAGTACTAAAAAAAGTACGGCATACAGAAATCGTTTCATCGGTTGAGAGGTTAAGGAAGTTTCAATTTCTAGCAATACTACAAAAAAAGAAGCCCAACCAAATGGCTGGGCTTCTAAATGTATAATTAGCGTTATTAAAATTTCACTGGAACCGAGAAACCTGCGGTGTCCCATCCTAATACAATTGCGTTGTCTTTAACTTCAATAGTAAGTTTTTCAACTGGCTCTTTTGAGCTTGTAGCAGGTACAGTCACGCGAAGTACGTCTTTGTCTTGCTTATAGTTGTAAGCACCCCACTGTTTTACTTCACTGTTCAAAATAATTACCCATTCTTTCTCACCAGGAATTGTGAAGAAAGCATAATCGCCTGCTTTCACGTCTTTACCACCGAGCTTTCCGTCTTTCTTGAACGTAATTACGGTTGCTTCGTTGGCACCTGTACGCCAAACTTTACCGTATTTTTCCAAGCTTTGGCTTCCTTCGGCCCCAAAAATCACACGACCTTTTTTTGAAGGTTGTCCGTAAGAAATTTTAATGTTACCGTTTTCGGCAGTTACACGTGGACTAGCAGGAGGATTTTGGCTGTAAGCAAATGTGAATGCAACAAGGGTACAGAACAGAGTTAAAAATAAATTTTTCATGTGTTGTTTGTAAGAATAAATGATTAGGTTGAACTACTAATAAACGAAACTCCTTTGAGAAAGTTGTCAAAGTGGGTTGAAATTTTTAACGATTTCAATCATGCCCTTTTCGGTCGTTGGCGTAAGTTGGCGTTCTTTGGCAAACATTTCCATTTCTTTTGCCTGATTTCCAAACAGTTTAAAAAAACGTTTACCAGTTGGAATGCCCGAAAGTTTACCATCTTCGTACCAGTAATATTTCGTCGTTTTGATAAATTCTCCCTCATATTCACTCTCACTCCCCGATGCTTCGTAACCAGTAGTTTGGGCACTACTTTTGGAATGTAGCAAACATTGGTGTTCTTTCAAAATCATCGTTTTCCCCTCGTAAATAGGCTCATAGTATTGATTTTTGAGGAGTACAAAACGGTGGTTTTGAAGAACAAACTCGGTTGGCTTCATCGTAACTGCCTCCAAAAGTGGATTAGCCATGACGTGAAGCACGCCTTTTTGTTGGTTGTAAGCCATCAAATACTCGGCCTCGTGCCCATTTTTCTCAATTGTTTTCCCCTTGAACCACCCGTTTTTAAAAAAAGGCGTTCCTTTGTACACTTTTGTAAAGGTATTATTGGTCTTATTAACTGCCTCTAAAGCTCGATAGAAAGCCACCAAAACGGTATCCCCTTTTTGGTTCACTTCAATGCGGGCATTTTGATCAGTCATTTTGGTTTCAGGTAGAAAGTAGCTATACGCATTTTTATCTTGGGCTACAGCGTGTAAACAATACCCAATGAAAAACAGGCAGATAAATATCTTTTTCATCGTTATTATGGCTAAATTGTTTGCTAATGAACCTAAAAATAACACAATTCATTCAAAGAATGTCTTTATTTTTTTACCTAGAAAATAATGGAAGGAATTAGCTATATTTCAACTGACCTCGTAATATTGTGCTACCACTTCCTTTTTGTATATGCCAGTACCCGTCGATGAGCCTTTGTTAGCCGAATTGTGGAGCCGCTTTAAAACAGGGGATGAACATGCTTTTGACCAGCTCGTTGAATTACGTTATCGGGTGTTATTTAACTACGGTACTCGGTTCACCAAAGACCGCGATTACATTAAGGATTGCATCCAAGATTTGTTTTTGGAACTCTGGGAACGGCGCGAACGACTCGTTGACACGCCGTACGTGACTATTTATCTCATCAAAGCCCTTAGAAACAACTTTATTCGTCAGCTCAAACATGACAAACCTTGGCTAAATTCTCAAGGTGTTGAAGAAGACACCTTGGTTGAAAACGCTAACGTTGAAATTGATTTAATTAACGCTGAACTGCTATCGGAACAAGAGCAGGCCCTTCGTCGGGCCATTGAACAACTGCCTCCACGTCAACAAGAAGTTATTTTTTTGAAATTTTACGAAGGGCTTTCTAACGAAGAAATTGCCCAAATCATGGATGTAGAGCGACAAACCGTTGCTAACTTTTTGTACCGTGCGCTTTCCCAAATGAAAAACTTACTTCCAGCACTGGTTGTATTTTTACCCTTTTTGCTTCGACTTTTCAAAAAACTTGCCTAAACGTTTAAGCTACATCTTCGTGATAGGCTTACCTATTATTCAAGGACATAAACTTTAACACACTACAAATCAATCGTTTATAGCGTGTTAAATTCTTTTTTCAAAAAAAATCGAAAATTTTTCTCCAAAAAAGGGTATTCCTTCTTTGGTAAGTACTATTTCCTTACAACACACCTTCAGATGTGAAAATAAAATCTATGAAAGATTACAAAGAATATACCGTTACTGAATTTGTCCTGGATGATTCTTTTAGGAGGTGGGTACTTAAAAACCTACCAACTGATAGTTCCTTTTGGGAAAAATGGGTACTGGAAAATCCATCGAAAAACGAAAGCGTTACCCAAGCCCGCGCGTTTATTCTGAAAATGAACCAAACACACGAGTTACTTTCGGAGAATGAGCTAAAACAAGCCATTTCTAATCTCTCTGAGGCACGAAACCGCGAGGAAGTTTTTGTTAAACCTTTGCTTAATCGAATAAGCTGGTGGAAACAAGCCGCTGCTGCGGTCGTTGTGTTGGGAGTTTTAGGTGCATTTTATACCGTTTATCAATCAAAAATCAGTTCAACGGTTGTTTATGAAGTACGCAAAAGTCAACTGGGTACTCAACTCGTTGAGGTAATCAATGACGATAAGGTCGAAAAATTGGTTTCTCTTCCCGACGGCAGCCAAGTTCGGCTCTCGCCGCTTAGTCGATTAAGTTACCCCAAAACCTTTACTTCTACGGTTCGTGAGGTGTATTTGAGCGGAGAAGGTTTTTTTAACGTGACCAAAAATCCACAAAAGCCCTTTTTGGTGTATGCCAACGAACTGGTCACCAAAGTACTGGGAACCAGCTTTTTGATTCGTGCCTTCGACAAAGCCGATAAGGTAGAAGTAATCGTAAAAACGGGAAAAGTAGCTGTTTATTCGATCAAAGAAGAAGCGATTAAAACACCTACTACTGAGCTTACTGGGACGATTCTAACCCCAAACCAACAAGTCGTTTTTGACCGAAAGGTAGAAAACATGGAAAAAACGTTGGTCAGCATTCCTACACCAGTTCTTGCCATTGCAGAACAGACCAAGGTGGGTTTGTCGTTTTCAAATACCCCCGTCGAACAAGCCTTAGACGCACTTAGCCAAAAATACAGTATCCCAATTGTGTTTGACAAAAATATACTGAAAGCCTGTGAAATCAGTGCCGAATTTGCCGAAGAAAGTTTTTATGAACAACTGGATTTAATCTGTAAAGCTATTGGGGCAACGTACCAAGTAGTGGACGCTCAAATCGTGATTCAAGGCAAAGGGTGCAGTATAAATTGATGATTCAAAACCCAGACAATAAACCCTAATTTTTTTACATGACATAAAAACCTACTAACTACTCCCTTAAAAAACGAAATCGGAAACGCGCCAACGTTCCCGATTTCAGGTCAGTCCCCGCAAAGTTTCTCAGGCTTGCTGCTCTCCGACAGGACGTCGGACAAAGGGACTTTTTGTCTCAAAAATTAACATTGAAAACGTTTCAAATGTATGAAAAATGGTTCTAAAACGCTAACGGTTTGCCTAAAAATCATGCGTCTTTCCTTCTATCAATTTTTATTGTCAGTCTGGACCTGTACTTGGGTATTGGCCACCAATGGCAATGCCCAAGAGTTACTCAACCGACGTTTATCGGTTTCGATTGAAAATCAGAATGTTGAATCTGCCATTCGTACGATTGGCAAGGTGGCTTCGGTACGGTTTGTGTATAGCCCCCAACACATTCGGGCTGAACGCAAGGTCAGCTTAAACGTTCAAAACCAATCACTTTCCTACGTGCTTGAAACGCTATTTAAACCCCTCGACATTGCGTATGAAGTAAAGGGTTCACAAATTTTACTTCGGCACATCACCCCTTCTGAAGCAGCGGTTGCGGCGCCCCAAGTCGTGGATATTTCTATCAGCGGAACAGTAAAAGATGAAAAAAATGAACCTATGCCTGGGGTCAACGTGACGATAAAAAACACCACCCGTGGCACAACCACCGACCCCAACGGGCGTTTTATTTTGTCCGTCCCAGACGAATCAGTGGTGCTCATATTTTCATTTTTGGGGTATGAAAAACAAGAATTTGCCCTTGGGAACCGCAAAATTATCAATATTCAGCTCAGACCCGACCCCAAAAGTTTGCAAGAAGTAGTGGTGGTAGGCTACGGCGAACAACGCAAAGAAACCCTCACAGGCTCCGTAGTAAGTGTCAATGACCAAGTGTTTAAAAACCGTGGCCCCGTTGCAAACCCGCTACAAGCATTGCAAGGCCAGGTTCCTGGGGTAGTAGTCACGCGGAACTCAGCCCAACCAGGCCGCGAACAGTGGAATTTCCAGATGCGAGGAGCGTCGTCTGTCAACAATAGTGAGCCTTTGGTGATCATTGATGGCGTGCCTGTACCAAGCACCAACGCCCTTAATTCACTCAATCCTAATGACATAGACAATATTTCATTTCTAAAAGATGCAGCGGCGGCTATTTATGGCTCACGTGCAGCAGGCGGGGTGGTTCTAATCACGACCAAAAGAGCAAAAAATGGCAAACCAACCGTTGAGTACAGCGCCGCTTTTTCTCAGAAAAAAATAGGATTACAACCCAATTTAGTTCGCGTCAATGATTGGTGGCCGCTCATTCGGGAGGCCCGAGGCAACGATGGATTTGCCCCAACCGACATTTGGTACAATTTGACCACTGTCATGGAAAAAGCCCTTGGCCAAGGAAAACAATGGCTTACGCCTGCCGAATACCAAGCTTTGAGTGTACCAGGTGCGGGTCTTTTTGGGGATGTGAAAGACTTCCCTTTCTTTGACCAAACCATGCAAGATGTTTTGTGGGGATCGGCCCAATCTCAGGAGCACCAATTGAGCGTTTCTTCACGCAGCGATAAATCAGGGTATCGGGTTTCACTTGGTTACCTCAATGACGGTAGCTTGTTGCAGTGGGGAAACAATTCCAACAAACGTTACAACCTTCGTCTGACCCACGACTATAGTTTCTCCGAAAAACTCAAGTTGGCCACCAATATCTCTCTCGAACGTCAACAAATTATTCAGCCGACGCGCTTGGGCGATATTATGAACAACGGTATTCAGCAAGGGCTTCCGTTTTTCAACCAAAAAGGACAAGCCTACGTGTGGGGTTCGGGTATTGCCAATGCTTCTCAAGTGTCAATCGCGGCATTTGGTGGCGACAATAAAGAAACGAACACCCGAGTTAATACCAACTTATCGCTTACCTACAACCTACTTCCCAACCTCAAGTTGGTCGGAACGGCGGGGTATTATTTGCTGAACACCGATTATCGAACTTTCGAGAACAACATTCCTTTTTATGATTATACAGGCGCTAATTTGATTGCTTATTTACCAACCCGAAGTTCGTATCAGCGGGGCAATAAGCAAGAGGCGTTCTACAGCGCCAACGCTTTTGCAGAGTACACCAAAAGTTTACGGGAAATCCACCAGTTTAAACTAACGGCGGGAGTTCAGTACGAGCGCCAAGAATACAACCGATTCATTGCCAAAACCTTAGATGCGATTCCTGATGTTCCTAACTCGTTGTCATTGAGTACGGGTGACCCCACGACCAAAACTGTCTCCGAAGCCCAAAATCACTACGCCATTGGTGGGTACTTCAGCCGTCTCAATTATTCTTTCAAAGACAAATATTTGCTCGAAGCCAATGCTCGCTACGATGGCTCGTCAAAATTTGATGCTTCTAACCGATGGAAAGGCTTCTGGGGCGTATCGCTGGGATGGCGCATCACCGAAGAAAGTTTCATGAAACAATTGTCGTTCATCAATGACCTAAAGCTTAGAGCATCATACGGGCGGGTTGGAAACCAGAATGGAATCGGTTTGTACGACTATATCCAATTCATGAATATCAATTACTCTACAGGAGCAACCGCCGCAGGCTTCCCGATTCTTGGAACCAGTCCAGCAGTAAGGGTATCGCCAAGTGGAACGTTGGTTGCCCTCGACCGTACTTGGGAGGAAATAATCAACCAGAATATCGGACTTGACTTTGCCTTTTTACAAAATCGCCTGTATGGGACCGTTGAATATTTCAAGAAGAAAAATGATAATATGCTCATCGCCCGTACTTATCCCAACGTGTTGGGGGCCGCAGCTCCTGATGGGAATAATGGCCAACTCGAAACCAAAGGTTGGGAGTTTTCGCTTGGCTGGCGGGATAAAATCGGGCAATTGAGTTACCACATCGCAGGAAATATCTCCGACAATACCAACTTATTGACTAACTACGGCGGACAAAAAATTATTAATTCTACCAATCGTGGCCTCAACGGTGCCGTGGAAGGTTATCCGCTCAACACCTATTTTGGGCTGGTTTATGACGGACGGATTCAAACCAATGAGCAACTGGAAGCCTACCGTAAATTTATTGCGGGCAACAACATCGGAATCCCTGCTGGCGTAGCAACTGCCCAAGCCAACTCACGCTTGAGTCTGGGCGATAATATGTTTAAGGACGTAAACGGCGACGGCAAAATTACTTGGCCCGAAGATGCAGTAGCACTTGGACGCGATGACCCACGCTTTGTGTATTCTTTCAACGGTGGTTTGGAATGGAAAGGGTTTGACTTTAACGCCATTTTTCAGGGAGTAGCCAAACGTACCATCATCCGTGATGGCAACTGGCGGATTCCTGCGGCAGTGATTTTCCAAGCCCAAAACGAAGCATTTTTGGGTAAAACTTGGTCTCCCACCAACACCGAAGCTTTCTATCCTCGACTCTCCACAACGGGAACTATCAATAACTACAATTACTACCAATCTGACTGGATTGCCGAAAATGGCGCTTATATCCGTCTTAAAAACTTGGTGGTAGGCTATACCTTACCCACGAATTTGACTCAAAAGGCCAAAATCCAACGGCTTCGGGTCTATTTCTCGGGAAGCGACTTGTGGGAAAAGTCAAAAATACGTGACGGATGGGATCCCGAATCAACGCGCTCGGTTTCCAACTCGGGCGATTCAGAGAACAACAACGTCAGCACTTTTAGCCAGCGTTTTCCTTTTTATCGGTACATGACGCTCGGATTGAATTTGACGTTTTAAGCCTCCATTACCCTTCAAACATTCAAATAAAATGAAAGCACAAAAAATATATACCATTTTGGCCTTCACAGGAACATTGTTTCTGAGTGTTGGCTGTAACAAACTCGTGGACATGAAGCCGCTGAACGAGATTTCAGACGCGAGTTATTGGAAAAATGCCGACCAGTTCAAATTGGCAGCCAATGAATTTTACACCTATTTACGCAGCTTCGGGGACATTTTGGATAACAACCCCCACTCCGACCGACGCAGCGACATTATTTTTACGCGCGACGGAGCCAATACCTTTAGCAATGGCACCAATACCGTACCCAATACCGACGGCAGTTGGAGCGGTGCTTACTCCCGCATTAGGGCTATAAACTACTTACTCAGCAAATCAGAAAGCTTTTCTTCACCTTCCGAAATTGAGAAATATGTAGCCGAGGCTAAGTTTTTCAGGGCTTATTTGTACTTCGATTTGTTGCAGTTATTTGGAGGGGTTCCAATCGTAAAAACCCTTCTTTCAACCGAATCTCCTGAATTGCAAGCAGCCCGCAACAGCCGCGACGAAGTGATAGACTTTATTATTGCCGACCTCGAAAGTGCCATTGCGGTATTGCCCCTCGAAAGCGCCATTGCTGCTTCCGACAAAGGACGGATAAGCAAAGGCAGTGCCCAAGCGTTTTTGAGTCGAGTGGCTTTGTACGAGGGCACTTGGCAAAAATTCAGAAACAACGCCGCCCGCGCGAATGCACTGTTGGACAAAGCAGCCACAAACGCCGATGCGGTCATTTCCAGTAAACAGTATGAACTTTTTGCCCCAGCCGCTTTGGGTGACTCTTCCCAGAAATACCTTTTTATCTTGGAAAATCAGCAGTCGAACCCCGCCAACATTACAAAATCGGCCAACAAAGAGTACATTTTAGCGAATCGCTACGACTTTGCTTCTCGTCAAATTCGGATAAACATTACCCACCAATTGCAGGGAAATATCCATTGGGGTGCTAAAAAATTAATGGACATGTACCTCTGTCAAGACGGCCTACCGATTGAAAAATCAGCCCTTTTCAACGGCTACAAAACAACGCTTTCGGAGTACGAAAATCGTGACAATCGCATGATTTATACGTGGGGACAAGACGGAAAGTATTATTGGAACAACGAAAATCCAGGTGCACGAACTACCTGGAAAGGCGATGCGGCCGACATCGCCAGTTCGGGCGGTAGATACAACCCAGCGGGTGGAAGTGGCTACGCGCCTCAAAAATTTGCCACCGAACGCCGTCTGCAAGATGCCGAAGAAGGCTACGATTATCCCGTCATTCGCTACGCCGAAGTACTTTTGAACTACGCCGAGGCGGTTTTCGAGAAAAATGGAACGATTAGCGACGCAGACTTGGACAAATCGTTGAATTTGGTTCGGAATCGTATCAACAAAAAAATGCCCAAGTTGAGCAATAACTTGGTACAAACCAATGGATTAGAGATGCGTACCGAAATCCGTCGAGAGCGTACTTTGGAGTTGTTTTTAGAAGGTTTCCGTCGCGATGATTTGATTCGCTGGAAAACCGCCGAAGTCGAAATGCCCAAGCCCGTTGAAGGCATTGTGTGGACGGGAACTGCTTACGAAACCCGTTGGCATGGCATCAAAAATCAGGTAGTGAATGGCAATTATCGTTTGGAGGGCAATCGCCAATGGAGCGAAAAACATTATTTACTTCCTATTCCCTCTCAGCAAATACAGTTGAACCCCAATCTGGTTCAGAACCCTGGATGGTAATTAGTTTTTTTTCATCAAGGTTAATTAAGTGAGTAATCGTAGTGGCGGCGACTGTCGCCACTACCTTCCAAACACGAACACTATGAAATTTCTGCTTAATATCCTGTTGATAACGGTTTTGTCAAACAAACTATGGGCTCAAGCTTTTATCAACAAAAGTTTAGACTATTCTGCCAAACAAGTCGAAAAAACACTCACACTCATTCCCGACAATACCAAAGATATTCCCCGAAATATCAATCGTGGCTCCACCCAATGGCGATTTGTGAATTTTCGTGACTGGACAAGCGGCTTTTGGCCTGGCACGTTGTGGTACTTGTACGAATATAACCACGACCCCAAACTCAAGATAGAAGCAGACCGTTTCTCACGATTACTGACTCCACTTTCCGACGAACCTGCCTTTGACCACGACTTGGGCTTTCAAATTTTTTGCAGCTTCGGAAATGGCTACCGAATCACGAAAAATCCCGAATACAAAAAAGTGATTTTAAAAACGGCGGATGTATTAGCAACCTTGTATAACCCCAAAGTGGGAACAATTTTATCGTGGCCGCGTGAAGTAAAGAAGTTTGGTGGGCACAATACCATCATTGATAACATGATTAATTTGGAATTGCTCTTTTGGGCGTCCAAAAACGGGGGAAATAAAAAATTGTACGACATCGCCGTCAAGCACGCCGAAACCACGATGAATAACCATTTTCGTCCTGATTATACTTCCTACCACGTAGTTGTGTATGACACACTCACGGGCAAACGTACCAAAGCCGTCACCCACCAAGGCTATGCCGACAACAGTATGTGGGCACGCGGGCAATCGTGGGCAATTTACGGTTTTACGATGTGTTTTAAAGAAACTAAAAAGCCTGAATTTCTGGACTTTGCGCAGAAAGTAACCGATGTTTATTTGAAAAACTTGCCCGCAGATTTAATTTCTTATTGGGATTTTAATGACCCTAAAATTCCTAATGCCCCCCGTGATGCTTCCGCGGCGGCAGTGACGGCTTCGGCTTTGATTGATTTATCAAAATTTGTCAAAGACCCAGCGAAGAAAAAGCTGTATTTCGATAAAGCCAAAGAAATGTTAGCTGAATTGTCAAGTCCACGTTACCAAAGTGGCGACAAAAACAGCGCAATTCTCTTACATTCTACAGGGCATCACCCCAATGGCACTGAGGTAGATGCCTCTATCAATTATGCTGATTATTACTATGTGGAAGCATTGATGAAGTTGGAGCAAAAGAGAAAGGGCAAATAGGCAAGTTTGCAAGAGGCAAATTAGGGTAGCCACGATGTGGCAAGTGCGCAGGCAAATTATTTCTATCTACAAATAGGTAGCCGCTACGCGGCAGAAACCATTTTGAAAAATGCCACGTAGTGGCTGCCTATTTGTAGCGGGAAGCATTAATGAGTTCTTCATTTTATGCCGCGTAGCGGCTATCCAATAAACATTAAATCATTTCAATGAAAAAACTCTCTATCAAAGCCATAGCCGAAACACTGCAAATTTCTACCGCTACGGTTTCGTACATTCTTAATGGAAAAGCCAAAGAAAAACGAATCAGCGAGGAGTTGACGCAAAAAGTATTGGCCTTTGTGGAGAAAACCAATTTCAAGCCTAATCATTTAGCAAAAAGTTTACGCACGGGCAAAACCAACGTCATCGGTCTAATGGTAGAGGATATTGCCGATACTTTTTTTTCGAGTATTGCGGGGAGTATTGAAAATATTGCTTACGAAAATGGCTATAAAATCATTTACAGCAGCACCAAAAATAGCCCCCAAAAAGCCAAAGAGTTGATAACAACTTTTCGGGAAAGAAACGTTGACGGCTACATTATCACGCCCACCGAAAGCATTGAAGACGACATCCGTGACTTGATGCAAAGCAATTTGCCCGTTGTTCTTTTTGACCGCCAGTGCAAAGATGTAGAAGCTAGCTACGTCGGGATGAATAATTTTGAAAGTGCCTACCAAGCCGTTGATTTTCTTTTTGCCCAAGGTTACCTCAATATTGGCTTAGTGACCTTGGACTCAGCCCAAGCTCAGATGATTGACCGATTGCTTGGCTATCAACGCGCTGTCTTTGAACACCGTAAAGATACCCTCCTGATTAAGTTCGATTATCTGACAGCCAAAACGACTGATATTACCAGTGAAATTGAGCAGTTTTTACGAAAACATCCTCAGTTGGATGCGTTGTTTTTTGCTACCAATTATTTGGCTATCAGCGGCATTGAAGTATTGAGTCGTTTAAAAATCAACATCGGTAGCGAGTTTGGCATTGTCGTGTTTGATGATAACGATTTGTTTCGCATTCACCAACCCACTATTTCGGCCGTGGCCCAGCCTGTTCATGAAATGGCTCAACAGCTTATTTTGACGCTACTGAACCACATGAATCGTCGAGCGGAGAGGTATCTTCCACAAAAGCACGTTTTGCCCGCAACACTCATCAAACGATTATCCTCTCAAAAACAGTCTCCTTCCAAGTTTTAAAACCTTGGAAGGGTTAAACCAAAAACTTTAAAAAACATGGCTAAAAAATCGACTCTCCTCCTTTTCTTAACCTTTCTGCTCAACCAGTTGGTGTGGGGACAAACGGGAGTGTTAGAAAACACCCGCACCATCATTCAGTCGCCCGATAAGAATCTAAGCTGCCAAGTATATCAAAAACAAGCGAGTGACGGACGGCGAAGTATTTTTTACACTGTGACGTACAAAAACCGTTCGGTTATTTCTGAATCGGCGCTGAACATCCAGCTCGACAACCACCTTTCTGAATTGGCGATGGCCTTGAAGGTGGACAAAACCCAGTATTGGTGTGAAGACCTTACGTTTATCAAAACAGAAACCTCCAAACAAGATACCACTTGGAAACCACTTTACGGTGAGCGTTCTATCGTTAAAGACCATTTTGAGGCGGCGACCTTATCGTTTCAAAAGGCCAGTAATGCCGATTACAAAATGCAAATTCAGGTAAGGGCTTACAATGAAGGCATTGCTATTCGATATTTCTTCCCTGAAAATCCCAAAGGAAGTTATTATCAAATTACTGCTGAAAATACGGAGTTTACTCTACCAGAAGGCAGTTTAGCCTATTATACCCAATGGGCACAGGGTAAATATGCCCCACTTCCGCTTCAAAACTGGGTGGACGACTGCGAACGGCCTTTGACCCTAAAACTTCCAAATGGCTTGTATGCTTGTTTGGCCGAAGCTGCTATGACCGATTACTCACGCGGTAAATTTAAACTCCATCCCTCCAAACCTAATTCAATACTGGTTTCGCTCGACGACAAAGTAGATGCTATTACCTATTTTGGCACTCCTTGGCGCGTAGTTATGATTGCCGAAACGCCAGGAAAATTGATTGAAAACAACGATATTTTGCTCAACCTTAATCCTCCCGTTTCTACCGATAAAAGCAAGGGCTGGGGAGATTGGTCATGGGTAAAACCTGGGAAAATCATCCGCGAAATGACCCTGACCACCGAAGGTGCTAAAACCGCCATTGATTTTGCCCAACAACGTGGTTTACAATACATTTTGTTTGATTGGAAATGGTACGGCCCTGCCCTCACTTGGGATTCGGACGCTACGCAAGTAAAGGCTCCCATTGACATGCCTGCCGTGGTACAGTACGGAAAAGAACGGGGTGTAGGAGTTTGGTTGTACGTCAACAAACAGGCGCTTGTCAAACAGGCGGATGAGATTTTTCCTCTTTTTCATAAATGGGGTATCAAAGGGGTAAAATATGGATTTGTGCAAGTCGGGAGTCATCGCTGGACGGTATGGGTGGAAGAAATGATTAAAAAATGCGCCGAAAATCAACTCATGGTCAATGTCCACGACGATTGGCGACCAACGGGTGAGATGCGTACTTTCCCTAACCTAATGACGGCCGAAGGCATTCGCGGAAATGAAGAAATGCCCGATGCTACCCACAACGTCACGCTGCCATTTACGCGCTATATCGGTGGAGCAGCCGATTATACCATTTGCTACTTTGACAAACGAATCAAAACCACCCATGCGCATCAGTTGGCCATGGCAGCGGTTTATTACAGCCCGCTTCAAACCTTGTTTTGGTACGATAAACCTGCCTTGTATGAAGGCGAACCTGAGCTAGAATTTTGGAAACAAATCCCTACTTCTTGGGACGAAACGCGGGTACTTCAGGGCGAAATCGGTCAATACATCACCACTGCTCGCCGAAGCGGCAACGACTGGTTTATTGGTACGATGACCAACAATGACGCCCGTAGTTTGGAGGTAAAATTCGATTTCTTGCCAAAAGGAAAAAAATACCAAGCTCGTATTTACTCCGACGATGGCAACGTTCCGACCAAAACCAAAGTAGGCATTAAAACAGAGGAAGTAGATACTAAAAGTGTATTGAAGGTGGATCTAAAAGCCTCAGGTGGTCAGGCGATTTGGTTAAGACAACTGTAACTGTTTGGGTAGTGCCTACGGCACATCATTTCAATCTTTAAAACAAATAGTATTCCCCCATCGGGGGTTAGGGGGCTGGATTCTATGAAAATATACATAGGTGTAGATATTGGAGGTTCGCACATTACAGCGGCGGTTGTTAATCTTGTCTCAGGAACAATCAATGAGTCATCACTACGACGTATGCCCGTTGATTCGTATGCTTCCGCTGACGAAATATTAACGACATGGACAACGACAGTTCGGCAAACTATTCAATCCGACTACCTTTCGGAATGTCAAATTGGGATTGCCATGCCAGGACCGTTTGACTACGAAAACGGTATTTGTTGGATGAAAAACGTCAACAAATACGACCACCTCTATGGTCTTGACATTCGTCGGGAATTGGCAGCACGCCTCACCATTTCGCCTGCTCAAATCTGTTTCAGTAATGATGCAGAAGCATTTTTAGCAGGCGAAATGGTATTTGGCGCGGGGAAAGGTTTTGCGAAAGGATTAGGAATCACCCTCGGGACGGGCTTAGGTACGTCATTATTTGAAAACGGAAAGGCTTACGATTTAGCGCTTGGTATCAACCACCCACTACACGAAGGCGTAGCCGAAGACTACATCTCAACTCGTTGGTTTATAAAACGTTACTTTCAGCTAACAAAGCATCCCATTACAGGCGTGAAAGAATTGGTGGATACCTACGAGACCAATCCCGCCGCTCGACAAACATTTGATGAATTTGCCCAAAATCTGAGTAGGATAATGGAAGAATTTGTGGCTCTTTATCAACCCGACGTAGTTGTTTTTGGGGGAAATATTGCGCAGTCCTCTGAGTTATTCTTCCCAGCAATCAAGACGCGCCTAATGAACCAAGTAGCGCTGCGTCAGTCGGCACTCAACGAATACGCTGCTTTAATGGGGGCTGTTAGCAACGAGCTTTTACCCAAAAATCACTTCCAACACTTTTAGATTCCTTGAAGCTGGCAATGTCCCGCAATAAAATCAAGAAATAACCACTCCGTTTACATGAAAAAACATATCATTTTCTGGCTTTTCAACTTATTCTGTTTTACAACTTTTGGCCAATCAAAAAAGGCGCACCCTTATCTTTTTTATACCCCTGAGCGCGTCAAGATTACCAAAGAACGCCTCCAAACCGATACTTTATTGGCTAAAGCTTGGCAAAATATGCTGCAACGCACCGACAAGTCTCTCGAAGGGAAAGGGGGAAATTTGGAAAACCTGACTTTGGTTTATTGCATGACAGGCGACACCAAATACGCCGAACGAGCCAAACTTTTGTTGCTCGACTGGGTAAATCGTCCTCAGTGGGACGGGATGGACGACCGCACTCCACGGTGGAACTCAGGCCTTGGAACTGCCCGTGGCTGTTTTCAAACCGCTATTGCTTTCGACGGCATTTACAATTACCTCACTCCTGTCGAACGAAAAGAAATCACTAATAAAATTATCAAACTGGGAATTGAACCTGCCATAAAAGATTGGGTATCAGAAGATAGTCGCATTCATACCCTCAACTCGATGGGGCACAATTGGTGGTCGGCGGTGGTATTTCAAGCAGGGATAGCTTCCATGGCTGTACTGAACGAAGAGCCCCAAGCCAAAACCTGGGCTGAGGAAATAATGCGAGCGTCCAAAGAATGGTTTGCGTTTCAGGGAAGTGTTTTGGAGAATAAACCCTCCAATTTCGATGCCAACGGAGGCTTTTACGAAAGTGTGAGTTATGCCAACTTTGCGGTTTCAGAATACCTTACGTTTCGCTTGGCCTGGACTAACCTTTTTGGAAAGGCATCAATGCCTTATGATGAAACCCTCAAAAAGACAGTCGATTGGTTCATTCATGCTTCTTATCCCACGTCAAAGCACCGAATGATGTCGCTCAATTTTGGCGACTCAAACGATCATGCCAACGGAGAACGCCCCGCCAAATTGATGTTGGCACTGGGAATGGGGAATCCTCATTATTATTGGTATTTACAACAAATCGGCAACAGTGAAGGGCGAGAAGACATGAATCTTGCTACTCCGTTGGGGCTGCTTTACCATCCAATAGAATTAGGAATTAAGAATGATGAATTAGGAAAAAGGAATACAAATTCGACACTCAGCATTCAAAACTCGACACTTCCTAACCCTCTTCCCACGGCGGCTATTTACAAAGATATGGGCTGGGGAATGTTGCGCTCGTCTTGGGAGAAAGATGCGACGATGTTGGGGGTAAAATCGGGTTATACTTGGAATCATGCGCACGCCGATGCAGGTTCGTTTGTGTTGTACCACAACGGCCAGTATTTACTCATCGACGGCGGTGATGTCAGCTACGGTTTACCTGAGTACAGTTCATATTTTGTACGGAGTGAAGCTCACAACGTTATGTTGTTCAATGGCAAAGCACAAGACCCACAAGACCAATATCATGCCGTAAAAACGTCAGGTAGTCTGCATCATTTGATTAATGGTGGCTCACTCAAATACCTCATGGCTGATGCAACAGGGCCGACTTCCCGCTATTTTTTGCGGAATTACCGTCATTTTTTGTGGCTTGACAAAGTGATTTTGGTAGTAGATGACGTAAAAACGTACGAAGCGGGCAAGTTTGAGTTTTTGTTACACTACCAAAATGAAGCTAAAAAGAAAGGCCCCGACCTCGAAATTAGCCAAGGAGAAGCATCTATTCTGTTTCGGCCACTCTATCCTGAAACATTGCCATTAGGGTATCCGCACGATTTTCCCGAAAAAATGAAGTTGGAAGAACGATGGGGAATCAAAGACCGTGACGTCAAAACGAAAATCCCTTACTATGCCATTTCACCCGCTGAAAACTCACGACAAACAAAGTTTTGGAACGCTATTCTATTGTTAGATAACACCAATAAAGCCGTTGAAACTTTTGTTGGTTCATCGGGCGCTAATGGAGCCGTAGGACGTACCAATTTGCCCGTAATCGAAAAAATAAGCGGCGACAACTGGCAGGGAGTACGGATTACCCAAAACGGAACGATAACGGAAGTTTATCTCAATTTGCTCGCCGATGGCCGCCTCATGCACCGCAACGCCAATGCGATTATCAATGGCTGGGAAACCGACGCCTATTTAACCGCCGTGACTTTCCCCGAAAAAGCCGACCGCTCAAATCCTGATAACCTGACCTCGTTTTTTGTCAGCAATGGAAGTTATTTGCGCAAAGACGAAAAAACCTTTTTGCATTCGCTTTCCAAGGTGTTTATGAATGCTGATTATTCTAAGAAACAATTGAAAGTTGAAGTGGATGGCCAACCGTTGATGCGTATTTTATTACGAGCTACCGAGGAACCAAGCGCAATGATTGTCAACGACAAAAAAAGGGCGCCCGCATGGAAAGACGGAAAGATAACAATTGGTTTGGAAAAGTAGATTTTCAAGTAAAAACATCCATTAATCCCAATTGGCACAGCACTTTACGTTCTATGATTCTATCTGGGTGGTTGATAGCAAAAATTTTGAGAGTGGCATTGCCAATATCAGTTTTGCCAATGATTAATCCCGATGTTTGTAATTCAAAATGATAAGACCAATCGTCAATTCGAGGGTGAAAAAATCTTACAAAGTCAAAATTTTTTCCAAGATATGTTCCCAAATCCGAGCCTTTGTAACGATTGCAGTCAGGACAAGCATATGCAAAATTCCCAAGTTCATCTTCACCTCCATGTTTACGGCTGATGATATGGTCAACTTGGAATCCATAATATGAATCCGTATCAGGAATACGGCAGTACTCACAACGATGCTCAGCTCGTTCAATAATTTTATTTCGGATAGCACGAGGTATTTTCTGGCTCATACACCACTCAAGCGCTGGCGTGCGTGTGCTTTAGCAAGCCTTATCAATCGTTCCAAAACAAGAAAATGGTCAAGTTCATCTTTTTCTGTAGCTGTCAATGCTGACTCTTTTTCCTTTTTAATCAAGGCCTGTACACGCTCTTGAGCTTCAAGGGGTGCTTTTAGTTCAAGGATTTTAGTAGGATTCATGTTGGCAATAAAATTAGCCACATCATCATAAAGGGTTTGAACCGTCATAGTAGCGCTTTTTTTAACAAATATAACCGATTTCTCTGCTAAAGTAAATATGTATCTGCGAATCATCTCCCTATATCTTATCACACTTTTTTTAAAAACGACCCTTTACGCCCAAGTTTGGCAATGGTCGGTGAAAGTGGATGGGTACAAACATCCTGAGATAAACGATAACCCCACGGCTTTTCTCTGGATTCCTGAAAATTGCAAAAAAGTAAAGGGCGTAGTGTGGGGAATGCACAATATGACAGAGGAAGGAATCCTAGAAAACGCTAAATTCCGCCAGTCAATGAGCGAAATTGGGTTTGCTACGATTTGGGTAACGCCAGGTTTAGACATGGTTTTCGACTTCAATAGAGGGGCAGGCGAAGGCTTTGAAAACATGGTGAAGCAATTGGCCGACGTGTCTGGTTATCAGGAGATAGCAACCGCTCCCGTTGTGCCGATAGGACATTCTGCCCACGCTTCTTTCCCTTGGAATTTCGGGGCTTGGAATTCCGCACGAACCTTGGCAATTATATCCATAAAAGGCGATTCTCCCCTCACCCATCTTACAGGAAGTGGCAAGCCCAATCCTGATTGGGGTAATCGGACGGTGGAAGGAGTCCCAGGTTTGTTTATTATGAGCGAAGTAGAATGGTGGGAAGACCGTATTGAACCTGGTTTTAATTACGTAAAAAAACACCCTAAAACCCCCATTACCTTTTTTGCAGACGCAGGTCACGGCCACTTTGACTATAACCAACGAATGGTTAATTATATCGCATTTTTTATCAAAAAAGCGGCCAACTATCGCCTTTCCAAAAACGGTCTTCGTTTCATTGACCCACAGCAAGGATGGCTTATCGACCGTTGGCGCCCCAACTCCCATCCAACTGCTCCCCCTGCCCCGTATTCTCAATTCAGTGGCGATAAAAGCGTGGCGTCGTGGTGTTTTGATGGAGAAATGGCGCGAGCCACCGAAGCCTATTATGCACATCCACGGGGAAAGAAAAATCAATACTTAGGGTTTATCCAAAACGCCGACACCCTAAAACCGTCTAAATCTCATGGGCAATTCAGCCTTACATTTAAACCCGCAAACGATGGCACCACCTTTTACTTAAAACCTTTTTTTACAGATACTTCCAAAATAAAACCTACTTCACAACACGCGACATCTTTGTTGACAATTGACCGTATTTGTGGGCCAGTCCAGAAAATAAATGATACAACTTTTAGGCTAAGTTTTTACCGAATGGGGTTTTTGAACCCTAAACGAAGCAACGCGATTTGGCTCTTAGCGCACAATGAAGGTGACGATCATTTCAAATCGGTGATTCAGCAGATTGAACTCAAATTTCCAATAAAAAATACCGAGGGAGCTAATCAACAAATTGATTTTGAAGCTATACCCAACCTATCCAAAACCCCAAAATTCATTCCACTACACGCCACAAGTTCCACCAATTTGCCCGTGGACTTTTACGTTAAGGAAGGCCCTGCTTTTATATCTGGTAATCAACTGGTATTCACAAAAATACCTCCCAAGACAAAATACCCCGTAAAAGTTACTGTTGTGGCGTGGCAATACGGTATTGCTGGCAAAATCAAATCAGCACAGCCTGTTGAACAGTCCTTCTTTCTCCTTCGCCATTAATTCTTGTTTTTAAGGGTTTTTGAAATATTTTTACCAATAATTGATACATCAACTATTGATTTTAAATATATTTGTCACAACAATTTAAAATCAATGAAAAAATTAACGACCTCCTTTTTCTACAATTTAGAAAAAACCGTCAAAATCTATCGTCAGTTTTTTCAAAACCAGTTCAAAATCAACGGGTTTGACATTACGCTTGACCAATGGTTGATTTTAAATACAGTCGCCGAAAATCCTGACTGTACCCAAAATGACATTGCCGAGAAAGTCTTCAAAGACAAAGCTTCGGTGACTCGGATTATTGAATTATTGGTTCAAAATGGTTTTTTAGAGCGTGACATTCATCCCACCAATCGGCGGATGTTTCAACTCACCATTACTGAAAAAGGGCTTGAAACCATCGAAAAATTGACGGAATTAGTACCCCAAATTCGTCAAAAAGCCCTTGAAGGAATTGAGCCAGCGTCGGTTTCGGCAGCCCAAGAAATGCTGGCAATGATTGTTAAGAACTGTATTCCAACTTCATCATAACATGCCTATTTACCACAAACTCGGAAAAATTCTACCCAAACGGCATACGCAGTTTCGTAAGCCCGACGGTGGGTTGTATTACGAACAATTGTTTGGCACCATCGGATTTGATGGGATGTCGGCGCTGATGTACCACGTGCATCGTCCCACTATGATTCGTGAGGTTTTGTCCGAAACCGATGTAAATCCCAAAATTGCTATTTCAAAAAGTATCAAGCCTCGTCTGTTGAAAGGGTTTCAACTTCCCGCTGAGGACGATTTTTTAGAAAGCCGCAAGGTGTTATTGGCAAATGCTGATGTTCACATTGGCTTAGCGGCACCGCGTCAATCGCTCCGCTCCTATTTTTACAAAAATGCTGATGCCGACGAGCTACTTTTCATTCACCAAGGGACGGGGATTTTACGGACGCAACTGGGTAACATTCCATTTGAATATGGCGACTATTTAGTCATTCCGAGAGGCATGATTTACCAAATTGACTTCGATGGCACTGACAATCGGATTTTGTTTGCCGAGTCGTTTCACCCCATTTACACGCCGAAAAGGTATAGAAATTGGTTTGGTCAATTGCTTGAACATTCGCCCTTTTGTGAGCGGGATTACAAGCTCCCCCAAGAGCTCGAAACGCACGACGAAAAGGGCGATTTTGTCCTAAAAATAAAAAAACAGGGTATTTTGTACGAACTCCTCTACCCTACGCATCCGTTTGACGTGGTCGGTTGGGATGGATATAATTTCCCTTATGGGTTTTCGATTCATAATTTTGAACCTATAACTGGTCGGATTCATCAACCGCCGCCAGTGCACCAAACATTTGAGACAAAGGCATTTGTGGTTTGTTCGTTCTGCCCACGTCTGTACGACTATCACCCGCAGGCCATTCCTGCTCCTTACAATCATTCAAATATTGATTCAGACGAAATGCTGTATTACGTTGATGGCGATTTTATGAGTCGGAATAACATTGAAAAAGGACACATTACGCTCCACCCTGGAGGAATCCCGCACGGGCCAGCGCCAGGCGCTTACGAACGCAGCATTGGCAAAACTTCTACGGAAGAACTAGCAGTCATGATTGATACGTTCCGTCCCCTTGCGCTTACGGAAGAGGCGTTGAAATTGGATGATGGGAAGTACTATCAAAGTTGGATTGAGTGACTTTTTAACCACATAGAAAACATAGAAGTTTTCACAATAGAAATCATTAGTGAACGCTATGTGCAATTTCTATGTAACTATGTGTTTAGATGGCCTTTACTATAATTCAGGTAATTCTCGAAAATACTCATTCACAAACGTTTTCTGTCCACTGCTAAAAATGTTCAAAACATGAAAGTTGATTAGGATACCTTTGGGAATTTTCAGGTGTTTCATATAGGTCAATAAGGTTGCTTCAAAAATAGGGTGCATGTCCAAGACGGCCTTATTTTCCACTAACACCAGGTCTTCGACGAGGATGTCGTATCGAAGTTCACAATCAAGCAAAATTTCCTTATATGGTACCTGAATCGTTTGTTGACTTTTTGTGCGTAATCCACGAAGTGAAAGCTCATGAATTAATGCCTTTTCGTAATTGCTTTCTAACAGGCCAGGACCTAGGACTTTATGAACTTCAATCGCAGCTCCAATGATTTGGTAAGTCAGGTCATTGATTATCTTTTTTGTGATTATTTGACTCATATCTCTATATACTTGTTCTTTCTATAAAGACTGAATTTCTTACTTTTAGATACACAAGAGTCAGTATCTATGTGTTTAACCATTTTTTACCACATAGAAAACGCTATGTGAAACTATGTGTAAATCCTATGTATCTATGTGTTTAACCTTTTTTTACCACATAGTAAACATAGAAGTTTTCACAATAGAAATCATTAGTGAACGCTATGTGAAACTATGTGTAAATCCTATGTATCTATGTGTTTAAATAACACCTAAAATGAACTTTTCCCTCGATACCATCCCTTTTGGCATTTTTTCGGTTAAAAATCGCCGTAAAAAAGTAGCAACTATTATTGAAAATCAAGTAGTTGACTTGGCAGAATTAGCCCATTTGGGGTACTTCGATGCCCTTAAAATCCCCAAAAGGGTTTTTACAAACGACTACCTCAATGATTTCATTTCACTGGGTAAAGCGAAAACCAATGCCGTTCGGGCGCACCTAAAGGAACTTTTAAAACAGCCTACTCAGCTCCCAGCATCCGTCTTTCATGAAGTGGCTGATGTGCTGCTTCATTTACCCGTTAAAATTGGGGATTATACCGATTTTTACTCCTCTGAGCAGCACGCCACCAACGTTGGGATGATGTTTCGCGACCCCGACAAAGCACTATTGCCCAATTGGAAGCATCTTCCAGTAGCCTATCACGGGCGTGCCAGTTCGATTTTTGTGTCGGGCACAAATTTTCATCGTCCCAAAGGGCAACTTTGTCCCGACGAAAGTCAGCCTCCTTTTTTCTCACCCACCAAACGCCTCGACATTGAACTTGAAATGGCCACGGTCATTGGCAAAACCAATCCGATTGGACAGGCCATTGACGTGAACAAAGCCGAAGAGTATATATTTGGTTTTCAACTATTTAATGATTGGTCTGCCCGCGACATTCAAAAATGGGAGTACGTACCCCTTGGGCCTTTTTTGGCCAAAAACTTCTTTTCATCCGTATCGCCTTGGGTCGTACCCATTGAAGCTTTAGCTCCTTTCCAAGTGGCTAGCGAAGAACAAACTCCTCCAGTCTTGCCCTACCTTCAAGAAAAAAACAGGCACTTTTTCGACGTAGAGTTGGAAGTAATTTTGCAAACGGCTTCGGGCACTGAAATCAAACTATGCCATTCTAATTTTAAACATTTGTACTGGACAGTCGCCCAGCAAATTGCCCACCATACCGTGAATGGGTGTAATTTAAACGTCGGAGATTTACTTGCATCGGGCACTATTTCAGGAAAAGAACCCGACAGTTTTGGGTCTTTGTTAGAACTAACCTGGGGAGGCAAAAAACCGATTCTGTTACCTGACGGTACAGAACGACGTTTTTTAGAAGATTTTGACACCATCATCATTCGAGGCTATGCCGAAAAAGAAGGGGTTCGAGTTGATTTTGGAGAGGTGAGAAATACTGTGTTGCCTGCTGTTTAATATTTTAGACCTTCCAAGTTTTGAAAATAGGTGCCCAGTCTTGGAAGGTCTTCACTCATTTATTTGACTTTCAAAATCACTCGCTGATACCTTGTTAATGCTGGCGAGCCATTGTCTTCGGCCTCAACGATGATGTGAATGGTGTCGCCGCTTTTTGCAGATGCTGGAACTGTGATATCAGCACTATTACCATTTTGAGTAATTGAGGCTTCTTCTTTACAAGTCCCCACTTCTTTGTATTGCCAAAACTTCAACGAAACTTTATTGCCGTCAGGGTCAGAGGTTTTGGCTTTTAAAGTAATTTTCTGACCACCAATAACCAATAAGCGGAACGCCGCCCGCCGATTACCATTAACCATTACCTTTGGAGCATGATTGGCATGTTTAAAGTCTTTAATACACCAATCGGCACGAGCAGCAAAATCGTTTTGAATGGCGGGAATCCAGCGAGTTTGGGCAAAAGCATCATCCATTTTTTGGGTATAAGGATTAAAATCTGCTGCTGCTTTGCCATCTTCCCAACGGCTCGGTGTTTTCTCTGACTGAACCAAACGGCCGCCCCAACCGCCATCTTGTGGGTTTTCGAGGTTATTCAAACCCACGTCTATCAAGTGTAAAAAGGCTGGAGAATCGCCTTCTGAAATAAAGTCATATTGCCCAAAACTCCCCCATTGGTTCTTTTTGGCCTTTTCCATACTGCTGTAAATGTCTTCAATTTCACCTTTGGGAGGATTTCCATCGCCGTAGCTGTAGTACATTTTGAGGAGCGGGCCGTGGTTATTGATGATATTTCCCATAAACTTACCCTCTAAATATGGGTGAAGCTGCTCAGGCACAGCTCTTTTCCAAAAGTAGGCAAAACTCCAAAATTGGCTTGCATTGTAATACACTTTGAGATCTTTCCAATTGGGTTCGATGTATTTTTTGTAAGTAGCATCTTGGTCAAGAATCGCGTAAAGAATGGCTTTTTGGCAAACTTTACTATAAATTTTATCCCATTGAGGCGTTGATTTATAGGTATCTTCAATGCTTTTCAATGCCCGAGCAATGGTATTTGTCCCTCCCCATACTTGTAAGTAAAGCGGTGTCATGTCATCATCCAATAGTTTAGCTTTGATAAAGTCAGAACCAGGCGTGTCTTTGGCCATTTCTCCTTCAAAATCAATGTTTCCGATGCGGATTCTGTCTCTAAGATATTTATGCGTTGGAAAATCCTTTGAATGTTTGATAAGGTTCGGATATACTTTTCCGTAGGCGTCCACCAAATCGTAAATCCACTGCTCACCTGGCCAACGGAGTTCGGTACGTTCGCCGTACATCTTTTTGGTCATTTCCATTTCGGACGTAAACTTCGTCCCTTTGCCATCGCCTTTATAATGCCATTGTGAACTGCTGACAATCAAGCCTTCCACCTTATATTCATTGGAATAAAGTAACATTCGTATAAAGGAATCTACATCATCCAATTCTCCGTCGGTTGTGACGATGGTACGCGGTTTGGGACTTTGGGTAAAACCGATATTCGCCCCCCAAATAAAAATAGCACACAAGAGCAAAACGTTTTTTCTCATCGATTTTTTTGTTTTTATTACTTTTTCTTTCTTTTACTTAAAGAATTATTTCGCTCATTTTTTCCACTTACTTTATCCACGCCCAGCGTTTTGCCCAGTCCGAAAGATACGCTTCACGGTATTTGGAGATGGTTCGTGCCCCTTGCTGTTCTCCCAAAAACAAAGCAGGGTTTGGCAAATCACTGTACCAATTTTTACCAAGTGGATAATCATTTTTATTGGGTTTTCCAGGCCAAGGCACTGTACTGACATACACTCCCTTTTGCCCGTCTAACTCCTTAATTGCACTGTGTAGCACGTAATTTCCAACTTCAGGTTTTTTAGAAGAATAACGTACTGCATATACGCCATTTCCTAGATAATACCCAGGCCATTGTTGATTCTGCGCCTCCAACGTAAAACAAGTTGAGTCTTTGGAAATAGGTAACACAGGCCCTTTGAAACGCCATTCGATTATTCCGTAGGCTGGAATGGTATCGGCAGTGGTGGTATTTCGTTCAAAAATAGCTCTTGAACTTCGGCGAATGGGAACAAATTGCCCTCCCCAACTTTCGCCCTCAGGGTTTAGTGGGTTTCCAAACATTAAGTAGGCCAATGAAGGCGTGTCCCCCATTTTAACATGGCCTTTGTAATGATTCACAAAATCAGCCCCCATTGCCCCGTGATTTTTCACAAAGTTCTCATAATAAGCACCTCCACTCATATTTTTAGGCGCATTTTCATCTTCCATAAACCAACCCCGATAAGTAGCATTGGCCTCAATCATCCACAGATTGGGATGGTGTTGTACGATGTAGGAATACGCATTTACACTCCATTTTTTATTAGGACCTCCAATCCAATACACCTTTATTTTCTGTTCAATTTCGGGAGCATCGTGCAGCGCTTGTGCAAGGTCTTCTAAACCACCCCATACCAGCACCCAAAGCGGTTGTTTGCTTTTCTTTTTTGCACATTTCACAATCCATTCCGACCCTTCAGTTGAATTCGAAAAGCCCTTGTAAGGTGCTTCTGGAACGGTTCCTTGCTTACAAACTTTGCGAAGTTGGTCTGGCGTTGCTAAGTTTTTATTGTGAGCGATCAATTGGGGAAAATCCTTTTCGTACAGGTCAATCATATCCAACAAATCTTTCTTTCTACCTTTCCCAAACGGCGATGAAATTAGCCCTTCGATTTGGAACAAATCAGAATACATCATCAAGTGTATCATCGACTGATTGTCGTCGGGGTCGGTTCCACCAATATCGGTGCTAACAATAATGCGAGGCTTTTCTTTCGGCTGTGCCCATACAAGACCCCAAAAACCTGTTTCTAAAAGAAACAAAAGCAGTATAAAGATGCGCATCAAATTATCTTTTAACAGTATTTTTTTGAAATAATACGCAATTATACATACAAAAAAGAAGATTATCGAAAATAAAAATAAATTTTCGATAATCTTCTTTAAAAGAAAAATTAAAACAATGCAGTGGTCAACTGCCTGTTGAGCAGCTATTGTGAAGCAGTACTTGCGTGCCGAATCAATCTTTGCCAACGTCCATCTCGTAGTACCCACACTTCAGTAAATCTACGTTCGTGCGGTTTTCCAGCGTCGGCGCGGTTGGCGTCGGGCGTTGGCGTCACCCGCTCTTTTCCTACAACAATTGCTACCTTATCGCCTTCCATGGCAAAATGCTCAATGTTTTTTTCAAACCTGCTGTACTGAATAATACCCGATTTGACCCGTTCAATCATTTTTTCTTTGCCAATCATCTGCCCAAAAGGGTTAGTTATGATCATATCGTCTGGGTAAAATGCACGCATTGCCGTCGTATCCTGCTTTAAAATGAGCTGTTCTTGGTACTGAATCAGGCTGTCGATGTGGCGTAGCACTTGATTTTCGTAACTACTCAATGACTTTAAACTTGTTTGCTGGTTTGCATTTGAAACACGAGGCTCAGTAGGTTCGCGTTTTAAACGCGAATCAGCAATAGAACCTTCTCCCAAAAACGCCCGCACCATCTCATTGACTTTCTGGTAAGCCTCCAAATGCGGCAAGTGGCCAATACCATTCAAGATTTCGAGTTGGGCGTTCCGAAATGTCTTGGCAATGGGTTGAGCATTGAGATTGATGGGCGACACCCTATCTTCGGTACCAGCCATCACCAAAACGGGCATGGTAGCCTTGGTGGCTATTTTTTCGGGATAGTGATCTTCTGCCATCATAAAATTGGTGCCTCTCATAAACATCCGAGGGCTTACACCTCTCATGCCTTTTCGAGCGAGTTCGATGAGTTCGGACGATGAATTGAGCGCCAACAATGCCTCTACTCGCTTGCTGGCAAAAGCAAAAGGTCCATCCTTTATTTGGTCATAGCGCATATTTACATAGCGTTCTCGTTCTTCATAGCTGATGTTCTTTTTGCCCGCCGAAGGCCCCGCAAAAGCCATTTTGATAACCCTCTCGGGGTAGTGATAAGCAAAACATTGCGATACCCGGCTACCAAAGGAGTTGCCTAAGAGATAGACTTTGTCCAATTTGAGGGCGTTTAGAAAATCGGCCAAAGCATCGGCGTAATCTTTGCAAGTGGGATAATCGGTTTTAAGCTCATCGGAGAGCATGTAGCCCGGAGCGTTCCAAGCTATGACGCGGTAAGTATCTGACAGCCCGTGGAGTTGATACCGCCAGTCTGCGGAGCTACCGCCGTAGCCGTGCAGACAAATGATAGCGGGTTTAGTATCTTGGCCCGCTGCCATATAACTCCATCTGTCGCCATTGAACTTCGACTTATCCACCACTTGGGCGTAACTCATTTCGGGCAACGGTGGAATAAAGAGGGGCGTTTGGGCGAGCAGTAAGGTGTTAAAAAAAGCAAAAACAGCAGAGAGAATGATCTTTTTCATAAATGTAAAGATTTAGAAATCTACTGAAAATTTACCCTTGTCAATGTTAATAACAGCCCCATTATCACCACCTTGAAAATTAAATGTACCTTCGGCCTTGTTGGTGGTGGCATTGTTGATAGTAATAGTACCTGCCGTTACATAGAACTCCTTTCCATCGGTTTTAGTGAATTTATTGGCTGCAACAATGATCCCTTTGCCCGTAGCAGCAAGCTCAATGGTTGTACCAGATTTCAGTCCAGAATTAGGGATATACAATGCAATACCTCCTTCTTTCCCATCTCTACCAATGATAGTGAGTTTCTCAAAATCCTTCAAAGCGGTTACGGTGTTGGTGGCTTTCCAGGGCTGTCCATCCACGTCACATTCGATACTGCCATTCATGAGTCCTTGTGGTGTTTCCTCATCGTTACAGGCTATATTCGTCATTACGAAAAAAATAAAACTGAATAATCTAAGCATTTTCATAAGTTTTAAGTGTTAGTTTTTCTGATATAAATACATAAATAACAGGGCAAGAAGGTTCTTCAATATTTTTATTTTATTATCATTTTTCTACGATGATGTCAATAAAATACCACTGCATACCTGAGGTATCTTGGCCACTTTTGGTGATACGAAATACTCCACTCTTACCCTGCTCAGTAACGAAACCGAACAGAAACGTATTCTGTAATAGGGTGGGTTTACACTGCAAATTGCTCTCCCGTACCATTACAGTACTGGCGGACTCCTCTCTATTGAATGATTTTTTTAGATGAGTGGCAAGGTCTTTCTTGGTTCTGATAAAATTCCAAAAACTAATGGGTACGTCATGGCCCTCGTTGTACTCTGCTTTGAGATAAACAATCTGCCCTTTTTGAAACTTCGCCCAATCTTTTTGGATGATTTCCCAAGTTGGATTAGTCCCACAAGAGATACCACAGGTTTTGAATGTAAAGGGAGTAGCCAATGTATGGGAGCAGTACTCAGTAGCTATGGCATCTATTTTGGTGGCATTGGCAGCTCCTTCTCGCAGTTTATAGACTTTACCTTCGTCAAAATCAATTAGGTTTAGTTGCTCCAAATTGGTTTGGGAAGGAGCAACTTCAAGGCGTACATTCTGGAACAACTTTAAGTCGCTGTTGTTTGCTAATGGTACAGCAGGAGCAATACCATCGGCTTGTTGCATCCACAGCGACGACTCAGCAAGGTTCTCGTCGCCTGTGATGGCCACATCAAAGACACAATCTTGAAGGTAGTCTTTATCACTTACTCCTGCCTGTTGGCAGACATTTCTTGCCCATTCTAAGCGCGATTCATCAATGCTGGGCTTGGCTCTCGGAAAATTGCGATCCGTATATGAATCGGTATTTTTGCCTGTGTCATATACAAACAGCGACTGTGCTGCTTTGACACGCCAACTTTCGGCAAATGCCCCATGAATGTTGGCTACATCGGCTTCTATAAGTGTGCCTGCGCTAAGGGCTAAATCATTGTCGGGATCGCCATCAAAGTTACCCAAAATGCCACTAACTTTTCCTGCACGTGTAGCAGAGAGTACTACGAGGTAGTCGAGTAAGTAGTAGTCGCCTAACGATCGAATCGTCACTATATCACCTTGTGTATTGGAAAGCGTATAAGCTTCGCCATATTTACGTAGCACAGTTCCATTGCTCAAAGCACGTTCGGCAAAAGGTGTACTGACAATTGAACGATTGATATAAAGCCTTGATGGACTGGCATTTATCTGCACAAAATCAGTACCCATCTTGACAGCCACTGCGGTATTGACCGTAGCGATACCCGTGTTGTTGTAATCTTCTTGGCGTGCCTGAATCTCTAAGTCATTGGTGGTAGATTTAAGGATGATAAACTCACCATGTGCTTGAAAATCATAGTCAAGTTCGTCTAAGGTGCGAATGTGCGGGTCGCCTGTACTACGGGCGGGGGGCTTAGGTTGTTGCTTGTC
The DNA here is from genome assembly GCF_003711225.1 of Runella sp. SP2. Lineage (NCBI taxonomy): Bacteria > Pseudomonadati > Bacteroidota > Cytophagia > Cytophagales > Spirosomataceae > Runella > Runella sp. SP2. The sequence goes on along the minus strand of NZ_CP031030.1, from coordinate 2,012,595 downwards.
GCAATCACAGTTGGCTTGGGCAGCTGCACTGGCCAAAAATCCTGACGCGCAACTTTGGATAAAATTGTACGGTTGCCCAGCAAAAGCGTTCAATTCTCCTTCTAAACAGCCCGCACCACCATTGGCTAAATCAGACGCACTCGGGCATTCGACAGCGGGTTTTGATTGAGCAATGTTGGCCAATACCTGCAAGGCACTCATACAATTTTGGTAAGTATTGTAAGCACTCAAAATAGCAGCAGGTATTCCTGCACCAGTACCAAATTCCGCAATTCCCAAAGCACAACCTGCGGCATTGAAGGCAAAGTAAGCAGCAGCGGCAGCAGCATATTTTGTGTCATCACATTCTTTGGCAACTCGTGCATTGCGAAGGTCTTGTTTGAGATTACTACAGGCCGCCTCAGCCCATTTGAGGGCATTATCACTTAACTTTTGATTTTTCAGTACGCTTATTTGAGTTTGCGTATCGGTTTGATAAGTAGTAATGGTAAAAGTCTTATTGGCAAGGTTATAATCTGAAAATACCAACGTGTAATTCTTAGAAAGCCTCATCCATTTAGGTAAATAATCATCATTGAGTCCGTACAATATCCAATCTTGGGTTTTGCTATCCACTACCATTACATAATCAATGGTTTTGAGATAGCCCTCACTGTTTTTTAAACCAAATACAAACACATCTTTATCAATATTTGGGTCACGAAAATATTGTCCCAGTGATGTCTCTGCATTACGAAAAGCCCGTTGTTTGATTTGGCTAAAAGCAATTGAACCATCTGGATTGACCCCATCTTTCTGCTTATTGCAGGCTACTATCAAAAAGTGAAGTAAGTATGAGAGTAGTTTTTTCATAGTTCGGGGATATTATTTATCACCTATTTTTGATTGAAGCAATACTTCTATTTGGATAAGCCTCTCTTCAAGTTTTCCCAACCGCCCACTCAATTCATTATTACTCGCCCTTGATTCTTCGTTCATCATTTTCCACTTTTCATTTTCTGCTTTCAACTCCTTCACGGCCTCTACTAAATGGGGAATCAAGCCCGTATAATCAACCGATAAATAACCGTCGGTGTCTGTTTGTACCAATTCAGGGAAGATTTTTTGGATTTCTTGGGCAATAAAACCCGTTTGAAGGTTTTTATTTTTTTCGTTTCGGAGGTAGTAGTGATACCCTTTCAACTGATTGATAGAAGTCAAAGAATTGGACAGATTGCGAAAATCTTTTTTCAAACGAATATCAGAGCATATCGTGGGAGATGTCGCATGGCAAATAGCCAGATTATTTACATTCCAACGCTGGATAGCCACGCCATTGCCCCACACCATCAACTCATTATCGCCAAACATACCTACATATCCGACATTGTTGCCTGAACTATTATCGAAAAATATTCCAGCATCGCCGAAATTGTTTTTTTTAAGCCGTAATCTTCCTACAAATATTCCTCCGTAGGAATTGAGAGAAAATCCCTGTACGCCAATACCATCAGGAGCAGACCCGAAAACCCCGACACCCTGAGGTGCAGATGCAAAGCCCCCAACACCAACACCACTAATTGTGGCACCATAAACTGCTCTCCCAAAATCAGAGTTAGCTGAAACTCCGTCTCCTAAATTTGTTGAATGTGCAAAAATTGCAGGAGCATTATTATTAGCATAAACATTTAATAGAGCATAGCCAAAATCAACGGAATTTCCTATTTGGATTTTTGTTCCGTCATTTTTCATCAAGCCATCGGCTATCCATCCACTTCCATTGTTTCTTAGCGTTTGGTTGGCTGTGCCGCTTGGGAGGGTGTTTGTACCTGATAAATTCAACCATGAACTTCCATTGCTGTATTGGTGGGTATTATCGGTCGTATTGTATAAGACTGTCCCGATGCCTACACTATTGGCTGCGGGTCGGCTACTCGTTGTAAAAGCAGGAAAAGAGATACCGCTTGGCGATAATAAGCCACTTTGTGCATGAGAAATTACCGAAACTACACAAAGGCAGAAAATTAGTTTGAACTTCATATTGGCGAGTGTTTCGTTACTTCGTTGTCGAGTGTATCAAGGATTCTATTTGTCTTTCAAGTTTTGAAAATCTCCCCATTAGTTCGGTGTTTCCCATTTTCATTGCCTCATTCTCCTTTTTCAATTCCTTCACCGCTTCAATGAGGTGCGGCACTAAACCTACGTAATTGACTGAGAGCATGCCCTTGTCGTCTTCGTGGACGAGTTCGGGGAAAAGTTCGCGGATTTCTTGGGCAATTACCCCCGTTTGTAGATCTTTGGAGGTGGTGTCGCTTTTCCAATAATAATGGTATGTATTCGTTTTGAGCAGTTTAGAAAGCGAGTTGGTCAAAGGTTTGGGGTCTTTTTTAAGACGGCGGTCAGATATGTTGGTGTACGCGCCCGTGGCCGTTACTTCGCCATTAGGGCCAAAGTCCACGTATTTGCCCCCGTTTTGAGTCCAAAAACGGTAGTTGTGAAATGCCATCATCATTTGGTAGTCGGCAGTATTGGCGACTTGGGGAGTGGCATTGGAAGAATGCCCCCCGATGGCAAACGAACGAAGCCTGCCGCTTGTCGAGGCATTGAAGCCCATTGCTGTTGAATTTTCGCCGCTGGCAAGATTCCCAAAACCTATTGTAGTAGCATTTACGGCCGTAGCAGATGAACTAGCTCCTATCGCCACGGTATAATTATTACCAGCGGTTGTATTATATCCCAACGAAATAGCAGTATAACCACTGGCCTCAGCCTGCCAACCTGCGGCAAGCGCATTTTCACCACTTGCATTAGAATACGCCCCTGCCGCAACTGACCTGAAACCACTTGCAACACTAAAGCCTCCGATGGCAGTTGAACGATCTCCACTTGCAGTAGTTCCATACCCCATTGCAGTTGATGAATTCCCACTGGCTAACGTACTGTCCCCCAACGCCGTAGCAGCCCAACCCTGAGCCTTGGTAAAACGTCCCATCGCTGTAGCTGTATTCCCAGTGGCGCTGCTGCTTACGCCCATGACTGTGGCATAATGCCCCGTAGCAAGAGTCGAACTACCAAAAGCCAGTGAGTTAAAACCATTTGCGTAGGCATTATTACCCATTGCCACCGCGTAGTCTTTGTCGGCCCCCGAATAAGCACCTAAGGCCATCGAATATTTACCTTTAGCCAGTGTCCCGTAACCCAAACCCATTGAAAAAAGCCCTATCTCAGAGGCATTCCACTCAGTCGATTCAGCTGTTCCCACCCTGAAAGCCGACCGCGACGGTATCCACATCAAACGTGTACCTTGCCCCGAAACGGGAGCTACGGGAGGATTCGTGGTGTTATTACTACTTGCCGTGAGACCCGAACTGTTTTTTGACAGGATTCCGTTGGCTCCGTTAGGCTCAATCAAAACCGAGGATTGAGCCACAACTTCAAGCCCAGTGAGGAGGAAGAAAATAGGGTAAAGGAAAAATGATTTTTTCATAAAACTTGACTTTAGTTATATAATTCCCTGACTTTTAGCCACTTTTAACGCTTCTGCAACTCGGCTTACGCCCAGTTTACGGTACAATTTTTTGCGGTGACTCTCAATTGTATTGACACTTAGCGACAATTGTTCCGCAATTTGGGAGGTTGAGAGTCCGTCTTGAATAAGTCTTAAAACTTCTCCCTCACGGGGAGTAACGGTTATCGACGCCATTGAGATAGTGAGTTTTAAACACCACAAAAATCAGAATAAGAAGGCGAAAGGGGTTTCACGGAAAACCGTGATTTTTGCTCACGGTTTTCCGTGATTTGGGAAGCAGGTATAAATACGTATTTTCACGTAAAACTTTAATTATCAGGCAGCTTAATTGTATTGAATTACGTATTTCTGTATTTTAGGCACCACATTTATCATGGCTATTACTTCTATGAAGTACTTAATGCTCATCCTACTGCTAGGGCTTGTCTTTCTGGCTGCCAACGGCCAAAACAGTACTTTGCCCAACATTAACCTCGACCGACGGTCAAATGTCGATTATGTAGATAGTCTTATAAATATAGGTAAAGAGTTCTTGAGAAATACTGTTTCAAAAAAAAGTAGTCCAGTAACCGATATATCAAAACTTGAAGCTCTGTCCTATTTGGCTACAATGTATAGGTACAGATCAGGAAAAAGAGATAGTGTATTGTTTTATACTGATAAATTAATAACGCTTGCTCGACAAATAAAACAGCCTAGTTTCCAACTAAAGGGGCTTTACTCCAATGCTTTATATTATCAAATTACTGTTCCTAATTATCTTAAAGCACTAGAGTATTGTCACGAAGCTTTACGGCTTATTGACCAAGCCCCAACCATGAAAATTGAAATTTGGAGATTTAAACTAATTATGGGGGAAATTTTAATCAAGCTTGAGCAATATCCTAAAGCATTGACAATCTTACAGGACGTTAAGCATGAATTAGAAAATATGACTGACTATCAAAAAGTTAATATAGAAAAATTTCAGTTTCACTATGTCAACGTACTTCAACAAATTGGTAATATTTATCGCATTATAAAACGTTTTGATGAAAGCGAAAAAAATTTGTTAGCAGCTGTTGACCAAATTAAAAATACGAATAGTGCCACATCTTTTTACTACTTGTACGCGGATTTGGGGGAGCTATATTATCACACAAAAGAGTACGAAAAGGCAAACAATTTTTATGCTAAAGCAGAAATCGAAGCAACGAAAATCAACAATATCAATCAGAAACGTTACGTGTGGGCATGGATGGCCAACATCTACCACCTACTTAAACATCATGATTTAGCTCAAGAATATGCTCAAAAAAGCATAGCATCAGGCGGGCTACTTGTTACACAAAGACTTGGTTACAAGGCACTTTATGGAATATTTGAATCTAAAAATGAGTGGGAAAAAGCACTTATGAATTACAAAGAGTTCCATCGAATTACTGATAGCCTACTCACAAGACGAAAACTGACGGAGGCGATTAGCCTCCAAAACCAATTCGAACTTGACCAATTAGCCCTGCGAAGCCGCCAGGCGCAAGAAATTGAAGCCCAGAAGTTGGTAGCGTTGCAAAAGCAAGCGGAACTCGACAGGGTGCGCGCCCAAGCTACCCAAGATGCACTCACTGCCCAAACCATTGAAATGGAACTAAAGAACAGGCTCGAAACTCAGTCGCTCAAAACCCAAGCACAACGCATACAAAACAATCAAGTTAGAAAAATAAAAGAACTCGAAATCAGCGAACTGAGTCACCGTTTAGCGCTCCAACAGCGCACGCAAAACTTCCTTTGGATTGGAACGGGGCTTTTGGTTTTACTCTTAGGAGGGATTTTTTGGTATAACCGACTCCTTTCTTTTAAAAACGTGCAATTAGCCACCAAAAACCAGGAAATAACCGAAGCACTTTTGCGTGGCCAAACTACCGAACGCAAACGTGTTGCGGCCGAATTGCACGATAACCTCGGCGGGCTACTGGGCGCACTTAAAATGACAACCAACGCGCTCAATGCCAATTCGCTCCGCCCCCAAGAGAAAGCAATTTACGGAGAAATCGTCTCGATGATTGATGACGCCAACGCCCAAGTCCGCTCCCTTTCTCACAATTTACTTCCGCAAGAACTCGAAAAACACGGGCTTATTCCGAGCCTTGAGCGGCTGGTAAGTAAGCTAAACTTGGGTAGTAAAACGCATTTCAAATTAGAAATTAGCGGCTTTTCCCAGCGACTCAACCCACAAACGGAAGTACATCTCTACGCCATCATTCTCGAACTTTGTAACAACATTCTCAAACACGCCCAGGCCACCCAAGCCTTCATTGAACTTCACCAACAGGCCCATCATTCGCTTCTGTTGGTCAGTGACAATGGCAAAGGCTTCGACTTTGGCTCCAACGCCGAAAAAGGTGTAGGCTTTCAAAACCTACAAGAGCGAGCTAGAATATTGGGCAATCAACTAATGATTCGTTCGCAGCAGGGGGAAGGAACCGTCATTAGTCTTAAATTTAATCAACTAAACCATGCCTGATGGCAAACTTTATCAGCCCAATTGAATTTTTGACGCCCAGTTTTTTCAGTAGGTTTTTTCGATGCGTTTCAATGGTATTGACACTCACAAAAAGCTTTTCCGCAATTTCGTTGGTATTCATTTCTTGAGCTACCAGTTTCAAAACTTCGATTTCACGTTCAGAAAGCACTAACGTATTAGAGATTACTTCAGTATGGTGCGTGGCGGGTGTTCGGCTCAACTCCTGAATCACGGAAGAGCTAAGGTAAACCTCTCCTTTCTCAATCATCGCTAATGCCTTGGAGAGCTCCCATTTATCAATAGTTTTTGAACCAAAACCCAGTACCCCAGCTCTAAGTGCCTCCCTGATCAAGTGCGCCTCGTCAATCATTGAGAGAATCATTATTTTCACCTGAGGATGGTGTTCTCTAATTTGTAAGGCAAGTTCTACGCCCCCAATTTCGGGCATTTGCAAGTCGCTAATCACAACATCTACCTCGTTGGAGGCAAGCTTTTGTAGCGCTGCTCTACCACTTCCCACCGTAGCAACGACATCCACATTTTCACTTTCGCTAAGCAATGCCGCCAAACTTTGTCCAAAAATAAGATGGTCGTCCACAATTAAAATTCGCATCTTGGTACAATAAGGATAAGTATCCAAAAATAGAAAAAATACTGGATTATGACCGCCATCTGTCTTCAAATATTGCTACTGCACCCTTCCTTTTTCATCGTCGGCGGCATTGTCGTTGTGTCGTCGCTTTCGGGCAAAGGTCTCTTTTCCAAAACGATACGTAAAAGCAACACCAATCCGCTGGGTATCTGATTCATTGGTCTGGAAAAACTGAGCTTGTTTGATTCCTACCGAGCGATTGTGGCGTATCCAAGAGTGAAATACATCATCTATTGTAAGACGAATACTGGCTTTGTCTTTCCAAATTTTCTTCTGAGCCGCCACCCATACTCGGTACATTCCATCGGTATAGGCTTGCCCGTTTAGGTCTGAACTTGCATAATATCCTGACAAGTCGGCGCTCCATCCTTTGGCGAATCGAAATTGGTTATAAACCTCAAACCGCGCGATGTAAGCTGTTAGATTCAATTTTTCGGTATAACTCATACCATTGAGGCCCAGTTTCGATAATCGCAACGTGTAAATCAAATTCCACCATTTGGCTGGCGAAGCAGACACCGTAGTGTTCAGCAACAGCATAGAACCCTTCGCAACGTTGTTGGGACGAGTAATAAAAATCGTGTCCACCGCCTCTGTCGTTTGAAAAATAATGTTGGTAAAATGATTGTAACTCACCCCCATTTGTAGCCAATGCTTGTGTTGAAATTTCACTTCAACGCGGTTTTGGTATTGGGGCAACAGCAACGGATTACCAGCGGTATAAGAATATTGGTCTCTAAAAAATAAAAACGGATTAAACGACTGGTAATCAGGGTGATATATCCGACGCGTAAAGCTCAAATTCAACGAATTTCTGTTCAAACTATCCAATTTATAATTGATAAAAACCGCAGGAAACAGCTTTGTATAATTTTTGGTAAACGTACTTCCTTTCACCGCTTCGTTACCCAGTTGATTACCCCACGCTTGGGTCGTTTCGCCGCGTAGCCCTAGCTGCACACCTACCCTTTTCCACTCTTTTCGGGTATTTACGTAAGCCGCATGGATATTTTCGCGGTACATAAAATGATTCGATTTCGTGTTGTCGATGCGTTGGGTTAAGCCAATGACGTCAAAATAGTCCGAACGATTGTCGTTATCAATCACACTCGATTTGAGACCTGCCTCCCAACTCCCTTTGTTCTTCAAGGGATGAACATAGTCCACTTTTGCGGTATAGATTTTGATGTTAATGGGTACGAGGTACAGAAACTCTTCGCTATCGTTCAACGCACCCTCGGGCCAGTAACTAAAATTCTGAACACGCTGATTGCCATTAGAAAGATAATTAAGGTAGTTTATATCCGCCATCAATTCGCGTCCTTTGGAGTTGAATTTATGCTGAAAGTTAAGATTACCACCCACATTTTTTCTTTTGTCGGCAATGCCAGTTACCCCATCCCCTACGGCATCAAGCAAGCGGGCAGCATTGTAGTTATTGCTTTGATAATCAGTCACTGAACTGCGACTCCCTCCATTTAAGTTCAACAAAAATCCGTACGTATTTTTTGAATTTGCAGCATAATCTAACCCCAAAATCCCATTCAGGCTTTTGGCAATCGTAACCGCATTGTTAAGCAACTCAACGCTGGAAACTTGTTGCCCCTCCGCCGCGTAGAAGCGTCGGTCAAATACATCCAAGTTGTAGTTTTTCTCACGGTTGACGCCCAAGTTGGTAAATATATTCAGCTTTTTGTGGTTGTAATTTAGGTTCATAGAGCCATTATTTCTTCCATACACCCCTTGGCTGGAAGCCATTGAAACGTTCCCCATAAAGCCCCCTGCTCGGTTCTTTTTCAGGCGAATATTAATGATGGCATTACCTGCTGCATCGTATTTTGATGACGGATTGTCCATCAATTCAATTTTATCCAATAAGCCCCCTGGCAGTGATTTCAGGTACGCCGCCAAATCTTGCCCCGACATGTACGTAGCCCGACCATCAATCAACACCAAAATGCCACTTTTACCATTGAGACTAATCTCGCCATTCATTCCTATCGTCACCCCAGGTGTTTTTTCTAGTACTTCCAACGTGTTACTCGTGGCGCTGCTAATCATAGATTCGACGTTGACAATCGTCTTATCAATATCTTGTTCAATCAACGGGCGTTTGGCCTTGACGACCACTTCTTTCAATTCAATGTTTTTGGCAGGTAAAAGCACGATGATAGGCAATACTAGGGTAGTTCGACTATCATCCAACGTCAATATCGTACTCATAAAAGGCTTTTGCCCCACGGCTGTAATAGCCAATAGGTAAGCACCATTGGGTAGTTTATTGAACTGAAACTTACCATCTGAATTGGTAATTTCTCCCAAAATCATGGTCGAATCCGAGGCTTTTAAAAGTTTAACTGTAGCTCCAGGAATGGTTTCATTTTGGGTGTCTTTTACCCTACCACTGATGTTTCTGGAAGCCGTTTGGGCAAAAAGTGTAGATGACAAAAAGGTCAATAACAAAATGGCTGCTGATTTCATGTCGTTGTTTTTTAGCGTTGGTCAATTTTGACGAAGCAAATTTGCGTTGGCAGTTTTGCGCGCTAAAAAAAACCTGTCGTATCTTGCCAAAAGTCTGACAGAATACTGATTTTGGATGTCGAACTGGTTGGTGGTCTTCCAACAGGTTTCCGTCAGCGTTTTGGAAGTGTTCGTCCTGAAAATAGTCTTGCATTTCCCCAATTATTCAACTTTGCTGCCAGTTCAATCAACACACGTAAACAGTACGCCCATGAGTACTCCACAAAGTCACTGGCTAACTTCTTTTTTCGGGAAACAGCTCTATATTTACCTATCGCTTCTGTTCAGCGTTCCTTTATTTTTGATGATTGAAGTCTATGTCAGAAACGTAGGAATCCACGAAGATGAAGCCACGGCCTCAGCCATTACGTTTTTATTTATAGTAGGTGTATTTGCTGGAAGGTATCTTTCTCAACTCTGGATTTCCCCCAACAAAACCATTGATAATGAATACATTATTGCGATGATTTTGTTAATTATTGGGTGTATTATCGCGGTATTTGTTCTTCCTTTTCAAGGAAATCGGCTCATCAAATTTTTATTTTGGATTCCCCTCGTATTTATCCCTCTGCTTTTGGGAGGTTTGATTAAAGTAGTGAGGCACAATGTTCAATTTCAATTGCGCGAAGCCCAAACGTCGGCCGCCCACAGTAAGAGTGAATTGCAGCTGCTACAGTCCCAGCTAAGTCCCCATTTTTTGTTCAACACGCTCAATAATCTGTACGGATTGTCGATTACCCAGCACGAAAAAATCCCGCCACTTTTATTAAAACTGGCTGATTTACTGCGGTATTCGGTCTATGACACCAAAGAAGTATTTGTCCCGTTGAAGGACGAACTGACCTACATCAACAATTACATAGATTTTGAAAAAATACGCATTGGCGAACGGCTAATGCTTACCAGCGCGTTCGAGTCACTTTCTCGGCCCGACATCAAAATCGCCCCCATGTTGCTGATTGTATTTATCGAAAATGCCTTTAAACACTCCAAAAACACCGCCGACGAACATATTTTTGTAGAAATCACGCTCAAAACCTGGGCAGATTCAATTCTGTTTTCAGTAAAAAATTCATTTGGTGTGCCACAAGAAGGCGAAAATATGATTGACAAACACAGCGGATTTGGTCTGGTAAGTATTAGAAAACGACTGGAATTGCTTTATCCTAATGAACATGAGTTAAGAATTGAAGAGGCAGAAGGTTTTTATCAAATCATGTTGCGACTGAAGATGAAGTGAGAGATGAGCGATGAGTTAGGAGATATGAGTAATTTTCGATTTCTTACCTCCTAATTCTTACTTCCTAATTCAATTATGCGCCAACTCAATTGCTTGATTGTTGACGATGAGCCCATTGCGCGGGAAATCATCAAAGCGTATTGCAGTCATTTACCGATGCTTCACATCGTGGCTTCGGTGGGCAATGCGCTGGAAGCCAAAACGATTTTACAAACCCAGCAAGTTGACCTTCTTTTTTTGGACATCAATATGCCCATTTTGAACGGCATTTCTTTTCTAAAAACCCTCAAACATCCACCACAGGTTATTTTTACCACAGCCTACAAAGAATACGCGATTGATGCCTTTGACCTAGCCGCCTGCGATTATTTGCTCAAACCTTTCTCACTCGAACGCTTTATTGTGGCAGTGGACAAAGTACTTAGCCCCCTAGCCCCCAATGGGGGAACCATTAACGTTGAAAAAAAAGAAGATTATTTATTTCTAAAAGCAGAGGGAAAAATTTTCAAAATCCTGCACGACGAATTGCTGTTTGCAGAAGCGCAGGGAAATTATACGAAGGTTGTCACTACGCAACATACGCTGCTGCCAAGTATGACTTTTTCAAGTTTTGAGGAATTACTTCCGACAACGCATTTTTTACGGGTGCATCGTTCGTTTTTGATTAATAAAGCTAGAATCACCCACATCGAGGGAAATCGCGTTTTTATCCAGTCCCATGAGGTGCCCATTGGTAGTAGTTACCGCGAAGGATTTCTAAAAAGTCTCGGACTTTGAATGAATGGCCTGCAGTCGCTTATTACTCCTCAAAGGAAAAGTATAATTTTTCAGGTCTGGGCTTATTTTATCCAACATTTTTTGCTTTTTTTACATAGAACGTCTTTCGACGGTTTCTTGTCAACCCACTGTTAACTTCTTAACTTTTCGTTGCTGGCTATGTCAATAAAAGTTGCTATTTCCCACAAAACCAAGTACATCTTCGACCGTAGCGTAAGCCTTTCTCCTCACGTATTTCGGTTACGGCCAGCGCCCCACTCACGGACGCCCATCGAAGGGTATTCTTTCAAAATTTCGCCAAAAAACCACTTTATCAATTGGCAACAAGACCCTTTTGGCAACTACCAAGCGCGGGTTGTTTTTCCCGAAAAAACCACTGAGTTAAGCATCGAAGTAGAGGTCATTGCCCGAATGCAGGTCATCAACCCATTCGATTTTTTTGTGGAAGAGTATGCCACCAAGTTCCCGTTCAAATACGATGAGCTGCTTAGTAAAGAGCTTATTCCGTACTTAGAAGCGCGCGAAACAGGGCCTTTGTTGATGGATTGGATTGAAAAAAACAAAATCACAACCGATATCAATACCGTTGATTATTTGGTACACCTCAATCAACGGATTTTTAGCGACTTGTTTTACAATGTACGCATGGAGCCTGGCGTACAAACGTGCGAAGAAACCCTCACCAAACGTAGCGGCTCATGCCGCGATTCGGCTTGGTTGTTCGTGCAAGTACTTCGTCATTTAGGAATTGCAGCGCGGTTTGTATCTGGCTATTTGGTGCAGTTGACTTCTGATGTTAAATCACTAGATGGCCCCTCGGGGCCTGAAAAAGATTTTACCGATTTGCACGCTTGGGTAGAAGCCTATATTCCTGGGGCAGGCTGGATTGGGCTAGACCCTACTTCGGGGCTGTTTGCCAGTGAAGGGCACATACCACTTTGCTGTACGCCAGATTTTGCAAGCGCCGCTCCAGTGACGGGAGCCACTGACGTTTGCGAGGTTTCGTTTGAATTTGACAACCAAGTGTTTCGGATTCACGAAGACCCACGGGTCACTAAACCCTACAGCGAGTCGCAATGGGAAGCCATTATGCAAGTCGGAAATGTTGTCGAAAAAGACTTACAAGACGGCGACGTACGGCTCACAATGGGTGGCGAACCTACCTTTGTTTCGATTGACGATTACGAGTCGCCCGAATGGAATTCCGCCGCCGACGGGCCACTCAAGCGCAAGCTGGCGTACGACTTGGCCTTGCGCTTAAAAAATCGCTTTGCCCACGGTGGTTTGTTGCACTTTGGGCAAGGGAAGTGGTATCCAGGTGAATTGTTCCCACGCTGGCAATATGCACTTTACTGGCGGAACGACGGGTTGCCAATCTGGAAAAATGATGCGCTGGTAGCCAAAGAAAATGAAACAAATTATACGTTTGAAGATGCCCATATTTTTGCCCAAGAGCTAACAAAATACCTGGGAATCAATCCTCAAAATCTAAAGCCAACTTACGAAGACCCGATTTATTGGGCGTTAGAGGAAGGCAAACTGCCCGTGAATCTTGACCCACTTGAGGTGAATCTGAAAGATTCGATTCAACGGCAAACAATGGCTAAAATTTTTGAAAAAGGCTTAAACAACCCTACTGGTTACGTATTACCCCTCAAATGGCAGTATGAAACCAACGCTTGGACGAGCTGTTTGTGGGAATTTAGAAGGAAGCATGTCTTTTTAATCCCTGGAAATTCTCCCGCTGGTTTGCGTTTGCCTTTAGAATCTTTGCCTAAGGTTGCAAAAGAAAAAAAAGAGCCCATCGTAGAACGGAGTCCTTTTGAGGAATTGGATGACCTAGGAACCCACCACGCCGCTGCCGAAAAAAGATACGGAACCATTGCGCCTGATTATCAATTACCTACCTCTTCCAAAAACGAATCGGAAGATGAAGAGGACAAATCCATTCTTTTTGAATTGAATACTTTCACCACTGCCTTGTCGGTGGAAGAAAGGGATGGAATCATTTACGTTTTTTTACCCCCAACAGATTATTTGGAGCACTACCTCGACTTGGTTGCTTCGGTAGAAGTAACGGCCGAGAAATTACAAATGCCTGTGCGAATTGAAGGCTATACACCGCCTTCGGACTACCGTATCCAAAAATTGATGGTTACGCCTGACCCTGGGGTAATTGAAGTGAATATTCACCCCGCTAAAACTTGGCAAGAACTTGTTGACAACACAACAGCCCTCTACGAAGAAGCTTTTCTAGCACGCCTTGGTACGGACAAGTTTATGGTGGACGGCCGTCATACAGGCACGGGCGGTGGTAACCACGTGACCATTGGTGGCGCCAAACCTGCCGATAGCCCCGTGCTTCGTCGGCCAGATTTGCTGCGTAGTTTGCTTACCTACTGGCAGCATCACCCCGCGTTGAGTTATTTGTTTGCGGGGCCATTTATTGGCCCTACTAGCCAAGCACCACGTTTCGACGAAGGCCGCGATGAGCGTTTGTACGAAGTTGAAATTGCTTTCGACCAAATCCCAGAAAACAAAGACGTTCCGTTTTGGATGGTGGACAGGATATTTAGAAACCTGTTGGTGGACATCACAGGCAATACCCACCGTACCGAATTTTGCATTGACAAACTTTACTCGCCCGACTCTTCTACGGGCCGCCTGGGGATTCTCGAATTTAGGGCATTTGATATGCCTCCCCACAAGCACATGAACTTGGTGCAAAACCTCTTGGTGCGGGCGTTGATTGCCAAATTTTGGAAACAACCTTACAAGAAAAAACTCATTCGCTGGGGCACTGAGCTACACGACCGCTTCTTGCTGCCACACTTTGCATATCTCGACATGGTGGATGTCGTCAATGACTTAAAAGACACAGGCTATCACTTCGACATTTCGTGGTTTGATGCCTTCTTTGAGTTCCGATTCCCGCATTATGGCAATATTTCTGTCGGGAATATTCAGCTCGATTTGCGACTTGGCATTGAGCCTTGGCACGTCTTGGGTGAAGAACTCTCTAGCGCTGGCACGGCTCGTTTTGTCGATTCGTCGCTCGAACGCCTTCAAGTCAAAGTAAGTGGTTTTGTGGAAGAACGTCACATCCTGATTTGTAATGGCTGCCGTGTGCCGTTGCGCAGCACAGGCGTGAAGGGAGAGTACGTCTCGGGGATTCGCTACAAAGCCTGGAACCCACCGTCGGCGCTGCACCCTACAGTTGGTGTGGATGCCCCCTTGGTATTCGACATTGTGGATACTTGGAATAACCGCGTACTGGGAGGTTGTACGTATTTTGTCACTCACCCGGGCGGCCGCAGCTTCGATACCTACCCTGTCAATAGTTATGAGGCCGAATCGCGGCGAATTAGTCGTTTCTGGGATTTTGGGCATACGCCTTCGGCCAAGCAAGACGCTATCGAAGTAATTACAAACCAAGGCGGTTCGGTTTCGCGTTTTATGGCCGAAAACAAAAAAGACCTCAAAATTGACACCCCTATTGAACTTATCAATCCTGAATACCCAACGACGCTCGACTTACGCCGTTTTTGGCGGGCGCGTTAGTAAAAACGTTTTTCTAAATACCCTATTTGATGCTGACTGATACCCAAACTAGCCTCCTCCAATCGTATCGACGCGAAATAAGTACGTATGATGAAGTCATTGGGGCCGATGGGCTGGTGAAGCCACATTGGAACAAACTTTTTGCATCTTTAGAAAAAATAGGGTTAAAAGAACTCGACTATCGTAACCAAGAAATAATCAATAGGTTACGAGAAAATGGCGTTACGTACAATGTCTATGAAAGTGCCGATGGGCTCAATCACCCTTGGCAACTAGACCCCATCCCCTTTTTAATCGAACAAAAAGAATGGGAACAAATTACGCTCGGGTTAAAACAACGAGCGCAGGTCTTGGACTTGGTGCTGCGGGACATTTATGGCCCGCAACGCCTTGTCCATGAAGGCATTCTTCCGCCCGAGCTTATTTTTGACAACACAGGATTTTTCCGCCCTTGTTTTGACGTAAAACTTCCTTCCGAAAACCAGCTGTTACTCTACGCAGCCGACCTCGCACGGGGCCCCGACCGCCGTATGTGGCTGGTTGACAACCGTACCCAAGCGCCTTCTGGGGCTGGCTATGCCCTCGAAAACCGCCGAATTATGAGCAAGCTCCTTCCCGAACTCACGGAAGGGATGTACGTTGGACGATTATTTCCTTTTTTTAATACCATTCACCAAACGATTCTCAGCCTCGCTCCTCACACCAAAGAGAATCCCAATGTGGTGTATCTTACCCCTGGGCCAAACAATGAAACGTACTTTGAACATGCCTATTTGGCCTCTTACCTTGGCTATACTTTGGCACAAGGTGATGACTTGGTGGTGCGGGATGGCTACGTGTGGTTAAAATCTTTGGAAGGGCTGGAAAAAGTGGATGTCATCATTCGGCGGGTTGATGATGATTGGTCTGACCCCCTCGAACTCCGCGAAGATTCTCGACTTGGTGTGCCAGGTTTGCTACATTCGATTCGTTCGGGGAAAGTGGCTGTTATCAACCCTCCAGGCGTCAGTGCGCTTGAAAACAGCGCTTTGTTGTCCTTTATGCAGTCTTGTTCCAAGTTTTTCTTACAACAAGACCTTCTCATGCCCTCCATTGCCACTTGGTGGTGTGGGCAGCAGAAGGAACTAGGGTATGTGTTGGACAATTTGCACCGACTTATCATCAAAAAAGCCAATCGAAAACAAAAATTTCGGTCGGTTTATGGCAAAACATTGTCCAAAGAAGAATTAACGCAGCTCCGACTCGAAATCCTTAAAACGCCCCACGAATACGTGGCGCAGGAGGAGGTAAGCTTGTCCACGACGCCGTCGTTGGTCAATGGAAAAATAGAACCCCGTTTGGCCTCTTTGCGGGCTTACATGGTATCCAACGGCTCCGATTATTGCATGTTGCAAGGAGGCCTGACGCGAAGTTCGGCCGAAAAAGACCGCTACGTCATTTCTAATCAATACGGCGGAATTTCAAAAGATACGTGGATTGTTTCGGATACGGTGGCCGAAACACCAAGTCGAATGACCAACACGGTCAAAAATACGGCTACGCCACACAGTACTTTGCCCAGCCGAAGTGCCGAAAATTTATTTTGGGCAGGGCGTTATGCCGAGCGAACCATGTCGCTAACGAAGTTTCTTCGGATTGTAATCAGTGCCATCAACGAGAACGTGGACTTTCGCGGGTCGTTTAAGTTGGAATACATTGACATCTTGCTCAAATCGACCACGCATCTTACCCTTTCCTACCCAGGATTTACGGACGAAAAAAATGAGCAAATCCGAGATAACCCCTATCTTGAGCTTGGTGAATTGGTAAAAAACAGTCAAAAATTGGGGACAGTCGCCTCCAACGTCCAGTCGTTTTTAAACAGTGCATTGGCCGTAAGCGACCGCTGGAATCATGATACACGTCGGGTCATAACGCTGTTGGAAAACAGCTTGAAGAAAACCAAGAGCTTGGACATTCATAACCACAATTCCGTCCAAAATTTATTGGACAAGCTCCACGGAAGGGTTTTTACCTTTTACGGAACCCTCTCTGAATCTATGCCCCGCGACCATGCCTACCACCTCTTTGAAGCAGGCAAGTTGGTAGAGCGGCTTTTGGCCAAAATAAGTGTATTACGTTCATGTTTTAGTTTCAAAAATGACGTTAATACCGAAAACGAACTGATTGAAGCCGTATTGACCAATCATTACTTATTGGTACATTACCGTCAGCTGTACAAAAGTAGTTTTAACCTCGAAACCATGCTTGATATGGTGTTGATGGACGACAAAATTCCGTATTCGATTGCCTACCAACTTGATTTGTTGGCAAAATGTCTGGCCCAACTACCCAAAGTTTCGCCAACTATCCGTTTAAACAAAGCGGAGAAAGCTGTATTAGAAGCAGCAACACAAATGAAAATGGCGGATGTTTCTCGGCTTGTTTTGGGTTCACCTAACAAGCCTTTCCGAAAAGATTTTGACCAGCTTTTGTCGCGCGTGGCCAACCTCATCTCCTCAGTCACGGTGAGTCTCACCGACACCTATTTTACCCATACCTTTATTCAGTCTGTCTTGGTAGAAAAATCTGTAAACGACGCTACTAATGAGGTATAAACTTACCCACCGAACCAAGTACAACTATTTTGGGTCTGTCTCTACCTATCATAGTTTGGTATGCCTGCAACCACGCCAACTTGAGGCGCAAATTTGTCGCCACTTTGAGTTACGGATTTCACCTGCGCCAGCCGAGATAGTCACCCGAACCGACTACTTTGGTAATACGCTCCATTATTTTTCAATTGACGTTGCCCACAAAGAATTGATTGTGGTTGCCGAAAGCGATGTAGAAAGTTTTGCCAAAGAACCCGTCAACGAGCCCCTTTCAATGACCTGCCAAGCAGCCAAAGAACATATTTGGGGTACACGCGCCTTGAAGGTGGACTTGCTTCAGTACCTACTTCCTAGTTATTTTATTGCTTGGGACGACGAAATTACCGCCTTTGCCCAACGCTTTTTTTTGCCCAACAAACTGCTTTACACCTGCGTCAAAGACCTTTGTCACGCCATTTTTACAGAATTTAAGTTTGATTCTAATTTTACGACCGTTCAAACGCCCCTGCAAACGGTGCTCAAAGAAAAACGAGGTGTTTGTCAGGATTTTTCACATTTGGCCATTGCCAGTTTACGAAGCATGGGTTTTCCTGCGCGTTACGTAAGCGGTTATCTGGAAACCCTACCGCCTCCTGGCAAAAAGAAACTCCAAGGCTCGGATGCTTCCCATGCTTGGGTATCGGTATATATTCCGCCTTTTGGTTGGTGCGAATTTGACCCTACCAACGACATGATTCCGCAAGAACGCCACATTGTGACAGCCTATGGTCGCGATTACAGCGACATTGCTCCCCTCAAAGGTATTATTTTTAGTTCAGGACGGCACACATTATCCGTAGCCGTTGATGTCATTCCAAAAGGTCGATAAATAATTGGGTCAAACATCATTTTTTGATTTATCCCAATAACCCTATCTTTGACCCCAAAACTCATTCAGAATATCAGATATGCAGGATTTTTTGGAGAAAATAGGAGCACTTTGGCAGAAAATCACCACACCTTTTCGAAAATTCGGAAAATGGCTCGGAGCTTTGCTGTACCAACTGCTCGCCAAAATCGTGGGACTCGATCGTCTCAACGAATGGACCAACCAATACCAACAGCTTACAAAACGACTCTGGGATTACTACTACGCACGCGTTGACGTTAATTCACCCTACTACAAACCCGTCGTAACCGCCTGGAAAACATTTATTTACGGATTAGGCGCTTTTGTTTTTTACATTTTTTGTGTAGAAACAAACTTCTTATGGCTCTGCGGAAGTATGCCGAGTGTCGAAGAACTACAAAACCCAAAAGTAGCGCAGGCTTCGGAGATTTATTCGGCAGACGGGAAACTTATCGGGAAATTATATACCGAAAATCGGACTCCCGTAGATTTCGATAGTTTGTCCCCTTACCTTGTTAAGGCACTCATTGCGACAGAAGATGCTCGTTTTTATGAGCACTCGGGCATTGACTCCCGCGCACTTTTTGGGGTTGCCGTCGGGATTTTAAAAGGCGGAGAACGCGGAGGCGGTAGTACCATTACCCAACAGTTGGCCAAAAAGCTTTTTCGCACGCGCCGTAAGTCAGCACGGGGGTTACTTGGCAATATTCCTCTGATTAGAACGGTATTGTACAAAACTAAAGAGTGGTTGACGGCCATTCGGCTCGAACGAAATTTTTCCAAAGAGGAAATTTTGACGATGTACTTTAACACCGTTGACTACGGAAACAATACCTACGGAATTAAAACAGCCGCTCGTTTTTATTTCGATAAAGGGCCATACAACCTGACTATTCAAGAGGCTGCTGTGTTGGTGGGGCTTCAAAAAGGAACAACCCTTTACAACCCCGTTAAAAACTATGATCGTTCTCTTATTCGTCGGAATACAGTGATGAATCAGATGGTGAAATACGGGTACTTAAAACAGGCCACGGTGGATTCCTTGTCTAAATCGCCGATTGACCTCAAACTTACTCCTGAGCGCTTTAACGACGAAAATAACGAATACGCGATTTATCAGTATTTCAACGGAAGTGTGGAAGATTTTATGGAAAAATGGGGGGAAGAAAACGACTACGACCCTTATAAAGATGGCCTTAAAATCTACACCACGATAGACTCACGGATGCAGAAATACGCCGTGGAAGCTACGTTTGAACGGATGAAAATGCTCCAACAAACGTTTGAAAATCACTGGTTAAACCAAAATCCTTGGCGCGACGAAAAAGGGGTAGAAATCCCCAACTTCCTCACGGATGTAGCCAAGCGTACTGATCGTTACAAAGCCCTTTCCAAACGTTTTGCCAAATTAGACTCGACCGTCCGTCAGGATTCCATCTGGTATTATATGAATAAAAAAGATACCATGACCATTTATGATTGGAAAACAGGACGGGATAAAAAGGTCGTGATGAGCTCGATAGATTCGCTCAATTACTACAAACGCATTTTACGGGCGGGCATGATGGCCATGGATCCTTACACAGGTCAAGTAAAAGCCTGGGTGGGAGGTTTAAATTACAAATTTTTCAAGTACGATGCCGTTCAGCAAGGGAAACGCCAACCAGGTTCAACTTTCAAACCGTTTGTTTACTGCGCTGCCATCGACAGCTCGGCCTTTAATCTTTCTCCTTGTGATAAAATGAAAGACGAACCGTTTGAGATTGAAGTTCGGGAGAAAGTCAAAGGTAAAGACACGACCCGCATTTGGCGCCCCAAAAACTCTACGGGTGGTTTTACTTACCAAGAACTGACGCTTCGTAGGGCATTGGCTCGCTCCATTAACTCCGTTACTGCGCATTTGACCAATCGAATTGGGGCACAGGCCGTTGTTAAATATGCCCAAAAACTAGGAATAACCACCGCACTAAAGCCCGTGGCTTCTATTGGACTTGGCCCTTTTGACGTTTCACTTTTCGACATGGTAACTGCCTACAGCGTTTTTCCTAATCACGGCAAACATACAGACCCTATCGTGGTGGCTCGTATTTTAGATTCCAATGGCAGTGAAATTGCAAGTTTTGCCCCGAAAAGTAAGCAAGTTATCAGCGAAGAATCGGCATTTTTGATGGTTCACATGCTCAAAGGCGGTATTGAAGAACCAGGGGGCACTTCCCAAAATATGTGGACTTTCGGTAGTTTATTCAAAAAAGGATTTGAAATCGGTGGTAAAACAGGAACCACTTCCAACAACTCTGATGGCTGGTTTATGGGTGTCACCAAAGACCTTGTGGTAGGCGCATGGGTAGGCGGCGACGACCGAAGCATCCACTTCCGCAGTACGAACCTGGGCGAAGGAGCCAAAACAGCCCTTCCGTTAGTGGGACGGTTTTTAGAAAAAGTCTATGATGACCCTAATATTGGCTATGTTCGTGGACCATTCCCCAAACCAACCATCGCCATCCTGAAAAGTTACCGTGATTGTGCACCATCTTCCCCGATTGAAACCATTGCTGACTCGACTAGCGTGGTGAATGATACGTTGGATATGCTACCCACATTTGATGATAGTGATCACGATCCTCAAGTGCCCGTGGACACGACAAATTCTCGTTGATAATCGACCTCAGATAATATCCAATAATGCAAAAACCCCGTTTAACTTTAAGGTTAAACGGGGTTTTATTATAGCAGAGCGACCAATATTACTTACTCATTTTTAGCACCTTCAAGGTTGTTTGCTTAGCGCCAGCATTGATCCGTAAGAAATACATCCCATTGACCATTTGACTCACGTCAAACTCCTCTTGGTGTTGGTTAGATTCAGGGACAAACGAGCGTCCAAGCACTTTGCGACCAGAAATATCCATCAAATCTAAGTTCACCGAAACACCTTTCACATTTTTCACCTTCAAGTAAAGCGTCTGTGAAACAGGGTTGGGAGCGATTTCGGCGAGTTCATTTTGTTCTACTGTCGCCAAGCTTTCAGCCGCTTCTCTTGCAGCACCTACTCCAATACCATCTTTTGATTGGATTCTAAACCAGAATTCCTGATAGGCAAGCACATTTCCCTGCGCCTGACGAGTAGAAGGGTAAATACTTCCCCATCCTTTCATATCCCAGTAGCGAATACCAAGTTTGTATGAACCTTTGGGTAAGCCTACATCATAGACATTTCCGCCGCTACCATTGTCAAGATAGAACCCATAAGCAGGGTGGTTTTGTGCGTAAAGTTCACGGAAACCATCACGGTTGGCGTACATAAAATAAGGAGCGTTGTTTTCGTGGGTATTGTACGAACGCACCACGCCCGTTTCGGGAGCCGCCGACATATTATACGTTATTGAGCCGTCAGTGCCTAAATTACAGGTTTCTACTTCTATCGTCCAGTACCGAGGAGCAATTTTGTTTACATTTTCTACGTAGTAAACCGTTGGGTTGTTTTGGGTGCTTTTCTCAAGGCTTGGTCCAGCATCTGGTGTGATAAAATTGGCACTCCAATCCGATTTCGTAACCACAGCTCCCGACTTCACACCCGATTGTGAACTTCCAACGTTATAGACAGTCAGACTAAATGCCCTCCAATTGATTACCTTAGGAGCACTCATTGGTGTCTCACAACCACCCGTCAAAACACATTTGGCGCTGTATGACGCCGTTGAGATAGTGGCAGAACTTACTTCAAGTGTAGCTCCGTTTACGCTCGTATTCCAAACCACTGTTGAGCCAGCAGGGCAATTGGTTGTCAAACGAGCTGTTTGGCCAGCACATAGGTTATCATCGCCAATCACTGACACTACTGGAGCTACGCCTGCTTGATAAACAGTGAAAGTAACCACATCACTGGCTTCACTCATACACCCACCCGCACTTTGGCATTTAACGTAGTACGAAGAGGTCGTTGTTGGCGTTTGACTTGGTAAGTTTACAGGTTGGTTCGTTGCTGCATTGTACCAAATTGTCACGGTATTTCCGCAACTGGCATTTGATAAAAACGGCACAGATGCACTTGAGCTACAAATACTTAAAGGTGAAATTGTAGCAGTTGGCTTTGGGAGGGCTGGGTAAATTCTCAGCGTCATAGCACCAGACTCTGGTCCTAGACAGGCTTCAATACCTGTCCCTGCTTGGCAACGTACCCGATAATTGTGATTGTTTCCATCCACCATTTGGGTTGGAATTGTTGCCGAATATTCAGCACCATCGACCGAAATCAATAGCTGTTGGCCACTTGGACAAGCGCTAGAAAACGTAATCTCTCCACCTACCAAATCACAAAAACTAGCCGATTGTCCAACTGGAACTGTTTGTCCATCAGCCGTTAAGCTAACGTTTGTTGGTGTACTTCCCACTGGTAAAGCTGTAAAAGTAATTTTTGCGCGTTCAGCACTTTCACAACCCGTCAAGACGTCTTTACACGCTACATAGTAATCTTTTGTCACCAAAGGTGTCTGATTTGGCACCAACACTGTACTGCCACCCGTTGGAGCATCGTACCACATCGCTGTTTTATCAGTCCCACAGCTTACCGTTGAATACATAGAAACTGGCTCTAACACAGGACAGCGGCTGCTAGGTACCAGCCCTCCTGTTACTGTAAGCGTAGGCAATGCTTTTACTTGAACTGTCGTTGTCGTAGAAGTTGAACAACCGTTATTACTTACCAAATAAGTAACTTGAACAAAACCCGCACTTACGCCTGTAAGTTGACCCGTAGTAGGATTAACGGTTGCTACTGCGTTATTATTTCCGCTCCAACTACCACCCCCTAAACCATTGGAAGTAAGCGTTATGGTATTACCAGCACAAACTGACAATGGAGAAATCGTTCCTGCGTTTGGCAAGGCTTTGCCCGTAATGGTTTGAGTAACTGTAAACGAACAGCTAGGATTAAGCGCATAGATTGCGGTAATCGTAATATCTCCCCCTCCAGTAACCGTTAATGTATTTCCCGATAAAGTAGCTGGACCAGTTACAGAGAACGTTACTGCACCACTTGCTGAAGTAGTAAGGGTACGGGTTTCGCCTACACACATTGCTGCATTGCTACTCGTCATCGCAAACACAAACGTTGTATTGGTACCCGCGACATTAAACGCATCGGAGTCTTGGTTGGTAATTGTTCCCGTATTATTAGAAATATTACTCACCGCCGTAAAACCATCTTCTTGTTTGGTAATAGCCCCCTCATTGTTAAACGTACCAGAAGTATTAACAATAGCGGGTCTTGATTCTATCGTCGCACAGGTTTGATTGGTAAACGTCCCTTGGTTATCAATCCCTTTCGCCGTACTACTTGCAGCCCTCAGCGCCATCGTAATAAAGATTTGCGAATTGGGCGCATTGGTAAACGTTCCTGTATTTAAAATTCCTTTTTGTCCAGCCTTGCCAATCCGAATCAATTTATTGTTGATAAAAGTAGCCGCGTTATTAATCCCATTGAAGGCTAAGCTATCGGTTTGGGCAATGAGAATTTCGCCATTATTGGTAAAAGTTCCAGTTGAGATACCTATCCCATCGGTAGTTATCATATCAAGGAGAATTTTTCCAGTAGCGGTGTTGGTAAACGTTGGGTTTGTTCCAAATTGATCAATTCCCTTTGATCCCACAGTATCGATTTCTATAACTCCAGCATTGACGATAGTACCACCATTATTGTTAATACCAATTTGATGACGCCCACCTTCCACTCGGCCGTTGTTATTAAACGTTCCTGTATTGTTTAGCAATGGGCTACCAAAATTAGAAAAAACCAAAGAAGCATCATTCTGAATCGTACCTGAATTAATGATTGGTGACCCAATAAAGAAAGCATTAATGCTGAATGTGCTAGGCAAAATTAACTTACCAGAATTTTCAATTACATTTCCTACTTGGTTCACATTATGTGCCCCATCAATCGTCATGTAACCCGAATTTTTTATAAAAAAATTGGTATTAAACCATGCCCTAGCAAGAGCTGAACCCACGATAAGCGTATCGCTATTATCAAAAGCTCCACTGGCAGTAGTCCCAAAACTTCCAAAAGTTACTGGGACATTGATACTCATGTACTTCTCGTTTTTGATAAAAGAGGTAAACGCTTCCGCTGAAATAGAACCATTCAAATGAGTAAAGCGCCCCTTATTAAGCATAAGCGGTCCTCCTAAGTATTTAAACGAGGTACTACAGTTATTTACAAAAAGTGCATTGAGTTCATTGAGAATGGAAGAAGAAGCCGATGAAATTTTTAAGGTACAACCTGTGGAGGTCATAAAGGTGTTTAGGTTCTTTATGGCCGAGCCACCAGTTGCTGAAATATCAAAGGTTGCCGAACCACCCAGCGATATAGCTCCTTGGTTGACTATCGCAAATTGACTCCCCTGCACTGTCCATATTCCATTATTAGTGATACTCCCTGTGGCATTGTTTACGACAGCGCTATCGGCGTTATAACTTGTCTCAAACAAATTGTTATTTTCAATGACTCCCTCATTTCTTAGATTGGTTGTTGTGGTACCAGTAATCCAAAAGCTCCCTGTAGCCGTATTCAGCAATTTCGCACCATTTCGGTTATAAACCCCTCCCTTATTTCCTCCACTCTTCACCCTAAATGTGCCTTCATTGAGCAGGTATTTTTTATTGTCAAGCAAAATCCCATCTTGATGCTCTTTTACTTCAAACGTTGCCCCTACCCTATTTATCACTGAATCGGCATTGATAAACTGCGGGCCCGTATCTCCAGACTTCACAATCAACGTACCTGCATTGTCAATTTTTCCTTCATTAGAAACCCCGCCGTTTTTGGCACTTTCGACGTTAAAAACGGCCGCTGAGGTTGTGTTCAACAACTTAGCCCCCGAATAATTATAGAAGCCCAACGACAACCCTCCAAAGACATTGAAAGTACCTGAGTTAGTAATCGTACTCGAATTTTTAAGACGACTTCCTGTACCCTTGGCGACCGAAAAAGTAGCAGTGTTTACTAACGACGCTCCCGCTTGGTTAATAAATCCGTCACGAAAAGCAGAATCCAGCTCGGTTGTGCCATTGTTGGTAAATGTTCCTCCGTTGGTAACACCATCGACGTCACTCCCTGAAACCCGTAGTTTTCCGCCGCTGGCCACAGTGACACTCGCGCCCGCGGCAATCGTAAGAGAACGTGCGCCCGCGTTGGCTGTCACCACTGGATATCGTCCATTTCCAACGACTGGAATTTGGACATGGTTACCTATCAAAAAACCAAAATTTGGTGTACCCGTAGCCACGGCACTATTCACCAGCCAGTTGCCTGCCGTATGCCAATCGGTACTAATAGCACCTGACCACACATAAACATCCAAAACTGGTGGATTCGTCATTTTTTTGACCGAAATGACTCCGAAAGTTTCGGGTACAATCGTACCGCCCGCAGTGGGAGCAATCAAAGCCCAAGGCTCATTATTAGAAACTTTGACTTCGTTTCCTTTGAGCGTATAGGTACCGTTTTGTTCCTTTAATGAAACCTTTCGGCGCGATTTGTTGGGAGCAGACCACGCTTGACCAGCTGCCCAACAGAGCAAGACAAGCATATACAGAAGGCGTTGTTTAGAAATAGACATTTGACATTTGGGGATTTATTAATTTGGTAATAGAGTAAAATTCAATACGTTGTGAAGACTTCTTTTTCCGAGCGTATCGGGCTTGGTTTGTCATCTTCAAGGTGTTCGGTTTTGTGCCAGTACAAGGGAGAAATGAAGTACTCAGCATACGCCTTCACCCCCGATGCTATATGAAGAATTAAGTACAAAAACCAATCCTTTAAAATACGCAGCGGCGAAACTTCAATGCCCATGCGTCGGTAGGTCAGGTAATTTATGGCACAGGTGAAAACTAGATTGAGCGTAAATAATCCCCAAAGCGCCACACTCATGATATAGACATTCCAAAGGGAAAGATTCCCCCACGTCATATAAATGGGAATATATAGATTAAAGAAAGGCACCAATGCCGCCGAAATCATGGGCAACCAAAAACTTATCCATGCCTCTCCCCGCCAACTATCACTCATTAACGTTCGCCCCAAATGCACTAATTGCGTAATAAACAGCCCTTTGTTCCAACGCGTACGCTGGTTTATCCAACCTTTGGGCGTATCTGGACAGGTTTCGGTCGTGACAGAATCGAGGATTTGTAGTTTAACTCCGTTCTCTGATAGTCGCACACTCAGGTCGGCATCTTCGGTCACGTTGAAAGGATCCCAAGCGCCTGCCTCCTCAAGGACTTTTTTGGAGACAAAAAACGAATTCCCACCGAGTCCAAAGGGTAAACCTTGCGCCGATAACTCACTCAAATGCCGCTCGTACCACTCGTAATATTCACCCGCAAAGTTTCGGGTGAGCCAGTTTGTCCCTGCGTTTGAAATACGAATTTTCGACTGAAAACATGTTTCATTTTTTGCCTGTAAAAGAGCAGTTGCCGCCACTTTCAATTGACTAGGCTCTGGCCTACTTTCGGCATCATACACCGTGATATACGTACCCGTAGCCTCGCTAAGTGCGTACAACAATGCCCGCCCTTTGGTAAAAGGAGGAAGCTCAGGTATGTGGATAACCCGAAATGAAAATGGCAAATCAATTTGAGCTAAGCTACGTTGGGTAACCACATCAGTATCTTCCACAACAATCAGTACCTCTTTTTGGTCGCTGGGATAATCTAAATTTTCAATGGCTTGAAGCGTCGCGTGTATTACTTCGTCTTCGTTTTTTAGGGGTACTAGAATCGAAAACTTCGGCCACTCTTCCACTAACATCGAAGCTGTTATGCTTTTTTTTGTTCGACGAAAAAAGTTATTACTTACCCTAAAACTTAACAGCAAGATGTAGTTGAGAAAACCTAAACCAAAGAAAAACAATCCCAGTGTTTGCGAGAAGAATACACCCGTTACGATAACAGCAATTACCAACAACAATAGAAGAATGCGCATTCCTTTGCCTATTTTTAGGAGGGCGGTTTTACCGCCAAGTAACGACAACTGAAATCGCGCACGTGAGTCCATCAAACGGCTAGAGTTAAAATAGAGTTTTTGTAGTATGAGTAAGGGTCTGAAATTATGTATTTTACAGTTCTCTCCCAACTTTTTTGAGTTTTATTTCTAGCAAACACAGATTTTCTATGCCTTATTGTCAATTTTTGCAAACAGATTCACAAATCGCTCACTTTCAACCTCATTATTTTATCTGTACAAACCTTCAACTGCGCAATGATACAACTTAAAAATACCCATCTCCAAGTTCAGATTCATCCCAAAGGAGCAGAACTGCAACAACTATTTCATGTACCCTCGCAATCGGACTATCTCTGGAATGCACAAGCAGTTTGGGCCAAACATTCGCCTGTTTTATTCCCCATTGTTGGAAGCTTAAAGGGCAATACCTATCGTTACCAGAAAATTGACTATCAACTACCTAGGCATGGATTTGCTAGGGATAAAATCTTTTTAGTCGAAGCGCAAACTGATAATAAAGCCACCTTTTTACTTACTCAAGATGAAAGCACTTTGGCCAATTATCCGTTTGAATTTGAATTGAGGCTTATCTACGAAATTGTGCAAAATCAATTAAACGTTACGTATCAGGTTCATAACCCTTCCGCAAATCAATTGTGGTTTTCAGTGGGAGGCCACCCTGCTTTTCATGTACCTTTTGACAAAGAAAGAACGTACAATGACTATACGTTAAATTTTAATACTGAAGAAGAATTATGGCGTTGGCCTTTGTCCTCTGACGGACTGATTGAAACTCAGCCTACGTTGGTTTCGACAACGAATAACTTGGCTTTGAACAAGTCGCTTTTTTATGAAGATGCACTGGTATTTAAACACCTTAACTCTACTGCTGTTACTTTAAGCTCAGTTAAAGGCAGAAACTCACTTACATTTGGCTTTAGTGGTTTTCCTTATGTGGGCATTTGGGCGGCCAAAGACGCCGACTTTGTGTGTATTGAGCCTTGGTGCGGAATTGCTGACAGTGTTGATTCTACGCAAGATTTGACCCAAAAAGAAGGAATAATTTGCCTAGAAGGCAACCAGACTTTTGAACGTACTTGGTCGGTTTCCATTGCTGAGAAAGACTAAAAAAGTCAAGCCTCCGAGTTGAAACAATTCGGAGGCTTGACTTTTTTGTAATGCTATTTAGGTTCGTAAAAACCTTGAAGTCGCTCAATCATTTCTTTGGGAGCACGCGTTGGGCGGTTGGTTGTTCGGCTCAAAAACAAAAGTGTCGTTTTTCCCGTATTCAACAAAGTACCATCTTGGTTCCTAATTTCGTACTCAAAGACAATCCGTGCCATTGGTAATTCTGGAATCGTCACTTTGATGCTCAGTTCGTCATCGTATCGCGCAGGTTGAAGATAACGCGAATAATTATCATACACGGGCATCATTATGCCACTGTCCTCCATCTCGCGGTACGACATCCCCAAACTACGCAAGGCTTCCACCCGACCGATTTCATAAAAACGGCCATAATTGCCGTAATACACGTATCCCATTTGGTCGGTATCGGCGTAGCGAACACGGACGCCTTTGTACTCATAGACAAACATGGGCAGCGGTTATTTTATGTTTAATTTATTAAGCGCTTCTTGGTAAATCTTTGCGTTTTTGAGGTGATCTTCGTACGTAACCGCAAAGTCGTGGTAGCCAAGCAACTTACCATCAGGGTCGATTTTTACGCAGAAATACAAGTAATCGTGCTGTTCGGCGTTCAAAACGGCGTTGATGGCGTCCGTGCTTGGGATGTTGATTGGTCCTGGTGGCAATCCCAAAACGCGGTACGTATTGTAGGGAGAATTGAGGGCCGAATATTTACTCGTTACCCGCTTAATGCTAAAATCACGCCACGCAAAAATCACCGTAGGGTCAGCCTGTAAAGGCATACTTTGTTTGATACGGTTGAGATACACACCCGCAATGCGCGGCATTTCGTCGGTTCGGTTGGTTTCAGCGTCAACAATCGAAGCCATTACCGATACCTCTGCTTTAGAATACCCTAACGTCTTGGCCTTAGCTATTCGTTCGGGCGTCCAAAACTTGTTATACTCATCGTGCATACGTCCCAAAAACTTATCCACTTTGGTTGTCCAAAATATCTCATACGTATTAGGCAAAAACATGCTTACGATGTTTGTGGTATCAAAACCGTACTTTTGGCATACCTGAGGGTCGTTCAACAATCGGCCTAAAGTATCTGCGCCAAACGCAAATTTTGCTCCAATTCGCTTCACCAAATCCTCCTTAAGTCGAATATTATTGAAGGTCAAGCGAACAGCATCTTGACTGCCATTGCGAAGTTTTTGGATGGCTTCTAAGTTCCCCATTTTACGGGTTAGAACATACCGTCCAGGTTTTACTTTTTTGGGTAAATCTAGCAATTTAGCCAAAAAACGAAACGACATCTGGTCATTTAATACGTCGTTTTTTTTGAGCGAATCGAGCACCGTTTCGTAGGTAGCCCCCGCAGGTATCAACAGGGCAAAGTCTTTGTCTTTCCCTTGTTGAAAGTTGGGCGTTTTGGCCAATTGCCAAAAATAAAAGGAGAATGATGTGATGATTACCGTAACGGTAACAAACAAGCCAATTTGAAAATTACGAGACATGATAATGAGTCAATTTGAACAAATGAACGAGGCTGCCAATAGAATCTACAGTGCAAAAGTACACGTTCACTTTGGTTTTTCTACGAAAACAGTCGCAAGTTTACCGAACAAAACAAGAATTGAGTACCTTTGGAGTTTAACAAAGATTGTCTTATAACATCACAATGGACGCAAAAGAAGAGTTATTACGCATTATTGACCAATTTAATCTAATCTACGAAAGTGAAGGGGCATGGCATGGGCCATCGGTGGTAGAAGTATTGAGCGATGTATCGTGGGAAATGGCTGCCGAAAAAATCATGCCGAATACCCATTGTATCGCCGAACTTCTTTATCACATGACCACCTGGCGCATCTTTGTCATCAAACGATTACAAGGTGACGGTGAGTATGAAGTAACAAAATCACGCGACTGGAAGACGTTCCCGATGTTTGATGAATTTGAATGGGAAGCACTCCAAATGGAACTTAGTTTGAGCCAAGAAGAGCTTATTGCGGAGCTTGAAAAGCGGGAAGATGACGAATTTTTAGAGGAAATCGTACCAGGACGGGAGTACGATTATTATACCATGCTTCACGGAATTTTACAGCATGATTTGTACCACGCGGGCCAAATCTCGATTCTCAAAAAAGCACTTACTTACAAAGGCTTGGGCAAACAAAGCCGTAACGACGAAGACGACTATTACCGCTCAGGTGGTATTACCGACTTCAATGACATGTACTAAGTCGATATGCCTTAGCCAATTATGTATCCAACCCATCATTCACGACATTCTTTGTTGGCTTTGCTGTGTTGGCTGCTATGTAGCAGCGTAGTTGCCCTTGCCCAATCTAAAATTGTCTCGGGTAAATTGGCAGTCAATGACACTCGGCTGTATTATGAAGCGGCGGGAAAAGGCGAAACAGTAGTCTTGATTCATGGATTTGCCCTCGACAACCGACAGTGGGATAGCCAATGGTCAAAATTAAATAAACGATACCGAGTTATTCGATACGACGTGCGTGGGTTTGGACAATCAGCCCGCGCACGCGACCCCCACGACCCCACCGACGACCTCAAGGCATTACTAGATTCATTGGGTATAACGCAAACGCACCTTGTTGGGGCAGGAATGGGCGCTAACATTGCGCTTCATTTTGCGGCTCGTTATCCTCAACGTGTCCTTAAAATCGTTGCTGCTAATACCGAGCTTGATGGTTTTGAGGAATATACCCCCGAATTATCGGCGTCGCTTCACAAAGCCGTTGGCATTATTTCTCAGCAAGGTTGGCACGACGAGCAGCAAGAGTTTTGGCTTCGTTCGCCTTTCACGCGTTTGTACGCGGCCGAAGACCGCGCGGTCATTCGACTGAGTGAAATGACCGCCGACTACCACGGTGACCACCTCATCAATCCCCGTATCAACCCGTACTTTGGCCCCCCTCATACCCTAGAATTACTTCCGCTCATTCAAGCCCAAACCCTTATTTTGACAGGAAGTAAAGAAGAGGAAACGTTTCATCGGATGGCGAAAGTGATGGCCGAGCGTATCCCGAATTCTTCTACCTTTGTCGTTAAAAACTCAGGGCATTTATCCAACCTTGAGAAATCAACCATTTTTACTTCAACACTTCTTCACTTCTTAAAAAATGGAATTAGACAAACGCCGTAGATGGTCTAAAATCGCAGCCATTGGTATGGGCTTTGCTACTCTTGTCAGCATATTGGCTGGCTTTCTGGTAGAATGGAACTTCCCACGTATCTTAATGGTGATTTGCTTTGGCGCAAGTGCCATTTTATATACATATACCAATACAGGCAGTTAAAGGATGAAGAAGATTAACCCAAATTTGAGTAATCAATACAGTTAAACAAATAACCATTTGGTTCTCTCTTTTGGACATGACTGTTTCTATTTCATCTTTTTTTAAACTTGTTTTTGGTATAATTATACCAAAAATAAGCACCACACTTCCATCCTAAAAACAAGATTCGTTCAGCCTTAGTCTTGTTTTTGGAGATAGTCTTAGCTTTTTTCCTTCATATAATATACTATTAGATTACGTTGTGACCTGCCAGTGCCCTGTACGTCAAGTTACTTCACAACCTATTTATATTTACTGTCCAACAATTCCCTCTATGAAATGTAAAAAATTCTATTCTGCACTTTTGTTCAGTCTTTCTGGGTGCTATGTTTTTGCCCAAGACCAATTTGGGGGCCATGTTACAGGTCAGCAATGGCAAGTGCTTTCATCTCCCTCAGCCAACATTATTTTTCCCAAAGGCATCGAACCACAAGCACAGCGCGTAGCCAACGTGGTAAATTTTATTGACCTCAATAATCGTCGTTCCATCGGCGACAAAAAAGGACGCATTAACATTGTCTTGCAAACCCAAACCGTCAACCCCAACGGATACGTAGCCCTTGCCCCGTTTCGTTCTGAATTTTTTTGTACCCCTCCCGCATCCAATCTTCTTTTGGGAAGCCAAAATTGGCTGGATGTTTTGTCTGTTCACGAATACCGCCACGTGCTTCAAACCCTCAATTCGCGACGAGGTGTTACAAAACTGGGTTCGATTCTTCAAGGTCAAGGACTTTGGTCTTTGTTGAGCGCCTTGAGTATCCCAAATTGGTACAGCGAAGGTGATGCCGTTATTTCTGAAACTGCCCTTAGTAAAAACGGGCGTGGAAGAACCAGTTTTTTTACCCTTGAGCAACGTTCATTGGCCAACGTCGGAATAAATTATTCCTACCAAAAAAACCGAAATGGTTCTTTTCGCAGTCTCGTGCCAGACCATTATCGACTTGGCTACTTAATGCTTACCCAAGCTCGTCAATTGAAAGGAAACGACATTACGGCCAAAATCCACGCCGAAGCTGCTCGCTACAAAGGAATTGTGTATCCATTTTCGAGAGCGCTCAAGCGGAACCTGGGCTATAATTCAACCAATTTGTACAAACTTGCTTGGAAAGAAAATAAGCAAGCGTGGCAAGAACGCCTCGATGCTACTACGCTGATTCCGACGCAAGCTGTCATCCAAAAAAACAAGCGAACTGTGACCGATTATCGTTATCCAAGGGCTTGGAAAAATGACATTCTCGTTGCGCGTAAAAGCAGTTACAAACAAACCGACCAACTCGTCCAGCTCGAAAACGGCAATGAAAAAGTACTAACAACCATCGGCTATAACAACGACGACTTCTTTAGCCTGAACGGAAACATCGTCGCCTGGGCTGAATTATCGCGCAACCCTCGTCGCGGCTATCAGGATTTCACCAACATCTATCTGTTTGATTTACAGACTCAACAAAAAAGACAACTTACCCACAAAACCCGCTATTTCTCCCCTGTTGCTTCGCCAGATGGCCGTAAAATAGCGGCAGTGTATGTCTCACCTATGTTAAAAAATGAAATTCACTTGTTAGATGCAGTTTCGGGAAAATTACTAGAAACAATCAATAACCCTGATGATTATTTCTTTTCTCGGCTGGCATGGACTGAAAACGGTGACGCCCTGATTAGCATTGCCAAACACCAAAGTCAATTGGCACTTGCCAAAATTAACGTCAATGAAAAAGGAATTACACTTTTAACGCCTTGGACGCACCATACGATTGAATCGCCAGTAATTTCCAACGATAAAGTCTATTTCAATGCCTCGTTTTCGACCATCGACAACATCTATTGTACTGATTTAGCGGGGAGCAAAAAAATCTCAAAAGTCACCTCCGTTCCCGTAGCTGCTTTTGAGCCAGAAGTAAGCAAAGATGGCAAAACACTTTATTTTACAGAGTTTACCAACATGGGTTATGTCATTTCAAAACAATCACTTGACGCCAGCAACCCTGCCGAATTTGTGGTGAAAGAACCTTTTGAATTGCCCATTTTTAAAGCCTCTAATTTCCCCGAAGAAGGAGGCTCAATTTTTGAAAAACTACCTACTCAAGAATACGGCGTCAAATCTTACCGAGGGCTATTCAAAGGCTTAAAATTGCACAGTTGGAACATTATTCCATCGCCAAGCAATCCGTCTTTAAGCGTCCAATTCGACAATTTCCTTAACGATGTTTCACTAAGTTTTGGGGGAAGTGCCAACTTTAACGAAGCGGGAAGTAATTCGTTTAATGCCTTGCTAAAAATTGCCCGTTTCTACCCTGACCTTACCTTTATGACGGAGTATGGCCAACGCAGCACCGCCGTTTTACAAAACAATCAAGTAGTCAGTCAACAGTTTAATGAATTAGACCTGTCAGCCCAAGTAGGCATTCCTCTCCGCTGGCTCAAAGGCAATTTCTCTACGTCGCTGTTGCCGTATGTCACCATCACGCAGCGAAATTTGACCAATTTTACCATTGATAACGTCGCCAGTAAGCCCGACAACTCGTTTTTGAGCAGTAACGTGGGACTGACCTTTAGTACAGTACGTCGTAGGGCCTATCAAAATGTTGGGCCGAGGCTTGGTTTTGCCCTTCAATTGGCCAGCATTTCTACCCTAAACGGTGACGACAATTCCAAAACCGTTGCTTCTAGTACGGTCTATCTCCCTGGTATTGGTAAAAATCACGCCATTCAGGCTAAAGGGGCTTTCCAGAAAGAACTTTTGAGTAATTCTTACCAATTCTCCGATACATTTGTCTATCCACGCGGCTACAACGCCCCTGCCAACGACCAAGTAACGAGCCTAACGGTCGATTATGGTTTGCCGCTTTTTTACCCCGATGCAGGTTTGTTCGGAATTACATATTTTAAGCGAATAAGGGCCAATCTTTTTTACGATTACGCTATCACCGAACGACTTACAGCAAAAGCCAAAACGACCTACCGTTCAGCTGGAGCGGAACTTATTTTGGACAATACTTTTTTGAATATCTTACCTATCAGCATTGGGCTTCGGAATTCATTTTTGTTGGACAAAGACCCTACCAAACCCAACCAATCTTTCCATTTTGGTATATTCGTATCGACGGGCTTGTAATTTGTTTGAACACTTATCATTGCAAGAATACGGGTGGTTTTGAGAAACCACCCGCACACCATCCCGTGCCTGAGGTTTCTCAAAACCTCAAAAAACAAACGCAACAAGCAATATTTACCAACGCGGGTGGTTTTGAGAAACCACTCGCACACCGCCGTGCCTGAGGTTTCTCAAAACCTCAGAAAACAAACGCAACAAGCAATATTTCTACGACGGGGTGGTTTTGAGAAACCACCCGCACACCGCCGTGCCTGAGGTTTCTCAAAACCTCAAAAAACAAACGCAACAAGCAATATTTACTAACGCGGGTGGTTTTGAGAATCCACCGCACACCGCCGTGCCTGAGGTTTCTCAAAACCTCAAAAAACAAACGCAACAAGCAATATTTCTACGACGGGGTGGTTTTGAGAATCCACCCGCACGGTTAAAGTAAAAAAGGCGTAAATTGCGCCTTTTTGTATTTTATCCATTTCCAATCCACTCAATTTACACCCACAATGTCCAAGATTTACTTCGCGACGTTATCCGTCTTTCTACTTATTCTTTTCAATTTTACCTCTTTTTGGAACCAAAACTCCAACAGTTTAACAAGCGTTACCGTCACACCCGCTGACTCACTTCCCAATGCCAGCAGTTGGCCTGCCGAACTGGCTATTAGTCACTTTGCAGGCGCCGACCTCACTCCTAGTCCAGCTTGTTTGGCCGTAGCACCTACGGGCGAAGTTTACGTTGGCGTGGACATGATTGGTTCATTAGGAAAAAAACCTGGTAACGGTCGTATCGTTCGATTGGTGGACTCCAACAACGACGGCAAAGTAGATTCCCACACCGTATATGCTACTGTTGACAACCCTCGTGGTATTATTTCGATGGGCGATAAAGTTTATGTTTTACATACCGTTTTTTCCAAAGAAACAGGCATCGCCTCGGGCATGGACTTGGTGGTATTTGAAGATAAAAATCACGATGGCGTGGCTGATGGCCCTTCAAGTCCGTTGATTCAACACATTAGTTCCCCTAAATTTTTACAAAGTCGCGGTACTGACCACGCCACCAATGGGATTCGGATGGGGATTGATGGATGGATATACATTGCCGTGGGCGATTTTGGTTTCCACAACGCCACCGACCGAAGTGGCAAAAAAATGACCATGCTTGGTGGTGGCGTAGTGCGCGTTCGTCCTGACGGCACCGAAATTGAGGTTTATACCCACGGCCTTCGTAACATTTATGACGTGGCGATTGACCCTTACATGAATATTTTTGCCCGTGGAAATACCAACGATGGCGGCGGCTGGAACGTACGGTTCAGCAACCAAATCCAGTCTGGCGAATATGGTTATCCTGTTTTGTTCAAGCACTTTACCGACGAAATCATCCCTGCACTCATCGACGTTGGCGGTGGTTCGGGAACGGGTGCTTTATTTATGGACGACGACACTTGGCCTGCCCAGTACAACCAAGTACCAATGATGGCCGACTGGGGTCGCAGCCAATTGTACATTCATCGTGTGACACCCGATGGGCCAAGTTTTACCCAAAAAGAAGAAAGTTTTGTCAAATTAGCCCAAATCACCGACGTGGACGTGGACGCTTCGGGTCGTGCTTACCTTTCAGCTTGGGACGGGGCAGGTTATTCAGGAAATCCAAAAAAAGGATTTGTCGTAAGAGCTACTCCGAAACAATGGACGTATAAATCGTTCAAAAACCCGCAAGAGTTATCGAACTCTAAATTAATTGACCTTCTTAAATCTGGAAGTGGGGTCGCTCGTCTAGCCGCTCAGCAAGAGCTTCTCACTCGCCCCGCCGACAAGATTGTAAAACCTGTTTGGGCGTTGGTAACCAATGCTAAACTTCCATTGGTTGTACGCATTGCTGCCATGTACACGTATGCTCAAGCCGCTGGTGTGAATGCCAATGACAATTTAGCCAAATTGATTTCAGATGCAGCCATGCGTGAGTATGCGCTTCGGGCTTTGGCCGACCGTAAAATTTACAATTCAAACGTTCCAAGTGAAGCTTTCCTTCAAGCACTTAACGATGCCTCACCACGCGTTCGATTAGCAGCAACCGTAGGTCTTGGACGTCTTGGAAAAACGGAAGCAGCCCAATCGCTCCTTAAAACACCAGTCCCAGCAAGTTTTGCTCCACCAGCAATGGGAACAGAAGGGCCACATGCTACCCCTAATTCAGCGATAATTTTGCCTCACGTGGCGGTGCGTTCGTTGGTGGCACTCAATGCTGTCAATGCGTGTGTAAAGGCTATTGGAACCGAAAACTCAACCCTCGCGCTTTGGGCACTTCGCTACATGCACGACCCCAAAGCAGTTTCGGGATTAATCAATGCCTACCAAAAATCAAACGACGCTGCCCTTAAAAAACAAATCATCGTTACCCTTTCACGTTTGTACAAAAAAGAAGCCGATTACGACGGTTCGTGGTGGTGGAGCACCCGCCCCGACACGCACGGCCCTTATTATAAAGGTATTACGTGGGAAGCCTCGTCGAGCATTAAGGATTTCTTGATGGAAGAATCGAAAAAGCTAAACGACAAACCCTTCTTTGTGGAACTCAACAGCCGTCATCGCATGGAAATACCAGAGTTTGGGGTTGAAGAAGTAGCCGCGGTGAAGGAAGAGGTAAAGATTGATTTAGACAAAATCCGTAATAAAAAAGGGCAAATAGGTGAAGCTTCGATTGAAGACGTGATGCTTGCCATGGCCAAAATCCAGGGAGATGTGGCGTTGGGTAAAACACTATTTACGCAGCAAGGTTGCATCGCTTGCCACAGCTTGTCAAAAACTGAACCCATGAAAGGGCCGTTTATGGGGCAAATTGGGTCGATTATGAACCGTGAACAAATTGCAGAGTCAATCTTAAAGCCAAATGCCTCGATTTCCCAAGGTTTTGCATCGGTGACTATCACAGCTAAACGTAACAAAGTTTACTCTGGTTTTATCACTGAAGAGTCGTCGGCTCGCGTCGTTTTGAGAGACATTGCAGGACAAGTTTATACCATTAAAACCGCTGACATCGTTAGTCGCAAAGAAATGGAAACTTCAATGATGCCTTCGGGCTTGGTCAATGCCCTTTCGTACGAGGAATTTGCCTCATTGTTAACCTTTTTATCACAACAAAAGTAACCTAGCTTTCCAGCTACTTTATCTATGAAATACGCAGTAATTGTCTTTTTAAGCCTTTGTGTTACGTCTGTTTTTGGACAAAAAAAGACGGATAAACAAGAATGGCAGCAACTTTTCAACGGTAAAAACCTTGACGGTTGGGATATTAAAATCCGTGGGAACGACCTCAATGATAACTTTGGACAAACGTTTCGGGTAGAGGATGGAAAAATGGTCGTTCGCTATGACCAATATGATGATTTTAAACGCAAATACGGTCATATTTTCTACAAAGGCGATTTTTCATACTACCGCATTGCGGTTGAATATCGTTTTGTGGGCGAGCAAGCTCCCAAAGGTGAGGGCTGGGCGTGGCGTAACAGCGGCATCATGGTACACGGCCAAACGGCCGCTTCAATGGGTAAAGACCAAGATTTTCCTGCGTCTATCGAAGTTCAATTACTTGGTGGTGACGGCAAAAAACGAACTACCTGCAACTTGTGCACCCCTGGAACAAACGTCGTGATGGATGGAAAATTAATCACCCAACACTGCATCAATTCTACCTCGCAAACCTACAACGGAGACCAATGGGTGCTGGCTGAAGTGTTAGTTTTGGGCGACTCGCTCATTCAGCATTTTGCTAACGGCGAAAAAGTGTTGGAATACAATAAACCTCAGTGGGGAGGCGGCAACGTGAGCGGACATGACCCCAATCTGTTTGTTAATGGAAAACTCCTCGACCACGGCTCTATCTCGCTTCAAAGTGAAAGTCACCCTGTGGAATTTAGAAAAGTTGAATTGTTGAACTTGAAAGGCTGCATGGACCCTAAAGCCCTCAATTTCAAGTCATACTACGTTAAAGAAGACAATTCAACTTGCCAATATGGGAAGAAGAAGAAGAGATAATTTTTGTGGAAGGGGTTGCTCACAACCCCTTCCACAAAGACTCGGGTTTTGAGAAACCCTTTGCACGAGTAAGAAAACCTCCACAGAGTATCGGTTATTTCCGAAGCAACATAGCTCCGTACGAATATCCACCTCCAAAAACAGTAATAACAATATGGTCTCCTGGTTGAAAACGGCTCCAATGTTCAGACAAACCAATGGCGCAACCTGCACAGCCCGTATTTCCGAGGTATTGAATATTCGAGATTAGTTTTTCTTCGGGCAAGCCAAGTGTATTCATTACATTCATACTAATGCGCAAATTAGCTTGGTGTGGCAAAACATAAGACACATCTTCCACCGTTAGGCCACATTTTTCAAGTACCGTTAAACTAGCCTTTGGCATATAGGTACAAGCATTAATAAACACATCTCGTCCAAAAGGCATAATCACTCCACGCTCGTTAGGGCGCAATACCACGGCTTCGGTGGCTTTCCCGCTGGTAGCAGCACCACCTGTCACCAAAGATCTCATTTCCATATCCCCATCACTTACACGCTCTTTTGTAAAGAGTAAAGCCGCGGCTCCATCGCCCCACAAATGCCCTGATACGGTATCGGTTTCGTTGTAGTAGCCTGTGTTATGCTCTGAAGTAATCACCAACGCTTTTGACGCTTTATTCATCGCAAAATATCCCTCCACCACTTCTACGGCATTCAATAATGAAGAACAAGCCGAGGAAATCGTCACTACAGGAATATCCGCTACTTCGATAAAATGCTGCACGGCATGACCAAGTGTAACAATGGTATCATAAGCAGTATATGTAGCACCTACGATTAAATCAATTTCTGATATATCAATTTGAATTTTATCCAATAATGACTTTACGGCTTCGACCCCCATGCTGTGGGAGTTTTCGGCCGAGGCGGCCTTACGTCGGAGCTGAATGCCCGTACGCTGCACTATCCACTCATCAGACAGCCCATTGAGTTTAGTAAAATGTTCGTTATCAACTACTTGTTCTGGCAAGTAGTGAGCCACTTGGTGAAGAAACATACAAGGGTTGGTTTATACCTAACTATTTATGGCCGAAAGTTAAACATTTCGTAGAAAACGTGGTACAAAATATTAAAATCTTACAAGAAAGTCGTTAATAAATCCTAACAATTTTCTTTTGGAGATTCAATACTTACTTATTTTAAACAAACTTAGGCCAATACATTCAACCCAAAAACCACAGAAAAGTTCGATAGCTACATAATAATTCCGAAAAACTGGGGGACAACGTCTTCATATAGCCAGCCATTCAACCTACCCAAAACCAACTTTTTTTCCCCCGAAAAATAAAATCTCTGTCCTAAATGACGCTCGGTTATGGAAAGTGCCGTATTTTTGCCAAATTCCAATGACTGTTGATTTATCGCAAATGCCTCAAACCAAATTATTACTCGTAGTACCCTGCTATAACGAAGAAGAAATTCTTGCTAAAACACATCGTACGCTTCAGCAGTACCGTACTCGGTTGGTTCAAGAAGGTAAAATTGCCCCTGAAAGTAAAATTTGTTACGTCAACGATGGAAGCCGTGACCGTACTTGGCAACTTATCGACGACATTTGTAAGGCAGACACTCACGCCATTGGGATTAAACTTTCCCGAAATTTTGGCCATCAAAGTGCTATATTAGCTGGTTTGATGCACCATATTCAGGATTTCGATTGCTTTGTCACAATCGATGCCGACTTACAAGATGATGTAGAGGCCATTGGTCAGATGCTCGACCAACACCACGACGGGGCTATGGTGGTTTATGGCGTGCGTGACGACAGAAGTTCTGATACGTGGTTTAAGCGTACCACCGCCGAAGGGTTCTATAAAGTCATGCGTTGGATGGGTGTGCCTGTGGTATTCAACCACGCTGATTTCCGCCTTATGGATCGCCGTATATTGGAGGAGTTTTCCCATTTTAAGGAAGTTAATTTATTTTTAAGGGGTATTATTCCACTCATTGGTTTCCGTTCGGAAAAAGTTTTTTATAAACGTTTTGAACGTGAGGCAGGCGAAACCAAATACCCGCTCAAAAAAATGCTCCTTTTTGCCTGGAATGGCGTCACCTCTTTCAGCACTTTTCCAATGCGATTGGTGCTCTATTTTGGCGTATTCAATTTCCTAATTGCAATGGGCATTGGGGTTTATATTGGCGTCTCGTATCTTTTTGGAAGTACCGTAGCAGGTTGGACGTCGATTGTACTCCCGATGACTTTTTTTAGTGGTGCCAACATGATTGCCCTTGGGCTGATTGGGGAATACGTCGGAAAGATTTACGAAGAAGTCAAAGGAAGGCCAAGATACATCATTGAAAAAGTAACAACTGACGCTACTCATTAAATTCGTTC
The DNA here is from genome assembly GCF_003711225.1 of Runella sp. SP2. Taxonomy (NCBI): domain Bacteria; kingdom Pseudomonadati; phylum Bacteroidota; class Cytophagia; order Cytophagales; family Spirosomataceae; genus Runella; species Runella sp. SP2. The sequence goes on along the minus strand of NZ_CP031030.1, from coordinate 1,971,328 downwards.
GCTATCGTCATAAAACAGCAGCATTCAATGCTAAAAAAACTACAACAACCTCTTTTTCAAGACCTCTTCAATGTCGGGCTACTTGCTGTGGCAATCCTCCCCTTATTGGCGTTGTCTATTTATAATCACCCCTCTCCCGTCGATGATTATTGCTATATAGATACGGTCTTTAAGTATGGTTATTTTGAAGCCATGAACTTTTATTACACAGGTTGGACGGGCAGATACTTTGGTATCCTTCTTAATCACTCTAATCCGTTGGTGGTCAAATGGGCGGGAGGTTTTAAGTTACTTTCTTTTTTGCTTGTGTTGGGACTTACAGGTAGTTTATTTGCGCTTTGCAAAGAGTTGTTTGCCAAATGGAATCGTTGGGGTATTTTAGGCATTACGGGTGGTATTATGTTGCTCTTTATCCTCAAAATCATGAGTATTGTTGAGGCTTTTTACTGGATGGCGGCTTTTGTCACTTATACCGTTCCTAACATTCTTACTTTGTATTGGCTTACGGTAATGATACGTATGTACCAACAGCCCAATGGGATGCGCCAAAAACTCACTGCCATTTTTGCTGGATTCTTGGTATTTGCAGTCATTGGTTGTAGCGAAACTAACCTCACCATTATGGTGCTTTTAGTAGCAGGTTGGTTTGGGTATCAACTTGTGATTCATCGCAAATGGGATAATTTGGCATTTTTTATGGTCATCGTCGCTGTGTTTTCGTGCTATATTTTCTTTACCTCCCCTGGCAACGTCCTCCGCATGAATGGTAACCCTGAAGGGCGAAATTTTACCCTTTCGACGATTCAGTCACTCAAAAAATTGGCACAACTTAGCATCGATTGGGTTTTCAGAACCCCACTTTTAGTATTTTCCATTCTTTGGATTGCGGTTTTACCTCGCCTTTTTGACAAATATACCACCGCTATTCCTTACTTCAGGGTACCTATTTGGGTTATTTTACTCACTTATTTCGGCATTTTGTTTGTGCAAATTTTTCCTTCTTACTACGGTATTGGAATTGAACCTGCCCCTCGCGTCATCAACTCAGTTTATTTTTACTTTTTGTTAGGCTGGTTTTATACACTTTCTGTTATCTTGTATTGGCTCTACAACAACCAAATTTTAGGCGCGCAACATTGGTATTTACCGCCTTCTATCAAAGCCGTTTTGGCACTCCTTATTTTAGTAAGTACGCTCTTTAGCAGCAACTTACGAATGGTATATGGCGACTGGCTACGAGGACGTGCTGCTGCTTATGACCAAGAATTAAAAGCCCGCTACGCTTATATTGAAAGCACCCCTGGGGATACTGTTTATGTTGCTCCCTTAAAATCAAAGCCTCAATCAATTTATTTGGACGACGCCAATCCCGACCCTAAACACTGGTGGAGCAAGTGCATGGGAGGGTATTTTGGTAAAAAAGCAGTTGTACTTAAAGCCACTCCCTGATGCGTAAAGTTCTTTTTGGTCTTCTTGCGGCCTTACCCATTGGCTTATTTGTGGTTACACTGGCCCAGTTTTCCGTCAATGTGCCTTGGTTCGACGACTTCGACCCCTTTCCTGACTTTTTGCGTAAATGGGTAAATAGCACCGACCTATCAACCCAACTAGAGCTCATTTTTCAGCCAAACAATGAGCACCGAATGATCTTTGGTAAGCTGGGAGCATTGGTTTATTATTGGCTTTTTGGTGAACTCAATTTCACTTTTCTGCACTGGTTAGGATTTGGTTTTACGCTAGGGACATTGGCTATTTTTATTGCGGTTTTTCGGCAACAAAAAATTGAGTGGGAATACCTTATTCCGCTTCTTTTCTTTTTGTTTCAGTTGCAATACCACATGACTAGCCTGTGGGCCATCACGGCGCTCCAACATTTACCCGTCATTTTCTTTGTGAGTCTCACCTGTTATCTTTTGAGTAAAAAACAGTTTGGATGGGCAGTATTAACGGGGTTTTGTGCCAATTTTGCCATGAGCAACGGCATTTTTGTGTGGCCAGCGGGTATAATCATTTTGTTTCTTCAAGGCCGTTATAAACTGCTCCTAACGTGGTTAGTAGCAGGCGTAGTTGCGGTTTTTTTGTATTTTAGAGGAATGCAAACCTTGAACAACGAGTCAAGTTTTGGCTATTTTCTACAGCACCCTCACCAGACTTTTTTTGGATTTTTTACTTTTATCGGGGGCTTGTTCGATTTCTTCCCCGACCGCAGTACAATTGAACGGTCTGTCTTGCCAACGATAGGCGGGATGGGCATGATAGCAATACTCTTAGTTGCCTTAGTAAAGGTGTGGAAATTGTTCCGAGAACGTACTTTAGCCCATCAAGAGACGCTGCTGTTTCTGTTGGGCGTCAGTACCTATTTGTTGGCCAATGCCAGTATTATTGCTTTTCTGCGGCCTCGATTCGGATATTTTGTCATGATTGTCAGCAATTACAAAATCTATCCTGCATTGTTTTTGATGGTCATTTATGGATTCTATCTTGTATTGAACCGCCAACAAACCAAGAAAACCCACTTCAAGGTGGCTTTAGTGGTAGGAATTGGCATTTGGGGGTTGAGTTTGTTGCATTATTGGCCCACCATCAACGAACGCCGTAAAACGCTATTAGCTGGGGCATTTAACCAAGAGCACAACGGTTTTGGCTTAGGATTCACGCCTAATACTCCTGCTGCTCAGTACATTGATTCATTGATGAAATTCAACGTTCAACGGGAAATATACCACTACCCTACTACCCTTATTCCTGTCGTCCAATCACTCCAAAAGCCAATCAATTTCCCGATTCAGCCACAGCTTGAATATCAAGCAGAGGGCTTGTTGATTCGGGAAGAAACCTACTCTTTTACTCCCGAAATGAATGGAGCGTTGTACGTTTCGTTGCAATCTAACCGTCGGCAGTATTTATTTAAACTTGAACCTACACTTTATACAGGCCGTAATTGGCTCAAACGCTACGCCACAGGCACTACACTGCTAATTCCTTATGCCGCTGTTGAGCCTGGAACGTACCAAATGCAGTTTGTACTTGTCAGAGATGACAAGCCACAATCAACTCACTATCAACCCATTGAATGGAAAAAAAAGGCATGAATACACCCCAAATATCCATCGTAGCTCCACTCTACAACGAGTCGGAATCATTTCCTCACTTGGTAGAGCGCCTTACCAAACTCATGGACAGCCTCTCGCTTCGGATTGAGGTGGTGTTGGTCGATGATGGCAGTCGCGACAATACGGCTCTTCAAATGCGCCAAGTTGCCTTGACCGACAGTCGTTTTCATTGTGTGTTTTTATCTCGAAACCACGGACACCAGCTTGCCCTTACGGCGGGTTTGGCGGCAGCCCGAGGAACAGAAGCGCTATTTATTATTGATGGGGACTTACAAGACCCACCTGAGCTGTTACCCGATTTTTACCAAAAAATGCAAGAAGGGTACGATGTGGTCTATGCTGTTCGTCGCAAGCGTAAAGAAAATATCATTAAGCGAACAGGCTACTTCCTATTTTATCGGTTGCTAAAATCAATCTCGTACGTGGATATTCCCCTCGACAGTGGCGATTTTGCCATGATAAGTCGGCGCGTGGCAGATGTGTTAAACCAAATGCCCGAAGAAAGCCGTTTCCTACGCGGAATGCGGTCTTGGATTGGTTTTAAACAAACTGGATACGAATACGAGCGAAGCGAACGGGTAGCAGGCGAATCGAAATATACTTTTAAGCAACTTTTCCGTTTGGCGTATAATGGTATTTTCAACTTCAGCGAATTCCCTATTTCGTTTATGACACGCGCAGGGGGTGTTTCTATTGGTATAGCATTGGTCTATTTTATCGTTGTGCTTGCTAAAAAACTCTTCTACGCCGATGTCATCGAAGGTTTCACTGCTTTGCTTTTTGTCATCATTTTATTCAGTGGCGTTCAGCTTATGGCTTTGGGAATCATTGGCGAATACGTATTGCGTATTTTCTTCCAATCCAAAGGTCGCCCGTTGTTTATTGTGAAAGAAACAATTGTTGATGGAAAATTAAACGAACCGAAAAACAAATTAACTAATGAGACAAGGTAATGTCATACTCCGCTTGTCAGTTTAGTATTTTAACTATTTCGGCCCAACATTTTCGGTTTTAATCAAGCCATGCTTTTCAATTCGGTCCAATTTCTGCTTTTTTTTATTGTTGTTACGCTTGCCTATTATAGCCTGCGCGGAAACCTGCGTTGGCTGTTGTTGCTGCTTGCGAGCTGTTATTTTTATTTGGTTTTCAAACCGATTTATATTTTAATTCTGTTTGCTACCATTGTTATCGACTACTTTGCAGGAATTTGGATTGCATCCGCCGAAGGGACTAAACGCAAATGGCTTTTGGTCATCAGTATTTTTACAAACGTCGGAATTTTAGCCGTTTTTAAGTATTTCGATTTTTTTGCCGAAAGTTTCAACGCCGTCTCGTGGAAAGTAGGCTTGGAATGGAGCTTACCCATCCTAAAACACCTAAACCCCGACCTCGTTCTACCCATTGGCTTGTCGTTTCATACGTTTCAGGCCATGAGCTATACCATTGAGGTATATCGTGGAAATCAGCAGGCAGAACGGCATTTTGGGATTTATGCGTTGTATGTGATGTTTTATCCGCAACTGGTTGCTGGCCCCATCGAACGCCCGCAAAACGTGCTGCATCAATTTCACGAAAACCATGCGTACGATTGGGAAAACATCAAAGCAGGCCTGACGCGAATGGCTTTTGGTTTGTTCAAAAAGGCCGTTATTGCCGACCGCCTGGCCTTGATGGCTGGCCCAGCTTACCTAGACCCACAGCATCACAACGGGCTTACGTTGTTGGTGGCGACCTTCTTTTATACCTTCCGAATTTATTGCGATTTTTCAGGCTATTCAGATATTGCTTTGGGAGCGGCTCAGGTCATGGGTTTCAACCTCATGGAAAACTTCCGCACTCCTTATTTCTCAAAATCCATTGCTGAATTTTGGGGACGCTGGCACATTTCGCTATCGACTTGGTTTCGAGACTACTTATACATACCACTCGGCGGAAATCGCGTAGGCGAAGGCAGGGCTTACCTCAACCGCTTCATCGTTTTTCTCGCAAGCGGGCTTTGGCACGGTGCTAGTTGGAATTTTATCATTTGGGGAGGATTACACGGAAGCTATTTGGTTGCCGCTTCTATTCGCGACAAATACTTAAAACGGTGGAATATTACACTGCCCAAAGCAACTTGGTACCTTTACCTCCAAACCGCTATTACTTTTTTACTTGTGATGCTGACGTGGGTATTTTTTGCCGTAGGAGACAACCCCAAACTCACCGTTGGCGAAGAGGTTCGCCATTCTTTTATTATTCTAAAGAAAATGACGCAACTTTCTTTCCGTGAACCCCTTCAAGCAGCGCTTAACAATGTTGAAATGTGGTTTTCGGTAGGACTTATTCTTCTTTTGCTCATTAAAGAACACTACGTTTTACACATTCCGACCCGCAAAAACGTTGTTTTCTGGACGGTCTTTGTTACGGTATCCGTCTTAACCTACTTCTTTGGCGTTTTCGACTCCAATCAGTTTATCTATTTTCAGTTTTAGGAAACTACCGTGAGTCAGGTTGCTCACATCCCGTGTGTCAGGTTGCTCACAACCTGACGGTAAGGAGCAAGTCAGGTTTTGAGAAACCTGACACACGAAACTTCGGTTTTGAGAAACCGAAGGCACAGTTGGCTATGAGAAACCGAAGGCACACCTCAGACACAGTTGGCACAAAAAAACCTGTGGGCCGAGACCCACAGGCTGGATATATAAACTCCAAGAAACAAAGAAACTACGTTAGCGAAGGCAATTTACAACTGAGATGCTAAAATTGCAATACCTTCTTTAAAACTATGTGGATTATACCCCAAAATTTCTTTTGATTTATCCAAAACAAAGCCCGTACGCGCTGGTCGCTTGGCAGGCTGAGTAAAATTAGAAGAATCAGCTTCGGCAATTAAGCCTTTTTCTAACCCAAAATAATCGGCAGTCATTATTGCCATTTCGTAAGGAGTTAATAAATCCTTCCCTGAAATATTAAATACACCTTCGGCTTCTTTATCGGCAATTAAAAAACAGCCCATCGCCAAGTCTTCAGCTAAGGTTGGCGTACGCCACTGGTCGGTTACTACTTTGATGTTCTTACCTTCTTCCAATGATTTTTTTACCCAAAGAATAATATTAGAACGAGACATATCAAACGCAATGCCATAGACCAATACCGTCCGAGCTATTGCCCACCGAATACCCGAATGTTGAACCACCTTTTCTGCCGCGTATTTGCTCCATCCGTAAAAACTCAACGGATTGGCTTCTCCTTCTTCGGTGTAGGGGCCTGCTGCTCCGTCAAAAATGAAGTCTGTCGATACGTGACAGAGAAATATATTATGCTTACGACACTCTTCAACTAGGTATTCGACGGCTTTTACGTTTTGTGCCCAACACGTTTCTTTTTCAAATTCACACTGATCTACATTGGTCATCGCCGCTCCGTGAACAATTACATCAGGCATCGTTTTTTGGATGACAGACGTTACTTCTTCAGGTTTGGTAATATCCATTGAAAAATAGTCATATCCTTCTTTAAAAGGAAGGCGGTTTTCACCACGCGCCGTGGCAATAACCTTTGTATCAGACTGTTGAATAAGTAGCTCTACTAATTTTTGTCCCAACAAACCGTTAGAACCTGTCACAAGAATTGTTTTCATACGCGCAAAGATAGTACCTCATGCCAAACCACAAACATTAAGTTTGTGGTTTGGCATTAAAATAAGATTAAAAAATAAGGACGATTTACCTAAAATTTCTCAAGGTGTAGGTGAATGTCATCATGTAATAACGCTGCAAAACTTGCGTCCTAACATCTTCAATATAGGAGGAAGTAATGTTACGGCTTACACTATTGTTCTGGCGAAGTACGTCAAACGAACTTATTTTCAACTCTCCTGCTCGATTCTTCAAGAATTTATATCCTACAGCCGCATTCCAGAGGGTGAAGTTAAGGTTAAAATCCTGTCCAAGTCCCGTGTAAAACGTATTATTGATATTGGTATTAACGAAGAAACCGCCTTTTGTCTCCCAGTTAATTTTGAAGTTGCTATTTTGGAAATAGAATGTCCCATCAAGCGCAGGTTGGAGAGAGTTTTTTACGGTATTGTAGTTACCATTGACCGACAAAGTAAAGTCAAGTTGTTCGCTAATGTTGCTACTTAAAACAAGTCCTCCCGTAATTGATTGGGTATTTGCAATATTTTCCACAAAGTTAATCAAACCTATGGTACGGGTATAACCTGTTCCAATGTTGAAATTTAAGTTACTTTTTAGCGAAGTAAGCGGCATTCCATACGTGATAAACGAACGCACATTCCAGTTCCCATTGACGTTAATAGGCTGAGTAAACTGAGAACCTGTACGAAGGGCAAAACCTGCTACTACCGTGTCTTTGGTGGCAATAAACGTCGTGTTACTGATATTGTTTTGGGTAAACGAACCATTAAAATTGATGAAGAAGCTGCGGGCCGTTTTAGCCTTTGTGATTCCGTACCGAACCGACATATTGTGATTATACTCTTGCTTCAAATCAGGATTACCCGTTCTTAGCAACAATGGATTGGAGTTATCCACCACATTTTGAAGCTGGTTGATAGTAGGTGCGTTGGTAGAAGTACGGTAATTGATTCGTAGGCTTTGCCCTTCGCTTCCTCGGTACATCAACATCGCCGATGGCAAAAAGTTATTGAACGAACGATTCACCTCAAATTCGGTAGGATATATTTGTTTTCCTACGAGTTGAGCATTTTGGTAATTTAGTTCGGCCGTCACCATCGTTTTCTTAATTCGCATACGATAACTTCCACCAATGCGATTGGTCATATACGTATTGTCAAACTCGTTGGACAATCTCAAATCAGGCAGGCTATATTCACTCGTCGCTTGATCGTAATTATAGGTATTTCTTACCGAATAATTTTTGGTATAAGAAGGTACGTAATTCAATTGTAGTTGTCCACCACGTCCTACATTTTCAGTCAAAGAGATATTACTTGAAACCGTGTACCCATTTCCTCTACTTTCGGTTTGCTGGTCGGTAATTTGCAAGGAATCGGCCGTCATACGTCCAAAGTATTGGTTGGTTGATTTCAAGGAAGATTCTCCCACTCGGGCATTCGACGAAGTGGTCAATCCTACTGAAATTGTACGGCCAATTTTCCCAAAACGGTGACGCCACAAAATCGTATTTCCCCAGTTATTTCCGTCATTTTGGTTTTGGCGATTGGTCTGTGTTTGGTTTAACGCTCTCCCACTTATACTGTTAGCACCTAACAAACTACTAAACGAAGTATTGTCTTGCAGGCTAAATCTAGGTGTAATGATGACGGAGTTTTTGTTATTGATGGTGTATTCCAAACGGGCATTTACGCGGTGGTTAAAGTTGTTATTTGATGAATAATAATTCTCATCGTAGAGTTGCCCTGCGCCTTGGGTTGTAAAAAAAGTACGTGCCAAATCCGTTGTATTGGCATTTTTAGCATTATTAAAAAAGTAACTACCCGTTACTTTCCATTTTTTACCCCAGTTATCAGAGTAGTTCAACCCAATTGCGTTGGTCGTTGTAATGCCATTTTGTTGTCCAGCCAAAAAATTACCAGACGCATTTCCGCCGCCAAAATTTCCACCACCACCGCCGCCGCCGCGATTTCCGCCGCCACCACCACGGTTTCCAGCGCCACCTTGGCCTCCCCCACCTGAGCCACCTAATACGCCAAGCAAGTCTTCGGTTCCAAAGTTTTGTTGGTTGATATTATTAGACATCCCGATGAGCGAAATTCGGGTGTCCTTCTTAAAATAGTTGGTACTTCCGCCTATCATGTAGCGGTTGTCGGTACCATAGCCCGCGTAAGCTTTCCCAAACTGACCATTATTACGGTCTGACCGTGTTACAATATTGATGGTCTTGGAGGTTTGGCCATCGTCAAAACCCGTAAACTGAGCTTGATCACTGAGGCGGTCAAACACCTGAATTTTATCAATTACTTCGGCTGGAAGGTTTTTTAAGGCCAACGTGGCATCTTCTCCAAAAAACTCGCGACCATCCACGGTTACCCTTTGCACATTTTCACCCTGGGCTTTTACTTGACCGTTTTCAATGGTGATGTTGGGCATTTTTTCCAACAAATCTTGGGCATTGGCATCTTTGTTGACCTTAAAAGCACTGGCATTATAAATGGTGGTATCGCCCTTTTGCTCAACGCGCTCCGCTACCCCTTTTACAATGACGTCTTTCAACAACTGCGCATCAGGTTTGAGAGCAATTTCGCCCAAATCGGGACTAGTCCGACGGAAATTAACGCGCTGGTCGTACGAGATATAACCAATATACGAAGCCACCAGCCGATAGCTCGCCGAGGGAATGTTTTTGAATAAGAACCGCCCAGACGTATCGGCAACGACTCCAAACCGTGAGGTTGAATCAGCGGTATTGATTAAAAGTACATTGGCGCCAATCAGCGCAGATTTGTCATTGGCATCAATCAATCGGCCTTTTACTTCAATCGTTTGGGCTACCGCCAAACTAGCTGAACATAGAAAAAGAAGGGCAAATAGGTAACGTATTTTTGTCATGGTGTATGTTATTTCACAATTGGATAGTTGAAATAACAGAAAGTTTAGTCCCAGAAGCGTTAAAAGCGATGAAACGCCCAAGAACACCGACGACAAGGGGGCTATTTACCGATAAAATTTTGAGGTTTTTGGGCTTTAAGAAATATTGTCTTTACTTGTAACCTAAATCTTTACATCTCCCTTTTCTCCCTCATGAATCGTCGCGACTTTTTTCAACAAACTGCCTTGGGCGGCGCTGCCTTGTCGCTCCCCACGCCTACGCCTACCCCTGCGGCTGTTGCCCCTTACAAACTAGGGCTTGCTTCTTACTCCTACTGGCATTTCAAAACGCCCAAAGTACCCATCGAAACGGTGATTGACGAAGCCGCTCGCCTCGAAATCGAAGGAGTAGATATTTTACACCGCCAAATGGACAGCGAGGATAACGCCTACCTCCAAAAACTCAAACGCCATGCTTTCGTCAACGGCGTGGACCTGATTTGTTTGTCGATTCACCAAAGTTTCGTTTCGCCCGATGCCGCCGAGCGCCAGAAAAACATCGACCATACCTTGCACTGCATTGAGCTTGCCTACAAAATGGGCATTCCGTCGATTCGCCTTAATTCGGGGCGTTGGAATACCATCAAATCGTTTGACGAACTCATGGCCAAGCGGGGCGTAGAACCCATCTTGCCAGGCTATACCGAAGACGACGGCTTCAAATGGTGCATTGATAGCATCGAAAAATGCCTCGCCAAAGCCGCCGAATGTGGGGTGATGTTGGCACTCGAAAATCACTGGGGACTTACCTCTACGCCAGAGGGATTGTTGCGCATTCGGAAAGCGATTGATTCGCCTTGGTTGGGGGTGTTGATGGACACGGGTAATTTTTTGGAAGACCCTTACGCCAAATTAGAGAAAGTAGCCCCCGTCGCCAATTTTGTACAAGCCAAAACCTACTACGGAGGCGGCGAGTGGTACTCGCTCGACTTAGACTATAAACGTATTTTTAATATCCTTCGCCAAGCCAACTACAAAGGCTACGTGGCCCTTGAGTTTGAAGGCAAAGAACCCGCCGAATCGGGGGTACGCAAGAGCATTGCGATGTTGCGCGAAGCCATGAAAGGCTAACGCCAATCCCACGCCACAATGTTCCACAAGTCGATGTGGTCTTCGTGGGTGTGTATCGTCCGAAAACCTACGCGCTCGTGCGCCCGCGTCGAGCGCGTATTTCGTACGGCAATTTCGGTAACGCACAAGTCAAATTCGCCCGACAATTGGCGTTTATGTTCGGCATACAGCCCATCAAAAATCCCTTGTCCACGGTGCGACTGAGCCACGCAAATTTGCCCCATGACGTAATAACGTTGCTCACTCAACGGCTTTCCGTCGTACGACAAGCCCGAAATAATGTCGAACATCGGCACCAATTCGGGAATGAGTTGCCCGAAAGTTCGGGGCATCACCAAGGCATAGCCCACCAACAAGTCGCCGTCTTTGGCGATGATTTGGGGCAAGGCATCGTTCATTTTTTTGATGGACTCAAATGAATGTTCGACCGTTGTAAAACCTTGGTCTTGTTGGTACTCTGACGGGGTATTTTTGTACAAGTTCTGGCGTTGAAGTTCCAAAATTTTACGCAAATCTTCGTCGTTTTGGGCAGAAGTAAAAATCACCGACATGTCGCTAACGGGTTAAAAAGTAGAATGGCCGTAAAAGTAACAACAGGCTTTCAGCAACCCAAACATTCCCCGTATCTTTGTCACAAACACATTCATCCAACCTAAACACTTATGCTAAAACGACCTTTACTTCGGCATTTTTTGTCCATTGCTTTCTGCTTAGTTACTTTTTTATCTTTTTCCCAAACCCCCATTCTGCCCGAGCGCGAACGAGCCCGCGTTGTGGATGAAATTTTAGAAGACCGCTTCAACAACCTATTGCCTCAATTGATGCGGCGAGAGGGAATTGACATGTGGATTATTATCTCGCGCGAGTACAACGAAGATCCCGTCATGAAAACGATGTTACCCAGTACGTGGCTCTCGGCGCGGCGGCGTACGATTATGGTTTTTTACGATGCAGGTGGTGACAAACCCCTCGAAAAATTAGCCATTGCTCGCTACGACGTCGGAAATTTGCTCAAAGGCGAATGGGACATCAATGTACAACCAAACCAATGGCTGGCTCTGTCGAAGGTGATTGACGACCGCAATCCGAAGAAAATTGCCTTAAATTTCTCCAAAGATTATGGCCATTCTGATGGACTGACTTTTACCGAACATAAAGAGTTTATGACGGCTTTATCGGAAAAACAAAAAGCAAAAATTGTCTCCGCCGACCGCCTTGCTGTGGCTTGGCTCGAAACGCGTAGCGAAAAAGAAGCGGCCATTTATCCGATTATCTGTCGTATTTCTCACCAGATTATTGAAGAAGCTTTTTCGGAAAAAGTTATTCACCCAGGCATCACCACCACCGACGATGTGGTTTGGTGGATGCGCCAAAAAGTGACGGATTTGGGACTAGAAACGTGGTTTCATCCGACGGTTGACATTCAACGCCTTGACCCCGAAAGCTTTGACCATTTACGTACGTTTTCAAAGCGCCCCTCCAAGCAAGTCATCATGCCAGGCGACCTGCTACACTGCGATTTTGGGATTACGTATTTACGCCTAAATACCGACCAGCAACAACACGCCTATGTGCTTCGTCCAGGCGAAACCGATATTCCTGAGTACTTAAAGAAGGCTTTTGTGCAAGGGAATCGCCTACAAGACATTCTTACTGAGCGCTTTAAAGTAGGCACTACGGGAAATAAAATGCTATTGGAATCGCTCGAACAAGCGAAAAAAGAGGGTATTACGGGAAGTATTTATTCTCACCCGATTGGCGTACACGGCCACGCAGCGGGGCCTACGATTGGGATGTGGGATCAGCAACAGGGAGTACCTGGCACGGGCGATTATCCATTGTTCCAAAATACCGCCTATTCCATTGAGCTAAATGCGGCCGTTGAAATTCCTGAATGGAAGAAAACGATTCGAATTATGTTGGAAGAAGATGGCTACTACAACGCCAACGGCTTCCGCTATTTGGACGGTCGGCAAAAGGAAATGTTTACCATTCCACGAAAAGTGTCCAACGTCAAATAAAATCAAAGGGGCTGCCATTGTTGGCAGCCCCTTTGCGTTTTGGCAATTATGAAGGTTTTTCCCCTTTTTTCATTCGATTGGTAATCGACAGCAACAAGGCAGGCAATAGAATCAAATTGGTACACATCGCTACCAAGAGCGTGATAGAAACCATGACCCCCATCGCCGCCGTACCGCCAAAACTTGACGCGGCAAAAATGGCAAACCCACAGAATAAAATGGCCGCCGTATAAATCATACTCAAGCCCGTTCCAAAAATCGCTTTGGTAATCGCCACCGTTGGCGCATGGCCGTTTTTGTAAATTTCCTGCCGATAACGCGTCAAAAAATACACCGTACCGTCGGAGGCAATTCCAAAAGTGATGCTAAAAATCAGAATCGTGGTAGGCTTAAAGTAAATATCAAAAAAGCCCATAATACCCGCCGTCAGCGCCAGAGGAATCAAACAGGGAAGTTTTGACAACAAAATAATAGGAACTGAACGAAAGAGAATCATCCCCACCAAAGCAATCAGAACAATCGCAATAAGCAAACTTTCGTATAGATTACCCAACAAGTAATCGTTGCTTTTCAAAAACACCAAACTATGTCCCGTTAGGCTTACGTTGTAGTCTTTGGGACTAAAAATAGAATCAACTTTCGGACGAATTTCTGCTAACAATTCTTTGATGCGTTCTGAGCCTACATCGGCCATTTGGAAACTCACCCGCGTAATGCTACGGTCTTTGTTCAAAAACGTATTCAACTGCTTCGCGCCTGCTCCATTTTGGCCTTGCCCTTGCACAAAATCTGACAATTTCGACAATTCCATTGCCCCAGGAAGAACGTAATACTTGGCATCGCCACCACGATACGCTTGGTACAAAAAGCGCGATGCTTCCACCGCCGAAACAGGTTTTGAAAACTCAGGATAATCGGCCAGCGCATTTTGAAGTGCTTTGATTTTGTACAATGTTCGGGCTTGATTTCCAAATACACCGTTGGGTTGTTTGGTATCAATCATCACCTCAAAAGGCAGAACGCCGTTGAAGTTTTTCTCAAAAAAACGCAAATCCACGTAGATTTTATCGTTTTTGGGCAAATCATCCACCACGTACCCAATGGCCTTGATTTTGGTCATTCCATAAGCAGAAACCAAAATCATAGCCACCATCACAAGGTAAATCGCGCGGCGTTTGTTGTGTACCAAATAATCTACTTTTGTCAGGATTCCTACCGCCCATTTTCCGTCCAAATGACGTAAATGACGTGCTTTTGGAATATCCATATAGTGTAACGTGATGGGCAACAACACCAAACAAAGCACATACGTGACCATCACACAGATAGCTGCAACCACCCCAAACTCTACCAACAAGGCACTATTGGTAAAATAAAATACCCCAAAACCGATGGCTGTGGTAACGTTAGCCAGCAAAATCGACAGCCCGATTTGTTTTACCATTTCGGCAATCGCTTCGTCTTTATTGCCGTGCGTTTTGAGTTCTTGTTGGTATTTATTGATTAAGAAAATACAGTTCGGCACGCCAATCACAATTAACAACGGCGGAATCAGCCCCGTGAGGGCCGTAATCTTGTACTCAAAGAGCTGCAAAGTACCAATTGAAAACACAACCCCGATGAGCACGACGACGATGGAAAGAAGGGTAAGGCGGAAAGAGCGGAAGAAAACCCATAAAATAAAGGCAGTCACTACTACGGCCAAAATCATAAACAGCGTCATTTCGCTCGAAATCTTCTTCATCATCGTTGTTCGGATGAAGGGCATACCCGAAAAATGAAGCTCGGTATTGTGCTTAACGGCAAATTCGTTTGAGAACTTAGCAACATCCTCCACAATCGACAATCGGCGCTTTGAGTTTAGCGAGGCTTCGTTGAAGGTTACTAAGATAAGGGTCGAATTCGTTTTTGAATTCCACACCAACCCATCATAAAACGGCAAATTTTGAATTTGCTTCTTCAAAGTATCCGCCTCCGCTTGGGTTGTTGGGAGCTGTTTCATGGCGGGAAGAATGTCGAAGCGGCTGGCACTGTCGTTTCGTACCACCTTATAAACACTCCCCAACGAAAGCACATTTTTTATACCATCTGTTGATTTGATTTTTTGGGCCAACGCCTCCCAATCGCGAAATTTATTGACTTCAAACAAGTTTTCATCTTGCCAACCAATGACCATTATCGCACCATCTTCCCCAAAAAGTTGTCGAAAATATTGGTATTCTTTTTCGGTAGGGTCGTCAGATGGGAGGATACGCGCAAACTTATACGAAAGCTCAATTTTACTCCCTTCGTACCCCATAAAGACCGTTGAAACCAGTATGACGGCCAACCAAATAAACCGATATTTGATGATATTTTGAGCAATATTATTCCACATACGCAATGGTGCTTTGTTTTAGGAAAGTCGCAAAGATACTCAGCCTTCCCGTGATTCAGCCTAAAAAAGTAAAGTTTATTGTCCATTATCAAGGTCAACAGAAAATAAAAATGCCCCGATTTTCATCGAGGCGTTTCGCATTTACAAGCTCGTTTATTACTTAAAAGTAACGGGCAACGTCAATTTATCAGCCCCTCGCTGCACTTCTGCTTCTACGGTTTGGCCTTTTTCAAATTTACCCAACGCACCCATATAATCGTAAATGGTATTAAGGGTATATTTATCCAAACGTAAAATCAAATCTCCGCCTTTGATACCCGCCACTTCTCCTGGGCGATTTTTAGAAACCCCGTCCACCTTGATGCCAGGCCCGTTAAACGAATAATCGAGCAACAGCCCCATCGTCACTTTGAAGCTCATGTTGCGGGCCATTGGCATGGCCGTTTCGCGGTATTCTAGGCGATTAGGAAGTTTATCAACGGCATTTACAATACCGACCACTGAATTCAGAATTTTAGCTTCGCCTTCAAAGTTAATCAACTCAATGTCGTCGCTTGGCTTGTGGTAATCGCCGTGAACTCCAGTAAAGAAGAACAAAACAGGAATTTTCTTTACATAAAACGACGTGTGGTCGGAAGCACCAGCGCCTGCGGAGTCAATTTTAAACGCCATTTTATCACGTTCCAACACGGGTGGTATCACTTGTCCCCAAGTAGGGCTCGTTCCCCAACCTCCCACAGTAATTGCTTTATTGGCGTCAAAACGACCAATCATGTCAAAATTGAGCATCAAATTGACCGTAGATAGGTCGATGGTAGGGTTGTTAGCGTAGTATTTTGAACCTAATAAACCTAGTTCCTCCGCCGAAAAGCAAATGAACAGGAAGTTGTGTTTTTCTTTGACTTTGTTTTTGGCAAAATGTCGCGCTAATTCCAGCACCCCCGCTACACCCGACGCGTTGTCGTCGGCACCATTGTGGATTTTCCCCTTACTGTCAGGAATCAACGAACCCCGCTGATAACCTTCGCCGAGGTGGTCATAGTGCGCTCCGATGACAATGGTACGGTCAGCGCCATTGTCCAAAAAACCAACTACGTTGCGGGCGTCCAACACATGTACTGTGTCAAGGTTTGCCTTAAAAGGCTGTTCATAGCCATTGGTACCCTTGGGTTGAAGTCCTATTTCTTTGAAATATTTCGCAATATAATCGGCCGACATTTTTTCCTCTTTCGTTCCCGTTCCACGGCCTTTAAGCTCGTCAGATGCTAAGTATGAAATGTGTTTTTGGACGTTTTTGGCAGAAATATCTGACTTCTGGGCGTACAATGAACTCGCTGCCAAGCAAGCTACTAATAGTATTTTTTTCATTAGAGAAATGTGATGAGTGAATAGTTTAGAGTTTGCATCTTCAACAAGTTTAGTCTAGGCCAATATACCGTGTGCAATACGGGTTAGTTCGCCATGAATCCACTCAAGACCATAAGGCGTTTCAAGCAATTCTATGGGTTTTTTACCACTTAAAATATGGTTTGGGTGATTCATCCACCCAATAAACTGCGGCAATTCTCCAAAAACATCCTCCCCACATTTACGTAAAACCGCAAGTTGAAGAGAATATTCCTCGACATCTTTTCCTATTGGCACAGAAATGACTTCAAGTTGGCCCCAATTATTTACCTCAAACATCGTACATGGCATTTGGCGTAAAAATAATGACTATTTTACATAACAACCCTGTGAAAAATGTTTTAATTATAAGTTCTTACCTACGAATTTACAAAGCCTATTGCTTCGGTGGCGTAGGTCTCCAACGAAACGACTGTGCATCAATCGCCCTCATCGTGCACAAAACGCCATCAAGATGGTCGAATTCGTGTTGCAAAAGTTCTGACAAAGCATCTTCCATCGGCCATTCTTGCGGCTGCCAGTGTTCATCGAAATATTTTATGGTCAACGACTTATGGCGCTTTACTTTTACCAACAAATTAGGAAAGCTCATGCAGTCGTCCCACAGCTCAAAGGTTTCATCGCTCAAATTCACCAGTTCTGGATTAATAAACACCACTGGGCGGTCGATGTTCATGTAAATCAACCGTTTCATAATCCCTAACTGCGGTGCGGCAATGGCTCGTCCAAAGCCATATTTTGTGCGTACTTCTTGCATTACATTGTGGAGGTCGGCCACCCAGCCCAGCAACTCGTCGTGTTCTTCGGGTAAAACAGGGGCACATACCTCGTACAATCGCGGGTCGCCCAGTAAAAGTAAATCGGCTAATGTTTTCATCTTTTTCTTCGTGTCTAAGCACCGTTGTAAATCAAAATCTTTATGTGTGTTTGGTTTTGTGCGGTTGGTTTCTCGTGATGTGCCGTTGGTTTCTCAAAACCAACCGACTCGGGTTTCTCAAAAACCTTGAAAACGAGGTTTTGAGAAACCTCCAACGTCAGATTTGAGAATCTGACGCCACTCGTGATGTGCGGTTGGTTTCTCAAAACCAACCAACTCGGGTCTCTTAAAACCCTTGAAAACGAGGTTTTGAGAAACCTCCAACGTCAGATTCTCAAATCTGACGCCACTCGTGAGATGCCGTTGGTTTCTCATGATGTGCGGTTGGTTTCTCAAAACCAACCGACTCGGGTTTCTTAAAACCCTTACAAACAAGGTTTTGAGAAACCTCTAACGTCAGATTTGAGAATCTGACGCCACTCGTGAGGTGCCGTTGGTTTCTCGTGATGTGCGGTTGGTTTCTCAAAACCAACCGACTCAGGTCTCTCAAAACCCTTGAAAACGAGGTTTTGAGAAACCTCTAACGTCAGATTTGAGAATCTGACGCCACTCATGATGTACCGTTGGTTTCTCAAAACCAACCAACTCGGGTTTCTCAAAACCCTTGAAAACGAGGTTTTGAGAAACCTCCAACGTCAGATTCTCAAATCTGACGCCACTCACAAACTCTTTATAATAAGTAGCAAGTATCTTAGACCTTTTTGAGACTTTATTTCACAAGCATTCATTCGCACCTAAAACCCCAACCAGCAATGCAAAATACAGCAATAAAACTCATACTATTACTGGGTTTTGTTTCGGTTTTTTCTTTCACAGGAACGGACACCCTCCAAAACGAATACCAAGCAGAAGGCGCTGCTGATTCCAACCGTGTCTATGTTCCCGACGACCTTGAAGCCACGCTTTGGGCGGAAGCTCCCCTGTTTTACAACCCTACCAACATGGACATTGACGCAAAAGGGAGAGTTTGGATTACGGAGGCCGTCAACTACCGCAATTTCAACAACAAACCCGACCAAAAACTCACCTTCAACGAAGGCGACCGAGTCATGATTTTGGAAGACACTGACGGCGACGGGAAGGCCGACAAATCGAAGGTGTTTGTCCAAGACAAAGACTTGGTAGCACCACTGGGCATTGGGGTCATTGGCAACAAAGTGGTGGTAAGTTGCGCTCCCAATATCATTATTTATACCGACGAAAATGGCGACGACCTTCCCGACAAAAAAGAGATTTTTCTGACGGGTTTTGGCGGCCTCGACCATGACCACTCGCTGCATTCGCTCACGGCTGGCCCCGACGGAAGATGGCATTTTAACACAGGAAATGCAGGGCCGCACAATGTCAAAGATAAAAGTGGTTGGACGCTGCGTTCGGGAAGCATTTACACGGGAGGAACGCCTTACAACAAAGAAAATCAAGGCAATCAAAAAAGCGACGATGGGCGTATTTGGGTGGGTGGCCTGTCGTTGCGGATGAACGCCGATGGAACGGGTCTCAAAGTAATGGCGCACAATTTTAGGAATAGCTACGAAATAGCCATCGACAGCTACGGTGATTATTGGCAAAATGATAACGACGACCAAGTGGTTACCTGCCGCACGAGTTGGGTGATGGAAGGCTCTAACGCGGGCTATTTTAGTGCCGACGGAACGCGTACTTGGCAAGCCGACCGCCGCCCCAACCAAGACATGTTTACTACCCACTGGCACCAAGAAGACCCAGGCGTTTTGCTCGCAGGTGACAACACGGGCGCAGGCTCTCCCACGGGTATGCTCGTGTACGAAGGTGACGCACTGGGAGAAAAATACCGTGGCACTGTTCTCAGTTGCGAAGCAGGGCGAAATGTGGTGTGGGCGTATTGGCCTAAAGCCAAAGGGGCTGGTTTTGACTTTTCTCAACGGGTCGATTTTATCAGTAGCTTTTCCAAAGTTGAAGAACACTACATTTGGCACGAAACAGGCAAAGACAAACGGAAATGGTTCCGCCCGAGCGATGCCGCCACGGGCCCAGACGGCGCTATTTACGTCGCCGATTGGTACGACCCTGTGGTAGGTGGCCACCAAATGCACGATAAAAAAGGCTACGGACGGATTTACCGAATCACGCCTAAAGGCAAAAAACTAAGTACGCCTACCTTCGACCTCAGCTCGGTCAAGGGACAAATCGAAGCTCTTAAAAACCCCGCCATTAATGTTCGCAACTTAGGTTTTGTGGCGTTACAAGCCCAAGGCGAAACAGTAATTCCCGCCGTCAAAGCCTTACTGGCCGACGCTAATCCATTTGTCCAAGCGCGCGCTGTGTGGTTGTTGGCCCAATTGGGGGCAGCTGGAAAAACCGAAGTGGAACAACTTCTGCTTCAAAGTACTGACACTCGGCTGCAAACTGCCGCTTTTCGGGCGTTGAAGCACGACATTACGCCTTCAAGTTCGCCCCAAGAAATAGCCCAACAAGTGGCTTTATGCCAAAAGGCGCTCAAAGTGGCTTCCCTCCCACTATACCGCGAAATTGCCATTTCGTTGCGAGATGTTCCTTATACTGCTATGGCAAATCTGATTTCGCCGCTCGAAGCTGCTTTTGATGGAAAAGACCGTTATTATTTAGAAGCCTTAGGAACTGCTTTGGACGGAAAAGAAGAGAGTTATTTCCAAAAATCCCGCCCTCAATGGCCTCAAAATGCCGCCAAATGGACGCACCAACAGGCCTGGATGGCTTGGCGGCTTCATCCAAAAACCGCATTGGCTGATTTAAAAACACGAGCATCCGCTCCCAATCTCTCTGCCGAAGAGCGCAAACGAGCCATCACCGCTATTGCTTTTATCAAAGACAAATCGGCGGCAATTGCCATGCTTGATTTGACAAAAAGTACCTTGAAAGACGTGGCTGAACAGGCGTTTTATTGGGTCAATTTCCGCAAAACCAACGATTGGCAGTCGTTGCTTGATTGGAAGGAAGCGGCCGCTACGCAACTCAGTCCCGCTCAAAAACAGATGTTGGCTTGGAAAGACGTCATGACCGATACCAACGCGCCCATCGCCAAACGCGAAGAAGCGGCCAAAACGCTTGCGGGGGATGTATTTGGGGGACAATTGTTGCTCGCCGCCGCCAGTGAAAACAAAATTCCGAAAGAGTTACGGCCGCTCATTGCTCAAACCATTTTCAACAACCCCGACCGCAGTATTCGGATGATGGCGGGCGATTATTTTCCACGTCCAAGCGGAAAAGGACTGTCGGTAAGCTTAGCCGCAAGCTTTCCCGCCGACCTTGGTAAAGGCAAACAGATTTTTCAAACGCACTGCACCTCGTGTCACCGCTTTCAGCAAGATGGGAAAGAGATTGGCCCTGATTTAACCTTGATTGGGAAAAAATTTGACAAAGAAGGGTTGCTAGACGCCATCATCAATCCAAGCGCTAGTTTGGCCTTTGGCTACGAACCGTGGATTATTCAAACCAAAGACAAAAATACCTACTACGGCTTTGTAGTAGGCGACGGAGCTAATGTGCTCCTTAGAGATGTTGCGGGAAAAACCTCGGCCATCAAAGCGTCACAAATTGCTTCGCGCCAACAACTTAAAAATAGTTTGATGCCTGAACCATCGTCATTGGGGCTAAAAGAAAAAGATTTGTCGGATTTGGCAGGGTATCTGCTGGGGTTGCCTAAATAAGGGGCAAGGGTCGGACCGTCGCACGGCAATGGGCAAGGGGCAAGGGGCAAGGGGCAAGGGGCAAGGGGCAAGGGGCAAGGGGCAAGGGGCAAGGGGCAAGGGGCAAGGGGCAAGGGGCAAGGGGGCAATAAAAACTACAGTAAAGGGCGAATGAGTTCCTTCTGCCCTTTACTGTAGGCAATAATATTATAAACGAACGACTTCGCCCGTACGCACTGATTCGTCGCACGCAAACGCGATTTGAAGGCTGTTTACGGCGTCCGCCATGTGGTCGGTTAAGTCAACGTCTTCTACGATTGCTTTTAAGAAATAGGCTTGTTCACGGTTGCAAAGCTCTTGGTGGTCTGGCTCGTCGGTCAAGTTAATCCACTCATCAGGTTTTGTAAATGCGTTGTTTTCGTCAATATCGGCATGGTGATAACGCAACGATTCAGTTTTGGTATGGGCATCTACGTTGTCCGATTTACCCGCACCTCCTGCATCTTTTGCCACAATCGACACGCAGCCTTTAGGGCCTACTACGTCTTTTACAAAAAATGCCGTTTCGCTCATCATTGGGCCCCAGCCTGCTTCGTACCAACCCACTGAGCCATCCTCAAAACGAATTTGGAGTTGTCCGTAATTGTAATTTCCCGCAGGAATATCTTCGGTCAAGCGAGCGCCAATGGCCGACACCCACACTGGTTTTGAACGGGTCATTTGACACATTACGTCGATGTAATGCACGCCACAGTCCACAATCGGGCTAAGGCTTTTCATCAAATTGCGGTGTACGTCCCACATATAGCCGTGGCTTTGCTGGTTGAGGTTCATCCTCATTACCAATGGCTTACCAAGCGTTTGCGCCAATTCCACAAACTTTTCCCACGACGGATGATGGCGCAAAATATACCCAACCACCAATTTTTTATTGGCTTTGACGGCCGCTTCTACCACGCGCTTTGCGCCTTCGACAGTATCAGCCACTGGTTTTTCAATAAATACGTGACAGCCGTGCTCAAAGGCCATAACCGCAAACGCTTCGTGCGTGTCGGGGTAGGTGGAGATACAAACGGCATCAGGTTGCGTTGCTTGGAGGGCTTCGGCATAATCGGAATACAAAGCATATCCGCCCCCTAATTTTTCGTTTAGAACTTCTTTACTTTTTCCCGTTGAGACAATACCACAAATTTCGAAACCTTCAAAATTATGATAGGCTGTGGCGTGAGAAGCGCCCATGTTTCCGCATCCAACGACAAGGACGCGCACTGGTTTGGGGGATGTTGACATAGGTAATAATTGTAGGAAATGGTTTTGACTGTAAAAGTACACTATTCATTCTTACATACTAACATTTGCACCAAATGGGCTGTGCATATATGTCTGTTTTGTGAAAATTCAGAGACTTAGAATGATAAAACATTTTATCTATCAAAACTTATAATATTAAACAAAACATCTATTAAAATACCTTAAAAAGTAAAATTATTTCTTAAATTACAAACGAAAACAAACATTTTGTGTTATAAACTTTTCCACCATTTACCTTTGCAGAAGTTCTTTCAATCAATTGCCGTTTTTGGTTTCAGCGGAGTTTGTTTTTGCTGAATTAAAAAGGAATCGTGTGAAATTCACGAACTGACGTGCAACCGTAAATCGCCCAAAACGATAAGTCGAGACACTTGCCAAAAACGAATTGACGGAGGCTTTCACGAGTCGAAGCCGACGTCAGGCAGTGGGTAAGGAAAGAGCAAATAAGTTTTTCAACTTTTTTGTTTCATTCAACTCCTTTTACTCTTATGCTCAAAAACAACCTTGGGTATCCTCGCATTGGCAGTCGCCGCGAGCTAAAAAAAGCCTGTGAAGCCTACTGGGCGGGCAAAATCTCACAAACCGAACTGCTAGAAACAGGCCGCCAAATCCGCCTTCACAACTGGCAGCTGCAACAACAAGCAGGCATTGACCTCATTCCGTCCAACGATTTTTCTTTGTACGACCACGTGCTCGACCTCAGCCTAACCGTGGGTGCGATTCCTGCTCGCTTCCAAGAAATCTTAAATGCCAATCCTCAAAACAATTCCCTCGATGTCTATTTTGCCATGGCTCGGGGCTACCAAAAAGATGGACTTGACATTAAAGCCCTAGAAATGACCAAATGGTACGATACCAACTACCATTACTTAGTACCTGAGTTCACCAAAAATCAGACGTTTAGCCTTTCTTCGGACAAAGTTTTCAATGAGTTTGACGAAGCCAAGTCGGCAGGGATTTTGACGAAACCCGTGCTTTTAGGCCCAGTTTCTTACTTGCTTTTGGGCAAAGAAAAAGAAGCCGATTTTCACCGATTAGAGTTATTACCTCGCTTACTTTCAGTCTATTACGACATCATTGAGCGACTGACCCAACAAGGCGCCGTGTGGATTCAATTCGATGAACCCTGCCTTGCACTTGATTTAACTTACAAAGAAAAAGACGCCCTCCGAACAGCCTACGGCACGATTCGTACCCGTTTCCCCCAACTGAAAATCATGCTGGCTACTTACTTTGATGGCTTACGTGATAACCTACTGGTCGCCTCTCTCCTGCCAGTCTGTACTTTACACGTCGATTTGGTACGTTTTCCGAGCCAATTTGACAACCTATTAACAGCCATCCACGAACCTATGTCGTTGTCACTTGGTATAGTTGACGGACGTAACGTTTGGAAAAACGACTATACCCGTTCTCTCACTTTCATCCAAAAAGCCATTGATAAGTTAGGAGAGGCAAGGGTAATGATTGCGCCCTCTTGCTCTTTGTTGCATACGCCCTGCGATTTGGAGTTGGAAAAAGACGAAACCAGACTTCCTTCTGAGATAAAGCAATGGATGGCTTTTGCCAAACAAAAGCTCCAAGAAATCAACGACTTACATCTCATCGCCACCCAAGGAAACAATGAAAAATGGGCGCAAAATAAAGCAGACATCGAAAGTCGGCGTACGTCGTCATTGATTCACAAACCGCACGTAAAACAACGCGTTGATGCGCTCAGCGAGGCCGATACCCAGCGTAAAAGTCCGTTCTCAACCCGTCAACATCTTCAAAAAGCGTTGTTGCAGTTGCCCATCTTCCCCACAACGACCATCGGTTCATTCCCCCAAACAGACGCCATTCGCCAGCTTCGCGCTCGCTACAAAAGCGGCGAGATTTCCCCCCAACACTACGAGGAAATCATCGAAAAAAACACCGAGGAGGCCATAAAATGGCAGGAAGAAATTGGTTTGGATGTGTTGGTTCACGGCGAATTTGAGCGTAACGACATGGTGGAATATTTCGGCGAACTGCTGAAAGGATATGCTTTTACGCAGAATGGTTGGGTGCAAAGCTACGGTTCGCGTTGTGTGAAACCACCAATTATCTATGGCGACATTGAACGCCCACACCCCATGACCGTACAATGGGCTACCTACGCCCAATCGCTAACCTCAAAACCAGTGAAAGGTATGTTGACGGGGCCGATTACGATTTTGCAATGGTCGTTTGTACGGGACGACCAAGCCCGAAGTGAAACAATGTTTCAGCTCGCTTTGGCCATTCGTGATGAAGTGTTGGATTTGGAAAAAGCAGGTATCCGAATCATCCAAATCGACGAAGCAGCGCTGCGTGAAGGACTTCCGTTACGCAAAAGCGACCGACAAGCCTATCTTGACAATTCTGTCAAAGCCTTTCGGGTGGCGTCCTCTGCAGTGGCAGACCAGACCCAAATCCATACCCACATGTGTTATTCGGAGTTTAATGACATCATAGAATCCATTGCGGAGATGGATGCAGACGTCATTACAATTGAAACCTCCCGTTCACAAATGGAGTTGTTGGACGCATTTCATACCTTCAACTATCCCAACGAAATTGGCCCAGGCGTGTATGACATTCACAGTCCTCGCGTGCCCAGCGTCGATGAAATGGTGCAGTTGTTAGAAAAAGCATTGGCCGTACTCCCCGCTGAGCACCTTTGGGTCAATCCAGACTGTGGTTTAAAAACGCGCCGTTGGCCAGAGACTGAGAAGGCGCTCAAAAATATGGTACAAGCGGCTGGCCAAGTTAGAAAAGCCATTGTTGAAGAGGTGTGAAACAAAAATACCTACGTTTAGGTTTAAACATTTTACCTAAACGTAGGGTAGTACAACAAAAGATAAAAATTATGTTTCATTTTCCACCTTCAAAATCAATTCACAAACTTTCCTCACTTGTCCCACTATTAAGCTGGGATTTTGCCCATCCGTTGTTACAAAAGCAAATCGAAGTAGGTGAAGATTATAAATCCATCTCGACCCTTTCTGAAAGATTTCAATGGGATTTAGAATTAGAAACAAAACAACTCTTACGAAATAATTATATCCTAGTAATCACCAATTTATCTCAAGAAATAGTATGGGTAAGTAAGCAATTTGAAACAATGACCCATTACCCCAAAAACGAGGTCATCGGACTGAGGCCTACTTTTTTACAGGGAGAAAAAACAAGTACAAAATCACTGAACTTGATACGAGAAAAGCTATCAAATGTCGAGCAAGTAGCGACCAAACTTCTCAACTACCGTAAAAATGGGGAAGCCTATTGGTGCCAAGTAACCATTCGTCCAATCCATAACACTGACGGTCTTTTGACGCATTTTATGGCGATTGAGAAAGAAGTTGAGTAATAAGATATTTTGTTAGTTTTTACGCATTAAAATAGTGCATTGAATCGTCAACATCCCCACCTACTACCTTCCAAGTGGACTTGGAAACGGGACTGCCCAAAAATAGATTTCCTGGGTCGCTGATGGTGCCATCGGCTCGGTTTTGGACTTACAACCGACCAATAAAACAACAATAACAAAAAAGGGAGCAAGACTTTTGAACATAAATGGATGGTTAAATGAAAAGAATTATTGAGTGTGTTTTATTAAACTATTTTTTTATTTTTTACGATAAAATAGGATTCTCCAAAGGCTTGACCTCTTTTAAATCCTCATAGACTTTATCAAAAACGTGCAGCATACGTTTTCCTTCTTCTTCTTCGTTTGCCCACTCCACCAGTGTGCCGCGTATGAGTTGATAGATTTGCTCATAATTGGGATTACCTGCCAACTTTGCAATGATGAGTTTATGAAATTCTATGCTATTTCCAATGAGCATAATCTCTCCAAAATCTTTAAATTTTAATGGTTCTAAATTAATTTTTTGGTCTAACCATCTTACATCTCTTGATTTTTCTAAAACAGGTTCTAACAAATTTTCATATTGCCATTTGAAATCTTCAAAAAAAGTATGAATGTCATTTGTTTCATACCCTTCTCGTATCAATTCAAACCCGCCTTGCATAATCGCATCGTTAGGGTATTTGTCATATTTTTTGTCAAAACACATTCCATGTGTGGCAAAAGTTGGATTATTTCTCCTTTTAATATAAGATTGAGTATTATCCAAAATCTGTTCAATTAAATCATATCTTCTCAGGCAGAAATAGGTAATCCCGACTGTATTTACCCCATTTTGGATTAAAGAAGAAAAATCTAATTCGTCAAAACCAAATGATTGAGTTCTTATATAAATACAAGGTTTTTGTAAAATAAAACCTTGTTTCGATAAGTAACTATGCACAAGTTTATCAACTTCGAACTCTATTTGTTTGAGTGTTTTCATTGAATGATTTGTTAATTTTCTGCTTCAAGGGCTCTTGAAAGTTTTATTGAGTTGTTTTCGAGTTTAGTATGAACACTGCTCATTTCTTTGAGCGTAATAGGTGCTCCTTTAGTATATGGTTGCCCTTCAAAATCAAATCTTTCTGCTAACTTAAACTGTGCTTTAGTGCCTGCTGCATTAACATCTTGCATAGTTGTGATAGTGGACTCTTGCCCATCGGTAAAAAGAAACCTTTTCTTTCAATTTAGTATTGAGATTGCACTCCATATAACAGGAACAGGTTACAAATTATACTTTGTAGGAGTTCTATCCAAAAGCTCTTTTAATTCTTTAATGGCATTAAATGATCTTTGATAATCAACATCATTGGGTGTTTTTTTAAGTCTATTCTCAAAACCATTATAAAGCCAGCTGATATATTCATCGTATCTAGGATTATTACAAAGTTTCCAAATAACTGCTTTTTTGTATATACCTTTTGGGATGTAATCAGAAATTTCCATTTGAGGAATGTCATTCACAAACTCATTGAGTGTGTTTAAATTCTTCCACTTCTCAAAGAATGGTAAGCATTCATTAAGGAAAAATTCTTTATAGACCTTGTTCAAATTGGGTAACTGGTTCAAATGTTCAAATTCAAGATTATACGAAATTTCTGGAGCATTTTCAGGATTAAATGTGCTTGTCATTTCTTTTAATACTCCCCCCATTAAACCATTACGTTTCAAAATAGGGTGTACGATTTGTTCTACTTCTGGATAAGCTATCAAAGCAGAAAAACCAAGAAATATCTTTGTTTCCCCATAGTCAAGAATGGCCCACCCGGTACTACTCCAAAAATTGGAGCTTCGATTAATTAATTGAGAGCCTCGTCGAAAATTCTCTACCTTGTATCCAATTGATACGGCATCTGCCCTTACGTCTTCCAGCAGATATTCCCTTAGTTCATCAATTTTTACCATTTTTAAAACATTTTTATTGTTTGACCAAATCCGCCGCCACCATTACTAATAGTTTTATAAACATCCGATCTGTAGATGCGTACTGTTGTTCCGGTTGTTAGTCCTAGCGGAACTCCCTGTTTTAGGAGCTCGGGGGCACTTGTTCTTACTTCAAACTCAATATAAGTGGGAGGGGTTGGTGTTTTTCGCTTAAATATATCAATCAATTCAGTAGCTTGGTTATCTGTCCATGGAGATTTAGAAGTAAGTTTTGAATCATTGATTACTGCACGATAATAATCTTCCCCAAACTCATCTGTGAATTTTTTTACCAATAAATCATCAGCAATGACAAATTTACCGTTGGCAGATTTGAGGTAAATTTGCTTCAAATGTCTAAAACCATTGGTTATCAGGGAGCCAAATGGAGGCTCTATATTTGCTAACATCCCAGAAACCTGAGCTTCAAAAGTTTTGCCTGCCCGAGTTACTTCTTTAAAAAACTCTCGCTGAGACCAGCGTAGCCAACGTGAGTCTGTAAGAGAACCTTCTTCCAATAATTGGCGATAATGATACGGATCTTCTTTGAGTTTTTGCCAAACATTTTTTAAATCACTTGGGTTTTCAAAAGCCAAATCCTTAATTGAAGTAGCGTATTTTACATTACCTAAATCATTATCCAAACGTCCCAGCAGTTCATCGTCCCAAGTTTGGATAATGTTTTGTAGTTCAGCTTTTTTAGAAGCATTAGTTACACCTTCCAGCCAAGCACTTACTTTTGGAAATTTAGAAGCTACATAACCTGCTTTTCCAAAGAGGGTTTTTAATCCATCTTTCCATTTGCTTTGTTTAAATAGAGCAATGGCTTCCTCTGGGTTTTTGATGGTAAGCTTTAGGGCGCCAAATACCTTTTGCTGGCCTTTTAAGGTAGATAATTTCACCCATTTTGATGGAATAACAATGGTAGCAATAAAGGCAGCAAGTACACCACGGTTATAAGCCGAAACATCGGGGAGCAGTACTTTTACGTAGCTTTTGCCTGTTGAGAGGCTACTATTTTACTGGAGTAGCCTCTCACTCAAGCAAAGCCCCTAAACCGATTCACACTTTCGTGTTTCTCAAAATGTCAATGAACGAGGGTTTTATTACGGTTACTTTATAGCTTCTTTTACTTTGGTCAAGGTAGTTGCAAACACGGTACGCCGCCGCGGGCCACCTATTTTTAGTGCGCAGTGTTCAGAGAATACTATGCACAACGGGGGCTGATTTTAGCTTTTACCCAAAGATTTTAACTTTTCGTATAATGCCTCTGTTGCTTCTGCATAATTCTTAAAAATATCAGGATACTCAATTTCAACGCTCTTATCAATCTGAATTTGGCACATCATCTCAGTATCTAATTGGAAATTTTGATTACTGTAATAGCTAACCATTATTTTTCTAAGCGACCCAGGTGGAGGGAAAAAATCAGCTATTTGATCCTCATTCATTTTTTTTGTAGCTTCAAAGACATCATTGATTGTCTGGTATTTATCCACAAAATGTACCTTAGCATATTCAATGGCTTTTTTGATTTCGAACAACGCATTTTCTATTTGTACTTCGTCTTCTAAGCTAATGTCTTGGCTATCGCTGATAAGGGGGTGATTGATAGTAGGAATATTTTTGAATGGTATTAATTCTTTGATAGTTGAAAAAAAACCACAGTCATAAACTGCCAATACAAAATCACCTTGTCCTATCTTATATTTTTTCAGAATAGGTTGTAATAATTTCTCTACTTCTTCAAACCGTTTGAGAACAATGAGTTTTTCTCGAAATCTAAAATCAGTCAGATAATAAGTAAAGCCCATACAAAAAGCGTGGCTTTTATCTTTGGCTATGAGTGTTACTCCTTTTTTTGAGAAATCAACAATAAATTGTTGTCCAAATTGTTCTTCTAATTTCTTTTTTAAAAGTTCCATGCCTAAAATTTGGTTATGTCTGTAATTACGTTTCCTACGCCTGCATCATATGCTTTTATCCATTTGATTGTGCCGTCTTTAAAAGCTGCCGTCCCTGAAACGCCTAATTTTGACCCTCGTATCGAATATTTATTCAACCCCTTAGCAACGCTTTGATTGGGTGTAAGGCTCGTTGACTTAGATAATTTGGTTTCAAGAATTACCATATCATCAATAGTTTTTACATTATTGACTGTTTTGAATTTAACAAAAACTTGGTCAGCGATAAAATAATCAACCAAAGATCCATCGGGTAATTTGCGCTGGGGGAATCCAAACTGTACCTGGTCAAAAAATTCGTATTCGTCCAGATTATTGACACCAAAGGTAGCCACTTCTTGTTTGAGTTTATTGTACCATGCACCGCTTCGAGCCTTGATAGAATTTAGAACAAGGTTTTCAAAAGCTTTACCTTTTTGAGTTGCATCTTTGAAGGCAGCTCTTTGTGCCCATTTTTGCCAGCGGCTACCGCCTTCATTTCGCATCTCCCAGCAATAGCCAACATCGTCTTTAAGACGTTTCCAGATTTCTGTCAAATCATCGGCATTTTCTTCTACCAACTCTTTGATAGTAGAGCCATATCGTGGATTTACAATATCACTTTCTAATTTGACTAAGTAGTCATTATCTAAATCTTCTATTTTAGCCAACAATTTGGCATCTAAGGCTTCATCCAACGAGTTGACCCAAACTTTCAAGTTAGGGAAATTAGCTAATTTGGTTAGAAGGCGTGCTTTGCCATTTATCCCTTCCACGGCCCAATCACAGGCATCATCGGCGGCATCAGCAGAGAGGCGGCAGTTGGTACGTTTGTAAAGTTTTAGGACACCATTTTTTACCTTATCGCCAGTTGAGTTAATATAATCAACGCCATAGAGTACTTTGGATTCTATCCAGCCACCGCCTGTTTTCCAACGTATTTCACTTAATACTCCATTGGTACACTTGAAAACTTTTTGCCCCGATTTCATCACCACATCCACTACTCCTTTTGTCGTAGTTTTTACAAACTTGCCTCCAAGGCCGTGAATGGCACGGTGAATGACCTTGATTTGGTCACTGATATTGTCAACGGCCTTTAATAGTTTGGTGAATTTGGCCGCTTGTAGTCCTGCCTTCAACTCCCCAATACCAACAAACATACTGGCTACTTCAAAGGCTATTTTGCCCTGTTCGTAGCGGCAGGAGTTCTGTAAACAGACGGTTTCATCAATGTATTCTCCTGCCTGTTTTTTGATTTGAACCCATGCTTGGTCTCTAACGGTTTTGTTGTTGACCAATTCTCGAATCATGTCAAAAGTTTCAAAGGTTTTGGTCATGATTTCGATGCACTTGGGCGAAGGATTAAGAGCAGTACTTTTACGTAGCCTTTGCCTGTTGAGAGGCTACTATTTTACAGAAGTAGCCTCTCACATAAGCAAAGCCACTAAACCGATTCACACTTTCGTGTTTCTCAAAATGTCAATGAGCGAGGGTTTTATTACGGTTACTTTATAGCTTCTTTTACTTTGGTCGAGGTAGTTGCAAACACGGTACGCCGCCGCGGGCCACCTATTTTTAGTACGCAGTGTCCAAAGAACTCTTTCCACAACGGGGGAGGTTTTTATAATAACTGTTTTAAATATCATAATACAGTTATTTTTCTTTTTGAAAACAATTATATATGATATTTAACCTAACTTATTTCTTTTAATAAAAATTTAATATTGTTTTTTATTTCCTCAAATGGTAAATCGTTGGTGAAAATTATTAATTTATTCAATAAATATATAGTATCATTAGTTACTGAATATTTTTTAAATATTTTTAATATTTTTTGCGAATTACTTTTTTCTATCATATATCTACAAAGAAATGACAAAAACCAATTTTCAGCATGGGGGAGGAAAGAGTTCTTATTTACTATAAGCACTTCGAGTTGCTCCTCAATTGGATAGTTATTGAATATTTTCATTATATAATTAAGTAAAGAGTTTTGCATTTCAATATCTTCACTCTGGTCATCAAATCCATAAAATAGTACTTCAACAAGGTCTATTGTTTTATAGTCTAGTTCAAAATTGAATATCTCCTCATAAATTTCAAAATCACTATCTTTTGATAGTTTTCTCGAATTTATTAGCTGCTCTTTTAGAGAAGTAAAATTAGTTAGTTTCATTGGGGAATTATTTAAAAAAATTGATTAATACCTGAAAATATGAGGGTACTGTTGTAAGACTTTACTTTTAAACAAGTCTATTTTCTTCGCTACTTCTTCTGTATATAAACCTTCCTGTCTATAGATATCACGAAGATTATCAATGTCTAAATTTAGGGCTTGTTTAGGTGACATGGATAAATAACCTGGGTTTCTACTATTTCCTCCATAAGTAAGTGTTTTCCCATGCCGAGATTTATTTTGTCCTTGTACAGTTTCTTCCATCATGATTACAAATGCCTGATCTGGATCATAATCATCTACCATTTTTTTAAAATTGGGGTCTATCATATATTCTGGCTTATTTTTCAGGCTTGTCATGAACTTTTGTGATGGTATATGATGCCCTGTCATAAAATCTTTACTTACAAGTCTTGCAGTTTTGAAAATAGTTATTTCAAGTTCATCAAATAAACCACCATTTGTTGTTTTTTTAATGAGTGTTGCCCCACAATTGGCATTATAAACCCAAATACTCTGACTCCCTACAAAATAGGTATGGAAATTTGAAACTTCAAAATTATAAACTGCAACGGTACTGTCGAGCAAATGGATACTATCTACATGATAATAACGTTATGTTACTCTTCTTTAAAAGAATCTAAAATATTTTTAGATAATGGATGCGGCTTGTCTCTTTTTAAATTATTTAAAAAAATGTCTTTTATGATAAAATAATTAGGATTGTTAGCCGATGAAATATTTGCTAGCGCATTCATTATTTTTTTTTGAATATTTTCATCATTTAGTAAACGAAAAATTAAATAAGAAAAAATCATGGTTGCGTGGGGTATAAAAATATTAGCATTATTAAGTAATTGATTGATGTATTTTTCTTCTTCATATAATGGATAAAAATGTTCAATATATTCTCTCCAGGCATCAT
Organism: Runella sp. SP2; assembly: GCF_003711225.1. Classification (NCBI taxonomy): domain Bacteria; kingdom Pseudomonadati; phylum Bacteroidota; class Cytophagia; order Cytophagales; family Spirosomataceae; genus Runella; species Runella sp. SP2. The sequence continues at coordinate 1,938,550 of NZ_CP031030.1, read as the reverse complement.
ATATAACATCATTGTTTGCATCTACACTTTCATCAACAACTCCAGAACAAAGAACTCGAAACACGTCCTCTGTTTTTCCTAAATTGTAAATTTCTTCCATTAGTGATCTGTATTCTTCTCGTTCTTCATCTCGGACATATCTAATTTGTAAGAGCCGTTTTTGAAGTTGTTCTAAATTTTTCATGAGATTGTAGTTAAATGGTTTATTTGAATATATTGGGATATAATTTTAAATTCATTGATTTGATTTTTTGAAGTTGAGCTTCTACGGAGGCATCATAAAGTTTATCATCTTTCAAAATTTGTCTTACATCTTCTAAATCAAATTCTAATGCTTGCAGCGGTGTCATTTTGTAATATCCTTTTGGGTCGTTAGCCACTGTATGACCTTTTGTGTATGTTCTACCATGGCGTGTTCCTGATGTTTTTAGAGTTTCTTCAAGAAAAATGCAAAGTCCATTGCCATGACTGTAATGTGCTAAATCTGTCGGAAATTTCCCCTTTAAAATAGTCATAAATTTGTCTGATGGAATGTGATGTGGAGTTAGATTGTCAAATTTCGACCCTAAATTAAATTGTAAATCAGTAAAAGAGTCCACTTCAAATTCATGGAGCAGTTTCGGCTTCGGCCCACAATTGGCATTATGAACCCAAATACTCTGACTCCCTACAAAATAGGTATGGAAATTTGAAACTTCAAAATTATAAACCGCAACGGTACTGTCGAGCAAATGGATACTATCTACCGCTATACCGCTACGGGCTAAGTGCGGCAATAATGCCAAGGAAGCTTCAGTAGGAGACGCGGTACTAAACAAATCGCCTTTGTGGAGAAATTGCGCTTGAGTCATTCCCTTGTTCTCCACATAAAACGGGTGCTCAGGGGTCGTCAAAATGGTATCTATTCCTGCGATTACTTTCACCAAACGATGAGCCGTATTGCTAAAAGGCTTCTGAACATGTTGAGCCGTTTCCTGCTTCGTAAATTCATCACGACTCCATACGAGGTCGCCTGCTTTTATTGACTCAATAGGCCGATAGCTACCGTCGGCCATACGAATAGGCGTGACTGCTACAAAACATAGGTTACCCGTAAAAATAACATCGCAAACGGGCTTAGGTACTTTGAGTTTATCCTCAAAGGCTTTACGAACCAATACCGCCCCGTGTTTTGCAATAGCAGTAGTCAAGGGAGCCACCACATAGTCAAACGCCAATGAGTGTATGATACACCATTGGCGTTTGCATTTAGATAAAACTAAAAAAAGGAAGAGGAAGTATTCCGAAAAGTTGGCTCAATTCAATTGCTGCTCCAGTTCCAGCGCCATTGGCACCAAAACGTGGTCTTCGATGATGGCGTGTTTACGTAATTCCAATTCAAACAGCTCCACTTGGTTCAAGAAAATTTTATACGGCAAAGGCACGGATTCTTCGCCCGAATAACGCCGAATCAACTGACTTACTTCTTGCAACTCATCTTCGATAGGCGAGTGGGAATCAATAAATTGTTGGATACTAAAGTTCGTTTTTTCGGCTGAAGTCCGAAGTTCGACGGGCTGTTTTGAAACCTCAATGAGTTTTTGAATATAAGGAAACAGCTCTTTCTCCTCCATCCGAATATGCTCAATCAAATGGGTCTTGTAGTCATTGAAGAAATACGCCAAACTCGCCAATAGCTGATGGCTTTGTCCATATTTGCTAAAAATATGGACTAACGACTGCTCAATTTCGGGAAGTTTTTTGGTAAGATAATAACGGTGAGTAGCTTGTAAATAGGCAAGAATTTCTCCAATCGAGAACTTCTGCATTTTTTCAAAAGGGAAGTCTTCTTCGTTATTGTATAAATCTAAAATGAGCTCAATAAGCTCAGGGTTCATGTCGATTACTTTGCTTCCTGCTTTCTGCTCTTTGTCTTGCAGTGAAGAATCACCGAACCTTTCAACGACCAATTGGTAAGTTTTGTCGGTATCAATAAAATCATGTAGTGCAGCCATACTATTTCATTTGGGTTGAAGCCAAATCTAGCTATCGCTGCGTATTCAAACTATGATAAAAATCAGGAAAAGGTTTTGAGAAACCTTGGCGGCGGTTATTAGTAACCGCCGCCACTTTAACTCCAAACAGGAAACCCGAAACCTCACACAGGAAACCTACAAACTTATTGCTTCATCTGCGCCTCCACTACTGCGATGGCCACCATGTTGACAATTTCACGTACCGAACTACCCAACTGTAACACGTACACTGGCTTGCCCATACCCAACAACAACGGCCCGATGGCTTCGTACTCTCCTACTTCTTTCAACAAGTTATAAGCGATGTTACTCGCCGAAAGATTAGGGAAGATAAGGGTATTTGCACCGTCGTCCACCAATTTTGAGAAAGGGTGGTTGGTACGCAACAGTTCCGTATCAAAAGGTAAGTGCGCTTGCATTTCACCGTCCACAATCATGTCTGGATGCTTCGCGTGGAGTTTTGCCACGGCTGCGCTCATTTTTTCAGCATCTTCTCCTTTGGCACTTCCAAAGTTAGAATACGTGAGCAACGCAATGCGTGGTTTGATATTAAAACGCTCTACTGCCCGTGCCGTAAGTTCCGTAATTTCGACTACCTCATCTACCGTCGGATTAAAGTTGACTGTCGTATCAGCCAAGAACAACGGCCCACGGCGCGTCAGAAGGATGTACATCCCTGCCACTTTTGTCACGCCAGGTTCTTTTCCGATGATTTGGAGCGAAGGGCGAATCGTGTCAGGATAGTTGCGAGTCAAACCAGAAATCAGGGCATCGGCTTCGCCCATTTCCACCATCATTGCCCCAAACGAACTACGATAGTACATCATTTTCCGCGCTTCAATGAGGTTGACCCCTTTGCGTTGGCGTTTTTTGAAATACGCTTCAGCATAGCGATCAATGTTTTCCGCTTGTTCGGAGCTGTATGGGTCAATCACAGGCACATCGGCCATGTCAAGTTTATTCGCTTCAATGATAGCGCGAATACGCTCCTCTTTCCCAAGCAATATAGGGAATGCAATTCCTTCGTCGCGTACTTGTTGGGCAGCTTTGAGTACTTGCACATTTTCAGCGTCCGCAAACACAACGCGTTTTGGTGCTTTACGGGCTTTGCTGATAATCACTCTTGAAATCTGATTGTCTTGGCCTAGGCGCTTTTCCAACTGCTGAATGTACGCATCCCAATCGGCAATAGGGCTTTTGGCAACCCCGCTGTCCATCGCTGCTTTGGCAACGGCAGGTGCTACGGTGGTAAGCAAGCGCGGGTCAACAGGTTTGGGAATGATGTACTCCCGCCCAAATGTCAAGTTGGTTGTATTATAAGCTAAATTGACAATATCTGGTACGGGCTTTTTGGTCAATTCAGCCAATGCGCGCACTGCTGCCAATTTCATTTCTTCATTAATTTCACTGGCACGCACGTCCAATGCTCCACGGAAAATGTACGGAAATCCAAGTACGTTATTCACTTGGTTGGGATAATCCGAACGACCTGTAGCCATAATCACGTCCTCGCGGGCTTCTACCGCGTCGGGATACGGAATTTCAGGATCAGGGTTGGCCATCGCAAATACCATGGGGTCTTTGGCCATTGAGCGTACCATGTCTTGCGACACAACATTGGCTTTTGACAAACCTAAAAACAAATCGGCTCCTACCATTGCCTCTGCCAAGGAAGCAAAACGGCGCTCTGAAGCAAATTCTTTTTTAAGATCATCAAGATCCGTACGGGCGGTGTTGATATGCCCTTTGCTATCAAACATATCGACATTCTCGCGGCGAATGCCCAATGCCATGTACAGTTTGGTACACGAACTAGCAGAAGCGCCCGCCCCCGAAACAACGATGCGAATATCTTCGACTTTTTTGCCCACAATTTCAAGGCCATTCAGCAAAGCAGCCGCACTAATGATGGCCGTACCGTGCTGGTCGTCGTGCATGACAGGAATGTTCAGTTCGGCTTTGAGGCGTCGTTCAATCTCAAAACACTCTGGTGCCTTAATGTCTTCAAGGTTTACTCCCCCGAAGGTTGGCTCCATAATTTTGACAGTCCGCACAAACTCGTCCACGTTTTCGGTGTTAAGTTCGATGTCAAACACGTCGATATCGGCATATATTTTAAACAGAAGGCCCTTCCCTTCCATCACGGGTTTGCCAGCTTCTGGGCCAATATTACCCAAGCCTAACACGGCGGTTCCGTTACTAATAACAGCTACCAAGTTACCTTTGGCGGTGTACTTATAGACATCCTCGACATTGCGGTGAATCTCCATACAGGGTTCGGCAACGCCAGGAGAATATGCCAAAGACAAGTCGAGTTGGTTGTTGGTCTCTTTGGTTGGCACAACTTGAATTTTGCCAGGGCGGCCCTTCGAGTGGTAGTAAAGCGCGTCCTCTTTGCGAATTTTTGGAGGCATAACGGTTAATTGGAGGTTGATTTTGGGGTTGCAAGGTACGAACGAAAATCATTTGTCGTACTAATTAATTGAGTTTTTGTCATAAACCTACCCGATAAGTTTCTAAACGGCAGAAAGGCATACAAACAGAAAGCCGTCTATTCTCCTCTAAATGGGGAATAGACGGCCAAAATGACGACTATTTATTAACAAAATTTAGACCAATCGTTTGATGATTTCATTAGATGAAATGCCTTCGGCTTCGGCCCTAAAATTACGCACGATACGGTGGCGCAAAATAGGTGCCGCCACTGCTTTCACATCCTCAATGTCAGGTGAATACTTGCCATTGATAAGGGCATTACATTTGGCCGCCAAAATGAGGTTTTGCGACGCACGCGGGCCCGCACCCCATTCCAAATAGCTCTTGGTATCTGCGCTTGCAAACTCTCCGTTGGGACGGGTTTTATGAACCAATTTTACGGCATATTCTACCACATTATCTGCCACAGGTACGCGTCGAACTAAGTGTTGGAATGCCTCAATTTCAGCCCCTGAGATTACTTTGTTTACCGTTGGTTTGCTGTCGGCGGTGGTTGCTTTTACGATGTTTAATTCTTCTTGGAATGAAGGATAATCCAAGGTGACCATAAACATAAAACGGTCCAATTGAGCTTCAGGAAGTGGATACGTTCCTTCTTGTTCGATGGGGTTTTGCGTAGCTAACACAAAGAACGGACGGCTCAACGCGTGCTTTTGACCTGACACCGTCACGGCATATTCTTGCATTGCTTCCAAAAGCGCCGATTGCGTTTTGGGCGGAGTACGGTTAATCTCATCGGCCAAAATGATATTGGCAAACACTGGACCGCGCACAAAACGAAAATTACGCTCGTTGTCTAAAGTTTCCGACCCCAAAATATCCGAAGGCATCAAGTCGGGCGTAAACTGAATACGGTTAAAACTTAAATCAAGTGCGTTTGAAATTGTCTGAATCAACAGGGTTTTTGCTAACCCTGGTACCCCCACAAGCAGACAATGTCCTTGACAAAAAATGGCTGTCAAAAGTAAACGTACGGTTTCATCTTGACCTACAATCACTTTTCCAATCTCGGTGCGGAGTTTTTCATAGGATTCTTTCAAAGCTTCGGCAGCTGCAACGTCAGAACTAAACTTCATTTCATCTAAAGGGTTTATGAGTTAACAGATGGGGGATTTAATTTTTTCAATTGTCATCGGGGGAAATGCCGAATATTCGACATCCTTGGTACTCAGGTTCAACTTTGATAAATACGTCAGCTACTGCTTTTTTAAACCACTCATCCACAGCCTTTGTTTTTTTGTTTGCCAAAACAATGTTATTAATTTTTTCAAAGTCTAACTTCAAACTCGCCGTGTGCGGTTCTGACTTACTCTTATAATAGACGATACGCATGGCCGTTTTACCATCGTCCGTACGGTAGTTCAATGGCGCACTTATCGTGCCAACTTTCATGGTATCTAACATCATATACAAGTTATAATCCATCGAAGCATCCAATGGCAAGCGCGACGCACCCGATTGTGCATCTTTGATGAGCCCTCCCGCGTCGGCAGTGTTTTTATCTTCCGACCAATCTTTGGCCAATCTTTCAAATTTAACCGTTGTGTCTGTTTTAATCACTCGGTTTAGGCTATCCAAAACACGCTGTGGATCACTCAAATCCATGCGGTTGTAATCAGGACGCAACAAAATATGGCGCGCGTGGTATTCTGCCCCTCGAATTTCAAGTAACTGAATCAAGTGTAAGCCAAATTCTGACTCAATCGGTTCCGAAATTTCATTAGGCTTTAGCTTCAACGCTGCACCTTCAAACTCTGGCACCATCATTCCACGCTTGGCAAATCCCAAATCTCCGCCTTGTTGTGCCGAACCAATGTCTTCTGAATACGCCGACGCCAAGCCAGAAAAATCTTCTCCTTTTTCAACGCGTTGCTTAAAATCCAACAACTTGTTACGAAGTTCGTCTTTCTGCGCTTTAGTTACTTTCGCAAAACGCACAATTTGTCCAATTTCTACCTCCGCAGGAATAAACGGCAAACTGTCTTTTGGAATGGAATTAAAAAACTTACGAACCTCGCTCGGTGTTACTTTGATGGCCTCCGTAATTTTGCTTTGCATTTTGTCGGAAAGCATTTCTTCCTTGATTTCACTACGAAGTTCTGCTTTTAGCGTCTCAATGCTTTTCCCATACGCTTCCACAATGTTCTTTTCTGAACCAAAGCGTTTGGCCATGTAGTCCATCCGCGCCGAAATTTGGTTATCAATTTGTTTATCCTCCACCTCAACCGAGTCGATTTCAGCTTTGGCAAGGAGCATTTTACGGATAATCAAACTTTCCAACGCTTGGCATTGGTTGGGGGCAGGTTGGTTTTGTTGTTGGTATTGTAAAATAAGGTTTTCAAGGTCAGAGCGAAGGATATAGTAGTTATCTACCTTTCCAATCACTTTATTTACACTGACACTTTTCCCTTGTGACCAGCCTGAAAGGCAACTAACGAACACCAATACAAGGGTTAGGCTACTGAGTCTTTGAATGAGGGTATTTTTCATATAATACTAAATGGACTGCTTATTTTGACAGTTTACGCAATTCTTCTTCGTTTACTTGTACGCCAAATTTTTGACGCAATTGATTAAGCCAATTCGTTTCGAGTTGTTTTTGGAAATCATTTATCACTGCTCCACGCGCTTCATTAAAAGTTTTGATACGAGCGGGTTCAATTTTTTCAATGTTAATAACGACTTTTTTCCCATTTACGTTTACTTGTTGCATTCCAGCTTCCCAACGGCCCGCATTTAAGTACGCATTTGTTCCTTTCGCAAAAGCACCATCTGTGATGCTAATTACTCCTGTCTTCTGGGCATTCAGCGCTTTTTCGAGGTCTTTTTTAGAGCTACTAAAATACTGGAAACTAATTCGGCGGTTGCGCGTATCGGTTGCTACGGGTTTGTATTTACCATTGTCTTTTTCAATAATTCGCGTCAACGATACACCATCACCTGACAAAGCCTTGATGGCATTTTTCAGGCGAGCCGCCGACACCGAGTCTGCTTCTTCTGCTCCTGCAAACGACGATACCTCTACCACATAGTTTTCGTTGTTCATCAATGTCATTGCCACATCCACCAACGCTTCGCGGTGTTTTTCGGTCAATATCGTCGATTTTGAATCAAAAATGAGGTCTGTACCCTTGCGACGAAGCTGATAAGGCGCAGACTTGAGCGATTCTTGCGCACGTTTCAGTAACGAGTCGCTATCCGACACCAAAATGGTCGCTAGTGCGCGCTCTGGATACTGGTATTTCTGTTTGTTTTGCTCCCAAAGTTTCCGCTGTCCGAGGGTATCCGACAATGACGGCTGCCAAACGTTGGCTTCCATGGTTTGAGAAAACAACAAACCATCGTTCATTTCCGTTACAAGTGCTTTAAATTCAGGGTATTTTTTGTCCAAATTTTTCTCTTCGACTTCAATCAGCCTTTTCTCCAAATACGTACGATAATAACGTTGCCCAACCACCAACGGCGACGAGTTTGGCGCAGCAGGTCGCTGAAAATCGCGTACGTATTCCAAAAACTGATTTACCAAAAACGACTCATTATCAATGCGAAACAGCTCTTTTTTATCAAGCGTTGCGCTGAGAGGTTCGATAAACTTCCACTGTCCGTTTAAGATTGAAGAATCAAATTTGGCAAGGGCTGCTTCACGAATTGGTTCAGCTTCTACTATTTTATAAGAAGCTCTTAACTTTTTGATAAGTGCTTGTTGGATTACTTCACTTCTTGAATCGGTAGTTACTTTTTGGCGAATCTGAGGAGCCGCCTCGGCAAATGATTCAATGGGCTTTTTGGAAAGTAATTTGACAATATGCCAACCGTAATTTGATTGAAACGGCGCCGAAATATCACCCACGTTTTTCAAAGAAAATGCCATATTCTCAAACTCAGGCACCATTTCACTTGGCCCAAATTCGCGCAGAACACCTCCTTCGTTTTTGGTGGTGGCATCATCAGAATAATCACGACACACAATTTCCCACGCTTCTTGTTGAAGCAAGGCCGCCGCTTTTTCTGCCTTGGCTTTTGCCGCGGCTTTTCCCGCTTCCGTTGCGCTCGAACTAACGCTCACCAAAATATGCGCCACCTGTACTTTTCCACGCGCAGGACGGCGTTCAAGTACTTTAATCAGGTGATAACCCGCCCGCGAACGCACAGGATTTGACACTTGTCCAACTGGAAGCGTAAAAGCGGCTGTTTCAAAAGGGTAAATAGTTTTAAAAACGGGAAAATAACTTTCTAAATCGCCCCCTTTTGGACTTGAAATGGGATCTTTGGAATATTGTTTGGCGGCACTTTCAAAATCAATTTCTTTCTGAATGATGCGCCCACGAAGTTCACTTATCGCACGAAACACAGACAGCGTGTCCGCAGGTAAAGCATCAGGTGAAACAGGGAGCATAATGTGCGCGATACGAACTTCTTGCTTCATACGTTCGTAAGCCTCCGCCACCAAATTATCCACCAACGCTTTATCCATCAAGTACGGTTGCGCAAGTTGCTGACGATAAGACGCCATTTCTTCGCGAAAGCTAGCCGCAGTATCAAGCCCTGCGCTTTGAGCACCCAATACTTTTAATTTAAGGTTTGTGTAAAGTTGTAGGTATTCGCTAATGCCCGTGGGCTTGGTGGTATCGTCCGAAAACTGGTTTTTGGTAAATGACTGAAAAAACTCATCGGTTGTGATTTTTTTCCCGCCAATGGTCAGAATCGTAGGCTCAGACTGGGTTGGCGGTGGAGGAGTAGGTTTCGATGTAGTACAGGCTGTAATACTAAGAATCAACGCAGCGACGACGAAATAGCTATACTTCATTTGAACTTCTTTTGGTTCATTAAATTAAACACTAATCACGCTTCATTTATTGTGAAGTTTGCAAAGTTACGCCAACTTTCCGAAAGTTTAAACAAACATTCGTTTTGACAATAGCTCCTTTCTATAACCGAAATCGCTTTATCTTTGCGCCATGCGTTATTTTTTGGAACTTAGTTACCGAGGGACAGACTTTCACGGGTGGCAAAAGCAACCCAATGCTCCCACCATTCAGGAAGAACTCGAACGGGCGTTTGGGGTTATTTTGCGGCAGCCACTTGAAATTATAGGTAGCAGCCGCACCGATGCGGGCGTTCATGCCGAACAACAATTTGCCCACTTTGACGTGGCCGAGCCCCTCCCCGCCCCCGACCGACTTATCCACGGCATCAACAGTATCTTGCCCAACTCCATTGCGGTTAAAAACCTCACCTTGGTCAAAGACGAAGTTCATTCGAGGTTTGCGGCGACGCACCGTTGTTATCAGTACCGAATCGTGTATCAGCGCAATCCATTTTTGGTGGATTTGGCACATACTTATCGGCCCATTTTGGATGTCCAAAAAATGAACGAAGCGGCAAAGCTTCTTTTACAATACGAAGATTTTGAATGCTTTAGCAAAATTCACACCGACGTAAAGACATTCATTTGCCAGATTGCTTTTGCCTACTGGGAACCAACCGCCTTGGGCATCACTTTTCACATCAAAGCCAATCGCTTTTTACGTGGCATGGTGCGGGCCATCGTAGGAACACTCCTTGAAGTAGGGCGTGGCCGAATGAATATTGAACAATTTGAGCAAATTATTATTTCCAAGAACCGTAAAAACGCCGCCGCTCAGGCTCCTGCTTGCGGGCTTTTTCTGACCGAAGTAGGCTACGAATGGAACGAACTTTTGAACTAACTTATACTTCCCTTGAATAAAATAGGTATTATTATCCTCGCCGCAGGAGAATCAAAACGAATGGGTTCTCCTAAACAATTGCTCCAAATTGAGGGCAAGAGCCTAATCCATCGCACCGCTGAAATCGCCCTCGCTACCGACTGCTACCCCGTGGTGATGGTCATTGGTGCCAATAAACCGCAAATTGCCCCCGAAATTGTTGATTTACCTCTCACCGTCATCGACAACCCGATGTGGCACGAAGGCATGTCGTCGTCGGTTAAAATGGGGCTTGCGGGCGTCTATATGACTTACAAAGAAATTGAAGCCGTCATCATTCTTGTCTGCGACCAGCCTTACCTTTCGGTTTCGTTGTTAGAACGGATGGTCGAAATTTATAACACCAAAAAACCACGGCTCATTGCTTGTAAATATGGCGAGCAACTAGGCGTGCCTACTTTATTTGATCGGACACTTTTTGAAGAACTTTTAAATCTCAAAGGCGACAAAGGTGCCAAGCCTGTACTGATGAACCACCTCGACGAAGCGCATATCCTCCAGTTTGAAGCTGGCAGCATCGACCTTGATACGCCCGACGAATACCAAGCCTTTCTGGATGGTCTTCGTTAGTTTTAAAACATACTGACAAAAATCAGTTATCAATTCTTCGATTTTAATTTGGATTTATTCTAAACAAATATGTATGTTTGCAAAAAATTAGAATTATTCTAAATAAAATTACTGTCATAGTAAGCTCAAAGCAAGCCTTGCACAAGATGAACAAGAATCCTCACATTGAAGCAGTTACGCTCCGTCTTAATCAATTTTTAGAAGTAAAAGGGTATCGTCGTACCCAAGAGCGTTACACCATTTTAGAGGAAATCTATGCAAAAAACGATCACCATCACTTTGATGCCAGTGAATTACGGGAAACCCTCATTCAAAAGGGTTTTCACCTGAGTATGGCGACGGTTTACAATACCTTAGAATTATTTGTAGAAGCTGGGCTTATTAAAAAACATCAGTTTGGCGGACAAGCCGCCTCTCACTACGAACGAACCGTCGGTAGCGGCCAGCACGACCATATTCTTTGTTTGGATTGTGGTTTTGTCAAAGAGTTTTGCGACCCACGGATTCATACCATCGAAAAAACCGTCAGTGAATGGTTTTCTACCGACATTGCTTCTCACTCCTTGGTACTTTACGGCCATTGTACTGAGGAACTTTGCAAAAACCGAATTGCCAAGAATGTGAATTAATTTTTTTGCTTCATTATTTATAATTAGTTTAAATTAATATAAAATGAAATCATTTCCTCTTTCATGGACATTTGGTGTCATTGCGGCACTGGTACTCTTTCTTCAAGCCTGTTCAACCAGCGGCGACAAAGAATCAAATGAAACCACTACTTCTGAAAAAAAAATTGGGGTATTGTTGGTCAATCACGGCTCTCGTTCGGAGACTTGGCGCAATGAATTGGTGCGTTTAGAAAAAAATGTAACTGATTCTGTATTGGCATCTGGAGACGTAAAAGGCATTAAAACGGCCTTCATGGAATATACAGAACCTTCGATTGCGACGCGTCTCAAAGAGTTTGATAAAGAAGGCTTTACGGACGTGGTCGTGGTTCCAATTTTCTTAACTGTGAGCCCGCATACTTTTGAAGACCTGCCGACTATCATGGGACAAAAAGAGGATAAAGCCTCCATGGAAGCCCTGAAACTGGAGAAGATTGAGCGCTACGTTCCCAAAGCATCCATCCACATTACCCCTAACTTAGACTTTACCGACGTATTAAAAAGAAACGTATTGCGCAGGGCAAAAGAGCTTTCAAAGGACGCTCCCCACGAAGGACTTGTGTTGATTGGCTACGGCGACGAAACCTACGACAAAGAATGGACGGAGTTGTTTAACCAAGTTGCCACGCACGTAAAACAAGAAATTGGCATCAGCGAACACAGCCACGGCTGGTGCGGGCACATTGCCCACTACAATCCTGCCGAAACTACCAAGGCAGTAAATGAAGTCTTAAAGAAAAAAGAGAAGGCCGTCGTCATTCCTGTGTTGGTTGCACACGACGAAGACTTTCAGCTTAAAATCATCGGAGGTGGCATCGAAAAAGTGGCTAACAGTGAAAAAAAGGTTTCTTACAAGCCAGATGCCATCCTCCCCGACCCTGACATTCAGCATTGGGTAATTGCAGTCGCCAACGAGTTTGTGGGTAAAATCAAAAAAAGCTAAGCGACGATGGACTGGTCAAAAAAGGCACTTCGGAGGCTCAACATCGCCACACACCGTGATTTAGGTTATTTTTTTTCGGCTTTGATTATTGTCTATTGTTTGTCAGGCATTGCGCTGAATCACGTCGATGATTGGAATCCTGATTTTATATTGACAAAACGTGAGTTGGTCATTCCTCCCAACTACCAGATGGGCAAAATTGGCGAGAAAGAAATTGCTGAGTTTGCTGAAATGGTGGGAGAAGGTCGCCAAAAATACGTGGACTCTCCCACCAAAGACCAGCTCAAAATTTATTACAAAGACGCCTCTTTTCACCTCAATTTCACAACTCGAAAAGGACTGTACGAGCACATTTCTAAGCGCCCGCTTTTTTATGAAGTCAACGCCATTCACCGCAATAGCCTCCACGGTTGGAAATGGGCCTCTGACGTCTTTGCCATTTTGCTCATTTTGATAACGTTGACGGGGCTTTTTATCCTAAAAGGTAAACATGGGCTCGGTGGGCGTGGGAAATGGCTCATTGCCGCTGGTTTTGCGCCTATCCTTCTTTTTGTCGTTTTACTTTCATTCAAATGATGAACTCCATGAAATACCTATTAGTTGGGCTTTTTTGGTGGGTAAAGGTGTCAGCATTTTGTCAAACTCCCAAAGTAAAAGTGTTTGGTACGGTCAAAGATGCCTCTGGGTCTATCGCTGGCGCTACCGTTGTCATACCTTCTTCTTCTTGGGGAATTGTGACGGATGCCAAAGGGCAATTTGAGCTTGCACTACCCCAAGGAAAACATACGATTAGTATTCGCTTTGTGGGTTTTGCCACGGTTCAAAAAGAAGTGAATGTGGAAGGTGCTTCCATTTCATTAGGAGAAATTTTGCTGACTCCTTCTGCGAATCAACTGGATGCTGTAGTGGTGACGGGGCAATTTGGCCCACAGTCGGTACGCAATTCGGTGTATCAAATCCGTACTATTTCTAACGAACAAATTCGCCTGCGTGGTGCTACCAACATTCAGAGCGTGCTGAATACTGAACTCGGAATGCGTTTTTCTAACGACCTGACATTGGGAACGACCGACGTACAACTGATGGGAATGTCGGGACAAAATGTCAAAATTTTATTGGACGGTGTCCCGATGATTGACCGTGGTTCTACCCGCGAGAGTTTGGGACAGATCGACATCAACATCATCGACCGAATTGAGATTGTCGAAGGCCCCATGTCTGTTTCTTACGGATCAGATGCACTGGCGGGGGTCATCAATATTATCACCAAAAAAGGAGATGAAAAAGCCAATCTGACCCTAACCGCCCGTGTGCAAGAAGAAACGACGGGGCGCGAATACCAACCCTTTGCGGGTGAGGGTACGCACAATGAATTTTTGGGCGTGGCTTGGCAAAAGAAAGGCTGGCAGGTATCTGGTAATTTTTCGCGCAACTTCTTTGGCGGATGGCAAGGAGCCAACACAGGCCGTAAAAAAGAATGGCTACCTAAAGAGCAGTACCTTTCAACGGCGGGTATCGCCTACCGAACTCAAAAAGTAAACGTTTGGTATCGTTTCAATGGTACGTCCGAAACCCTCAAAAGCCTGGGTGATACTTACATCAATACCCAAACCAAAAACCTGTCGGCCACTGACCAGTTTTATATCACTCACCGTTGGTTTCATCAGGCGCAAGGTGAGTATCAAGTCAATGACAAAACAGGTCTTACCGCTGCTGTATCGTTTACGGATTACAGTCGCCAAACCGAAACCACTGACTATGACCTTGTTCGCGAGCGACGTACCCTCAACCTGAATGGGTCACAGGATAAGTCAACGTTCAAAACTACCTTTGCCCGACTCACTGCTCAGCATCGGTTTTCGAGCCACGTTTCGCTCCAACATGGGTTTGAAATGAACCTCAATTCCAGCGCGGGAGAGCGCATTCAGGGCACGCCACACATCAACGAGTTTGCTTATTTTGCTTCGTCTGAGTTTAAAATTGGCAAAAGAATCAACGTTCGTCCAGGACTTCGGTTTCTCAAAAACTCCGTGTACGATGCCCCGCCCGTCATTCCGTCCATCAATACCAAGTTCATTTTGGCCGATGGTCTTGACTTGCGGTTGGCCTACGCCCGAGGGTTTCGTTCTCCCGCACTGCGCGAATTGTACTTTACTTTTTTTGACGCAAGTCATTCTATTAGAGGTAACACCAACTTAAAAGCGGAAGATTCAAATAGTTTCAATGCCTTTTTGTCTTACCAAGCGATTGAGAAACCTGCCTTGCGGCTCAACAGCACGTTGGGTGGTTTTTACAATCACTTCAACAACCTCATTTCGATTGGCACTGACCCAACCAATCCAGCGATCTCGACTTATCTGAACATTGATACCTTCAAAACGACAGGGTTCACGTTCAACAACACGCTTTTCTGGAAGAACTTGCAAGGTAGTCTTGGCTTCTCACACATTGGCCGTTACAACAGCGTTTCAGAATCGGTTTCGTCTCCAGATTTTGTTTGGTCCAACGAGGTCAATACCAACCTCCGTTATACGATTCCCCAAATAGGAACCAGTCTAAGTTTTTATTACAAATTCACGGGCAAACTACCCACCTATCAGGCAGTTAGTACCGAAAATGGTACAATCGCTAAGCTTGCCGAAACGGCCGCTTTTCACATGGCCGATGTTACAATAAACAAAATCTTTTTTAAAAACTATACGCTTGTGGGAGGGGTAAAAAACCTCTTCAACGTCACTCGCTTGGCCAACTCGGCCGCCAATACAGGCGCAGGACATAGCTCAGGGGGGGCAGTTCCCATGGCGTATGGTAGGTCTTTTTTTGTGGGCCTAACCGCCCAATTGTCTAAATGAGTTCGGGTCTGACGATACGAGTGCGGGTCAGACGATAGTCAGACCCACTTTACATTACACTCTCACAATAGTCCACTAATCTGGAGTCTGACTATCGTCTGACTCCAACCAAAACAATAAATCAACTTTTATCAAAATGAAAAAAATACTCTGCACCTTATTCGTTACCACCAGCATTTGGGCTTTTACTGCCTGCGAACAAAAGGTAGAATTACCCGATAACCTCGCCTCGTTTACCACCACCGCCCAAGGACTCGAAGGAGACGAAGCAAGTATTCAAATTGCACTTAGCCGCGCTGCCGATGTAGCTATTCCTGTAAGCGTCCAACTCACACCATCACTTTTGACGTACGACAAAGAATTTACGACTGAACCTGCGGCAAGCAATAATGTCATTTCGGCAACCATCCCAGCGGGGCAGTCAGGGGTTACAATCAAAGTAAAAAAGAAAGCCAATGTGTTTTTGAACGGTGACGAAAGCTTAGCGCTCAAAATCACGTCGGTAGGAACACCCGTTTTGATGGGCTTAAACACCGAACTGAAACTGAGCTTTGCCGCCATTACCTCCACGGGTAGCCAGCTAACGGCCGAGGGAAAAACGGCCGAATCCAATTACGCAAACAATGTTTACATCGACCTCAGTGCCAACGCTACCACCCTTTCAGCCCGTAAAAGTTGGAATTTAGGGTTTTATCAAGGTGGGCAGTTTCGCGTTATTCTCAATCACAGCTATCAAACATCCGCTGCTGCGACGGCGAAAACGGACATTACGGCCGTCACCTTAGCTGACACCGCCTCTGTTCCTGACTTAAACTTCGCGCCAGGTGCCGAAGGTTCGTTGGCTTTGTGTGACTATTGGGATGGTGATTTAACCAAAACATCCTTTGCTGAAGTATCGGCTACTGAATCCCAAAACAAAGTGTATTTGGTTAGTTTTGAAGGAAGTAAAGCCAAAAATCAGTGGTACAAAGTAAAAGTAAACCGCAACGGAGAAGGCTATAAAGTACAGTTCGCGCGCATTGGAGAAACCACCATTCAGACAATTGACGTACCTAAAAACGTCGATTATAACTTCTCTTTCTTGTCGCTCGAAACGGCCAAATTGGTAAGCGCCGAACCTCGCAAAGCGAGTTGGGACATTCAGTGGGGCTACAGTACCTCCAACGCAGGAACTGTTCCTGCTACGCCGTATTGGTTTCAAGACTTCATTTCGCTCAACTACGCCGCAGGTGCCGAAGCTACTGAAGTGCTTACCTCCGCAACCACCTACGAAGCATTTGGCGAAAGTAATCTTACAGGTTTAACATTTCTCAAAACCCGCGACGCCATCGGTAGCAAGTGGCGTTCGACTGCCCCTGGCACTACGGCGGGTATTCGTAAAGACCGTTTTTACGTCGTCAAAGACCCCGCAGGCAACTATTACAAATTACGCTTCATCAGCATGGGCTTGGCCAGCGACGGCGGCGAACGTGGTAAACCTGTCTTTGAATATGCCCTTGTCAAGAAAAAATAAGCGTTCGGGTCAGACGATAGTCAGACCCGATACCTTCTCGCGCCACCTAACCAGTCTGACTGTCGTCTGACTTCTATGAAAAATATTTCTTGGTCAGACGATAGTCAGACCAGATACCCTCTCGCTCCACCTAACCAGTCTGACTGTCGTCTGACTTCTATAAAAAATTTCAATTAATAACCACATAAAATGAAAATTTCTCTTCCCCACAACTCACATCTCACCTCAAGATTAGTTCTTGTTTTTTTATTGATAAGCACCTTTGCATGGTCACAAAACGCCACCCTCAAAGGCCGCGTCACTACCACCGACGGCAAGGCAGCCGAGTTTGTAAACGTCATTTTGAAAGGGACAAACAAAGGGGTTGTCGCTGATGCTGAAGGTAAGTATGAGTTGACCAATATCAAACCAGGCAATTACACCTTGCAAGCAAGTTTTGTTGGTTTAACTCCCCTGTCTAAAAAAATCACCCTTACCGCAGGACAAGTACTGGAAGAAAACTTGGAACTCACCGCCAATAGCCAACAACTTCAAGAGGTGTTGGTAACGGCCAATCCGAGCAAATACGTATCTGATTATCCATCTATTTCACTGCGTCTCAAAACGCCTTTGTTGGAACTTCCCCAAAATATACAGGTGGTAACGGCGCAAACGTTGAAAGACCAACAAATTTTTGACATGTCGGAGGGCGTAACGCGTAATGTCAGCGGAGCCGCCCGCTCCGAACACTGGGAAACGTATGCGCGTATTTCGATGCGCGGGTCACGCATTGCCGCTTTCAGAAACGGAATGAACGTCACCGAAGTTTGGGGGCCGCTAACCGAAGACATGAGCATGGTAGAGCGTATTGAGATTGTCAAAGGTCCTGCTGGGTTTATGTTGGCCAGCGGCGAACCCAGCGGTTTTTACAATGTAGTTACCAAAAAGCCCACGGGTATAACCAAAGCCGAAGCTACCATGACCGTCGGGAGTTTTGGAACGTACCGTAGTTCAATGGATTTTGATGGAAAACTAAGCAAAGATGGCAAGGTTCTTTATCGTCTCAATTTGATGGGTCAAATGAAAGGTACGCACCGCAATTACGAGTTCAACAACCGTGTGTCAATCGCTCCCGTCATTAAGTTTCAAATCAACCCTACCACCTCCCTCACGGCCGAATATACCCTTCAAGGTGTCGGCATGTCACCGATTGGCTCGGCATACGCCTTTTCACCCAAAGGTATCAGCGATTTGCCGCACGATTTTACGATGTTGGAACCCAACATGCGAACGACTAACATCAAAGACCAGTCGATTTTTATCACCCTTTCCCACAGCATTAATGCCAACTGGAAATTTACGGGTCAGGTAGCGTATTTGCACTACGACCAAGTGGGCGAAAGCCTCTGGGCATCAGGATTCAGCGGCGACACGCTAAAAAGAACGTCAAGCATTTGGGATATTTTGGGGCAAACCAAAGTAGGACAGTTTTTTGTCAACGGTGATGTACAAACGGGAGGAATCAAGCACCGTATTTTGACAGGAATTGACATGGGCAACAAAGATTTTTACCACGATTGGAGTCAGGGAGGAATTGTGGGAGACTTGAACGTTTACAAACCTGTTTATGGACAAATTCCCGCTAAAAATTACGCCGTTTATGACCGTAGTCTGAGCATCCGTGAGCGTGGCGTTCACTACAACAATGTTTATACTGCTCTGTACGCTCAAGATGAAATTCGTTTGGCCAACGACAAACTTCGCGTGACGTTGGCAGGCCGCTATACCTCCACCAACGACCTTGACCCTTACTCGGGCACGGTAAAATCGGGCAAGTTTACGCCGCGTTTTGGCCTTAGTTATTCTATCAACAAAAGTACAAGCGTGTATGCGGTCTATGATGAGTCGTTTATTCCGCAAGCAGGAGGTACGTTTGAAGGGAAAAAATTTGACCCAATCGTTGGCAACAACAAAGAAGTGGGAATCAAAAAAGAATGGCTTGATGGCCGCTGGAATGCCTCAGCGAGTGTATATCGAATCACGAAAAATAACGTGCTAACGGCCGACCCGAACCACCAATTTTTCTCAATTCAGTTGGGACAAACTCAAACGCAGGGAATAGAACTCGATCTTCGCGGACAAATTGTATCGGGCTTGGACATTACGATGAACTATGCCCTTACCGACGCCAAAATCACCAAAGATACCGACAACAAACAAGTCAATAAGCAAGTACCAGGCACCGACAAGCACATCGCCAACGCTTGGCTGAGCTACCGCGTACAATCTGGAAAAGCGTCAGGATTAGGACTTTCATTAGGGGTTCAGAATACCAGCGGAAGAACCAACTGGTACGGAATTTACAACCCCGATGTTGACCCATCAATGCCCAACTACACGCGCTTTGATGGTGCAATTTCTTATCAGTTAAACAAATTTGGAATTGCGTTGAATGTGAACAACATTTTCAATAAATACCTCATTACGGGCGGGGCCTATTACCCTTGGAGCTCAAGCTATTACTCACAAGTGGAAGCATTACGTAATGCACGTTTGAGCATTAATTATAGGTTTTAGGTTGTAATAAGTCGCAAATCTGGGATATACACAAAATCCTTTTTGTTGAGTGTGTATAAAGGAATTTTGTAATATACAGCGGTTGAGGCAACTCAGCCGCTGTTATATCGCTGATGTATATTTCGCTAAAATTGAGTGAGTAAATAGTATCCCGAATACTTTCGTTTCCACGATAAATTTCAATAAGAATGTTTGTATCAAAAATTACCATTTTTTCGCCCAGCTTCGGTTACGAATTTCATCGGTTGTTGGAAAATCTTTCCCTTCCCCAAATTGATTAAAAAGAGATTTTAAGTCTATTTTTTTTGCTTTAGGCAATGATTTGACTGTATTTCTAACATTGAAAATCACTTCAACTTCCTTACCGTAAAAAGCGCGAGGAAGTTCAATTGTATGATTTTCTTCCGTTGGAATGATTATTTCTCTGATTACTTCCATTGCTATAAACATTTTATTGATAAAACAAATATATCAAAAAGATATGCCAAACTTCAAAAAAATCATTGGCTTCATTCACCTCTGGCTCGGGCTATTGTCGGGGCTTGTTGTATTTGTGGTAAGCCTTACGGGCTGCCTGTACGCCTTTCAGCAAGAAATTCAGGATGCACTCCAAGACTTTCGTTTTTCAAAAGTGGAAAACAAAGCCATACTTCCCCCCTCGGCCTTTGAGGCAGTTGCCCGTAAAACCTTACCCAAAGCCCATTTGCACGCCATCAATTACCCCGCAAAAGGGCGCAGTGTTGAGGCTATTTTTTTTGATTTTGCCCCCAATGAACACTATTACATAGTTTATCACAACCCTTATACTGCCGAGGTGCTACACGTCCAAAACATGGAAGAGACTTTTTTCCATTGGGTATTAGATGGCCACTATTACCTGTGGCTTCCTCCCGAAATTGGGCAACCCATTACTTCTTACGCTACCCTTATTTTTGTGTTTTTGCTCATTACGGGTATCGTCCTTTGGTGGCCTAAAAACAAAGCGGCGGCGAAACAACGCTTCTGGTTTCGCTGGAAAGAAGCGACGCAATGGAAACGGAAAAACTATGATTTGCACAATATTTTAGGGTTTTATAGCTCATTTTTACTACTGATTATCGCCGTTACGGGGATATTTTTTGGTATCCAATGGTTTACTTATCTCATTTATAATGCCACGGGAGGTGAAAAAAACTTGTTGTTTACCGAACCAGTCTCGCAAAAACCCACTCAAACCAACTTTAAAAAACCCGTCACTGATTTGATTTGGGAAAAAATGAAAGCCGAGTACCCCGATGCAGTTTCGCTCGAAGTACACGCCATCGAATCAGATTCATCGGCCATTGGCGCCAATGTAAATAAGAAAGAAGGCGTTTTTTGGAGTATCGACTACCGCTATTTTGACCAATATACTTTAAAAGAAATCTCAGTTGACCACGTATATGGTCGATTAAAAGACGCCAATGTCGCCGATAAATTAATCCGAATGACCTACGATATTCATACGGGAGGCATTTTGGGGTTTGCGGGAAAAGTACTGGCTTTTTTACTTTCTGTCGTAGCCACGAGTTTGCCAATTACGGGTTTTATGATTTGGTGGGGGCGAAGAAAAAAGAAAGAACGAACGGTTACAAAATCAGCAAAAGTAGAAGTTATTTAATCAATCGTGTGGCTGGTTGCTCACAACCAGCCCATGCTCCCATAACAACCATGAATTGTGGTCAGACGATAGTCAGACCACAACACACACATAAGATTTATTACCATTTTGTTAGACCCATTTTCACGGTCTGACTAACGTCTGACCTAGTTCAAAACGGTCTGACTACCGTCTGACCTAATATAACAACCATGAATCATCAAACACAAACACTCTCCGAACGCCCCAACGGCTACGTTGGTTTTTGCGATTGCTGTCAACGTTTCAACGTGAGCTTCAACAACTCTTTGTTCATTTTTTCTAAAGCAGAGTTGCGCTGTTTCTCTGAAATCTTGCGTGACAAAATAGGCATCCAACCATTTTACACCTCACACGGTAAAGAAATCATTGTTCAAACCCCTATGAGCAATTATTATTTGGTTTTTACCGATGCTGAAATTGAAGAACTTATTGCAATGATAAATGAAGCATTGCTATTGTCTGATGCCAACGAAATATTAGCCAATTCACCCTATTCAGGCAATAATTAAGGGTATTTTTTCATCAGTTTATTTATAATTAGTCTAAATTAACTTTTAAAAATAACTCATTTACAGACATGTGCGAATTTAAAACCCTTCACTTAGACGATAAACTGGGCTACGTGCTTCAGTGTATCCACTGCAAACAAATCACCATTGGATTTGGGATTTTGGTCTTCAGTCTTAGTGTCACCGAATTTTACAAACTGGTGCAAGATACTCACGGTTGTTATGCCCATCATTTAGCAATGGGCATTGACCCAAAATTACGTAGCATTCCTTTTCTACAGTTAAGCGAACATAGCTGCGTCACCGTCTCGCTCAATGACCTCTATTATTTAGGTGAATTATTGGACTTTGCCTGTGCCAAACTCCAACTGGAAAAAATGATTGCGTCACTTCCCAACAACTAACGCTACTATGAAAACACTGCACTTCCGCACCAATATCGACTGTCCCTTTCGGCTCTTGAAAGCGACCTGTGGTTTGGAGTGCCTTCGGGGAAAGTATTGTCATTTTAGTGTCGATTTGGTGGAACAGAACCACATTCTTACTATTAAAACCGACGATTTACAACCCGATGAAATTATCCAAGCCTTGAAACAAGAAGGGGTCTCTTGCGAGATGTTTCTTCATAACTGATGTAAAAAGGGGTTTTAGTAATCCCTTTTTTTTACTACTTTTGCCCCCAGTTTATGGTGCTAGTCAAAAATACCCTTTTTGACCCAAGCTTAATAGGGAAGTCGGTGCAATGCCGACGCTGTCCCCGCAACTGTAAGTTTCGTTCGTTTGTTTTCACTCTGCTTTACCACTGCCCTTTTGGGGCGGGAAGGTCTGAAAACAAGAAACAAGCCAGGAGACCTGCCATTGATTATCCTTGATTGTGTTCTTACGGAGGATGAGAACAGTCGAGTGCTTTTTTTTCATACTTATTTTCAAAAAATGGTCAGACGTACTTCTACTGTACTCGTCTCTGTGCTTGGTATTGCTTTGGCAGGATTCAGTCCCAACTGTTATTCCCAAAAAGAGCAAACACTCTGTGAAGTAACGGTCACGGCGGTTAAACCCGAGCGATTTATGATTGGGCAAAAAGTCAAAGACATTGACTCCGCCCAGCTTGCCCAAAATCGCTTTACAACCCTCGCCAATTTCTTGCAATTTCAGTCGCCCATTGCCTTTAGAAGCTACGGGGCTGGTCAGCTAGCAACCATCTCATTTAGAGGAACTTCCTCAAGCCACACGGCTGTCTTGTGGAATGGCGTAAATATCAATTTTCCTTCATTGGGCCAGTCGGATTTTTCAACCCTTCCGATGAGCGGTTTCGATGAAATGACGATTCAGTACGGTTCGGCGGCAAGTTGCGTAGGTACCGATGCCGTCGGTGGCAGTATTTTACTGCGCTCAGTTCCCAAGTTCAACCAAACGGGCCTTCAAGCCATTGCTGGAGTAAGCGCCGAAAGCTCCAAAAATTTTGCAGGACAAGCGGGGTTAAGGTTTTATTATCCAGTAGCTAAAAATTGGAAATTATCGGGCAAAACACTTTTTTACGGAGCAGATATTCGCAACGATTTTGGCAATGACCCGATTCAAAATAGAAAAGGAGCTCAGTACCCCGTTGAACCCATGCAAACGCTACAAAAAGGGTTTGTTCAGGACATTTATGCCCTCCATTCCAACGGAAATCTGTTCAGTTTAAATGCTTGGATTACCGACAACAACCTCACCATTCAGCCAAACAGCTTGATTCTGAGAGAGATTACTCAAACCAAGGCACAACGGTATGTGTTGTCGTACAACGTTGGAAAAACCCTCCTGAGGGCAGCTTATATCAACGATGTGTTGGACTACGGAAGGGCTGACAACACAAACCCTAGTCATACCAACATTGACCGTTATTTATTTAGGGTTGAGCACGATTTTTCGTGGATTAAAAGCTGTGAAAGAGGAACAAACCTCAAAGTTGGTTCAGAAGTTACCCACTATGCGGCACAAGTGGATGGATACGGCAAAGAGCTAAAAACCGAAAACCGCGCCGACTTTTACATGCTGCTTCGGTACCAGCACAGTTTGCGGTTTTCTAGTTCACTCAACCTTCGTCAGGCGCTGGTGAGTGGATACAATCCCCCTTTTACTCCGTCGCTTGGCCTTGATTACCGCGTTTTTAGCACCCCTACCGACCGCCTTAACCTTACCACCAACATTGCCTACAGCTATCGCGTCCCGACTCTCAACGAACGTTATTGGGTCAACCTCGGAAACCCAGCCCTCCAACCCGAAGTTGGATTTAACAAAGAAATTGGCGCAGTTTGGAAACGGCGCACTTCCGAACACTTTCACCAGCAATACAGCGTCAATGCGTTTCACAATTTGATTGACAACTGGACGTATTGGAATCCTGATAAAAATTACAAAGTCGAAAATTTACAACAAGTACTCGCCAAAGGCATTGAAATCGAAACCAGCCATCGGGTTATCACCGCTGCTTGGGAAGCAACGGCACAGTTTCAATACGCCTTGACGCATTCTTCCCAGCAAAAAGCCTACGGCCATTATACCCAAGATATTTTGGGCAAACAGTTGATTTACGTACCTCGGCACAGTCTCAGCGGCACGTTGGGCCTCACCTCAGGTGCTTGGTCGTTTACTGTTCAGCAACTTTATAACTCAGCACGTTATATCACCTTTGACCACTCGGGGCGGCCTTTTCCTGGTTATTACTTGATGAACGCGTGGGCAACCTACCAGTACAAAATCAAGCAACATCGACTTCATTTTCAGTTGCAAGGGAATAATTTGACCAACACTTTATACCCCAATCTCAAAAAAAATGCGATGCCAATGCGTTCGGTATCGTTCAATGTCATTTTCATTTTCAATCAAAAAAAATAAATTCATGAAAATCAACTCCATTTTAGTTGCACTCTTTACAGTAAGTCTTCTTGCCTCTTGCGAAAAAAACGAAACCGAACCCGTACAACCCTACGATACAGGGGTGATTGTTGTCAACGCTGGAAATTTCACGGACAATAATGGCACACTCAGCCTCATCCAACGCACGGGCCAAACCGCAGTTACTGATATTTTCCAAAAAGAAAACATGCGTTCTATCGCTGGTGGATTGAGCGGTTACGCCGAAGTAAATGACAAAGGCATTATTTTGGTCGATAACTCGACGGCGGGCAAAGATGCCATCGAAATCGTGAACGCCCGCACCTTCAAAACCGTAGCGACGATTCCTTCTGCCGAAATTGAAAACCCGCGCTCAGTCATCAAGGTTTCCGAAACAAAGGCGTACGTCAGTGCGTGGGATGCAACGGGCGATTTTTCTAATTTTTACAAAAACCCAGGCTACATCGCGGTGTTAGATTTGACAACGAACAAGATTGTGAAAAAAATCGCCGTTCAAAACGGCGCCGAATCGCTGGCATTGGTAGGAAATGAAGTATATGTCGGAAATACAGGTTCGGGAAAAACCGTCTTAACTGTGATTGACGTCACAACGGATGCCGTAAAACAAACAATTGAGGTAGGCCGCAATCCAAACATCATTGGCGTGGACGCAAGCAGCAAACTTTGGGTATATGCAGGAGGTGAGCTGCAAAAGATAAATAGCAGCTCAAAAACAGTAGAAAGCAAACTCAAAATCACCGCTTCATACGCGTCAAAGTCGCCCAGTTCGTTTGTGTTGAGTGCCGACAAAGCGACGATTTACTACACATTCTCGTTTTATGATGCCGCAGATAACTACGTTCAAAAAGGTGAAACCTACAGTTTCAGCACGACAAGTACAGCCATTGAAGCAAAGACTCCTTTTATCAACCGCCTATTTAGTGGTGGCTTGGCCGTTGACCCACAAACGGGCGATTTGTACGCTGGTTTAGTTCCTTCTTACAAACAAGCAGGTTACGTTTTCCGCTATAAATCGAACGGGACACTCATTGATTCAGTAAAGGCCGAAATTGCCCCAAGCAAGTTTTTCTTCAAAAAATAAGCATTCATATCCACCCATTAACAGTTAGCAGTGATGTTTTAGGGAGTATCCGAACGGGTACTCCCTTTTTTTACACCAAGAATTATTTAAAATTATTCTAAATAAATCTTGCAACTACAACCAACGCACGCTACTTTTGAGACATTATTTAAACTCAGTCTAATTAAATAAGCATTACATAATGAAGCCTTGGATTTATACAATTTTTGGATTCGTCGGCCTGCTTGGTACTTCTGCGATTGCACAGGAGGCTAAGATTTCGGGGAAATTATTCAATAAAGCGCAAAACGAACCTGTTGCTTTTGCAACAGTAAAACTTACGTCTTCCAATGGAGAAATAAAGGGCTTGTTTTCGGGCGAAAATGGGGAGTTTTTAATTGCAAATGTGTCGCCTGGCATCTACGAGCTATCGGTAAGCGCGGTTGGGTATGACAATTATACAAAGTCGGGCATTCGTATCACCGAAAAAAATCAATTCATCAAATTGGACGAGGTTGAAATTAAATCAAAGGTCAACAACTTGGCCGAGGTGATTGTAAAGTCGTCAATTGGCGTCACTAAAATTGAACCCCAAAAAGTAGTTTATACCACCGCCGATTTACCCGTTGCACAGGGAGCGTCAGTTGGGGATATGCTTCGCTTGATGCCTTCGACTGCCATGGGTGGCCCTCCAGGTGTCCCCCGCGACATTCGCTATCGTGGGTTAGAAAAATCATATACGCTGGTTTTGATTGATGGCAAAAATGCAGGAATTTCTGGCAACAATCGGGAAGTATTGCTTACCCAAATTCCCGCTTCAGCTGTTGAACGTATCGAAATTATCGCCAACCCAGGCGCACAATACGACGGCGACGGTATGAACGGAGTTGTGAATATCATTTTGAAAAAAAATACCCGTTTTGGCACACATGGGCGCTTAATGGGCGGACTCAACAGCCAAGGCGGGCATACGCTTTCTGCCCAGATTGGACATAAATTTGAAAAGGGGGAAGTCTATGGTTTTTTTGACAAAAATCAAACGCTACTTCAAGGCACTCATGCCATTACCGAAAACAATGCCATATCACTTTATAAAAATAATACTATTTCAGGCTACCAAAACGTCCTTTCAAAAGAAGACCGAGATATTCGTAGCCACAACCTAAAAGTGGGGACAAAGTGGGACCTTTGGAAAGGTGCTCAGGTTGGTGCGGAGTTTATCAATGGGTTTCAACGTGAACTAAAAATAAAGACCCAAGATACCGAAGTTTTAAAGGCTGATAAAACGTTTTCCTCGCGAACACTGCGTACAGAAGACCAAACTGAAGATTTCAAATTCAATGAATATAGCCTCAATTTTTCTCAAACTTTTGCAAAAAAAGGAAGATTGACTTTCTCTTACACCCACGTTGACGGGTTTTATCCAAAACCCAAGTATCAGGTTGACCAGAAACTAAATGCCACGGGCGCAGCGGCTGACGCAAAACCTGCTAAAACCAATACTTTTGAGGACAGTTTTGATCGCAACAACTTTTTACAAAGTGACTTTTCTTGGCAACAAAATGAGCTTTTAGCGCTCAATGCAGGCGTAAAATTTAGCGGACGTAATCGTGAAAGCTTACAAAAGGTGGACAAATATGACTATACCAAAGCAGCATACCTCACCACCGAAAGCCCTGCCAACAACTTCGATAGCCAAGAAAATATCTATGCTGCTTACGCACAAGGAACATTAACAAAGGGTAAATTACGGGCAATTTTAGGCATAAGAGGAGAATATACCACCTTTTACAACAAGTCTAAAGCCAAAGCATTTGTTACCGAAGGAGATTATTTTATTCCCCTTCCAAGTGCATCATTGGTATATAATATTGATAAAACTCAGTTTCTTAAATTTACGATTGACCGAAAAATCAGACGTGCGGCGTTCAAGGACCTAAGTCCGTTTGCGGATTCGAGTGACGTGGCAAAAATCAAGGCAGGAAATCCACTCCTGCGACCCGAAAAAGCCTGGGGTTTTGAGCTTGGATACTTAAAAACAGCCAAAAATTGGAATGCAGGAGTGAATATTTTTAGAAGAAATATTGAAGGTTTGATTCAAAAAATTACGACCGACGTAAGTCCTGGCGTAGTGCTCGAACAACCTGTCAATATTAACTCGGCTTTTATTCAGGGAGTTGAATTACTGGGCGCGATTAGACCATTTCCCATCTGGAACATTAATGCGAGCTATTCAAAATTTACTAGTAAGCTTTACGACGAAACCCTTGGCGGAGGCGACGCCATTAAAGATCAATTTGCCTGGAGCGCCAAGTTAATTAGTGACGTTGAAATTGGGAAAAATACGTTTTTTCAAATGGCCTGGAATGGCATAGGGCCAAAAATTTCAAGCGTCAAAACAGAAAATACCATACAGTATTTTGATGCAAGTCTGAACCATACCTTTCTCAAGAAAAAAATGACCATTGGCCTTAGAATTTCAGACATTTTTGATACCAACGACAAAAAAACCAGAGAAATAACAGCCGCCCAAATAAGCGACAAAATTCAGGCTATCGCTGGGCGTCAGGTGTTTGTTAATCTTTCTTACAATTTTTAATAGCCTTCTTTTTAATTTTGAATTAGTCTAATTAATTTTGTTCAATCAAACGTAACTACGCTTCTAATGTCAAAAGCAAAAGTGTCGAAATTCAAAAAAATCACAGGGCAGATTCACCTTTGGGGTGGTTTGGTGAGTGGTATCGTCGTGTTGGTTGTTTCCCTCACGGGTTGCCTATTTGTTTTTGAGGACGAAATTAGAAGCATTACCCAAAAAAACGAGCGATTTGTTGAACCTCAAAATAAAGAGAAGGTTGCATTTGAACGCATTGCGGCAGTTGTAGCGAAAGAGTTTCCCAAAAAACAAATCGAACAAGTACGGGTATTTTCGGATCCTTCGCGTTCGATGATTGTCAAGTTGATTGATGAAAAACACGAAAAACAAAAAAAGGGAAAAGGCTCTAAAGACGAAAAAGAGCCTAAAAAAGAAGCCTATGCTTTTAACCCCTATACGGGTCAGTTATTGAGCAAACACGATTTAGAGCATGATTTTATGCACGCCGTGGAAGACATGCACAAAACACTTTTTTTGGGCGAAACAGGCAAATGGATGATCAAAACGAACGTAGTCGTGTTTTTGGTGATGTTGCTTTCGGGCTTGTATTTGTGGTGGCCTCGCAAGAAAAACCAACTTAAAATGGCCTTCAATCTCCAACTAAAAGGCAAGTTTCAGATCGTTAATTACAGCCTTCACAACACGCTTGGATTTTATTTCTTATTGCCTCTGATGCTCATCACGCTGACAGGAATCTGGTGGGCTATCAAGCCCGTTCAAAACCTAACGTATGCGGCATTGGGACAAAAAATGAAAGAACCTAAGAAATTGACCTCTACCATTCAGCAAGGAATCAAATTCAGTCCTGATGATGCCCTTGCTAGTGTCGCTACCCGATACGCTGGCTGGAACGAAGCGCACATCAACTTTGCCAAAAATGCCAAAGAACCCGTGAAAGTAAACCTCAAGTATCCATACGAGATTTACAAAAAAAGCAATGTCTTTGAATTTGACCAATACTCAGGAAAGATATTAAAACAAGAACTCTTTGCGGACTATAAAGCCGCCGACAAACTCAAACACGCCAATCGGGATTTACACACGGGGCAGAATTTTGGAATTATCGGCAAGTTACTCGCCTTTTTTGCCAGTTTATTCGCCGCAAGTTTACCAATTACGGGTTTTTTGATTTGGTACCAACGTACCTATAAAACTAAGCCATCGGCCAAACGCGCCATGACCCAACAACTACCTATTAACAGGCCCGTCCCAATCAGACGCCCAGCGATGAAACCTGTGTCTTAATCTCAGAAAACAGTTGATTGAAGCACCATATTAGGTTTATAGTTAGGGATTAGCCACGCGGCTAGTCCCTTTTTTTATATCAAAAACACCTCGCTATTGTCCATTCTTAGTAGCCCAAACCACCCCAAGGTTCGTATAACAATCAGCTACTAACTTCATTAATCCTCAGGCAATGCCCTCTATTCTAATCGCTTTTCTCGTCGCTTTTATCCCTGCTTTTTACGTTGCGGCCCAACCCTCAGCTATCTACCACCAAGACATAAAAACCGATATTACGCTTCCTACTGAAGCTGGGAAAAATACGCTAAAGCTTTTTCAGTCGAAAGACCAACGAATCTGCGTTACCTCGACGGGTATTTTTCGGTTCAAATCAGGAAAGTGGAGTGGCCAAAAGCAATCCATTGAATTGACAAACGCTTCATTAGATGGCGATGGAAATATATGGATGGCGACTGCTCGGGGCATTTATTCCGAAAAAAAAGAAAAACAAATCCCCCAACCACCGCTTTCGCCCAGCGATACCATTCTAACCCTTTTTTGGGAAACACCTAAGCAACTTTGGGTGGGTACCAACAACGGCCTAATGGGCTGGAATGGGCAATGGTCACCGTCGCTTTACGTCAAAGAAAGTCGCGTGAATAGCGTAGCCAAAGACGCTAAAGGACAACTTTACGTCGCAACCAACCGTGGACTATGGCGACGTACCAATGGGCGATGGTTTAACCTCGACGAAAGCCTCATGGCCGTAGGAAATA
Organism: Runella sp. SP2; assembly: GCF_003711225.1. Lineage (NCBI taxonomy): Bacteria > Pseudomonadati > Bacteroidota > Cytophagia > Cytophagales > Spirosomataceae > Runella > Runella sp. SP2. The sequence goes on along the minus strand of NZ_CP031030.1, from coordinate 1,908,407 downwards.
AAGAAATGTATTTTGCCCTGACCAATTACAACAACGAGCAAGACATGGTTTATAGTAGCCCGTGGTCGGTGGGATGTATTGCCAACGACGGAAATCATTGGGTGTTAAGAGCCACCGACGGGCTTCCCTATGGACCTGTTACGGTACTTGCACCTTTCGCAAACGGGCTTTGGATGGGTACACAAAAAGGGGTGATTAAAAAAGATAGGCGCTGGCAATACTACCACGGCAAACGCTGGCTTCCCGACGACCAAGTGAATGACATTTTAGTCGTTGATTCTCTGACGGTTTGGGTAGCAACCCCGCAAGGAATTGCCCAAATTCAGCAACAAGCGATGACCTTGGAAGAAAAAGCAAAAAAGATAGAAGAAATAATTGCGTTACGACATAATCGCCGTGGGCTGGTCAACCATTCTCATCTAAAAGTGGCGGGGGATATTTCGACAAGTTACCTCAACAACGAAGACAACGACGGCTTGTGGACGGCCTGTTATTTGGTCGCCGAATGTTTCCATTATGCCTCCACGGGCGACTCTTCCGCAAAAAACCGAGCCATTCGCACCTTTGAAGCCTTAGAACGACTCGAAAAGGTTTCGGGTATTTCGGGTTATCCTGCTCGTTCGTATGCCTTGGCCACTGACCCCATCACGCAGTCGCGGTCGCCACACCCAAAACTATGGCACCCTTCGCCCGACGGACAGTGGCAATGGTTGGACGACACCAGTTCAGACGAAATCACAGGACATATTTTTGCCTTACCAATTTTTTATGATTTGGTAGCAAACGATGAGCAAAAAGAGCGGGTAAAGCAGCTAATCAAACGCACCGTTGACCATATCGTTGACCACAATTATCACTTGATTGACTTCGATGGTAAACCAACCCGTTGGGGGATTTGGCATCCCGATTCGTTGAATCATTCACCCAATTGGATGTACGAACGGGGGCTCAATTCATTACAAATTTTGTCTTTTCTCAAAACCGCCTTCCACTTTACGGGTGATGAAAAGTACGAAAAACACTATCAATATTTGGTAAATCAACACGGGTATGCCAAAAATGCACTTCAAGCCAAGGTTTTTGGGCCGTTTGAAACCAGCCATTCTGACGATATTCTCAACTTTTTCCCCTACTATGGTTTGCTCAATTACACAAAGGCAGACCCCAACCGCGAACTCTACCTCAAAAGCCTCGAACGAAGCTGGAAAGTCGTTAGGTCTGACCACATGCCTATTTGGAACGTGATGGCAAGTGTGATGCTTCGCAAAGATTGTGATGTAGCGATCGCTTTAGAGGAAATCCAGCAGTTTCCACTCGACTTGATTAATTGGCGAATGGAAAACAGCCATCGGTGGGACCTTCCCAAAGACCCGTTGATAAGCCGCTTTCGACGTCTTCAATCCACCAAGCCCATCCCTACTCCCGAAAGCGGTATCTCACGCTGGAACACCAACCCAAAAGAATTTGATTCGGGCGATGGTGGCAAAACCGAAGACAGTGGTTCATATTTTCTTTTTGCGTATTGGATGGGACGGTATTATGGATTTTGGTAGAATATTTGCAACAATGTTGCAAAACAAAACTAAGCCTTTTATATTTGCATCATTGTTGCAAATATAAATAATCCAATGAAAAAACACCTTTATTACGCCTCACTTGTAGCTTTAGGTATCACTGCTACGTTTAGCGCCTGCCACAATCACAACGATGTAGCCCCCGATGATAATCTTGAGCACAAATTTATCAGGGTCATGGTTAGTGATGAATCCACAACAGATATTTCGTATCTCAACCCTCGTACTGGGGGAGTCACTTTTGAAAAAGCACTCTACCCCAAATCCGCACTATACACAACTGCCTCAGGACGTTTTGGGGTAGTTGTTCACCGCGAAAAAAATTACGTGCAAGTATTTGACACTGGTTTTGAACAACATAGCGACCACGTTGATGTCAAAGGAACGCCCAAATGGGGAACCTTGGTTGGTCAAGGTAAACAACCTACTCACTTTAAAAGTAAAGGCAACGAAGTTATTATTTTCAACGATGGAGACGGAACACTTGATATTGCGCAAGAATCTGACTTCCACACTACTGGTGCTAAAATGAAAGCAATCAATGCCAATAACTTAGCACATCACGGAGCAATGACCAAATTTGATAATGGCACTTATGCCATCACTGAAAAAGATGGCTCCGTAGCTGGAACGCTCCCCGAAAGAGTAAAAATTGTGGACGCCACTGGAAAACAAATTTTTGCATCAAGCCTACAAACAAAGGGTATCCACGGGAATGCGTCAGACGGTAAAGTCGCACTTTTCGGTTCTGCAAGTGGTATCTTGGTCGTTGACCAAACAGGCACGCAGCGACTAATCCCCCATCCATCCGACTTCGGTACTGCGTGGTTTGGAACAATCTTAGAAGGTGGAAATACATTTGTGGGTTATACCGCCGCTATGGGTGCTTATGTCATTGATGTTACCAATAGTAAAATTACCCCGATTGTTCTCAGCAAAGACATCATGCAGTGTAAAGTAGATTATGCTGGTAACGTTTTAGTGGTACTTCTCCACTCGGGAGAAGTACAATTATACAACATCAAAACCAACCAACTTATTAAGAGTGGGACGATACTTTCTGCCACTGACAAAGGGGAAACTCAAAAACCACAAATTGAGGCTACCACTAAGTATCTTTATGTAACCCAACCTAAAACTGGCGAAATCATTCAAATTGAAATTGCCAACTTTTCAAATACGAAAAAAGTAAAGGTTTCTGGTACTCCTTATCGTCTTGCCATTGTTGGTATTGAGTCAAGCGCAGAACATTAAAAGTAAATCTATGTCATCCCAAATACACGACGTCATCATCATCGGTGGTAGTTTTGCAGGTCTTTCGGCGGCGATGGGCCTTGGGCGTGCGCTACGAAATGTACTTATCATTGATAATCAATTGCCTTGCAATCGCCAAACACCTCATTCTCACAACTTTCTGACTCAAGATGGAGAGCCACCCCTCCGTATTTTAGAAAAAGCACGTCAACAAGTACTTTCCTATTCTACCATCGAATGGAAAATAGGCACTGCCGTTCAAGCCCATAAAAGTGAAGCTGGGTTCGAAGTAGTTCTTCAAAGTGGCGAAAGCTACGGGGCTAAAAAACTCTTGTTTGCCACGGGCATCAAAGATAACTTGGAGACATTCAAAGGACTTTCATCTTGTTGGGGTATTTCGGTCATTCATTGCCCCTATTGCCACGGGTTTGAGGTAAAAAATACCCTAACGGCCGTCATTGGAAACGGAGACGAAGGTTTTGAATACGTAAAAATGATTTCTAATTGGAGCAAAGATTTGACACTTTGTACAAACGGCCCGTCAACCTTGAGTCAAGAACAACGATTGAAATTAGCCAAAAATGGAATTAATGTCGTTGAAAGTGAAATCAACGAGTTTCTGCATCAGGATGGGCACATTGAGCATCTTTTATTCAAAAACCAAGAAAAACTACCAGTAAAGGCCGTTTATCATCGTCCCTCGTTTGAACAGCACACTGACCTCCCTGCCCAACTTGGCTGCGAACTGACCCCACAAGGGTATATTCAAGTCAATGAAATGCAGCAAACCAGTCAGCCTGGCATACTGGCCGCTGGCGACAACACCTCCCCTTTCCGTTCGGTGGCCAATGCCGTCGCCAAAGGCTCGATGGCAGCGGCGGTTTTGAATCGAGAACTCATTGAGGAGTCGTTCTAAATAATTTTTCAATTTTTTTTGCGGTTGATGCAACCTTCTTCTCTGCAATTTCATCTTATAGACATAACAGCAAGTTGAAAGCAAAGCAATCCATGAAATAAGTAACACAAAAGGCAGTAGTTAGGAGCATTTATTTTGCCTAACTGCTGCCTTTTGTAGCAAAAAAGCAGTTTTTACAGCCAAAACCGCTTATCTAAAAAAATCTACCGCTTATGTAAAAAAAGGTAGCTTGCAATGCACAGTACTATACCTTTGAAGCGGTAATTAATAACAGCCATTTTAAACAGTAGCCATGAAAACTTTTAGCAGCTTCATCGCAGCATTCGTTTTGCTTTGTTCCAGTGTGATTGCACAGTCTCCTTCAAAGGGAAAAATCACGGGAGATGTAAAAGAATCAGCAACAAAACCACTTCCTTTCGCCACGGTTTTGTTGCTTAACGCCAAGGACTCTACCCTCGCCAAAGGGGCTATTTCGAGCGAATCTGGCACTTACGAATTTGAAAACATTTCGCTTGGTCGGTATTTGATTTCGGCCACCATGGTAGGTTTTCAAAAATCATTTTCAGCTCCTTTTGAACTAAAAGAAGGCCAACTTAGCCTGAAAGTCCCCTCACTAATCGTTGCTGAAAACACCCAAACGCTACAAGAGGTGAAGGTAGTTTCCAAAAAACCATTTGTAGAACAACAGGTCGATCGCATGGTTGTCAACGTTGAAAACAACATTGGTTCGGCGGGTGGAACTGCCCTCGAAGTACTTGAAAAAGCCCCAGGTGTGACCATCGACCGTCAAAACGACCGCCTCCAGTTTAAAGGTCGCCAAGGGGTGATGGTGATGATTGATGGGAAGTTGCAACAAATTTCGATGCAAGATTTGATGAACATGTTGCAGTCGATGCCGAGTGATAACGTTGAGAAAATTGAACTTATCTCCAACCCTCCTGCCAAGTACGATGCCGCTGGAAATACGGGCCTCATCAACATTGTATTGAAGAAAAACAAAAATTTTGGAACGAACGGAAACTATACTTTGGGTGCTGGCTACGGCCGTTATGAGAAACTAAACGGATCGCTAGGACTCAACTACCGCAATGCCAAATACAATGCGTTTGGAAATGTAAGTGTCTTTCACGGACGCTTCCAAAATACCCAAGACATCGACCGTACGATTGCATTTCAAGACCAAGTTACGTACATGGACCAAAACAGTCCACGCGTAGGAAATCCGCAAAATGTGAGTTTTCGGGGTGGGGTTGACTTTTTTGTCACTAAAAAAACGACCATCGGGGTGTTAGCCACTGGTTTTCTCAACCAGTTTAAAATGAATGGTGTTTCAAAAACGGATTTCCGCGATAAGAACCAAACCCTGACAAGCCGTTTTGAAACCGATACTTACAACCACAACCGTTTGGATAATTATACGGCCAACGTCAATCTTAAACATGATTTAGGACAAGGACGTGAGCTGACTGCCGATGCTGATTACTCGATTTTTAATGGCAACTCTGGCAATGATTTACGTACTACCTACTTCTCTCCTAGCGATGAAATCACCAGCAAGGATGTATTCAGAAACATCATGCCTTCCAACATTCAAATCGCGGGCGCAAAAATTGACTATATCCACCCTCTTAAAAAAGGTAAAATAGAAACAGGTGCTAAAAGTAGCTTTGTGAATACCGACAACGACATGCGCTTTGAAACCCAAGTAGATAACGTTTGGACGCTTGACCCAACTCGCTCTAACCAGTTTATTTACAAAGAAAACATCAATGCTGCCTACCTTAATTATAGCACGTCATTGAACAAAAAAACACAGGTGCAATTGGGCTTCCGCGCCGAGCATACCCATTCGCAAGGTAACTCAGTGACGCTCAACAACGTCGTAGATCGTAACTACGTCAATTTGTTCCCAAGTGTGTTTGTTTCTCGTTCGCTCGATACCAACAACGTACTAAACGTATCTTACAGTCGCCGTATCGACCGTCCCAATTACCGCAATTTGAACCCGTTCCAGTTTTTCCTTGACCCTTATACGTTTCAAGAAGGAAATCCTAATTTGCGTCCACAGTTTACGAATTCGTTCCAAATTACCCACGTTTTCAAAGGCGCATTTTCAACTTCTTTGGGATACAGTCGCATCAACGACGTGATTGCTGACCAAATTCCGAAACAAATTGCGTCAGAAAACAAGACCTACGTAACCACCGAAAACTTAGACCACCAAGACAGTTATAACCTGACCTTTAGTATTCCTGTGACGGTAAAAAAATGGTGGACGATGCAGAATAACATTAGCGCGTTTTATAACCGCTACCGCTCGTTCTACTACGGAGCCGACCTCGACTTGGGACAATTTGGAGCAACGGTATTTATGACCAATAACTTCACTCTACCGAAAGGATATACGGCCGAATTGAGTGGTTTTTGGAACTCTCCAACCCAATATAATCTCTTACAAGCCAAGGCACAAGGACAAATCAGCGCTGGTTTTGCCAAGTCGTTATGGAACCGCAAAGCCTCTCTGCGCGTAAACGTGAACGATATTTTCTTCTTGAACCGCTTTGCAGGAACGGTGAAATACCAAGATTTGAATTTCAAAATAAATTCTCGTTGGGAAAGCCGCCAAGTACGGGTATCATTTACCTATCGTTTCGGAAATCAAAACGTAAAAGCAGCTCGCCAACGTAGCACAAGTACCGACGACATCCGCAACCGCGCCAACTCGGGTCAAAACTAGCAAAAACAAGGGGCAGGAAACGAAACCACCCTTTCAACGATATTTTAGTTTAGGTTAAGAAAACGTCGGAAAGCCATGCTTTGATTAAGGCATGGCTTTTTTTATTTTGGATTTTTAGTACCTTGTTGCCCTATTTTTACGTTAATCATTGGAATTAAACCTACCTCAATTAAACAAAACGCCATGACAAAAACCGCTACTCTCCGAGTAAAACTGCTCATTTTGAACCGCTTCTTTGTCTTTTTACTTATCCTTAGCAGCGTTTCGGCCTTCGCTCAAGAAAAATCGTTGCTTTGGGAAGTGTCAGGAAATGGGCTTGCCAAACCGTCCTATGTTTACGGAACTATTCACATGATTTGCCCCAAAGATTACCTGATGACCGACTCAACCAAATCGGTCTTTGGGCGTGCCGAGCAAGTTTATCTTGAATTGGACATGGATGACCCAACGATAATGACCAAGATGATGCAAACCTCTATGCTGACCAACGGTAAAAAACTTAAAGACTATCTGTCGGAAGACGACTATGCTGTTTTGGACAATTATTTTAAAGAACGCCTCAAAATGAGTCTTGCCATGTACAACGGTCTGAAGCCTTTCACGGTTATGTCCATGATTTACATGACTTTCCTCGATTGCCAGCCTCAATCCTATGAATTGATGTTTACCCAAATGGCCACAAACGCAAAAAAAGAGTTGTTAGGCTTAGAAACTGTTGAATTTCAAATGGGTGTTTTTGACCAAATTCCGTACGAAAAACAAGCGGCCTTGCTCGTGGACATGGTTCGTAAAAAAGAAGAGTCTTCCAAAGAGTTTGAGAAAATGGTGGCCTTGTACAAAGCCCAAGACCTAGAAGCGCTCGTCAAGCTGATGGACGATAGCAACTGGGATTTCAACGGGTACGAGGACATTTTACTCGCCAATCGGAATGCCAACTGGATTCCAATTATGGAGAAAGCCATGCAGGCAAAATCATCATTTTTTGCCGTAGGTGCAGGGCATCTTGGTGGCGAAAAAGGTGTTTTGAGTTTACTTAAAAAGAAAGGATATTCGGTAAAACCAATTTTATAAAATGAAAAAAAACGCATTTCTTCTCTTGCTAACCCTTTTGTTCTCAATCATTTCTCGCGCCCAAACCGTCGATGAAGTGATTGAAAATTACCTGAAGGCCATTGGGGGTAAAGAGAAGTTACTTTCTTTAAAAACCCTACGAACAACGGGTTTTCTAAAAATGCAGGGAATGGAAATTCCCTATATCCAACAACAAAAAGCGCCCAATCTACAACGCTCAGTCGCTTTGTTTCAAGAAAAAAGTATCTATCAAAACTGCTTTGATGGAACAACAGGCTGGCATACCAATCCAAAAACGTTACAATTAGAAAAATTATCGACCGAGGAAAGTGAAGCATTAAAAGCTGAGATTCAAATGCTTGACCCGTTTGTAAATTATACCAAACGCGGATATAGCGTAACTTTGGAAGGAAAAATGCTGGTTGAGGGCAAAGATTGTTACCGTGTGCGCTTGCTCAAAAAACCACCGCCAATGACCAACGCGACGGTTGCAGAATTGTCGAGCTTTTACTTTTTCGATACAAAAACCTATTTACCAGTTTTAGTACGAAATGCGATAAAAAAAGGAACAGGCAAAGGCGGATATATGGACACGTATTTAAGTAAATTTCAGACGGTCAACGACATGGTTTTTCCGTTTGAAATTACTCAAAAAATCAATGGTAAAACCACCCTTTCTATCTCTGTCACCCAAGTAGAAACCAACCTTGATTTGGCCGACCAAGAGTTTGCATTTCCTGGCTAACTCCCCTTTCCAAATTTATCCTCACAAGAACCTGAAACTTGGAAAGGCTTATCAATGCACAAACAACCTTTCCAAGTTTATCCTCACAGGAACCTGAAACTTGGAAAGGCTTCGGCTTTACTCTTTTACAAACTCTTTCACGTCCACGCCCTGTTTAAAACTCAGTTTGTTTTCAGTTGGCTTAAACTGCACCGTCGCAAAGGCTTTTGGAATACTAAAAGTATGATTTCCAATGTATTTCATCTTAAACTCAACATCCGAATTAATCACCTTTGCTACAAGCTTTTTGTCTTTTTGAACGAATGTCAGTTTATAATCACTTCCAGGTTGGGTGTACACCCCCACGTAGGGTTCAAGTGGCGTTTTTTTAATTTCTTCCGCTAAATTAAGGATAGTGGCCACCTCGTCAATTCGCTCAACTTTATCTACATTTTCGAGCCGTGCCATGAGTCCCCAGCCATAAAAATCGTTAGCCACTGCGATGAGAAGCTCATTTTCGCCTTTTTTAAGATTGAGCTTGGCCACTGTATTGGTAATTGCAAGTCGGCCACCTGGGATTTTCCGCATTCCTACTTGGGGAAACAGGTTTTTGTCAACCAACACCATTTCATTGTTGAGATACACCCAGATTTCGTCGTTAAAGCCAATCTGCAAATTTGTGAAGTTAGGTTCTGAAGCCGTTATTGTCGTTTTAAGCCAAACAAGTTTCCGCTGTGGCGTAGCACCAAAGCGTCGGGTTAGGTTAAGCAAGCCAGCCGTTTCAGCGTCTATACTTTCCAAAAAATCTTCCGCATCTGGTAAGTTTTCGGCAAACGTTTCGTTGCCTTTAGGAAACAAAACAGGCGTCGAAATTGCCCATTTACGGAGATACTGCCCGTCATGTTTGGTCATATCGGTTCCTTCATAGCTGGCGAGTCCTTCGGTTTCGTTGGGCTTAATTTGGAGATTTGTGATGTACCCTTCCCCCTCAAAAGCGATGCTACCTTCGGCCATTGTTCCTTCCAATTTCGGAACTTCCAATACCGTGTTGACCATATCATTCACATAGACCTTCATTTGTTTACCCGAAATGACTAATTTCATGTGATTCCACTCCCCCGTTTTGGCCATGGCAGGGGCTTGGTACTGCGGATAAATATCCCACATATTGACCCCATCAAAATAAGGCGCGTACTGTATGCCTTGATTGGCCAGTTTACTCCCGATTCGGGGCACACGCAGATAAACAATTTCTTGTTCTTTGGCATCTTTTCGGTGAAAATAGACCGACGACGCAAACTCGGCAGGATGGGGTTCTATGTCAAATTCAATCGTTCCGTCTTTAAAGAGCAAATCTTTTAATACAACCTGACCTGACAATGAACCAATTTTCATAGCTTTTTTACCTTTATACTCTAAAAATGTCACTTTCCCCGCCTGAAAATCCCATCGTTCGGGTACGAGTAGATTTGAATTATCTGTTAATTTTGGGGAAGAAACGGTCTTGTTTTTTTGGGCAATCCCTTGGAAAGACACGACCATCAACATAAACGAAAGTAATTTTTTCATGGACGAATAGCTGTATAGTTTTGAAAATTTCACCAAAAGTCGGCGATTCCGTCCGTTCTAGCTGGTTCAAACTTGTGTCAAGTTAGGTTCAAGTTCATTCCATTGCCGTTTTGCCTTATTTTTGCCCCTATGAACACAACAGCCATCCATCTACCAATTATCAAGCTCAAATCTCAAATTGAGTCACACCTACAATGGGGCGAAAGCAACGTTTGGAATAATTACGATTTTGAAAAACTCAGCGAACAGATTACTGAAAAAACAAGTGTGTCGTTGAGCGTATCAACTTTGAAGCGAGTTTTTGGAAAAGTCAGCTACAAAAGCGAGCCTTCCATGACCACCCTCAACGCCCTTGCACAGTTTTTGGACTACGAAGATTGGCGTGATTTTTTGGTCAAAAATCCAGAAAATACCGAAACTCCTCCCCCAATAATTCTCACAACACCACCCGTTTCGCTTCCACCTTTGCCTACCCCAAAAACTAATTTTTGGAATCGCCAGCGCTGGGCTTTGGTGGCACTGGTCGTTGTTTCGTTAAGCATTTTTAGTTTTTATTTTCTTTCGAGCAAACCTAAATACAATCCGAACGATTTTAGCTTTTCTTCGAAAACAATGCTCACCGAAGGATTGCCCAACTCGGTGGTATTTGACTTTGACGCGTCCAACGCCAACCCCCAAGATTCGGTATTCATTTCGCAATCGTGGGACGTGCGGCGTAAGGTATTGGTCAATAAAAACGACAAACATCATTCATCCATCTACTTTTACCCTGGGTATTTCCGAGCAAAATTGATGATTGGGAAGGAAATCATTAAAGAGCATGACATTCAAATCAAAACCGACGGCTGGCTTGGCGTCGTTGAAGCCGATTGGGGTATTGAACCTCTGTATTTTAAGCCATCTGACATCGTAAAAACCCCCATCGTTGAGATAGATAAACCCGTGTTCGACAAGTATAACGTTCCACTACACCCCACCCCGCCCAAGATTCGGCTGTTCAACCAGAAAGACCTCAAGGGTATAATGACGGATAATTTCACCTTTGAAACTGAAGTAAAAAGTGGTCTCCCCGAAGGTACCAATGCTTGCCAGAATATGACGGTGATGTTGCAAGCTAGAAACGACATTATGATGGTGCCACTCACGAGCGTTGGTTGTGTCGGCGATATTTCATTGGCGGCTTTTGGCTATTTTGTAGCAAGTGACAAGGGCGATTTAAGCGGTTTTGGCTGCAAACCCAATGATTGGACCAAGCTTAGAATTGAATGTAAACGAGGCGAAATGAAAATTTTTGTCAATAACAAAGTGGCTTACATGGCCAAAATTACGAACGCCTCTACCGAAATCGTCGGCGTTCAGTACCGCTTCAACGGCCCCTGTGCCGTGCGGAATACCTGGCTAGAGGGGAATACTGGAAAGATGGTCTTTTAACGCATTCATTTTTCATCCGTATGATTCTGAGAGACAAAATTACTCAACAAGCTGGGCAAAAAGTTGTTGAAGTGTATCCTCTGGATTTTGGCACAAGCCAGGATGCACGGGAGAAGACTGAATAATGGTACTTCGGGTTGAAGTAAGCCACCGAAACCTCTCAGCAATAGACAGTTGCCCAATACGACCACCTTCTTTTCGACCTGCACAAATACGCTCGAAAGTACGTAGCCGCTCCCTTAATTCATTGCAACAAACAGTTGACCCAAATACCTTGAGTCGGTCTTCATTGAGGAAAAACTTGGTTTGTAAAAATCCTTGCGAAGGGCAATATAAGATAACCCCAACGTTGAGAAACTCCTCACGCTCTACCCGCGGAACAAAACGGATAACGGCATACTCAAACAAGTAATTTTCTGGCATTTTGGGCTTCGTTGACAAATATTTCTGACGCAGCTAGGCGCGTTTCTAAAAATTGAATATATACTTGACGACGCTCCTCAGCAGTCATCGAATTGGAGGCATCCATAAGCCATTCATCAGGAACAAGGCTAACAATCTCTCGAATACGTTCAGGAGTAAGTTTAGCCTTAAACTCTTCATCAACAGCCTTTAATTCGGACGCTTGCGGCAACAAAACATGGTCTTTGATGGGAGTAAAAGGCCGCTTTGCCTGTTGTTCCCAATTGTCCCATGAATGATGAAAATACAAAGCCGCACCGTGGTCGATGAGCCAAAGTTCTTTGTGCCACATCAACATATTGGTGTTTCGCGACGTACGGTCAACGTTGGTGATAAGGCAGTCGAACCACACTACTTGCGAAGCTAATTTTGATTCAATGGTTGTTACCAACGCATCGTACGTAATGGCAGCCGACAAAAAATGCAAGGCCAAATTTAGTCCCACGCTGGCTTTCAATAAGTCTTGAATTTCTTCGTCGGGTTCGGCGCGGCTAAAGGCAATGTCGAGTTCGGTAAAGACAAGTTCAGGAATTTTAAACCCCAACGTACGCGCAAGTTCCCCCGCGATAAGCTCCGCGATGAGTGCTTTAGGCCCTTGCCCAGCTCCACGAAATTTCATAACGTACAAAAAACCGTCGTCGGCTTCGACAAGGGCAGGGAGCGAACCGCCTTCACGCAAGGGCGTAACATAACGCGTTACGTTGACAGTTCGGAGGGGAGAAAAAGTTGGACTCATTCGTCTTTATGCTAAACCACCTCCACAAAAATAGAAGGCAGGATTGATTGGAGCTGGAAAGTTAGGGGGTTTTTAAGACATTTGGTAGTAGTTTGTTTCCAAATCCTTGCATTTTCATCCCGACAATGTGTAGTTTTATCACTTTGATTTTCTTCCAAAAAGGCATGATGCTAGTTTTGAGCCAGAAACAAAAGAAAATGTAACCACTATGAAACCAACTCGTTTTTATTTATCCATTTTTTTCGGTTTTGGAATAGGGGTTTTTATATACAGCACCCTTTTTGGGGAGTTTTATCCCGTTTTTGAAAGCTTTTTTGATTCAAAAATACCGTCTCTACCGCTGTTTGAAAATATTGTCAGTACCACAGACTGGCTTAATGCCCTCATAAAGCCAACAGCGATTGCGGGCTTTGCCACTGTTTTTCAATGGATTGCAGATAAGACGAAGGCGCGACGACAAGAAAAAAAATAACGACGCTATTGAAGGTGTTTCACCAACTCTTCTTTTCCAATGTAACCCACATTTTTCCAAATCATTGTTTTGTTTTTATAAACAAGCACGGTAGGAAGTCCCTCGATGCTAAGCTGAGAGGCCAATTCGGCACTATCATCGGTATTGATGCGCACGACTTCCACTTTATCACCCATTTCAGTCTTAATTTCTTCTAAATAAGGAGCCATTTTTTTGCAAGGTGCACACCAATCGGCATAAAAATCAATCAAAACCAACTTTGGCGAATTAAGTGCTGCATCAAATTGGTCGCGGTTCATGCCCGCAGGCTTGGCTACACTTACGTTGGCCGTGGTTTCGGGTAGTTGTGCCGCACGCCAAGCCATCATCCCATTTTCCATTTCGAGAACGTTTTTAAAGCCAAAACTGCGCATTTTTTCGGCAGCAGCAGCACTGCGAGCGCCACTCAAACAATACACCAAAATGGGTTTATCGCGCTCAAAACCATCAATTTTATTTTCAAAACTATTGGAGTTCCAGTCAATGTTATGAGCGTTTTCGAGGTGTCCCTGAGCATACTCCTCGGGCGTTCGGACGTCCACTATTGTCAATTTAGGGTTGTCTTTGATTCTTTTGTGGGCTTCTGCGGCAGAAATTGCCCCATTTTCATTGGCTGTTGAAGTCGAATTGGTTGACGTCTGTTCGTTTGATTGTGTTCCACAGGCACTAAGAATACCCGTCAGGAAAATTGCGAGAATGAGTATGTATTTGTTTATTGAAAATAATTTTAGTGTTTTAATCCTAATGTGGCACAAAGATGAAAGCAAAAATAAAGCTGGTCAGCGACATTTGTCACATAATAAAAAAGACCTTCCAAGTTTTGAAAACTTGGAAGGTCTAGTACTCAGAAACAGAAATCTTCTATCCCGTTTTTTTACGTGCCGCCGACGATATGTCGTCAAGGGCATGAACAAGTCGGTCGAGGTCTTTGGGGGTATGATACACGTGCGGTGTTACCCGAACCCCTTTGATGTTTTCCCACTCAATGCCCGTGGTATGAATCTTGAATTTGTTATAAAGTTGCCCGTCCAATTCTGACGTTTTAAGTCCATCAACCGACACCAACGCAATGGCGCAGGCGTATTTTGGATTGGGCGAAGTGTGTATTTTTACACCAGGGATTTGACGCGCTTTGTCCGTCCAATAACGCTGTAAATAATGCGCACGAGCTTGTTTGCGGGCCGTCCCGATAGAAAGCTGGAAGTCGGCGGCCGAACCAATCGCCATTTCGGAGGCAAACGAACGCGTGCCTAAACTTTCAAATTTGCGAATATCGGGGCCATCGGGTTCATTGTTGGAAAGCAAGGCCCACACCTTAGAAATTTTATCTTTTTTGACGTACATCATGCCACTACCAAAAGGCGCACACAGCCATTTGTGGAGGCTAGTCGCGTAATAATCGCAGCCCAAATCAGGAATTTTAAAATCTAACAAAGCAAACGTATGTGCCCCATCGGCAATGACCTCGATGCCACGTTTGTGGGCTTCGTCGGCGATTTTACGAACGGGTTGAATTTGGCCTACCCAGTTGATCATGTGCGTAATGTGTACCACCTTGGTTTTGGACGTAAACGCACTCACAAATTTATCGACAAAATAAGCGTCGTTTTCTTGGGGCAAATCAAGGTTAATCCAAACCAACTTAATGCCGTCGCGCTTTTCACGCTGCTTCCAAGCATTAATCATATTGGGATAGTCTTGTTTGATCAATACCACTTCGTCGCCAGGTTTTAAATCAAGGCCAAAAATGACCGTATTTAAGCCTTCAGTGGCATTGCGGTTGATGGCAATTTCTTCGGCGTCGCAACCTGCCAAGTCCGCAAGTTTGCTGCGGAGCGCTTCACGACCTTGGTCCAAAATCCGCCACATGTAGTAGCTCGGGGCTTCGTTACAGTATTGGTAAAACCGAATGTGGGCATCCTGAACCGAACGCGGCTGCGGACAAACACCACCATTATTGAGATTAAGCAAATTAGGCGAAACGGTATATTCGGTTTTGACCCAAGCCCAAAAGTCTTCATTCTGAGCGGCTTCGAAAGGTGATAAATGCCCGATTTGGCGGTTGAGCGTCTCAAAGTTCTTAGCTTCGGCAGAGGTAAGAAAAGGAGGAAGACTGAGCGCACCAGCAGTAGCACCAAGCGAGCCCAAAAATTGACGACGGTTAAACATTCGATTGTGAGTTTTTGAAATGTAATGCGGCTTACAATACTACAAAAAACTGATTAAAAAGGCTACTGAAATCGGGCTAAAAAACAATAGAAAATATCTAAATAAAATGTCCGTTAAATAAATGCTTTGGCAAACTATACGATAAACGGTATATGATTTTCTATATTTGTGGCTAGATTTATGTCCGTTTAACCATTACTAATCATCTAACATCTCTACTCATTTATGAAACAGCTTCGTTTAACATCTGCACTTTTGGTACTTTTAATGGCTTTTGTCATTACCTCATGTAGCAAAAAAGACGAACCAGAACCTTCGATGGGCGACCAAGTCGCTGGCACATATACCCTCACCAAAGTTACGGTTAGTGGGTTTACCGCCGATATGCCGTTTACCAATCCTACTACGGGCGTAACACTTTCGGGAAAGATTGTGGCAACAAAAGTAGCTGACGACAAAGCAACGGCCATTCTTACCCTTACTGACAAAGATGCCTCAGGAAAAGTCACCGACGATGTATCTAATTTGGGTGAAGTAACCCTCAAAAAAGCAGCTACGGGCGAAATTGAAGCTTACAGCGGTACCATAAAAGTGGCTACCTATACAGGAGGTGTCCTTACCATTTCGGCAGTTGATGCTGATTTAGGTGCCATCTCTTTTGTAGGAAAGAAAAACTAATTTCCTATACTCAGCGGTTCTAGTGCTGTTGGTTACTTAGCACCAACGCATGAGGTTTCTCAAAACTGAAATAATCGAGGTTTTGAGAAACCTCCTAGTCAGATTTGAGAATCTGACTTCACACTTGATTTGAGAACCTGACTACACGATTTTTGCTTCTTACATTACTTCTTCTTTGGATGGGATTGATACCGCGCCACCTGCACGGGTAACGCAAATGGCGGATGCTTGGGTGGCTTTTTGGAGGCAAGTGTCTAAGGTTTCGCCCAATGCCCAGTTGGCCAAAAAATAACCAATAAAGGTGTCGCCTGCGGCGGTGGTATCGATGGCTTTTACTTTTTTAGCATTAATGGATTTCATTTCGGACGCATGTTGGTAGCGTGCCCCTTTTTCGCCCAACGTCAGGAGCGTAGCTGCGTTGGGAAATTGTTCGGCCATTTTTCCCAAAATACCCTCTGCCGTATTTCTCTTGGTTAGTTCTTCCCCCTCCACTTCATTGATGATAAAAACGTCAATGGTTTCCAAAGGCAATTCAAAAACACTGGCCGACATAGGGGCGGGATTAAAGAAAATTTTCATGCCGCGTTCGGAAGCCGCAAGGAGCAATTCGGGCAAAGCATTGATTTCATTTTGTACCAATAAAATGTCCCCTTTTTCAAAATTCTGGAGCACATGATGGATTTGGGCAGAATGGATAGACTGATTAGCCCCACCGTGAATGATGATGGCATTTTGACCATTGGGCTCCACCTGAATAATGGCATGGCCCGTTGGGCCGTCGGAAACTGTTAAGAAATCAACGTTTACACCCCAATCGTTCAGTTGATTTTTTATCCATACACCATCTTCTCCAATAGCCCCTGCGTGATAGACTTGCACACCAGCTTTGGCCAATGCGACACTTTGATTACAGCCTTTGCCCCCCATAAAAACTTGGTACGAAGTACTGGCGATTGTTTCGGCGGGTTTTACAAAGTGGGGAACTCCATACACATAGTCGATGTTGATAGAACCAAAATTTAAGATTTTCATATATTTTTGGAAACGTTAGTCAAAATTAAATTTGATTGATTTTGCTAACTTTACCAAATCCACATGTACATTCTCCCATGATCCACGAAAATTTACTGCTTATTGTAACCCTTTTGATGGCCGTGTCGATGCTGTCGATGCTCAGTGAAAAGCTAAAAGTTCCGTACCCCATTTTTTTGGTACTTGCGGGCTTGGTGATTAGCTTTATTCCTGGCATTCCAGTTGTTACTTTACATCCCGATATTGTTTTTCTCATTTTTTTGCCCCCAATATTATACGCGGCGGCTTGGTACACTTCATGGCGAGAGTTTTGGGCCGCACGTCGAACGATTAGCATGATGGCCTTTGGACTCGTATTTTTTACTTCCACGGCGGTTGCGCTCGTGATGAAGGTTTTAATTCCTGATTTTCCGTTGGCGCTGGGTTTTCTGTTGGGGGGCATCATTTCACCACCCGATGCAGTCGCGGCGACGTCGGTGCTACAAACCGTGAAAGTACCCAAGCGTGTCGTCACCATTTTAGAGGGTGAAAGCCTCATCAACGATGCGTCGTCATTGATTGTTTTTCGATTTGCGTTAGCTGCGGTTCTGACGGGAGAATTTACGTTTACCAACGCAGCTACCAACTTTTTTGTCGTGGCAGGGGTAGGTGTTTTGATTGGATTAGTCTTTGGTTTTGTGCTTTTTTATATCCACAAATACTTGCCTACCACGGCCAGTATTGATACTTCTTTGACCGTTATTTCTCCGTATTTGATGTACATCGTTGCCGAACATTTTCACACTTCGGGGGTGATGGCGGTAGTAAGCGGCGGGTTGTTTTTGAGCTATCGTTCGCACGAAATGTTTTCCTACAATACCCGCATTCAAGCCTATTCGGTGTGGGATGTTTTTATTTTTATCCTCAATGGATTTGTCTTTATCCTGATTGGCCTCCAGCTCCCCGCCATTTTTATGGCGCTTGAGTTGTATTCCTTGACCGAACTTGTTTTTTACGGATTAGTGATAAGTGTATTAGTGGTGCTAATAAGGCTAATGTGGGTATTTTCTGGTATGTACTTGTCGTGTTTTCTCAATAAGAGGGAACGTAAGTTGAGTTGGCGGAATGAGTTTTTGATTGCTTGGAGCGGAATGCGGGGCGTAGTTTCGTTGGCGTCTGCTTTGGCCATTCCTTTGACGCTGAAAGAAGGTATTCCTTTCCCCCACCGCGACTTACTACTTTTTATCACCTTTGTTGTGATTTTGTTTACGTTGGTATTGCAAGGGCTCAGTTTATCACCTATTATTCGTTGGTTGAAAATCAGTGAGGAAGAAAACGAAGATAAAGAACAAGAGGTAGAGATTCGACTTCGGTTGGCAGATGCCGCGCTCAATCATTTGCAAACTAACTACGTTGCAGAACTTGAAACCATTGATGCCTATATTCGTATCAAAGATCGGTACCAACGAATGTCCGAAATTGCCAATCAGAAATTATTAAAGGAAGATACCGAGAAAGCGGTGCCTCACTTTTTGCCCAAATACCGCCGTATGTTGCTGGAGTTGGTTAACGTACGCCGCCGTGAGCTTTATAAACTACGAAATGAGAAAAGCTATTCGGATGAATTGCTTCGCCGAAAAGAGCACGAATTAGACTTAGAAGAGGCCCGATTGAACGAATAAGGGCAGCCTAAAATGGGCTATTTCTACGTTGAATTTCAGCTTGGAGGTTTCTGAGTTTATTAGTGGCATTGCGACCAATCATAAAAGCCGTAATCATCAAAATGACGGGAAGGAATTTGCCATTGTGGGTCGCTGAATAAATGGCAATTCCGACCAAAAAGCCAACAAAAATCGCCATCGGGATGCGTTGCGACTTTAGCTTTTTCTCTTCGTCCCTCAATTCGTCGAGCGTTAAATGCCCATAATCTTTTGTGCCAAACGGATTTTCCATGTTTAACGTGGGTTTGTTTGGCACAAAGATAAGTAGCAGTCGTTACTGTTTGTAATAATATGCCACTTTGTACTTTTTAACGTTGGATACCCACTGTCCATTTTTTAGTTCACGGGTCGTCACTTTTACAGTTTCACCATCAGAATCTTCTTCAACTTCGCGTACTTTTCTGAGTCCTTTTCTGAAGACGACCTCGTACTCGGTTTTTAGAAGCAAACAGCAACCTGATTTGTCCTTGCAAATCAATCGTTTACGCGCGTGATCCACCTCGAACATGCCCAAGTTATCCAATACCAAATCAGTCAATTCTTCGCTTTTGACAAAACGTTGTTTCGTACTGTTGAACACATAAATGTCGTACGTTGGTGCTCCATAGCTGCCGTTGTTGCCGTTCCGAATGGCAAGGTCAATTTGATTATCAAAGTTAAAATCATCAAACTTTAGTACTTGCTGTTGGTCGTATTTTATGACATTGTTTTTACCCTTCACAATATCAAAATCAATATTTTTCGACGTAAATACTTGAGAAACACCTTTTTTAGTGCTGGACATTAACTCTATTGTCCCCTTTCCATGGCAGTTAGATTCTGTACATTTTTCAACCTTCACCTTGACTGTATAATTGTGGGGAGCTTGGGTAATTAGAAATGTATGCTGCGCCCATAACGCATTTGAGACAGTTATATATAGAAGAAAAGGAAACCACTTTGCCATTTGCGAGATGATACGAATTATACTTTCAAGTTAATTTTGGGGGTGAAAATACGTTATAATTTGCTCAGCATCAATGTTCCCAAGTCAGGGGTGTACGAATAAATGCAGGATTTAGGAGCATTTATTCTAAAACACATAGAGCAAATTAGAATAAACACATAGTAAACATAAAAGTCAGCCTAGTCAACTGCAATATATCGTACACCCAGAGTCACCCTACTTCTTCCGCTGCGCGGCCATCCATTCCATGATGGTGGTAGGACGGCCGTTGAGGCGAACGAGCGAGCCGTCGTAGTCGAGTTGGGCGTGGTTTACGTGTGAGTAAATCCACGACCAGTGGCCGTTGTAGTAATAATTGTCGCCACCAAAAAAGCCCGAAAGGTCGGTTACGTGGTCGTAGTAGCTAAAAAAAACATTTTTTGCCCCTGCCTTTTTCAGACGTTCATAAACAGGTACTACCGTCAAATCAGGCTTAGTTGTGGCGTCTTCTTTGCAGTGGATAAACCACATCGGCACATTTTTGATGCTGCTGATTTGGGCGTCGGTAATGTACTGCGATTGGTAGGCCAAGGCACTAATGTAACCCGCTGCAAAATAGGAAGGTTCTTTTAAGATCAACTTGAGCGCCATGTAGCCGCCGTTTGAGCAGCCACCCACGTAAATACGCTTGGGGTCAATGTCGGGGTGCTGGGCCACGTACGCTTTGATGAGCGCCATCAACCCTACGTTATATACGTCCTCGCCCGAGCCAGGCTGCATTACGCCCTCCTTGTTGTGCATCCACGCACCAGGGCACTGAGGCACCAATACGTAAGCGGCGTCAAAGTATTTTTGAATATCGACAGAGGCATAATTGAAAGCTTTGTTGCCAATCAGCGGAATGGTGGGGTCGGTGCCACCCTCACCACCACCGTGCAACCAAATAATCAAGGGATTTTTGGCTGACTTGTTTTTAGGGGTAAAAGCCGCGTACGACATGGTTTTGCCCGCTTCGTACTCATATTTTCCTGTCAAATCAAACTCGTCGATGCCTGAACGAAGTCTTGCTTTTTCTTTGTTCCACACCTGATTGGTTTTGGTGTTTGTAGCGGTCACTTGATAGTTAACCCACGAATTGCCTCGGCATTGGCCAGTCTGCGAGTACTGAAAAGGTGAAGAAAGAGGCATGTTGGGCGCTACGGCCAGCACGAGCGTAGCGTGCGAACCTTCTTTGATTCGATAACCTTGGGCATCGGAAATGTAGGCAAAGACCACCGTCCGATTGCCGCTTTTGAGGGCATCGGGTATCGTGGCGCAGTCCGAACTCCGCGTCACGGCAACGGTAAAATCTCTAAAATCAACATTGTTTGAGGGTGCATCCAGCGCAACAATTACTTTGCTAACCGCAGGCCCCCAATCGTAGCCCTCCACCACAAGGGTGTAGTCTTTAGAAGATTGAGCATAAGCGGGGACGCCAAAAAAAAGTGCGCACAAAAGCGCAAAACAAATGACTTTGGTAAGGTGTAGTATTTTCATGAAAGGTTAAAGATTAAGTAAACAGCCAAAGTTAGTGGAAGAGCCCAATAAATTCAACGGTAAAGAAGAATTAGGAGTTGACCGCAAAAAATCAGGAATTGACATCATTTCAAATGGTTGTATTTTACAGTACCGTAGTTTTGGGCAAACCCTATTGATTAAAAAAACTAAACCATGCAACAACGTATTTTTATTTTGTTTCTAGTCCTATTCTCGACGGCGGTATGTGCCCAAGAAAAGCCAGTCGTTTCCCCTCCCAAACCTACTCCCGTTGAGTTTTTGTTTGGCCACAATCGTCTTCAAGGACAAACGACTATTATCAAAAACTTCCCACAAAGTAAATTTGGCTTCTTTTCACTTTCCACGTTAGCGGGCGACTACTCTAACACCGATAAAACCAACAACGAACTATTTTCAAACGTACAACTAAGCTATGATGTATTCAAGGGGATACGCGTTACTATGGGGGGGACGTTTAGCTCGTTCAAGGGATTTTCACCCATTGCGGGGTTGGAGTATGTGTATGCCAATAAAAAGTTTGTGTTGGTCGCCAATCCAACGATTGATCTCAAAAAGCAGCCTACATTGGCGAATTATGCTCATCTTGAATACACACCTAAAGATAAGAAGTTCAACCTGTATGGACGTTTGCAGGGGTTATACGTCCACAATGTTGCCGCATCAACTCACGAACGCAGTGCGGCCGTGATTCGCCTTGGAGTGTCTCACAAGGGATTTTCGACGGGCTTAGGGCTGAATCAAGATTACTACGACCCCGCCAAAAACGTTAAAAGTAACGTCGGGATTTTTTTTCAGTACAAATTTATGTAGTTAAACTCGTTTTTTTGATTCAATGGTAAGGCTTAAAAACATTCTTTTAAAGTATAAAACCCCGCTATTGCACCTTTCGGCCTGGGTACTGTTTTTAATGCTACCAGATATTATTTTACTGTCGGATTTTACGGATTCTGCGCGTGAAAGCTACCATAGAAACATGTTTTACGAGCTCAATCAACTCAATAAAGTTATCAAGATTGCCTACTTTTATTTGAATACACAATTCATCATTCCACAACTGCTATATACAAGGCGATTTGTGCTTTTTATTTTGAGCCAAGTCGGTGTATTTGTTGTGATGATTCTTATTGATTATGCACTTTTTGAACTGCTTAATATACCTATACAACCACAGCTAGGGCGGGCTACCTATCACAATATTAGCTTGTTCTTATTGACGTTACTGACCAGTATCGCTTTGAAGGCTTTTTGGGATAAAATCAATGCAGACTACGCAAACAGTGAGCGCCAAAAAGAAAATTTAAAAACCGAACTTGCTTTTTTGCGCTCTCAAATCAGTCCCCATTTTTTGTTTAATGTCCTGAATAATATAGTGGCGATGGTGCGCCTCAAGAGCGAAGAATTGGAAGATACGGTGGTGCAGCTCTCGACGCTATTGCAGTATATGTTGTACGAAACCGACGAAGAAAAAGTGACGCTACACAACGAAGCAATGTACCTCGAAAGTTACATTGCGCTTCAGAGCCAACGTTTTGGTTCAAAAATTCAGATACATAAGCAACTCAAGGTCACGGAAAGCTGGCAAACGATTGAGCCGATGTTGTTGATTCCCTTTGTGGAAAATGCTTTTAAACATGGCTATGGCATGGTTGAAAACCCAGTCATTGAGATTAAGTTAGAAATAAAGAAAAATGAACTTTTATTTGAAGTAAATAATAAATACAACCCAAAAAATATCCAAAAAGACAGGGTTTCAGGTATTGGACTCGCCAATGTCAAGCGACGTTTGGAATTGCTGTACCCCAGTCAACATCGTCTAATGATTACCGAACGAGACGGTTGGTTTTTAGTTCAATTGGCATTACACCTCAAAAATAGTTTCAACGAGAATAAAAAGGCACTATGATTCATTGCATCGCCATTGACGACGAACCTCTGGCTTTACGCCTTCTTCAAGACAATATTAGCAAAGTGCCTTTTTTGCATTTAGTGGCAGCGTGTGGAGATGCGTTTGAGGCCATAAAAGTTCTTCACTCCGAAAAAATAGAGTTGATTTTTGCCGATATTCAAATGCCCGGGTTGTCAGGGTTGCAATTGGTGAATAGCCTCGAACAGCGCCCAATGGTGGTTTTTATAACTGCTTACAAACAGTACGCACTCGAAGGATTTGAACTAGCAGTGATTGATTACCTTATTAAACCTGTTCCTTTGGAGCGATTTATACGGGCTTGTCATCGAGCGAAAGAACTGCATGAGCTAAGAAATCAAAAATCAATGACTGTGGCAAATGATTACTTTTTTGTCAATGCAGACTATAGCCAAGTCAAAGTACATTTTCAGGATATTTTGTGGATTGAGGGTTTGGGGGATTATGTAAAAATTCACCTTAAAAGTTCCAACAAACCTTTGGTTGTACGTACTAGTTTCAAACATTTAGAAAGTGAGTTGCCTTTAGGACTGTTTATTCGTATTCACAAATCGTGGTTGTTGTCCATTAAGAGCATCACCGCTATCCGAAAAAATAGTGTTTTTGTGGGGGAAAAAGAATTTTCGGTGGGTGAGACGTACCGAGAAGGAGTGGAGAAGCTGATAAAAAAGGAAATGTAAAAAGGCAAATCGTTCGTGGGTGAATTTTTGAATCGTTTTATAAATCCGAGAAATTCTACATTCGAACGATTTGAGAAATTTGGCTCTATGCCTTACGTACAAACTCCGATTTGAGTCCCATCGAACCAAAGCCGTCGATTTTGCAGTCGATGTTGTGGTCGCCGTCGGTGAGGCGGATATTTTTCACTTTTGTGCCCGCTTTAATGGGTTTGGGTGCACCTTTCACGGGTAAATCTTTGATAACCACTACCGAATCACCGTTTTGAAGGACGTTTCCGTTGGCATCTAGTACTTTCAACTCACCTTCTACCACTTCTACCTCCGTATCTTCGGGGTTCCATTCGTGAAAACATTCGGGGCACACTAACATACCATCGCTTGGATAAGCGTATTCGCTACCACATTTGGGGCAAGGAGGAAATTCTGACATAGGAAGGTTTTATTTTAATTAGGCCGCAAAAGTAGGAAATTTAGCCACAAAAAGACATATAAAATACCTCCCCGCAATTTATCCTGCATTGCGTACATCGCTAAACGCAGGTAAATTGTCCATAATGTTGGTTTGGCGATGCTGCAATCCCCACTCAATCATCGTATCAATCACCCTGTGCAATTGTTCCCCCGATTCGGTGAGTTCGTATTCTACTGTAACTGGAATGGTATTATAGACCTTCCTACTGATGATGCCGTTGGCTTCCAAATCCTTCAACTCTTGAGAAAGCATCCGTGGAGTGATTTTTGAGATTTCCCGTTCGATTTCCTTAAACCGTTTTTTACCAAACAGCAACGTCCCGATGATAGGCATTTTCCACTTTCCCTGAAAGGCATTGAGCGTGTCTTGCACGGCCAAAACGTAGGAGACGGGGCATTTTTTTACATTTTCGACAGACCTTAGTGATTGTATCATGTTGATATTCAAGTTGCTATACTATATGATAGTGCTATACTTTTGTATATCGCTATACTTTCCATAGCAAAGTTAACCTACTTTTGTGACCATCAAAACAAACATTCACATAAACTTTTACATCCATGATATTAGTAACAGGCGCCACAGGACAACTCGGAGGCAGTGTAGTTGAAAATTTACTTACAAAAGTGCCCGCAAGCGAAATCGCGGTCTTGGTGCGGGATGCAGCCAAAGCCAAACACCTCGCTGCCCAAGGGGTTAGCATCCGTGTAGGTAGCTATTTTGACAAGGCATCGTTGGCATCGGCATTACAGGGCATTGAGAAAGTGCTTTTAATTTCTTCCAACGATTTTAATGACCGTTTGGGGCAACACAAAAACGTAGTGGATGCCGCCAAAAATGCGGGTGTAAAGCATATTTTATATACGGGTGTGGCAATGAAAGACATCAACGAGTCGCCCTTGA
The DNA here is from genome assembly GCF_003711225.1 of Runella sp. SP2. Classification (NCBI taxonomy): domain Bacteria; kingdom Pseudomonadati; phylum Bacteroidota; class Cytophagia; order Cytophagales; family Spirosomataceae; genus Runella; species Runella sp. SP2. The sequence continues at coordinate 1,883,382 of NZ_CP031030.1, read as the reverse complement.
AGCCTTTGTTGGGCGACCATTTTCAGACGGAAAACTATATCAAAGAAAGCGGATTGACGTACACCTTTCTCCAAAATAGCCTTTATTTCGAGGTTGTCCCACTATTTTTGGGAGCAGGTGTCTTAGAAACGGGCGTTTTCTTCCCAGCAGGAGATGGAAAAGTAGCATTTGCGGCCCGTCAAGAATTGGGAGAAGCGACTGCCACAATTTTAACAACCGAAGGCCACGAAAACAAAACGTATCCGTTGACGGGTTCGGAAGCCTATTCATTTGCCGAAATCGCGGCGGAGCTTTCTACGTTGTCGGGTAAAAATGTACCTTACATTAATCCTGAACCAGCGGCATTTGAAGGGGCTTTGAAGCAATTTGGCTTGCCAGAAGGTATCGTGTTAATGTCGGTATTGTTTGCCGCAGCGGTGAAAAACGAAGATTTCGACCAGCCTTCACCCATCCTTGAAACTATTTTGAGCCGTAAAACAACGCCGTTGTCGGCTTTCTTGAAAGAAGCTTTTGCCTTGGAAACGGTTTAGCAGTGCCGTCGGTTGCTCATTGTAGTGCCGTCAGTTGCTCATTGTGGTGCCGTCGGTTGCTCACAACCGACGCTTGAGGTTTCTCAAAACCTCGCTTACGAAACTGATTTTTTCGCTGTGCATTCGGTTAATCATAACCGAATGCACAGCCGAGGTTTTGAGAAACCTCGGCCACAAAAGAAACCTCGGCCACGAAAGAAACCTCGGCCACGAAAGAAACCTCGGATTCATGTTTTTTAAAGAAATTACCGTTATTTTAAGGAAGAAAACCTTACTACGATGGAACGCAAGGAATTTATTCAATCACTTCTAACGCTTTCTGCCATGGGAACCTTGAGCAGTTTTAAACAATATACCGATACTTTACCCACGCAAAGCACCCGAATGCCCGTGTTGTTTACATCGCACGGCAGCCCGATGGACATCCCTTTATCGAAAGAACAACGCCCTTTTTGGAATGCGTTGTATGAATTGGGGCTTGATTTGCAGAAAAAATACGAAGTGAAAGCGGCCTTAGTAGTTTCGGCGCACTGGTGTTCGAGGGGTACGTTTGTGAATATTTCGCCCGAGCAACAGCAAATCTACGATTATTACGGTTTCCCTAAGCATTACTACGACCCCAAATACCACGCACATGGAGCGCCCGATATTGCGAAAGAGGTGACCAAAATTATTCCTTCAGTGCAAGAAACTACCGATTGGGGACTCGACCACGGCGCGTGGCCTATGCTGATGCACCTGTTTCCCAATGCCAATATTCCTGTCTTTCAGATGAGTATTAGCTACTACGAAACACCTCAGTACCACTATGAATTGGGCAAACAACTCAAATCCTTGCGCGAAAAGGGTGTTTTAATCATCGGTAGTGGCTCGTTGATTCATAATCTTCAAATTCTTGGCCCCAAAATGCGGTCGGGCGACATGACGCCATTTGGCTGGGAAGCAGAGTATGATGGATGGATAAAAAATCAGATTAGTGAACGAAACGTTTCAAACATTATCAAGTACGAAACAAGCCATAAACTAGGAAAATTGGCGGCTCCCACTCCCGACCACTTTGTGCCTGTTTTGTACAGTCTTGGTTTGATGGATCCTAAAGACGAACTACGATATTTTTATGAAGGGAAACCTAACTTGCCCGCTTTTAGTGAACGGAGTTTTGTACTGAGCTAGAAGGGATTGGGTTTTTGAGAAAGTTAAAACTAATTGGCGGGACATGGTGTCCGCCAATTAGTTTTTATACCCATTTGACTTTATGTCCCAAACAACCCAATTAGCCCATTTTATGAAACGTATCTCTTCTATTGACACCGTAAGAGGCATTGTGATGGTCATTATGGCCCTCGACCACATTCGAGATTTGATTCACATTCCCTCTCAGACCCTTGACCCTACCAACTTAACGACCACCACCGCATCCATTTTTATGACCCGATGGATTACGCATTTTTGCGCACCCATCTTTGTGTTTTTAGCAGGGACGTCGGCTTTTTTGTCTTCCCAAAAGGAAGGTAATCACTTGTTTTTAATCAAACGGGGGTTGTGGCTGGTGTTGCTAGAATTTACCATTATTACCTTTGGTATTTGGTGGGATATTCATTTCAATGTCTTTCTGTTTCAGGTCATTGCAGCCATCGGGCTTAGTTTCGTCGTACTAGGTTTGTTGCACCGAGTATCTGCTTCAACTTTGGGCGTTGTAGGTGTGGCTATTATGGTGCTTCACGGGGCATTTGCGCTCTTAACCTTGCCCGAAGGTTCGGTATTACGAACTATTTTGACGCCTATATTTTCGGTAACTGCCTTGCCATTGCCTGCTTCTAAAACGCTGATTATGGGTTATCCTCTCATTCCTTGGCTGGGCATTATGTTGGCAGGATACGGCGCTGGAAGTTATTTTAAAAAGCCCGTTGAACAACGAAAACAGATTTTTTTAAAACTGGGAGGGGCAGCCCTAGTTGCTTTTGTGGTGCTTCGTTTTGCCAATATTTTACTCGATCCGCAGCCTTGGTCGGTTCAAAAAGATAGCTTATTTACGTTCCTATCTTTCATCAATGTGACCAAATATCCACCTTCACTTCTGTATGATTTGATGACGCTGGGAACCATGTTTTTGCTTTTGTACTGCTTTGAAAGTACAGAAAACGCCCTCAGTCGTTTTTTTACTACCTACGGCAAAGTTCCGATGTTTTATTACTTATTACATTGGTACATCGTCCATTTGACCATGTTTGCCATTCTTTTTGCGCAAGGATTTGAGGTCAAAGACTTTGAATTTGGTTTCAGTTTTGGTCGCCCCAAAGCCGCCAATGGCTTGCCACTCTGGGGCGTGTATTTGGTGTGGATAGGGATTGTCGGAGCGCTGTATCCGTTGTGCCGATGGTTTGGGAAATACAAAAAAGCAAATACCCACAAAACCTGGTTACGGTATATTTAACGAAGCGAAAAGAATCTTAGCCCCGCAGGTTCAAATTTGCCACATGCCCTTTGCACATTTTGCCCCTTGCCTTTTGCTCCTTGCCCTCACGGCAATTGGTAACGTTGAAAGAATTCCCAAATGACATCATTGGCGTTGATGGCGGTGGAAGGGTCATCGGCGGCGACGCGACTTTTGACACCCCCAGGCCAGGAATGTCCCCCGTCGTTGGTAAAATAAAACTCAATGGTGCTATTGGTACAATTATTCCATTTAGTGAGCGTATAGTTGGGAAAAATGCTGACCGTTTTGCTAGTTGAAGCGCAACCGTCATTTTTTACCCAAGTCGCAAGACCGTCGGCGACGGGCGGGAAGTAATACCCAAAAATTCCCGTGCCACCTTCGTAGGGGACTTTGGCGTCTAGCTTGGAATGAATGTGCAAAATCGGAACGGGGCGGGTAGGTTGGCAAGCAGTCGTCACTGCATACGTCCCTGCCACGGGAGCAATGGCAGCAATTTTGGTGGAAAGCTCACAAGCAAGGCGGTAACACATCATGGCACCGTTGGACATACCTGTTGCATAGACTTTTTTGGGGTTGATGTTGGGATATTTTTTTATCAATTCATCAATCAAAACGCGGATGAATTTAACGTCGTCGATGTTTTGCTCTACGGCGTAGTCGCAGCACGTGCCAGCATTCCACGTACGAGCACCCAAAATCCCGTCACTCTGTACGCCATCAGGATAGACAATGGCAAATTGAGCGGCGTTGGCTTTTTCCGTCAATAAATAATCACTTTCCATCTGCGAGCCTTTTCCACCTCCCCCGTGAAGTGCAATGACTAACGGAACGTCGTTGGATTGGTCGTAATTGGGAGGAAGATTAATTAAATAAAAGCGGTTTCGGCCATCTACGGTCAATGTCCCTTCGGTGCGACGAAGGGTAGGCTCAGCGGGCTGTGTGGGCTGGCAACTAAGGGCAAAAACGAGAGAAATCCCCAAAATAATAGATAAAGTTTTCATGGAAGTTGAAAGACTGTTTAATGGTGAAGGTGTTGCGGGTTAGATGTGAAGACAAGCTGAAAGTTTAAACTGTGCCCCTAAAAAAGCTACTGACATAGGGCTGTCATACGCTGTCCCGACCTTTGTGTTGTTCAAAAAACAAAAAGAAAGTTTACCAAAAAAACACAACAACCATGAAAACATTACTTAATTTATTGCTGGCCGAATTAGAAGATGAAAGTATCGGTACTCGCAAAATGTTGGCACTTGTTCCTGCCGACAAAGGCGACTGGAAACCACACGCTAAGAGTATGCCCTTGAAGGAATTGGGAGAACACGTAGCGGATTTACCAACGTGGATAACATTGGCTTTCACTACAGACGAATTGGATTTTGCCAAAAACCCCTACAACCCACATCATTGCAATGGCGGTGAAGAACTCGTTGCCTATTTTGATAAAAACTTGGCAGAAGCAAAAGCTCATTTTGCCCAAAATGAAGATGCCATGCTTGAAGAGCGTTGGCAGTTAAAAAATGGCGATGTGGTATATATGGACATCAGTAAGTACGAAACCATTCGTCATACTTTTGGCCAAATGATTCACCACCGTGCGCAGTTGGGCGTCTATCTTCGTTTGCTTAATATTCCGATTCCAGGCGTCTATGGCCCAAGTGCCGACGAGATGGGCGCGTAGTTCAACTATTTTTGCCAAACTGTTGAATCTTTCAAATTCCTCCCTACTTTTGTGTTCATATTTCATGCACGGGGTGCTGTAAAAAGCTGAGATGATACCCGAGAACCTGAACTGGTTAGTACCAGCGTAGGAATGCAGGAGACAAAAGACGTAGGAGAAGTAACCCACAATAAGCGGGGTTTATTCATACTTGTTTTGAAACCTCATTTCGAGCATTCGGTGCAGAAATGAGGTTTTATTTTTTAATCCAACTCGTATGAATGAAGAACTTCAATTGAGCGAAAAAAGTCTTGTCAATCCTCCGCTGCGCAACTGGCAAGGCCGCAAAGAATGGTTTTTTAACCGCGAACACACCGACACCTACGAACTTTGGTACGAAGGTCGCTACAAGCGTGCCGAAGTTTGGCAAAAGAAAATAATGGGGCGGTTTGTCACCTCCGACCCACGCATCAAAACCTTGCTCGAATTTGGCTGCGGAACGGGGCGTTTTACCCGTTGGTGGAAAGAAATTGGTATTGAAGCCGCAGGGGGTGACATTTCGCCCTTTATGCTCGGGCAAGCTGTACACCTTTTTGGGGGAAATTTGGTGTGGGCCGACTCCCATTTTATGCCCTTCAAAAACCACACCTTCGATTGCCTCGCATTTATCACGACTTTTGAATACTACCGCGACCCCGTGCAGGTAATCCGTGAAGCGGCGCGCGTGGCCAAATACGGGATTGCGTTTGGCATGATGAACCGCAATTCGCCCAAAGTTGTCCGCCGACGGGTGCAAGAAGCTTTTGGCAAAAATCCCTTTTACGTTACAGCAACGTTTTACACCCCTACCCTGCTTACCAAAAAAATCCACGAGGCCCTTGAAGGCAGAAGCTACAGCATCGAATGGCAAGCTACGGGGCTTCCTGAGTGGTTTCCTGTGCAAGAATGGCACGTTCCGTACGGTGATTTCTTCGGTTTATTTGTCAAATTCAATGATGTATAATGATGGAAAACGCGGGCAAAATCAACGAAGAATATTTCAAACAAGTCATTTTACCCAACAGTGGTTTTCGGAGAAAAGAAGTGCTCGTGGGGCCAAATTTTGGGGTGGACGTGGCATTGATTGATTTGCTAGACGGCCGAGCAATAGCGCTTACGAGCGACCCCCTCAGCCTTATCCCGACCTTGGGACTACAAGAATCGGCGTGGTTGTCGGTGCATTTGATGGCCAATGACATTGCCACGACGAGTTTTTCGCCCCAGTACTTGCAAACAGTGTTGAACCTCCCTACCAGCATTACCGACGCTCAGTTTCAAGAATATTGGCAGCACATCGACCACTTTTGCCAGCAAATTGGCGTGGCCATTACGGGAGGCCATACGGGGAGTATTGAAGGACAAAACTCGACCATTTCGGGCGGTGGAACGATGATAACGATTGCTCCTAAAGATAAAATATTGGCCTCCAACAACGCGCAAGTAGGAGATTTGATTGTGATGACCAAACAGTGCGCGATGTCGTCGGTGGCGATTTTAGCCTTGTCTTTCCCCGAAACGGTTAAACATCGATTGGGCACAGAAATAGCCCTGGAAGCCAGCGAATTGTTTTACCAAACCTCGGTTCTGAAAGAAGCGGAAATAGTTCGACAACTCAATGAAAAACAGCGAGTTGTCAACGCCATGCACGACGTCACCGAGGGAGGAGTGCTGGGAGCAGTGTTTGAAATGTCGGTAGCGAGTGGGCTTGGGGTGGAGGTGGACGATGAAAAAATTCCTCGAACTGCTGTAGAAAAAGGCGTTTGCGACCTGTTTGGGCTTGACCCACGCTATTGTATTGGTGCAGGGTCGATGATTCTCTCGGTAAACCCTGCGCATGAGCAGACGTTAGTTCATACTTTGGCAGAACAGGGGCTACCCGCAACCGTCATCGGGAAATTTGTGGAATCGTCTGATGGGCATGTTATCATCGAGGACGGCCAAAGAAAACCTTTGCCTTATTTTGAAACAGACCCGTATTGGGCAGCTTTTTTTGGGGCATTTAAAAAAGGCTGGAAATGAAAAAAAGCATCTATCTAATCGCCGACCCAAGCCTCGAAACACCGCTTTTGCTCCAAAAAATTGAGCAAGCGCTGCGAGGAGGCCTGTTTGCTGTACAGCTTTGGAACCATTGGCGGGGTATAGCTAACCCCTTGTCTGTGATTCAGCAAGTGCACGAATTGACCCGAGCAGCTCATGTGCCTTTGTTTTTGAATGAAGGATTGGCGTATCTAAAATGGAGGTGTTTCGAGGGAATTCACCTTGATAAACCCAACGAAAAACTACCAGCCTTAAAAAAACAGCGCCCCGATTTACTGTGGGGAATGACCTGTTCGAACCGCGTTGAAGAATTACAATGGGCTCAACGACATTCTCTTGATTATATTTCTTATTGCTCCGTTTTTCCGTCCAAAACAAGTACAAGTTGCGAGCTAGTCACTCCCGAAACCATCCAAAATACCCGTCAATTTTACCAAGGAAAGGTATTTTTGGCAGGGGGAATCAATGAGTTAACCTTGCCGAGCTTGCAATCTTTGCCCTTCGATGGAATCGCCTTGGTTTCGGCCATTATGGGGACGTCTAACCCTGCCGAAGCTGTTTTAATCTATTCCCAACGTTTAAATCAATCCACGTATGAACAAGAGTTTTTTAAATAAACTGTGTTGCCCTTTTGATAAAAGCGACCTTCATTTACAAGTTTTTACTGAAAAAGAACCAGACCTTATTCACGAAGGATTACTGACTTGCCCAACTTGTAACCGACTGTATCCCATTATCCACGGGGTTCCTATCATGATTCCTGACAATTATCGCGAAGCACAATTAGAACAACCTTTTTTTGTAAAATGGGAAAGTCAATTGAGCTTCGAAGCCAAAGAAAAAGCAAGACTGCAACTCAAGGATTCGCTTTCATTGTAACGTTTTAAAAGCGACTAGGCGCTACCCCAAATTGTTTCTCAAAGGCAAACGAAAAATGAGATAAATCTTCAAAGCCCAGGTCGAGGTAAATTTCACTGGGCTTTTTGTTGCTCTTTTCAATTAAGAATCGAGCTTCTTGTAAGCGTTGCTGAACTAGTGACTTGGCGATTGTTGGAAAATTTTTTCGAAGTCGCGTTTAAAACTTGATAAACCACTTTTTTGAAACCGTGGTCGTCATCGTACATTTTGTTGTATTTCAGAAGGTGATTTCGACGAACTACTCCGCATTCGCTAGGTTTTAGCTTCAACTCCTTTTTACCTTCGTAGTAGATAATACTTCCCGTCGATCTTCATGGTTTTGCCTGCAATTTGATGTCAGAGACCTCTAACGTTGAAGAAGAATAACCTCTTGAAACACAATGAATCATGGCTATTGGTACCTCATTCAACGTACACGACCATTTTGAAAAAACGGCCATAAACAATGGGGTTAGAAATCCTAAATACCGATAAAATGAGAGGAGGTTTTGTTGTCCCTTGACTGGCTTCATAAATCCTGGACGAAAATTATACACTTGCTTAAACGGCAACGTTAACAACGTGTTTTCGGTACGTCCTTTTACTCGTGCCCACATTACTTTTCCTTGTTCTGTACTATCAGTTCCACTGCCTGAAACATAAGTAAATGTCATATTGGGATTGATACTTGACAACGTTTTTGCGAAGGGAATTACAAAATCGAAAGTAGCTTTCGTAAACGACTCTTCGGTATGTCCAATAGAACTAACTCCTGCACAAAAAAAACAAGCATCGTAGTCGGTTAGGCTTGCTTTGAAGTCTCCTATGGTCGAAAAGTCTTTGACTATCAACTCTTTCAATTTAGGGTGTTTATGAACAATGGGCTTACGATTTATAACAAGTACGTCGGTAATTTGGGGCTGTTCGAGGCAAACCAACATGACTCCTTCTCCAACCATACCCGTGGAACCTGTGATGATAACTTTCATTCTTATTTAGTTTAGATGTCCCGAATTTATTAAACTTTGAGCTGTTGCCAAAAGAGCTTCTTCTTTTCTTGCAGGGGCCGAAACACCAACATAGTGTTTTTATTGAGATGCTAATGCAAAATTACCTATCTAAAATGTCGGATTTACCCCCCTCTGAAGTCTAATTCTTCTCTTACTTTTGCCAAAATGTTTTATTTGAAATGACAAACCCTAAAACGGTTTCGAAAGAAATCATTGTTTTTACGTCTTGCTCAATGGTTTTGACAGCTTTGGGTATAGATATTATGTTGCCCGCTTTTGCAGATGTTCGACGCCATTTTGCCGTCGGGAACGACGTTGCCCAAACCGACAGGTTAGTGACGTTTTTCTTTATGGGACAAATCATGCAAATTGTCTTTGGCTACCTCACCGACAAAATGGGGAGATTGCCTATTTTGCGTTTTGGAATTATCCTCTACATTTTGAGCGGATTCGCCACGGTCTATGCGCCCAGTTTGGCTTGGATGTTTTTCTTTCGGTTTATTTCAGGCATGGGAGCTGCGGCGGTATTTATGACTTCAATCGCTTCTGTTCGCGACCGTTATGCGGGCGACGAAATGGCTAGAGTGATGTCACTTGTGCTTACTTTATTTTTGTTTACCCCCGTTATAGCCCCTTCCCTTGGAGCGGTGATTTTAAATTATTATTCGTGGCAATGGGTGTTTTTAATTCCTCCCGTTTTTGCGGTTTTGGTATTTATTTGGTCGTTTCGGATGGACGAATCTTTGCCCGTCGAAGCCAGAAATGACATGAAAATTGGCGAGTTGTTACCGAAACTCAAATCAATTGCTACTGATGCACATTTTCTTCGGTATGTCACCATCGCTACTTTAATCTTTTCTGTGTTAAGCAGTTATGTGTCTAGTTCAGAAAGAATCATTGGGGATATTTACCAACGCCCCGATTTGTTCCCCATTATTTTTGGTGCTATTGGTTTGTTAATGGCCATTTTATCGTTGACCAACTCCTATTTTACCAAGAGGTATGGAGCAAAAAAGACGCTTAGGGTGATTCTGCTGCTTTATTTAGCGACAGCATCGGTGTTGCTTGGGGGTGTGCTGTTGTTGGGAAATCCTCCACCGATGGTCTTTTTCTTTGTGATGATAGCGCTATTGATGGCGTTCACTACCGCTGGCGACCCTAATAGTGGGGCGTTAGCGCTGGAGTTTATGGGTGAAAATGCAGGTTTGGCAGCGGCAGTTGACGGCACTATTTTCTTTTTTATTGGTTCGGGGATTGGGGCAGTCATTAGTAGTCAGTTGACCGATGGAGTGTTGCCGTTAGCGATAGGAGCCGTGTTGGCGAGTTTGGTTTCGGTGCTTTTGGTTTTTGGGGATACCACTAAAAAATAGTACACACTACAGTTTCTTTAACTCAAAATCTTTGAGTTCACCCGTCCCTTTAAAACTTATTCGACTGCCTACAATATTGCCCAGATTTTCTTTAAATGGAGTTTGATAAATCAAGTGTTGGTCTAAAAAAATTGAAAGAAGTTGGTTTTTTACCCGACAATCTACTTGGACATGTTTATCAAAGTTTACCCCAAAAGCCGATAAATCTGTTGTTTTTCCGTTAATTTTTTTACTCCCAACGACTAAATTTAATTCACCCACACATCCCCGAATGCTTAATGGGATATGGATAATTCCGTTTTGACACAAAAGCGTGATTGTGCTGATTCGACACACTCCATTGCTTTCTGTACTGGTATTTCTGAGGGTTGTTTTCATCTCAAAGGTTTGACTTGGTACGCACATGTTTTTTGAGATTTTATAAAATGAAACCCAAGGAACTTCTTTTTGAAAAGAAATACGGTGGATTTTCAATTGTTTTTCGGTTATGCTCAATGGTAACGTATTACCTATATTTTCTACATAAATCGGGATAGGGAACTTGTCGATGGTTGCCAGCCAGTTGGGGGTTTCTATCAGCAAATCATGCTGTGCTACTACCGAGTCATTTAAAATCAGCTTAGCTTTATGATAACCCGGTTCATAATATGTACAGGTATAAGTATGCCCCGACTTCTCAACTTTGGCTCGTTGATTGATGTCCCAACTTTGTTGGATAAATACGGAATCGGCGTTGCTGTCAACCACATCGTAGTCAAAAATTATGGTAGTGGGCACACCTTTAACTACTGATTTGCTTTTAAAAACAACATGGTTAAACTGGATGGTTTTGGGGGGAGAAAAATAAGACCAACCCACGAAGACCATGCCAATGAAAGTGGTCAACAAACCAAAAAGTAATATATGATTTTTGGAAATCTGAGATTCATGCGTGTTTCTGTCAGCAGGTTTTTCTGGGTTTTGGGCTGGAGTGATAGCAGCGTTTTGGTTTTCAAATTCACGCCAACTTACATAACCCAAAAAAGCGGCAAGTGCATTCAGGGTATTTAGTTTGGGTTGGTTTTCATATTTTACCTTTCCCCAAATCCGTTTTAATGTGCTGCTACTTACCAATAACTTGGTTTCATCAAATATCTGTTGACTCAGATTCTCAAAATCCTGGTTTTGCCAGTTTTCTCCATCACCCCATTGCAATTTAGCTTCAATCAACTGCTTACAAAGGCTGATATGATTTATTTGGTTGTTCGGTTGGTGATTCATTTGGCACAAAAATAACTATTTATCAGTTGTTGAAAACCGCATAAGAGCCTTGAACAATTTTGATTTTTTTTGAATAAGCCCTGATTTCTTGCTGAGGGTATTTTTTGGGAACATTGCACAAAAATAACTTCAATTTATGCGAAATTTATTAACAAGTATCCTCTTAACAGGCTTATTTAGCGCTTGTTTGCAAGACAACAAAAAGAGTTTTTGGGAATCAAAAGATGCCTATTTTGGTCAAAAACTCCCTGGAGACACACCTGAAATTTTTGCTCCTAAAATGCTGATTGATTCGGGAATTGTATTAGGTACAGTCTCCTTTTCGGCAGATGGGAAAGCGTTTTATTACACCCAAGCCAAGGGGTGGTACGCTTCTGAAGGGAGTAAAACTCTCCAAAAAGTTTATAAAAATGGAAAATGGCAAACGCCTACGGTGCTGTTTGAGCAGGTTGTAAATCCAACGATTTCACCCGACGATTCTAAAATGTACTTTGGCGGTGAAGGTAGTAAAGTGCGTCTTAGTAATAGGGTTAATGGACAATGGACAACACCAAAAGTAATTCACGAAAAAAACTATGGATTGTACAATTGGTATCCTACCAACAACACCAATATTTTTTATGTCGCTAGCAATGCGCATCAGGGTAGTAAAAAAGACTACAGTACCTACGATTTTTGCAAGATGGTTGTCAGCGAGACAGATACCACAATAAGCAGCCTTGGAAAACCATTAAATACTTCTGGGTTCGACGGAGATTTTTACATTGCTCCTGATGAAAGTTACCTGATTATATCGGCCAAAGAAACCCCAACTTATGAGTGCGAACTATGGATAAGTTTTCGAAAAACAGATAAAACTTGGTCAGAACCGTTGAGCCTTGGTGATGCAATCAATAAAGGTGCAGCCCATCGTTTTGGCCAATACGTAACTCCTGACGGAAGATTTTTGATTTATACAAAAGGAACTTCGGATAAAGACTGCAACTTTTATTGGGTTAGATTTGACGGGCTTCTTGAACGATTGAAGAAAAAAGCAGGAGTCTAGCTTTTTCTAAATTTGCATTTTAAAATTTTGCCCGCAGATGTCACAGATTTAGAGTAGCGATTTCTGCGGGCAAAAAAACTACTCATTAACCAAAATCCGACTCGCCCCTGAATACACATTAAAACGTCCATCGCGAGTAAATCCAATGAGAGTTTGCCCGTATTGTTCGGCGGTCTCTATGGCAAGGCTAGAAGGCGCGCCCACCGCTACAATGATGGGTATAGACAACGCCAGCGCTTTGTGTAGCAATTCAAAACAAGCCCGCCCGCTTAGTACAAGCGCATGATTCTGAAACGTTTGAGCCGTAGTCAGTCGTGCCTTACCTGCGATTTTGTCCACGGCATTATGGCGGCCTACATCCTCGGCGTACAGTTGCATATTTCCAAATTCATCAAACACGCCTGCCGCATGAATCCCGCCCGTTTGGTCAAAAATCCGTTGGAAAGTGCTGAGTTTTTCAGGCAGCGACACCACGACACTCGCTTTCATTTTCACGTTACCAAAGGCAGTACTTTCATACGAATAACCCAACGCATCCAAAGAAGATTTCCCGCAAACACCGCAGCTTGAAGTTGCATAAAAATTACGCTGAAGTTTCTGTAAATCAGGGCGAATGTGTGGCTTTAATTTGACCGTTACGGTGTTGTCCAAATGCGCCGTTACCGAATCAATGTCATCGTTTTTCAAAAGCCCCTCCGTAAACAAAAAACCTCCAGCAAGCGCCTCGTCTTCGCCTGGCGTACGCATCGTTATTGAAATAGGTTTTTCGACCCAGCCATGAACCACATCCCAATATTCTATCCGAATTTCAAGAGGTTCTTCAACAACCACTAGGTCATTGACTGCTTCTGATTTTGAAGTTGAGGTAATAACTTTTAGAATAGGGACTTTTTTTGTGTTCATACAGCCAAGGTATTCATCTTTTAGCTTAAAAAAAGCCCCTACTTTCGCAGAGGCTTTTTATGTATTGTATCAACTTAAAACTAGCGGCTCAAGTAAAGGTTACGTTCGCCATATACTTTTTGGAAGAAATCATCTTCAAGGCTATCAATGAAGTAAATACCCTCTCCCGTTGATTTCATTTCTGGTCCGAGTTCCTTGTTTACGTTCGGGAATTTGTTGAACGAGAACACAGGAATCTTAATCGCCCATCCCTTTTTCACAGGATTGAACTGAATATCAGACACTTTTTTGTCGCCCAACATAAACTTGGTTGCGTAGTTTACGTAAGGTTCCTGGTATGCTTTGCAAATAAACGGTACCGTACGCGAAGCACGTGGGTTGGCTTCGATGACATACACCACGCCATTTTTTACGGCAAACTGCATGTTAATCAAGCCTTTGACTTTCATGGCTTTGGCTACTTTCAACGTAATCTCCTCAATCTGACGAATTTCGTCTTCCGTCAAATGGAACGGAGGCAAGGTAGCGTGCGAGTCACCTGAGTGGATACCAGCAGGTTCGATGTGTTCCATCACCCCAATAATGTACGCATCTTCACCGTCACAAATGGCATCTGATTCAGCTTCGATGGCGTTTTCGAGGTAGTGGTCAAGCAAGATGTTATTATCTGGAATATCGTTCAAGATTTTCACAACGTGTTGTTCCAATTCTTGTTCGTTCAAGACAATCTTCATGCTTTGTCCACCCAAAACGTAACTTGGACGAACCAACAATGGGAAGCCGAGGTTTTTACCGATTTCAACGGCTGCATCTGAAGTACGAACAGTATCAAACTTAGGATATGGAATGCCCAAATCGCGTAACAACGACGAGAAACGGCCACGGTCTTCGGCTAAATCGAGGGTATCGAAACTACTTCCGATGATTTTGATGCCGTATTGGTGTAGTTTTTCCGCAATTTTCAAGGCCGTTTGTCCACCCAACTGCACAATAACTCCCTCTGGCTTTTCGTGCTGGATAATGGCGTGAACGTGTTCCCAGAAAACAGGCTCGAAGTAAAGTTTATCCGCAATATCAGGGTCGGTAGAAACCGTCTCAGGGTTACAGTTAATCATCACTGTTTCGTAGCCAGCCTCTTTAGCCGCCAACACCCCGTGAACACAAGAGTAGTCAAACTCAATACCCTGTCCGATGCGGTTAGGGCCAGAACCTAACACTACTACTTTTTTGCGATTTGAAACCACCGATTCGTTCTCAGGTTCGTCTTGCGAAACGCTAAATGTTGAGTAATAATAAGGCGTTTTAGCTTCAAACTCTGCCGCGCAGGTATCAACGCACTTGAACACGCGCTTGATGTTGTGTTCCTGACGGAATTTATAAATGCGACTTTCTTTTACTCCCAACAAATGCGCAATTTGGCGATCGGCATACCCTTTTTGTTTGGCCGTCAACACCAAGCTCGCTGGAATATCTTCGAGGTCGTATTTCTGAATTTCTTTTTCTAATTCAACGAGTTCTTCAATTTGGTGTAAGAACCAAGGATCTATTTTCGTCAAATTTTGGATAGTTTTGAACGAAAGTCCCAATTTGAAAGCATCGTAAATATGGAACAGGCGGTTCCAACTTGGATGCGCAAGGCTATCTTTAATTACCTCTACATCAGTCACTTCTTTGCCATCTGCTCCCAAACCGTTACGACGAATTTCGAGCGACTGACACGCTTTTTGAAGGGCTTCTTGGAAGTTACGTCCAATCCCCATTGCTTCACCCACCGACTTCATCTGCAAGCCCAATGAGCGGTCAGCTCCTGGGAATTTGTCGAAGTTCCAACGTGGTACTTTTACGATAACATAGTCAATCGTAGGCTCAAAGAACGCCGATGTGCTTCCTGTGATTGGGTTGATAAGCTCGTCGAGGTTGTAACCAATCGACATTTTTGCCGAAATTTTCGCAATTGGATAGCCCGTCGCTTTCGATGCCAAAGCCGACGAACGCGAAACCCGTGGGTTGATTTCAATCACGATGATTTCGTCCGTTTCAGGGTTTACCGAGAACTGAATGTTACAGCCTCCTGCAAACTTACCGATACCGTTCATGGTCAAAATCGCCAAGTCACGCATACGTTGGTAAAGAGTATCAGGTAGCGTCATCGCAGGGGCAACTGTCACGCTATCGCCCGTGTGGATACCCATCGGGTCGAAGTTCTCAATCGAACAAACGATGATAAGGTTTCCGAGACCGTCGCGCAAAAGCTCCAATTCGTACTCTTTCCAGCCCATTACGCTTTGCTCAATCAACACCTCATGTACTGGCGACGCCAACAAGCCGTGTTGAAGTGCTTTGTCAAAGTCTTTGGCATCGTTTACAAAACCACCTCCTGTTCCACCAAGGGTAAATGAAGGACGAATAACGAGTGGGAAGCCAATTTCTTGGGCGATTTCTTTTCCTTCTAAAAACGACTTCGCCGTGCGGCCTTTACAAACGCCAGCTCCTAACTCAATCATTTTGAGGCGGAATTTTTCACGGTCTTCGGTTGTCTCGATGGCCTTGATGTCCACCCCGATGATTTGTACACCGTACTTTTTCCAGATACCCGCTTTGTCGCAATCAATAGCTAAATTTAACGCCGTCTGACCACCCATAGTTGGCAAAACGGCGTCGATTTTATGTTTCTCTAAAATTTCAACAATGTACTTTTTCTCTAGTGGCTTCAGATAAACGTGATCAGCGTTGATGGGGTCTGTCATGATTGTCGCTGGATTCGAGTTAATCAGAATGACCTCAATTCCTTCTTCACGAAGAGAACGCGCCGCTTGTGAACCAGAATAGTCAAATTCGCAAGCTTGACCAATGATAATGGGGCCTGAACCAATGATGAGGACTGAGTTGATGTTGGGATTTTTAGGCATTTTTTTGTTTTGTGGGGTTATTCGGCTGTACCGCCAGCTCAAAAATTGTGCAAAATTAGGACATGAATCGTTTAGTCGGACATTAAAAAGTAAAAAAATATCTTTTCGGGTTTCGGTTTATGGTTTTCAGCCCAGGGATTACTCTTTCTATTCCACTGATAACCAACTAATTAATCTCCTATTTTTCTTTTTTTCAACGCAGATAAATTTAAAATCCACGAAAAATAAGTCGATTTTATAATTCCAAAAATTACGCTCATCTTTGGGATATGAACCCTTTATCTGAAATTTTAACTCAGTGGCAAACCCACGAAATTGTTTCACCTGCCAGTGCTGAAACCATCAAGCAAGCAGAAAACACGCGCCCAGTTTCGTTGTACTCACTCCTCCGAAACCTGCTTTACATTGGCCTTGTGTTGTTTACCTCAGGCGCGGGGATGCTCGTATATTTACACATCGACACCATTGGACACGATGCCCTCATTGTGGTATTGGCACTGCTAACATTGGGATGCTTTTTCTATACCTATCGACACAGTTCCCCATTTTCAATTTCAGAAGTCAACTCCGAAGGTAAGTTTGTTGATTTTGTGTTGTTACTCGGCGCCCTATTATTTCTTTCGCTTGAGGGCTACGCCCAATGGCGTTATTCGCTTTTTGGCACGCGTTATGGATTAGCAGCTTTTCTGCCAGCGGTTGTGTTTATCTTTTGTGCTTACCGTTTCGACCACCGCGGGGTATTGTCGATGGGGCTCACAGCCTTGGCATCTTGG
Source organism: Runella sp. SP2 (assembly GCF_003711225.1). Taxonomy (NCBI): domain Bacteria; kingdom Pseudomonadati; phylum Bacteroidota; class Cytophagia; order Cytophagales; family Spirosomataceae; genus Runella; species Runella sp. SP2. The sequence goes on along the minus strand of NZ_CP031030.1, from coordinate 1,866,518 downwards.
GTAGGGTTGAGTATCGCTCCCTTGGAAGTATTGACGGGAAATGATTTTGGAAGTTCCCAAATCATCAATACCGCCGTTGGTTTTGCGTTGGTAGTGGGTGGCGTCAGTTTTGGACTTGCGCATCGTGGCATCAAAACTCATTTCACCGACACCTATTTAATCCTCACGGGCAACTTATTTTTCATTGGTGCTTTAGCAGGACTTTTCACCTCTGGCTACTGGTTTTTGTATGCCTTATTAATAGCGGGTTGTTGCACCTTTTTTGTGTGGTACGCTCGGCAAAAGCAATCGTTCATCTTTTTACTAATGGCCATTTTGTACGGTTACATCGCTTTTACCTATTTGCTCTTCAGCAAAATCGGCGACGCTGGTTCTTGGATGGTCTTTACTGGTTTTTACTTCCTTGCCAGCGCGGGTGGCGTTGTAATGTTTATTTTAAACTATAAAAAATGGTTAACCAACTGACCCAATGAAGGTATATCAGGAATCTTGGCTAATAAACTGCTACGCCCTTGGTTTGGCAAAAAAACTCCAAAAAGAAGGTACTTTGACAACAGCACAGGCAGAAGCAGTTCAAAAACTTCACGCTAACCTCCCCTATTCTCCCAACATATTCATCAAAGCGCTTTTATTTATTTTTGGCATCATTGGATTTGGTTTTGGAGGTTCGTTTTTCACGCTTATTCTCATGGGCGATGCTAATTGGGGATTACCCATCGGGGCTTTGTTGTACGGCGGCGGAACACTTTTTGGATTAGTTCACATCATTCGTCAGCGCAAACTTTACTTTTCAGGCATCGACAACGCGCTTTTGTACTGCATTCTTGGGTCATTAGGGCCTGTTTTTATGAAGGTTTCTGAAATCAACAATTTTAAAGAGCCTTGGCAGTTTGGGTTGCTTTATTTACCCTTTTTGCTCATGGCTGTCTATAGTTTTGGCGAACCGTTGGTAGCATTAGGTTTATTTTTCGACTTCTTATTTATCTTCTCGTCGTTGTTGATTAAACACCCACTCGGGAAAGCATTTTTACCATTTATACTGTCGGGGATTTCCATCGCCTTGTTTTTTTTATTACACCGCTTCTCAAAACGTCGAGCCGCTTTTTACTGGCAAACCGCCCTCGAATGGACGCTCCCTGTGGCTTTGCTTTGTGCCTATTTAAGCGTTAATTATATGGTTGTCCGATACGCCAATGCCTCTCTAAACGATTTGCCAATGCCTGCGCCCGAAATCCAATTTTCGTGGCTTTTTTGGACACTCACCTTTCTCATTCCACTCCTGCAACTAGGGCTGGGGATTCGATTACGTGACCGTTCCATCATCGTCGTAGCCCTTATTTCCGCCCTTTATTCCATCGTCACTTACCGTCACTATCATTCTTTACTCCCACTCGAATGGGGTCTTTTGCTAGGCGGGCTGATTCTGGCAAGCCTCGCTTATGCTCTTTTACGCTATTTAAAAACCCCAAAATTTGGTTTTAGCATCACCCCTGAAAGTAGCAAAAACAACCTCCTCCAAACTGTCGTTCTTTCGCATTTAACCAAAACAACCCAATCAACAGCTTCCCAAGAAGTAAAAATGGGAGGAGGAGATTTTGGCGGTGGCGGCGCGGGTGAGCAGTATTAATCAGCGCACTGATTCTAGCTATTTGCGTACCTTTGGGGCAAATCATTCAATTATTCCAACGCTACGATGAAGCTACAAGTGACCGAAGAGACTGAACTGATGGTATTTTTACTGTCAAAATTAACCCATCACAGTCGTACCAACATCAAAAGTTTACTTCGTGATGGTCAAATCCACGTGGACGGTCGAAGCGTTACCCAATTTAATCATCGTTTATCAGCAGGCCAAACGGTTGAGATAAATCCTAAAAAATCGGTAAAACCCGCACAGCGCCCCACGAAGGGCATTCGGATTTTATTTGAAGATGCGTATTTGATTATCGTTGAAAAAGAGGCTGGTTTGCTCTCTATTGCCACTGACAGAGGGGACGAGCCTACAGCTTACCGAATGTTGAGCGAACACGTAAAAACGCAAGACCCTAAGAATAAAATCTTCATCGTTCATCGCCTCGACCGCGACACGTCGGGAGTAATGGTTTTTGCCAAAAGTGAAGACATAAAAAATAAACTTCAATCGACATGGGGGCCAGATACCAAAGAGCGAACTTACATTGCTTTGGTAGAAGGCAAACCCAACCCTCCACAGGGCACGATTCGTTCGTATTTGCAGGAAAGCAAAGCCACGATTGTTTATTCTTCCAACAACCCAGAACGAGGTCAACTAGCGGTTACCCACTACGAAACGCTGCAATCCAATGCCCATTTTTCGCTTTTAAAGGTAGAATTGGAGACAGGTCGCAAAAATCAAATTCGGGTCCACATGCAAGACCTTGGGCATTCGGTCGTAGGAGATAAAAAATACGGTTCTTCTCAAAATCCACTTCATCGACTTGGGCTGCACGCTTGGGTTCTTGGACTTACCCACCCTGTAACGAACAACTACCTTCGCTACGAAAGCAAAATACCCGCCAAGTTTTTGGGAGTGTTTGGAAAATAAGGCGCGGTGTTTTTTAGCTTTCGTAGTAGCCTAAAACATACTCCCGCATGGTGGCGTAAAGGGGTCTCATGGTGTCAATCTCGCAAGAAGTGGGGGTAATGGTGTAGGTAGTTTCAAAGTCTTCGTGGGTAGCAGCTCGCCAAAGCCTTCCTTGAGGGTCAATGACCAAGGAAAAACCAATTCCCCCTCGAAAAATACGTGAGCCGTCGGTGCCCGTGTGCAAATGATACGTCCACGACTTGTGAACGTCTTCATAAACGGCGTTTTTTTGTATTTGTTCGGCGAAGGATTCAAACAAAATGGCGCGCTCCTCTGGACGGGCTTGCAATGTCCGAATAAGGGCTTTTCTAAACATCAAAGAGCCATCTTCAGCGAGGAGTACATCACAAGACATTGGTAGTTTCAATCAGTTTAATGGTTTTTTACCCGCAGACCTTCACAGATTTAAAGACGCAGATGACGCAGAGGGGTTCCGTGCAAATCTGCGCTTTTATAAATCTGTGAAGGTCTGCGGGTATATTTTTGATACTCCCCCTCAATACCCAGGTACAACCGTCCCAAGCTCTTTGGCTGCCGAATCGTTGATATTTTTGAAAAACCTATATTGCTTTTGAATGTCCATGATTTGGGCAAACTCTTCGTCAGTAGCACCCGAAAGACTACCCAATTGATTCATCAAATCCTTCATTTTATCGGCCGAATACGCCATTTTTAAGCGAAGAATTTTCTTAAAGGCAATTTCATGAAGCAAGTCCTCGTCGGTAGGGACAACAATCTCATACTTTTGCCAATTTTCGCTCAAATGGTGGCTATTTGTACACAAATCAATCGTCAATCGCTGCACATCGGGGTCGAGATGTCCCAAAAAATAGTCAGTTGAAGGTACTTCTCCGAAGTTAAATCGCTGTCTAAAAATCTCTAAAATGAGGTTGAACAACGGCGTTTCAAAGGTTATTTCGCCAATTTCGTGCAACAAATACCGACAAAGTGAAATACCCGCTTCCAATTCAACCTGACCGTACAAAATCAGCAACCGTACAAAAGCTTGCTCCTGCAAATACAGCCGTGTTTTGAATAAATCGTTGGGTAATTCAGTAACAAGCTTAGGCGTTTCCTTGGGGATATTGGGTAAAGGCTCAGCAAAGTTATCTTCGACCAAAATCCCAAATTCTTCCTCGATAAACGTATCCGAAAAGAACATTCCATCGGGCTCCATCGGCGGCGATGATTTGGGCGGCGGTGGTGGCTGGGAAGGCGATGATTGTTGCCTTCTTGGACTCTGACGTGGTTCGGCAGGCTTGGCTTTTTCTTGCTGCTGACGCAAGTATTTGTTGCCCTCCGAAATCAGCGTTTGTTCATCCATTTTCATCAAATCGGCCGTACGTCGGAAGAAAATCTGCCGTTTGATGGGGTCAGGAATTTTAGTAATACTCGCTACAATTTCGTTGATTGCTTCGGCACGTTTAAACGGATTGTCGCCCGCATCACGAAGAAGCATTTCGGTTTTGAAAGTTATAAAGTCTTTGGTCGCCTTCTTGACGTGGGCTTTAAAACCCTCAGCACCAACACTATAAACATAACTATCGGGGTCTTCGCCATCAGGAAGTGTCACCAAACTTACGTTAAGACCTTCCTCCAGTACCATATCCAAGCCCCGCAAAGCCGCTTTGATACCTGCCGCATCACCGTCGTACAAAATGGTAATGTTCTGGGTAAAGCGGGCAATCAACTTAATCTGGTCTTCGGTCAACGACGTACCCGACGAAGCCACAACATTCTGAATCCCAGCTTGATGGAGTGAAATGACGTCGGTGTAACCTTCTACCAAATAACAAACATCCTCTTGCCGAATGGCGTTTTTGGCTTGATGAATCCCGTAAAGGACTTTACTTTTATGGTAAACATCCGTTTCGGGAGAGTTAATGTACTTGGGCTGATTTTTGTCGTTGGTCAAAATCCGCGCTCCAAACGCAATTACTTTCCCCGATACATTATGAATCGGAAAAATTACGCGCCCTCGAAAACGGTCGTAATAGCGGTCGTTATTGCCTTCTTTGTGCAAGGCCAAACCCGCTTTTTGCAGTAAATCAGGGTTATAGCCACGTTTGGCCGCCTCCTTGGTCAAATTATCCCATTCGTTTAGACTATACCCCAACCCAAACGATTTGATAGTGGGGTCGTTAAAACCACGATTTCTGAAATAACTTAGCCCAATCGCCTGCCCTTCTTCGTGCTCGATTAACAGCTTTTGGTAGTGTTTTTGGGCAAAATTTAGCACAATGTACAAGCTATCACGCTCATTTTGGCGCAATACCTCCTCAGGCGTTTGTTGCTCTTCTTCTACTTCAATGTGGTATTTCTGTGCCAAATGTCGGAGGGCTTCGCCGTAGCTTACGCCCTCAATGTCCATCACAAATTTCACCGAGTCGCCCGCCGCACCACAGCCAAAACACTTGTAGATTTGACGGACGGGGTTAACGTTGAACGAAGGCGATTTCTCATTATGAAACGGACAGCACGCGATGTAATTGGCGCCACGTTTTTTGAGTGACACAAAATCTCCAATAACCTCTACAATGTCAGCGGTTTGTTTGATTCGGTCGGCAGTATCGTTTGAAATTCGCATGGGACAAAATTAGGATGGAAACGCTTCAAAATAAAAAAATCCCCCTTTATCGTTGATTTTTCTCACTTCACCACATTTGAGTTGAAAGCAACGATTGGGTGGCTGTACCTTTACAAAAAAAACAGCCATGACAACTTCCATCAAAAAACAAATAGCAGGTTTACTTTTCCTCCTCAGCGGGCTAACGTTGCTTTCGCTGCTGGTTTTTTACTAACATACACACGGTCTGACTATGACAAAGGTGAGACCGTATGTGTGTTAATCTCACCTTAATAAATGCGGTCTGACTACCGTCTGACCGTGGCATTATCCACCGTTTTTTGCCACACTCGCCATACGTTTTTATACATGAGGTTGGCAATATCACTTTCGGTATAACCTCTTTTAAGCAATACATAAATCAAGTTAGGGTACTGAGAAACATCCTTCAGTCCCGTAGGAAGGCTATCCCCTACTCCGTCGAAATCTGACCCAATGCCCACGTGCTTGGTACTTCCTGTCAATTTCACGACGTGGTCGATGTGGTCGGCAACCGTTTCTACGTCCGCAAAAAGTACAGGATTTTCTTTTTGGAATTGTTTTTGAAACTCGTCAGCTTCGGGCGTACCCATTTTGATACCTTTGTCTTTCAGCGCTTTACCAAACTTATCTTGCAAAGCTTCAATTTGTTGACGGTATTTTTCATCTAAAAAGCTGGAGCCAAAATTGATTTGAATCACTCCCCCTTTTTTAGCCAAAAGCTTAATCATATCGTCCGACATATTCCGCTTGAAAGTAGGCGTAAAATACCGACACGAAGAGTGCGACGCAATCACTGGTACCGATGATAGCTCAATGGCTTGGTAAAAAGCATCATCCGAAACGTGCGAAATGTCCACCATGATGCCAACGCGGTTCATTTCTTTGACTACGTCTCGCCCATAAGCGCTCAAGCCCTTGTGCGTGTGCGTAGTATCGTACGACGAATCACAAATGAGGTTGTCTTTACCGTGGGTCAAGGTTACGTAGCTGATGCCTTTTTTGCGGAAATAAGCCACATCCGAAATGGTTTGTAACGGTGCGCCGTTTTCCATCCCCATCGGAAATGAAATGACTCCTTTTTTGAAATTGGCATCCGCTTCTTTAGGCGTTGTGACAATACCAAATTTGTCGGGGTGCGCTGTCGCTATCCCGCGAACCATGTTAATCAACGAGTCTGCAAGTTCTTTTGCCCCACCCGTTTGTTGGTACGACGACGGAATATAAATCGACATAAACGGAGCCGACAATCCTCCTTTTTTGGCACGTTCGTAATCAAAATCGCCTTCGGTAGTTTTCAACGGAATCCCCAGATATTCACGCTCTAATCGGAAGTTCTTGATTTTGAGACGATACGGCAAGTCCACGTGGCCATCGGTAAGAATGTATTTGTGGGCAAGTTCGTCGGCTTTTTTGCGAAACCACTCATCAGTCATCTCCTTTTTCTCAACTTCTTTGAGATAACTTTGATTTTGAGCCGCGCCATTCAATTGTACAAACAGCAAAGCTGCAATAGTAATAATAAGGTGTTTCATGTAGGAGTTTGTTGATTTGACAGGAAAAAACGGTTATTTATTATTCAAAAAGGTTCAAGTAACTTTTCAAATCCAGCGCTCGTTTTTTTACAATTTCGAGGCGGCTATCAACGGCCATTGGCTGATACATGGTACCTTCCATTGTTGAATACAATTCTGACTGAAATTTAAACTCCAAATCGCGGTATTCTATCCATTTCCGCTGCGAGGTAAGCAAAGCTGCCTTTTGTTTGGCGTTAAGTTTCAAATTGAGCGCTTTGTAATTTTTGTTCAATTCGGCATCCCATTTTTTATAGGCTTCGTCCAAACACCCAACCATTCCCTGAGTGGAAGGATTTTTATCCATACATTTGTCCAAAGCAATGTCAATAGGGTGTTTTTCGGTTTCGTCTTGGGCCATACTGACGACAGGAAGGGCAAATAAAAAGCAAACGACTAAGAAACAATACGATTTCATTGATGTTACGGTTTTTGAAAATTGAGTACGTTACAAATAAACGAAAATAAATGACGTCAAACGATTTCGTTCAGCAAGAACGAAGCCGATTAATCAAAGCCAAAGCACAAGAACTTGGCTTTGATTTTTGTGGTATATCAACGGCCACTTTTTTGGAAGAAGAAGCCCCTCGTCTCGAACAGTGGCTGTTGAGAAATCATCATGGCCAAATGCACTACATGGGAAATCACTTTGACAAACGCCTCGACCCTCGTAAACTCGTCGAAGGGGCAAAATCAGTGATTTCCGTTTTGTTGAATTATTACCCTGAACAACAGTTAGATGAAGGCGAAAATGCCCTCAAACTATCAAAATACGCCTACGGTACCGATTATCATTTTGTGTTAAAAGACAAACTCAAAGCCCTCATTGAAGAAATTCAAAGCGAAATAGGCGAGGTAAACGGCCGCGTTTTTGTGGACTCAGCCCCCGTGATGGACAAAGTATGGGCGGCAAAAAGTGGGCTCGGCTGGGTCGGAAAACATACCAATCTCATCAACCGCCAAATGGGAAGTTTTTTCTTCATTGGGGAAATTATATCCGACCTTGAGCTTTGGCCAGATGCCCCCATTAAAGATTATTGCGGCACCTGCACGCGCTGCGTGGATGCTTGTCCTACAGACGCCATTACGGAGCCTTACGTGGTCGATGGTAGTAAATGTATCAGTTATTTTACGATTGAACTCAAAGAAGCAATTCCAGAAGAAGTACGAGGGAAGTTCAAGAACTGGATTTTTGGCTGTGACATTTGCCAAGATATTTGTCCGTGGAATCGGTTTTCACGTCCCCACCAAACGCCTGAATTTAATCTTCATCCCGATTTGGCACAGTTTACTCGAAAAGATTGGGAAGAAATTACGCAGGAAGTATTTCAAGAAGTATTTCGCCGCTCACCCGTCAAACGGACAAAACTGGAGGGCTTAAAACGTAATATTGGTTTTGTAACTACGCCAAAAGAATAGGTTTTTAAAAACCTGACAAGTTTCAAAAACTTGTCAGGTCTAAACATTAGAATAAACTTGAAAGGTCTTTTAAATTTATCAAACCCATTTTTATACAGTCTCTAACACAATTAACGGTTAACAAATAACCATTAACTCTGTTTGGCTACTTAATCGTACTCACGTGCAAATGCGAATCGTGCTTTTCGCTGTGGTAAATACGAATCGTTGCTTTTTGAAAATCTTTTTCGTCCGCTTCGCTTATGTTCATAAATTTCTGCGGATTGCGATCCACAATCGGAAACCATGAACTTTGGATTTGCACCATAATTTTGTGGCCTTTCTTAAACGTATGAAGTACATCTGGCATCCGCACTTTTACATCCGTCACTTGGTTTGGCACAAAAGCTTCTGGTTTTTCAAAACTATTCCGAAACTTCCCGCGCAACACCTCTGCCCGAACCAACCGCTGATAGCCAGCCATCGTTAAATTCTTAGGATTAGGCGTTGGATTGGCCGCATCTTCGGGTAAGACGTCAATCAACTTCACAATAAAATCAGCGTCCGTTCCCGTCGTAGAAGCAAAAAAGTGCGCCGTCATCGGCCCCGAAAACGTCACATCTTCGGTTAACGCTTCAGTTTCGTACGTAAGAACATCAGGACGACGAGCCGCAAAACGCTGGTCTTCAATCATGTACTGATTATTACGACGCGCAAAGACACCATCCGTGTAAGGAACAGGTTTGGCAGGATCGCTTACGTACTCATCAAAGCCATCTTTTTCTTTTGTTTCTTCCCAAGACAATTTTCCATTCGCCTGAAAATGAAGCTCTTTTGCTACTTTTTCTTTGGGTGGCCACGTCTCAAACGTTTTCCATTCGTTGGTTCCCGTATTAAAAAGGGTCGCCTCAGCCGCTTTCCATTCTCCTTTATCTTTCAGGTAATAATTAAAAAACTTCGTTTCAAGCTCTTCCTGAAAATACTTAGCCGTATTACTACCAAACTGCAACGGCCCAAACTCCGACCAATCAGCTCGCGACCAAGCACCGTGCGTCCAAGGCCCCATCACGAGTTGGTTTTTGGAAGTTGGGCTTTGTTTCTCAATGGCTTCGTAGGTACGCAAAGCCCCAAACAAATCTTCAGCATCAAACCATCCTCCCACCACCAAAGTAGCAGGTTTGACATTTTTCAGCGCAGGACGGATGTTTCTTGATTTCCAGTAATCATCGTACGTTTCGTGCTGAAGGTATTCGTTCCAAATTTTACCCCGATTATTAAAATAAGCTGCACCGTTGGCATTTTTTAGAGGCCCTAGCTTCAAGAAAAAGTCATAAGCATCCTTTGTTCGATTCGCAAACAATCCTGTGTATGAGGCACTTGGCTTAGTCCGTGGCGCATCAAAGTAGCTCAAAAAATTGAAATTATCCAGTAAGAAAAAAGCCCCATTGTGGCGGGCATCGTCACCTATAAACTCGTCAGTAACAGGCGCTTGAGGCGAAACGGCCTTAATGGCTGGGTGCGCATCAGGCAGCGAGGCCGAGGCATAAAAACCTGGGTACGAAATCCCTGTAATGCCGACCCGACCGTTATTACGAGGGATATTTTTAAGGAGCCACTCTACCGTATCGTAGGTATCAGTGCTTTCATCGGTATCTTTCGCACTTTTTTTGTCAAACTTATGGGGTGTCATTTCTTCAAACGAACCCTCGCTCATGTAGCGCCCCCGCACGTCCTGCGTTACAAAGATGTATTTTTCTTCTGACAACAATTTACTTGGACCAGGCCCATTTCCTGGGTAATTGGTTTCTCCATAAGGCCCCGCCGAATAGGGCGTTCGCTCCATAATAATCGGGTATTTTTGGCTGCTGTCTTTAGGTACATAAATGACGGTATAAAGCTTTACACCATCCCGCATCGTAATCTGTTTGTCAAGTTTTGTGTAGTTGTCTTTCACAAAGTTTTGGGCTTGTGCGGCCACACTTAAAAACGCCGCCAGGGCAAGAAAGGAAAGTTTCATGGAACTAATTGGTTTTGAGCAAAATTATGACAAAACGCTGGTAAAGAAAAAGGCCAGCGATATTGAAATGACTACCTTGGCTTATTACCTTTCTTATATTTTGTATTATTCAAATAAAAAACTAGCAAATTCCAGTTCTTTAAAGAGATAATATTGTAATAAACTGAGTTTGTCAATAAAATAACTTACCTTTGCGAGTCTTTTTTCATAGCCATAATTAATTGTTAATCACTGACTTTCTTTCGATTAATTGTTAAGGCAAAACAACTAACAAAAACACAAATGCAATCCATCCGCAACATCGCCATCATTGCGCACGTTGACCACGGTAAAACCACTTTGGTGGACAAATTCATCCACTATTCGAAGCTGTTTCGTGAGAACCAGCAGTTTGACGACCTCATTTTGGACAACAATGACCTCGAACGTGAACGAGGCATTACGATTGTTTCTAAGAACGTATCAGTACGCTACAAAGACGTTAAAATTAATATCATAGATACCCCAGGCCACGCCGACTTCGGAGGAGAAGTAGAACGCGTACTTAAAATGGCTGACGGTGTAGTGCTTTTGGTGGATGCTTTTGAAGGTCCAATGCCTCAAACTCGTTTCGTATTGAGCAAAGCACTTCAACTTGGATTAAAAGTTGTGTTGGTGATTAATAAAGTTGACAAACCAAACTGTCGCCCTGAAGAAGTTCACGAAGCGGTATTTGATTTGATGTTTAACTTGGAAGCCAACGAAAGCCAGCTTGACTTCCCAACGGTTTTCGGCTCGTCGAAACAAGGTTGGATGGGACCCGATTGGCAAAAACCAACCGAAGACATTTCACACTTGTTGGATGTCATCGTAGAAAACATCCCTGCGGCTCCTTTCAACGACGGAGAGCCTCAAATGCAGATTACTTCTCTTGATTATAACTCGTTTGTTGGTCGTATTGCCATCGGACGTGTACACCGTGGGACGCTCAAAGAAGGTGCGCAAGTAGGTCTTTGCAAATCTGACGGAAGTGTAAAACGTAACCGTATCAAAGAAATTCAGGTTTTTGAAGGTCTTGGTCGTCAGAAAGTGACGGAAGTTTCTTCGGGAGATATTTGTGCAGTAACAGGTTTGGAAGATTTCGAAATCGGTGACACCATCACTCTTTACGAAAACCCAGAGCCAATCACGCGTATTGCCGTTGATGAGCCAACGATGAACATGTTGTTCACCATCAACAACTCTCCTTTCTTTGGTAAAGAAGGCAAATTTGTAACTTCTCGCCACTTACGCGATCGTTTGTTCAAAGAAATGGAGAAAAACCTTGCCTTGCGCGTTGAGCCATTCGACAGCGAAGATAAATTCTTGGTGTTTGGTCGCGGTATTCTCCACTTGTCGGTATTGATTGAAACCATGCGTCGTGAAGGCTACGAATTGCAAGTAGGCCAGCCACAAGTTATCTTCAAGCAAGACGACAACGGACAACGCCTCGAACCAATCGAAATGTTGGTAGTGGATGTTCCTGAAGAAACAGCGGGTAAAGTGATTGAGCTTGTTACGCAACGTAAAGGTGATTTGCTCGTGATGGAACCACGCGGCGATTTGCAACACTTGGAATTCGACATTCCTTCTCGTGGCTTGATTGGACTTCGTTCCAATGTATTGACAGCTACGCAAGGGGAAGCCGTTATCTCGCACCGTTTCAAGTCGTATGAGCCTCACAAAGGCCCAATCCCAGGACGTATCAACGGCTCTATCATTTCAAAAGGAACAGGCCCAGCTACTCCTTATGCCCTTGACCGTCTTCAAGAGCGTGGCAAGTTTTTTGTTGACCCAAGCGAAGACCTTTACATGGGTATGGTTGTGGGTGAACATAGCCGCCCAGGTGACATCGTGGTAAACCTTCAAGAAACGAAGAAGTTGACCAACATGCGCGCCTCTGGTTCGGACGACAACGTGCGTATTGCTCCTAAAATCAACTTCTCTTTGGAAGAATCAATGGAGTACATCCAAAAAGATGAATACCTTGAAGTAACGCCACAAACACTTCGCATTCGTAAAGTATATCTCGACGAAAACGAGCGTAAACGTAACTCTAAAGAGCTAGAAATGGCTTAGTTCTAGCAATAGAACAAATACTTGTAAGGCAGACCTTCGCGGGTCTGCCTTCTTTTTTTCTACAAACATTACGCCTCTACCGAGGCTTTTTGGATGCTTCTAAAACGTTTGATTAATCTACAAATGTTGCCTACAAATGTTGCGCCTCTGCCGAGGCTTTTTGGATGCTTCTAATACCTTTTGATTAATCTACAAACGTTGCCTACAAACGTTACGCCTCTGCCGAGGCTCTTTGGATGCTTCTAAAACGTTTGATTAATCTACAAACGTTGCCTACAAATGTTGCGCCTCTGCCGAGGCTTTTTGGATGCTTCTAACACGTTGGCTCTGCACAAACATTAATGCTAAAAATAGATACATAAAAAAACCTCGCTTTCTCAAGCGAGGTTTTTTTATGATTTTGGCTGATTCTTTCTTAGAAGAATTTCGCGCGGTTATCTACTACTTTCGCATTTTCGCGGATTGCCTCATTCAACAAGTAGCTTGCTTGGAGGTTCTTTGATTGCAAATTGGCTTTGTACATTGAGTAATCGGCAATTGCTGGTGCTGGCGTATCAGAAACTTTCTCCATGATAAACACACCGTTCTCTCCCGTAAATACTTTTGACTTCTTGCCAACTTTCAAACCAAAACCTTTGCCAAGCGCGATTGGGTCAAGTCCAGCGCTTGTTAAGAATCCTGTCGCCAATGAGATTTCATTTGCAGCTTCTACCAATGCACCTGCACCGTATTTTTGGGCAATTGCCTCAAGCGTTCCACCTTGGATACCGCTCAATTTCTTTGTGATTTGCTCTGCTTTGATTTCGTTACGGACTTTCAAAGTAAGTTCGTCACGGAAATCATTGATAGAAGGGCTATCTTTTGATGACTTACCCGTCAAAATAGCCACTACATATTGCTCGTCTGTTTCAAACACTGGAGAAACTTGGTCAGTTTTTGTATCATCGTTAAATGCCCAACGAACAATTTCACGCGCGTTTTGAATCGTATTAATATTACTTGCCGATTCTGGGATACGGTTTGCCGTTTGAACAAGCAAGCCTTTGTCTTTTTTCACGTTCTCGTCAAACGCTGTCTTTGATTTCGACTCAATTGAGAATTGGTCAGCTTTCGCATAAATCGCATCACGCGTTGCTTGGCTTGGCGTCATTGTTTTACCAATTGCCGCAATCTTGTAAAGAACGTTCGTTTTAGGCTCCGTTACTTTAATAATGTGGAAACCAAAATCTGATTCAATCAAACGACCAATCAAACCTGTACCACTCATTGCAAATACGGCGTCGTTAAATGGCTTCACCATGGCACCTTCACTGAAGAAGCCTAAGTCACCACCACGCTGTGCTGAACCTGGGTCTGCACTGTTTGCAGTGGCCAATTGTTCAAAATTAGCACCACCTTGCAATTGCTTCAACAAATCTGCTGCTTTGGTACGTGCTTCTGCCTTTGCTGAATCACTTGTTCCTTGCGTACGAATCAAAATGTGGCTGGCACGTGCTGTATAAGCTGTGTCAATTTTAGTACCGCCGTATTTATAGATAAAATACGTATTTCCTTCGCGGTAAGGGCCATTTACGCTACCTGGAATAAACGTCTTCACTGCCGACTTCAACTGATCTGGCATGTCTGAGAATGACCAATAAAGTTTTGTAGGCACGTCCGAATTCACGCGGGCGTAAGTTGAATCGCTAGTAGCGGTTGCCAATCCACGCGCCAACTCTTTAATTTTATTGTACATTTCCACGCTATCTTCTTTGGTAGCAATAATTGGGAAAGTTACGTATTGAATCGTACGAGAGTCGAAGCCTTTGTATTCGTCTTTGTGTTTGGCCAAATAATCTTGCAATTGCGAGTCGGTTACCTTAATTGTTGTGTCAACCACAGAATAATAAGGTACGTACAAATAGCGAAGTGACGCTTTAGCCGTTTGCGCTTGGTATTCTTTCTCTGCTTCAGCACGTGTTACGTAGCTTCCTACACGGAGTAAGTTTTCGTATTTCTGACGAAGACGATCTTCGGCCAAGCTCTTCTCAAAATTTTGCCAAGCTTGTTGTTGCTCTACTGGCAAGTTTTTAAGGTTTTTAAGGTAGCTAATCACTTGAGTTTTGTCAAAAACACCCGTTTGAGGGTTTGTAAATGACTGCTGAACGGCTGGGCTCACATTGTTCCCTTGTACCATATCCACTAACTCGTCGCTACTTACTTTCAGACCCAACGCATCGTATTCTTTTTTGTAAGCATAGTCGATGATGTACTGATTCCAAACCTGCTCACGAAGGCTTTGTTGTTCTGGTTCGGTCGCAGCACGACCACTTTGAGCTTCAAACGCCTGACGGGCTTGGTCTAATTTGAGTTGGAAATCCTTGTAACTAATGGTTTCACCTGCGATTTCGCCGACGTTCTGATTGTTTCCAAACAATGCCTGCGAACCTAAAATGTCACCTCCGACAATAAATAGAATCAAACTGGCGGCAATAACCACTACCGCAATACCTGATCGCTCCCTGATTTTGTTGATTAACGCCATAGTTGCTTGCGCGTTATTAAGTTTAAAGTTAATTGTTTAATTAAATGTTCTAAGGAAAAGAAAGGGTTTCCAAAAATTGACCCGCAAAATAACATCATTTACTGGTACATTCCAACATTGATTCATTCTTTGTCAATTTTCGTGCCAAGGTTTTCTTGTTTTTAGCGGATTACAAGCAGTTTTTTGGTAAAGATTGGCTTACCAAAACTACGGACTTTCAGCAAGTATGTGCCCGACGGCAGCGGCGTTAGTCGAAGTGGTTGTGAATTTGACAACAAAGGAGTTTCTTGTTCGAGTATCAATTTCCCATTCAAATCCATTACTTGCATTTTTACGTCGGTCAAATCTTCAAAGCTTTCCAAAAGAAAAACCCCATCTAAACTTGGATTAGGATACACATTCACCCCATTGCCCGACACATCCAAAACATAGTCAAAACGTTCAGAAGTCAGGGATGAACAAGCCCTGCCTGGTTCTAAGAAATAAAAAGCCGTTACGGTGTATGGTCCTGATTTTTGGGCTTTGAGGTATTTTTCTGCAGTAATGGTTTCTTCTGCCCCATAATTCCACCTAAACTGAATGTCTGATAAATAATCCCCTTTCACGTTTAGAATATAATTACCCATTTTTTCAATGCTTGGCTGTGCAGGGATGGGGCTTACTTCTACCTCAACTTCTTTCGACGGAGCAGAGACGCACCCGTGCTCATTAGTCGCGATGAGACTGTATTTGCCCGATTGCCGAACCAGTAGGTTGGATGAAGTTGCCCCATTATTCCAAAGTACGGATGAGGAAGTGTTAGAATACAAAGTCACGGCTTCACGCTCGCAAAACCGCACCAAACCACTTGGCGAAATAACGGGAGTTTCGGGAGTAGGATGCACCGTTACTGTTACTGGAACCGAAAACTGAGAGAAGCAATTGTATTGATTGACTGTTCTTGCAGAAAAACGTCCTGATTCACGAACAGTAATGGACGTGGCATTTTGCCCTGAATTCCACAAAAAGCTATTGGTCGTTGAAAGAGTAGTCCCATTTTCAATCTCTAGCACGACATTTTTATCATTACAAAATTCCAACGGCCCTTTAGCAATAATGGTTGGGACAGATGGTCGAGGATTTTTCACCGTAGAAGTAACGGCTGAAGGCCCAGACCAACACTCGTTTGCATCTTTTATTCGTACGGTATATTGATTTGTCTCAGATACGTCGATGGTTCGGCCGTTGGAGCCGTTGCTCCACTGATACGCTGAGGCTTCGGGTGCTGAGAGCGTAATTTGATCTCCTTCACAAAAAGAAGTACCTCCACTCACCGAAATGATGGGAATCGCTGGTTTTGGCAAAGCCTCAAACGTCTGCTGATTAATTTCGACCGTAGGAGAATACACAAAATTTCCATTAAAATCCCTCACTTTTACCCGATATGTTCCATTCTCAACCGTAATTTCTCGCGAACCTCCTCCCACTTGGTTCCAATTTACTTCAGGATAATTATTTGCTTGAATGGATAACTTTACCCGATTTTCTCCCGCACAACTTACTTTAAAGGTAGGTATTGGGAAGGGATTCCGAGGCTGTGAGCTTTGGAAAAACGAATCGGTGAGTGAATTGTTCCATGCTTCTCCCAACAAATTCAACCCAGCACCTTGCATGTGAACGCCGTCAGGTCGAGGAATTTGAATATTGTCAGTAACTGGCCCTGCAAAGACATTATACACCGACCCTATAACTCGGTTTTGCGCATTAATGACTGAAGCATTGCTTCCCTTTTCGCTAAATGAAACCCGTGATACTACCCAACTAAGGTTGTGCCCAAAATCATTTCGACTTTGTCCAATAATTTGTTGGAGATTACTCACAATTTCATCTTCGGGGATGTTAAAGCCCGTATCAGATTCTCCTTGATGCCATAAAATAGCCCTAATTCCCGTTAAACTCGCAAATTCGCGAAGTGTCACCCGAAGTTGGGAATAAGGCAATTGGTTTCCATAAAAACCACCCACGTACGGATTACTTGCATTTCCGTAGAGGCTTTCGCGCCACGCACGGCTTGTCGTACCTTCCAAAGCAGCATTGTAAAATAAAATAGGGACGTTGAGCCTTTTGACCAACAAATCGCCCAATATCCCCCACGACCAAGCAGAATATCCATAAGGTGCAATATAACTATCGGCATTTAAGTGCGAAAAAGTGGGTTGTGGCAGCTCATTCGGTTCAAAATTGGAATTTAAGTAATTAAAACAGCTCACTCGGTCATCTACTGCTCCCGAAGCTCCATAGTTTTGAATCCCACGTGCATTGGACTGGCCTGCAACCACAAACACCTCACCTACTCCTACGCGGTCAACTTCGGTCATTTCGGCCACTTGTCCATTTCGAATCAGACGTACTTCGAGTTTATACCATCCTCCTTCTGCTGAAATTTCTCCTGAAAAAACACCACCTACGGGTGCATTTTCAAGTAATTGCCAACCTGTGGGCGTTCCCTGTCCTGTATGGATGGGCGTCAAAGCAGCTTCTACTCGTTCTGGAATAGACTGTTTGTACGTCCCTGCGACAACAAACGATGCCTTATTGGCTTGTGAGCGTTGAAAAACAATGCGAGATGTTGGAAAACTAACGGTTACTTGAGAAAATGCTGGTATGATGGCTAGAAAAAAGACAACCACACTTACACAATGGCGACTCAAATTCCCAAACACTCCGTTAAAGTAGGGCTTTGGCATTCGATAATGAATAGGTTACTGCGAAAAAGCTGCAAAATTACGCATTTGCCGCATGAAGGCCAAACCGACAAATCAATCAGTCTCGGTTTTAATGGTATTTCAATATTTTTTGTGGGTTTGTTAACTTCCTGATTTACCCTATTTTAGAAATTAGCGGGCATTTTTCTGTTTGATTTGACCGTCGCTCTTGCTAACTTGCGGCCATGGCAGACAATTTTGTAGTTTCGGCGCGGAAATATCGCCCCATTACTTTTGACTCAGTTGTTGGGCAGTCACACATTACGACTACCCTCAAAAACGCCATTCGTACCAACCACCTCGCTCAAGCTTTCTTGTTTTGTGGGCCACGTGGCGTGGGCAAAACAACCAACGCCCGTATTTTGGCCAAAACCATTAACTGTCAGAGCCTTACTGACGAGATTGAGCCTTGTGGCGAGTGCGAAAGTTGCGTGGCTTTTCAAAACAATGCTTCATTTAACGTTCACGAATTGGATGCTGCCTCCAATAACTCCGTGGATGATATTCGTAACTTGATTGACCAAGTACGCTACCCGCCCCAAACGGGAAAGTACAAAATATACATCATTGACGAGGTGCACATGCTTTCGTCGTCGGCTTTTAATGCTTTTCTAAAAACGTTGGAAGAACCGCCGAGCTACGCCATTTTTATTTTGGCAACCACTGAAAAGCATAAAATACTCCCAACGATTTTGTCGCGTTGTCAAATCTTTGATTTTAACCGCATACAACCACGCGACATTGCCGATCATCTTGAGCACATTGCCCAAAAAGAAGGTATTTCGACCGAACGGGAGGCACTCGAACTCATCGCCCAAAAAGCGGATGGAGGGCTTAGAGACGCCCTTTCGATGTTTGACTTAAATGTCACCTTTTCGACAGATGATACTGTTCGGTACAAAGATGTTCTCGAAAACCTCCACATTCTCGACTACGACTATTATTTCCGATTGACGGATGCCCTGCTTGCAAGTGATGTCTCACAAACGTTGTTAATTTTTAATGAAATTATCAAAAAAGGTTTCGACGGGCACTTGTTTGTGGTAGGGATGCTGGAGCATTTCCGTAATTTGCTGGTAGCCAAAGACCCTGCAACAGTTCAGCTGCTCGAAGTATCCGAAATGGCTAAAAACAAATATTTAGACCAGTCGGCAAGGGCTTCAGTGTCGTTTCTACTTTCTGCACTAAGTGTTGGAAGTCAATGCGATATAAATTACAAAGCGGCTAAACAACAGCGACTGCACGTGGAAATATGCCTGATGAAACTGGCAAAAATCCCTGAAGTTCTGGATTTGAATACGCTGTCGGGCGACGAAAAAAAAAAGCCTAGTCTGACCGAAAATACCCCAGTAACTGTTCAGAAAGCTGCTACTCCTAAACCCGTTGCCTCCCTTCCAAGTCCAAGTGTTGCGGCAGAAACTCCCCCTCCCTACCCTCAAAACGGCTTACCAGGCGCTTTGGGAAAACTCCGTTCTACGGTCAATATCTCTGCGCAGCCCCAGCCAGTAGAGGAGACAAAACCAGTCACAAAAACCAAAGAAACTCCTACAGTTGCGGCAGAAGTGCCTGCAACTTGGGAAGACCAGTCTTTTACAACCGAAGAACTTCAACAAACATGGGACGCGTTTTCTCGTTTTCGTGAGCAAAATGGGGGTGCTGTCAGCGAGCAAATTATGCTCAATCGTGAATTTAAAATTGAGGGAACTACGATTGAATTAATTTTAGACAACTTACACCAAGAGGTTCTGCTCAACGACGTGAAACCCGAATTGCTGGGGTATTTACGTCGCCATCTTAAAAATCGGCAAATTCAAATTTCGTACCGCATTGCGCCCAACGAAGTAAAGCGTAATCCCTATACACCGCTCGAAAAGTTCAATACATTAGCTGAGAAAAACCCCTCTCTTCTCGAACTCCAGCGACTCCTTGGTTTGGATGTTGATTTTTAAAGAAGACTTTAGAGTATATTGTCACCCAAAAGTCATATATTAGGAAACAGTATCACTTCAAAACCCAAACCTTCACATCTTATGTTCACGCGTCGTGATTTTCTAAAAAGCACTGCCATCGGTGGGGCTTCTTCTTTGATTTCGATTAACCCACTTTTGGCGGCGACTCGTCCCAAAAAGGACAAACTTGGAATTGCCTTGGTGGGTCTCGGTTATTACAGCACCGATTTGCTCGCTCCTGCCCTTCAACTTACCAAAAACTGTGAGCTGATGGGTATTGTCACAGGGACTCCCTCCAAAGCAGAAACGTGGCAAAAGAAATTTAACCTCAAGGACAAAAACATCTACAATTATCAGAATTTTGACCAAATCGCCAACAATCCTGACATCGACGTAGTATATGTCGTGCTTCCTCCGAGTATGCACCGCGAATTTGTCGTTCGGGCTGCCAAGGCAGGTAAACAGGTATTTTGTGAAAAACCCATGGCACCTAGTGTAGCCGATTGTGAAGCAATGATTAAAGCCTGTGCCGATAACAAAGTAAAACTCGCCATCGGATACCGTTGTCAACACGACCCAAATACCCAAGCTTACATGAAGTTTGCCAAAGAAAAAACGTTTGGTAAAGTACGAATGGTAACGTGTGGCGCAGGGTATTTCGACGCCCGTACGACCCATTGGAAACAGAACAAAGCCCTTGGCGGTGGTGTGATGGGCGACATGGGTGTGTATGCCATTCAAGGTGCGCGCTTGGCAGTAGGTGAAGAACCAACGTCGGTTTCGGCCCAATTCCACACAACTCGCCCAGACATTTACAAAGAAGTTGAGGAAACTGCGACGTTTCAATTGGAGTTTCCAAGTGGCGCTTTGGCCGCTTGTCATACCAGTTTTGGTATCAATATGAACTACTTGCAAGCCAATTGCGAAAAAGGTTGGTTTAAAATGGAACCGTTTTCGAGCTACAATGGCAACAAAGGAAGCAGCCCACAAGGGCCAATTGATTTTCCTTTGCAAAGCCAACAAGCCAAGCAATTGGACGATGATACAGACGCACTTATCAAAGGTATTCCATTAATAGCGCCAGGCGAAGAAGGGCTACGGGATATTCGCATCGTTGAGGCCGTTTATAAGTCGGTGGCAAATGGCGGGAAGAAAATTACCATTTAGTATTTTTTCGCACAGAACGGCACAGATTAAATGCACGCAGATGTCGCAGAAATCATTTCTGTGCCATCTGCGTGCATTTAATCTGTGCACATCTGTGTGAAAATTTTACCTATTGTTGAGAAGCAATTAATCTGCCACTTTGCCCAATAAATTTACCCCAACCAATAAAAAGAGAACACCAACTAAAAAGGGGACAATGGTTTCCCATTTTGTAAGGGTGAAGCCCATCACTGCCTTGTCGGACATAAAGGCGATGCAAGCAAAAAGGATGAAGATAACGCCAATTCCAGTTAAAATACTTCCAAACGTACGTTTCATGTGAGCGCGAGGTTTTATATAGGTTGCAAAACTACCAATTTATACAAAAAAACTATTCTACTCCTCGGGTCGGATTTTAAGCCCTTCTTGATGAATAATATATTCGGAGGTGTAATAAAATCGGTGGCATAGCCAAAGTCCAATCCCCCAACTTCCGAAAGCTAGTATCAAGGTCGGGACTTTGAACATTATCAAGAAAAATCCCATAAAAAAGGCGTAGAACCCTTGGCGAAGCAACGTATCCATCACATAATGCTTTTGTAAAAATCGCCCAAAAAGCAAAAACAGCACCCCAATGACTAACATTGACCATTCCAAAATATACCCCCAACTCAAACCAGCTGGCATATAGCGAACGAGGAAAACAACTTCAGGCAACATCAAGAGGACAAAAAGCAATCCGTATTGCTGTAGGCGCTGTCCCATTTTAATTGGCATATTTCGCAACAAAGGCAACTGTAAATGTTCAAATTCGTAGAGATGTAACATCAAGACCGAATGCACCATTCCAATCATCAATGCCCCCAACGAAAACAAGCGCTCGTCGTAGCTGTCGGTGGGGTAAATTTTGCAAATTCCCACGACAACAAAACAGGAAAAACCTTTCGTAAGAAACAATAAAACGGGATTTTCGGAAAACAAATACAGAATAAAATACGACCACTGAGGCTTACTAAATCGTCGATTTAGATAAGTAGTAACGGTACTCAAACGCGTATCAGGGTTTGGCCGTTGCAGGCGATATTCGTAGGCCGCAACCCCCGTTAGAGGTACCAATAGCAGGTAAATCATCGTTGCGATAACCGACAATCGTTGCCCAGTCCACCAGCCGTAATACCCCACAAAAGTCACGTACAGCGCCACAGGCAACCAAAGCATCCATTGTACATACAACCACGCCGCCCAACGGTAAGGCTTGGCAATCAACAATAAGTTATAAAGAAAACTGTGGGAATCCCACAAGAGCCTTTGTCGTACAAAAAAGACTGTTTTGAAGTGATACAAGGCAAATACAACACCCATTAACGCCAACAAAAATGGGGATGCAAACACATAAGAGGCAAGAGCGATGTGGTCTTCGGGGCGTAATATACCGAAAGCAAACATAGCAACTAAGAACAGAAAGCCCGTATTGAGGCGGTAGTATTCGGTAACGAGGGTTTTGCGGAGAATGTGCAGTACGGCTAACATCAGTGGCGGTCATTTTCGCCCCGAGGCGGCGGCAGTTCCGTGATTTTTTTGTCTTTTACTTCAAACAATTGCTTGATGGGTAAGGCTTCAAATCGAAAATCTTGGTGCGAAGAAAGCAAAAAAGTCACACCTTGGGCATGGTACATTTGCACAAGTTCATACACCTTTTGCACAGTAGCATCATCAATCGTGATGAGAGGTTCGTCCAAAATAATCACTTTGGGTTGTCCCAAAAACGCAATTGCCAACGATGTCTTTTTAAGCATTCCGCTCGAATAAGTTCCTGATGGTTGGTACAAAAATGGTTCAATGCCAAGTAGTTCAATCAGTTCATCCACTTGTTTTTTCGACGCTTTTTTTGCCTTTGCCACAAATTGAATCAGGTCATTGGCGGTCAAAAACTCAGGATAATCAGGTTCTGCTTCGCCATAATTGATGTGCAATCGGTAGTCAATGGGATTTTTACGAATATCCCAAGTCCCCATTTTAATTTCACCCTCAAAAGGCAACATACCCGCCAACGTCCTAAAAAATGTCGTTTTCCCCGACCCATTCGCCCCTTTAAACCAATGGATTCCTTCTTTTAAAAAGAGAGAGGGCACCTGAAGTACCAGATGCCCTCCGTAAGATTTGTGTAGATTGGTAATTTGAAGCATACCTTCTTTACAACTTATTTTCTTGTTTTAGCCACGCTTAATACATGTTGGCCAATTTTGGTTCCTGCTTTATTACCTTCATCACAACCCGAACGGTAGTGTATTCCGCCGTAAAGACGGCTGTTACTTGCCATTAAAGCCGCCTCTCTAAAAGATTTAAATGACAAGACTCCATGACCATGTTTGTATTCTGTCGAATCAGTAAAGGCAATATTATCACCATGAATAAACGACAATACCTCTGCCGAAGCTGCCGAAATCGTACTGTGTCCACTGGTATATTCGGGGAAAGGCGGGGTTTGCAAAAATGGTTGCCATTTTGGGTCAATGTCTGAGTTAATAACCGTTTCTGGGCGTACTTTACGACTACGGTATTTTTCTTCCCAACAACCAATAAATCCGTCTAACAATGCAATGGATGTAAGTGAATATCCCTCGACACATTTTTCAAAAGCTACTTTTTGGTTACGGCATACGGTTGAATGTATGGCCAACCAATGTCCTCCAGGGGTCATTTTTTTATTGGCAAACATCACGTGCCCCACGACATTCATTACAAATGGATTATCATCCCAAAACCATGCAATCCGTTTTTCTTCTTCGCTTAGTTTTTTACCAATCTCATACACCTCCCGCGTTTCTTCCCAAAACTTTGAGTTTTTATTTTTTGTCCACATAGGAGGAGGCGGAGGTGAAAATTGGCGTGCCGAATCCAATGACAATGAGCGGATTTTATGCCATTCGGGCTCACACGCATCGGCATAGGCTGGCGGAGTTGGCACCCAAGTCCCTGGCTCATTTGTTACCGTAAAACGAACCCCACGGGTCTGTTTGTACTTATCACCCGTCGAGTACTTGATCACGTGCGCAGCCACACTGTCGCCGTACGCCATCGAACGCTCTATGACGTCTGATGGGATGCCCATAGCTTCGTATTTTTTGTAGAATGTTTTTTCATATTCATCAAAAAAACTAGCCGAAAAAGTCAGGGTTCTCGCTACTTTCAAAAAAGCACGGGTGCTGGCCAAAGGAAAGCAATAGTCTTTACCTGCTTCTGGTTGTAGGGGTGTCTTAAAACCGTTTAATTTGCCACCCAACGATTCATACGCAGGGTAGCCTGGCACCATGGCCTCATAGCCTGCCAAGTTTGAATACGCATAAATTCGACTTGCAACGGGTGGTTTGAAGATGTCATGGATAATTACCTCTGTCAACAATTCCACCGATTTATGGTATAATTCAGGATCAGCTGCTTTGGCATTATACTCTTCGGGTTTGGCTTTTGGCTTGCACGAAACCATCCAAAAAGAAATACCAGCGACTAACACAAAAAGAGCTTTCTTTTTCAGCATACGTTTCAAATTAGAAAAACAATTGAAGTAAAAAATATCCTAAGAAAATGCAAATGTAAAAAACCCCACCATGAAAAAATTGATTTCCATCAGTTATTTTCCCGAGTTGAGAACCATCCTACTGGCTTTTAATGTTTGTTTTTTGTAGTTTTAAAAGAATAACGCTATTTTTCCACAAACTTAAACTCTTTAAAGCATTTGGTCGAAAAAGTAATTTCCCTAGAAAATGTGTCGCTCTTAGACTTTTTGGGCGTTGAAAACAACCACATTAGAGAAGTGGCCGCCGCCTTTCCGATGAGTAAAATCATATCGCGCGGCAACGAAATTAGGGTAATGGGTACTCCTCCCGAAATCCTTCGTATAAGTGACATTCTTGAGTCATTGATCCAGCACTATCAAAAGTACGGCAAAATTACCCACGAAAACGTACGTCATTATCTTACTGCTAACGGTGGCTCTATTGCTCCACCCCACGTTCTTCAAGACGAGAAAGATGTGATTGTGTATGGTACTCGCGGGATTGTGGTACGGGCCAAAACTGCCAACCAACAACTGATGGTGGAAAAAGCAGCCCAACATGATTTGATGTTTGCCGTTGGTCCAGCAGGTACAGGAAAAACCTATACCGCAGTGGCGCTTGCTGTTCAGGCCCTCAAAGAGAAAAAAGTCAAAAAACTCATCATTACCCGTCCTGCGGTGGAAGCAGGCGAAAATCTTGGTTTTCTCCCTGGTGACCTTAAAGAAAAAATAGACCCGTATTTACGGCCTATTTATGATGCCTTGGAAGACATGATTCAAACCGAGAAGCTGAAGTTCTATTTGGAAAACAATATCATTGAGATTGCCCCGTTAGCCTACATGAGGGGACGTACACTCAATAATGCCTTCATTCTGTTGGATGAAGCCCAGAATACGACTCCTTCGCAAATGAAAATGTTTTTGACGCGGATGGGCCCTAGCTCAAAAGTGATTATTACGGGGGATAAAACGCAAGTGGATCTTCCTAAAAACCAACAGTCTGGTTTACGGGATGCCCTTGAAACCCTCCGCCACGTCAAAGACATTGCTTTTGTAGAGTTGGACGGACGCGACGTCATTCGCCACCGTTTGGTGAAAGACATTTTGGATGCGTACGAAAAGAAAGAAAAATAATTGTTTTCTCGTTTGCATTGACAACTATGATTCAAAGTGTACGGTGGGTTGCCTGTTGGGCCTTTTTGTGGTTTAGTTTAGGTATTTTTGAGGCAAGTGCGCAACGTTGCTCGGCAGTTCAGTACGATTCGGTATTGGCCAAACGGTATCCTTATTGGAAACTAAAACGCCAAATGCTCGAAGATTCTGTTCAAACTTTCTTGCGATTACCCAAGCGGGCGGCCCGTTTAGGAGCTGTTTGTTCATCCATACGGATTCCCGTTGTAGTGCACGTTGTACATTCAACAGCTACAGGTGCGATTGGGGGGGCAGGAAATGGCAATATTTCGGACGAGCAAATCAAAGAACAAATCAGAATACTCAACGAAGACTACCGCCGCAAAGCTGGTACGCGGGGCTTTAACACCAACGCCGTTGGAGCAGATACAGGCATCGAATTTTATTTGGCCAATATCGACCCCGATGGCAAATCAACCAACGGAATAACGCGTCATTATTATGCTCAAAAAACAAATTTTGACGTTTTTAATGATGACCAACTTTTGGCCGACATCACCACCCAACAAAAAGAATGGCCCACTGATCGCTATTTAAACATTTGGGTGACTCGGTTTGCCAATAATTACCTCGGAATTGCCCAATTTCCATCTGTTACGGGCGTCAATGGCCTCGATAACAGTACAGAACTACAAGTTCGTACCGACGGAGTCTTTATTGATTACCGCGTTTTTGGCATTGGCGCAACCGTTACCAGTCGTCTGTATAATTTGGGACGTACTACCACCCACGAAGTAGGTCACTGGCTGGGATTAATTCATACGTGGGGAGACGACAATTGTGGCAATGATTATTGTGACGACACCCCTCGTTGTGAAAGCGGCAACCAATCTACCAATTGCGGCCCCGTATTTTCTTTTTGTTCGGGTGTTCGTACCCAAAACATGACCGAAAACTACATGGATTATTCGCCTGATTCTTGCATGAATGTTTTCACCAAAAATCAGACAGAAAGAATGATGGCCGTCATTGAAAAATCAACCCGACGAAACAGTTTGGTAAAATATTGGTGCTCGCAACTCCCTTTTGGCAATAACCTCGCCATTGAGATTGCTCCCAATCCTGCCCAAAACGTTGATGTTACGTATGTGAGAGTTACTTTAAAAGAATTTAGTACGTTTACGGTTGAGTTGTTTACGCTAAGTGGTCAGCTCTTGCACCAAAAAACTTTTGAAAACTATCCGAGCTGGGATGTCCCCATTTCCACAGTAGATATACCACCAGGAACTTATTTGATACGGGTCAAAACCAAAGATGAGACCGTCACCCAACGCCTTGTTGTAATTCGATGATAAAAAAATGTCAGGTTGCTCCCAACCTGACATTTTTGTTTTAAAACCAAACGCCAATAACCATGAATCCACTTTTGCGCGTCACGATTGCCTTTGTTATCGGTATATTAGTTCAACACCAGTGGCCACTGCCAACGCCTATGCTTTGGGCTTTGGGGACATTATTAGGCACTCTTTGGTTTATTGGTTTGGCTCGGTCACACAATCGTTACCTACTCGGCGCTACCACGTTTGGGGTATTTGTCTATTTGGGAGTGCTAGCGACCAGCTTAAAAAACGAAACCCTCGCCCCTATCCACCTTGTACATTTTCGTTTGGACAGTATTCAAGCTTATCGCGGACAAGTAATCACGTTTCCCGAAACGCGAGGTAAAACACACCGCGCAGTTTTGGAGGTAACACACGTTAAATACAACCATCATTGGCGAGCAGCGAAAGGAAAAATTCAAACATATATTGATAAGACAACCCCACGCCCTGCTTACGGCGCAGAGTTAGTTGTGCTTGGCGCACCTCAGCAAGTAGCGCCTCCTTTAAATCCAAATCAATTTGATTTTAGGCAATTTTTGTCGCATAAACAGATATACTTCCAACATTATTTACGCCGCACCAATTTTGCAACGACTGGTGAAAACTTCTCTCACTGGTACACCCGTTGGCCTTATCAATTAAGTCAATGGAGCGACGACGCTCTGAAGAAACTTGTTCCCATCGAGCGTGAATATGCCGTGGCGAAAGCCATGATTTTAGGACTTCGCGACGATATGGACTCCGAACTTGTGCAAGCCTATTCGGCAGCAGGGGCGGTTCATGTACTTTCGGTATCTGGCTTTCATATTGGTGTGTTTGTGGCTATTATTGCCTTTTTACTCCAAAAACTCAGAACCCACCGACGGGGACGTTGGCTATACGTTGGCTTAACTTTAGGAATACTTTGGTTTTATGCCATCCTTACTGGACTCTCAGCGCCTGTAGTTCGATCGGCATTAATGTTCAGTTTATTTCTTTTGGCCGAGCCACTTGGCAAGAAGCCAAACGGGGAAAATGCGCTTTATGGTTCTGCCTTGATTTTACTGGCTTACGACCCATTTTTGGTCTTTTCGGTCAGTTTTCAACTGTCTTATGCGGCGCTTGCGGGGATTATTTTCTGGCAGCCAACAATATACCAATGGGTTACGGCCAAAGATTGGTTTTTAGACAAACTTTGGGCAATCACCGCAGTCGCCCTTGCTGCTCAGTTGGCCACCTTTCCCCTGTCAGTTTATTATTTTCATCAATTTCCCACCTATTTTTTGGTGGCCAATCCCCTCGTTGTAGCGCTCTCTACCGCCATGATTCCCGTTGCGTTGGTGGCATTGGCGCTTTCCGCTGTGCCCTTTGTTGCTCCAATTGTCGGTTGGATTTTAACAGGAGTTACGTGGTTGCTCAACCAATCCGTGGTTTGGATTGAACAGCTTCCAAGCGCTACCCTCACTGGTATTACTTTTAGTAAATTGGAAATAGCGATTGTCTATGCTATTATTGGGATACTTGCTTATTGTTGGTATCAAAAAGAAGCGTTTTTGGTAAAGGTGGCCTTGGCACTGAGTGCCATTCTCGTTGTGATACAAGGCATTCATTTGTACGAAAACAACACCCAAAAGTTCTTCATTGTACACGACGTACCCAAACAAACGGTCTTCAGTTTCATTGATGGCCAACGAGCCACTCTCGTGGCTGATTCGTCGTTTTTTGCTTCCAATCAACAGACTTTTTCATTTTATCTTAAAAACTTTTATGACATCCACGGAATACGCGAAATCACAAACATTTCGTTGGATAAAGCCACCAATTCAGGAATGGTTCGCCCCCTTCCTTTTGGAAAACTTATTGTGTGGAAAGGTCAGGAATTAATCATTGCCGAACGGCCAATTTCTACGCTGCCCGCTCATTTTACCTCCCCCATCATCGTACGAAAAGGAGCCATCAAAAGCATTCAGAAAAACGCTTACTTTGAGCAAATCCCCCTCATTTTCGACAGCTCTGTCTCCTCTTATTACCTCAAATCTCTTGCCCAAAAGTCCACTTCCAGCCTTCATTCTTGGTATTTTACGTTTCAAAAAGGCGCTTATATCCGTAAAATTTAAGGTTTTTTCCAAAATTAGTACCCTTAAAGTTTGGCTTGATAGAAAATAAGGCTCTATATTTGCATAGTTAATCAATAGATATTGTTATAAATTATATTCAACGACATGAAACCAGCTATTACACCCAATTTTACCCTTACTCAACTTGAAATATTAGGATTTGACCGTGTCGGTTTTGTAGAAGAGGTGACGAGATTTGTCTCCGACTATGGTCACATTGTTAGCGTACGATTTGAGGCTGACGGCGTGCGCTCGCAAGGATTTCTCAAAATTAAACTAGACCAATTCGAACGACTTGAAAGTCTCTTGGTTCGGCTCAAGGCGATTACAGGGCTGGTCCGCGTCAAAAAAGTGGAGACAAATCCTCATAAGTAAGGATATTTGCCTCCACTTCTCAGGTTTATTTGGCAGAAACTACTTCAATTTCAAACAAAAGTGGTGAGTTTCCTGGAATGTCTGCCCCCGCTCCTCTTGAGCCATATCCCAAAGAAGAAGGAAAAATGAGCGTTGCTTTTTCCCCAACTTTCATTTTTGCAATGCCTTCATCAAAACCCTCAATCACCTGACCAGCACCTAAAAAAAAGCTAAACGTACCCGCATCAAAGGTACGGTCAGTGAGTAGTTTTCCTGTGTATTTGACAGTTACCGATTGCCCTGATTTAATACTCGCCCCCGTAGGATTGGCCTTGGTTAAAATGTAGCGCAGTCCCGTAGCCGTCTTTTCTGTGACTACCAAGTTGTTATTTTTGATGTAATTCTCAATTTGTTGTTCTTCAGTCCCTGATAAATCTTCACGGTTACAACTTACAACCAAGGCAAAAACCACCAAGAAACCGACCAAACGAAATAATGCTTTCATAGATACATGTAAAAAGTAAGCAACAAAATTAAGCAAGATATTGGCGCAATTTGCATATTTGACCAAAACGCTAAAAAAGCCTCTCAACAAATACGGCCAACTCCTTGACAATCTGATTCTTTCTGCTAATTTTGTTTTACTTACTGATTCCACCCACTCTTTGACTTTTCAACTTATGAATGCTGTTCTTACCAAAGCGCATCTTTTCAGAATTGTGTTGTTTTTTATCGTCAGTTGCACAACGTCCTTGGCGAATTCTATCTTAATCACCATGGACGACAAGCAAACCAATCACCTCAAAGCTTACGGGGTGGCTTATTGGGAACTGAAAGCCGACCGCGAAGTGAATTGGTTGCTCAACTACCGTGGCGGAAGTTTTATGATGAACTACTCAACCGTCCTTGAGCGTGAGTGTCGGCTGCGTGGGGTGTCGTATGAGGTCATTTCAGATGCCAATGCGAAGTCTATTTTAGCCCAAATTGCCCACCCTGATGTCAACATGGATGCCGTTAAACTTCACAAAGCTGCCCGAATTGTGGTATATAGCCCCATCAAAGTCAGCACTTCATCTTTTGAAGATACGGACGCTGTTTTGCTGGTGCTGAAGTACGCAGAAATTCCGTTTGAAATTGTCTATGACGAAGAAATCTTAAAAGGCGACCTCGCCAAATACGACTGGCTGCACCTTCACCATGAAGATTTTACGGGGCAATTTGGCCGAAACCGCCGCCGTATGACCGTTGCCGATGTGCAAGCCCAAGAAAATATTGCCAAAAAATACGGTTACAAAAAAGTATCACAGCTCAAGCTCGACGTTGCCCGAAGCATCAAAGGTTTTTGCGCGGGCGGTGGATATTTATTCGCCATGTGTTCGGGCGCAGAATCATTGGATGTTGCCCTCGCAGCCGAAGGAGTTGATATTGTTCCATCTATTTTTGACGGAGACGGCGTAGATCCCAAAGCCCAATCCAAGCTTGATTTTGGTAAAACAATTGCCTTTGAAAATTTTGTTCTGGAACTCAACAATGACGACGATTACCGAGGTGGCGGCATGTCGTTTTCTAGCATCAATTCCTCTTCAGGACAAGGCTGGGGCGACGAAACCACTAACTATTTTTCATTATTTGACTTTTCGGCCAAATGGGACGTGATTCCCTCCATGTTGGTTCAAAATCACGAAAACCTTATTCGCGAATTTTTTGGACAAACTACCGCTTTCAACAAAAAAACGGTCAAATCTAGTGCTTTGGTCATGGGACAAAGCAAATCGTCGGATCGTTATATTTATGGTGAATTAGGACGCGGGCAGTGGACTTTTTACGGCGGCCATGACCCCGAAGGACAACGCGGTTTTCATCGGATGCCGACCGACCTCAACCTCCACCCACATTCGCCTGGGTATCGGCTCATTCTCAATAATGTATTGTTTCCTTCGGCAAAAAAGAAAAAACGAAAAACCTAAGATTAACACGGTTTATAAACCCAAAACAACATTTCAAAACCGTTACCTAACCATTGGTAGAGTTAGGAAAAACTTCGCATCCATGGCGTGTAGTTTTGCTCAAAAAACGTACGCCAATGAATAAATCACCCCTCATTACCTCGGTTGTTTTAGCAGCGGGATTACTTACTAATCAGGCCCTTTTTGCGCAAAAGTTTTTGCAAAAAATCAGAGAGAAAGCCCAAGCCGCCACCGAAAGTCTAAATGGTAGCTCGTCGTCTCGGCCAACCAAGGCATTATACGAAAAACAACAGGCTGACGCCGCCAAAACTATCCTAGAAGAAAAAACCATTGCCAAAGACCCTTACGGACTTGGTGGTATTTATTACACACGGGAGTTGTTTGTTTGTGGCACTGAGACAAACAACCTCGACAAAGCCATCGGAAAATTTTTGGTAAGTTTTGAAAAAGAACCTAACGCCGTAAAGCTAAAACTCACGCCAAGTTACGAAGCTGAGGGCGTCTCAAGTCTGGTACTAGGGAGAAATGACTTCCCTGCCGACTTAAATTTGAAGGTCAGTGCAGCTATTAAACAGCCCCGTTTTGACGCAACACTCAGTAAAGGAGCCTATTACGGATTTTATGCCAAACACACGCAGGTAGAAGACGGTAAAGTTGTCAAAGACACCAAAGAGACACTCCGCGATTGCTCGGTGATGCACATTGTACTTATTGAACCTGGCATTTTGTTGATGACCAATGGAAGTGGCCTTTATTACATACCAAAAGGTGGACGCACTCCCGACGACGTTGCCAGAGAGAAACTTGACCCCGTGGCGGTGTTATATACCAAAGACAAAGAAAGTAGAGCCAAAAGTCTGACCGATGAGCAAATGTATGAAATGCTTGTAACTCACCAAAAAGCCTTTCAAAAACGATATGATTTACAGATTGACGGCCAAAAAGAGGCTTTAAAAATGTTAGAAGCAGCAAACACACCTCGTAGCAATAGTAACGGTGCAAGCAATACCAGCACGAGCACAAACAAAGAAAAACCTGCAAAAACTACCGAAAAACCGTTTAAAATTGAATTACAAAACTTAACTTCGGAAGATGTTTATTTCACAGTAAAAGGAATGAGTAATTCGCTTCAACGAATTGGAAGTAAGTTCATTAGCAGCGTATATGTAAAACCTGGGGTGACGATTGTCTCCAAAAGTGGCAAGCTTATTGCAACCATCACCGAAGATACCAAACCTAGTACCCGATTTAAAATTGAGTAATTTACCTTTCAGCATCATGTCAAAAAATAAAACTACCGAAACCAACGCCAATGTCAGCGATTTTTTAAACGCAGTCAAAGACGAAACCAAACGCGCCGATAGCTTCAAGCTGGTCGAACTGTTTGAATCAATTACAGGCTCACCCGCCAAACTTTGGGGGCCAAGCATTGTTGGTTTTGGAAGTTACCATTACAAATACGAAAGTGGGCGAGAAGGAGAAGCACCCTTGGTGGCATTTTCACCAAGGGCGGCGGCGCTTACGGTCTATTTTTCTTCATCATTTGACCAACGAGAAGAGCTTTTATCTCAACTTGGTAAGTACAAAACCGAAAAAGGTTGCATTTATATCAAAAGACTCAGCGAAGTCAACCTCGATGTGTTGGAGGAGTTAATAATTAAACAAATTGAACACACGCAGCAACTTTACAACTAAATGTGGTTAGATTTGTGGGAAGCAAAAACAATACGTTCATGCAAATTCTTGCCACAATCGCCATCGTCCTCGTTGCAGTAGAGCACCTTTACATCTTGTATCTTGAAATGTTTGCGTGGGAAACCCTCGGCAAGAAGACCTTCAAAGGGTCGTTACCTGACGAGCTGTTTAAACCAACCAAAACACTAGCGGCCAATCAGGGGCTTTACAATGGCTTTTTAGCCGCAGGACTCTTATGGAGTCTAACCGTTTCGGAACCTGAATGGAGCAGCAAAATCGCCATTTTTTTCCTGTCGTGCGTTATTGTAGCAGGTGCTTACGGAGCCTTCAGTGCCAGCAAAAAAATATGGTTTGTGCAAGGTTTACCCGCACTTATCGCCCTTGGCCTCGTACTTTGGTCACGCTAAACAGGCAAATTAATTGTTAGCCTCATTTAATTCGGCTTTGTTAATCAAGATTGAACCAGACTCCGAATTTGCTTCATCAATGCTTCATTAATTTTTACGTAACTTTCTTTTGTCCAACCCGCCACGTGTGGCGTAAGAATGACGCGATTGGAAGCCCGTAAATAATCAAAAGCTGCCTGTTGCGCTGGCGTAAGCGTTTTTAATTTTTCATTTTCTAGTACGTCCAAACAAGCCCCGCGAATTTTTCCACTTTCCAAACCTCTTACAACAGCTTCGGTGTCAACGATTTCGCCCCGTGCCACATTCATCAAAAAAAATGGGCGAGCTACTTCTGCCACAAACACATCGTTTATCCAATGTCGGGTTTCTTCCGTCAGCGGTACGTGAAAGCTAATTACGTCGGATTGGTTCATAATCTCGTTGAGGGTTGCTTCTTCCGCATGGGCATTTCCGTAGTTGGTCAAATACTTATCGTAGGCCAGCACACGGCAGCCAAAGCCGCTTAATCGCTGGGCAGTAGCACTGCCATTGAAACCAAAACCAATCAAGCCTACGGTCTTTCCCATCAGTTCAATCCCACGGTTTCCTTCTCGGTCCCATACGCCCTGACGAACTTCACGGTCAGCTTTGGCAATATTAGCAAACAACCCTAATAACATGCCCAATGCGTGTTCGGCCACGGCATCGCGATTGCCTTCGTTAGCGGCAAATACCTGAATATTTCGCCGTGCAGCGGCGTCCAAATCAATCAAGTCAAGCCCCGCCCCTGCCCTTGCGATAAAACGCAATTTTGGTGCTTTTTCTAAAATTTCTTCGTCGATATATGTTTTACTTCTAATGACTAAACCTTCATATTTGGCAAGGTTTTCGAGAATGTCGGCACGTTTGAAAGTTGGTTCATAACAATAAGATACGCCAAGCGTAGTAAGCATATCGAAGAGGGAAGGATGAATGTCGTCGGCAATTAAAATCGTCATATCAAAATGTCAGCGTGAGTCTGGTTACAAAAATAGTGCGCTTTATTCGTAAATTGCGGCACATTGCACAAATCTCATTTATTATTTTGAATCATGAGTGAATTACTTTCTGATAAACCTGTCATTGGAATTACGTTAGGAGACTACAATGGTATTGGCCCCGAAGTCATTCTTAAAGTATTACATGGCAACCAACTTAATCGTATTTGTACGCCTGTCGTATATGGTTCGATGCGCATCTTGAATCGTTATCGTAACCAGTTAGAAATGAAGGACTGGAACCTGTTTGGGGCGCAAAAAATCGACGTGATTAACCCCAAAATGACCAACGTAATTACGTGTTGGCAAGACCCACAAGAGGATATTCAGCCAGGAAAAGTCACTCCCGAAGCGGGAAAAGGAGCCTACGAGTCGCTAAAACGCGCCGTTGAAGACCTGAAAGAAGGCCACCTTGACGCAATTGTTACGGCACCTATCAACAAAAACAATATCCAAAACGACGAATTTAACTTTCCTGGACACACTGAGTACCTTGCCGAAGCTTTTGGTGTAAAAGAGCCGTTGATGTTTATGGTGAGTGATATTTTGCGGGTGGGCGTTGTTACTGGTCACATTCCCCTTGGCAAAATCGCCGAGAATATTACCAAAGAAAAAATCATGGCGCGATTGCAGGCCATGTTAAAGTCGTTGCGGGTCGATTTTGGCATCCGCAAACCACGCATTGCAGTGCTTGGGCTCAATCCCCACGCTGGTGAGGGCGGCTTACTCGGAAGCGAAGAAAACGAAATTATCGAACCCCTCATCAAAGAAATGCGCGCCAAAGGACAGTTGGTTTACGGCCCCTATCCTGCCGATGGCTTTTTTGCGGCTCAGTCGTATCGCAAGTATGATGCCGTGTTGGCCATGTATCACGACCAAGGATTGACGCCTTTCAAAACGATTGCTTTCAACGATGGGGTCAATTTTACGGCAGGTTTGCCCATCGTTCGTACCTCGCCCGACCACGGTACGGCTTACGATATTGCGGGCAAAAACATAGCCGACGAAACATCCATGCGACAGGCAATTTTTACGGCGATTGATGTCGTCCGTCAACGCAAGGAACAGGCCGAACTAGAAAAAAATGCGTTGAAGAAAAACCCCGTTGTGGAGAAAATGACTTCGCAGGAGGAGAAATAGTGCGCTGTTTTTCAATTAGCACATTGCCAAATTTTTAAATAACTGTAAGATGCTCAAATCAATGACGGGCTTTGGGAAAGCCACCATCGAATCTGATACGCTTTCGGTCACTGCCGAAGTCAAATCATTGAACTCTAAGTTTTTGGATATATTTTGTCGCATTCCAAGAAATTATTCGGAGCGTGAAATCGAAATCCGCAACCTCATAACGCAGTCGTTGGAACGCGGTAAAGTGGAGTTTACCATGACAGTTACTCCCATTGGCGACAACAGCGCAGGGACGGTTGTTAACAGAGCATTGGTAAAAGCTTATTTTAAAGATTTGCACCAAACAGCCGAAGAACTTGGCTTTGCCCCCACGCCTACTGAAGTATTGCGGATGGCGCTTCAAATGCCCAATGTCTATTTGGCTGACGCCCCAACCGAAGACCAGCAAGCCGCCGAAAGTATCCAAATTCAACAAGCAGCGCTCGAAGCACTAAAAAAATGTAACGAATTTCGCCAACAAGAAGGGCGTGCCTTGGCAAAAGTGTTTCGTACTTCCATTCAAAAAATCGCTGATTTACTTTTAGAAGTAGAAGAGCTTGATAAAACGCGCATTCCTTCGGTTCGGGAAAGGTTACGTAAAAATGTCCGTGATTTGATTCAAGACGAAGCATTTGACGAAAACCGTTTTGAGCAGGAATTGGTCTATTTTATTGAAAAATTCGACATTTCGGAAGAGAAAGTTCGCCTCAAAAACCACCTTTCCTACTTTATCGAAACCATGGAAAGCCGCGAAAGCAACGGCAAAAAATTAAACTTCATTGCCCAAGAAATTGGTCGTGAAGTCAATACAATTGGTTCCAAAGCCAACGATTCTTCCATTCAGCACGTAGTGGTTCAGATGAAAGATGAATTAGAAAAGATCAAAGAGCAAACGGCAAATATTATCTAGTTATCTTTCACCTTCCCGAAAGTTGGAAACTTTCGGGAAGGTGCGATACTATCTCAAAGCACTGCGAAGCGCCGATACCAACGCCGCCATATCCTCCTCCGTATTATACAAATGAGGCGACACCCGAATACCTTGTCCACGGGCAGCAACAATCACTTTTCGGGCAGCCAATGCCTGTTGCACTTTCATTACGTCTATTCCCGCAGGTAATCGCAGTCCCATTAAATGGTGCGCTCGCTCGGCTTCGGGTTCAAACAATACCCCCAATTCCTCCAACGCAGGCGATGCCCCTTTCCAAAGTGATTGGCAATGCGCTTGAATGCGCTCAGTTGTCCATTCCAATTTTTCTCGAAGGGCCACTTCTAGCATCGGCATCTGGATGAAGTGTGAATGTTCTCCCACATTGTACCGAAACGCCTTGGGACGATATTGGTCTTGGTAATCTGTCAGTTGATTGAATAAATTGCTCTGCTGTCGGGCCATCCACGTTTCTTCCAGAGGCACACCATCATCAAAAAATTCACCAAAATACGCCAATCCCATCGAATAAGGCCCCATCAACCACTTGTAAGCTACCGCAATCAGGGCATCTGGTTTGACGGCTTGCACATCAAAAGCCAACGCACCCAACGACTGCGTGGCATCAATCGCCAAAAGTGCCCCAAACGATTTTGCTTTTTGGGAAATAGAAACCAAATCAAACTTTATTCCGTACTGCCAATGCACGTGTGGTACAATGACCAAGGCCGTTTGTTCAGAAATAGTTGCCAAAATTTGTTCGTTCCAAACTTGCCCTACCTTCTCAGCATCGGGCATTGGAATTGTTTTGATGACCAATCCCAACTCCTCGCAGACGCGTTGCCAAGGATAGACATCGCTCGGAAATTCGTCTCCCACAAGTAAAATGTGTTGACCAGCCCGCAGCCCTTTTTTTCGATGTAAATTTCTGGCGACGATTCCCATACCATACGAAACCGACGGAATGATGGCAATCCGTTCGCGGTCTTGGGCATTGACCAATTGAGAAAAAAGTGCTCTAACTCCCCATACTCCTTCAAAAAAATCATCGGGGCGAATTTGATGGATGGATGGCGTAAAAGTTGAAATAGCGTTGATGCCTGCTTGTTCTACCGCTTTAGAAAAAGGCCCACGAGTGGCGCAGTTGATGAAGTGAACGTCGGGTGGTAAGTTGAATTGAAGTGAAGGTAACATCTAGGTTTAAAATGGTTTTGCCAAATTAAACCAAAATTTGGTTAAAATTCTTTAAAAAAGCCTCACTCGCTTTCTTCCTTGGTTCGTTATCGAAATAAATAGCTATTTTTGCGACGTTCCGTTCAATAAACACAAACCGTACTGTCATTAAGTATGCCTTTAAAAAAGAAAAAAGTCGGTAGCTATCCAAACGCAATGATCATCGCCAGTTTGACGGCGGCGTTGTTTTTGATTGGTTTTTGCGGGTTATTGGTAATGCAGTCTAAAAAGCTCATTTCCATTATCAAACAAAATATCGAAGTGAGGGTAATGCTCGACAAAGATTTGGATTCAAATCAAGTGACCAAGGTATATAAAAGCATCGTTGCTCGTCCGTTTGTCCTTTCGATAGATGGCAAACCACAAGTTACTTTTTTCTCCAAAGATGAGGCTGCCAAGGAATTTATCGCCGACACCAAAGAAGACTTTTCTACGTTATTAGGCGATAATCCGCTGCACGATAGCTACCGCGTACGTTTGCAAGAAGATTATTTTGAAGATACCAAGCTCAAACAAATCAAGGCCGAACTTGAAAAAAATGATGGCGTTTTTGAGGTCGTTTACCAAGAAAATTTGGCAGATCAAATCAACAAAAACCTCACCAAAATTTATTTAATTCTGGCCACATTTGCCATTATTATGCTCGTTATCATCATCTTGCTGATGAATAATACCATTCGCTTGGCACTCTATTCGCAGCGATTTTTGATACGTAGTATGCAATTGGTAGGTGCCACAAACGGCTTTATTCAGCGTCCGTTTTTGAAAAATGGGGCCGTTCAAGGGCTGATCAGTGGGCTAATTGCCGCAGGTTTAATCGTAGCACTTCAACAACTTGCCCTTCACCAAATCGAAGGACTGCACCTTCTTCAAGAATATGACAAACTTAGCTTTTTGCTCGCTGGGGTTATCATTTTGGGCGCTTTGATTGGCACAGCAAGCACATTTCAAGCATTGGCCCGTTATTTGCGCATGGCTTTGGATGATTTATACTAAACTACCACATTTGATTTTAAATAAAATAACATGAAAAAGAACGCATTACCTTTTGGAAAAAATAACCTCACGCTCATGATTGTGGGCATCGTCCTTGTACTCGGTGGTTTTGTCCTAATGAGTATGGACTCTGCCGAATTCGGTTTTGGAACACTTGGACTTACCGTAGGCCCGCTTGTCGTCGTCTCTGGTTTTATTGTCGAGTTTTTTGCCATTTTACGTAAGCCCTAATCGGCTTTTATATCGTCTCAATTACAATTTAGTAAATGAACCTTCTTCACGCACTTATTTTAGCCATCATCGAGGGCATCACCGAATATTTACCTATTTCATCCACTGGCCACATGATTTTAGGCTCCTCTTTTATGGGGATTGCTTCGGATCCTTTCGTAAAGTTTTTCACAGTGGCTATTCAGTTAGGTGCTATTTTGTCGGTTGTAGTTTTGTATTTCAAACGTTTTTTTAAAAGCATTGACTTCTACATCAAACTATTCATTGCCTTTATTCCAAGCGCCATTTTTGGTGTTTTATTCAGCGATACCATCGACGCCCTGCTCGAAAGCCCGCTTGGGGTAGCCATTTCGTTACTCGTCGGCGGTATCATTCTTTTGTTTGTTGACAAATGGTTTACCAAAGCTTATATTGTTGATACCGACGAAGTTGACTACCTGACCGCATTAAAAATTGGATTTTTCCAATGTATTGCCATGGTTCCTGGCGTATCTCGTTCGGGAGCAACCATTGTAGGTGGGATGTCGCAACGACTCTCTCGCAAAGCCGCCGCTGAGTTTTCGTTTTTCTTGGCAGTTCCAACCATGTTTGCAGCAACCGCCAAAAAGGCGTACGATTATTATAAATTGGGCTTCGTCCTCAATGAAGAACAAATTAAACTTTTGGCCATCGGAAACGTAGTGGCGTTTATTGTTGCTATGTTGGCCATCAAATTCTTTATTGATTTTCTGACCAAATATGGCTTCCGTTTGTTTGGTTGGTACCGCATTATTGTAGGCGGCATTATCCTTGCGTTGCTTTTGGCAGGATATAACTTACAAATAGTTTAAACACGGGTTTCTCTTTGCGCCTTTTATTTCGTACATGACAGACATTACGCCCACCTCTCCCGAAGAAGGAGAGGTAATCTTATTAAATAAGCCCCTGACGTGGACATCATTCGATGCCGTCAACAAAATCAAAAAATCGTGTCAGGTCAAAAAAATTGGCCATGCAGGTACCCTCGACCCGCTCGCCACAGGTTTGTTGATTCTTTGCACGGGCAAAAAAACCAAGGAAATCGACTCGTACCAAGGCGCGGAAAAAGAGTACACGGGAAAAATGGTGCTTGGAAAAACCACCCCTTCGATTGATCTTGAAACGGCCTTTGATGCTGAATACCCCACTGAACATATTACGCACGAAGCCTTAATGAAAGCGGTTCAGCAACTTACGGGCACCATTGAGCAGTTTCCCCCCATTTATTCGGCCGTAAAAATAGGGGGCGAACGCCTCTACAAAAAAGCACGCCGAGGCGAAGCCGTGGAAATAAAACCCCGTACGGTTACAGTGTCTCTTTTTGAAATAGATGACTCTCATTTTCCTGAGATATACTTCCGAATTGTCTGCTCTAAAGGCACTTACATACGAAGTTTGGTGCGGGATGTGGGGATATTGGTCGAATCGGGAGCCTACATGAGCGAATTATGCCGAACCCGAATCGGCAAATTTTGGTTAAAAGATGCAGAAGAGATTGAAGGATACGTTGCTCGAAAAAGAGCCGAATTAGGTCTTTCATCATAACAGTTCAGTTAAGACGTAGTTAATGCAAGTTTACCACGATATAGCAGATTTTCGTCCGTTGAGTAACGCCGTTGTGACCAGCGGGACGTTTGACGGTGTTCATTTGGGGCACCAAAAAATCCTGAGTCGCCTTCGTGAAGCTGCCCAAGCCTCGGGTGGCGAAACGGTGGTGATTACCTTTTGGCCCCATCCCCGCATGGTGGTTTCTAACGACAGCCAAAATCTTCGGCTGCTTTCCACAATTGACGAAAAGATTGAATTGCTTCGTCAAAATGGCGTTCAGCACCTCGTAGTCGTTCCTTTTACCCGCGAATTCAGCGAACTAACCTCCGATGAGTTTATTCAACAAATTTTGATTGATACCATCGGCACCAAAAAATTAGTCATTGGCTATGACCATCATTTTGGCAAAAACCGAGAAGGAAGTTTCGAGTATTTACAAAAAAATGCCCACCGATTCGGTTTTGAAATTGAAGAAATTCCGCGCCAAGAAATTGACCATTTGACGGTAAGTTCTACCAAAATTCGGCAATCGCTGGTTGAAGGAAAGACTTCAGTGGCCAACGAATTGCTCGGACGCATCTATACTTTTACGGGCGTGATTGTGAAAGGCCGCCAATTAGGCCGTACGATTGGTTATCCAACAGCCAACGTTCAGGTACTTGAATCTTACAAGCTGATTCCTGCTGACGGCGTTTATGCCGTTCGTGTGCATGTGCGAGGACAATGGCTCAAGGGCGTTATGAGCATTGGTTTTCGCCCTACTGTCAACGGCATCGGCCGAACTCAGGAAGTATATATCTTTGATTTTCAGGAGAATATTTACGGAGAAAAAATGACCGTTGAGAACGTTGCGTTCATCCGTCCTGAGTTAAAGTTTGATGGTCTTGAAGCACTCAAAAAAGCCATCGACGACGATTGTACGGCTGCTTTAACTCTGTTAGAATCCTAAAAAAGGTGGTTTGGAATCAATCCACAACCACCTTTTCATCATTTCACCAGAACCTTTCTATCCTTCCCATTCGTCGGTATTGTCGATACCCAACTTCTTAGGGTGGAATACAGGATCAAGTCCTGCTTTCCGTTGTTCTTCGTAATCTTTAAATGCTTTAAATGCTGGTTTACGTAGT
Source organism: Runella sp. SP2 (assembly GCF_003711225.1). Lineage (NCBI taxonomy): Bacteria > Pseudomonadati > Bacteroidota > Cytophagia > Cytophagales > Spirosomataceae > Runella > Runella sp. SP2. The sequence goes on along the minus strand of NZ_CP031030.1, from coordinate 1,825,010 downwards.
AAGAAAATGGCGATAATGTTCAACCAAGCCATCATTCCTACCCCAATATCTCCGATTGTCCAAGCCAAAGCCGCCGTCTTGACAGAACCATAAAAAGTAGCGGCCATGATCATCACCCGTAGCGCTTGTACTAACCACTTGTTTGTGCTATTTGATAAAAGATAACTCAAATTTGTTTCAGCAATATAGTAATAAGCCATGATGGTCGTAAAGGCAAAAAAGAGCAGTGCAATAGCCACAAAACCACTTCCCAACGCTGGAAAATGCGTGTTGATAGCCGCTTGGGTAAACTCTGAACCAATGGCAAGGCCAGGTACATTTTCAACAATAAACCCTCCTGCTGGATTGACAACGTTGTACTGTCCCGTAAAAAGAACCATCAGGGCAGTAGCCGTACAGACAAACAAAGTATCAACATATACTGAAAAAGCCTGCACCAATCCTTGTTTTACTGGGTGGCTGGTTTCGGCAGCAGCGGCGGCGTGCGGTGCCGTTCCTTGGCCTGCTTCATTGGAGTAAATACCACGTTTTACCCCCCACGAAACGGCCATGCCAAAAATCCCCGCAAAGGCTGGCTCGATGTCGAAAGCCGAACGAATAATTAAGCCAAGTACGGCTGGTACTTGGGTGATGTTAAGGGCAATAACCACCAAGGCCATCAAAATATAGGCGCCTGCCATAAATGGCACCACCACTTCTGCTACTTGGCCAATGCGTTTTACCCCTCCAAAAATGATAAGTGCCAGCAATGCCGTTACAGCTGCACCAGTTATTTCTACAGGAATGCCAAAAGCAGATTTTGCGCTAAGTGCAATGCTATTGCTCTGAACACCAGGCAAAAACAACGCTGTACTCAAAATGGTAGCCCCCGCAAACAGCAAGGCGTACCAACGGATTCCGAGCCCTTTTTCGATGTAAAAAGCAGGCCCACCACGGTATTGGCCATCTTGTACCTGCTTGTAAATTTGCCCCAAGGTTGCTTCAATAAACGCCGAAGATGCACCCAAAAACGCGATGGCCCACATCCAAAACACCGCTCCTGGGCCTCCCATGGCGATGGCCGTGGCTACACCTGCGATATTCCCAGTCCCGACCCTGCCCGAAATGGCTATCGCAAAGGCTTGAAACGAACTCACGCCCTTGTCAGAGGTTTTTCCTCCAAACAGTAGTTTTACCATTTCTCGAACGTATCGAACTTGCAAAAAACGGGTTGTAACCGAAAAATAAATGCCCGCACCTAAACAAAGTAAGATGAGGGCATTACTCCAAATAATGTCGTTAATGAACGTAACTGTGGATTCCATGTAGCGTTTGGTCTTATGAATAAATTAGGAATTTTCGGACAAGTTACCACTTTTTTGCTATATATTCCTTCATTTTATTCACTGACTAAATCTATTTTACATGGGTGTAAAACTCGATGCAGCGGCTTCGTTGGCCAATTGATGGGCATTTTCTTTGCCTAAATATTGATCAATTAAGTAATGAGCACCGTACAATACGGGGGTGGTTAAAAGTGCAATACAGCCTTTATAAATGTAATTTATAGTTCCAACTTGAAGTATTTGGGTCACAGACCAATTCCCAAAAAGATAGAAGGCAATAAAAATTACGACGAAGCTGTCAACAAGCTGTGAGAAAAGTGTCGAACCCGTAGCCCGCAACCAAATGTATTTTCCTCCCGTACGACGGCGTAACCACGAAAATACCGTGACATCGAGCACCTGTCCGATAAGAAACGCAACGATAGAACCCAACATAATGCCTAAGCCTTGGCGGAAAATTTGGTTAAAAGCACCATCAATATTCATGGCGTTTCCGTGGCTATCTTGGCTATTTACTTCCAACCAAAACTGAGCAGGTGGAAGCGACGTGGTTGCATAAATCACAATGTACATATAAGCAATAAATCCTGCCGTAAGGTACGATATACGTCTCACCCCTTTTTTGCCAAAATATTCATTAATAATGTCAGAAGTAATAAAAACGATGGGCCAGTTCACGACTCCTGCCGACATATTGAAATCGAGTTTTGTGCCAAAAATGTCAAGTTGGGCGGGGCTTGTCCCCAACAATGTCTCTACCGAAAAAATCTTTACTCCAATAATCTCGGCAATGAGTGCATTGGTTAAAAATAATCCGCATAAAAACAGGAATAAAAACTGTTTCTTCTGCTCGAACGTGTTTGAAGTGGGCATGTCAAGAACGAGTTTTGGGTTTATTGTTTGTGGTTTTGAGTTTGTGGTTTATTTTGCCCGTTGCCAATTTGCCATTTTGGCACATTTAGACTTCCACTAATTGCTAACGGCTAGTTGCTGCAGGGCTTCTTCTACAGAGTGAACGGGTAATTGGCACGTTTTGTTAAAACAAACATATACCGTTGTGGTATCCGTCGAAGACAACCGTCCTTCCAAAAGTGGTAAGTCTGAGGTAGTTTTGGCCCCGACAACAATCTTATTTGGCCAAAAAGTTGTCTCTATTTCTTTTCTAAAAGCGTCTATTTCTGGGCCAACCAGTACTACTTCGGCGGTAGGTTGTACGCGCATCACGTATAGTGCCGCCCAGTTTGTCACCCATTGTACATCGGTCATCATCGAACGTTTCAATTTTGACAACATCCAATCGGCCAATTCAATATACTCATCATAGCTCACGAGCATCCCTAAAACGTAAAGATTATGTGCCATAAGCGAGTTAGAGGCAGGAATAACGTTGTCAAAAATTTCCTTTTTACGGGCAATCAATTCGTCTGATGAGCTATCAGTAAAATAAAAAAGCTCATCTTCTTCATCGTACAAATGTTCAATCGTATAAGCGGTCAATTTTAGGGCTTCGTCGAGCCATTCTTCTTCAAACGTAATTTGATACACCCCAAGGTACGCATCAATCACCGAGGCGTAATCTTCCAAAAATCCAACAATCGTGGCTTTTCCTGCTTTGTAACTGTGCCAAAGGCGGTGGTTTTCGTTGGTCATTTTGGTTTTGAGGAAGGTCGCATTTTGCAACGCCAATTCTCTAAATTGTTCATCCCCAAAGGTACGATACGCATCCGTCAACCCCTTCAATGTCAAGCCATTCCATGAGGCCAAAATTTTATCGTCCAATCCAGGACGCACCCTTTTTTCTCGAACTTCAAAAAGCTTGTCCAGCGCCGCGCTGTACTTTTCAGTAAAAACTAGGTTCCAGTCTGCCTGAGGAGTCAAGTGCAAATGATTGTAGCCGTGTTCCCAGTTTCCTGCGGCACGAATAGAATATAATTTGGAAAACCATTCAAAATCGTCGCCTAAAATTGATTGCAATTCGGCCTGTGTCCAAGTATAAAACTTCCCTTCTACTCCCTCACTATCAGCATCTAAGGCCGAATAAAACCCGCCGTCTGGACTTAGCATTTCCCGACGCAGCCAGTCAACTGTTTCATACACCCGACGTTTGTACAGCTCATTTTTGGTCAACGTATAAGCTTCCGAATACATACTCAAAAGTTGTCCATTGTCGTAGAGCATTTTTTCAAAGTGCGGAATAAACCAATCTTCATCCACCGAATACCGCGCCCATCCGCCACCGACGTGGTCGTAGATTCCTCCCAGCGCAATCCGATTCAAACTTAGTTCAATTTGGCGCAGTGCCTCGGGGTTTTTCGAAAGGGCATAATACCGCAACAAAAACTTGTAAATAGAGGGCATCGGGAATTTGGGAGCACGTTCCATCCCTCCTTTTTCCAAGTCAAAATTTTGTTTGATATGCTCAAACATTTCATCCAAATCCTCCTGACGAAACTCCGTCGTTGACCCGTCCAAATGGTATTTATTGGACTCTTTCATTAGCATATTTTCAACAAAGCCAGCCGCCGATTTTTCCAATTCATCCCGATGGTTCACAAAGGCATTTTGTACGCTATTGAGTAGGTTCACCCAATTCCGTGGCGGCATGTAAGTCATTCCATAAAAAGGCTTGGCTTCGGGCGTTAAAAAGACATTCAAGGGCCAACCACCTCTCCCACCCATGGCATGAAGGGCATCCATGTATATCGAATCGACGTCGGGGCGTTCTTCACGATCTACTTTTATACAAACATAGCCTGCGTTCATAACTGCCGCAACTTGCTCATTTTCAAAACTTTCCCTTTCCATCACATGACACCAATGGCAAGCCGAATAACCAATACTTACAATGATGGGCTTGTCTTCGATACGGGCTTTAGTAAGGGCTTCTTCTCCCCAAGGATACCATTCCACTGGGTTGTGAGCGTGTTGAAGCAGATAAGGCGATGTTTCTTCGATGAGGCGGTTTGGCATAAAATGTTCTTTTAAATGGTAAAGACCAACGATAATACAAAAGTTTCCAAACTGACGAAAATCCTGTAATCCTTTTTGAAAATCGTGTAACTAGCTTCCCGATTTAAGCGACTACTTTTGTAACGACAAATGAATAGCGCAATGGAAACCGAGATTAACACGGAGAATCAACAACTTTTGGTACCCGTCACGGGGATGACCTGTGCAGCTTGTGCCGTGAGTGTTGAAAATATACTCAAAAAACAGGAAGGTGTGCTGGAATGTGCCGTCAATTTTGCCAACGAATCAGCTCGCATTTCTTTTGACACGACCCAAACCAACCCTGAAGCCCTAAAAAATGCGCTTCAAGCCGTAGGATATGATTTATTGCTCCATCCTGAAAACGCCCAAGCGCAGCAAGCCGAACAAAAAGCGAATCAGCTACTTACGCTCCAAAAACGTTTACTTTGGGCGACCATTCTGACGTTACCCGTGGTGGTGTTGGGCATGTTTTTTATGGAGCTCCCTTTCGTCAACTGGATTATGTTGGCACTGACGACGCCCGTGTTGGCTATTTTTGGTCGCGATTTTTTCATTCATGCGTGGAAACAGGCCAAATACGGTCAAGCCAATATGGATACGTTGGTGGCACTGAGTACGGGAATCGCTTTTACATTCAGCCTTTTTAATACCGTCTATCCCGAATTTTGGCACCAACGTGGACTTCATCCGCACGTATATTTTGAGGCATCGGCGGTGATTATTGTGTTTATTATGGTAGGTAAATGGTTGGAAGAAAAAGCCAAAGCCAACACCTCAACCGCCATTCAAAAACTAATGGGATTACAACCGCGAACGGTTTGGATTATTGAAAACGGGGAAGAAAAAGAAATTGACATTGCAGCGGTACGGGTAGGCGACCGAATTGTGGTAAAACCTGGGGATAAAATTGCAGTCGATGGGAAAGTACTTTCGGGTACTTCTTACGTCGATGAAAGTATGATTTCGGGGGAACCTGTCCCCGTTGAAAAAAACAAAGGCAGTAAAGTATTTGCAGGAACGGTCAATCAGCAAGGGAGTTTTCGTTTTTTGGCCGAAAAAGTGGGCGAAGCTACGCTCTTGGCCCAAATCATTCGGATGGTTCAACAAGCCCAAGGCAGCAAAGCCCCCATTCAACAATTAGCCGACAAGATTGCTGCCGTATTTGTGCCCGTCGTGATGGGCATTTCAGTACTTACGTTTGTTGTTTGGTCAAGTTTTGGCGGAGAAAATGCCCTTACCCAAGGTTTATTATCAGCCATCACCGTCCTTGTGATTGCTTGTCCGTGTGCGTTGGGTTTGGCTACGCCCACTGCCATTATGGTTGGAGTTGGAAAAGGAGCAGAAAACGGCATTTTAATCAAAGATGCCCAAAGCCTTGAGTTGGCACACCGAATCGATGCGGTTGTACTAGATAAAACGGGCACAATCACCGAAGGAAAACCAACTGTAACCGATACTTACTGGGCTTCTGACGAACCCGCATTCAAATCCATCGCCTTGGCACTCGAAAGTCAATCGTCGCACCCTTTGGCCGCGTCCATTGTGCAAACGCTCAAAGCCGAAGGCATCAAAAGTGTTCCGATCATACAATTTGAAAATGTTGCTGGCAAGGGTGTCAAGGCTTTATTTGAAGGGAATGAGTACGTGATTGGAAGCGTATTTTGGATAGCGGAACGCGGGTTGTCTTTTGCCAATATTCCGATTAATACCTGGCAAGAATCGGCCAAAACAGTAGTCGTATTTGCCAATAAAAAAGACGTGTTGGCTGCTTGGGCCATCACTGACCCCATCAAGCCCACCTCAGCGCAGGCCATTGCTGATCTTCAACGTGAAGGAATAGAAGTATATATGTTGACGGGCGACAACGCATTTACGGCCCAAAAAGTAGCCCAAGAAGTTGGAATTAACCACTTTAAAGGGCAAGTACTTCCAGCAGACAAAGCTGCTTTTGTTGAACAACTTCAGCACGCAGGAAAAATCGTTGCGATGGTCGGCGACGGTATCAATGATTCTCATGCCTTGGCACAAGCCGACGTAAGTATTGCCATGGGCAAAGGCTCCGACATTGCCATGGATGTTGCTAAGATGACGCTTATTTCCAGCGATTTACAAAAAATCCCCCAAGCCATCCAACTTTCAAAATGGACGGTGGCGGCCATCCACCAAAACCTTTTTTGGGCATTTATTTACAACCTCATTGGAATTCCACTAGCGGCAGGCGTGTTGTATCCCATAAATGGCTTTTTACTTAACCCCATGATTGCGGGGGCGGCGATGGCACTCAGCTCTGTATCAGTCGTAGCAAATAGCCTCAGACTTAACAAATCATAAAAATGGAGACATTACAATTCAAAACCAACATCAACTGCGGAGGCTGCATTGCCAAAGTAACGCCGTTCTTAAATCAAGTTGAAGAAATTGAAGATTGGCGCGTTGATACTGCCAACCCCGATAAAATTTTGACCATCAACGGTGAAGAATTATCAAGCGAACTTATTCTAGAAACAATCGAGAAAGCAGGGTTTACAGCCATACAAGTCTAGTCGTTGAAGTTCACGCAGAGGCTCTAAGGTGCATTTTTTCTCTGCGTGAATTCACTTTTACTCCTAAAGCGGTTTTGCCATGATGTAATCTTGCATTAGAAATCCATCTCCAATGTCAATATCTTCACTTCCTACGATATTGAAGCCCATTTTTTCGTAAAACCCAACCGCTTTATTATAACGGTTGACATTGAGTAGCAGCGCCGAATTGTTATTCTCCGTAGCAATTTCGGCTACTTTACGAATCAAAGCGGCTCCCGCTCCTTTGCCCTGACTGGCGGGTAGCAGGTAAATTTTATGAATCTTCGTGTTGGGCTCATTTTTGTAATTGAGTTCGTACGAAACGTACCCCAAACACGCTTCATTCTCTTTGATCAACAGAAAAACGTGCCCTTTTTCCTCGATTTGCGCTGTTAACGACGGAATGCTGTACATCCAGTCAAGCATATAATCAATTTGTTTGGGCGACAAAATATCCCCAAAAGTCATGGGCCAAGTCTGATAAGCGATGCGCTGAATTTCGGGCAGTTCTGCCGTAGTTACGTTGCTAATTTCTAACATTTGTCTTTTTAATAATTGATAGACTTTCCAAGTTTGATGAAAAACTTGGAAAGTATGATGCTAAATTAGGCTTTCCAAGCAAATTTCAAATGCTATCTTCTCAAAAATTACACAAAAAGACATTTTAAACCGTTCATCTATATTTTAGGTTAAAAATGTGAACTTATTCGTTATTTGACGTCACAATGGCCTAGGGAGATAGCTCCCTTACCATTTCATCTCAAAACCTAAACGAATTTAACATGGAAAAACAGCCAGTCGTGCGTTTACGCGGCCTAAAAAAATCGTATGGACGCGATTTAATCCTCAAAGGAATTGATTTGGACGTATATGCGGGTGAAATCATTGGTTACATTGGCCCCAATGGTGCGGGCAAAAGTACAACCCTCAAGATACTGATTGGGATGCTTCCCGATTTTGTAGGGGAAGCCAAGGTGCTCGGGTACGACATTCGAGAAGATGCCCTTGAAGTCAAAAAACGCATCGGTTATGTGCCCGAAAATGCCATGCTTTACGAAGTCCTAACTCCCATAGAATATTTGTTGTTTGTAGGCAGACTACACAAAATGGAGGATGCCCTCACCGAACGTCGAGCGCTAGAACTACTCGAAATTTTTGGTCTAAAAACCCACGCCGACGTAAGAATGAATACTTTTTCCAAAGGAATGCGGCAAAAGGTATTGTTGATTTCGGGGCTTATTCACAATCCCGACGTCATTTTTTTGGACGAACCTCTTTCGGGACTGGATGCCAATGCCGTGATTTTGGTGAAAGAAGTGTTGGCCAAATTGAAAGCCGCTGGTAAAACCATTTTTTACAGTTCACACATCATGGACGTGGTAGAAAAAATCTCCGACCGAATTGTGATTATTAACCAAGGAACCATTATCGCCAACGGCACTTTTGATGAACTCAAAGCACAAGCGCAGTCGGGTTCTTTAGAACTTATTTTCCAAGGCTTGACGGGCGACAACGAGAATAGCCACCGCGCCGAAGATTTTTTACAAGCATTGAAGTAAAGTCCAAACCACTTAACGAGTCTTTCCTATGAGCAAAGCAGTTTTACGAATTCTCGACCTGATGCAAGGCGTATTTCGGTGGTTAGGAGCCGATTACGACATCTTACGAACTATCGTTGAAGTGAAATTCAAAATGCAAAACCGTCGGCCAATGGCGTCGTTTTCGCATTACAAATCCTATAATAACGACCAAGATACCAATAATTCCTTTTGGATAATGGTGGGGTTGCTTTCAATTTTTGGGGGATTGATGGGCATTAGTATTTTCTTCATCGACAAACCCTATTACGCTTATGCCTTACCTTTTGGGTATATCATGATTATGTCGGTGCTTACGTTAGTCACCGACTTTTCGTCCTTGCTACTCGATACTACCGACAATGTGGTGCTTCTTCCACGACCAGTCACGGGACGTACCATTTTATTGGCCCGATTGGTTCATATTTCATCGTATGTCCTTATTCTTTCCTACGGAATTGCCCTTTTGCCGCTTATTTTTACTCTTTTTAAGTACGGTATTTTGGCGTCTTTAGCCTTTGCATTGGCCGTTTTTGTTTTGGCTATGTTGTCGGTTTTCTTTACCTCACTTCTCTACATGCTCTTGATGCAATTTACGAGCGAAGAGCGGTTAAAAGACATCATTAGCTACTTCCAAATTGCTTTTACACTTTTGGTAACCGTTGGTTATCAAATGATAAGTCGAATTTTTGATTGGCTCGACCTCGATACCACCGCAGTGGTCATTCGTGGATGGCATTACGCTCTCCCACCACTCTGGCTCAGTGGATGGATGCAATTTGTAATTAAAGGAGCTCATAATTTTTGGATTTTATCCCTGCTTGCATTTGTCGTTCCTCTTCTTGCCATGTGGATTTTGATACGGTATTTGGCCCCACAATTCACCCAAAAAATCGCTCAATTGGGTGTGGGCGACGGGGGAGGTTCTGAAAAAGTCGTTACCCAAAAACGCGATGGTTTTGTCAGCCGATTGGCTTCCTTAATGACCAGAAGCCACCTTGAAAAGGCTATCTTTGAACTTTCGTGGAAAATCACTGCCCGCGACCGAAAATTTAAGATGCGCACTTATCCCACTTTTGGGTCATTAATTCCACTAATTTTTGTTTTTGGTAAGGGAATTTTCGACCCTCAGAAATGGTCGGAGATGGCAGAAGGTTACCTTTATCTAATGTTGCTTTACATGGCCCATATCATTGCAGGTACGTTTCAATCCCAAAGTCATTTTAGTGAAGATTTTAAGGCTGCATGGGTTTATTTTGCCACGCCCACCGATTCCCCCCGCGACGTAGTGGTAGGCAACATCAAAGCCATTCTTCTTAAATTTTACACCCCGTTTTATTTGCTACTTAGCACCTTTGTTTTGACGATTTGGGGCATTAAAGCACTTGATGATTTATACTTAGCCTTTGTGGCTTCGGTGTGTTTATCCATGATTGAGAGCAAAATTGGTTCCCAAAATCGTCTTCCATTTTCCAAAAGCTTAGCTACCATGAAAGAAGCAGGACAAACTTCTCAGTTTGTCATTTTTATGCTTTTGCTTCCTATCTGTGGTTTTGGGCATTGGGGACTGACGTTTATCCCATTTGGCGTGCCAGTTGCCTGTGTTTTTGCCACCTTTATTGCTTATGTTTTATACAAACAATTCGACAAACTGACTTGGGATAGCTTTGACTTATAGAAATCTTTGACGCTCTATTCGTGAAAATCATTGGATTGCGGTATCTTTCGGGCTCTAATCTTTTTTAGCTCATTTCTATTATCACAACATCAATGCAGTTCGTAAAAAAAACACTCCTTCTTTGTGCTTTCTGCGGAACGGCCTTTGCCCAGCAGAAATTCGAGAACTACGCGCAAGCCATTTCGGGAAGTAACATCAAGTACGATATGGTTGCCATCAAAGGTGGCGATTTTATGATGGGTAGCCCTGCCAAAGAAAAAGACCGTAAAGAAGACGAAGGTCCTCAACACAAAGTAAAAATTGAGCCTTTTTGGATGGGTAAGTACGAAATTCCTTGGGATTTCTATGACCTTTTTACCACCAAAAATATTGAAATTGAAATGGCAAAGCGTTTTCCTGACCCAGAAAACAGCCTGTCGAAAACCGATGGAAGTACGCGCCCAAGCGCCGCTTACGTTGATATGTCATTTGGAATGGGGCGCGGTGGCGGTTATCCTGCTGTCAACATGACCCAATATGCCGCCATTTATTTTTGCAAGTGGCTTTACGAAAAAACAGGCGTATTTTACCGCCTTCCTACCGAAGCCGAATGGGAATATGCCTGCCGTGCGGGTACTACTACCGCATACTCGTTTGGGGATGACCCAAAACTATTAGATGAATACGCTTGGTACAAAGCCAACAGCGGCGGTGGTTACAAAAAAACGGGCACAAAAAAGCCCAATCCTTGGGGATTGCATGACATGCACGGAAACGTGATGGAGTGGACACTCGATCAATACGCAAAAGATTATTATACCAAAAAAGCGGGCGGCCAAGCCAAAGAAGCGTTTTTGAAAGTAACTGAGTTGTATCCAACATCCGTTCGGGGTGGTTCTTGGGACGACGATGCAAGTGTATGCCGCAGTTCTACCCGTATCCCTTCAGTTCCTGACTGGAAAATTATTGACCCTCAGAGTCCCAAAAGTGAGTGGTGGATGACCAGCGCTTCGTTTGTTGGTTTTCGCATCGTTCGCCCAGTTAAAACTCCTTCCAAAGAAGAAATCGCCGCTTACTATAACCCGCCTCTAATTGAGGATTATTAATAAGTATTTGGCCTTCAACATAAAAATTACCCGTAGATTCATTCTTTACGGGTAGTTTTTGTTTTTTGGGCACTTTTATAGGCTGACAAACACATTGATTTTAGGTCGCTAAATCAACGACATCCACAATTTCCAACTTAAACTCTTTTCTAAAAATGGAAACTAATCGCCGAGAGTTTCTCAAATCGTCTAGTTTATTAACAGGAGGTGCTTTGCTAAGTAGCCTACCTTTTGCTTCATACGGATTTCATTCGTCAAATGATGACACCATCAAAATCGCCCTTGTTGGTTGTGGTGGTCGCGGAACGGGTGCAGCAGCCCAAGCCCTTAGCACCAAACAAAATGTAAAAATCGTAGCCATGGCAGATGCCTTCCAAGACCGCTTGGACGACGCATATACCGCTTTGACCAAACGCAAATACAAAGATGATGCTGGTGTAGAGATTGATGTTAAATCAAAAATTGATGTACCAAAAGATCGCATGTTTGTAGGCTTTGACGGTTACAAACAGGCTATCGCTTTGGCAGATGTTGTTATTTTGGCCACGCCTCCTGGTTTCCGCCCAATGCACTTTGAAGAAGCCATTCGCCAAAATAAGCACGTATTTATGGAAAAACCTGTGGCTACCGACGCGCCAGGTATTCGTAAAGTGCTTGCAACGGCCGAAGAAGCAAAACGCAAGAAATTGAACGTAGTTGTTGGACTTCAACGTCACTATCAACGCAACTACCGTGAAGCGATGAACCGCATTCACGACGGAAAAATTGGCGACATCGTCGGTGGAAGTGTGTATTGGGTTTCGGGTGGCGTATGGAATCACCCTCGCAAACCGAATCAAACTGAAATGGAATACCAAATGCGTAACTGGTACTATTTCAACTGGTTATGCGGCGACCACATTACCGAGCAACACGTTCATAACATCGACGTAGCTAACTGGGCAAAACAGGGATACCCCGTTTCGGCACAAGGTACGGGTGGGCGACAAATCCGTAACGGAAAAGAATTTGGTGAAATTTTTGACCACCATATCGTGGACTTCACTTACGCCGACGGAACGCTTATCAACAGCCAATGCCGCCACTACGAAGGAACGTACAGCAAAGTAGATGAGCAGTTTTTGGGCACCACAGGCCGCATCGATAGCTTCAACGGCAACAACACCGTTTTGAAGTCATACCAAGGCGGAAAAGTCATTTATGCCCACGAAGGGAAAGGTGACCGTAACCCATATCAAGTGGAGCACGATGAGCTTTTTGCAGCCATTGCCAAAGGTGAATACAAATTTGCCGATGCCGAAAACGGGGCAAAAAGTACCCTTACTTCCATCATGGGTCGTATGGCTACGTATTCTGGAAAATTGGTAAAATGGGAAGAAGCCCTCAACTCAAACATTAGCCTTTTCCCTGATCAAATTGCGTGGGATGCCAAACCAAAAATCTTACCACTAGCCGATGGCTTCTATCCTGTCGCAGTTCCTGGTAAAACCATAGCCGTTTAATCAGGCTTCGTCCTAAAATAATTTTCCCCGTCACCTTTGCAAATTTGCTTGGTTGACGGGGAATTTCATTGTAGGGTAATTGACGCTGTGCTTTTATTCTTGTTTCAGTACCTTAATCACTTTAGTCGGCATGTCAGGATGCGAAGTTTGGAGCAGGTACGTACCTTTTGTCAACTGTAACGGTGCTAGTTCTAATTCGGCCTCAAGTCCATGCCAATGAACCTGCGACACTGGCATCATAAAGCCCGCAAGCGTTACAATTGAAAATGTCGTGGATTCTGGCTTGTAGGTATCGGGAAGGGTCATTTTTAAGACCGACACAAAAGGATTCGGATACGCACTCCATACATTCACTACCTCTGCTTCTTCCTCGCCTATTCTGGCATTACCAGCTATTAGCGTAAAAGTAATCGTTGATTCTCCAATTACTTTGTTTGACTTTATTGCTTTTGCTGTAAGCTTATACGTCCCTAGCTCTGCGCTAAAACCATCATTGTCATTAAATAACCCATAAGGTGCCGCTAAGTCTGAAAAAGTTTGGGTCTCAGCACCTGTCATGTTAAACTCAATTCGATCCACCGCCTGACTTGATTCCGCAAAAATGTTTACAAAAGTAGCAATGGATTGAACCGACGAAAGTGAAATCCTATCCCCATCACGCAGGGTGCGGATAAACCTTCTTGATGACGAACCTCCCGCTTTGAACAAACTAAAAACAAGGTTGGCAGTCATTGGCGTACTTTCACTTACTTTGATGACAAAGAACTCGTCAACAATCGCTCCTTGGTTATCTATGGCACGCACTGTCACCGTATAATTTCCAACAGTTGTTGGTGTTCCTACGATACTCCCACCTTGGAATGACAAGCCTGGAGGCAAGTTCCTCACCAAAACACCAAACAAAATACCATCTGGGTCGCGGAAGCCATTCAAGTCAATGTTCAAGGAAAAAGCTTCCCCAACTACAGCTTCTTGGTCGGGGATTTGGGTAACGATTACTGGCGGAATATTTCCATTACTCAACGTTACCCACAACGTGAGGGTTGTTTCTCCAAATGCGCCCAAGCCATCATAGCCACGCACCACAATTTTATACTCGCCCGCTACACTCGGAGTCCCGACGATTGACCCATTGGCATACACAAACCCTGACGGCAGGTTACTTACTTCCAACCGAACAGTTCCCCCCTCAGGGTCACGGAAAAGCCCTTGCGGCAGTGTATATGAAAACGGATTTCCCACCACGACTCGTTGGGTAGGCAAAGTTGTAGTTGCTACTGGTGGCAAATTCGAGGAAATACTTCTAACCGATAACTGAAAGGTAGTTTCAACTGAAGCATTTTCATTGTCGATTCCTCGCACAATCACTCTATAATCGCCCGCTGTTACGGCTTTTCCCGAAAGTTTGTTGTTGGCATACGTAATTCCTTGCGGCAAATTTTGCACCAACACCCGTACAATATATCCGTCATTATCACGGAAAATATTAGGTGTAATTTCGTACTCATACGTTTGTTGCACTACCGTCACTTGGTCAGGAATAGTCGTCACAACAATCGGACTTTGGTTCACAGATAATACTTTTAGTAAAAACTGGGTTTTGACCGACGCATTTTCATTGTCAAAAGCTTCAACCGTTACGGTAAAGTTTCCAGCTGCCCTTGGGGCTCCACTAATCACGCCACTGTTTGCCACCATTCCCGATGGTAAGCCAGTCACAACCATCCTTGAAATTTGTCCGTCTTTGTCTTGAAAAGTACTGGTTGGAATGATGAAGATAAAGTTACGGTTGATGGTGGCTTGTTGGTCAGTAATTTTTGTCGCTACGACTGGCGCTTGATTGACCCGCTGATTTGCCACGACAAAATTAATGGTCGTTCGACCTATCCCATTGGCGGGTACGATTGACGTTGAATTATAAGCTTCAAGCACCAATTGATAATTTCCTAATCTCAGGGTTGTTCCTCCATCATCACCAAAAAGTGCAAACGGAGCATCCGTTTCTGTTCGCGTTTGACTGACTGGGCCAGTTAGTCGCATTATAATAGCTTTGGCCGAGGCATCGGGTGTTGCGATAAAATTTGTAAGGAAGTTAAGGTCATTAAAATTAAGGGTATCTCTATCTTTTACATTGCGTAAAAATGTACGATTCAGGTAATTACCCGCTTTAAACAAGGCCAATGTAGAAGGTTTCTGAGCTACTACTTTGAGGTTGAACGTTGTGCTGGTTGAAGCATCATACATATCGGTTGCAGTAACCGTAATTTTATACGTACCCACCATCGACGAATTACCACGAATCGTGTTTTTGTCAAAATAAAAACCAGTAGGTAGGCCGCTCACCGCGTACGATTCAATGCTGCCATCGGGGTCTTGAAATGCGCCTTCGGGGATGGTGTAGGTCGCATCAAAACCAGCCGTAATGGTGTAGTCTGAGAGTGCGGTTTTTACCACAGGGGGCTGATTGACTTCTGGTTCGCCGAGCAAATCCTCTACCAATTGAATTTCGACTGGGCCGCTTACGCGCTTTTCTTCCCAACGATTGGTATAACCTGGAATACCGTAGCTCCCTGTTCTTACCAATTCTGACAGTTTAACCACCATTTTTTGTTTATTCACAATGGGGGTCATGGGTTTGGATAACCAGTTGGCCGCTACACTTTTAATCATGGGAGCAAACCAATTTAAGTCAGCCGTGTTATTAATCACGACGTTGACCAACTTACATCCACGTTCAAAATGTTGGCCTAGCATTTGCTCCATGCCAAACTGCGACAAATCAGGTTCACGAAACGCTTCGTTCATAATCCACCTATCACCCATGCTTCCGCGCAACACATCCGCACTAAAATAGTGATTGTAGTACTGCGAGTCGTTTATTTTTGTGCCGTCAACATTACGAGCTAAATCCTTGAAAGCCAACGTTCCACGACGAAAACTTAGTCCATCATGGACTGAGCCGAAATCATTGATAACCTTGTAATTAGCATTCACACCTTTAACCGTGCTGCTTACCCCGTCCAAAAAGTTTTTTAGAAGCGTATGTCGATAAATATACCAATCAGCCCAACGTTTATTTTCTGGGTGGCTATAGTCGGTTGTGATTGGTTGAATATCTCCAATCGCGCTGTAATCAGACTTCCACGCATCATTAATTCCTTTAAGCGAACCATACTTAGCTGCCAACCAGCTTTGATACCCTGTAAGCATCGTAGAAGTATAATCGTACAATGACAGATAAGGGTCTCCGTAACCTATGTTTCCGTTAGGAATATACCCTTCGTAGTGGTAGCCCGCCTCTTGGGTTGTAGTAGTCGTAGCAGCAACGCACAAAACGCGCCCTTCTTGCAAATACGAAACATACCTTTGACTTACTTCTTTAACAAAACCAAGGGCTTTGGTGACAGAAGGCTGGTGCGCCATGCTAAAAATCTCTTTAAACACGCGGCCTTGTTGGTCTTTAGAGGCTTCACTTTCAGTCCAAAAGCCTTCGTTGCGATTACAGCAACGTGCCAAGTGAATCCGAAAAAAAATCTTCAATCCTAGCTCTTTGCACAATTTCACTTGGTTATCGAATTGTACCCAGTTGGCTGAACTTGACACCTGCGGATACACAACATCCCAGCGTACCGTAATCATGGCGGCATTACAACCTTGCTTGGCGGCTTCACGAATGACATTGAGGCCATGTTCATCTCCTTCGGTAGTATTTAATAAAGCAACGCATAAATAGCGCTGATTGTCGTCTGCGACGTAATGGTGCGGTTGAGGTGAAGTGAATGGGTCAGAATTAATCTTTGCGCTGGTTTTTAAAGAAACCACCCATGCCAGTACACACAAAATTCTTGCTACACGTATAATCATTTGGGACATGTTTTTGATAAAGGGGCAATCTGATATACCTGTATCAAAAACCGTGCAAAAAAGCGCCTTATAGGGCTATTAAGCACTTTTTTTTGTAAATAACCTTGCTCTAAACCCCTTAATATTGGGATACAAAGTACTTTATCACCTTCCCATTTAGAAATTTACTTATGGCATGGTTTTTGAAGAACGAGGCTATTTCAAATTTTCTTCTCTTTACAGATAATCTCAATGATTACTGCTTTAGACGTTGGAGTCATGCTTCGGTCAGCATAACTATTGATTGGAACAAGGGTATTTGCCTCGGGAAAGTAAGTCGCCACGCAACGCTCAGGCAATAAGTATGGTACAACGACAAAGTTAGGGGCTGTTCTGGTTACGCCACCGTGATAATTGAATAAATCCACCCTTTCGCCAGCCACCAACCCTGCTTTTTGGATGTCGTTTTGGTTCATTAAGATAACGCGCCGTTCGTTGAAAATACCACGGTAACGATCATCTAACCCATAGACTGTCGTGTTAAATTGATCATGGCTTCTTATGGTCATCATCAAATATTCGGTATCACTTAACACAATTGGGCTATACCTGTTTATTGAAAACATGGCCTTTTGGGTCACGGTTTTAAATTCTCCTTGACGGGGGCCATTCGGCAAATAAAATCCGCCTAATTGGCGAACACGTTGATTATAATTCTCAAAACCTGGAATAGTTCGCTCAATCGCTTCCCGTGTATGGTCATAGTGTTGTACCAAATAATCCCAATTTACTTTTGATGTATTGCCCAAGGTAGCCTTTGCCAACCGTCGAACAATGTCAGGTTCGCTCAACAAATGTGCCGAGACGGGCGATAGTTTGCCCATAGATTTATGCACGACACCCATCGAATTTTCGACAGTTACAAACTGAAGCTCACCTTCTTGCAAGTCCTTGTCGGTACGTCCCAAGCAGGGAAGAATAAACGCTTCCTCACCCGTCACCAAATGGCTTCGATTAAGTTTTGTCGATACGTGCGCTGTTAGCTGACATTTTCGGAGGGCTTGAGCGGTAAAAGAGGTATCTGGTGTTGCCGAAAGGAAATTTCCCCCCATCGCAAAAAACAACCCAACTTTACCTTCGTGCATTGCCTTAATGGCCTCCACGGTGTTGTAGCCGTGTTTGCGAGGAGGGTCAAACCCAAATTGCGCTTGTATTTTATCTAAAAATGCTTGCGGAGGAGCTTCCCAAATCCCCATCGTGCGGTCGCCCTGCACGTTGCTATGACCCCGAACAGGACAAGTTCCTGCGCCAGGCTTTCCAATCGACCCTTTTACTAAAAGTATATTTACCAGTTCGCGAATGGTATCTACGGCGTTTTTATGCTGCGTCAGCCCCATCGCCCAGCAGCCAATGATGTTTTGGGACGATTTTATCAATTCCGCCGCCTCTTCCACTTCCTTTAGCTGTAAGCCACTATCACGTATCAGTTGTTCAAAATCGTGTTTTTCAAGGTCTTCCAGCAGTGCCTCGATGCCCTGCGTTTTTTCACGAATAAACGTCCAATCAAACACCCCTCCCGTCGTTTTTTCGGCTTTGTACAAGTACTTTAAAAACGCCTTAAACAACGGCACATCGCCATTGATGCGTACTTGTAGGTACGCGTCGGCCAAGGCCGTTTTTGCCCCTAGCAACCCTCCTACCGTTTGCGGATTGCTAAACGCAATCAAGCCAGTCTCTTTCAAGGGATTTATGGCCAAAATTTTTGCCCCATTTTTCTTGGCTTTTTCCAGCGCCGACAGCATCCGTGGGTGATTTGTGCCTGGGTTCTGGCCCGCAATGATTATTAGATCTGCTTTGTAAAAATCATCTAATTTGACCGACCCTTTTCCTATCCCTAAAGTCTCGTTGAGGGCTACCCCACTCGACTCGTGGCACATGTTGGAGCAATCTGGAAAGTTGTTGGTTCCAAATTCCCTTACAAAAAGTTGGTACAAAAACGCAGCTTCGTTGCTCGTTCGCCCCGAAGTATAAAAAACAGCATCATCGGGTGAAGCAAGGCTTTTTAGGTGCGTGCCAATTTTAAAAAAAAGCTCGTCCCACGAAATAGCTTGATAATAGGTTGCTCCTTTCGGCTTGAACAGTGGTTCGGTCAAACGACCTTGTTGACCTAATTCGTAGTCGGTCCACGTTCCTAGTTCTTCAATAGAATGTTTGGCAAAAAAATCGGCCGTCAACAGTTTGGTTGTGGCTTCTTCTGCAATGGCTTTTGCTCCGTTTTCGCAGTACTCTGCAATCCGCGAACGCTCGTCGTCGGGGTCTGGCCAAGCGCAACTTGGGCAGTCAAAGCCATCTTTTTGGTTGAGATTGAGTAAAGCTTTGGTACCGCGCGCCACGTCCATAGCACCAAACACGTGTTGCAAGGCACTGGTAACCGCAGGCAGCCCAACGGCTACTTCTTTGGGGGATTCAACCGAAATTCCTGTCAATTCCTCAGGAGTAAGTTCTACGGGGTGGGGAGTTTTTTCCATTGTTTTGCCAATAAAAAACGGTATGACTTTCCTAAAAAAGCCATACCGTCGTAGTTGGTTACTTTATATTAAGTGGTAAATTCTGTAGAAAATTATCCTACCGAACCTTCCAAGCTGATTTCTAACAATTTCTGAGCTTCTACCGCAAATTCCATTGGAAGTTGGTTTAAGACTTCTTTTACGTAACCATTGACAATCAATGCCACGGCTTGTTCGGTTGGAATACCGCGTTGGTTACAGTAAAACAACTGGTCTTCGCCAATTTTTGAGGTAGTTGCTTCGTGCTCTACCGTTGCACTTGAGTTTTTCACTTCGATGTACGGGAAGGTGTGTGCTCCGCACGTATCACCCAACAGCAAGGAGTCGCACTGTGAGAAGTTACGCGCGTTTTCGGCACGTTTGAATACCTCCACAAGTCCACGGTAAGAGTTTTGGCTTTTTCCTGCTGATATACCTTTTGATACAATACGGCTTTTGGTATTTTTTCCAATGTGTATCATTTTAGTACCCGTATCAGCTTCTTGCATGTTGTTGGTCACAGCCACTGAGTAAAACTCCCCAATCGAGTTGTCACCTTTTAAGATAACAGAAGGGTATTTCCACGTAATGGCCGAGCCTGTTTCTACCTGCGTCCAAGAGATTTTAGAATTAGCGCCTTCGCAAAGGCCACGTTTTGTCACGAAGTTAAAAATACCGCCCTTCCCGTCTTTATCTCCTGGGTACCAGTTCTGAACGGTACTGTATTTCACTTCGGCTTTTTCGTGCGCAACGATTTCTACCACCGCCGCGTGCAACTGATTTTCGTCGCGCATAGGTGCCGTACAGCCTTCCAAATAGCTAACGTACGAACCTTCATCGGCAATGATAAGTGTGCGTTCAAACTGCCCCGTTCCCGCCGCGTTGATACGGAAATAGGTCGAAAGTTCCATCGGACAACGTACTCCTTTGGGGATATAGCAAAACGAGCCATCCGAGAAAACGGCTGAGTTGAGCGCTGAATAAAAGTTATCTTTGGCAGGTACTACCGAACCTAGGTACTTACGAACCAAGTCAGGGTGCTCTTTAATGGCTTCGCTGATAGAACAGAAAATAATTCCCTGTTTTTTTAGCTCTCCTTTAAAGGTTGTGGTGACCGAAATAGAGTCAATAACGGCATCGACAGCCACTCCCGACAGGCGTTTTTGCTCGTTGAGCGAGATGCCCAAACGTTCAAAAGTACGACGCAACTCAGGGTCGATTTCGTCGAGCGAGTTGACCGTTTTTTTCTGTTTTGGAGCCGAGTAATATTTAATGACTTGGAAGTCGATGGGCGGGTAATGAACGTTTGGCCATTTGGGTTCTACCATGGTTTGCCACGCGCGGAACGCCTTCAAACGCCATTCGGTCATCCATTCGGGTTCTTCTTTTTTTGCTGAAATCCAACGAACTGTGTCTTCGGAAAGTCCTGGCTCCGCTTCTTCGGCTTCAATATCCGTCACGAAACCATACTTGTACTCCGAATTGGTTATTTCTTCTAACAATTCAACTTCTTTGCTCATCGCGTATAGATATGCGTTTATTCTAAATTTTCAACAAAAAACGGGCGACTAATGTTCTATTTTGGGCGCAAATATATTTAAAAAAAATCTAAATAAGAACAGACAAGCCGATTCCCAACCCTCAGAGCTACCGCCACTTGTCCTGCCCAAGCCGAAAAATCAACGCTTTTTTTTCGCCTCCATTCCAACCTTCCGTTCACCATCCACGTCATTTCACTGATTTCCGAGGCCTTGGATTCACCATTATTCATTTAAAAAACGAAAAAAAACAGCAATGAAAGTAGTATCAGTAGCCCCCGTCAAAAACGTTATTTGGGCCTTTGGAACCGTTCTCGCCATGGGATTGAGCAGTTGTAACACCGAAACCGAAACGCCGAACCCGAACCCCACCTTCACCACCGACTTCAACAAAGGAGCGGATAGTTGGACGGCTGGTTTGGTCGATTACAACGAACAGCAAGAGGGAATCATGGAGTTTAGTTCTAAGATTGCGGCATTGCCGACGGACACCCTCAAAAAATCAATGATGATTCAGAGTCACAACCGCAGCGACGATGCCTTTATGTATTTGACCCGTAAGTTGACGGGGTTGACGCCCAACCAAACCTATAAAATCGGGTTTGAGGTTGAATTGGCCTCCAAATACCCCCAAAACAGCGTTGGTATTGGCGGTTCGCCTGGCGGAGCCGTGTATTTGAAAGCGGGAGCTTCGGGCACCGAACCTCAACGCGCAAAAGACAATACGGGACAATGGAAACTCAACTGGGACAAGGGTGCACAAAGTGAAGGTGGAAAGGATGCCGTACTCCTTGGCACAATTGGTATTGAAGGCGACGACGTCAAATACCAAATCATCAAACGTACTAATAGTCAAGCCCCTTTCTCGGCCAAAACCAACGACAAAGGCGAGCTTTGGCTCATCGTAGGCACGGATTCGGGTTTTGAGGGACTAACCACCCTCTATTACACCCAAATCAAGGCGTCGTTGACCAAACAGTAGGTTATTATAAAGTACCAACCAAGCAGCACGGGCAATAGGCTCGTGCTGTTTTTTTGGCCTCTTTTTGCCTAAGTGGCGGCTTTTGACTTTACTTAAAAAAGAATTCTATATAGATATAATAGAGAATATCTTTATAACTTTGCTTCATGGAAGCCAAAAAGAAAAAACGCCAACCAAATGGGCAGCAATCTTCACAATATGATAAGATTTTTAAAGAGAATCTTGAAGCTGTGATTTCAAGTATCATGCAAAATGTACTTGAAATTACGGCTGTTTCTATGGAAGAACTGCCTGACGACATTCAACACACTAAAGAACGAAAACCTGACACCTTAAAGAAAATCACCGACGACAAAGGCAAAACTTTTATACTTCAGATTGAGTTTCAGGTCAAAGATGATGATGAAATGGTACATCGTATGCTTGATTACAAGGCCATGCTCATACGAAAGTACCGACTTCCCATTTATCAGTATGTGATTTTCCTGGGTAAAGGACAACCCAAAATGGAGACACATTTGACCGATGTGGGTTTGGCTTTCGAGTACAATTTGCTTGCTATCAATTCGGTAGATTACAAAATATTCCTAAAATCAAATCGCCCCGAGGAAATTGTTTTATCTGTTTTAGCTAACTTTGGCCAAGAAACCTCCGAAAGTGCCCTGAAAGACATCATTTCACGACTTGAAGAAACTACTAGCGGAGATCTGGCGTTAAAAAGGTACTTCAAACAGTTGCGTATCTTGGCTCAACTGCGTAAATTAGAACAAAAATTAAAGAATATTGTAATGGACAGCATCGCAAAATATATTGACGAAAAAAGAGATGTAGCATTTCTCATTGGACAAGAAAAAACCGAAGAACGAATTGTAAGAAACTTACTTTCTAAAATGTCTTTGACTCTTGAACAAATTGCAGACATTGCTGGTGTTTCGGTGGGCTTTGTTAAATCTGTACAACGCCAACTGACTGAAAAGTAGGCTTTCCACCCTTTAAAGTTGTCCTCCTCCCATAGCTTGACAGGCTTCTAGCCTTTTCTTCTGTTGACCTTTCCACTTACCTGCACTCAGTGGAATTTCCCAGCTTTTTGCACCATAACTCACCTTCGATTTTCCCAAATAAAATATTCGTTGAACTAGATGAGTAATTACGCACTTGTTTTTTACTTTTGGGGTAATTGTAGGCAATGTACTTGATAAAGGTGCAAACGGCAATAAGCAGCGCATAGTTTAAATTTGGTTGTAAAAGCTAGAAACACGCTATAATATGTCTGACATAATAGAGATTAATCATGCACCAATTGACAATTCATTTAAAAAGTACATTCCTATACTGACAGCAATTTGTTGTTTAACAAGTATCGTTTTATTCATTGGAATCAACTTAGAAGAACAAAATGACAATTGGGAGGTTTATAAAAAATGGGGTTCGCCAAACGTGACAGACATTTTTAATGGAAGTTACTGGGGACTTATTACCTCTAATTTCTTGCATACAGAAATATGGCATATTGCTTTTAATTTATATTGGGTATGGTTTTTTGGAAAGAAGATTGAATTCGAAAGCAAGAAGATATTTTATGGTATCCTCATTTTATCTTCTGCTTTAGTGAGTTCGTTATCTGAAGTTTCATTTACTAGCACAACAGCAATTGGACTTTCAGGGATTGGTTATTCTTTGTTCGGCTTTATATTAGTAAAAAGTAAAACAACTAAACAATATAAAGACTATCTTGATAAAAAGATAACAGGATTATTTATCTTCTGGCTACTTCTTTGTCTTATTTTGACATATGTCAAGGCATGGAATGTTGGAAATGCAGCTCACATTGGTGGGTTTTTGTGGGGAATGACATTAGCCTACATTTCCAAGTATGACAATTATAAACAATCGGCTGTTGGGGTTTTACTTTTATCTATTTTAATTTCTTCAATTTTTTGGAATCCTTTTTCTACTTTATGGCTTTCCTATCAAGCATTCGATCTCCATCAAAATCAAAAGGTTGAAGAAGCAATAATCATTTACAAAAAAATTCTAAGCAGAGACCAGAGCAATGAGTTTGCAAAGACAAATTTGAGACAACTTGAAGTTTATAAACTACAAGAAAAGGCTGTCAAACTTTATAAAAACCAAAAATATAATGAAGTCAAAAAAGTTTACAATCAAATATTAATCATTGACAAAGACAACCAATGGGCAAAGAACAATTTGAAGTCACTTTCTACTGAATAATTTCGCCACCAATAACTACACCTTCACGGTAGTTGAAATCCAAGCTATGAAGCTTCTATTTGTGGTCGAATCATATTTAGGCACAAGGATACCTACACAATTTCATCTAGTAAGTCAACTATTTTTCAAAATGACATGGCAAGAGGCTAAAAAGGAGTATGTAATAGGACAGAAAATCGAAGGAAAAGTTATCTACAAAGCTCCCTTTGGAGATTTTATTGACTTAGGCGTAAATCAAGAATTCACTGTTTTAATTCAAATTGTTGACATATTTAATATGACTGAAGATAATTACAAAAATAAAAATTATCACCCATTAGGAAGTATTGTTAGTGGCATAATTATAGGCTTTCGAGAACACGATAAACAAATCATTTTTAGCCAAAAAACTTAAAATGAATAGTTGAGAATATCAAAAATCTCTATGGTTAAGTAAGGCCCCCGATGGCGCGAGCGTCCCCGCTCGTGACAACTATTTCAAGGCTTCCAGCCTTTTTCCACAACTTAGGCTAGAAGCCTGAAAATAATCAGCACGAGGCAGAACCTCGCGCTATCACGTTTCCACCCTTTAAAGCTGTCCTCCTCCCATAGCTTGACAGGCTTCCAGCCTTTTCTTCTGTTGACCTTTCCACTTACCTGCACTCAGTGGAATTTCCCAGCTTTTTGCACCATAACTCACCTTCGATTTTCCCAAATAAAATATTCGTTGAACTAGATGAGTAATTACGCACTTGTTTTTTACTTTTGGGGTAATTGTAGGCAATGTACTTGATGAAGGTGCAAACGGCAGCAGCGCGTAAGTGAAATTAGCCCCAAAAGTGGAATCATTGCGTACAAATTAGAAATAGACGCCAGAGTACTCGAAAACAAGATACTAATAAGTGTTTGAAGATGATGGAGTGGGGTCTATCCACTCGTTGGACAGACATTGAATGAAAAAAGACGATGTGGCAGATTCGTTTACAATTCAAAAATCTCTTAGATTTTTAAGCACTTTTAGGCAAGATTTGAAAAATCTTGAATTGTAAGCGAATAAAATTTGAAATTTATTGTCTTTTTTCATACTTTTTTTCAAACCGTTATTCTTTCGCCTACAAAGCGTAAGCAAAAGAATAACTTAAAATGGCTTAAAAAAAATCAGCGTCGCCCAACAGGCAAATGGGTCCAATATAATGAGGTCTTCGACCATAGGCCGCACCCATTTACCCTCCGTTGTATGCTATTGTAAATACTAAAACTAAACAATATGAAAAAAATAACGGTTATCCTTTCAATCGCATTATTAGGGTTTGGATGCAAACCAACATTCAATATTCAAGGTAAGAAATTAAAGACTTCTGTAGTTTGTAATGATTGTCGTCCTGGAAATTTAGGTCCTTATATGAAGATGACAAAGAAAACTTATGACCCAATAATTGATGATAATAGTACACCTGAAATCATTGCGCACAATATTTTAGGACACGTTTTCCCTGAGAACATTAAAACTGGAAACTTAAAATTTCCTTGTTCATCAGATACTAAGAATCCTTTTACAGAGCAACAAGTCAAAAGGCTTGGCTCAACAGGAAATAAAGGACAAAGTATAAATTATTCAGAGAAGGAGTTTTTAAAACTAGATATTGACTTAACTGTAGAATCTGATTTGAATAAAATTAGAATAGCGAATCCATCGTTAAATACAGATATAATTGAAAGTTTTAAGGCAAAATTATACGCTGCATACTTAAAATTTGCCAATAAAGAATTGAAAATTGAAGGCAGATATCATCAGTTTGAACTTGACCAAAACGCAGTAATAAAAATAGCAAGAAACTTAGAATATTCTGATTGTAGAAATAGTATTTACAACCTTGAAAATCCAAAAAGGTTAATAACTGCAATAGGAATAGTTTACTTTGATATAACTATAAATGAAAATAGTGTGGATGAAATCGCATCTACATTAGAAACAGATGCAAAATCACTTGGGATTAATTTTAATATTGGTGTTAGCTTTAAAAGAAATATAAGTAATGAACTTGAAAAAGTGACCAAGAACTATTTTCAAGTTGTTGTTTGGAGAACTGTCGGTATTTCGGACTTAAATAAATACAAGAATTAATAAAAAATAAGCAAACCACATAATGTAAAAAAACAACAGCATACAACATTGTATTTGTGGCAAGGCGGACAGACGTGCTACATTAAAACATTTGTGCTTTCTATTGGCTTTTGTACGTGTGGAAACGGTAGTGATACTAATCCCACCCTGCACAAATGCTTTTCCGTTAGGCGTCACCCTAAGACGACAGACAAATCGAAAGAATATGATAACAAAATTGATGGTAATACAGAAAATTAATGAGGACGGAACAGTGGATGTTTTTCAAATCACGTCTAATAATTTTCAATGGACTTTTGAAAACAGAAGAACAAAAACAGAAAGTGACTCTGACTACTTTCCATTTGAGTTATTTGGTGAATTGAATATTCTTAAACGCAGACCGGGAGCCGAGACAAGGACTTATATTAAGGAAAACGAAATAACTTTCTGTGACGATTATGGAGTTCCGGGTGGAACAGTAGTAGGAATATTGTTCCCACAAAACTATATTCCTGACATTATTAAGTTTAAGGACAAACCTTACATTCCAGTTGGTTTCGCAGGACAGGTCGTAACGCAAACTCCGGGACAAATACAAATTTTATATAACAAACTCGAAAGACGAAGTGCAATTATCTTTAATCTTCACGACAACATAGTTTTTGGGTTTAAGTGCATTGCAAAATTCGTCTCTGACGACCTATTTCCGAGAAATGAAAGCGTAATAGCTGATGATTTATTTGACATCTCTTTAAGTCGTGAATTTCTAAATGTAGAAGCAATAACTAATGACGACCTAAAATTAATTAACGACACTCTTAATCAAGCAGACATTTCCGACATTAAAGATACTCTGAATGAACTTTTAACCGCAGTAAAATCAGGACAAAAGGAAAAGAGTAAATCACTATTAAACAAAGTGGGACAAATCCTTCTTAACGGAACAAGTGTCGCAAGTAGTTTAACGACAATTGCAGACAGTTATAAAGTAGGTGGGACAGCTCAACAATTTATTGGACGAATTATCGACTATGTATCACTCTGAAAAAGAAGGGCAAACTGCTAATAGGCGCTTGGCAAAAAAGCGGGTTCAGTGCTTAAATGAAGCTTTGTACTTCTATCAAATTTTGTGCTTGGTTGACAGTGAAGTGATTCTAAATCGCCACCTTCGGGTAGCTGCAAAACGTTAGCGGCAATATTACATGACTTAACATATGACACAAACAGACACATTTCATTATCCACCGGAACTTTTCGAATTACTTGTTGAGACGATTCCGCTTTTAAATCGTTCAAAGAAATCTGTGCTTCTTTTTTTTAGGGGGGCAGGTGTTCCTGACAAAGTATTTAAGGACATTTCTGAAAAATTAGAAGCTGATAAAGACGGAATAAACAAATATGAGATCGTCAGGACTATACTGACTCGAATAAACGAAAAAACAGATACCTATCTTAGGGAAAGAAGGGAACTTCTAAAGCGAGTTGTGGAATTTGAATCTTTTACCAATTGCTGGGAAACTGACCAATACAAAGCTAAAGGACTTGTTGCAGAAATTAGAAATATCGTAAATGTCAAAGACACATTTACACGAATGAAACAGGAAAAGGAAGCTGCCCAATCAAAACACACAGCAGACTACAATAAAAGAGTTGAAAAAATCAAAAAGAAAAAAGAATTAATAGAGAAAACGAAGAAAGAATTTTATGGACTTTTCGCACTTGAAAACCCTCAGGAACGTGGAAAAAAGTTAGAAGCGGCTCTCAACTCAATTTTTTCAATTTATGGAATTCTTGTTCGTGAAGCATTTACTCGTAAAGGTGACAATGGCGAAGGGATTATTGAGCAGATTGATGGAGTAATAGAAATTGACAACCAAATTTATTTGGTTGAAATGAAATGGAAAAAGGATAAGATTGGCAGCGAAGACATTTTTGCCCATTTAGGCAGAATATATCATCGAACAAGCGCTCAAGGAATTTTCATTTCCTCGTCAGGATTTACAGATTCTGGAATAGTTGCAAGTAAAGAAGCATTGGTAAATAAAGCTATTTTAGTTTTGACGGACCTTGAAGAATTTATCAATATTCTTGATAATGACAAGGACCTAACCCAATATTTCAGAGCTAAAATTAGAAAAGCGATTATTGATAAAGAACCATATTCAAAACTTTAAAAACTGACGTCAATTCTTCAAGATGAAAAATTATAATCCAATCTGGTATAAGTTAACAAAACTCTTAAAGGGAAAAAGAATGATAAATACAGGCTTGACAATTCCTTACATCTTTGGAGCATACAAATTGCTTGGGCATCCCTTTGATAATATTCCAGAACTACTTGATGAACTACGAAAGCATCCAATTGACAAATACCCAATCATCCAGAAGTGTGGCACAATTAACCAACATGTGATAGCAGTTGAAGAAAAGAAAATCTACCATAAGGACTACCTCAAAGATGTCAAATTGAGAAACTCTAATAATGAAATTGATTTAATAGTTAGCTCAAACACCGACTTAGGAAAAACAGAGGAAACTGTTTATAAAAAATTAACACAGCTATATAATGAGCCTATAGGCGTAGAAAAATTTTCTTGGAATAATAAAGAACAGAAATGGATGCCCTTTGAAAAGGAAGAAGAAGATTTAATTCTTAGTATTAAAAAATGACACATCATTTGAACGACACCATGAACAGTCCAGTTAAAAATACTGCTCACAATAACTAAGCTTTCATGGCAGCCGAAGGCTAAGCCATGAAGACGATGGGGAACGCCCAGTCTTGAACGAAACTCGGGCGGGCGGCTAGCCTGGCGGTGAGAGCTCACCAAACCCTCTGCTTTTGTAATGGAGTTATCGTCAATCTAGCAAGTACTTTTAGAGCAAATTTTGGCCTGCTTTTTTGTTTTTGTGAGTATTTCAATCTCCGACGGCACGAGCATCCCCGCTTGTGACAACTATTACAAGGCTTCCAGCCTTTTTCCGCAACTTGGGCTAGAAGCCTGAAAATAATCAGCACGAGGTAGAACCTTAGGCTATCACACGCGAGCGTCCCCCACCTCCAAAATCCCCTATCATAAGCACCTTCGGTTTGGCAAATGCCCCTAGCTGCGTGGGCTTTAGGTGCGTTTGTGGATTACGCTCAAGCTTAGATTGGCGTTAGAATTTGACGTTTTCGAGGCAAACTATCTACTTAATACCCTGTCTAACAGCAACTTGCCTCAACGATATGTAAAGTATCACATTATATGTCCGTGCATCTGTTAAACTTTTGTGCTAAATTTACCACTACAACACCAAACGGCAAACCGCTACTTGCCACGTTCCCCACCACAAACTGATAGACCTAATCAATGATAGCAACTAAATTATTTAAAGAGTTTTTTGAGAGCGAAAAAGCAGGGGGACTTGTTTTAATTGCTTGCACCATTTTATCGTTGGTACTTACAAATTCACCCTTCGGCACAGACTATCAGCTTTTTTTCCATAGCAAATTTGCGGGTTTATCCGTTGAACATTGGATAAATGACGGTCTTATGGCGATTTTCTTTCTACTCATTGGCTTGGAGTTAGAAAGAGAAGTTTACATTGGCGAACTTTCAAAAATCAAAGACGCACTGTTGCCATTATTAGGAGCGATTGGGGGAATATTATTACCCGCAGGAATATTTTTAATGTTTAATTATGGCACTGAAACACAGTCGGGTGCAGGTATTCCGATGGCGACAGACATTGCTTTTGCACTAGGTATTTTATCATTATTAGGCAACAAAGTCCCAACTTCCTTAAAAGTATTTTTAACCGCCTTAGCAGTTATTGACGACTTATGCGCTATTATCATAATCGCAATATTCTACACCAAAACACTGCTTTGGATTAACTTATTTATTGCGTTATTTATTTTTAGTTTGCTTTTGGTACTCAACAGGCTAAAAGTAAGAAACCTAATCCCCTACCTACTTGGTGGGATTGTAATGTGGTATTTCATGCTTCATTCAGGCGTTCATGCCACTATTACGGGGGTTTTATTGGCTTTTGCCATTCCCTTCGGCAATGGAGACGAAAAATCAACTTCGTACATTTTGCAACACTTTCTACACAAGCCCGTTGCATTTATTATTCTACCCATTTTTGCGTTAGCCAACACCGCCATAGTTTTTAGTGGTGACATAACTCACACTTTAACCGAAAACAACAGTTTAGGTATCGCACTTGGACTAATCGTAGGTAAGCCGTTGGGTATTTTTGTATTAACATTTTTAGCCGTGACTTTGGGACTTTGCAAACTACCAACCGACCTCAATTGGAAATCAATTTTTGGCGTTGGTCTTTTGGCTGGAATTGGTTTTACGATGTCTATTTTCATTACGCTGCTTGCTTTTGAGGATGAGACAATCATAAACAACTCAAAATTAGTAATCTTGCTTTCTTCTTTGACAGCAGGGTTTTTAGGTTTTATTAGTTTGCGACAAACACTAAAACAAACAGCAGACTAAATAATGAAATTGTCCGAATACGTAAAAAAAAGGAATGGGGTTCCAATTGGAAACTCAAGCTCTCTTCATAATAATTTACAAAGGTCGCTTGGAGCCAAAAACTTTGCTACCTTTTGGAATTTTTGGAACCCTATTTTTGGCTATTATTTAGGTTTACAAATATTCAAACCACTCAAAAAAGTACTTCCAGCTGGGTTGTCATTAGTTTTGACATTTGTCTTCTGCGGTTTTATTCACGATTTAGTCACGACTTTGGCAAGAGGAAGACTTTCATTATTTTTTTCTGTTTGGTTTCTTTTAATGGGAATAGCCGTCGCAGTTTCAAAATTTATACACTACGATTTTTCAAATAAAAAATGGTCTTTTAGGGCCTTTATCAACTTATCAATCATTGGCTTATGTTTGTACCTAACAAACTATTTAAACCAAGTATTTAAGTATTATTAGTCTAGTTGGCGCGAGCGTCCCCGCTCGTGCCAACTATTACAAGGCTTCTAGCCTTGCTACTTTTGGGATGAAGTAGGTGCAGGAATTGCCTCAAAAGTGATACACCCCTGCAAGTTTGTTCGGAAAACAGCGCCCGATTGCGTCTCAAAACCTGGCAATAGCGTCACACTCTTGCTGGCATCAAAAACCACATTCGTCCCCGTAGCGACTGTTCCTAGTGCTGTAATGTTCCCATCTCCAATCAAAAACCCAAACCTATCCTTCCTGCCTGCGTAGTGAGTTCCTGCCTCAATCGGCGCATCTGTAACGTAACGGTTGTCGGGACAGGCTTCTTTGGGCTGAAATTCATACGCACCAATGTCAAAAACCAAGTAACGGAGATTATTCAGGATGTCATAAGAGGGAGCCAAAGCATACGTTCCCGCATCGACGGCAGGGCTGGCTCGTTGCAGTCGCAGGCCGTCGTCGGTAGTACCGCCAATCAAATCGGGACCGAGCAAATTAGCTTCATTCACAAAAAGTGGATTGACCGCAAAAAGATTGTTGGCAGCCGTAGCCCCTATGCCATTGGGCGTTTTGTCTAAGGGGTATTGTGACGCGGCAAACTGCAAAATATTGTTTTTAAAATCTCGGCCATTTCGTTCAATAAAGAAATCGGCATAGATAGTCGTCGTGTTTGTCCCAATGGCGTTTTTGTAAAAAATATTGTTGTATGTTTTATTGATGTCGATAGGAGCACCAGCAATGCCTGGGTCGTAGGTGTAAAACGCCCCTCCCGCAGTTTGTGCCGAATTATTATAAAAAGTATTGTTAAAAAATTCTCCCGTATAAAGGTCATTACGCACCGCACCACCTACCCCCGCAGCCGCCCTATTCCCCGCAAAAACGTTGTTATTGGCTTTCAATGTAGTCTCCGAAATGTACAAGCCCCCCCCATCAGTTGACGCTAAATTTTTATCCAAATAATTGTTATTCAACACCAAAGGAGAACTCAAACGAAAATAAAAACCCGCGCCAGTAGCGGCACTGTTGTGCTTTATGATACAATCGGTTATTTCAAAAGATGGAGAGCTGGTGACATAAATCCCTCCGCCATATTGGTTGGAAGTCCCCAACGCATTGCCTCCTTTGATGGTGAAACCTTTAAGTAGCAGCTGTCTTGCCCCATCATAGGTTGTCAACACATGGTGGGCATTTTCGGCGTTGTTTGAAATCGCCAATGTACCACCCTCCCCAGTCACGATGTCGTTGTCAGAAAAGTCACCCGAAAGAATGGTTTCATTTTTACGGGCTTTTTGAGTAGAATAGTCCGCAGCTGTCTCCGTCCCCACAAATCCGCCATAAATTTTCAACCCGCCTTTGAGGGCAAACGTGTTGGTACGATTTGATCCGCTCGTGACCCCAAACGCCCGTCGATGCGGTTTATAAGTGCCTTTGGCTACTAAAATGGTATTGTTATCGCAGTTGTTGGCATACAGCAGTGCTGTTCCAAAAGCAGTAGCTCCTCTGAACGCATTGGCCCAACTGCTCCCATCGTTTAGTCCCGTTGAAAGGTTGGCATTGACGTATAATGTTTGATTGGATGGCGCGGTATTTTGATATTCATACGCCCCCATATCCAATGAGATACTTGCAATGTTATTGGGAATAGAAGGGACATCAACCTCTCTGGCATGATTGGCCAT
Source organism: Runella sp. SP2 (assembly GCF_003711225.1). NCBI lineage: Bacteria > Pseudomonadati > Bacteroidota > Cytophagia > Cytophagales > Spirosomataceae > Runella > Runella sp. SP2. The sequence continues at coordinate 1,792,433 of NZ_CP031030.1, read as the reverse complement.
GTCCACTCCTTCGGTAGAACCATTCGTGCCTTGGTCTTTGCCAGGTGTGCATGACGTAATCCGCAAACCATCATCGCGGCTGCCCCATTTTCCATCAATACCTGCGGGAAAATCTGGATTGATAAATTGAGGCTCGGCGCTCGTACAGTCGCTACACCAAGTAGAATACCCACCTTGAACATTGGAAGAATAGCCAGTAACGGTACTACCATTGTTAGCAATACCCGCCAAGCTCGGGCTATTATTATCCCAAATGATGTTATTGATAATGAACGGCCCTGAGTTATAGTTGTACATCGCGCCTCCAGCTACATTGGCGGTATTTTGAACAATGGTACAATTTCTCATATCGGCAGCCGAGCCTTCGTGGTTATAGACGCCCCCACCACCTGCTGTTGCTGTATTTTCAGCAATGACCGAGTTTGTGATGTACGTATTAGAACTATTGTTGAGAATGCCCCCGCCATCAGTAGCTTGGTTTTCGACGATAGCACAAAGCGCTATTCTCATTTGCGAAAATACACAAAGCACCCCTCCGCCCCAGCTTCGATAGTAAGTGCGTCCTGCGACTGTAATACTCGTTGTGCCATTGGCGTTTCCATTTTTGATGGTAAAGCGTTCTAAAATGGTATTATTAGCACAGTCGATGGCCGTTACTACATGGTAGGCGTTGTCGTTGGTTTCGTATTTGGTACCGAGGTCGCCGCTCAAGACTGTTTCGTTGAGGTGGGAATTTCGGGTAGCGCGGTTGGTTTCATTTCCTGCAAAGCCGCCATAAATTCTAAGCCCCGATTTCAACAGAAATGTATTGTTGCGGTTGGTTGCGCTGGCTGTACCACACGTAGCGCAGCCACTCGGATAAGCTGTCGGAAAATACGTACCCGCCGCTACCCAAAGTTCATCCATGGTGGGAGAAGCAATGTTAATCATAGCCTGCAAGTTGCCCGAAGCATTGGCCCATGAGCTACCATCGCCTGTACCAGAGGCAATAGGTTTTACGTAGCGAATCACCGCCAACGCCTGACTAGAAACCAACAAGATAAGGACGATGAAGGAATATAGCTTTTTCATGGTTCAGCTAAAGTAAGAAGGTGACCCCGCAAATGACGAAATAAACAACTACCTAACCAATAACCACTTAGGTTATTTTAGTAAGATTTTATTAAACGGTAATTGGTAAACTATATGAGTAATGTAGCGTATGTCTTTTACTTTAGGAGGTGGCACCCTTGAAACTGGCAAAAAAACCGTAAATTTGAAAAGATAATTTGAGAACAAGATGAGTAAAAAACTGGTACGATTTGATTGGGCGATCAAGAGGCTTTTGCGCAATAAAACAAACTTTGTAGTATTAGAGGGTTTTTTGAGTGAACTTTTGTTTGACAATATCAAAATTGAGCAAATACTTGAAAGCGAAAGCAATCAAGTATTGGACGACGATAAATTCAATCGGGTTGATATTCTGACCAAAAACTCAAAAAATGAGTTGATAATTATTGAAATTCAAAGTACTTACGAAATTGATTATTTCCATAGAATGACTTATGGAGTTTCAAAAAGTATTTCCGAAAATTTAAAGTTAGGGCAAAGATATTCTGAAATAAAGAAAGTAATTTCTGTCAATATTGTATATTTTGATTTAGGACAAGGGCAAGATTACATTTACAGAGGCAAAACTGACTTTGTAGGGCTTCATCAAAACGATATTTTAGGACTTTCGGAAAAGCAAAAAATTACGTTTCTGAAAGAAAAAGTTTCTGATATTTTTCCAGAATATTATTTACTAAAAGTAAACCAGTTTAACGACAATGCCAAAGACACATTGGACGAATGGGTATATTTCCTAAAAAACAGTGAAGTAAAAGATGATTTTAAAGCAAAAGGACTAAAAGAAGCAGGCGAAGTATTGGATATTATGCGTTTGGCGCAAGACGACCAATACGGTTATAGTCGTTATTTGGATAATCTACATTTGAAAGCCAGTGAAATATTTTCTTTGCAGACGGAAGCAGAGTTTAGACTAAAAGATGAAGTTGCCAAGAAATCAATTCTAAAAGGATTAGACAATGAAACAATTTCTCATATTACCGACTTAACTATTGAAAGAATTGAGCAGTTGAGAAACGATTTGAAAAAATAAATCTCCCCGATGGCGCGAGCGTCCCCGCTCGTGACAACTATTACAAGGCTTCCAGCCTTTTTTCCATAACTCTAGGCTAGAAGCCTAAAAATAGTCAGCACGAGCGGGGACGCTCGCGCTATTACACGCGATTGTGCTTCACCATTAAATCCCATCAGTTTTTTGCTTTTCTGGTCATTGAGACTCTAAACCTATCAACCATGACTTTCTTTCAACGATGGGCGGTGGCGGCCTTGGTTTTTGCCAGCCCCCAACTTCTAGCGCAGTCGGGCTACCCAGCTCTAGGCAAAATCGTCCGCAACGACCCACGACTCGATGCCTTGGTCGCTCCTGATGCCAAAATAGAAGTCCTTGCCTCAGGCTTCATCTGGGCAGAAGGCCCCGTGTGGGTCAAGTCCCAAAACTGTTTGCTGTTTTCGGACGTGCCCGCCAACACCATTTTTAAATGGAGCGCCAAAGAAGGACTCAGTACCTTTTTGAAACCATCGGGCTTTACAGGAGCAGGCACCTACGGCGACGAACCTGGCAGCAACGGTCTCACCCTCGACCAACAAGGCCGCCTCATCGTGGCCGAGCACGGCGACCGTCGGATTTCGGCCATGCCATTATTCAACGCAGGCAAACGGACCATTACCGATAATTTTCAAGGAAAACGCTTCAACAGTCCCAACGATGTAGTACAACATTCGAGCGGGGCTTATTACTTTACCGACCCACCTTACGGAATGCCTCTCAAACACAACGACCCCACCCGCGAAATCGACTGGTTTGGGGTATATCGTGTGGGCCCCGACGGCAAGGTGACGCTGCTGACCAAAGAAATGACCCGCCCCAACGGCTTGGCTTTCTCACCCGACGAAAAAACGCTCTACGTTGCTCAGTCAGACCCTGATAAAGCCATCGTCATGGCCTTCCCCGTGCTTGCGGATGGCTCGGTTGGCACAGGAAAAGTGCTTTATGACGCCACGCCGATGGTCAAGCAAGGATTGCCTGGGCTCCCCGACGGACTCAAAACCGACCAGCAAGGCAACCTCTGGTGTACGGGGCCAGGAGGCGTCTTAATCATTACGCCAATGGGGCAGTTATTAGGCCGAATCGACACGGGTGAAGCCACCGCCAACTGCGGCTGGGGAGACGACGGCACTACCTTGTACATCACCGCCGATATGTACCTGTGCCGCATCAAAACCAAGGTAAAAGGAGCGGGTTGGTAGGCCACAAAACTTTAAAAATCACAATAAAAAAAGAAGGCCAAAAGCCTTCTTTTTTTATTTAATATCTTCTCAAAATTTCTTGTAAATCGCTTAAAACCTACGAACTTTGTAAAGTAATTACTTGTCTATATAACAAGAAGTAAGCGAGAGAATAATACGTTAAAACCATTAGTTAGATGTCTGAGAGTAGAAAATTTTATGTTTATGGGTTGTTTGTGGTGGTAGGAATAATTTTTCTATTTCGATTATTATATCTCCAAGTTCTTGACAATACGTACGAAACCGCGAGTAACTCCATCCGTGCTATTCCCGATGTACCGATGCGGGGACAAGTCTATGACCGCAATGGGAAACTGATTGTTTTCAACACCCTCGTATATGACTTATACGTGACGCCAAGCAAAGTGAGAGTGGCCGACACGTTGGCACTTTGCAATTTATTTAAAATAACACGCCCCAAGTTTGATAGCCTAATGCAAGCGGCCAGAACGTTCTCTTACCGCAAGCCTTCCCTTTTTCTTCGTCAGCTTTCAAAGCAAGAGTTTGCCCGCATTCAGGATGCGTTGGTGGATTACCCTGGGTTCGACTACCAAAAAAGTTCGATACGCACCTACTCTGCCCCTACCCTTGCGCACGCATTGGGTTACGTAAGCGAGATTTCAAAAAAACAACTTGATGACCAAGACTACCCCTATTATCGTCAAGGAGACTTGATAGGACAAAGTGGCTTGGAAAAATTTTATGAAGAGCAACTGCGCGGTCGCCGAGGAGTGCGCTATGTCATGCAGGATGTAAATGGCGTTGATAAGGGCTCTTGGAAAAACGGCGAAATGGATACCGTAGCCTTGGCAGGTCAAAACCTATATACGAGCATTGACTTAGATTTACAGCAATACGTCGATAGTTTGATGCAGCACAAAGCAGGTGCTGTGGTCGCCATTGAGCCTTCTTCGGGCGAAGTGATTGCGATTACTTCTGCGCCAAGTTACGACCCTGCACTGTTTGCTACCCGCGATTTTTCCAAAAACTACGCCGCACTTCAAAAAAACCCTTACCGCCCGCTCTATAACCGCGCCGTGATGGGAAGTTACCGTCCTGGTTCTACTTTTAAGACCGTTCAGGCATTAGTCGCCATGCAAGAGGGTGTCATTGGCCCTGGAAGTGTGTTTAGCCACGCAGGAGCACCGATGAAATGCCACGGTCACGGAGGGCTTTCAGGTGTACACAGCGCCATTCAGTGGTCATGTAACCCCTATTTTTACCACGTTTTCCGTCGGATGATTTATGCCAATGCTGAGAAAAACACGTTTAAGGCTTCCTCGATTGGCCTTAAAAAATGGCACGAATACACCGAAAAATTTGGATTTGGGCAAAAACTTGGTGTGGATTTACCCAGCGAAGCCAAAGGGGTACTTCCTGGGGTTGATTACTACGACAAACGTATTGGCAAAAACCAATGGCGTTTTGGACAAATTTATTCGTTGAGTATCGGCGAAGGTGAATTGCTTATTACGCCGCTAAAATTGGCCAACTTAGCCGCCACCATTGCCAACCGTGGTTGGTTCAAAATTCCACACTTGGTGAAAGGCGTTGGAAAAAACAATAACCCACTTCCCGAATACAACGAAAAGCACGAAACAGGGGTTGCCCGTTATTATTATGAACCCGTCGTGAATGGCATGGAAATGGCCGTCGTTCGTGGTACCGTGTCACGAGGGGCATTAATTCCGGGCATTCAAATGTGCGGCAAAACAGGAACCTCACAGAATAAAAAAGGAAAAGACCACTCTATTTTTATCGCTTTTGCCCCCAAAGACAACCCCAAGATTGCCATTGCAGTATTTGTTGAAAACGCAGGTTTTGGAGGGTTTGCAGCTGCGCCAGTGGCTTCTTTGGCCATCGAACGTTACCTGAATGGCCACGTTCAACGAAAAGCTTACGAACAAGAATGGAAAAACAAAAACTTCCTTCAAAACGTAATTCTTCCTCGTTCGCAACAACCAAAACCCAAAAATGTTGCTCCTACACCTCTAAAACCAGAGGCGACGATTGTCCACCAAACAGCCCCAAAAAGCACAGCAGTACCTGCCCCTTAGGCTTTTCGGGGTTTATACTTGGTTATTTATTATTGATTTTTTGAAACGACATTATGGCTCGTAACGAACAAAATATTATTCAAAATTTGGATTGGCTGTCGGTCTTGATTTACGCAGCATGTGTTTCAATGGGTTTATTCAACGTCTATGCCTCCGTGTATGATCCCGAAGAACAAACCAAACTTTTAGACCTTTCCAACAGTGCGGGGCGTCAATTTATGTTTATCGGCACCTCAGTACTAATCATTATTGCAATTTTGGTCATCGACCACAAATTTTGGGAAGTCTTTGCCCCTTTTATTTACGGCGCTTGTATTGTGCTACTTTTGGTGGTATTAGTGGTTGCGACCGACATCAAAGGCTCCAAATCATGGATTAAATTTGGCACTTTTTCACTCCAACCCGCCGAGTTTGCCAAAACTGGAACGGCACTACTCCTGTCCCAATTCATCACCCAACCCCACATTAACCTATCGCGCTGGAAAGACATAGCCTGGACGGCAGGCATCATTTTACTACCAATGGTGCTCATTGTGGCTTCCAAAGAAGTAGGCTGTGCCCTCGTATTTGTCTCGTTCCTAATTGTACTTTACCGTGAAGGACTACCTGGTATTTACCCTTCCATTGTGTTGGTTGCCATTGTGTTGTTCATTTTGTCGCTGTTTTTCTCCCCTCTATACATTTCTCTCGGGTTGGCTTTGTTTGGACTTTTGGTCTATTACTTCATCATTCCTCGGTACGACCGCACTAAAAAAACGGCCATCAACCTCGTCGTTATTTTTGGATTAATGATGTTTTTTACGACCAGTGTGGAGTTTTTGGTCAACAACGTCCTCCAAACCCACCACCGCAACCGTATCAAAGTATTGGTTGACCCAAAACTGGACCCCACTGGTATCGGCTGGAACGTAACTCAATCCAAAATTGCCATCGGTTCAGGACGGCTTTGGGGAAAAGGGTTCTTAGACGGTACACAAACCAAATTTAACTTTGTACCCGAACAACACTCTGATTTTATCTTTTGTACCATTGGCGAAGAACACGGTTTTATCGGTAGCGCAGCCGTAGTTTTATTACTACTCGGGCTCATGTGTCGGGTCGTATTTTTGGCCGAACGACAGCGAACGCGCTTCGCAAGAGCGTACGGCTATTGCGTGGCAGGCATTTTGTTTTTTCATTTTTTGGTCAATATTGGCATGACAATCGGACTCATGGTCGTCATCGGAATCCCACTGCCGTTTTTTAGCTACGGAGGTTCTTCGATGTGGTCCTTTACGATTCTGTTGTTTATTTTTCTTAAATTAGACGCGCAGCGACCTTATACGCTGTCGCGAACCTAATTTCCTCCATAGATATGGCCTTTATTGCCAACAAAAAAAAACCGTTTAAAATCAATAAAGAGCTTCGCAATTACCTCGAAAGTTACAATCGAGAAGTGGCGTTGCCGATTGACTACAGCTACTTATTACGATACGAAAACGCCATTCCGCTTTACGACAAAAAAGGGACTGACACACTTTGGGAAACGGTTTTTTACTCCTACAGCGAAATTGACGAAATCTACGACGCCCTCAAAACCATTTACGCCGACCTCCGTGCCGACGGTGATTTGTCGGTGATGAAGCACTTGTACGTGGACCGCGTGGACGTTTGTTCGTACGGTAATTCTCGTCCTTTTCGGGTACGAATTGTCAATAAAGTCAACGATAACTTCGATTATTTTTACATCAAAAACGCCGATGCGTCGCGGATTTATGGGCTCGAATTAGAGCACATTCTTTCGCCCAACCGAATCAGTTACATGACCAGCGGAGATACGTTGGTGGAGGAACATATTGCGGGGATTCCTGGGGATATGTTTATCAAAAACTACCTCAACGAGCCTAATCTCAACGCCATTCGTTTTTGCAAAGAGTTTGTCAAATTCAACGAACGCTGCTTTGTGCGGTTGTTGGGCGATATGCACTCCAGTAATTTTGTGGTGGACATTACCCCTGACTTTGAAGAAATTTACTACCGTATCCGCTCCATTGACTTTGACCAACAATCGTACGAGGGTAAAAAAGCGGTGTATTTACCCCAATATTTCAAGCAAAACAATGCCATCATTGAATTGGGGATGAAGTGCCTGACCAATGAAAGTGTGCTTCAATACCAGCGAGAAGAACGTTCGCTGATTGCGGGGAGGATTCGGGTGGAACGTTCACGGATTCAGGATTTGATGAACGTGATGATGGAAGACCAAATTTGCCTTCCTGATAACTTAAACCAGTTAAAAAAAGAACTCGCCCAACACTATCGAAACAACAGCTTTTTGCAGTGTCGAAGCATGGGCGAGGTCGTGATGAAAAGCTTGGAATTGGTTTTGGCACATTAGGCAAATAGCAAATTGGCTCTTTGCACACTTGCCCCTTGCACACTTGCCCCTCGCTAACTTGCCTTTTGAAACCCTTCCCTACTGCTGTCCAAAAACTTTTTTCAACAATTCGGTAGCACGGGCAACGGGGTCTTTACGGATTTTACGTTCTTCTTGGGCAATTAGTACATAGAGACCATCGACGGCTTTTTGAGTAGCGTACTGTTTCAAATCAGGATTGATTTTTTTGACCAGAGGAATTTTATTGTAAGCCGTAATCAAATCCGCGTAGTATTTGGTGGTATTGTTGAGTTTTAGTGTACTGTCAACCACGGGATAAAACTGCTTGTACAAATCGGTGCTTGTAGTGCGTTTCAAATAACTTGTAGCAGCCGTCGAATCCCCCTTCAAAATCCCCAAGGCATCCTGAATACTCATCGACGTGATGGCCTTCACAAAAATAGGTTTAGATTTCTTGGCGGCATCCTCAGCCGCGCGATTAAGCGACAACAAAAAACGATCTACCTCATTTCCTAAACCAGCTTTTCGCAAAGTCGTCTCAACTCTTTGAATATCAGAAGGGAATGGAATCCTGATAAGGGTATTTTTGTAATAACCATCCACGGCAGAGGCTTGCGCCGAACCGTTTGAAATTCCAACCGTTAGGGCCTCTTTGAGTCCTTGGACAATTTCATCGTTGGTCAGGCTTGTACCTCCTTTTGTTACGTCGGTGATGGCCGTTTCGGCTTTTTTTAACAAATCCCCAAACGTACTTTTTTTCTTGGGCTGATCTTGGGCATACACACTCGTTCCGAGTACAAAAGCCGCACAAACGCTAATAATAGATTTCATGGACAAAAAATGTGGGTTTTAATTGGTCTAACCTTTGGACAAAAATGTTTAGAGCTAGTAACATCATTGCTCTGTTTATATTTTCAAACCTAAAGCACTGGTACAACGTTCATACCAAAAGAGAATTTTGTCTAACTTTGAAAAAAAATTAGAATACATGGTCAGAGCAGAAGTAATCACGATTGGCGACGAAATATTGTTTGGACAAATCACAGATACCAACACCCAATGGATAGGCACCGAACTTACCAATATTGGCATACGGCCCATCCGAAAGTCATCGGTGGGTGATACCGAAGCCGCCATTTTGGAAGTGTTGGCCGAAGCCGAAGCCAGGGCAGATGTTATCCTAATTACTGGAGGTTTGGGGCCTACCAAAGACGACATTACGAAAACAACGATGTGCAAATACTTTGATACGGAGCTGGTTATCAATGAACATGCTTTGGAAATCATCACGTCGTTTTTTGTAAAACGGGGTCGCCCCATGACTGAGCTCAATCGGCAACAAGCGGCATTACCCAAAGCTTGTACCTACATTCCCAACTACTGGGGAACAGCCCCAGGCATGTGGTTTGAGCGCAACGGCAAGGTTTTCATTTCGATGCCAGGGGTTCCGTTTGAGATGAAAAACCTCATGTCCAACGCCATTTTACCCAAGCTCAAGGAGTTTTTTGAAACGCCCGTCATTCAGCATAAAATGATGCGTACGGTGGGCATTGGGGAGTCGTTTTTGGCCGAACGCATCGAAGCGTGGGAAGATGCGCTTCCACCGCATATTCGTTTAGCTTACTTGCCTAGCTTTGGCCAAGTAAAGTTGCGCCTCACGGCCACAGGTACCGATGCCGAGCAGCTCAAAGCTGAAAATCAAGCACAAGTGGACAAGGTGCTTCCCTTGATTCAAGAATTCGTTTTTGGGTTTGACAACGACGAAATGGAAACGGTCGTTGGCCGTTTATTGAAGGAACGAGGTGAAACGGTTGCCACTGCCGAGAGTTGCACGGGAGGATATGTATCCCACTTACTTACCAAAATCCCTGGCTCGTCCCAGTATTTTATGGGGGGAATCGTGAGTTATAGCAACGAAGTTAAAGTAAACCAATTGGGGGTAAAACCAGAAACACTGGCCGAGTTTGGCGCCGTAAGCGAAGCCACTGTTATTGAAATGTCGGAAGGAGTTCGTCAGCGTTTGGGAACGACCTACGGCATAGCCGCAAGTGGTATTGCAGGGCCAGACGGTGGCTCAGACGAAAAACCCGTAGGTACCATCTGGATTGCTTGTGCAGGTCCTTCGGGTACCGTAACCCAAAAATTACAACTTGGTAAATTCCGTGAACAGAATATCCAATACACGGGGATTTACCTTTTGAATGTACTTAGAAAACAGATTTTGGCGAATCGATAAAAAACATCAACAACAATGGCAATAGTAGAAATGGTGATGCCTCGTATGGGTGAGAGCGTCATGGAGTGTACCATCATTAGTATCTTAAAAAAAGTAGGCGACCGCGTCGAAGCCGACGATTCGGTGATGGAAGTGGCTACGGATAAAGTGGATACGGAAGTTCCTACTCCTTACGGTGGCGTCATTGCAGAAATTTTAGTAAAAGAGGGCGATGTCGTTCCTGTAGGAAATGCCATTATTCGGATTGAAACCAATGGTTCGGTGGCAGTTCCCGTGGCTGAGGAGTCGCAAGAAGTACAAACCCTTGAAAGAGAAATCGAAACGGTTACTCAGTCGTTGGTAGCCAATGTCCAGCATTCCTCTTCAACGCATACAAGTAGCGAGGCAGTAAGTACCCGGTTTTATTCCCCTTTGGTACAAACCATCGCTAAAATGGAGGGCGTTTCCCTCCAAGAACTCGAACAAATCGCAGGAACGGGAGCAGAAAATCGCGTCACCAAAAAGGATATTTTGGACTATTTAGCCAGCCGTAATTCTAGTCCACAGTCCATGGGGGGCAGTCCACAGTCCATGGTCGATAGTCAACAGGCAAACCCGAAACCCGAAACAGCAAACCCAAAACACGAAACTTCAAAAGGAATTGAAGTAGTGCCGATGGACCGAATGCGGAAGATGATCGCGGAACGAATGGTGGAATCGAAGCGAATTTCTCCGCACGTTTCTTCTTTTGTAGAAACCGACATGACCAATATCGTGCTTTGGCGCAATCAAATTAAGGATGAATTTAAACGCCAAACGGGCGAAGGATTGACCTTTACCCCACTTTTGATTGAAGCGGTTGTAAAAGCCATCAAAGATTTTCCTTTAATTAATATTTCGGTAGAAGGCGATACCATTCTCAAAAAGCGAGACATCAACGTCGGGATGGCCGTTGCTTTACCAAGTGGCAACCTCATTGTCCCCGTTATTCACAACGCTGACCAATACAGTTTGATTGGACTCGCCAAGAAGGTCAATGATTTGGCTAACCGTGCTCGTCAGAACAAACTGACCGCCGACGACCTTGCGGGAGGCACTTATACGGTTTCAAACATTGGCACGTTTGGAAACATCATGGGAACGCCCATCATTCTCCAACCCCAAGTAGCCATCATGGCGTTTGGAGCCATCCAGAAACGCCCCGTGGTCATCGAAACTCCCCAAGGCGATGTCATTGGTATTCGTAGCATGATGTACATTTCTCACTCGTACGACCACCGCGTGGTAGATGGTGCGTTGGGAGGAATGTTTGTCAAACGCGTAAGCGACTACCTTTCTGAGTTTGACTTGAATCGGAAGTTGTTCTAAGCGTTTTACGCCAACGTTATTTTTTAATTTGCGTCGGAGACGCTAGGCCATTTTCGCCCCGACAGTATGTCGGGGCGAGCCGTTTAAGAACGTTGAAAATTAGGATTTAACCAACCCATCGGGACATCTGCTACGATGCTTCCATCGGGGTCGAGCACTCTTCCTTCTGCCCTACCTTCAATTTTAAATCCTATTTTTTTATACAGTTCAATCGCCGTTGGGTTACTCTCGCGCGCATGAAGTTCCACCCGTAGTATGTCTTTTCTTTCCGTTTGAACGTATTCCAACAAAGCCGTAAACAACCTCTTTCCCACACCTTTTCCTTGGTAATCAGGGTGTACGCAAATGGTTGTATCTCCAAACAAATGTGTAAAACACTCAATACCCAATGAATAGGTGTGGACTTCGGCCACAATCTCACCCGCCTCTTCGGCCACCATTGAACAACCATTGGCTAAGCTTTTACTCAGAAAATTATAAATATAGCTTTCTAAAATCTCGTGTTCTTTGCGGGCAATCCCTCCCGAGCGCCGCGCGACGGTTTTGTACAATTGCTGGATTCGGCTCAAATCCTCTAATGTTGATTTTCTAATCTCCATCCTATTAAACAACTTTATAAAGTAGTAGAGTAAAAATTTCAGGCCAACGGTTAACACCCTTAAAACTGGTCAAACGATAAATGTCCTACGGCTTCGTGCGCAATTTCGCGAATGTGTGGCAGCACGGGGTTGGTATCTTCGGAACGCCAAATTAAGTATAATTGGGTAAGATTTGGTAATTTAATAAAGCGTACACCCAACGCCGAAGAACCCTGACGATACGAAATTGGAAGCACCGACAAACCGAGTTTCTTCTCCACCAACCGCAAAATCGTAGCTCCGTAATTGGAGTGATAAACTACTTTTGGCCGAAAACCGCCTTGTTCAAACACGTTGTTCAACAACTTCCCGTAGTTGACATCCATCTCGATTTTGGGCAAAATGAAACCTGATTCTAAACACTGCTCAATACCCGTAAAGGTAGATTCATTCAACCAATGATCGGTTGGAACAACCAAGGCAAAATGTTCTTCAAACAATAATTGTGTCGTAAACTGCGCATCTGTAGAAATTTCACGGGTAAAGCCCACGTCAATTTCGTGGCTCGACAAAGCTGCAATAAGCTCAACTTCAGCAATTTCCGTAAGTTGGACTTTCACATCGGGAAATCGTAGGTACATCATCGACAACACTTCGGGAAGAATGGAATAAAGCGCCGAACCTGGGTGTCCCATACGTATAGTTCCTATCGAACCACCGTGAATACGTTGGGTTTGTTCAATGATATTCCTCAATTGAAGCTGCATTCGGCTGATTTCATCCCGAAAATAGCTTCCCGCAGGCGTCAACTTTACGTTACGTTTGTCACGCTCAAACAAAACAACTCCCAACTCCTCTTCCAATTGCTGAATATGACGGCTGAGTGCAGGTTGAACGATAAAAAGTTTCTCGGCAGCCCGAGAAAAATGTAACTCCTCTGCAACCCCCAAAAAATAATTCAGTTGGCGAAAATCCATTTTTTAAATAGAAAACACTTATACATTTTCAGCATAAATCTATCAAAAAATAACATTTCTAATTATTAAAACCACGTATTTAATTTGCACCATTACTTTAAAACTCACCACCACCTATACTGCCATGATACAAATTTTGGAGTACCAATCCGTCTATGAAGAACCCATTATTGACTTAATTTTAGACATTCAACAGATTGAATTTAAAGTTCCTATCACCCTCGAAGACCAGCCCGATTTGTTGATTATCCCTGAGTTTTATTGCAAAAATGCGGGTAATTTTTGGGTAGCAACCACCATTGATGGTACATTAGTAGGCACAATCGCCCTCATCGACATTGGCAACAACATGGGCGCTATTCGCAAGATGTTTGTCCACCAAGACTATCGCGGAAAAGCTTTTGGGGTAGCTTCTCGATTACTTTCTACGCTTACAAAGCACTGTGATTTACATAACATTGATCGATTATATTTGGGGACTAACCCTCGTTTACAGGCTGCAATGCGCTTTTACGAAAAAAATGGTTTTGCCCAAGTACCAGTTGAAGAATTACCCATTGAGTTTCCACGTATGGCCGTTGACAGTGTCTTTTACCAGAAAAATCTTAACTAATGAATTTATCGCACATCAGCATTCGTACTGCTTTTCGACCAGAAGAAGATACCGCTGCGGTTGCAAAACTTCACGACGAGGTTTATCGAGATGGGTTTAGCTTCAGTGGCGCAGCTTTTAATCGGTATGTCGAGAAGGGGCTACAAGAATTTGCCCAACAATTCGATACCTCCAAAAATGCGGTTTGGTTGTGTGAGTATCAAGACGAAGTGATAGGAAGTCTTTTTTTAATGAACCGTGGAAACAGTGCACAATTGCGGTATTTTCTTCTAAAAAAGGAATTTCGCGGGCTCGGTTTGGGGAAAAAATTGATGGCGCAATTCTTCGATTTTTTACAAAAAGCCAACTATGCTTCTTGTTATTTGTGGACGGTTAAAGGCTTAGAAGAGGCCGCTTCGCTTTACCTTTCTTACGGGTTTCAACGCAGTCAAGAGGTAGAAAGCACAGCTTTGGGGGTTTCGTTGATTGAACAAAAATACGAAATTCAATTGCCCCATATTGAGACTGCTTCGTTTATCGATGCGCAAGAATTAAGGGATTTAAGTGAGCAAACGTTTATAGATACCTACGCCGTTTATAACACGCCAGAAAACATGGAAAAGCACATTTCCGAGAAGTTTAACCTGAAACAAATTCAGGCTGAACTCGAAGACACTTCCGTTCAATACTTACTTCTGAAAAAAGCAGGACAACTCATTGGCTTTACCAAATTGATTAAAAATCATGCGCCGAAAGAATTGTCGTCGGAAAATGTCATTGAAATTGAGCGATTTTACGTTGACAAAGCCTTCCACGGACAAAACCTTGGGAAGCATTTAATGCAATCGAACCTTGATTGGTGCAAAAAATCGGGATTTGAAACCGTTTGGCTAGGTGTTTGGGAAGAAAACGCCCGCGCGTTACAGTTTTACACCAAAATGGGATTTGAAAAAATAGGCGAGCACGTTTTTGTACTTGGCACCGAAGTGCAGAATGATTATGTAATGGCTTTCAAATTATAAATTAAAATCAGGCGAATCACTCTCAATAACACCAACTTAGTGTATCTTGCTTTCCAAACATTTACTCAACAAAATTCGCAACACAATGGAAACAGGAACAGTCAAATGGTTCAACGATGCAAAAGGAGTCGGGTTTATTGTCCGCGAACATGGACTTGATGTATTTGTACACCACTCAAGTATTATTGCCGAAGGGTTCAGAACCCTCAACGAAGGTGATAGAGTACAATTTAACGTAGAAGAGGGTCCCAAAGGCTTAATTGCGAAAAATGTGAAGAGAATTTAAGCCCTATTTACTTCACCAAAACTTTATACTCTTTCTCAAACACCGTTATCGACAACGGATAGCTGCTGTCTAGTTTGTTGTAGGTAGCTGATTCTTGGTTGAGGCGGTGTTTGGTCACTTTGGCGCGGAGTGTCAACGATTGAGAACTTTTCAATGTCTGTTTCAACACAAAAGAGCGTTCTTCACCAGGGTTTAGGTTGTTGTCTGAAAGTTTTTTTGCAGCGGGCCACCACTCCCATTTCTCTCCGATTCGGTCGGATTTTGAAGCAATAACCTTGTTTTCAGCATTTACGAGTTCCAACAAAATTGCGTAGTAACGTTCGGGGTCACCCGTTGGAAGGCGGTGCCCTGCAAATTCATTTTTCAACGTCAATTGGTAGTCAAGTTCCTCCCCGACCTTGTAAGTAGTAGCCAATTTTGAAGTCGTAAACGACAACCCATTCAGCCCCTTGGTTTTAGCGCCTTTCTCTTTCGGTATGCCCGAACCAGCAAAGTAGTGTAAATGACTTAGCCGCTTGCCATAGCCTGTTACAACTTCTCTTTCTACGGGCTCCATGTGGCAGCTAATGCACGTTTTTTTGCCATAAAAAGGCCCTTTTTTCCATTCATCGCCCGTTTCAAAAGTACAAACGAGCGTTGGCGTTACGACGGCGCTGGCATTGTGGCACGAAATACAGAGTTTTTCTGATAAAAATTGGGGGTCTTTTTTAGTGGCGTGCGGGGCTTTGACCGTGCCCGTTGTGCCAATCACCACGTTATCCCTCACGTGGCAACTCGCACAATTGATGCCTTCTTGTTGAAGTTCACGGTCAAAATGTGGGTTTTTCTGTTTTACAGGCTGGTAAATATCCCCGTCGATAAGACCCGAAACGATGTATTCCTGCTGATTTTGCAGCGGAATATGGCAGTTGATGCACAGATAAGGACTCGATTCCTTTTTGAGTTCCGCCTGAAACTGTTTATCCGTCCACGCGTGTGAGTGCGTCGAATACTGCCATTCTTCGTAATGCGCCTGATGGCAAGCTCCGCACTGTTTGGCACTCAAAGAAGCTAATCCTTTTGGAACTTGCTGATGTGGCACCGCCTTTTCCCACGTTTTGGTCAGCGGTTTTACTTCTTTTTCCGTGGCTTTCAAATAGACTTGATACGCCACTATGCCCACAAAAACGACAAGAGAAAGGTAAAAGAGTTTTTTTGAGGACACTATTTTAAGTTTTTACGACGGTTACGTTGAAAATCTTCAAGCACAAAACCGCCCAAGCCTTTGAGATTGCTGTAATACGCCCTACCGTTGTTGACCCGCGTAAACTCCTGCACAAATTGCTTCAAATAAGGATCCGACGCAATCATAAAGGTTGTAATCGGAATCTCCAATCGACGGCATTGCGCAGCCAACGTAAGCGTTTTGCTTACAATCTTGCGGTCGAGGCCAAAGCTATTTTTATAGTACTTTATTCCTTCCTTCAAACAAGTAGGTTTTCCGTCGGTAATCATGAATATCTGCTTGTTTTTGGTCTTGCGACGACGCAGCAAATCCATCGCCAATTCAAGTCCCGCAACCGTATTGGTATGGTAAGGCCCTACTTCCAAATACGGTAAGTCTTTGATTTGAATTTGCCACGCATCGTTTCCAAAAACGATGATGTCGAGCATATCTTTGGGATACTTGGTCTTAATCAACTCCGCCATCGCCAACGCTACTTTTTTGGCAGGGGTAATACGGTCTTCCCCGTACAAAATCATAGAGTGACTAATGTCAATCATTAGCACCGTAGCCGTGCTAGTTTTCTGCTCTTTATCAACGACCTCCAAATCATTTTCTAACAAATAGAAATCTTCGGCACCGTGGTTGATTTGCGCATTTTTGATGGACTCCGTCATCGAAATTTGTTCCAACGAATCCCCAAATTGAAAATTACGAACATCGCTACTAAGCTCATCTCCCACACCCGTATAAGGTGTACGGTGATTGCCCCCCGACTTAGAACGTTTGAGCTTTCCAAAGATCTCTTCAAGGGCACTTTTACGAATACTCCGCTCGCTTTTGGGCGTCATCATTACTTGCCCCTCTTCGTTTTCTTCGGTAATGTAGCCTTTGCGTTTCAAATCGTCGAAAAAATCACCAATTCCGTATTGGTCATCCGTCAGTTTGTATTGACGATCCAACTGATTCATCCACGACATCGCCTGCGACACATCGCCCGAAGTCATCAAAAGCAATTGTTGAAAAATGTTCAACAACTCGTCAAATTTGTTTTTCCCTGATTCCTCAGACAGTTTAAATTCAGAAAAGCGATGACCTATCATGTCTAAAAAGGTTAATATGTGGGTAACAAATTATTGAAGATAGAAGTTTAGAACCAACCACTACAAACTCCATAAAAAAATCCTCTCGCTACAAAGAGGAGAGGATTTCTTAGGAGATTTTATAAATTAAGCTTTTTCGCCGCAGAACTCTTCAAAAGCAGTAATGAGGTGTTCGCCAATCATTTGAGCATTGCGTCCTTCGATGTGGTGGCGCTCAATAAAGTGCACCAATTCATCGTCTTTAAAAATCGCAATCGCTGGCGATGACGGAGGATAAGGCAAGCAATACTCGCGCATTTTAGCAGTAGCTTCGATGTCAGCACCCGCAAAAACCGTTACCAAGTTATCAGGTTTCACATCGCTGTAATGCAACGCCCCCAACACGCCTGGACGGGCTGCACCAGCCGCACAACCGCACACCGAGTTTACTACGACGAGGGTAGTTCCTTTGGCATTTGCCATAAATTGATCCACTGCTTCAGCCGTTTCTAGGCTAGTAAAACCGTTATCGGTCAATTGAGCCCGCATTGGAGCTACTAAATGTGGAGGATACATAATCTGTTTACAGTTTTTAAGTTGACAGTTTTTGTTATTTTTTCCCCGAGGGGAATGACGGCTACATAAAACCAAGTTCAAGTTTGGCTTCGTCGCTCATCATATCTTGCGAGTACGGCGGATCCCAAGTCAGCTCAACGCTAACATCGTTGATTCCCTCAATTTCGCGAATTTTTTGTTCTACTTCAACAGGGATTGTACCTGCTGAAGGGCACGATGGCGATGTGAGGGTCATTTCGACATAAACATTATTGACAGGGAATATTTTAAGGTCATAAATCAAGCCAAGTTCCCACACGTCCACGGGGATTTCGGGGTCATATACTTGCTTGATGGCTTTGACGACTTCTTCTTTCAGTTCTGCTTCAGACATAATACGTAAGTGTTAAGCAATAAGTTGTTTTTGGGCAAAGTCTTTCATACGTACAATCATTGAGGCCAAACCACCTGCGCGACGCGAAGTGATGATGGTACTCATGCCAATTTTATCAATGAAGTACAAATCTGCATTGGCTACATCCTCTGGTTTTTCGCCCGAAAGGATTTTAATCAGCAAACTCACCAATCCTTTACTAATTTGGGCAGTAGGTTCGCTGTCGGCCTCAAAATACACCCGATCACCGCGCATTTCGGTATGTAACCACACCCGCGACTGGCAACCTTTGATGAGGTTATCATCGGTTTTATATTCCTCCGCAATCGGAGACAGCTTTTTTCCCAAGTCAATGATATACTGGGTTTTTTCCAATTGGTCATCGAAGAGGTCAAAATCTTCGATAAGAGCGTCCTGTTTTTCGTTAATTGTCATTTATGTTTTAACGAGCCATGAACTCGCTACTTTTGTTTAGCTTAACATTTTTTTAACTCTCTCTAACCCCACTACTAATTTATCTATTTCTTCTTTTGTATTATAAACGGCAAAAGAAGCGCGGGAAGTTCCGACAATTCCAAGACGTTTCATCAACGGCTGTGTACAGTGATGCCCCGTCCGAACGGCAATGCCTTGTTGGTCCAAAATGACCCCAATATCTTGCGGGTGAATGCCTTCCATTACAAACGACAATACACTTACTTTCTCCTTAGCTGTACCAATAATTTTCAGGCCTTCGATACTCGATAAGGCATCAGTTCCATACACAAGGAGTTCATGTTCATAATCAGCAATTGCTTTTTTGCCCAACTCCTCTACGTATTCAACGGCCATTTTGGTCGCTACTACATCGGCAATGTTAGGCGTTCCTGCTTCAAATTTGTAGGGTAAATCGTTGTACGTCGTTTTTTCAAACGTTACTTCTTTGATCATTTCCCCCCCACCACGGTAAGGCGGCATGGCGTTCAATATGTCTGTTTTTCCGTACAACACTCCCATGCCCGTGGGGCCGTACAATTTGTGCAACGAAAACACGTAGAAATCACAATCCAACGCCTGAACATCAATGTCAATGTGTGACGTAGCTTGCGCGCCGTCAATCAACACCTTTGCTCCTACTTCGTGCGCTTTTTTAATGATTTCGGCCACAGGATTGATGGTTCCCAACGCATTTGAAACGTGAACAACCGACACCAATTTGGTTCGCTCTGAAAGCATTTTTTCAAACTCATCCATGAGCAGTTCTCCTGCATCATTGATGGGAATGACCCGAAGTACGCAGCCTTTTTCTTCACAAAGCATCTGCCAAGGTACGATATTGGAGTGGTGTTCAAGGGTGCTTATGATGATTTCATCCCCTTCTTTTAGAAACGTACGACCAAACGATTGAGCAACTAGGTTGATTCCGTCGGTCGTTCCGTAGGTAAAAATGATTTCTTCTACGCGGGGCGCGTTGAGAAAGGTTTGGATTTTATGGCGCGAAGCTTCGAAAGCAGAGGTTGCTTTTTCGGCTAAAAAGTGAATACCACGGTGAATATTGGCGTTGTAATGCCCGTAATAGTTGGCCAATGCCTCAAGTACAGGAAGGGGTTTTTGGGTAGTGGCGGCGTTGTCAAAGTAAACCAATGATTTGCCGTGAACTACCTCATTTAAAATTGGGAAATCTTGGCGTATTTTTTGAATATCTAACATAAACAGAGATAAGTGAAGTCCAAGTCAAAAATCGACCTGCAGTTGAAAATTCGGTTTGATTTAACTGCTAATAGTTTATGACTTTTGGTTAAGACAACAAAATAAAATAGAATTCAGTTTGGACTTTATCTAAATAAACTCAAGTTATCCACTGAAAAGCAAGTTTATCCATTCCTGTAGAAAGTCATTGTATTAAGTTGGGGGATTCTTTACCTTTCTGTCATCATCTTTAAAACTACCTATAGTCATGGTCAATGCAAAACACTTAGCAACGTTCATTTTAGGCGCCGCTGCTGGCGTAGCTTTACACAAGTACCTACAAACCGAAGAAGGTGAAAAGACTCTGGAGGATTTAAAAGCGAAAGCCAACGACCTCAAAGGAGAAGCCGAACAAGCACTGGATAAAATGCCTGAGTATTTTGAACAACTCAAAACGGAAGGTTCTGAGGCTTTGAAGAAATATACGCCCGAAGCAGAACGTCTTTTACAGGAGCTGCTAGACAGCATAAAAGGCAAAACGCCAACTGACGAAGCCGTTCCCAACGACCCACCTTCACAAGGGTAGGTAAAAACGCAAAAGGCGCGTTTGAAACGCGCCTTTTGTCTATCCACATCTGCTGAGACGACTTATTCTTCGCCTGCTACGCTAATGCTTACAGTGTGTTTCACTTCTTTATGGAGGTCAAGTTGTGCTTTGTAAGTACCTACAACTTTCACGTCTTCGATAGTGATTTTTTTACGGTCAACATCAAAACCTTTTGCTTTAAGTGCATCAGAGATTTGAATGCTAGTAACGCGACCAAAGATTTTTCCACTTTCACCCACTTTCGCGGCGATGTTAAGCGTAATATCTCCAATAGCCGCAGCTAGGTCTTCGGCGTCTTTCTTGAGTTTTTCTGCTTTGTGCGCAGCTTGCTTCAAGTTTTCGGCCAATTGTTTTCTATTTGAATCGGTCGCCATTACCGCAAATCCTTGCGGAATGAGATAGTTACGACCATAGCCAGGTTTAACGTCAACGACGTCGTTCTTATAACCAAGCCCAGCAATATCAGTTCTTAAAATAACTTGCATCGTCAGTTTCTCCTTCCGTTTTTTACTTTAATTGGTCAGCTACATACGGTAATAAAGCCAAGTGAC
The DNA here is from genome assembly GCF_003711225.1 of Runella sp. SP2. NCBI lineage: Bacteria > Pseudomonadati > Bacteroidota > Cytophagia > Cytophagales > Spirosomataceae > Runella > Runella sp. SP2. The sequence continues at coordinate 1,771,507 of NZ_CP031030.1, read as the reverse complement.
GCGCACGCTTGATAGCTTGCGACACTTTGCGCTGATACTTCAAAGAAGTACCAGTAAGGCGGCGAGGTAAAATTCTACCTTGCTCATTTACCAATTTCAATAAGAAATTTGGGTCTTTGTAATCAATAAATTTGATACCCGCTTTCTTAAAACGGCAGTACTTTTTGCGATTTTGGTTACGCTCAATTGGTTCGTTTACAAGTGTCATGTCTTGGCCCTCCTTAGTTGTTTTCAGTTTGTTTTTTTCCAACTAATCCACTGCGCTTACGCTCAGCATAAGTTACGTGGTGCTTTTCCATAGCAACTGTCAAATAACGCATAACGCGCTCATCACGACGGAATTCAGTCTCAACCGTTTGGATAAGGCTAGGCTCCGACTTGAACTCAATCAAGTGATAAAAACCAGTGTTTTTGTTTTGGATTGGGTAGGCCAATTTCTTGAGCCCCCAACTCTCTTCGTGTACGAGTTCCGCGCCGTTATCGGTAAGGAGTTTGCGGAACTTATCAACGGTGTCCTTCATCTGTTGATCAGATAAAACGGGAGTCATAATGAACACCATCTCATACTGTTTTGTGAACATACTGAGAATTGTTAAATGTGTATAAAAATAAACTCATTGAAAATGAGCCCGCAAAGGTAGTGTTTTTTCAATGAGTTTCAAACCTAATGTCTAAAATTTCTCTCAGTGCATCTTAGCATCTTTCTCTCCCGCTTCTATTCGGATTGCAAGGTTGTTTTCGGCAGGAGGCAATGGACAAGTCGCGTAAGGACTAAAGGCACAGGGTGGATTGATTGCCTTGTTGAAATCAAGAATGACATTACCCGCCTCATCTGGTTTGTCGGTGTACAAAAAGCGCCCTGCCCCGTAGGTTTCGTGAGAGGTAGTTTTGTCTTTGAAGATAATAAACAGTCGTCCGCCTCCTGCGTCTGTGGCTGCCAAGCGATACGTTTTACCTTTCCACTCAAACACAGCATGACCCACCAACGATTGCTGACTTACAAGCCCCAAAACGTCTGTAATGGCAATGGTACGTGGTGTGCTAGGCTTTTCCAATTTAGCCACAACCTTCCAAGCTTCATTGACAGAGAAGCGCTCAACTCCCTGAAAATGAGACAACACAGGGTGCTCTAAATCACGCAACCGAATTCCATACTTGGGTCCTCTTTTGATGATAAACCAACGCAGTGTACCTTCCTGCATTGTGGTAGTTTTACCATCTTCAAATACAAATTCGGGCGAAGTACCTGCTTCTAACAATTTTACCTGTGCATCCGAATGCGCCTTGAAACTCACTTTACCATCACGGAGTACTAGCGTCCCTACTTGTTTTGATGCTTTTTTTGGAAAAACGATGTCATTTTTCTCGTCGCTTCCAAAGGTATTATCTCCTTCTTTCAACCAAAATAAACCTGCTAGGTTCAACCAACCATCTTCACTTTTCAGCCCATCCATGCGTTTTTGGTGCCACTGGTTTATTTCATTTTGGTAGGCTCCTTCGTCGTTTTTTGAGATAAAACCTACAAACAAAGCGCTGAAAACTAGCGCTAAAAAGAGAAGTACAGAATTGGTTTTCATAAATTTAGTCTTCGGGGTATGGAATGAATATAAAGCCAGCAAAATCGCCTTGAATGACAAATAAACAGCAGTATTCGTCGGGGTTTTTATAGTTTTCTTTGAACAATTCGATGGATTCAAGACCCACAAGGTTGCGTTGAATAAATTCGTCTAACATAGAAGCACGGTACGACCATTCGTTTTCTAACTCGGTTTTTCCAATCAGCAAAACCCCAAGTTCTATCTCTTTTTGTACCGCCACAAAAATCGGGTGTGTGGAAAAACCTCGTTTACGAATTTGATAAGAGGCTTCTTTGAGTTGGTCAGAAACTTTGACAAAATCTTGTGATACTATGCCCAAAAGTTGTTTGTTCACTTCGGGTGAATTAGCATCATCCATTAAGGTATTTTCGTTGCTGTGATTAATCATGTTTTTTAAATGTCGAATGTAAAAGGTCAGATTATCGAATAAAATCTGACTAGAGTCGTGCTGCCAAAAGCAAGCTAAGATCTTTGTGTCGCATCGAAAACTTCTTTGCGATAAAAGGATTTGTCAATGTACCACGATGCGTATAAACTCCTTTACTGAACCAACGGCGCGCGTACATCATTTCCTCGACGCCTCCTAACGAACCCATTTTCAACAACATAGGCAAAAAGACGTTGCTCAGCGTAACACTTGCCGTGTGAGCCACCCGCGATGCAATGTTGGGCACACAATAATGAATGACGTCGTATTGTCGGTAAATCGGGTCTTTGTGGGTCGTAATTCGCGAGGTTTCGATGCAGCCTCCTTGGTCGATGGACACGTCGATAATCACCGAGTTGGGTTTCATTTTTGAAACCATTTCTTCGGTAACAACGTAAATATTTTGGCCATCTTCGGGGCGCAGGGCACCAATAACGACATCGGCCCGCTGCACGGCTTCCGAAAGTGTATCTGACTCAATAATTGAGGTATAAATGTGCTGTCCAATGGCATATTTCAGCCGTTGAAGGCGGTAAATGTGTTGGTCAAAAATTTTGATTTCTGCCCCAAGTCCCAACGCTGTACGCGCAGTGTATTCTGCCACGGTTCCCGCACCGATGATGACTACTTTGGTGGGTGGAACTCCCGTAATTCCGCCCAAAATTATCCCTCTCCCCTTGTTGGCACTACTCAAATACTCGGCAGCAATAAGCATGACGGTACTTCCTGCAATTTCGCTCAAAGAACGTATCACAGGCTGACCACCAGCGGGGTCTTCGATGTATTCATAGCCAAGTGCCGTAATATTTTTCTGATTGAGGTGCTCGAAGTACGAACGGTCGCGGGTGGGAAGATTGAGCGCCGAAATAATGGTTTGGCCATTTTTCAGGATTCCAAACTCTTGCTCTACGAGGGGTTCAATTTTAAGGATTAAATCACTCGTAAAAACCTCTTGGGGCGAAAACACAATCTGCGCTCCTGCTTCGCTGTACTCATTATCGGGAAACTGTGCGCCTTCTCCCGCTCCCTTTTCCACAACGACTCGGTGACCATTTCGTACCAAAATCGCCACGGCTTCGGGCGTCAATGCAATGCGATTTTCTTGCAGGGATATTTCTTTTGGAAGCCCAATCAACAAGCTTTGTTGGCTTGTTTTGAGCGGGGCAAGCGCTTCTTGCGGATACAAAGCTGTTTGTTGCGCCAATTCGCCAAAACCCATCATGTCCAAATTAGTCGATTTACGTTTGTTGATTTATGCTTTTTTGAGAACCTCCAGTTTCCGAAGCCCATCTGGCAGGCTCGAAATATGGATTTCTACATAACTTTCTGGTAAAAGTTCTTCGATTCGGTCGGGCCATTCAATCAAACAAATATAGCCAGAATCGAGGTATTCTTCAACCCCAATATCGTACGCCTCAGCCGTATTTTTTAGTCTATAACAATCAAAATGATAAATCGTTTCCCCGTCGGCGGTGATATATTCATTCACAATCGAAAACGTCGGACTTTGAACGTTATTCATCACCCCCATGACCTTCCCTAGCGCCTTCACAAACGTTGTTTTTCCCGCTCCCATGGCTCCATTCAACAGCCAAATGGTTTCGTTTCCACAAGCTTGCAGGACTTTGGCAGCCACCTGTTCGATGTCTTCTAACCCAAAACGTTCGATGCTCAACAATATCATTTTAAAGTATGCCTTGTTTTTTAAGATCTTTGCTCAATTGCTCCATCAACAACCGATGTGCCTCAGGATTGGGGTGTCCATCGTACGTAAGCTGGTATTGTTTTGCTGGATAGGGAAAAAGTTGACGATAATCCAGCACTTTCATGCCCCGTTCTTTCAATAGAGCAGGCATAGGTGAATCCTTTTTCAAGGCATCGGGGTACAAAATCACGTAAAACTTATCATTTTTAAACTGCTTTTTGTACTCGTCTTCCGTTGCTTTAATCAAATTTGCCGTCAATTCGTAATCTTTCGGGCGATACACAAAAGGGAAATCCATCGCAAAATGCTGACGAACTTTGCTTTTAAACAACATCATTCCAAAACGGTATTTCAAAGGGTGTGCAAACCGATAAACCCCTTGCGTTTGCATGGTTTTTTCATCAATATCGGGAAAATAACCATCGTACATACCAATCCAGCCTACTGACGGAATAGCTCGGTTGACGTGGTCTTCGATGTAAGTATAAATCCCAATACCGTCTTTTTGCGCCACTTGTTGCACAACATTTTGGTGCTGCAAACGAGCCAGTGCATGTCGTGGAGAATAACCAAAGAAGCCATAATTGTACGCCTGAACGTCAGCGTTGCCTTTTTGGAAATAATAAGGCATGGTTTCATTGTCCCGTACGGCATCTCCGTAGGTAAACGAGCACCCAAAAAAAAGCGCGTATTTATTTCGCACAGTTTGTGCAGAATCGGCAAAAGGTGTAATCCGCCGCGAGAACGAATCGACCTTCATCGGAATTTGAATAAAAGGCTTTCCGTCCAGTGTTTTAGCCCAAATAAAGGTATGGTTTGGAATGGGCTTACGTCCCAAAAATTCGTCAAACGCATAACTTGAATCATAAGCGGGTCCAGCATACTGGGGCCCCGTTGCTGTGGTAGGTTGTTTTTGACCCGCATCGTGAATCCATCCAACGGCCGTTTCCACACCCAAAATCACCAGGACAATCGTTACCACCGAAAGAAGGATATTTTGTAAAAGAGGTGATGAATTTCTGATGAGTAGCGACAACGATACCAACGACACCGCCCAAGCGGCTACGCGAAAGCCAATCAGGCGCAAATCGTAGTCAAACCAAACGCCATCGCCGTTTCCCACAAAAAACTCAACCCCAATAAGCACCACTAACAACAGCGTCACTAGCGATATAAAAACGCCCAGTCGGGCAAGCAACGTTTTATTTTTTTCAAAAAATTGCATTCGTAAAAAGCTGTTCAAAATGAGCCCACAAAGGTACAAATTAATCCTACGCCCGTAGTCCTGCTCGCACGTATTTTATCCCCAACTTTACAGTAGCTTTGTTGTAAAAAACGCTTCGATAAGAAAGAAAACGCATTTTTAGTCGCATGAACTCACCACTTGCCCCTGTTTTAAACGTCGGATTAATTGGATTTGGCCTTTCAGGACGGTACTTCCACGCCCCTTTTTTAGCCACAAATCCGCATTTTAAACTTTCAAAAGTTGTTACACGCAACACCACTTCGGTCCACGATTTTGACCCAACTATTGCCGTTGTAGGCAGCGCAGAAGCGCTTTTGGCCGATTCAGAAATCGACTTGGTATTTATTTGTACCCCCAACGACCTCCACTTCCCGTACGCAAAAGCGGCTTTGGAAGCTGGCAAACACGTTGTTATCGAAAAACCTTTTACCAATACCACTGCCGAAGCTGATATTTTAATTGCTTTGGCGGCAGAGAAAGGACTCACGATTACGGCATATCAAAACCGCCGTTGGGATTCCGACTTTCTGACAATACAGGCGCTATTACGGGAAAATAAATTGGGCGATATTGTAGAATACGAAGCTCATTTTGACCGTTTTCGCCCCGAAGTGGCCAAAGGTACGTGGAAAGAAGTGGCGTCGGCGGGCGCGGGTAATCTCTATAATTTGGGACCACATTTGATTGACCAAGCACTCGTACTTTTCGGAACACCTAAAAGCGTAACGGCCACCATCAAAACCATTCGCCCCGACGGAGAAACGGACGATTATTTTGACATTCAAATGAACTATGCAGACAAACGCGTCATTTTGAAAGCTAGTTTGATGGTGTTCCAAAACGACCTTCGCTACATTATTCATGGCAATAAAGGCAGCTTTTTTAAGTCAGGGTTGGATGTTCAGGAAGAAACGCTTCGCAAAAATGCGCTACCTAATACTGAAGATTGGGGAAGCGAACCAGAAAAGCTTTGGGGAACACTTTATACCGAGGCAGGTGCTGAAATAATCCCGAGCCAAGCGGGGCATTATGCTCCTTTTTACGAAAATGTATATCAAGCGATTGTCAATAAAGTGCCATTAGAGGTAACACCTCAACAAGCTCGAAATAACACCCGAGTGATGGAATTAGCCCTCGAAAGTAGCCAGTCGGGAAAAACAATCGCTTTTGAGTAGTGGCCTAATTTTAATCCGTGAAACTGCTTTTAGAAATCAGGGGTGTAATTTTTTCTTTCCCCTGATTTCTAAAGTAATTATACCTTTAGAACTGACTCTCGCCCAATTTCTTTTATTGAACGGCAGCCCGCCAAAGCCATGGTAAGATCAAAGTCTGCTAAATAATTCGATAAAACTTCCTTTACCCCTGCACTTCCGCCCAATGTAAGCCCATATACGTACGGGCGTCCTATGCACACAGCCGTTGCGCCCAAGGCCAACGCTTTGAATATATCAGCGCCACCACGAACACCGCTGTCGATAAGAATAGGCATACGGCCATGCAGTGCCTCGGCAATCTGCGGCAGCACGTCCATCGTCGCAACGGCACCATCGACTTGCCGACCACCGTGGTTGGATACCACAATCCCATTTAGGCCATAATCTAGGGCTTTCAGCGCATCATCGGGATGAAGAATTCCTTTCAACAGAATGGGCAGTTTTGTGCATTTTCGTAAATACCCTAAATTCTCCCACGTCAACGATGGCCGTGTATAAATATCTATAAATTTTTTGACGGCTTTGCGGGGATAACCCGAGGTAGCGTTTTGCCAAAAACTACCTGGATAATGGCTAATCGCGCTAAAAAGGGTACGAATGGCATCAAAAGTGATGGTTGGTTTTGGCGCAGGTGCGGCATCTGGCTCGTCTAACAACTTTCTAAACACGGGGTCAGAAGTATATTGCGCAATGCCGAGACCGTGAATAAATGGCAAATAAGCCAATTCTAAATCTTGGGTTCTCCAGCCCAAAAGGGTCGTGTCGAGGGTAACAACGATTGCTTCGCAGCCTGATTTTTCGGCCCGCTCTACAAAACTCGCCACGAGCTCATCCGACTTACTCCAATACAACTGAAACCAGCGCGGTTGCGAACCCATCGCCTCCGCGCATTTTTCCATTGGTACTGATGCTTGATTGGAAAAGATATAGGGAATTCCTAGCTCTGCTGCCGCCTTAGCTACTCCCAAATCGGCCTCAGGATGAACCATTTCCAATACGCCAATCGGCGACAATAAAAGTGGGTAAGGTAGTTTTCGGCCAAACAAATTAATACTGGTATCTCGCACCGACACATCGCGAAGCATTCGGGGCAACACCCGCCATCGTTCAAAAGCCGCACGGTTTTGAGCCATGGTACTACCGTGGCCAGCTCCACCCCCAATATACGCAGCCGCTTTGGGCGACATAGCACCAAGTGCTTTTTTTTCTAAAAGGGCATTATCAACAGGAATCGCAGAAACCAAACCCGATGCACCGTCGAGGTATATCTTTTTTTGACGCTCAAATCCATTCATTTTCACCAAATCATTTACTTACCAACAAGTCAGATAATTGCTCAGTACGGAATGCCTATTTTTTTATAGATGAAGTGCATAAGCCACGCGGGCCCAATCATTAAAAATTGTAAATCTTTAAAAAACGAAGGCTTTTTACCTTCAACTTTATGTCCCCAAAATTGCCCTATCCACGCTATTACAAAAATAGTAACTGATACTTTCCAAAGCGTAAAGCCTTGGTTTTCTATCTGTTGTGCCAAATACAGGCAAAACCCTGAAAAGAACAAAAGACCAACTGCCAGAGTCACCGAAAGACGGAAGTAATAAATACTTACAAAAGCTAGAATCAAAATCGCAAGGTTTAACTGGAGCGTTTCGGTAATGGCAAAAGGTAGCTTTACTCCGTACAATAAACCCACGATACTAAAAAAGATGGCAGGCACACATATCCAATGTACAAGCTTGTTGGTAGGGTTTTGGTGGCTTTCTCCGTACTCATTTAGCCAAGAATCAATTGTTCTCATAAATCAAAAAAGGTTGGTTTTAGTATTTTCAAATGTATCACTTTTTATTGAAAATTTTAGACATTTCCACTTATCTTAAAAAATCAACCCTACCCTATTCTCATGCCTTTTTGTGTCATTCTTTGTTTCTACTATTCTTATTTTTTCAAAAATTCTAAAACCATCTTCCTGTAAAAAACGTAGTTAGGAAAGAAGAAACCATTTTCATGTACGTATGAATCCTTCCATTGAACAAATCAACTTACGAATTCAGCCACTACGCCAACAAATTATTAACCACCCGATTTATGCTGCTATCGACAGCATCGACGACCTAAAAATCTTCATGCAGTATCATGTCTATGCCGTTTGGGATTTTATGTCGCTCCTAAAATCGTTACAACAATCACTGACTTGCACAACTTTCCCTTGGTATCCGAAAGGATCAGCGGATACTCGTTTTCTTATCAATGAAATTGTGGTAGGAGAAGAATCTGATGTTGACATGGAAGGCAATCGGAAAAGTCACTTTGAACTCTATTTGGATGCCATGCACCAAGCCAAAGCAGACACCCAACCCGTTTTAGATTTTATCCAACACTTTTTGACTTCGGGGCAACTTTCAAATGCGTTTCAGCTTGCAGGTACACCCGCCGCTGCCGCAAACTTTGTGACGCATACTTTTGATGTTATTAACAGCAAAAAAGACCACCTTCAAGCAGCGGTCTTTACGTTTGGGCGAGAAGATTTGATACCAAATATGTTTGTTTCGATGGTCAATGATTTAAACCAAACAGCTCCCGACAACATCTCAATTTTTAAATATTACCTCGAACGTCACATTGAAGTAGATGGCGACCATCATAGTCATTTAGCGATTCAAATGACTGAAAATTTGTGTGGCACAAATGCCGCTTTTTGGCAAGAAGCCGAAGAAGCCGTGGTAGCCTCTTTAGAACAAAGACTCGCGCTTTGGGAAGGAGCCTACCACGACATTTTGGCTAAAAAAAGCGAGTTAGCAATCAATGTTTAGGGCAATCGCAGGCATTGCGTTTACGAAATAGCCCCCACATAAAGCCTTTACGTTGGCGGTTTCGTCTCTTCTTACGCAGGGTTTTTGCATCAGAAGCAGCTTCAATGGTCGTCGTTTCGGCCATCGAAGCTGTTTTTGCTTGGGCGGTCGGCAATTCAAGCATTAGCCCCAAAAGCATCAATAAAAATATCTTTTTCATGTCAAAAATTTATAATCGGTCTTTTATTTACCAACGTCTGCGATTACCCCGATGGTATTGATAACGTCCACGACTTTCGTACCGATGTGGAGGGCGGTACCGTGGTGGGGCTACGTAAACCCGAGGGCGATACACTGGCGGCGGTGGCACTACCCGAACGTAAGGGCGGGGTGCATAATAAGGGTCATAATACCGCGAACGGTATCCTCCTGAATAAAAACAGCTACTTAAAACGGTAGTAAGCACCAAAAAGATGGCTAAAAGTGTGAATCGGGTTTTCATAGCTAATTAGATTAATTTGTTTCCACTAAATTAACGTTTTCCAACGAATTTTAATGCAAAGACAATTCAAAAAGTATTTACCCCTATTTCATATAAGTAGTTAGCAGTCAGCTTTCAGCGGTTAGTACCGTGCGCTTTTAAGCCAAATGAAAACTATTTAGACGCAAACACAGCTTCAAAGAAGGTGGACAACTTTTGTTCATCTAATTGACCGTTGGAACGAACACTACTGCACAAATCCAAGCCAAACGGTTCAACGGTTTCAATCGCTTCACGCACATTTTCCGCCCGAATCCCCCCTGCAAGAAACAAAGGAATTGAAATACTTTCGCGAATTTTCCGACTTAGCGCCCAATTGTGTACCCGCCCAGTTCCCCCAAGTTCTTTTACTTGAAGGTTAGGATTGCCGCTGTCCAACAACAAAGCATCAACGTGTTGGGCAACTTCAATGGCTTCCTCGACAGTTCGTTCGTCAATCACGTGAATAACTTGCACGAGTTTGACCGCTGGCAATTGCGCCCGAATTTGTCGGTACGTTCCTTCTGCTAAGGCATCAACAATCTGAATCGTCGTTGTATTCACTTTTTGGTGGTGTTCAATAATGGAAGCAGCCGACGTCTCACTCGTTAGTAGGAAAGTTGAAATTGGGGGTGGCACTTGCTGAGCAATTTCGGCAATAAGGTCATCCGTAATCACGCCAGGCCCGCTAGGCATTTTCCCCACCAATCCTAACGCAGACGCTCCGTACGCAACCGCAAGACGCGCTTCGGCCACGCTACTGATACAACAAATTTTTACGCGTGGTATCTGTCTCATTGTGAATTATCATTTAAAAACGCTTCAAAGTTACACTACTAATAGACTCTTTTGCTAAAGTAAGCCTCATGTTTTATACAGTACAAAAATTTACGACAGTAGTCCAAAGATGACCTGCATCATACCATGATGATTTACTTTCTCTTAGTTTAGACTCTCTTACAGAACGTAGGTTGTATCACGCCGTTTCACAAACATGCTGGATTTATGAAAAAGTATTGGGTGCCTAAAATAGCCATTTGGATTGTAATTCTGCTTACTCTATACAATACAACTGTAATCACGGCTCAACTCCCCTTGCTGAGTGATTCAGTAAGGCACGAATCGGTTACAATTCCCGCCAGAATCTTTGCGGCTGAACAGCCGTTGTCGATGGATAAAACTCTCGGGACTGGCGTACCAGCTTTGCCTCCTGCAAAAGTTAGAATAGGGTATGTCGTTCCCTCCAACCGCACTCCTCAACCCCACTATAAGGAAAATCTTCAATTCGCGGTTGAAATGGCGCAAATGTGGTACCGTAACAACATGCTCCAAAATGGTTTCGGGTCAAAAACGTTTATTTATGAAACCGAAGAAGAATCTCCAAGGCCCAAAATTCACTTAGTCAATGTCCCAGAAACTGATGATTACTTGTGGGGAGGAAGTGGCAATGTGCTTTTTGAACGAACAAAGGTCGCCGCCAAAAATGTAGGATTAACCGTAGATTTTGAGGGAGAGTTATGGATATTGATTCCCGAAACGCACGTACAAAATCCAGATGGCAGTTTTTATGGCGGTTTGGCTTTGGGAGGAGGAGGAGGAAGTGGAAAAAATTCGGGGTTAATGCAGTTAGGCAGCACCGTTATACAATTATTTAACCCTCAACGACTACTGGATAACACCCCTTATGCTGGTCAGACGGTACCCGAATGGGGGCCTTATTCCTTGGTGCAAAATACCTCTTTTATGTGGTTTGAAGGAGAAACCTTCAGCTCAGTAGCATCGTCCTATTTAGGAGCCTTGTGCCACGAAATGGGACATGCTTTCGGGCTCAGTCACGATGCTCGCCACGACAATAATGCCTTTGGAGGATTAATGTATAACGGATTAAGGGGAATACGTGGGAGTTTTTTTCCAACACTTTACCCTAAAGAATACACTAGATTGGAATATGGTTCATCGGTTCAACTGAACGAAAGCCATTATTTCAACCGAATCAAAACCGTAAATTCTGCCCCAAGCCTCACTTTGCTAACTTCCAATATCCTCTCTCCTGTGGATGGGCTACTCTATATAAGTTTTAATGCAGCTGATGCTGACAGTATTTCTTACGCACAACTATTCGACTACCAAGGAAATGTTATTGATGAATTGGTATTTGAGAAATCCACCTCGAATCCTACTTCGGTAATGGCCACGTTTAAAACCCCATATTTTACGGCAGGGCAAAACAATAATTTTTATATTTCAATGTGTGATCGGCAAGGAAATCGGAAGGTTTCTTCTGTCTTTACCCTCAATGTAACTGGGGGGAATCAGGCGCCTAAGCCCTTTTTAAAACTTCTGTACCCAACAGCTGCAAACACGGGGTCATTTACTCGATTTGACGCAACAACAACCACAGACCCCGACGGCGACTCCTTCACAGTTGAATTTGACGTCAACAATGATGGTGTTTTTGATACAACTCCTCTTAACGCTCACTATTTCGACTATCAAATCCCTCAATCAGGGCCTTACATGTCGCGCATTCGGGTGACAGATGTTCATGGAGCTTCTGCCATTTCAAGTCCGATTAGCGGAAATAATGGAAATACCTGCGGCGTAGATGCACCTACAATCAGCGGCATCCCTGAGGTTTGCCCAGGCGCGTCGGTCACATTAACTGCGTATGGTTGTTATGGCACCTACTTATGGACTACGGGTGAAACTAGCGCTTCCATTTTGGTCACACCAAATGCTACCACTATTTACTCCGTCACCTGCACGTATGGCTGTAACAGTCTGACAAGTGCGCCTTTTACAGTGGCGATAATTCCCGATACTGTTTCACTTACAAGTACGAACATATCAGGGATTGAGCGGACAGCTGGTACGCTTATCTCCACGCAAAATATACCTAATCAAACAAATGGATTATACATAGCCAATAATAGCGTTACGTTGTTGCCAGGCTTTCAGGCACAAAGAGGAAGTACGTTTACAGCCCTCTTAAAAGGGTGCAGTGAGCCAATCGCCCACATTGACAATATGTATGCGGGTGGCGGGGTAGCTCAAACTATTTCCGTTTTGAATAATGATCAAAATCCCGATGGTACGGCAGTAACGAATCTAACTCAAATCTCCTTACCAATCCTTGTAACCACACCTACCAAAGGAACAGTAACGGTCAATCCGAATGGCAGCCTCAGTTACTTTTCCAACGAAAAAAGCGGAACCGATCGCTTTGTTTATTCCATTTGCAACCGAAGCAATCCCTCCTCCTGCTCAGAAGCGCAAGTTACGGTCAATTTGCAACCCTACTTTTCTCCACTTTCCAATAGCAGCTTTGAAGACTCCGTAAGCTTTGTGAGTAGTACTTTAACCATGCCTTGGTTAAAAGCAGGCTGGAACATTGGCCAAGGCGTATTCTCATGGCTCAAAGGGCAAGGGAGAAATGGCTCAAATTGCATCAAAATATATTCAGGTCCCGCCTATGGGTCAGTACAAAGCAACGACCTACAAGTGTATCAAACCATTCGGTTGATACCCTATACTAATTATATTTTGAAGGGTTGGATCAAAACTCAGGACATCACTACGCAAACCAATTCAAATGGCGTGGGAGCTAATTTGAGTGTGGTTACTAGCACGAGTAACCCTAGTTTTCCCCCTCGCAGTAAAGATTTAAAAGGCACCAACGACTGGACATTGATACAGCTTCCTTTCAACTCAGGTGATGGATACCTAAAAATCACTTGTCGTTTGGGTTTTACTGCTGGAGATTGCGAAGGAAGCGCTTATTTTGACGATTTAACGTTAGAAATGTTAAAATAATTGAAAAAATTTGACTCCGTTGCACTCACTTACCGCAATTAGATAAAATTATTCTGAGTAAAATTTGTACAAAGTGAAATAATAAGATGATGTAATTATGTCACAATAACAAAAAAAGCCGCTACGAATTTTCATCGTAACGGCCTCATAATCAGTGTAGCGGGGAGCAGGATCGAACTGCCGACCTTAGGGTTATGAATCCTACGCTCTAACCATCTGAGCTACCCCGCCATCGTTTTGGTGGTGCAAAAGTAGAATAAATATTTTAATTACGCAAACACATTTTGAATAATTGTAAGAAGTTTCTATTTTGCCTCTTTGTTGGGGAAGGTAATTACCTAAGTAAAAGACTTTTCTTACCTTTAAGACCGAACAAAAAGCACATGCTATGCAAAAATTCAAATACTCAAACGAATACGAGCTCCGCGCCTCGCCTAAAATGTTGTTCCCGTACTTGAGTACAGCATCGGGACTTTCTGAATGGTTTTGTGAAAAAGTAAATGTAAAACCTAACCATAGCTTCGATTTTATCTGGGATAAAGAAAGCCACATTGCCGAACAAACCTCGCTTCGGCTCAATAAAAGTGCCAAATTTGAGTTCTTAAACACCAGCGATAATAACCGCGATAACAATTATATCGAATTTAAGGTAGAGGTAAGCGATTTGACGGGTTCGACCTATTTGCGCATTACCGACTACTCTACAAACACCGACAGCGAAGAACTAAAAGACCTTTGGGATGGTTTAATCGATAGTCTCAAAGAAATTGTAGGAAGCTAGGTATCTGTAGCCGAGGTTCAGTTAAAAGTGCATGAAAAAGATTGATAAGCTAGTTTTACGGTCATTTCTAGGGCCGTTTGCGTTGACGTTGTGCATTGTGGTCTTCATTTTTTTGATGCGCCTCATTTCCCAATACCTCAATGAACTCGTCGGCAAAGACATTGATTTGTTAAACTATGTTAAACTCATCGTCTTTTTTAGCCTCATAACCATCCCTATCGCGCTCCCTCTGGCAGTACTCCTTTCTTCGCTCATGACTTTCGGAAACTTGGGTGAATTTTTTGAGCTAACAGCCATTAAAAGTGCGGGCATTTCTACTTGGCGTGCCATGCGCTCAGTCATGGTCATGGTAATTGCCATCACTCTTTTCTCATTTTGGTATAACAATAAGGTAGCACCTTGGGCCAATTTGAAAGGGTACAGTCTGCTCTATGATATTAAAACAGCCAAAGCTACCCTTAATATTAAAGAAGGTATTTTCTACAATGACCTTCCAGGACATAACATTAAGGTGGACAAAAAATTCCCCGCGCCCAACGAACGAAGTCTCAAAGGATTGGTCGTGTATCGCCACAATGTCAATGATTACAATGCAGGAAACCGTGAAGTGATTTTAGCCGATTCGGGCTTGATGTACACCATCAACGATAAAAGCTATTTGGTGTTTGAGCTTTTCAACGGCACCCAATACTCGGAGGCAGCCCAAACCGCCAACTCTTTTTCTTCTCCAAGCAGTGGCGGGCAATTTACTCGTTCGCACTTTGGGCATTATAAAATGGTGGTAAGCTTGGAATCTTTTGGCCTCAAACGTACCGACGAGAACCAATTTCAGTACCACGAGTACATGAAAGATGCCAAAGAACTGCGCAAAGTAGCAGATTCGCTCAAAAAAGAATACCGCAAAAGCAGGGATGGCCTCCTTCCTCAGTCAAAACAATATTTTAGCTATGCTTTCCGTGCCGAAACCATGGCTAAAAATACCACGCCAAAATTTGGCAAATGGGTGGACTCTTTGTTAAAGAAAAAGGCCATTGTCATTCCTGGAGAAAAAGAACAAGTCCTAGCAACCGCTTTGAGTCAAGCCCAAAATATTCGCTCTTACGCCGAAAGTAATAAAACTTACATCACCGAAAAAGGGAAAGCATGGTACCGCTATGACCTAGAAATGCACCACAAATACACCCAAGCGGTGTCGTGTTTCATCATGTTTTTGCTCGGTGCTCCACTTGGCGCTATTATCAAAAAAGGGGGCTTTGGTATTCCCGTTTTAGTGTCGGTTTTGTTGTTTATTTTATCCTATGTACTTACCCTTCAAGGCGACAAATGGGCCAAAGATGGCCTGGTTTGGGTACCCGTCGGGGCTTGGTTTTCAAACACTATTCTGTTTTTTGTAGGTATGTACTTTGCCGACCGCGCCCTCAAAGATTCCCGATTGTTTGATAAAGACATTTATATCATTTGGGTAGAACGGATGAAAAAGAAGTGGCAAAATCGGAAATCATCCGCCAATAAGGTGGCTGTTGAAGCCTAACGAAACCAGTTTCTCGAACGCCTCCCACACCTCTTTGGAAATTTCCTGTTCAATCTGAAACCCTTTTTCTGGGTAAACTTTGATGCGTTGAAGATCTCCTACCATGATATGTATCACTTCTTCCAACGTAATTTCGGCAGTGGGGTATGCTTGCATCGAAAGTTGAGGTGAGGTAACAATCAACTCTTTTTCTGGCCAATGTTTCTTAAAAGTGGCAAAACTTCGCCGCTCCATGTAAGGTTTTTGTACGACAATAAACCGCTCTGGGGCAAGGTTTTCTTTTTGTAATAATTGCTGGGTAAATAAAATGTTTTCTCCCGTGTTGGTTGACTTGTTTTCAATCAAAAGCGCTTCCTCGGGAACACCCATTTCGAGGGCAATTTTTGCAAACTTATCGGCTTCTGGCTCCGACCACATTTCTTGGGTAAGCCTTCCAAGCCCACCTGACATGATAAGTAAAGGTGCCCATCCTTGCAAATACAATTCAGCCCCCCGCTCAGCCACGCGCAAATCGTGACTTCCTAATACCAAAATACAGTCTGATTTTTGTAGATTCTGATTAACATGGTGATAATCCCAAAGTTGCTGGGCAAGTGCTAAGGTTGTTTCTGGAATCATTGGATTGATTTTTTTCAAAAATAGCGCAAAGATTTCGCTGGCGGCGTACTTTCTCTGGTAAAGTTTTCGCGCATGAAATACCTACTCTCCTTTTGGCTCATCACGAGTCAGCTTTTAGCCCAACATTCCCTTATCGAAAAAATCAAGCAATTGCGCCCAGCCACCGAATGGTCGCAAACTGCCGCTATTCGGCTACAATTCCCTAGTTTTCACCCCCAAGGAATGGTCAAAATTGGGGAGTTTTTTTACATGAGCTCAGTCGAAGTAACCCGAAAACGCCGCGATTCAAGTGATGGTGGCGAAGGAGTTGGACACCTTTTTAAATTTGACGCTACGGGTAAATTATTGGGCAAAATTACCATCGGCGAAGGCGCTATGTATCACCCTGGTGGTATTGATTTTGACGGAAAGTACCTCTGGGTGCCCGTCGCCGAATACCGACCCAACAGCCGCTCCATCATTTATAAAGTAGAACCAGAGTCACTAACCGCCCAAGAAGTAATGCGGTTTGATGACCACATTGGCGCTATTGTACATCCCCCTTCATCCCAAACGCTGTCGGGTGCAAGTTGGGGTTCTCGCCATTTTTACCACTGGAATTTAGATAAAACTGGGGCAGTAATTACCTCCACAAATACCCCTGAAAAACAACGCATTAGCAATCCTTCTTTTTATATTGATTACCAAGATTGTCATTCAATAAGCCCAAACCTTATGCTCTGCGGCGGTTTGCAAAAATTCAAAAAAAACGATGGGACAACGCTTAGTTTGGGCGGATTAGAAATTGTCAACCTCACCGACAATCGGCCCGTTTTTCAGGTTCCACTTTTACTTTGGTCGCCTACGGGTGCGCCCATGACCAACAATCCATTTTACATCGAATCAACGGCAAAGGGCCTGCGCGCCTATTTTGTCCCCGACGACGATGCCGCTTCTACCCTGTTTGTCTATGAAGCCGCTTTGAAGTAGAAAGCGTGAATTGGCGCTTTTGAAAGTAATTCAACTACCTCTCAACATGAATTTTAAATTTTCTAAACCTGTCGTCATCGCAGCATTGTCTGCTTTTATTTCTTACCAATCGGCTGCCCAAGTAGGTGTTGGCGTTAAAGCTCCCAAAAAAGCAGAGGTTTATTTTGATGGTTCTCGCCAAATGTTGGATGAGAAATGGACGTATTGGGATGGCCCACGCCTAGCTGCCACCCTGCCCATCAAATGGTTTATCGTGAATGACCCTGTGGACAAAGGAACGGCCTTAAACACCAATGACCCCGCAGCAGCTGGCGGGAAGTATGGTTCGGCCGACATTGTAACGAAGGAGAAATTCCGCGATTTTCGTTTGCACATTGAGTTTTTGATTCAAAAACCTGGGGGAAATAGCGGGGTGTATCTTCAAAATCGCTATGAAATTCAGGTGCTTGACGGTGACACTACTTCGCACGGAATGGCAGCGGTCATCAACGAAACGCCTTCCCCTTATTATGCCTACAATGGCGTTGGAAAATGGAATGCATACGATATTGTGTTTAGAGCGGCTCGTTTCAAAGACGGAAAACTCGTTGAAAAAGCCCTTGTAACAATGTATTTCAACGGCAAGAAAGTACATAAAAATCAACACATTAACCAAGTGTGGGGCGGGCCTAACTCAGGAATTGACGGAGGGAACGACGGCGGAAAAGGCATTACCGATACGCCTGGTGGCCTCAAACTACAAGCCGAAGGCCACGACGTGCTATATCGAAATATTTGGATTCAAAAAATGGACATCAGCAAGTCATCCACCGACTTCTAACGAAGTTTCCACTGCTGCATCGTCTCGCTCCACCAACGCGCCCAACGGTGCGCAAAGTAGCCCGTAGGAGCCAGCAAAAGGGCATAAACGGCGGCGGTTTTAAAATCAGTTACAGCCCATACAATGCCCGTTTGCAGCAACCATACCAAAGGAAATGTAACAAGGGCAAAAAGTACAATCCTAAATGCACTCGAAAACTGCGGGTCTTTTAATTTTTTTGTCATCAAAAAAGGAATCCCGTAAGCAATACCGCTGTTGATTGTACCATAAAGCCAAATAGGCAATGTACCAATCATTCCCAAGGTTTTCAACAGCAAAGCAACGAACGAAGGCTGGGGTTGTCCCGCAATCTCAGCCTCAATTCCTTGGCACGAAAGCCGCTTTCTCTCCGCCGATGCCTCTTCTATTTTTTGGGCATATACCTCTGGCTCATTGACTTTTAGACTCGAAAGCTCTTCCGATTTTTGTAAAATATGAGTCAACATATCCCCCACTTTACGACTTTCTTTGTCGGTTAACCATTTTATCGTATCGTGGTGGGGCAAGTCATCAATGTGTAACATCAATGCTTTGATTTCGTCCGACATCCGACGGGTAATTTGGGTCAATGTGCGTGGCTGATTTTGCTCATAATCAGCCCGATAGTCGCTTACTTTAAAAGGCTCACCAAAATTTAGCACTAGCCTCTCCCCCATTTTTTGGCAATGCGAATAGTACAATCCGCAGGGAAGGATTTGCAAATTCACCTTCCAATCGTGCTCTGTTTCTGCCCGAAAAGCGATACGCGCCAGTCCTTTCTTAAACGGCCGAAGGTGATACTGAACGCCGTGGTTTCCTTCGGGAAATGCCGCCAATGTACCGCCAGTACTTAAAATATTGACGCAGGTTTGAAAAATTTCGTCATTTTGCTGCATTTCGTCCACTCCATCCCGCAAACGATACACGGGTAGCATTTTTAGGGACATCAATAATTTCCGAACGGTATCTTTTTTAAACAAATCGGCTCGGGTCAAAAAGTAAGGTTGGCGTTTGCCGACGTTGAGTACAATCGCCAAGGCATCCATCAGGGTATTTTGGTGGTTGGAAATAATCAACAACGGCGCATCTGGCGATAAATGCGACGGAAAATTCTTAATTTCTACTTGACGATAAAAAATAGTATTGTGCCAAAAACGAACATAAGCCCTTAAAAGGCTGTAAGAAAAAGTGCGGTGCGACATGGTATCTAAATGCTAACTTTGAGCAAATTCTTCTAAAATCTGTTGATATTCTTTTAAAAACACGTTAAACTCTCGTTCGAGATTGGCCAAATCCACGGCCAATGTACTGGTATCGTTTGTTTTAAGTTTGCCTTCTCCTATTCTAGCAATTTCTGCCACCCGCGACACCCCGATCGTACCAGCACTTCCTTTGAGCGTGTGCATGTTGCTTTTGACAACTGGTATATCGTTTTCAGCAAAAGCCGCCACCGCTTCGTTTACCAATTCCGTGGACTCAATGACAAAGTCTTCAAAAATAGAACTAATTAGCTCCATTCCTCCCAAATCACGCAATTGTGCCACAATGTCTAAATCAATAATTGGAAGCTTTATTTCTTGGGCTATTTCCTTTTGCTTCTGACTAAGGGCAATCGTATCTTTTAGGGATTTCCCTGCGTCAATAATCTCTTTCACTTTTTGAATAAGTACCTGAGCACGAATAGGTTTTGGCACATAATCGTCCATTCCTTGGCTCAAAAAACGCTCCCGATCTTCTTTCATTGAATAGGCCGTCATGGCCACTACTGTGGGTAAGGTTTTACCAAACTGATTTCTCAAATTTTGGGTGGTTTCGATGCCATCCATGTCTGGCATTTGGATGTCCATAAAAATGACATCATAATGCTGTTTTTCGGGTGAAAATGTTGCGGCAACGAGTTCAATTGCCTTTTTACCACTATCTGCCGTATCAACAATGCAACCTGCTTTCTTCAAAATTTCACTGGCCACCTTTCGGTTCACAAAATTGTCATCAACCAGCAAAATAGTGGGGCGGTACTCGTTAAAATAATTCTCAAGTTTAATTTCTTCCGACGACGATTTTTGTTGCTGAATCGGGCTGATAACCGTTTCTTTGGTCTCAAACGTAAACCAAAACATACTTCCATGGCCAAGCTCAGACTCCACCCCAATTTCGCCCTTCATCAAACGAGTTAACTCCTTGGAAATCACCAAACCCAGCCCAGTCCCTCCAAAGGTTTTGCGTGACGAGTTATCAACTTGTGTAAAGGCATTGAACAACAATTTGAGGTTTTCGGGCGTGATTCCAATGCCAGAATCCCGCACTTCGACCTTGATTTTGTGGAACTTACCTTTTGACCAAACCAGCGATACCTCCACTTTTACCT
The DNA here is from genome assembly GCF_003711225.1 of Runella sp. SP2. Classification (NCBI taxonomy): domain Bacteria; kingdom Pseudomonadati; phylum Bacteroidota; class Cytophagia; order Cytophagales; family Spirosomataceae; genus Runella; species Runella sp. SP2. The sequence goes on along the minus strand of NZ_CP031030.1, from coordinate 1,751,087 downwards.
CCCCATTTTCGGTGAATTTGAGGGCGTTGGAAGTCAAGTTTGACAAAATTTGAAGCAGGCGCGTTTGGTCGGCAATGATGTATTGAGGCAGCCCTTCGTCAAACTTACAAACAAGGGTATTGTTCTTATTTTTAGCAACTTGGGAGAAAAGCGCCGTTAATTTCTCAAAAATTTCTTCCAGCGAAACAGGGGCTTCGTTGAGCGCCATTTTTCCTGCTTCAATTTTTGAAAGATCCAAAATATCGTTCAAAATATTCAATAAAGTTTCCGACGAACGTCGCATCGTTTGGACGTAGTCTTTCTGCTCCACGTCCAGTTGTGTTCCGTTCAACAAATCCAACATCCCAATCACGCCGTTCATCGGCGTACGAATCTCGTGACTCATGTTGGCCAAGAACCTTTCTTTGACCTTCAACGACCGTTCGGCTTCTTCTTTGGCCTTGACCAATTCGGCTTGGTTGCGTTTAAGTTCGGTAATATCCCGTGCCAAAGCAGCAAAAATTGGCGCACCGTCCTCGTCATTTAACAAAAGCATGTTAAACATAAACTGGCGCGCGGTACCGTCTTTTATTCGCAATTCGGCCTCAAAATTTCGTAAGCTTTTATCCCGCGACAAGCGAACCAAGGCTTTATGAACATCCTTTTTGTTTACAAAATAGTCCGCAACTTTGGTATTAAGCGCTTCTTCAATGGTATATCCAGTGCGTTTAAGCACCGACGGACTAATCATGGTAATTCTTCCCGAACGGTCGGCCCGCACGTAAATATCTTGCAGGTTGACGAAGATACCCCTAAATTTCTCCTCGCTTTGCTGCATCGAAAGCTCGGCAAGTTTTCTAGGGGTAATGTCGCGTGCAATACCCGATACTTCTTCAATGGCGCTGCCGTTGGTACGGATGGGACTCAAACTAAACTCAAGCCACATGTCCATGTCTCCGTTTCTGGATTCAATTTTCATTTCAAAACCTTGAGGCGTCCCTCTAAATGCCTGACGATAACGCTCTTCCATCAAACGACGGTTATCAATCGTCATCAACTGCCATCCCAACCGTTCGGTTGTGGTATTAATCGCGGGCGTTGTCCTAAGGTGTTGCTGCAAAAACGCCACGTAGTTTTTATTGAATGAGGTCAATTGCAAGGCTTTGTTGACCGACCAAATTAAGTACGAACTACTGTCAAAGATGGCGTTCAATCGGGCCGTTTGGCGGTTGAGTTCGGCTTCGTTTTGCTTCCGCGCGATGGCTAAGGCAACTTGCCCCGAAATAAATTCCAACATTTCGAGGTTACGATGACGGTATTGGTTGGAGTTTGTGTACGATTTTACCCCAATGATGCCCGTCACCCGATCTCCAATGCGGAGCGGGACGCACAACAGCACTTTTGGTATTTTTCCGTACATGTAAAGCCCCTGCTTTTCAGCCAGTTCTTCAATGTCTTTTTCGTATAAAAACAGTGATTTATTGGCGCGAATGGCATATTCAGTTAGGCCATTACCGATTTTTCGTTTTGTAAAACGTACATTGCCTTTGAAGTATTCATCGACATAGTACGGAAAGTACATATAGCTCTTTGTGGGGTCGTAGAGCGCAATAAAAAAATTTTTGGCATCAATTACCTTCCCCAATTCCTCGTGCACACGTTCATAAAACTCATCGAGGTCTTGCGTTTTAATCATCCAATTGGCGATGCTGTAATACAAACTCTGGGAGCGTTCGGCCCGTACTCGGCTGGTAGCATCGTGAAGAATACAACGAAAAGCAGTCGGTTTTCCATTTTCATATCGACAAGTTACGCTGCCCGTTAAGTATATTTTCTTGTGTTGTTTATCCCAAAAAACAGTCTCAAAATCAGGCACTTGCTCACCTTCTTGGATGCGTTTCAAGAGTTGAAGCGTTGCATCGGCAGCTTCAGGCCACAAAATATCTTTCAATTGAAGCGTGGTCAAATCCTCCAAATCGTAGCCAAGTCGTTCGCGCCACACCCGGTTGACAAACAAAAACTTCCCTTCTAACGACACCAACTGAATCAAATCACTGGTATTATCCACTAAGTCCTGCAACTGGGCATTCGATTTATCGAGGGCATTGGCGACGCGAAGCTTGTTTGTCACATCCTCCCCAATCAAAGTAAAATCAACAAGACCTCCCTCATCTTTATTCAAAATCAAGGAGTTAAGCTGAATCGTTCGCAGATTTTTGTTTTTTGAGACTAGCGGTATTTCTCGAAATTCTGCCACCCGTCCCCGTTCAATGGATTCATTGATAAACGTTTGGATTGCGTTACGGTGTTCGGCGGTAAGCAAATCTTCAAAAAAATTGAAGCGTTGCAACTCCTCCACGCTCCAGCCCAGCATACGGGTGGTGTAGGCATTGGCAAAACGAATACTGCCCGTTGGCAAAACCGTCAGTCCAAACAAATTAAGTTGGTCAACAAAGGAGCTAGGTTCGATTTTCAAGGTGATTTCCACAAAAAATATAATTAAAGGCCCTAAAAACTCATCATAAATTCGGCAAGGTTCTCGTCTTGCCCCAGGTTCATTTTTTTCCGCAGTCGATAGCGTTTAAGCTCAACACTTCGATAGGTGATATTCAACAACTGAGAAATTTCTTTTGATGAAAGATTCATGCGCAAATAGGCCGCAAGTTTCAAATCACCTTTGGACAAATCTGGATAGTGTTCCATCAATTTTTTAAAAAACTGTTCGTGTACTTGGTTGAAATTTTGTTCAAAAACCTGCCAATCTTTTCCAGTTGAAATGTGGGTCTCAATCCATTTGGAAAGTTGCTGAAAATCATTGGGTTTAGAATGAATTTGCATCTCACTTACCTTGGCCTGAATTTCTTGAAAAAGCTCATTTTTCTTAATCAATTCCATGGTAGAATTGGCCAATTCCTCCGACTTTCTCACCAAATCTTGCTCCAATTGTTCATTCCTTATTCTAATAATTTCTTGCCGATTTTTCTCCTCTTGCTCTTTCAATTCAAGGGCTTTTTGCTGCTGCAAACGTTCATTTTCAGCCGCCAATCGTCTTTTGTGCCATTGGTACAAGAAAAAACAAATCAAGCAGAAAAATAGACAATAAACCAATTTACTCCACAAATTCCAGTACCAAGGTGGCAAAATACTAAAATTCAGGGTTGCTTCTTGCAAGCCTGTGTTCGTTTTGAGGTGCAGTGTATAACTCCCTGGCATCAAATTATTAAATTCTTTCACCGAATTTTCGGAAAAATCTGACCAGTCATTCGACGCATTTTCTAGCCAATAACTGTATTTGACACTAGAGGCAAAATCGGTGGAGCTAAACTTAAACCTAAGATTGTTCTGGTTGTATTTCAGCGCTATTTCGCCCGAGCGGCCATTTTTGGAGTAATACTGCGTTAGTTCTGGAAACTGTTCTACTTCCAAACCTCGAATCAACGGGCTGACATTGTTTTGGGTCAACAAGTCGGTGGAAGCTAAAAAAGCGAATCCGTTTTCTCGCCCAAAAATTCTCGCAACCGAATCATACGAGACAATGGTCTCATAATCATCCACCAAAAAATTGTTTTGCAGCGGCACCACTTGCCATTGGTTGGGTTCTTTCAATAAGTGCAGCCCCCCCGAAACCGTCAATTCCCACCAACTTTTATCCGAAAAGGCAAAGAGTTTTTGTGCTTTACTTTCCTCAAAACGAGCTGATGGTATAAATTTTGATTGCTTTTGGTCAAACTCTCGCACACCTTTCTCTGTCGTAACGTAGATTTTGTCCTGTTTCATTAAGTTGATTGCCCTCAGCCCCAAGTTTATTACCTTTTTTGCTGTTTTGTAATCACTTGCAGGTTGAAGTAACACCAAACCCGCATTCTTAGTGTTAAGTATCAATCGTCCGTCGGGCAGTTCCTCCCATTGCGCCGTCGGATTTGAAAAACCCTCCATCGTATGTTTGAACACCCACTTTCCCTGCGCATCTTTTTCATAAACACATAGCTTGGTGTAAGTACTTTGAATCAGCATCGACGGTTTATGAAGCGCACGTCTTAGTTGCCACCCTCCCGTAATGTCAGACAACTGAACGGCCTTATCTCCCTCAATCCGATACGTTCCGTTGTTGTGTCCGCACAAAAGCTGATCGTCAAACACTTCCAAATCCCACGCTTGTCCCTGTAGCCCCCGAATGAGCTGAAACTCGACTTTGGAAGTGAGTGATTTGGCAAAAACCCCGTGATTTGTGGCCAAATAAAGCGTGTTCTGAAACGTCATGATGTCATACACGGTACCGATTTTACCTTCTAGGTCTTCAAAATATTTAAAGGGCGAACTCAACGCAAGCATCGAAATACCATTGTCTAACCCAACCCACACATTGCCCTTTTCGTCCTCAAAAAGCGAAAGAACCGTGTTGTTCTGAAGGCCATTTTTTTGGTTAATCTTGTACAAAATCTCCCCGCGCTGGTTGGTCAGAACCAAGCCTTGTCGGATGGTTCCAAATACATAATTGCCGTTACGAAGTCGAATAGCTGCATTTAACTGGTTGGTTCGGATAAAATCATGCAATTCTTGGTTAAACACCGAAAATTGTTTGCCATCAAAACGATACAGGCCCTTGTTTGTCCCAATCAGCAGTTCGTTAGGAATAGTAGTAGTAGCGACGGTATAAATCGCTTCTTTTCCCAAAAACTCACTGGCCGCTATTTTTTGAAAGCGCTCCCCTTTTAATTCAAATAAGCCTTTGTCGATGACTTCAAGGTAGAAAGCCTTACCTGCCTGAAACGTAAACAAGATATTGCCAGGAGTTGTGAGTTTCTTTACTTTTCCCCCTTGGTACAAGTACATAAAAGCAAAAGATTGGAAAAGAATGCCCGCAGGGGTTTTTAAGATGTGCCAAATTTCTTCGTTTTGAAACGCTTGGTCACGTACCAATTTCTTCAAGGAATGATACTGCAAAACACCTTTTGCGTTTTCTTTCCAATAACCAAATTCGCCGAGGGCTCCTGTATAAATTAGCCCGTCCGAATCTGCCCAAACCGAGCGTACAATTTGCTTATTTGGCAGCTCATATACCCGCCATCGCGCACCGTCAAATTCCAAAAGTCCCTTTGAGTTGGCAAAGTACATAAACTGTGTCACGGGGCTTTGGGTAATCTTCCAGTTTTGTCTATCGGCCTTATAAGTCAGGTGGCTATGGTTATACAGCGCAGGCAAACAGAGCGATTCTAGCGTTTGGGCAAGTGCTGTTTCAGTCAAAAAAAAGCATCCCCAAAGCCCAAGCCAGCACATACTACACAAAAACCTTTTACTCATAAAAAAGAGGGTGATTCTCATCAAAAAATTGACAATGATGTGGCAAAATACGCATTTATTTGAAAATTTCTAAGATATGATGTGGTATTGATGTATCCCATAATTAGGATTCGATTTACAAAGAGCCTTACCTTTGCCTTCGTATTACACCATTATATCTTATTTTATTACAATAAATGATTTTTCTAGCCTATACTAAACTATGATAATGACATTACAACAGCTGACGATGAAAACACTTACGAATACGCTTTTTTTGCTGTTCGTAGGATTTGTAACATTGGCCCAAAACAAACTTACGGGTAAGGTTTCCGACGAAAAAACCAAAGAAGGAATCCCAGGCGTATCGATAGCCATCAAAGGAACCAACCAAGGCGCAACCACCGACATGAACGGTCAATTTTCGTTGGCCGTTGCCCCTTCTGCCACGTTGGTAATTTCGAGCGTAGGATACGAAACCAAGGAAGTTGCTTATACTGGACAAGCAACACTCAACATCAGCCTATCGGAAGCCGCCAACGAGCTTGCGCAAGTGGTCGTGGTTGGTTATGGCACCCAACGCAAAGTCGATATTACGGGAGCTACCTCGAGTATCAAAGGTGAAGACCTCGCCAAGCAGCCTGTGATGACACCTACCCAAGCCATTCAAGGAAAAGTAGCGGGGGTTCAAATCATCAGTAGTGGCCGCCCAGGCAGCTCTCCCAACATCCGCATCCGTGGAACGGGAACGGCTTTGGCAGGAACCGCTACGCTTTTTGTCGTTGATGGGGTTTTGACCGACGATATAAGTAACATAAATACAGCCGACATCACCAATGTCGATATTTTGAAAGATGCCTCTTCCACCGCTATTTACGGCTCACGTGGTGCCAACGGGGTGGTCATTATTACCACTAAAAAAGGCGCATCGGGTAAATTATCGGTCAATTATAACAATCAAATTGGGGCTCGTCAAGCAGCAAACTTGGTCAAAATGGCCAATGCAAACGAATATGCCAACTATTTGAGCGCCGCCAGCGGGCGGCCAATTCAGGCAGGAAATGTCTCAACCGACTGGTATGGGCAAATTTTGCGAACGGCCCTGATGCAAAATCATAACCTGTCGATTTCGGGTGGTTCCGAAAAAGCAACCCATTATTTGAGCTTGGGGTATTTGACCGACGAGGGGATTGTGATTAACAACATTTTTAAGCGTTTTACTGCCCGCCTCAACAACGACTTTACACTTCATCCCAAACTAAAAATCGGTTTAATGACCTCGTACGCCAACAGTCGAGATCAGAATGTCAACTTAGGAGCGGCTTATAATAATGCTTATCGGGCTGCTCCTATTATTCCTGCCGTTGAAAATGGTTTGTATGGCAATACCTCGCTCTATCAAAACGTAGGAAATGCCGTTTTAGACATCAAAAACAACGATGATTTAACCCTCAACAACCGTTTGCAAGGTGCGGGATATGTCGAGTTTAAACCCCTTACTTTTCTGACATTTCGCAGCAGCATAGGAGGCGATTTGATTTTCGCTAACCAGCGTGTTTACAACTATCAATTCAACAACGACGGCACGACCTTTATTCAACCTGGTGGAAATCAACGAAATCCGAACAGCAACCTAACTAGCCGCCAAACCACCCTATTCCGTTGGGTTTGGGACAATACGGTGTCGTTTAATAAACAATGGAACGACCACACCTTTGGGCTAATGGTTGGTACTACAGCCGAAGCCTATTCAATGAGTACCTTCAGTGCGCAGAGAAGAGACGTCCCTGCGGCTTCCAACCTTTGGTATATCAACACGGGAAATGCAAACACCTCCACCAACTCAGGCGATGGTGATAAATGGTCGCGCAACTCTTACATTAGCCGTGCTAATTACAATTTTAAAGACAAATACCTATTAACAGCCACCTTACGTGCCGATGGCAGTTCTCGTTTTCCCATTCAAAACCGTTGGGGATATTTCCCCTCGGTGGGCCTTGGCTGGGTTCTTTCAGAAGAATCATTTATGAAAGGTCAACACTTGTTTGAAACCCTCAAACTTCGAGCAAGCTGGGGGCGTGTAGGCAACGATCGCATTGATTCGGATGGCTATCTTGTGACCGTTGAGCCGAACCTTGCCTACGCTTTTGGCGGGGGAACAGCCACGTTAGGCTCGGCCATTACCCAAATCAAAGACCCAAATTTGAAGTGGGAAACCACCGAAGAAATGGATTTAGGCGTAGAATTTAGCGCTATGAATGGGCGTTTGCAGGGAGAATTTGGTTTTTATGATAAAAAATCTCGCAACCTACTCATCAACGTCAAAGTTCCGTCGGTTACGGGCGATAAAGACGGCGTCGTTTTGACCAATGCTGCTTCGATTCGCAACACAGGTTTAGAAGCAATGCTCAACTGGAGAGACAAAATCAGTTCTACCATTTCGTACCGCATCGGTGCCAATGCCACTTTCAACAAAAATAGTGTGATTGGCCTCAACGGCGGGCAACCAATTATTGACGGAGGTATTGGAGCCGCCCAACAATACACGACCAGAACCGACAACGGTCAACCCGTTGGAAGTTTTTACGTGCTTCAAGTACTAGGTGTTTTCCAAACTGATGATGAAATAGCTGCCTATAAAAACTCTAAAGGGCAAGTGATTCAGCCAGGTGCTTCGGCAGGTGACTTTAAGTACCAAGATACCAACGACGACGGACGAATCGACGACGCTGACCGCGTGTTTGCGGGATCGTATCAACCCAAGGTATTTTTTGGAATCAACCTTGGCTTCACCTACAAAAATTTTGATTTCAGCGCCGATGCCATTGGAAACCTTGGGAATGTGGTTTACAACGGTAAAAAAGCCTTCCGCCAAGCATTACTCGACAACGTTGAGCGTTCAATGGCTTACGGCCGCTGGACCCGTGGTAGTGGCATTCAAACCGAGCCTGCCGCCAATGCGGGCAACCTTCCTGCATCCACTTACTTTATTGAGTCAGGAAATTTTATTCGTCTCAACAACGTTACGCTGAGTTATTCGCTCCCAGCTGCGACCCTTCAAAAAGCCCACATCGGCACGGCAAGGGTGTTTATTACTGCCCAAAATATCTTCACTTTAAAAAAATACTCTGGTTTTACCCCCGAACTCCCAGGAGATCCCACCCGATCGGGGATTGAGCTAAATGCCTATCCAACCACAAAAACGTTGGCAGTAGGTATCAATGTAAGTTTCTAAATCAGTGGTATTCCAAACAAGAAAAGACATGAAAAAGCATAACATTTCGGTAGGTATATTGAGTTTGCTATTGAGCCTTACAGCTTGCAACAGCAGCTTCTTAGATGTTCCATTACAAGGTAAACCTACGGCTGATACAGATCCAAATTTTGCCCAAAACCTCGTCGTTGGGGTATATAACAGCCTGATGTTAGGAGAAGCATTTGGCGCCGAAGGCGATGTACACGGAATCGCTTTTGTTTCGGCGACCAATATCCTCTCTGACGACGCCGACAAAGGCAGCACTGCCAGCGACCAAGCTGGAACTGTAGGCGTTTTGGATGAATTTACCCACACCCCAACCAATTTGTTTGTTCAGGCGCTCTGGAGTGGTTATTACAACGGAATCGCCAAAGTGAACCAATCGCTCGTTGCCATCAGTAATTCTACCCTCGACGAGGCCACCAAAGCCCGTTTAAGCGCCGAAGTGCGCTTTATTAGAGGCTATTATTATTTTAACCTCGTGCGTTGGTTCGGAGGAGTACCCAAAATTCTTCGGGTGCCTAAAGACGCCGCCGACGCAAACAATGATCCCGTTTTCCAAACCCGAGCATCTGCGGAAGAGATTTATCAAGTGATTATCGACGATTTGCAAAATGGTGTCAACATCCTTCCTCTTCGCAGTCAGACCCAAGCTGGACGTATCTCAAAAGGAACAGCGCAAGCCCTTTTGGCAAAAGTCTATATGTACCGAAAAGAGTGGCAAAAGGCGTATGATTTATCCAAAGAAGTAATCAATTCGGGACAATATGACTTACTGGCGGACTATTCGACCATCTGGCGACAAGTGGGAGACAACAGCAGAGAAGCTATTTTGGAAGTTCAAACGGGTCAATTCAATAATTCAGATTTTGGAATCAGCAACTATTCAATGTTTCAAGGGCCACGGGTAGGTGGAAAAGGCGGCTGGACTGACTTAGGTTGGGGCTTTTGTAACCCCACCACGACTTTGGCAAATTCGTACGAAGCAGGTGATTTGAGAAAAAATGCAACCATCATTTTTATTGACAACAGCGGGACGTACAAAGGCACCGTTTTATTTGATGGCTTCCGTGTCCCAAGTGCCGACTCCGTTGAAAACCTCAGATACAACTACAAAGCGTACCACAGCGAAAACAAAAACGTAGAAAGCTGGCTGGGGAACCGCGACCGCAAGCAAAAAAATGTTCACTTGCTGCGTTTTGCCGAGGTTTTACTTATCCACGCCGAAGCAGCCAACGAACTAGGCAAAAGCGGCGAAGCACTTACTCCGCTGAATCGAGTTCGCCAAAGAGCAGGGCTAAAAGCTGCTACCTCTACCGCACAAACGGCACTCCGCGAAGCCATTTGGCAAGAACGCCACGTAGAATTGGCCATGGAACACGACCGTTTTTTTGACCTAGTTCGCCAAGGCCGTGCGGCTGAAACTTTGCAAAAAACGGGCAAAAAGTTCGTCAAAGGCACGCATGAGTTATTGCCAATTCCTGCACTTCAAATCGCACTAAGTGGCGGGAAATTAATCCAAAACAGCGGTTACTAAGCACCCAAAAACGCATCAAGCATCTTACTTTCAATCTTTTATAATCATTGTTTCAACTTTTTTTTAACACATCTAAAAATCACATGAAAACTAGCAAAATCCTTTTAGGAGCATTGGCAAGTGCCATCATCACAGGAAGTATGTTGACATCTTGCAGCAAAGAAGAAGCTTTACCTCCCATCGGTGGTTACAACAGCGCCGACGAAGTAGCAAGCTCAAACTTAGTAGCGTATTGGGGCCTTAATGGCGACCCTAAAGAGGCCAAATCAGGAAGCGCTCCGACCAAGTCTCAAAACGTGTCTTATTCGACAGGTATCAAAGGGCAAGCGGCTAACTTTGCCGCGGGATATTTGGCATACGACGCCATCGCTTCATTAAACAGCCTTCCCAATGCGACCATCAGCCTTTGGGCTAACGTGAAAAACAACGGTACAAATCCATCGGTATTTTTTACACTTACCCGCCCCAACGAATGGGCAGGTAACGTCAACTTGATGGCCGAAACAGGTTGGAGAAAAGCAGCTTCTGATACTTTGGTATTGAAAGGACTGGTCGTTACTAAAGTAAATGGTAATGACTCTTGGCAAGACTCGCGCAACGAACCTACCAAAGGAGGTGTTCAGGCCGCAAAATTTGGCGGTACATGGACGCACATAGTTATGACATGGGATGGCGCAACCTCTAACTTCAAAATTTACGCAAACGGTGTTAAGGTTTCAAACCCAGAGTGGGAATTGAGAGGGACAACAGGGACGCTTAACTTCACCACCCCAACCAAGCCAATCATTGGCGCATGGGGCACCAACATCTCAGGAACACCTGACGCTTGGCAAGTACCTTTGACAGGAATGATTGACGAAATTCGGGTTTGGAACAAAGCCCTTTCAGAAGGTGACATTAGCTCACTTTATCAGCTTGAGACTGCTGGTCGCTAGTTCTTAGCTTTTACTTTTTTACCCTACTTTTTACGATACAAGAGCACCATCTCCTCCGAGGGGTGCTCTTTCTTTAGGCACTAAAGTCATTGGCGCATCCCAAAATCACATTCATTATGGTTACCCTAAAACCACTCCTTTACTTTGCCAGCGTATCTGCGCTTATTGTTTCAACGAGTTTTTTTTCCTGCAAAACCCAAAACATTGCTACCCCTGAGCAATTTTACTATACGTTGGTGACCGTCAACGACCAACAATCTGGTGGGTTTTATGCCAACAATACCAACCTTTTGCCCAAAATTGAAATAAGTTTTTCGGCACCACTCAATACGACCTCCGCCCCCGCGGCGATTTCGTTGGTGGAACGCCAGTCATCGGCCAAAATCCCCCTCAATTACACTTTTTTTAAGGCCGACAGCGCGGTTCGGATTGTTCCCCAACAGCCTTTGAAAAGCATTACGCAGTATAATATTTTGGTAGGACCAGAGCTGGAGTCCCGTAAAACTACCCCTCTGAATACCAACATTAATTTTGGACTAACCACGGCCCTCGATACCGCCGATAAATTCCCACGTATTAGCGACGATGAGCTGTTGACCTTGGTACAAAAGCAGACATTTCGCTATTTCTGGGAGTTTGGTCACCCTGTCTCTGGGCTTGCCCGCGAACGAAACACCTCAGGCGATGTTTGCACCTCAGGCGGAACAGGCTTTGGCATCATGGCCATGGTGGTGGCAGTTGAGCGCGGTTTTATCACTCGTCAACAAGCGATTGAGCGTTTGGCTAAAATGACTGATTTTCTAAAAAATAAAACCAAAACCCACCACGGCGTTTTTCCTCATTGGTTGAACGGCACAACGGGCGCCACCGTTCCGTTTAGTACCTACGACAACGGCGGCGACTTGGTTGAAACCGCTTATCTCATCCAAGGATTAATGACTGCTCGCCAGTATTTTGACAAAAAAACAACCGAAGAAACCGCGCTTCGCCAAACCATCAACGAGATTTGTAATGCTGTTGAATGGGATTGGCACACCAAAAACGGCGAAAAAGTATTGTACTGGCATTGGTCGCCCAACTACGAATGGCGCATGAATCACCAAATTCACGGTTGGAACGAATGTTTGATTACCTACTTCTTAGCCGCTGGCTCTCCTACCCACAGTATCAACAAAGATGTATATACCAATGGCTGGGCTGAGAATGGTAAAATAAAAAATGGCAAGCAGTTTTATGGCGTAACATTGCCCCTCGGATTTGACTTAGGCGGGCCGTTGTTCTTCTCTCATTATTCGTTTTTGGGCCTCAACCCCAAAGGATTAAAAGACCAATACGCCGATTATTGGCAACAAAACTTGGCACATACCCAAATCAATTACAAGTACTGTCTGGCCAATCCTAAAAATTATTCGGGCTACAGTGCTGATTGTTGGGGACTTACGGCCAGCGACACCAACAACGGTTACGCGGCCCACTCTCCCACCGAAGATTTGGGGGTCATCAGCCCCACTGCGGCGATTTCGGCTATGCCTTACACGCCACAAGAGTCGATGCGGGCATTGCGGTTTTTCTACTACAAATTGGGCGATAAAATTTGGAAAGACTATGGTTTTGTTGACGCTTTCAATCTTACTAACCTTTGGTGGGCCAATTCATTTTTGGCCATCGACCAAGGCCCCATTATTTGCATGATTGAAAACCACCGTACAGGATTATTGTGGAAACTTTTTATGTCGTGCCCCGAAGTCCAAACTTCTAAAACAAAGTTGGGTTTTGAATAACTTCCCACTTGAAACGTGCGGTCTGGTTGCTTCCAACTAGACTGCACGGCTACTGCTCTAACATTTCCTACTCCTCGATAGCCCTCCCCAAAGGGTTATTTTGTACTTTCGTGCCGCAATTGCCCAAACATAGCCCCACAAAAGCCTCCAAGGCATGAAAGTTAAAGCAAAAAAACACTTAGGACAGCACTTTTTACGCGATTTGGACGCTTCCTACCGCATCGCTGACCTTCTCTCTGGACACGGAGGATACGACACTGTGCTCGAAATCGGCCCAGGAATGGGGGTATTGACGCAGTTTATTTTACCCAAGGAACAGTACAACACCTATGTGGTTGAGATAGACCGTGAATCAGTCGCCTATCTAAAAGTAAATTTTCCCAAACTCGAAGGTAAAATCATCGGGGGCGATTTTCTCCGAATGAACCTCAACGAATGGTACCAGTCTATTCAAAATGGTACTTCCACTGGGACTGGGCGATTTGCCTTGATTGGCAATTATCCTTACAATATTTCTTCCCAAATTCTTTTTAAGGCCCTTGATTACCGCGACCTCATTCCAGAAATCATTGGGATGTTTCAAAAAGAAGTAGCGCTCCGAATCGCAGCGCCTCCAGGGAAAAAGGACTACGGCATTTTGAGCGTTTTGCTTCAAGCCTTTTATGACATCGAATATTCCTTTACCGTTCCGCCCGAAGCGTTTGATCCGCCTCCAAAAGTACAATCAGGCGTGGTTCGACTCAAGCGCAACCAAGTTGACAAACTTGATTGTGACGAAAAGCAGTTTACCCAAGTAGTGAAGGCGGGTTTTAATCAACGACGTAAAACGCTTCGGAATGCGCTCAAACCGCTCGGTATCACTTTTAATCACCCGCTTCTTGACAAACGCGCCGAGCAACTTAGCGTGGCTGATTTTGTTTTGTTAACCCAGCTTGTAGAAAATCAACCTGCCAGCGGCGAATAGCCGATAAAGACGTATTGAAGGTATGACGTTTGAATTAACCAAAGAGTTTCTCGAAAAAATTGAAACGGCCATCACTGGACGAGACGATGCCTTGCTTCGGGCAGAAATGGATGAGTTGTACCCTGCCGACATCACCATGTTGTTGTATGAGCTGGAGACCGAACCCGCCCATTACCTTTTTAGCTTGCTCAATACGGAAATAGGTGCCGAAATTTTGGCAGAAATAGAACCCGAAGACCGCAAACGTTTTCTGACAAATTTTTCGTCTGCCGAAATTGCACGTTACATCGAAGTTTTTGATTCGGATGATGCCGTGGATTTGCTCCAAGAGCAGCCCATTCAGGTTCGGGAAGAGGTCATTGGGCTGCTAGAAGACCGTGAACAAGCCCGTTTTATCATCGACCTCCTCCCCTACGACGAAGATGTGGCTGGGGGGTTGATGCAAAAAGAATTGGTCAAAGCCAACGTCAATTGGACGGTCAATGAGTGTATTGAAGAGATTCGTAAACAAGCCGAAGACGTTGAAAAAGTGTATGCTGTCTATGTTGTTGACGACAATCAGACCCTGCTAGGGCTTATTTCGCTCAAAAACTTGGTGTTAGCCCGAAAAAACACCAAAATCGGCAACATCTACGACGAAGACATTCACTACGTCGAAACCTACCGCCCCGTTGAGGAAGTATCCGAAATCATGCAACGGTACGATTTAGAGGCCATTCCAGTCGTAAACGTCCAAAAACGTCTGCTTGGGCGCATCACCATTGACGACGTACTGGACGTTATTATCGAAAAAGCCGAAGAAGACATTCAAGCAATTTCGGGTATCACGGGAGAAGTAGAAGAAGACGATAACCTTTGGCAACAAGTGAAGGGGCGTCTGCCTTGGTTGATTGTGGGCGTGATTGGAAGCTTAATGGCCGCTACTGTGATTCGGGTTTTTGAAGGCGAACTCAGCAAAATAGCAGCCCTTGCCATGTTTATCCCCATCATGGGTTCGACGGGGGGAAATGTCGGAATCCAAACGGCTTCGTTGATTGTGCAAGCCTTGGCCGACAAGTCGGGATTAGAAATAAGTTGGAAAGAACGTTTACTTAAAATTATTGTCATTGCCTCCCTCAACGGCCTCATTATTGGGCTTTTAGCGGGGTTATACGTACTTGTTTTTAGTGAAACCCAATTGGTGTGGGTAGTAAGTCTTTCCCTGATGGCCGTGGTATTATTGGCTTCCTTTATGGGTACAATCACTCCACTAATTCTCGACCGTTTTGGCATTAACCCCGCAGTTGCCTCAGGACCATTCATCACTACCGCCAACGACCTCGTTGGCATCGGCACCTATTTTTTAATTGCGCATTTTTTGTTGAAAATGTAGAAGTTTTTATCTTTAAGAATTTCAAGAAAAATCAAATACTTTTTTAAATTCTATGAAAGGGATTCAAGGCACTTCAAACAAAACATATCGTCAGATTATGGGCAATGGCTTGCGTTATGAAATCCCTAAATTTCAACGTGATTATACTTGGGATACAGAGCATTGGGACGATCTGTGGCAAGATATTGAAACCCTTCTTTCCGATGAAGAAAATGAACACTACATGGGGTATTTGGTTCTTCAAACCTCTAACAATAAAGAGTTCAAAATTATTGATGGCCAACAAAGGTTAACAACAATGAGTCTCATTATTTTGGCCACATTAAAATCGCTAAAAGATTTAATTGATGGTGGAATAGACGCTAGCAATAATACAAAACGAAAAGATAGTCTATTAAACAGTTATATCGGATATATTGACCCTGTTACACTTATATCAAACAACAAATTAAAATTGAATAAAAACAGTGATGATTATTACAAACAACATCTTGTTTTACTAAAAGAGCTGCCATTACGTAATACAAATACCTCAGAAAAACACATGAGAGAGTGTTTTAATTGGTATTATGAGAAAATTAGAAAAAGATTTAAAAGTGGAGAGCAACTAGCGCGTTTTATTGATGATATCGTCGATAAGCTCTTTTTTACTGTCATTGAGGTGTCTGACCAATTAAACGCATTCAAAGTATTTGAAACATTAAATGCCAGGGGTGTACAGCTTTCTTCTTCTGATTTACTCAAAAACCATCTATTTTCCGTCGTTGATGAGACAAAACCTCATATTTCGGAAATGGACGAACTAGAAAACATTTGGGGTAAGATAGTTGGTAAATTAGGTGAACAGAAGTTTGAAGATTACCTTAGATATTACTGGAATAGTAAAAACAAATCAGTGGGGAAGAAAAATTTATTTAAAACTATAAAACAAAACATTAGCTCAAAAGAACAAGTGTTTGAACTCATTAGAAGTCTAAATGATACAGCAGATTATTATCTAGCTATTCAAAATCCAGAAGATGATTTTTGGAGGAATAAACCAGAAGTAAAAAAATCTCTTAAAGAGCTTAGATTATTTCAAATTAAACAAACAAATTCTTTATTCTTATCTGCACTTCAAAACTCAACTAGTGAAACCTTTGAGAGGTTAGTTAAAATTTGTTCTATCATTTCTTTTCGCTACAATATCATTGGTGGGTTAAATCCTAACGTTCAGGAAGAAGTTTACAATTCGGTTGCTGTTAAATTATCAAAAACCAAACAATTTGACGTTAAAGACTTTGAATCAATTTACGTTATTGATTATAATTTTGAGAATGATTTTTCAACCAAAGAATTTAAAAATACGACTCGTAATCATAAAATTGTAAAATACATTTTAAGCAAAATAGAAGTGTATAAATATCGCAATGATATAGATTTTGAAAGCGACATCTACACTGTTGAGCATATTCTTCCTGAAAGTGCCGACGAAAGATGGGGTGATTTTTCTTTTGATGCAATCAATAGATCGGTTTACAGAATTGGAAACCTGACATTGTTAGAGAAAAAGTTAAATAGAGAGATTGGAATTTTGCCTTATGTTGAAAAAAGTAAGTGGTTTCTACAATCAAATTGTCAGCTAACCAAAAATTTACCAGACTCGTATGAAACTTGGAATGAAGACAAGTTAGCAGCTCGACAAAGAGACCTTGCAAGAGCTGCCAAATCAATATGGAAAATTCAAGAGCTCGGAAAATAAATACACCCTCATGCTTTTCATCTTACCCCTTCAGCCATCTAATATCCAAGTAGTTGCTTCCCTCGCAGTACAACTTTGGCCTGATACTTCATTGGATGAAATGCTAAGTCATTATCAAGAAGTTTTAGAATTAGGTGAGGGTACATGTTTCTTGGCATACAAAGAAGGGCAACCCATTGGTTTTATCGAACTTAGCATTCGTAATGATTACGTAGAAGGTGCCGACGAGCTACCCGTTGCCTATATAGAAGGGCTTTACATAGATAGCGATTACCGACAGAAAGGTCTGGGGCAAATGCTTATTACACGTGCCGAACAATGGGCTGTCCAACAAGGGTTTAGACAACTCTGTTCCGATGTTGAAATGGAAAATCAACTTAGTATTCTCTTCCATGAAAAAGCAGGTTTTACCGAAGCGGCAAGAATCGTGTGTTTTGTCAAAAATCTTGACTAGACATTTTATCTGTCAAAATAATTTATAGCACCGTTTATATCTAACAATGTAACGTTTTTCACTATTCTTACCTTATAAAATATCTTTTTTTTGGATAGAGGCACATTTTCAATTGTTTAAACAACCATTCTCCAGCTAATACCTACTAATTTTGCATTTGTTTTGATAAACACTTA
The DNA here is from genome assembly GCF_003711225.1 of Runella sp. SP2. Lineage (NCBI taxonomy): Bacteria > Pseudomonadati > Bacteroidota > Cytophagia > Cytophagales > Spirosomataceae > Runella > Runella sp. SP2. Next base: position 1,733,612 of record NZ_CP031030.1, on the reverse strand, counting down.
GCGAATAAGCAATCACATTTAATATTAACATAAAATGTCAGTAGCAACAGGAACGTACGTACCGTACAAAGTTAAAGACATCACATTGGCCGATTGGGGCCGCAAGGAAATTCGTTTGGCTGAAGCCGAAATGCCTGGTTTAATGGCACTTCGCGCAGAATATGGCAATACGAAGCCATTGAAAGGCTCTCGTATCGCAGGTTGCTTGCACATGACTATTCAAACTGCCGTTTTGATTGAAACGTTGGTTGAATTGGGTGCAGAAGTCACTTGGTCATCATGTAATATCTTCTCAACGCAAGATCACGCCGCTGCTGCTATTGCTGCCGCAGGTATCTCGGTTTATGCTTGGAAAGGTATGACAGCGGAAGAATTTGATTGGTGTATCGAACAAACACTTTTCTTCGGAGAAGAGCGTCAGCCATTGAATATGATTCTTGACGACGGCGGTGACTTGACAAACATGGTGTTTGACAACTATCCTGAGTTGATTGCAGGAATCGGTGGTTTGTCGGAAGAAACAACAACAGGTGTACACCGTTTGTACGAGCGTATGAAAAACGGCACATTGCACCTTCCAGCTATCAACGTAAACGATTCGGTTACTAAATCGAAATTTGATAACAAATACGGTTGCAAAGAGTCATTGGTGGACGCTATCCGTCGTGCTACTGACTTGATGTTGGCTGGTAAAGTGGCAGTTGTAGCAGGTTACGGTGACGTAGGTAAAGGCTCGGCAGAATCCCTTCGTGGTGCTGGTTGCCGCGTTTTGGTTACCGAAATCGACCCAATCTGCGCATTGCAAGCAGCGATGGATGGCTTTGAAGTAGTTACAATGGATGAAGCTGCGACGCGTGCTAACATCTTTGTAACGGCGACAGGTAACATCAACATCATCAAAGGCCGCCATTTCAAATCAATGAAAGACAAAGCAGTAGTTTGTAACATCGGGCACTTCGATAACGAAATCGATATGGCTTGGTTGAACGAAAACTACGGCGCAACAAAAGAGCAAATCAAACCACAGGTTGATCTTTATACTGTAGATGGCAAAGAAATCATCGTCTTGGCAGAAGGTCGTTTAGTAAACTTGGGTTGTGCAATGGGGCACCCATCTTTTGTAATGTCAAACTCATTCTGTAACCAAACATTGGCACAAATTGAGTTATACACCAACCCAGGCAAATACGAAAAACAAGTTTATATCTTGCCTAAGCACCTCGACGAAAAAGTAGCAAAATTGCACTTGTCACACATTGGGGTGAAGCTTGAAACCCTTGATGAAGAGCAAGCTGCTTACATCGGTGTTACGGTAGAGGGTCCATTCAAATCAGAATTGTACCGTTACTAGGCCATCACTTGTTTTTTGCTCGGTCTGACTATCGTCTGACCGAGCAAAAAGGTCAAAGAGGGTCAGACGATAGTCAGACCCAAAGGTAAAAAAAGGATATTCGGTCTGACTATCGTCTGACCAAATATCCTTTTTACTTATTAGGTTGCGCGGTGTAACGCAAATAAGGTTTTACGATTCGTAAATCGCTGTATTTTTTCTGGGCATCTTCCGTCGAAACAGCAGGTACCACAATCACATCTTCTCCTGGTTTCCAGTCTGCTGGCGTAGCTACTTGATTATAAGCCGTTAGTTGAAGCGAATCAATAACGCGAATAAGCTCGTTGAAGTTACGACCTGTTGAAGCTGGATAAGTCAAGGTAAGTTTAATTTTCTTATCTGGGCCAATTACAAACACTGAGCGAACGGTTGCTTTTTCACTCGCATTTGGGTGAATCATGTCATACAAAGTAGCCACGTTACGGTTTTCGTCCGCAATAATTGGGAAATTCACTTCCGTACCATTTACTTCGTTTATATCCGGAACCCAACGCGCGTGAGAATCCAAATCATCCACGCTCACCGCTATAACTTTTACGTTTCTTTTTGCAAATTCGCCTTTCAATAACGCCGTTTTTCCCAATTCAGTAGTACAAACTGGTGTAAAATCGGCAGGGTGAGAAAATAACAATCCCCAAGAATCACCTAACCATTCGTGGAAACTGATAGGGCCTTGCGTAGTATCCGCTTGAAAATCTGGGGCAACATCGCCTAATCTAAGTGACATAATAAATAAGAGTTTTTGTGGAACGAATATTTTCACTTATAGACTATCGGTTTTATATGGTTAAACCGATAATTGAAAGCCTCTTTATAGGGAGGCTTGACAAATGTAGTACAAACGTACAGTAAAAATTGTTCCATTTGACAAAAAATAAAACTAAACCTTCTGAGAAAAACGTTATTGAAAATAATTGTTTTAGCGTGAAGTACAGCATGTTTCGTAAACACCTCCTCTATCTAACTTTAACCACTTTTACCATTTCTACTCGAATGTGGGCAGCCGACGTTGACTCTACCTCCGTCGAAACCAGTGATTCTACCCATACCCCTAAATCGCTCAAATTCCTCAAAGAAATATTTTCCAGTAGCCAAGACAGCATGAGGCGCGGCCCCAACCTCATGTACACCCTCAACTGGGACGCTAGAAGTTCGTTTATTGACAAAAAATTTGTCAATATTTGGGGCGTAAATACGGGGATAAAATTTGGAAAGAAGCGCCATGAACTTACTTTTGGGTACTATTGGCTTACCTTTAACTCATTTCTAAGGCTCATTGATTTGCGAAAAAATGCCTCTCGATTGATAAATTTGGGCTATTACACAAAAACTGACTTGTATTTTTTCAGTTTAATGTATGTCCCAAAAGTAATCGAAAATAAACGTTGGCGATTTAGTTTGCCTGTTGAAGTGGGTATTGGGGCTACCCAAAGCTCAGGGAACAAACTTCTCAATGATTTGATGATTTGGCGAAGAAATGATTTTTTTATGCCCGCCCAAGTAGGTTTTTATCTCAAATGGAAAGCAACTCGTTGGGTAGGCTTTAGCACACAGGGAGGGTACAGATATGCACTTTACCAACAAAACCTCCCAACCAATTACAACGGCCCTTATTATAGTTTAGGCTTTACAATGGAAAGTGAAGTTTTTACCGATTCGTATCAATGGGCTAAAAAAACCATCAAAAAACGCCAAGAAAAACGGAGTAAATAGCCCAAAACTTAGCTTTACAAGGTATGAAAAAAATTGTTACTTTCGGTCAAATCATGATGAGGCTGTCACCGCCTGCTTTTGCTCGTTTTAGCCAAGCCCATAGTTTTGATATTACCTACGCTGGTGGCGAAGCCAACGTCGCGATTGCTACTGCCCAATGGGACGTTCAAGCCGTCCACGTGACCCGTTTTCCCAACAACGACATTGGGAAGGCTGCCATTATGTACCTGCGTAAATACGGCCTCGACACCTCCGAAATCCAGTTAGGTGGCGACCGCATGGGGATTTATTTCGTAGAAAATGGCGCCAACGCCCGGGCAAGTCAGGTGATTTATGACCGCCTCAATGACTCCTTTTGTACCCTTGAAGCTGAAAGTTTTGATTGGGAACGTATTCTGACGGGTGCCGATTGGTTTCACTTCACGGGCATCACCCCTGCCCTGTCTGAAAGTGCTGCACAGGCCTGTTTAGAAGCCGTGCAAACCGCCCGAAAATTGGGCGTTAAAATCTCGGCAGACGTAAACTACCGCAAAGGTCTATGGAATTGGGGAAAAACACCTCAAGAAATTATGCCAGACTTGGTATCTTACTGTGACCTCATCGTCTGCGGCAATAGCAATGCCGATGATTTATTTGGGATTAAACCCCTACCCGAGGATAAGAACAAGTGGGTGTCCACCTCAAAACAAATCATGGAAAGGTATCCCAACATTAAGCTAATCCTTGACACCAAACGTGATTCTATCAGTGCATCGCATAATCAATTAAAAGGAAAAGCTTGGAACGGCGAGAAGTTTTACAAAACCACCACTTACGACATTCACCACATTGTGGATCGCATCGGAAGCGGTGATGCTTTTATCGCTGGCTTTTTGTACGGCTATGACTATTTTGACCAAAGTGTGCAGCACGCCCTTGAGTTTGCCACCTCGGCGGCCGCCCTCAAACATACCGTTGAAGGCGATTTTAACTTGGTTTCCATAGACGAAGTTGAACGGTTATCTTCGGGTGATAGCTCTGGGAAGCTTTCTCGATAGGAGAAAATTTATATAAAATTTTGCTTTATATATTGTTTTATAAAATATTATCTTTAGTTTCGTAGTTAGAAGAGTAAACCTCCTACAACTATGAAACTATTTTTTTTGTCGTCTATCTTCTTCGTTAGCTCGTTTGCGTATGCGCAAGTAAAAATCATGACATTCTCGGATGCCGAAAGTAAGCGTCTGAGTGTAAAGCAATTGGACAGCCTCTATCCTAGCCCCAAAAAGTTTTTTGATGGCGCTGCGGATACGTATTTCAAATCGCAACAGGCATTTTTATTGAATGTCAATGGTAGAGCAAGACAAAATAGTACTAAAAAAGATAACGGCACTTTATGGGCACGCTTCTATGTGGGTAAAGAAGGCCGATTTGATTATTTTCTATATAGTTTTGAAGGAAAAGTATCGGAAGAATCGAAAACTAAGGTACTGGATTCGCTCCGTGTCTATTTGGATAACTACCGTTTTCCCGTTAAAATCACGGCAGCGTACTCTTTTCACCAACTTATTAACATTGGGCTGATACGCCAGCTTCCCAAAGGCCGCAATGTCATTAGCACCCTCGATGACGCAATTGCTACCACCCGACCTGATACGGTTAAAATCCTTGCCCTCAATCAGCTTGAACTAACTGAAGTACCAGAGATCATTTATAAGTTTACCGAAATGAAGGAGCTTAATTTAGGCGGAAATGAGCTCAAGAATGCCAACATAGATTTAACTCGCTTGCCCAAACTCAAACACCTCTGGCTCAATGCCAACCAACTGTCAAACAACAGCTTAACGCTCACGCCCAACAAAACACTCCGTATTTTAAATATCCAAAACAATCGTTTTACTGATGTTCCAGCGGCGGTTCAAGCCTGTAGAAAGCTTTCAAGTTTATGGTTGGGGTATAACAAACTTTCGCTGCTAAACGACCAAAGTTTTCAGGGTTTGCGGCGCTTGCGCGACATCAACTTGTATTCGTGCGACCTCAACACCTTGCCGCAAGGTATCAACAAACTAAGAAGGTTAGAAGTGATTGACTTGTACCACAACAACCTTACAGAACTGCCTTCGTCCATTGGAAGAATGCGGCGATTACAGCAATTGGCACTTTCAAATAACCAACTGACGCACCTTCCCCAAAACCTTCGGAAGCTGAGACGCCTTCAAGCCCTTTATGCGCACCACAACAAACTCTCTAGTCTGCCCAGCAGCATCAAAAGGTTAAAACGTTTGACCATTTTGGACCTCAATCACAATCAGTTTAGTGTATTACCAAGTTCCATTGGCGCTTTATCGGTCGTTGAAGAGATTGACGTGAGCTATAACAACCTAAGCGAGCTCCCCACTCAAATGCCACAACTAAAACGACTCAAAAAGCTATATCTCCGCGAAAACCCTGTCACTGAGGACCCTATGTTATTGAGTCGTTCAAAACCCATCATGGAAAATTTAACCCAAAACAAAATGGACGTTTCTTATTAAAGAATTTTGGGGAAAGTAGTTGCAAAAATCGAATCAAAAAATCATCTTTGCACTCCAATCGAGGATGTAGCTCATCGGACTGGCGTACCAGCTGGCTAGAGTGCTTGGCGAAGCGTCGCACCGATGACATTTTTTTGGGGATGTAGCTCAGCTGGCTAGAGCGCTTGCATGGCATGCAAGAGGTCGTGGGTTCGAATCCCATCTTCTCCACCAAAACCCCTTAAACCCGCTATTTGGCGGGTTTTTGCTTTTTGCGACAACCGTTGCGACAAAGTTAGGAATGAGTCAAGGCAAGAAACACCCCTACAAAGAAGCAAAGCTAGTGCATGGTAAACGTGCCTACATTGAGTTCTACGCTTTCTCTGATTCAACCAAAAGTTTGGTACGTAAGCGGATATTTTGCCCAGCAAAATACAAAACCCCTCAAATGATTGAGCGTTGGGCAAATGATTGGATACCGCAAATAAATAAAGGGCTAGAAGACGGTTTTTATTTTAAAGTAGAATCTGAACCCGAACCACTACCCGCCCCTACACAAAAAAGCCTACTTATCGACGTTCTAAAGGAGGTTCTTGCAGACAAAAAAGCACAAGTAAGGGGAAAAACATTAGGCACTTACACCAGCGTTTTTAAGAAATTCGAGTCGTTTTTAAAGTCCAAAGGGCTACAAGAAACTACAATAGAAGACTTTACACAGTCGCACGCCTACGATTATAGAAACTATCTTACGGGCGTTTATGAAAACTCGAATAAGACTGCAAACAATAACATAACCTGTACAAAGCTACTTTTTGAAGGGGCTTTAGAAAAAGGGTACATAGCTAAAAACCCTTTGGCTATAAAAACACTACCCGAAACCGATAGCGACCAGCACGAAGTTTTTACGCTTGAGCATCAAAATATTTTAGAGGAATATCTAAATGAAAACGATTTTGAACTATTCGTTTTTACGAGGCTCATGTACTATGCTTTTATTCGACCAGCCGAAATAAGGGGATTACGTTTGGCAAATATTGACCTTACCAAAAGAGTTATCGACGTACCGGGTAAAATCGCAAAGAATCGGCGTACTGATATTGTGCCGATTAGTAACAGCCTTTACAATGCACTTTTACGGTACGCCCAAGGTCGAAACCATACTAATAACTTTTATTTGTTCGGGAAAGGCTTGCAGGTGGATAAATACCCAATGGCAATAAACCACGCATACAAACGACACAAACGGGCTTTAGAAGTTTGTGGGCTCACCGAATACAATTACACTTTGTACAGTTGGAAACATACGGGCGCGTCTAGGGCTTACGAAGTGACAAAGGATATTTTAAGGCTATCCAAACTGTTACGCCACGCATCAACGAAGGAAACAGAAAACTATTTACGGAGTATTGGGGTACGCTTGAAGTCTGACCCCTTAGAATATGATTGGTAAAATAGAAAAGCCCCTCACTAATGAAGGGCTTTTTTGTTGAGCATCTTTCTGTAAATCTCTTTTGAAGGCTCAATCCATTCTTTATCAGTGACATCAAAAATATAAGTGTCCACTTCAGTGGACAAACATTTGATACAATGCCAACCGTCACGTTTAATTGGAAAGTAATAAAAGCGCCTCATTTTAGATTCACTTACTTTTTTCCCGCAAATTGTACAGTAGTGACGATTCATAGTATTGATTTTGACAATTAATTGTGAATGTACCAGGGATACAAATTACAGATCGTTCACAAAATGTGAATCAGCTGCGTTTGTTAGTGCCAGGCGCGTCACGCTTTAGGCTTATTCTTTTTCTGCAAGCGTCGGTAGCGGTTTTTTTCCACCCTTGTAAGATTTGGCCGCAACCACACGCACAAGTTTTTGAATTTTGAAAGGTTGGCGGGGTAGGGTCAGAAAGTACTTGTTTAATTGCTAAGGCTATGGCCTTTGAAACATATAAATTAACAGCATTACCAACTACTTTATATGCTCCCGCTTTAGTGAGGTCGGGCAAATCAAAATTATTTTCGATTCCTTGAAGTTTACAGACTTCTTCCCATGTTCTGTAATTCCCTCGTTTCCCCTCTGTAGCCGTTACGCATTTTTCAGACTTTTTAGGTTTTGATTGTCTTTGCACGTGAAGAAGTAAACCTTCTTTTGTCCCAAACTGAAAGTATCTATGCCGATTTTGGGCGCTTCCTACTTCGTTAGCATTAAGGAAGAATCTTTGTACTTTGTAGCCATCCACAAAAATCTGAGGGACGTTAGGGACATTTTCAAGTAGAAAAAACTTAGGTTGTGATTCATGGACAACGCGTTGAAATTCGGCCAACATTTCTAAACCGTAGCCAGTAGGTTCGGTTCGTCTTGCTCGTGAAAAGTCTTGACATGGTGAGCCGCCAATTACTCCGTCAAATTTTCCTGAAACTGAATGAAAGTTTCTTATGTCTTGACCTAGAATAATGTCCCCCGCACTGACAACACAAAAGCCGTTTTGTTGAAAGCCCTTTCCTAAAAGGTCAATCCCACTAAATAAAGATAGTACTAACATTGTGATTGGGCGCCGTTTATTTATCCTCGAGGTGTCACAAATTTACCTTTTAGATTGTGAATTTGCAAGCGTTACAAATCTGAGATCAATCACATTTCTGTAAAATATGTGAGTGTCCAGGCTCTTATATCTGCTATGATTTCACAGTTTAAAATAGTATGGATTATACACTTTCGGCCAAAGCGATTTTAGGAGCATAGAAAAACCCCGCCAATGTGACGGGGTTTTTATGAGTCAGTCAAACCGCTATCCTGAACATCGAACGTTAGGGAGTACCCCGCCGCTTATCAGGCTTTCAAATTCGTTTCTGATACTTTGCTCATAGCCGCCTTCACTGTAGATTCTTTCTAATGAGTAAGTAAACAGCCCCGAACGTTGGGGGCTTTGTACTGGTTTATTCCAGTCCCCCGAATCAATAAGATTTTGACGTACTTGCTTTGCCATATTCCAGCCAGCACCGCCACCGTTTGCGTCGGGTACGTGAAAGGCAAAAGATAGAAGGTTAGCCCCCTGATTGATGCTGTAACGGTGGTGAACTGTCAAACTCTCGACAGTAGCACCGTCTGCGTTTGTCCACTCGGTACAGTAATAACCGGGCTTTCTCATTTTCCAGTCGTATTGAAGCGCCGCGTCAAACTCTTTGGAGTCAATTACGCGGGTGTTGTTCTTCAAGAACTTAATAGAAGGATGGTCGGCTATTGTATTGTAGTCATACGTTCCAGTTTCTCGGTGGACATTGATAAAGAAGTTTCCACAGTGCAAGCCCATACGCCAACCCGTCATCACGTTGCAAATAGCGTGCAATTTTTCTCTTAGTTGCTGAACCTTAAAACGTTGGTAAGGCAATCCGCCTGACAAATTAACCCCGCCGCTTTTGGTCGTTTCTAGGCTGGAATAGTCCCCGCCCCACTCGAAGCGATAACCAAATTCTTCATGCACCGTAGTTGATGGAAAACACGCAACCACATAGCCAGCATCGTAGAAAGGTTGAAAGGCATTTTTAAAGCCCTTGTACCAATCGTAAACATTTTGCCACTTGGAAGAACTGAAAGACATTTGGTAGCGGCTTGCAAAAAGTCGGCTCCCGTTTCTATCCTGCATCATTTCTTCTTGAGTGAAGACGCTATTTAGGTCTTTGCCGTAGAACACTAAAGACGGAATCAAAACGAGGTTTAAGCCTTTATCCATCGCCACGTTTGCGTACTCAATGTATTTACCAAACCCTTCATTGTAGGTTTCACCCACGTTGACAATTAAAGGTACTGTGTCAAATCCAGCGGCTTTAATAACGCTCAATCGGTTAGCCCAAAAGTCCGTATCGGTTAGCAAAAGCATTTTATACACCGTCGTTGGGTCAAAAACTCTTTTTACCGCTGGTATGCGATACTTTGCGGGGCTTGCCGTTTTTGCCGTGGCCGTGGTGGTAGTGCGTTGGCGGTACAGGTACACAACCCAAACCAACACTATCACCGAAATGACAATTACCCCAACTAAAAGCGGGTTTTTACGTACCCACTTTGACGCCTTTTTTATTGGATTTTTCATAAAAGTTTTTTGAATTTACGCTACGGTAATGCCATGCCAAGCGCCCATATTTCGTTCGAGGGTTACACAGTCCGCGTCAGGGATTGCCGTATTGAAAAATAGAACGTCTCCCATTCGCTTGTTTAAATAATTCCCAATTCCATTTTCAGAGAGTAGGGCAAGATTTTGAAGTGAGAAATTTGTCAATCCATTGGTCGTTGTAGTCACACCACCCGCGCCATTAACTACTACGCTGATTGTATTCCCATTTCTTTTTACTCTTACAATAGCCATCCCGCTAGTTGTCACTGTTGCAGGGATGCTATTATAGACTGTTCCAACTGTATTATTGGTATTCGTTTCATACAGAAGGAAACCATTCGTAGTTGTATCTGACCCGCCATTTGCATTGCAAGACACATAGCGTCCAGATATACCTTGTGCAACCCCTACTTCACAGGCAATAATAAATGTACAAGTATTTGAGAATGCAAAATTATGTTGCCCTTTTATTGTTCCAGACCCTGTACCTTTGAGGCAAACCTTACCGTTAATTGTTTGTAAGACACCAGCGTTAACGGCTTGTAGTTGATTGGCTGCCGTGGCCTGCGTCAAGTGTCGTCCACCTCCCGACTGGTCGTATAACCCTGCGAAAAACGCGCTGTTACTTCCAATATCTGTAATAATTTGAGCGGAATTGACGCCCTCACCTGTACCAGCATTATAATACAAAGAAGCCGAATCACTTGAACGTCTCAATTGTATAATGTCTCCCGTATAAGTGCTTGTTAGTTTTCGTGAAGGACTCCAAGCCCCCACCAGTCCTAAGCTAGTCATGTACGCCGAAAACGTCTGCCCAGTAGGTACAATTGAGTCTAAAAGAAAACCTGCTTTTCGTGAGCCTAAAACCCCCGCTATTGCTGTCATCATAGTTTTACGAGGTTGTGTTTCCGTTTATGTACCAAACATTTAGAGCGCGGTGTATGAGTGAAACAACCGTGCCTTTTTTAGCGGTTTTCATTGCACTACTATCAACAAACGTAACCCCTGCTTGCCCTGAAAAAGTTATTTGGCCGTCTCCCAACTGAGCAACTAATATCATGCTTCCGATAGGCATGGGGTTGATGGCAGGTTGCACAGGAACGATACAATTAACAGCACTAGCCTTGTTAATTTCTACCAGTCCGTCAACATCGTTGGCAGTGAGGGTATAGTTATCAAATTTTGTGTTTACTCTTAGCGTGTTTATCGTTTCCCCCCATACATACCACTCGGAAGGATACCGCTTTACTAAGTGCAAAATACTGTATTTACGCGCGGTCGTCGCGTTGCCCTTCGATGTTCTTATAATAACATCACTTGGCGCGTCGGTTACGACTGTGACTGGGAAATCTCCTATTTGGATTAATGATATACGTGTGCCTACTGGGAAAATAGTATTATTTAGGTCGCTTGGGATAGTTACAAGTATCTCACTTGTACCACTATCAACGCTTATCATTTTCGCTTCGTGACTTTTATTTAGGGTGGTGTTGGCATTTATATTAACAAAGTCTTGAAGTCGTGAACTGTACAAAACGTCTTCCCCTCTTAGTATCTCTATCTTTTCATGTCCTATACGTTTTGTTAGCCCTTCGTACACATCGCGTATGACGTTTGGAATAACGTTTATCAAAGCCCCTGCCGACTGTGTGCCATTTATGGGCGTCCCAAAAAACAGGGTTGCAGCGGCTTGTTTTGTTCTGTACATGGTATTGCCTTCATAGACACATTCAATGTTATTGGCATTCGTCACGGCGACGTCCTGACAATCATACAGAGTATTGTTGCATACTCTTAATTTTCGAGATTCAGCCACATACAGCCCCCTTGAAAGTCCGTTGTCAATAGGCATTATGATATTCCCTTCTATTTGTGTACCAAAGGCGTAAATGTAAACGATACGTCCACCTTCAAATGTATTGTTACAAATTGAGTGGTTGATAGTCCAAGACCCGTACAGGTTAATATTACCACGAAAAGTATTGCCCTGAAACTTCGTATCCTTTCGTCCTAAATTTGGCGCAGTATATGCACTGTATGGGTTTGAAGGAGGGAAGGAAGTAGGCGGAGTTGTCACTGGTGGATAACCAGACGCTTCTACAAAAGTTTGTTCTGGTACGTCCAAATTTTGTACAAATTCATTGTTAACAACCTTTATGCCGTTTCCCCAAAACTTCGCTAAGTATGTCCCTAATTCTCCGTGCCAGTTTTTAATAGTATTTCCTGTAAATACTGTTTCAGTATCTTCATAGGCAAAAACAAGCGCCGCCGCCGCGATTCGATAATCAGGAGATGGGTGTAATATGACGTTTTCGCCGTCAAACATATTGCCTGTCCAAATTACCCTTTCATTCTGTGAAGACATTGCAGCGATTGGGCTACGTCTTACAGTGTTTCCAGTAACTGTCACAAAACTTGACCGCTCAACGTGTATTCCTCTTTCATACCCTTCTATCGTGTTACCTGTAACGGTCGTATTTCTACAGTAATAATCAACCGCTATCCCGCAACGTCCGTACTGATTAGTTACCGTTGTTGTATTGCCAAAAACAGAAGCGACATTGCCAGATATTGCAAAATTTTGACATCTGTTGTATAAAGTGATAGCGTCCCCTACTTCATCCGTGCTATTGTGGCGACGAAAAAATACCCTTTTAAAATTATTGTTTGCAATAACCCCACCGTCACAACCGACAATCCCAATTGCAGTACCCGGTATATTCTCGAAAGTATTTCCAATAATGTTTACTCGTTCACATCCAAGCAAGAGAATAGTACGCGCAAAAACATCTTTCGTTAAGTTAGTAAGCGGATAGCTATAATGGTTCATTCGACTTCCATCAAATACAAGCCCTGAAATTTCTATGCTCCCGCTTGAAATTGTGCGACTTGTCCAGTCGGTAGCCTCTGTATAGGTATCAGTAGTACGAAATACACTATTAGAAACATTCGTATTTTCGGTTGTGTTGCACTTGAATTTTATTCTTGCGCCACCCGTACCCACTATTTTTAATTGCTTTCCTACTGGCACATTTAGGTAGATAGCATTGTCATCAATTAGCCATACGCCCCCATTCACTTCAACGGTTTTTGGTTCGGTCAGCGAAACAGAAAACAAAATAGCATTTTTAATTGCGTTACGGTCTCTTATTGCCCCTTGCGTGTCGCTACTGTTGTGAAACCATGTGCATTTAACGTTACCAGAATATACCCTTTTATACCGAACTCCTGACGCTGTTACAATACAAGTGCCAGTATTATCAACGCTTTGTGTGTCCACAGTGTCGGCGTAAAAATGACCCTGTTTACCCGCGTCGGTAACGTAAACTAAAGGGTAATTTTGGTCTGTAAATTCCATTAAACGCAACTCTGACAACGTGGCATACAATATTTTAGCTGGTGCGTTTTTAATGAGTAGTTTCCAGCGCCCTTCACTCACGTTGTCAACCTTAAAAATAATCGAATCGTCGTCTGGTTCTGAGCTATTTTTATCCCATCCAAAAACGCTAAAATACCCATCAAACGGGGCATCACCACCTAATACATTTACTACGGCGTTGGGTGTTCCTTTGCGTTTTCTTAAAGCACTTGTACTTTGTAATGTTGTCATTTTACAGCGAATTTAAAGACTTGCAAACCAGTTAAACGTTACATTATTAACTCCTTCGGGTGGTGCAACTTTGTAGAAGACCGTAATTAGTTTGGTATCAGCTTCTACATGGTCGTAATTTCCTGCATCGTTAGAAGTAGCCGTTATCTGCACAAATACAGGCTTTTCGCCTAGTAAGTGAGGCACCGAAAAGCTGGTAGCTGTACCCGTGCCGCTGTGAGTACTTGTGCCACTGTATGACCGTGTTTGCTCGGTCGCTGTTTTAGCCGTGGTCCTTGGGGTTGTTGTGTCGGTAGTTACCCACTTTAATTTATCACGGAGAATAAACCAAAGAATGACAACTACCAAAACGATTAATGCCCAAATCAAAAATTCGTTGTTTCGATTTCTCATTGTTGTGCAGCTTTAAACCCTTTGAGGGACGTGATAAGGTCGATTAAGTCCGTAGCCGTGTAGATTGCTTTCATACATATATGCCTACTTTTTTCGTCTAGGTCTATGTCTAGTTCGTCTGCTACCAAATAAGTAAGTTTGTCTTTGTCGTCTTCTGACAGCCCCCTGAATCCGTCCCATACGGCGGGTAGATCGTCGAACGCGGGGCGAATCACGGGGATTAGACGCGCCAAATACGTCACGTCCTTAAATGTCACCTTGCCGTCCTCGGTAACGGCGAAAATGGTGGCGATAAAACGCGCCAAAAAGCGTAAAAACTCGGAAACGTCGGTATTAACTGGATTCATGGAAAATTGAATTTTAAGGTTTTACAAATTTTTTGCGTAGTGTTAAGGTCTTGGTAGTGTCGTAAGGTTCGGCGTCGTGTAACCAGTCGTAAGCGCCTATCATTACACTGTACGGGCGTATTTTTTCAAAAACCCCGTCTTTTTTTCCAGCGGCAAAATTTACCGCTTTGGCGTTGCTGGTATTGCCTTCTATGGTCACAACATAACCAGCGTAAGGCTGTTTAATTACGCCAACGTGGTAGCGGCTAAACTTCATCAATGCCACCATACCAGGGCGCAATTTATTTACTTCTTTATGGGTGGTGTTTCGGCCTAATGCTACGCCGTTTGGTCTTTTCCAGCTTAAAGCCGTGGCGGGGTTTTTCACCTTTGGTTTGTAACCTGCCTCCAAGAACCACGTATATAAGGCACAACCACAATACGGGGCTTTCCATGCGTTGAGTGACGGGGAAATTATGGCGCGGTAGTAGTCAAAAAGTGGGTGGTCATTGTTTCGAGTTTTTTCCAATGTTCCTACGTCTTTTTGTGCTTTGGCTACTACCTTTTCCCCTTGCGCTATTGCATTAAGATACCCAAAAACAACAACCCATACACCAACATACGAACGGAGCGTTTTGCAATACTTAATAGGCATCTTTGGAACGGTGTAAGGGTTTGAAAATCTACGTCATAGCCTAAAGACCGTTGAACAAATGCACTAGCGTACTTAAATTCCTTTCGGTCGGTGAACAAGGAAAAAACGTCAAAAAAGACTTTTCCAATTAGGTAGGCCAATAGGGCTAAACCTGCTTTCTCTATTACCAACGCCCCCAGCGGTGTAATGCTATTGGCTAGGTATTTAGGTACATCCACGCAAGCCCTGAACAATAAAAAAATGAGTGAGGCTTTTATCAGAAAGTCCCCTAAAAGGGTGTCGGTTACTTTCTTTACAATAAAACCTACTTCATCCCGTAAGGTGACTTTAGGCGCGGGGGTTCGTTGTTGTATTTGGTTCGCAACTTCGTTTTGAAGGTATGCTAACAACGAATCGGCGGACACGTCATATTCTGTTTCTACATCGTCCAATGTAATTTCGTTAGCCATGTAGCGGCCTAAAATCCGACGACGTGCGCGAATGTCTAGGGTGTCAAACGAACGCATTAGATTAAAACAAATTGGCGTTCAATCAATACACTACTTAGGTTTGCTTGTGCATTGACTAGCACAAATTCCCGATAGTCGTGTTTCCCTAAATCAAACTCCATTTCCTTCGTCGTTCCGTCGATTTTCCACAAAGCACGAAGGTTTGTTTTGGCCGTCGAACTTAACAGGCTACCCGCGTTGTTGAGTTCGTCAAATACAGGTTTAGGCAAGCATTCGACACCACCCTCCCCACGTAAAAAAGTGAGGTGTGTTACTTTGGGGTCAACCTTAAAAGTTTTAGTCTCCCCTACTGCCAGCGATAACGCTACGACATCACTTGAAAAAATCCGTTTCATAGTATGTAAAAATTTATCGGTTGCGAAATTTGAAAAAAGAAAAGGCCAAAACGGCCACAATAACAGCCCAAAGCCACGCCACGGACTGAACCGCCCCGCCGCTTGTGTACTGTATGATATTTGCCTCACGTCGTTTTTGAATAGACGTGCTCACTTGACCGTTTACGTTTACCCAGCGTCGTAACTGTGCAGCAACGGCGGTAAAATCATTCGGGGTACTGTTGACAACTTTTAAAAGTGTAGAAGTAGAAAAAGCCGTGGCACCAAATTGGTACACAAAATCTACTAGGGCGTCAAATTGGCCTTGTGTCAAATCTACCTTTACGGCATTGTTTACGGCGGTTTCAGCGGCTTTTACGTCTTTGTTCAATAGCATATTTGCATACTTTATTGTACAAATTTGGTCACTGGTTATTTTGCTGCCGTCTAAATCGAAACGTGACCCCCAGCCGATAGCGTACCCGTTTGAGTCCCAATAGGCTTTAATCCAGTCGGTAGGGTTTAAGGGAATGAGTTTGGCGTTTTCATACTGCTTTATGTGAAGTATTCCCGCCGCGCTTGTAGTTGCCATATTACGCGATTTTTACAAAGTCTTTACGAATCCACGCTTTAAAAGTCAATACCCACCAGTCGGTATAAGTAACCTCTATGTACTGGTAAGTTTGCCCGTTTGAGTGCCTTACCCCTAGTTGTCTTACGTAGGTTCCCGCCAACTCTCCGTTTTGCAAAGTCTTAACCACCTTTGTACTGTCGGTAGCGTCGTACATTGGGGCGGCTTGTTTTGCGTACACTAGGCTTTTATTAGCGATTGGGGCGGGTGTGGCGTTTGAACCACCTGCAAGGTTTAGCCACCTGTCTAGGCTTTCGCGGCTTAGTTCGGCGGCTAGTCGGTCTAACAGTTCTTCACTGAACTGTTTTTTGTAGGAAGTACGAACCGCGTTAAGGTCTTTTACTTGCGTCGCAAGCGCAAAAAGTTCCGTTTCGTCTGTACCGTCTATGTCTATGGCACTAATGCCGCCAATAGACCCCCACGGGTTGCAAGCCTGACGAATAAGAAACGCCAAACGTGCGGCGGGGTCGTTGGCTACGTTGTTGTACTCGTTGGCTTTCTGTACAGCCCGTACTATGCGAACTATCAGAAAAGCAACTACAACAACTACGCCCACGATAATAGCCGTATTTTTATAGTTAGATAAAGGACTTTTTGCGCTTGTGGTTTCCATTGTGTTAAGACATTACGAGGTTTACAAGGTCGAGAATCGCCAACGGGTTAAGCCCTTTTGTGTTGGATGCTTTCTCAATAAATTCTTTGCTGAATACTTTTTTGAATTTGTCGGGGGCGGCTTGTGCAAACATGGCCATACTGTCAAGGCATCGAACCAGTTCTTTTTCTTCCATGTGGGAATATCCCACGGTTAAAAAGTTTTCTACTGATTGTTCGAGGCTTTTAGATTCGATAAATTCAACGGGGGCGGTTTTCTTTGACATTGTTCTTTTAGCGGTTTATTGGTTACTGATTGATTATTTTGACATACTTCTGACACTCGAAACGATGTTTGAAATTTTCGGCATAAAGTCGGAAACTCTATCTAGGGCGTTGTCGTCGTTGTCGTCGTCGTCGTCGTTAAGGTCTAGTAAGGCTTTAGCGACTACTTTTTGATTTTCGGCCAATTGTTCCATGAATGGTAGAATTTTCTCCAGTCTCTCCATCAAAGCGCGTTGGCGTTGTTGCTCTGCTTCAATTTTTCCCAGCGTTACGCCTAATTCAAATGGGGACATTGAGCCGTTTTGTGTCTGTTGGAATCCCATGTTTGAAGGGTAGTTTTCTTCATCCTTTTTAAAATTCAGTGACATACTACCACGGTCGGCGCGGTCAGTTTTTCGTATAAGTAGCCGATAGCTACCAGCGGTTAAGAAACCGTACATTTGTTCAAAGGCCGTAGCGGGGTCGTCGTCGTCGTCGTGCGATGCTACGCGTTTATCCTTGTCGGTGTACAGCGTCCAGTACTTGTACTTTTGGTTTTGCTTTATGTACTCAACGGGTGTAGGCATTTTAGTAGAGGGTTAAAAGGGGTAAAGACGCTTAGGCTTTACCCCTGTGAATGTCAAAACCTACTTTTTGCCGCGTACCGCCTTCGCGCCTTTTGTCTTCGCTTGGATAGACTTCTTTTTATTAGCGGCGGCGGCCATTTTGGCGTTTTCTGCCTGTACGTCCTTTACCTTCTTTTCGTAGTTCTCCCATGTTTGAAGGCTTGCGGATGCTTTAGGACGCTTTGGGAGTTTCTTCATTTTTGCCATTTTGTTACAAAATTTTAAGAGTTGATTATCGATTTTTGATAACAAGGAGGCAAAAAAAATGCCCCCCTGCTACTCAGTGATACTAGCGGCGGCGTTTGCCTTTTTTCTTGAAATACTGCTGGTAAAGCAATACAATCAAAATCGTGATTGCAATGGCCAAACCAATAACAGTATAAGGGTTTTCTTTCGCAAAATCAGCCAATTTTGCCGTAAATCCTGTACTGGTTGTTGTTGGCGTGTCGGGGATACCGTCGCCGTTTGTGTCGGTGGTGTTGGCCGTTGCGTCGGTTGTTACGCCTGCCATCCAGTCCGAAAGCGTTGCACTCGTTACAATGCTTTTATCAGTGGGTACAGTGGTAACGTCTGAACCTTTGATGGCAAACATGGTGATTGAGCCGTCCCACGTGCGCGGATAGCCTGCCGTTCCTGCCGTGGCGGGGGCGTTGGTGATAGAAAGAAGACCACTACCATCAATCAGGCCGTCAGGGGCTGTTTCGAGTAGGTTGGCATAGTCCACAATCTTCGCAAGTTGCGTACCTGCTACGCCTGCCTGAATCGCATTTACGACCGACGAACGCGAAATAAAGGCGGGAATCGGAGCCGTGCCACTGTTGCCGTCGTGGTCGTTTAGGGTGTACAGGAAGGTACGCCCCGCGTCTGTGACGCCTAAATAAAGTACGCCCGTGCCTGAAAGACCAACGAACGACCCTACATTGTACTTGAGTTTAGCCATTTTTGTATTGAATTTGAAAGTTTAGAGAAATTTGTGCTTGGTTGGGTAGCTAGCTTTTCCGTTTAAAGGGATTTTTGCCGCTAAAAAGAAAGAGTAAGGCAACGACGGCCAAAATAATCCAGCCTATGCCCTGTACGTTTTTACCCGTGGTTGGGTTGGTCGGCAAATACGGATAAGTTGGCGTATAATCTTGTACGGTTGCCCCCGTGGTTATGCCAGTCGGAAAAAGTACCTTTAGAAGTTCCCCCGCGCTTTTCAGAACGCTGTTGAAATTTACGCCGTCCCAAAACTTACCGCCGCCCGTGTTGGTAGTTGGCACTTTGGGGGTATCGGTGGCCGTTCTGCTGGTTCCATCCGAATTTACCTTTATAAGTGTACCGTTGTCGTCATAGGTAGCTATCAATCTACCGTTTGCGTCATAGGCGTTTATCATAGCTTAGGGAGTTTTAAAGTTTGTGTATAGTCCACTGGAAACGAGATACCAAACGCCCGAACATTCCCCACGAATCGGACGGGGATACTCGTTTCTTTTAGATTTATGTCGGGTATGGCATACGTAAGATTGACCAGCGGAATAAAAACATCAGCGTTAAAAATGCTTTCGGATAAAGCGGCTATATCTTGCGCTTGCAGGGCATACACTGTACCTAATTCGTTGTTTTTGAAATAGGCTTTGAGGTTTAGGCCGCTTATCCTAAGCGAATCGGGGGAGCCGTTTAAGACTCGAATAGGGAGGGTAAAGTATAAGGCCGCATTACGGACTTTAAACCCAAACGGGACGTTAAGCGCAAAGGTAAGGTTTCGGGCTGCATTGGCTTTTCTCCAAAAAAACAGCGCAATTAGTACCAGTGCGGTAACAAACAAAATGAGGGTGTTTCGTGTGGTTATCATCGAAAACGAACAGCTAAAAGTAAAAGTATCATTACCACCACGGCCACCAGCCACGGGGTTAAGTTGCTATTATTTACGGGGGTGGTGCCTCCCGTTGGGGTTGGGTTCGGGTCGTTGGTATCGCTGCCCGGTTGTGGATTGGGTAGCGGGTTGTTAGGGTTACGGAGCCGTAGCCAGTCGGTTTGTATGCGGGTGGCTAGGGTTGCCCCGTTTTTCTCGACTGCTAACATTACGTAGGTATCTAGTACCGAATCGGTAAGGGCAACGGGGAGAAATACCGTAGGATTGACCGCCAACGACCAAAACAATGCCAATTCCCACGCATCATAAACGCCGTCAGTAGGGACGGCCTTATTTAGCTTTGTTCTGATTTTGCCGATTCGGGTGCTTACATCCGTAGCGGTATTGTTAGCGTTCCACTGAATGACCTGCTCAAAGAGGGTTAAAAGTTCTTCTTTTTCAGCGGTGGCATTGAGGCCAAACGAAACCGAAATTAAGCCCGTGGCGGGGTCTAAGGTTACGGCGTTGTTGTACTTATTGTACATTGCCAGCGTAACGGTTTTCCCCTGCGTTTCGCCCATCCACGTAAAGAGGTTAGACGGTAGGCCGTCGGGGGTGGTTGGGGTTGGGGTAGTATCGGGCGGGCTAGTGGTGCCACCGCCTCCCGTGTTTTCGTATTCGTCGGGATTAAGTGCCATTATTTACGACGTTTAGAGAATTTACGAAAGCCCACAAAACCAGCCACTAAAGCCAACACGGCCACCACTACCCAAAGGATAGTATTAGTATTGTTTGTACCACCGTTGCCACCATTTCCAGTATTTGCGTTGCCTGTACCTGTACCCGTGTTTGGAGTATCAGAAACGGGCGTGTTTACGGGGGCGTCGCCTTGTGGGTCGCTCAAACCTACGAAGTAGTAAAAACTATCGTCAGGGATAAGTAGATACCCCGTTTTGTTTTCCCGAACCCAGTCAATTACCCGTTTTCTCCACCAAACTAACTCACAAGTCACCTCTACGAAAACCCCATCAGCGGTATTTACCATTTGACCCGTGGCCGTGCCGATACGTGAGCCTTTTAACCAGTCATAGTAGGCTTTTTTTTTCCCTGTAACTGTACGTTGCCATACGGCGGCCTCTTTTTTAGGCTCTTGATAGACTTTAATGCCGTCGAACTTAGCATAGACTACCGTACCTTTTTGCAGACTCATCGGAGTATAAAAATTAAAATGATAATGACTAAAACAAGGATTATCCAAACGACGGGGTTTTGTACAATTCTTAGCCAGCTTATACGGTTAAGTTGCTTTGTGGAATTTTCGTACAATACGGCCAAACTTTGCGCTTTTACTTGTATGGCCTGTACTTCCTGCAAAGCGTTTTGTAGTTCTTTTTTTCTTTTACTTCCTACAATCGCTTTGTACAGTTCAGAAAGCCCAGCCACAGCAAAACCGTAGGGATTGCCCGTACTTATGCCGATAGTAGAGGCCAACGAAGTAACCGTATTTTCTATGCTTGCTTTTTTAATAACTAGGCCGTATTCGGTAGCCCTTGTATTAAATTCGGCTTCATAGATTTTAGCAACGGTTTGCGATTCGGCCAAAATGAATTTTAGGCTTTTTTCGCGCTGGTCTAAATCTTGCGTGAGTGCCTGACTATACAGCGCGTTTAAAGAATCTAAATCATATACAGCCGTTCCTAGTGCCATTGCGTCGTTTTGTTTTCTCAAAAGTCGAGACAATTATTTAATTTTGAGAATGTCAAAAAACTAAACGACGCCAAACGCAACTAATGGAAAGTATTTGGAACAAGACGGACGTTTTTACGGCCTACGGCTGTACATCGGCCAAACAGTTTGAATGTAGAATAGGCTCGGAACGCCTTGCGCTCATTGGTTGGGGTAAGGGAAAACAGTTTTTTACCCCGAAAGAGATTAGAAAGATATTTGAAGTATTGGGAGAACCATTACAAAAAGCAGAATTAAGAGGGTAAAGTATATGTTTAAGGCCAAAAAACCGCCAAAAACCAGTATTAAAACCACCATTTGACCCGCTCTTAATGGCAAAACTTTAAAAGTTTGCCGAAAAACATTTACTACAATACTACACCCCAAAAAATGTAGTAAATGCCTAAAACCTATTTACTACGCTTTTACTACACTTTTACTACACAAAAAGCCGTTTTTAGCTCTATTATCTTATATTTTATACTATATGTAGTAATGTAGTAAATATATATAAGCCAAAATATCCGAAAATGGGATAACTCGCTGAAAAACACCCCCTTTTCTTTTAGCGGCCTAAAGTACCGTTTAATCAAAAACGTAGTAAATGGCCGTAGTATTTTGGCGTATTCCTTTTACTACATTAGAACTTTTTGTAAGATTGCACTTACTACAAACCAGTCATAAAACCATGAAAAACCAATTAAAAACCATTGCTACCGCTTTCTTATTCTGTATTGCTTTGGGATGTTCGACCAAAGACCCCGCCCCCAGCCCTGCCAGTGAAGTAGCGGGTACGTATTCGATACAAACGTTTATTTTGAATAACCGAACCGTAGGAGTAACAAAGGGTAGTGTGACAATTGCCGAACGCGGGGACGCTATAACGATAAGCAACCTAAGCGTAAACGGCACGACTTACCAAGTATCGGCAGAACTTAACGTAGTGAAGGAAACAAACGGGACTATCAGCATCGGGAACGGATACGGTATTTATAAGAATAAAATTATTGATATGCGTTTTGGGGTCGTATCGGGCGGGGTAGAAAACACTTATCAAATTAAAGGAAGTAAACTATGAGAACTATTTTTTTTGTGTTTTTCTTACTTGTGAATTTATCGGCCTTTGCTCAATATGAAATCGGGTGTACGTCGGCTCAATGTGTTGGTGAAATACTAATACAGGACATACAAAGCGAGCGTTACGACCGTTTGCCGTTTTTATGTGATTTATCTTGTAAGGGGGACGGGGAAAGTATAAATATCTGTAATTTGGGCAAACAGCCACTAGCGATAAAGAAGGGACTCAAAGACTTTTATAAAGGTGCAAAGGTGGTAGAAGTTAAGCGCAAAGAATACGATTTAAAGTTATGGGAAGTAGTGGTTTATTGTCCTAACTCCCCAAAAGAAAAACTAATTTCATTTAAAGTAACCATGTGCGGCGAACGTTGGGTTTTACACTCACTATAAAAAAAGCCCCTCAGTAGTGAGGGGCTTTTTTATTAATCTTCTTTTTCTTTTTCGGTAATTTTATAAAGCCTTTCCGAAAGTTCTTCTGCATAATCACTAACTGTTTCTAACCTCCTTTTTAACTTATCTATGTCACTAAGAGCGTAAGAAAATTTTACTGCAAAGAAAAAAGAACACGGAAGGCTTATAAGTGTTAAACACCAAAATACTGTTTCTGTGAATGTTAAAGTTATCATTGTGGTATGATTTATTTAAGTTGAAAAAAGTTAATAAAACAAACTTTTGGGTAAATGTCTATTGGGGTAAAATACCCCTTTCCTTGACATAACTAATACAATCAAATTTCCCTGCCTATCATTAGCACCACTATAAACGCATTTAGTACCCTTTTTAACTTGAAGTTTTCCACCGTTGTAAAAATGCCTTTTTGTGGTAATTACTATTAGTCTAATCATTTTACATTTCATCTTTCAGGGTATTTTGAGGTAAAAGATTCGGTTTAACTTCCTCGTAGTCGGTATCTACGATTTGGCTTTCTCGTTGTGCCTGTTGGTTCTTTTGGTGCGCTGTTACAAACGCTTTACCAATGGCTTCACAAATCGCAAGAAACGAAGGAGAAAGCCCTAAAGGATTGTTTTCGTAGTTGCCTTTAGCTTTCATTGTCTTTAGATTTTGAGCCTAAAAATTCAATCCTTGACACACTTATAGATAAGTCTAACGAGGGTTCGCGGCGGTCGTTCACGTAGATTTGTGCGGATAGTTCGCCCTGTACGAAAATTAAATCCCCCTTCTTAATGTGAGCGGCCACGCCCGAACGTTTGTAAAGGCATGAATACCATGTGGATTTTTCCACTTTTTCGCCGTTATTATTTATGTAAGAACTATCTACACACACACTAAAAAGGGTTATATCTTTTCCGTTTGTGGATTTAATCACAGCGTCTTTTCCTACGCGTCCTTTAATTTGAATTTGTTGCATTGTGGTAGTTATTTAATGGTTTGAGTTAATTCTACAATTTCGGCACTTTGTATTTGCTTGATAAAATCAATTGAAATACAGGTAGTAATGATTAAATCGGGAACTTTTACGGGGATTAACTTTTCTGCGTATGGCCTTCTTATCAATAGAGCATCGGCTTTAATCGCGTGTAAAATATCCCCTGCAAAATCCATTTGAATAATTATAACCTCGGTATCCAAAGGCATAGAGGCAACGGCTATTTTTAGGGAATCGTCGCTTTCAAATACTTTTTTTTCCGCTTGCGATTTTATGGGCTACGGTTGTTTTACCCGAACCCTGACCGCCTGAAATGATTGTTACATTTTTCATTTGTATTTGATTTAAAGGATTAAAAAAGTTTACTGATTGAATGACAAATTAATGACTGACTAAGGTTTGATATTCCCACGCTTTCGCCTCATTTTCATACATTTGATAGTAGTGCTTTTTAAGTTCTTCATCGTTATACACTACTTCATGTAAAAGGTCTTGGATAGCGTGTTTAAATTGTTCTTTGGTAGTTTTGGCATTAGTGAAATTATTGGCTATGCCTTCTACTTTATGTGCAAATTGTTGTGCTGTCATTTTTGTAAAATTTTGAGGTTTAAAACTTGCTTCTTTCTTCTTCAATTTCGACGGTAGTACGTTCGCGTAAAGCATAGACTTTTAACGGCATACCATCCTTACGACGGGTCACGATTTGAGCGTTTAAGATTTTTAGGGCTTTTGATATTTCGCCTTTTGATAGCCGCTCACGGGTGAAATTTTGCAGGTAAGAAAGTATATCGGATACTTTCAAAAATCGGTTGGCATATTCGGGATTAGCGGGAATGTCGTAATAGGTCATTATTAATTCGAGTTCTACACTATTGTTCCTAAATTCTGCCATCGTTCCAAAATGCTCTTTTAGTTCGTCTTTCGTCCAGTAGTGGCGATACCCCGCCCTAAAAAGTTGATAGGCTTGCAACCAAACCAAATTAATATCAATGGTTTTGGTCGTCTCTATGTCAATCGCTTTAACCTCAAATGGCGGGTAGCGGCGGTTCTCGTCGTCGGCCAAAAAATCAGAACCATTGATAGACCCGATAAAATTTGCAAGCCGTTGCATTTCGTCCGAAAACAGGGCATGAGGTCGGCGTACACTTATCTTTGGATGCGTGATTAAGTTTTTCATACGTTCGTTGTCTTTCTTAATCATTGTCCTTAGTTGGTCGTCTAAATTGATAATGAATTTTTCGGCCAAATAAATGAGCGTGTCACGAGCTTCGGGGTTTAGGTTTAGCGTTCCCACGTACAAATAACTGTACAGGTCGGGAGGACATAAATTGTTAATCCACGTTGTTTTAAATGCCCCTTGCGAACCTGTAAGAACGATACAGGTTTGGTTTTGGCAATCGTTTTCTTTTGGATTTTCTTGTTTTATTTCGTCCACAAACGCTTGTCGAACACTTGCCACCAACCACTTTGTCAAAGCGAGTTTGAACGTTTCGGGATTGTTTACGGTAACGGTGGCCGCTAACTGGTCAATAGCCCATGTCCCCGCCGTGGTGGCCTCTTTCTTTTCAAGGTCAAGAAAGTATTCTTTGATAGGGTGGTATTTGGTGGTAAAACTTGATTTAAGGGTTTGGGTCAGTTTGGCGGGGGAATAGTCTTCCCTATGCTCTGAATCTAACCATCGGACTATTGAATTGATTTCGTAGTCATCAATCCACCGTTTTATACCCGTCTTTTTGTCCTTGTATTCGATTTTAGCCAAAATGGTATTGTACCGAAATTCAAACCTTTGCCGTAGGCGTTGTTCTATCCGTTCGCGTTTACTTTGTGCTTTTGGCATAGGTACTCGTTTAAATCTTTGTGGTTGGGGTAGAGTTTCGGCGCCATGTTCTCAATCGGGAAATTTGGCAACCATTGCGTAAGTTTTTGTGCTGCGTCTTTGCCCGATTGGTCATTGTCTAGGAATAGGACGATTTTTTGATAATGCCCTGACAATGTTTGTGCGTAGGTGAGCGTAAGCATTGAAAGCGAGTTAAGTACTACTACGTCGGTGGTGTACATTGCTTTTGTACCACGCAGGGTAAGCCAACTTAGAAAGTCCAAATACCCTTCAAAAATGCTTATGGTGTCGATGTTGTCATTCTGTATAAAAGTGGTCGGGGCTTTTCGGCCAATTGCACCTTTAAACTTACGGTTTCGTAGTTCGTAGCCCCCCGCGTCGTTTTTCCAGCAACCAGCATAAAATATCCCCTTTTCGTTTTCATAGGTGATTTCTGATAAGTACTGTTTAGCGACTGATTCTTTTATCATTCTCTCGTTCAAAAAATAATTTCTCAAATTTTGAGAATACAGGGGCAAAATTTTTTGAACTACTACCTTTTTTGGGTCGCTGCTTTCTTTGTGTACACGCTCAAAAGCTATTGGTGAAGTTCCGCCCTTAAACCTTAGAAGTGTTTGCATAGCCCTTACAAAGTCTGTTTTATCAAGCAATTGGCACAAGGTTATTACATCGCCGTTGTTACCCGTAGAAAAGTCGTTAAAACCATTCTTGCTAGTGTTTACAAAAAACGAAGGGGTATGTTCTTCTTTTAAGGGTGACAAATAAACCAGTTCGCCGCCTGTCTGATACGCTGGAAGAATCCCCCTTTCGGCCAAAAAGTCCGCAATATCCACGGCTTTAGCCTTATACAGTTGTTCGGTGGTAAAGCTCATTTTTTTAATAGGGCTAATTTGATTTTATGGATTATTGAAAAAACTGTATCCTTATTATTTGATTGAAAAATCACTGATTCAACCGCTTTGATACGTTTTTTTAAAGAAATGTTTTCGGCCTCTAACTGTCTAAGTTTTTCGCCGTAAATGTTTTCTATGCTCATTTTGATAAACCTATTTTGGCAAAAAAATCCATTTGTAAGCCCGATTCTTTGATTTTAGCCAAACGCGTCAAATCCAAGTAAAAGCCACTTTCTACGCTTAAATTAATGCCGTGGTACTGGTACAAGTATTTTATATCTTCTTCCACGGATTTAAGTTTAGAGGTATCAATTACCCGACGTGCCGTTTGCAAATCACATTCATAGCGCCTAGCCAGCCCTTCCAAAAGTTGTTTTTTCTGATTGGCCGAAAGGTCGTTTTTGTACACTTGTTTTAATGTTGCCATATTGATTTTGGTTATTTGGTTGAGATTAAAATTAGTTTCTGCTTTCTGCGTTCTAATGACGCCAAACGAATCAGTAGCTTATACTTTGGCCCAAACTCATTAATGAGGTCAAAGACTGATTTCATGGCATTTTGAACGTCTTGCAAGTCCAAACACTCGTTAGCCTTGTAAACTCTTTGAAGTTGCTTTAACATGATTTTGCCGTTTAGTAAGTTTTGTTTGTTTTTGATAATTGCTTTTTATTAAATTGACAATGCAATATTAAAAAGTAATTATCAATTTATCAAAATTTGATAAAAATATTTCTCAACATTTTATAAAGCATGGAATCCATACACCTAGGAAGAAGAGTAAAAAAAGTTTTTGACCGTGCAGGCCACACCATCGAAGAAGCAGCGCGGCGCGTCGAAATATCCACCAGCAACCTGTACAAAAAAATTGGGAGCGAAGATTTAGACACGGAATTTTTAAGGCGCGTGTCACGGGCTTACGGCGTTTCTCTTTCGTCGTTTTTCTCTGATAATCAGTACGGTAACGTGAGGCAGGAAGGGATAGTAAACGCTGTGGGGGAAAAAATAATACAGTCTTATCAAAAAGACAACAAAGGTGGCACAACTACAAACACAAGTAATGAATTAGAAGTTTTGAGCGAACGGTTAAAAGGCTGTGAGGCTGAAAAAGAAGGGTTAAAAAGACAAATCGAACTGCTGGAAAAAATGGTTAAAATGTATGAAACTGCGACAACAATTGCGACAAAATAGCTGCGACAACTGCGACAAAAACATAATTAATTGGCTTCTAACCTGTTGCATAGCGTTTTGCACTATATCCCATCTTCTCCACGATAAGCTTTTGAGAATGAGACCACCGCACTATAACGCGGTGGTTTTCTGCTTTTTAAGCCCTTATCCTACTCCTTTATACTGCCTTTATGTTTACAGTTACGGTGAATTTTAACAATTACGCCAAAAGTAAATTCCGATAGCGCAAGCACCACTCATCATGTTTATCTACTGGCTTCTAGCCTATCCTTATTTGCACTCAAGTGAACCCCAAATTTTTACCTCTATCCTGCGAACCACGTTCACCGAATAATAAATTCGTTAGAAAGTTGGCGTTTTGAATTGCCCTTGAGCTAATTGGCGGAAAATATTGAACGCCTAATGTCCACAAAGTGCTTTCCCGTAGAAAAACGGTTGGTGAAAGCTAAAAATCCCCGAAGTTGTACTTATAATGCACATGTTCACATTTTTTATTTGTTCACGTTCCGTGAACATTTTATATTTGTGAACAAAAATAAATTAAAATGGAACAAGAGATTGTTTATAGGGCATTGGAGGCATTGTATCAAACCACTGGTATTCAAGCGTATTTTCAGCCAAAAAAAACATTGGATGGCGGTTTGGAAATAGATTTTAATGGGCAGAAATATAGGTTTACCGTAGAAGTAAAACGGGAAGTAAGAATTCATCAACTGCAACAAGTCGATGAGTATTTTCATCGATATGATAATTTTTTACTTGTTGCCTACCATCTTTTCCCAAAAGTAAAAGAAGAGCTAAGAAATAAAAAAATCCCCTACATAGAAGCTAATGGAAATATTTTCTTGAAAAAAGACAGCCTATTTCTATTTATTGATACCCAAAAAACTTTAGATGTAGAAAAAGGAAAAGGAAATAGAGCTTTTACCAAAACTGGGTTGAAAGTGCTGTTTTACCTGTTGCAATACAAAGATGCTATCCACCTTCCACAACGAGAATTGGCTTATTTGACAAATGTAGCTTTGGGCAATATACCACAAGTAATAAATGGGCTGAAAGAGACTGGTTATCTTATTCCCTTGAACAAAAAAAACTATGTGTGGGAAAACAGAAAAGCGCTGCTGGATAGGTGGATAACAGAATACGCCACAGTATTGCGGCCTAAGTTGGTAAAGGAGAAATATACACTTAGAGGGGATTGGAATGAATTGGCATTAGATAACCACAAAACAGTATGGGGTGGTGAGCCAGCAGGAGATATACTTACTAATCATTTACGTCCTGAAAAGTTTTTGATTTATACTACAGAAAATCGAATGGATTTGATTAGAAACTACAAGTTAATGCCCGATAAAAATGGGGAAGTAGAGGTATTAGAAATGTTCTGGAAGAACACAATAGAAAGAACAGCTCCAAAACTATTAGTGTATGCTGATTTGATATTAGAAGGGGGTAAACGAAATAAAGAAACAGCCGAAAAAATTTACCATGAGTACATCGAGTCAAACTTATAAAGAATTAGCTATACCCTACTTCAAAGAATCATTTGATTGTATTGATGAAGTAATGCAGAAGTTAAACGTCCCCTACTACTTAATAGGTGTAAGTGCTATTGCTTTAGAACTGCTGAAAGCAGGAATAAAGCCAAGCAGAGGCACCAAGGGTATTGACTTTGCTGTTATGATTTCAAGCATTACGGAATATGAACAAATCAGTACCGCATTAGAAGCAAAAGGATTCAAGAAAGTAGCTGCTCCTTGGACTTTTTACTCCACAACTTTTAAGGTTGCCATCGATTTATTGCCATTTGGCGAAATAGAAGAAAAATACACGGTTAATTTCAGTAGTCGATACACCGATTTGCATGTATTGGGCTTCCGAGAAGTAATGGATGAAGCCATCACTGTAAATATAGAGGAGAAAATCGCCAACATACCTCCACTGCCTGGCATGGTAATTTTAAAATTGATAGCGTGGAGCGACCGTCCAGAAGAACGCGAAAATGACCTCTCGGATATTTTAAAAATAATTCAACACTACTACGACTTGAAATGGGATGAAATTGTAGAAAAACATTACGACACGCTAAACAAAGAGCCATTCGATCAACTGCTGATTGCAGCGGAAGTATTGGGTAGAAATTCTAAATTGTACCTGCAAAAGTCCGAAGCTATATCAACAAGGATATTGAAAGTGTTAGAAACCAACTTGGAAAATGCTACTAAATCAGTCATTGCTAAAGAATGGGCAAGAAAACTAGATATAACTATTGAGTATGCCTTCGACCTACTCAGTGCATTTCAAAAAGGAATAACACATAAGGATGAATAAGAACGCCAGCAGCTAAATTGCCCTCGCCATGGCAGCACCAACACCCGCCGATAGCGCAAACACCACTCATGATGTTTATTTACAGGCTTCTAGCCTATCCTTATTTGCACTCAGGTAAACCCCAAATTTTTCCCCCTCTCCTGCCAACCACGTTCACCGAATAATAAATTCGTTAGAAAGTTGGCGTTTTGAATTAAAGTTTTGTTAATTGGCATATCATTTGTGAAGCCTCTCATCCACAAAGCACTCAACGTTGAAACACTGCTGAAAAAGGGTAAAACCTGAGGTGACGGCTACACCTACAAATGAAAAATAGACGCCACAATAACCGACAACAAATACTTATACGCGTTTGAAAACGATGGAGTGACGTCTATCCACTCGTTACCTGCAAGGCTAACAGACCGTACTCGCTGACAATAACAGACAAAAAGAAAATGCAACAACGAATAATAGGTTTTGACATAGCAAGAGCATACGCAATTTTTGGAATGTTTATTGTAAATTTTAATTTCAGTTTTGGTGCAACAATGGCACCAGTTGATTTCGTTGGACACTTTCTAAATATTTTTACAGGGAATTCAACTGCTATTTTTATCATTTGTGCTGGAATGGGTGTTTCATTGATGACAAACAAAAACAATTACAGCAAAGAAGAAAAGGCAACTTTAAAATCAAAAATTCTAAAACGTTCTTGGTTCTTATTTGCAATGGGATTGTTGCTTTACAATTGGTGGTCGGGCGACATTTTGCATTTTTATGGTGGCTATATGCACTTGGCTGCTTTTCTACTATTTGTGCCAAAACGCTATTATCTATTGGGTGCGTTAACAGCAATAATTATTTTTCACCTATTACTTTTGGTAATTCCAATTGACACAAGTTGGAACTTTATCAATTTTAAATACAAAGACTTTTGGACACCAATCGGATTTTTGAGAAACACTTTTTACAATGGTTGGAACTCAATGTTTCCTTGGTTTTCTTATTTTTTAGTGGGTATGTGGCTTGGGCGACTCAACTGGCAAGATAAACTCAACAAACGTAACATTTTCCTAATTGGACTTGTGGTTTTTATAATCATTCAAGTATTACGCTTTATGGTTCGACAACATATTTTCAATCCTTTTTGGAGCGATTACATTATGGCAGAATATTTTCCGCCTTATTTACCTTTCGTATTGGTAACAATAGCTTTTGCATTCATGGTAATCACTATTTGTATGGTAATCGGAGAAAAATTTTCAAATAACAAACTCGTTTTAGCCTTTCAAAAAACAGGACAAATGACACTATCGCATTATGTTATTCATTTGACCATTGGAATGATTATTATGGCTTACTTGACAGGCAAACATTATACTGGCTTACTTGAAGACGAAAAACCAACAGCTTCAATTTATATATTTTTGTATTCAATTTTGTTTTATATTATTAGTATTATATTCAGTATTTTTTGGAGCAGGAAATTTAAAAATGGACCATTGGAAACATTAATGAGAAAAATAGCAGGATGATGAAAAGCCCAGCAGGTAACAAGGGTTTTGCGTCAGGCGGGCTGACGTGCAAAATTCAACAGCAGTTTTTCAATTAAACTTTAGTAATAAATTCAGCTTTTGTGCTTCGATTGCCCGCCCGAACGCAAAGCCCCGAAACGTTAGCGATAATTATAACAGACGACCACAGACACAAAGTATGACGACAAAAAACTTCAAAATAAAAGCAGACGAGTTTGTTGACTTAGTTCCACAAATGGGAGGTTGTTTTGCGACTGACAAAATAACTGTAGACGGACTGAGAGTTGGTTATATGTATCGTGAAGAGCCAGACGAAAAAATGGATAGCGGTTGGCGTTTTTTTTCAGGAACAGAAGACCAAGAATATGTTGACGACCCAAACAACACAATGATTTATAATGTGAATACAATTGCAAATTATGACAGAGCAATAATTCCTTATTTAGACCTTCCATTTGGAACTGAACTTGAAAGAATTGAAAATACAGACAAATTTGAAATCATAACAGAATAACGATGCCATTTCCAGTAGACATAAAATATATCATTGAAACGGAGCAAGAGCTTGGACTTGTATTTCCCGACAACTTCAAGTCTAAAATGACAAAAGAAAACGGTGGAGAACTAATTACAGAGGACGATGATTGGCAACTGTTTCCGTTTTTTGACAAGTCCGACAACAAAAGAATGAGCAGGACTTGCAATCACATTGTTTTAGAAACCCAACAAGCAAGGACTTGGAACAATTTCCCAGACAACGGAATTGCAATTGCATCTAATGGTTCGGGCGACAATCTGATTTTATTACCACTTGACACCGACAACAAAAAACTAAGAGAAGAAATTTATTTATGGCAACACGAGACGGGCGACATTCAGCAAGTAGCGAAGACGAAAGACGAACTGACGGAAGAATAACTACCGCTAACAGCACCTACAAGAAATTTGGCGGTTCAGTGGTTAAATGAAGCTTTGTGCTTCGTATCAAGTTCAGTGCTGGCAGACAGTTTTGTGCTTCGAAATCGCCAACTTCTTGTAGCTGCAAACCATTAGTACCAGTTTAAAAAGGCAACACAGATGAAACAAATTATTTTATCAATTTTTACGATTTTATTTATTACAAGTTGTATAGGAACGAAAAGATTTACTGGTTTTGTGGACCCAAAGTTTCAGTATAAACAAATAAGCCAAACTAGGGATAACATAACTATTGACTTAACAGGGCTTGAAAATACAAATGGAACGATTAAATCAACAAAAGTAAAATCACAATTTGTCCCAGCAATTTTATACTGGCAGTGGAACAACACAATAAAATGCGAAGTAAATCCTACTATAGTTGGACAATCCTTCGAAGAATATTTTTTACAATATTCCGACAGTTTGAGTGTTCAAGATAAACTTCAAGGGCGTAAAATAGAATTGAAAGTCGAAAAAATTCCGAGCAGTTTTGTTTACACTCATCGAGGCAATTCGATTATATTTATTATTGCATACACTGTTAACGAATTAGAAGCAATTTTCCCGCAAGAACAAGACATAGTTGTAAGTTATAAGCTTACCCAAGATGGTTCGGTATTAAAAGAAGGAAAACTGACTGCTAGTAATAAAAGCCAGCCTTTAAAAAATGTATGGAAATCAACAAAAAAATTCACTTGGTTATATATTGACCAATTTAAACAAAAGAATAAGACAATGACAAAAGAAATAGTTGAAAAACTCATCACAGAAATATAAAAACCAGGACTCATAACAAAGCCTTCGCGATAACCGAAGGCCAAGCGAGAAAAAACCAAAATACATTCGAGATTGAACAAAATGCGAATGCGATGCTTCCACCTACTCCTTCTTCAAAACCCAGCTCCCTTCTACTTTCTTATCACTTTCTAGTCGGATGAGGTAAGTGCCACGGGGAAGTTGGGTTGCATCGGCTTTTATTTTGTCCGTCATGGGTTCAGCTGGTAATTTTATTTTTTTGCCCGTCAAATCATAACACACAACGGCATAAGGGTTATTGTCTGCGTAGGGAACGTAAAATACGCCTGAGGTGGGATTGGGATAGAGGCCAATCGTTGCCGTTGTTTCGGGCTTTTCTACCGAGGTTATCGCAAAAAGTATAGGCTCCGATAATTCACTTTTACAATTTCCCAAGGTAACCTGTAATGTATATACGCCTTGTTTGGTCGCCAAATAAACCGTGTCGGTGGCATTCGGTACGGCCGCATTATTGTAAAACCACTGATTGCCCGTTTTTGAGCTTGAAACCAACCGCTCCCCTACTTGCTTGATGGTTGGTTTGTTGACCACAATCGTCGTAAAAGTAGCCGCATTGGAGGCACCCAAATTACACCCAAGTTCGTTCGTAACCCGCACTTTATACTCTCCCGCCGAGGTTACTCGGTAGGTATTTGTCGAAGTTACACCAACCGATTGGCCGTCTTTTAGCCACTCGTATTTGGTCTGTCCAGCGGGTTGAGCCGTCAGCAGCACACTTTCACCCAAACAAATAGCCCCTGTTTTATCCGAACCAATGGCCGCACTGGCAAGAGAGACAATAGTAAAACGGGCCGATGAATACGGGCGGCAAGCACCACTCACGCCGTCGAGGGTGGCAACGATAAAGTACCTTCCCGCGTTTTTGGGCAGTACAATGTTCGTTAAAACGGCTTCTGTTTTATTGGAGGTCAGCGCGCTGTTAGGCACCACCCCAAGCAACGTACCCGATGAGGCGTAGGCTTCCTCTTCCGTCAAAGGCTCGGTGGTGGTCAAACGAAAGCGAACGGCTTGGTTAGAAACTCCGCTCATCCCTTTGAGGGAAAGGGAGGCGGTGGCCTCAGGGCAAAATGAGTTTTGATTGGTATTGATGGTAATCGCAGCGTTAAATGTTACCCCTGAGCCACAGCAATACGCTGGCGGATCGAGCGGGTCGGCAAATTGTTCCAATGGCACCGCATTCACAAAATTTCGCTGGCCAGAGCGAGAATAAAAACTAGGCCGCACATTTAAGGCATACTTTTCTGCCAATTTCACAAATTCGTCCGACTCATCCAAAACCGATATGGCGCCAAAGCATCCATTCCCCTTGAACTGAAAAAGGGCAACCGCTTTGTCTTTTGTAAAACGCCCATAGACGGTTTCGGTGGCAGATTTCCCAATGACGTAGTAGCGATAGGCATCGCTTAATGAATTAAAGAAAGATTGGTTGGGTTCATTGGGTCCCAAACGCAACGGTGTCTTGTCCCATTCGCCCTTCACTCCAATGACCTCAGTGATCAAAAATGATTTTGGTACGCGCAACGTCACTTGGGCCGTTGGCCCCCGTTCGGCGGTGTCTGCATTAAACGTATTTGGCGTATTATAACCTGGAATTATCCAAACGGTATATAACTGCTTAACCGTTTCGTATGTAATTTGATAACGAATGGTATTTGTAGAAGTTTGGCTTTTTAATTGACCAATCACTACACACAATAAAAACCAAAAAATTGTAATTCTTTGTTTCATTTCAATGTTGCTTTTAGTATTTATTTACGTCAAAAAGACGTATTTTTAACTCATGATAAATTACACAATAAATGCGTTTTATTTGCTATTGTATCTTCATTTTATTCCCAATACACCTAGCTGCTCAGTGTAGTTCCCCTCAACCCAAAAAATCGGTCATAGCAACAGTAGAGGGTTCACTTGCAACAGTCAAGATATTGGACGCACGACCCGATGAAAGGTATCATATTTTTCGTGCTTCTTTTTCTTCTGCTACCTTTGAAGAAATTGCGACTACTTCTTCCCCGCAATTTAGTGACATTACCGTTGACCCTTCGGCGGGTAGTTACTGCTACTATGTAACAACTGAAAATTCCTGTGGACAGATGTCGGAACCATCCAGTAGCACATGTACCATTCATTTGAAAGGCAGAGGCCGAACATTGCAATGGAATTCCCCTTTTCCAAATCAGTCAATAGTAATTCAGTACAAAGTCAGTAAAATTGATGCCCCTCCCATCGATGTTTCTAATTGGATAAATTCGGAACGATTTACGCTCACACAACAAGCCCAACCCAATGATACTTACCGCGTTACAGCAACCACAACGATACAAGTGAATGGACAACCAGTGACGACAGAATTATATTCATCGCTGTATGAACTCATTGACCTCCCAGCAATTTATGTTCCCGATGCCTTTTCTCCGAACAACGACAACGTCAATGATTCTTGGGTTATCACGACCTATTTGATTCAGACCTTTCGTTTACAGTTATTTGACCGAACTGGAGTTGAAATTTTTACCGCCGACACCCCAACGAATACTTGGAATGGTATCCTCCCTGATGGTACATCTGCTACAAGTCAAGTTTATACATATTTAATCAATGCCACAGATTTCTTCAATGAAAATTGGCAACAAACGGGGAAGGTTTTACTGTTGAAATAATAAAAAAATAGGACTATCTAAAAAGACAGCCCTATCCATTGATTAAGAAGAAGACGAAAACCATTCGTCTTCTTCCTTTTATACCCTTACCCCTTAGTGAATTTCTTGGTGATTATCTTATTATCTTTATCGGTTCTGATTAAATAAGAACCCGAAGAAAGTTTTTCTACATTAATCTTCAATGTATTTATTCCCTGCTTTGCAGTTTCATACGCTTCGTACCTCACAATACCCAACGGGTCAATTAATTCAATGTGAACTTTACCGCCGTCACTTTTCGAAAAGTATTTCACATTCACGTCATTTATCGCAGGATTAGGATAAGTGATTAAACCCGCCGCCTCTTCCAGCTCATTGGACATACTCCCCATATTTGCTTGAAGCTTCTTAGCTAGTTGTGCTAGTACTTTAGGCAAGGTAATAGGTTGTGAAAACTGTTCAAGCGGGCGAACCGATACGCTAGGTTGTTGGCCAGAACGTGAATAAAAACTATTACCTACATTCAACGACATTGATTTATTGGCTATCTCAACAAACGGGTCATTGGTATCTAAAACCGTTACATCTTCTGGTTTTGTACCCGTGCCTTTAAAACGAAAAAGTGCCACAGGTTCTCCTTCTTTGAAAACGCCATAATTGGTTTCGACTGCTTGTTTACCAATAATATAATAGGCAAATTGTTCGTTGGCACCCGCTTTTAGCAACGGCGTTTCGCTACCAATCCGCCCAGGGGTTTTGTCCCAATTTCCACGAATATCTTCTAAATTTGTTAGCTTAAAGCCTTTGGGTACTTTAATAGTCACCTGCGCCGTCGCCCCTTTTTCTTCCGAATCTGAATTATAGCGATTCGGGGTGCTGTATTGTGGCACCACCCAAGCCGTATAAGTTTGCTGTGTTGCATCATAGTCCACCATGTAGTGAACACCTAGCGGTGATGCACTTTGTGCAAATGCTCCCATACCACTTACAAGTAGTGATAATAAAGCAGCTCCCTTTTTTAAAAATCTCATTTTCATCCTATTTAACTTGGTTAGGATAGCAAGGGGCGTTTTACAGCCCCTTGTTACTGTTGTTATTTTTTACGTTTTTTCACCGCTACAGGTACGCATAGCTGCACTGGACAGCAATTTACCCCTGCTTCGATAATCACTGGGCAACACCCTCCCGCTGGACAAGCGCCGTTGGTTGCGGTATAAGTGTAAGTACCAATCTCTGTTAGTAGCACCACGTTGCCCGTTGCTACCGCTGTAGTTCCACCATTTTTGAACCATTGTACGTTTGTATAAGTCGCAGGGACAGTTACTTCCACTTTTTCACCCGTACACAATTTTACAGGTACAGTGGTACAAGCGCTGGCTTCGTTGTTATCTGATACAGGATCATTTTGATCAGATGAAATAATTTTTGCGGTATTAAACCAAACACCTTCACCCAATAGTTTTGCTTTTAGTGTCAACACGGCACTATCGCCCGCTGCTAGGTTAGGAATCGTCCAAAGAGGGTTTGAATATGTTCCTTTGTTTACAGTAGCGCTTACAAATTGCATTCCAGCCATCAAGCTATCTTTTAGGGCAACATTCGTTGCAGGGTCAGTTCCAAGGTTCTTAACTACGACTGTGTACGTAGTTTCGTCCCCAACTACCGCTGTTTTTTTATCAGCTACCTTCGTTACCTTCAAATCTGCACTTCCTGTAGGAACAGCTCTTGCTAAGATAAATACGGTTGCTATCGCACATTGTTTTGGGTTCTGTCGGTCACACACTTGATATCTAAAGCTATCACCACCTGTATAACCTGCGTTTGGCGTGTAAGTAAATGTACCATCTGAGTTAATCACAACAGTACCGTTACTTGGACCAGAAACAGGCGTTGTGGTTATATCAAGCCCCGTGTTTGAGTTATCTTTATCGTTGGCAATGATATTTCCAGTAGCTGTACCAGTTGGAGCTCTAAAGAACAAATCGTCGTTAGCAGTAGGCGGAATCGCACCCGCATTGGCAGGATAAACATTCAAATCAACCCTTGCAGTATCGCACAAAACTGGCGTTCCATTGTCACACACTCGATACAAGAAGAAATCATCACCCGTAAAACCTGTCGTTGGTGTGTAAGTAAATGTTCCATTTGGGTTAAAAGTCAATGTACCATTTGTTGGTTGCTGAATTACCGAGGCTGTGATTGTTTGGCCTGCATCTGGGTCTTTGTCATTTAAAATCACGTTGCCAGAAACAGGTTGATCCTGGGTCGTTGCAAATTTATCACCAATAGCCACAGGAGGGTTGTTTCCAGACGGATTTGTAGGCCGTACTGAGATAGTTACGGTTGCTTCGTCACAGATAGCTGGATTGCCACTATCACAAACGCGATAAACAAAACGATCATTTCCAGTGAATCCATTGGTGGGCGTGTATGTATAAGTTCCATTGGCGTTCAACACAACTGTTCCATTAGCAGGTGCCTGTACTGGT
Source organism: Runella sp. SP2 (assembly GCF_003711225.1). Lineage (NCBI taxonomy): Bacteria > Pseudomonadati > Bacteroidota > Cytophagia > Cytophagales > Spirosomataceae > Runella > Runella sp. SP2. Next base: position 1,695,300 of record NZ_CP031030.1, on the reverse strand, counting down.
GTAGTTGTCACCGTCAATGGGCCTGTCCCCGTAGCTAAATCATCATTGGTAAGTACATTCCCCGAAACCGCCGTATTTTGATTCGTAATGTTATCATCATCATACGCATAGATATAAGGACTACTACACAAGGCTGGACCACCTGTCACGTTTGAGAACTGTTCTCTTGGATCAACATTTCCTCCCGCAGGTTGCCCTGAACGAGAATAGAAACTATTGGCGACGTTCAAACTATACGTTGTATTGGCGGCAGAAATAAATGGATCCCCTGGAGGAAGAACACGCACAGGGCCAAAACAGGTTGAACTTTTGAAGGTAAATAAGGCAACAGGTGTACCATTGGCAAAAGCGCCGTAGTTTGTTTCATCTGTTGTTTTGCCAATGACATAATAGGCAACATTGTTTGGAATTGTTGAGGCATAGGTTTGGGTAACACCGTTAATGACCTGGCCTTGACCAAGTTTGTCAGGAGCTTTTTCCCACGTACCCCTGACATCGGTAATGTTTTGAATCACAAATGCTTTAGGAACAACAATCGTAAACTGAGCCGTAGCCCCAATTTCATTAGACGTTGCGTTGTTTGCATTGGGAACAGCATAATTCGGAACAACCCACGCAGTGTACGTTTGTGTGGTCGAATTAAACGTCACTTGGTAGTTAACGGTGTTTGAGGATTGCTGGGCATTCAAGGCGTTAATCATTCCCAAAACAAGCCCAAAAACGAGACAGAGAGCTCTTTTCATAAATTTTTAAGGTTTAAAATTGGTTTTTGCTTCTTCTTTCGTATCGAGTTTGAAGTGGAAGCCTTGGTAGGCTTCCACTCTATTGTTGGTTAGGGAATTTGCTCTTTAATGATGAAGAACTTCTGTCCTAAAGTATTACCAGGATGGTTCTTGATGATGTTTTGATAAGTGTATTCCACATCATTTCCTGTACCTTGGAAGATGGTATCTCCGTTGAGATTAATATCTCCAGTATAGTAGCCTTTCAGCGTATAAAACTTGCTTACAAAGACGTTGCCTACGTAGTTAATCACTTGCTGGTAGATAACGTTTACATCATTATCCGTTCCTTGATAAATCACCTGACTATCGAAGAGTGAATTACCAGCCCACAAGGCAACCCCTTGGACAACATCTACTTGTGCTTTATTGACAACGTTTGTCTCGTCCAAATTATAAGTTGGCGTCGTTGTTTTGCGGAAGTCAATAACACCACAAGTGCTTGTCATATCCACAGGTGTCTTACTCATGACCCCTAAGTGGTTACGATGTTTCACAACTACATAATAACTATCAGGCGAAGCCGAGTTGAATGTTATTGTACTTACTCCGTCCACATCGACGATGTCCCCATCACGTTGCAATAGCGCAGAACGGCTATCCACTACGGTAGTTGGGCTTGTCTTACTGCGTAATTCTACGAATACCCAGTCAACAATGGCATCTTTACCAGATGGGCTACTTGCCCCAAGCACTGCCAAAGTACTGGTATTGGCCGTTGTCAAGCCCGTCATACCCATTGCTGGGTATGGACTTGTAGTTGGCAAATAACCTTTCACTCGTAAATCATCACGCATCAAGGTATCTGGTAACAATACCCCAAACAATGCACCTTGCAAATACACTTTGGCTTGCAAACAAACTTTATTGGCTTGAGGAAGAACAGCGATAATCACCGTCCCTAGCGTACAAAGTTGTGGGCTTCCACTGTCACATACTTTATACGTGAATATATCCGAACCAACATAACCTGCCGTTGGCGTGTATGTATATGTTCCATCCGCATTAAAGACAACTGTTCCATGACTTGGGTTTGTCTGTTTGCTGAAAGTCAACGTCTGGCCAGCATCCGGGTCATAGTCGTTTTTAGAAACATCTCCGCTCTTAGGTGTATTCACCGAAGTAATGATGGCATCATCAACAACCACAGGAGGTCTGTTGCCTGCTGGTGGCGGCGCAAGAACATTGATTGTTACCGTTGCAGTATCGCACAAGCTTGGCGTTCCGTTATCACAAATCTGATACGTAAAGCTATCTGACCCAACAAATCCTGTCGTTGGCGTGTAAGTAAATGTACCATCTACATTCGCAACAACCGTGCCATGAGTTGGATTTGTCAACTTCACTGGCGTACCTAACGTACCATTTGGCGTTCCTGCTGCGTCTGGATCTGTGTCATTGAACTTAACAGGTATGACAACCGCAGTATTTTGATAGGTTTGCGTATTATCATCAATTGCTACAGGCTTGTCATTGGTAGGCTTAGGATTAGGAATGATGTTAATCACCACACAAGCCGTGTCTTTCAAGCCCGCATTGTCCTTCAATTCGTAACAGAATCCATCTTGCCCCGTTACCCCTGGATTTGGTGTGTAGGTAAATGTTCCGTCTGAGTTCAACACAACCGTTCCCTTCGTCGGTGGCGTCACTGGTGTTGTTGTCACTGTCAATGGACCACCTTCGGGATCTGTATCATTATTCAACACATTTCCACTTACTGGGCTATCCTGAGGTGTGATAGCGATGTCGTTTATACCTATTGGTGGCTGATTCGCTGGTGGCAAGATCGCTATCACTACCGTCGCCGTGTCACACGCACCACTCGGGTCACATACCTTGTAAGTGTAGCTGTCGCTGCCTACATAGTTCGTGTTAGGGGTATAGGTATAAGTGCCGTTTGCATTCTGTACAACCGTCCCGTTCGTCGGATTTGTCACTTTGGCATACGTCAACTGCGCCGCCGTGTTGTCCACGTCACTGTCGTTGGCAGCTACTGTACCCGACACTGCCGTGTTTCGTGTCGTTACGTTTGCATCATCAACCGCAACTGGTGGGTTGTTCCCTGCTATTACTGGTACTACATTGATCGTCACCGTCGCCGTGTCACACAAACTTGGATTGCCAGTGTCACAAATGCGGTACGTGAATTTGTCCGTTCCCGTAAAGTTCGCATTCGGCGTGTAAACAAACGTACCGTCCGCATTCTGACTCACAGTTCCGTTCGTCGGGTCTGTCAACTTCACTGGATTACCCAACGTCGCATTCCCGTCAGGGTCAATGTCGTTGGCTTTCGCATTAATCGTCACTGGGGTCCCCACTTCCGTCTGCGTATTGTCATCTACCGCGATTGGCTTGTCGTTACCTGGCGTTGGCGTTGGAATGATGTTAATCACCACACATGCCGTATCTTTCAACCCTGCATTGTCCTTCAATTCATAACAGAAGCCATCTTGACCCGTCACCCCTGGATTTGGGGTGTAGGTAAATGTTCCGTCTGGATTCAAACTCACTGTCCCTTTCGTCGGTGGCGTCACTGGCGTGGTCGTCACTGTCAATGGTCCACCCTCTGGATCATCATCGTTGGTCAACACATTCCCCACAAATGGCTTATCCTGTGGCGTTTCGCCTATGTCATTCGTCGCAATCGGCGGCTGATTCGCTGGTGGCAAAATCGCTATCACGACCGTCGCCGTGTCACACGCCCCGCTCGGGTCACATACCTTGTAGGTGTAGCTATCGCTGCCTACATAGTTCGTGTTCGGGGTATAGGTGTAACTTCCGTTTGCATTCTGTACAACCGTCCCATTCGTCGGATTTGTCACTTTGGCGTAGGTCAACTGCGCCGCCGTGTTATCCACGTCGCTGTCGTTGGACACTACCGTACCCGACACTGCCGTGTTTCGCGTCGTCACATTGGCATCATCAACCGCAACTGGTGGGTTGTTGCCTGCTATCACTGGTACCACATTGATTGTCACCGTCGCCGTGTCACACAAACTTGGATTGCCAGTGTCACAAATGCGGTACGTGAATTTGTCCGTACCCGTAAAGTTCGCATTCGGCGTGTAAACAAACGTACCGTCCACATTCTGACTCACAGTTCCGTTCGTCGGGTCTGTCAACTTCACTGGATTACCCAACGTCGCATTCCCGTCGGGGTCAATGTCGTTGGCTTTCGCATTGATTGTCACTGGGGTCCCCACTTCCGTCTGCGTATTGTCATCTACCGCGATTGGCTTGTCGTTGCCTGGCGTTGGCGTTGGAATGATGTTAATCACCACACATGCCGTATCTTTCAACCCTGCATTGTCCTTCAATTCATAACAGAAGCCATCTTGACCCGTCACCCCTGGATTTGGGGTGTAGGTAAATGTCCCATCTGGGTTCAAACTCACCGTCCCTTTCGTCGGTGGCGTCACTGGCGTGGTCGTCACTGTCAATGGCCCACCCTCTGGATCATCATCGTTGGTCAACACATTCCCCACAAATGGCTTATCCTGTGGCGTTTCGCCTATGTCATTCGTCGCAATCGGCGGCTGATTCGCTGGTGGCAAAATCGCTATCACTACCGTCGCCGTGTCACACGCTCCGCTGGGGTCACACACCTTGTAGGTGTAGCTATCGCTGCCTACATAGTTCGTGTTCGGGGTATAGGTGTAACTTCCGTTTGCATTCTGTACCACCGTCCCATTCGTCGGATTTGTCACTCTCGTGTAGGTCAACTGCGCCGCCGTGTTATCCACGTCGCTGTCGTTGGACGCTACCGTACCCGACACTGCCGTGTTTCGCGTCGTCACATTCGCATCGTCAACCGCAACTGGTGGGTTGTTGCCTGCTATCACTGGTACGACATTGATCGTCACCGTCGCCGTGTCACACAAACTTGGATTGCCAGTGTCACAAATGCGGTACGTGAATTTGTCCGTTCCAGTAAAGTTCGCATTTGGCGTGTAAACAAACGTACCGTCCGCATTCTGACTCACCGTTCCGTTCGTCGGGTCTGTCAACTTCACTGGATTACCCAACGTCGCATTCCCGTCGGGGTCAATGTCGTTGGCTTTCGCATTGATTGTCACTGGAGTGCCCACTTCCGTCTGCGTATTGTCATCTACCGCGATTGGCTTGTCGTTGCCTGGCGTTGGCGTTGGAATGATGTTGATCACCACACATGCCGTATCTTTCAAACCTGCATTGTCCTTCAACTCATAACAGAAGCCATCTTGACCCGTCACCCCTGGATTTGGGGTGTAGGTAAATGTTCCGTCTGGATTCAAACTCACCGTCCCTTTCGTCGGTGGCGTCACTGGCGTGGTCGTCACTGTCAATGGCCCACCTTCTGGGTCATCATCGTTGGTCAACACATTCCCCACAAATGGCTTATCCTGTGGCGTCTCGCCTATGTCATTCGTCGCAATCGGCGGTAAATTAACACTACAAGTCGTTCCTGTATTATTGTAATTGCTTTTGTAAACATCTGCAAAATTTAGGGCATTGCCAATGTAGTTATTGTAATCACCAAAAAGCATCCCTGGCGCATCCGACTGTGGATCAGAAGTGTTTTCAAACAATCTCACACCTGCCACGCAATTTCCTGCCAACGAAAACTTAAACAACATTGTCTCTTGTCCATTGGTCCAAGCCATCGGAGCACCCGTTGTAGATACTCCGTGAAAATCAGAATTAGGGGCAGCTGTTGGAGCATAAACAGTTGAATTGTCCGCCCACACCCCCCCATTCACTGAGGTAATTACCAATTTTGCATCTGCAATACTTTTTGGTAACACTACCGTTATTTGCGTTCCCCCTCCAACATTAAATGTTGAAGCAGAGAAATCAGGACGCCCATATACTTCGTATTCACTCGTAGTTGAGTTGAACCGAATAGTACATTCTACTTTCTGAGCCATTGCTTGAACGCTCACGAAAAGCCCCCCGAACAAGATTAAAAGATATTTTATCAATCGTTCCATAATAGTTTGTAGGGTAAGGTTTAAGGGATTTGTTCAAACATGTTATTGAAGTTGTACAGCAAACCACTGTTCAGACGATATAACAGTAGGTTATTTTGGATGTAAATAATGTCATTATTAGCACCCGCATATTTTACCTTACCGTCCATGTTAATATCTCCCTGTTTATAACCAATGCCATTGTTAAAGTTGTAGGAGGCAGCCGAAAACTCTACCAAAATTTCGTTTAGCGGTTTTGTCAAATCCGTATTGGCTCCGTCATATTTTAATCTGAAGTCAGATACTGCATTTCCAGCCCACAGTGCTTTTTTACCTGGCAATACAGTTGTGTTCATTTCAACACCATCGTAGTTTAGAGTCAAGATGTTTGGACGATTCCAAACATTGGAACTATCCATCACTGTAAAGTCCACTAACGTCCCAACTGTAGTCATCGGAATGGCTTTACTGGTCATTACCCCAAGGTGATTTCGATGTTTAACCGAAACAAAATATGAAGTGCTTGTTAAACCAGTAAACATAAGGGCAGATAAGCCATCCGTAGGTGAAACCACATCTCCATCTCTTTGAACCAATCCAGAAGCCGTTTGAAGTACTACGGTAGAATCTGATTTTGATCGTAATTCTACAAATACCCAATCCACAATGGCGTTACCAGTTCCGACGTTCGCGTTGAACACCGCAGCAGTGGTCAATTCACCTCCCCCTTTTGAATGTTTAAAACGGGTACTCAATGCGCCAAGTGAGTCATTTAGGGCCGTGTATGGCTCTTTTAATGGCAGTAGATTCAATCTTCTTAAATCATCCCGCATCAATCCGTCGCTTGTCCCGTACAATGCCCCTTGTAATAAAACCCTCAAAACAAGTTTCGCTACAGGAAGTGGTAGTACCGTCAAAGTAACCGTAGCTGTATCGCACTTCACTGGAACACCACTGTCACATATTTTGTAAGTAAAAACATCACTACCAACAAAACCAGTCGTCGGTGTATAAGTATAGGATCCATCAGTATTAAACACTACGGTTCCGTTTGTAGGTGCGTTGACCCTCGTAAACGTTAATGGCGTGTTGTTATCTGGGTCAAAATCGTTGGTTGCTACCGTTCCATTTACTGGCGTATTCAACAAAGTCACATTTGCGTCATCCACAGCAACAGGCGGTTTATTTCCTGCCAATGGCGTTGGTAATACCGTAATAGTTACGGTTGCAGTATCACACAAACTTGGTGTTCCATTATCACAAATACTGTACGTAAAAGTATCTTTTCCAATAAAACCTGTGGATGGTGTATAAGCAAAAGTGCCATCAGGATTCAACACCACCGTACCGTTTGTTGGGTTTGTCAATTTAGTTGGATTTCCCAATGTCCCATTTGGTGTTCCTGTTGGATCAGGATCAACGTCGTTGGCTTTTACCTTAATCACTACCACTGTATTTAAGTAGGTTTCAGTAGCATCATCAGCCGCAATTGGCTTGTTATTTTCAACAGTTGGTGCAGGTAAAATATTAATTGTCACACATGCTGTTGACTTCAATCCTGCATTATCCGAGATTTCGTAACAAAAAACATCCTGTCCCGTCACCCCTGGGTTTGGTGTATAAACAAAAGTCCCGTTAGCATTTAAAACAACTGTACCTTTTGAAGGTGGCGTTACTGGAGTTGTGGTAACTGTCAACGGCCCACCTTCTGGGTCACGGTCGTTGGTCAAAACGCTTCCCGAAACTGGTTTGTCCTGAACCGTATTAAAAATATCATTGACTGCAATAGGTGGCAAGTTAGTATTTGAACAAACGCGGTAATGCACTGAGTTTGATACTTCATAGCAACTATCCAAAACCGTCACTTTTTCATAAAGTACATCTCCCACAACAAAATTAATGGGTTTTGTTCTGTAAACGGCTACTACGGCATAATAGCCCGTATCAACTGCCGCAAAAGATGCCGTTGGGCTAATTGCTTTGATTTTGTTTGTTTTTTCATCAATCAACACATACGAAGTAGTTACGCCTGCCGTTGAGCTAGGAGTCGCGTTGAAAGTGATGGTAACAGGTGCTGTCGTATAATCGCACGCACCGCATACTCGAAACGCAAGCGGAGTGGAATATTTCAAACAGCCACTGGTACTATATACCTCCGTGATTCGCTTGCCAACCGATGCGTCTCTCAATGTGTCAGCGTAATAAGCGCCAACAACATAATAATTTCCCGCATTTACCCCCGTGAAACTTGGGGCTGCTGGGTTGATTTTAACAATTTGCCCATTGGCCATGTCCACCAACAAGTACGTTTTCAAATAACCCACAGGTTCGTTTGACACCGTCAACGTCACGTTGGCTGGTGCAGTATTGTAATCACAAGCTGTGGGAACAGGTGGCAACGGTGGAATGGGTGACTCACAATCATTGATTTGTACCGCAACTGAGTCCGCTGGGCTAAAGCAATTGGCTACTTTGTGATAATACATGGCATAAAACTTACTACTTGTACTAACGGTCAAACTGGTCAACGTATCCGCCGACGATGTAGGTACTTTATTCGTACTCCAAACAAGCGTTGTACCCGAAGGTTTTGTCCCCGTATTTGTTAGAGATGCCAACGAAACCGTGACGGCAGGACAAGAATTTTGCAGCGAAGTTGCCGTAATGATAGGCGCTGTTGTACCCGCAGGACAGCTACATGCGTTAATGGTTACTGTTACTGAATCGGTGGGACTGTAACAGTTATTGGTGGCATCAAAAAAAGCAGCGTAATATTTCCCCGCTCCTACTCCTGACACGCTGCTCAACTTGTTGGCAGTCGTAGCTACCTTAGAACTATGCCACGTCAAGGTTGTACTCGCGGGCAAGTTTGAGGCTAAAATTGCGCTCAAATCTGCTAACGGAGCAGGACATACGTTACTTTTTGTTGAACTACTCAGCACTGGTGAGGCTGTACCTGCTAAACAAGGTACACTACAACTTGTGGCAATGACTACAATGGCTGAATTGGAAGTGGTATAACAACCTGCGGTATCTCGATAGGCGACAAAATACACAACCGCCGTTGAAGTAGTCGTTATCAGCGTATTCGTAATTCGGTTGGCATCCGTCACCACGGGGTCGGTGTGAAAGGTAACAACCGAACCACTTGGTTTACCCGTACTATCCACCGAAGCTTTTAATTCAACGGTAGTAGCAGGACAAACATTCGTCGCTACTTTAAGCGCCGTTGGTTGACTATAGCATACTGGATTTCCTCCCAAATTGTAAACCGCATAATATACTCCTGGGGCAGCACTTTGTGCTTGTGCAGGAGTCATCAGGTTAGCAGCGCTGACGGGCAAGTCACTGTGCCATTCAAAGGTTGCCCCTTGCGGCACAATCGTAGGCTGATAGGTCGTGATATTTACTGAAGGTGTTTGGGAAAATACCTGCCCAACCACCGTCAGTAGTATGACGAGAAATAGACCTACGGCTCTGTTCAATGAATTTATTTTCTTGTTCATAGAGGGGTATTGTAAAAAGGGCACATAGTTTATTTTTTAAGTGAAGGGCCTGCTGATGGTACACATTCCAATGTCCAAATATCCGTAATCGCTTTCGTTGGTGTTTTTGTCAAATCAGCCGCACAGCTACCCGCTTGTCCAATCGTAAATTGTAAGGCATTCGTCAGCGTAGTTCCATCGTACTTAATAGGAATGTGGAACGTTTGTACACCTGTAGTAGTGGCTGTTACTTTGTCAAAACCACTTACTAAACTCATGCCCGAGCCATTGATGGTAATGGGTGAGAAATCTCCTATCGTTGTTACGTTTATCGTGACTAACAAGGATAATTGAGACGGAGTCCCCTGCACGGGAGCAGGATAGAGTTTTGTTTTTGAACAATCTATCACTCCCACCCCTGGCGTTGATTCTGGCTCACCTAGTGGGCCGCCTGAACCTGGGCTAGTGTTGCAGCTAAGTAGCAGTTCGTTGGCAATCGGAACAGGAAAGGGAGAAATGTATGGTGTATTGAGATAAGCTGTTCTACCAGTTCCAGTATTTGGGAACAATGGCCCAACAAAATATCCACGTTTTGTTTTTGACAGGATAAATAGCTGCTGCGTGAAGTATACAGACCTTAAATTAGTAATTTGGACTCTAACTGCTCCACGGTAGTTAATTGCTTCAAAATTCCATTTGTAGTAGTCGTTCGCGGCAAATCTATAATTGAAACCACAGGTATAACTCCAGTCCGAAGGGGGGGCACTACTACGGTTTGGTTCAAGATAATTAGCAACATGTGTATCAATATATCCCTGATTATTGTTGTAATATCCACTCCAATAGACTTTGTTGTTATCGCCAACAATAATTGACACTAACATTCTATCCCCATTAATAGGGGCAAATCCTTCAAAATGGAGTACTTTTGATGCCCCAGGTGGCATAGCGACTTCTCTAAAACTCTTCAATATATATACAGAATCACTGGCATTGGCAATAACTACATCTAACCCTGTTGCTGTAGTAGGTTCACTTTTCAACGGAGCAACTACGTATGTTGTCCAGTTTGTTGCATAAGGTCCTTTAAAAAAACGCCACCCTCCAGCAAGATATGCTTTTCCGCTTGCTGATACTGCATATGTGCTAATGTATGTTTGACCACTGTATGATTGAGCGTATATATCATTAATATCCTCGCCAGCAGGAAATGGAACTAAGCGCGGAGTAATGGTTTGTACCTGTCCGCGAAGTTCAGCATTTGTATAGGGTGTTCCCACATATGCGGATGGTACACCTGAATAATAGGTAACTCCCATTGGTCCAGTGTAATATATATTTCCATCGTTTCCTTTCAAGTAAATTAAAGGAAATCCTACAGTTTTTGAAACCCAAACTTTCACATATTTAAACCCAGCCCCTACGCCTGCTGGGTTTGGTATCGTACCAAATGTAGTGGTTCTCCCCAATGATGAACTACCAGCATCACCCGTACTACCAATGTGATACGCTTTACCAGATGCACCAATTGCAACCCAACACTCATTTATCGGGGAAGCATCAAATTCAACGAAACTTGACTCACCTAAAATAGTTAGCTGCCTTGGACTACGAATGGCTTTTGTTGTGTCTGAGGTTGCTGGTAATGCATTATTGACGTTAGGCCAATTACTTACGGTACCTACCAATCCGTTATTAATTCCCCAAGCATACAATTTACCGCTCTGTGATAATGCAAAATAAGTTGGGACGTAAAACCCAATTGCTTTATTTGTCATTAAGCGAACTTTTACAATTGTTTCACCAGAAGGGCTAGGCAGGTAATATGGCGTAGTTTGAAAAACTGCGACGGCAAAGTTCCCAGAACCCGTTTGCTGTGCATGAATTGTATAACAAATGTTAGTTCCCCAAAGGTACATCTTTCCATCAGTAGTAAGTCCAATCGATCCAGCTGATGAGGATTCATCTCCTACTGACGAAACATGGTCCCACGCTAGTGTAGAAACAGCTGGTGCCCCCAAATCAGACCCAAATTGTGCCTTAGCCGTCTGCCCGACACAAATTAAACTCAGCAAAAAATAGATGATGTAAAATCGTGAACTTGTGCCATTGGGCATCCTCACCAAAAGTTTTTTCAAGAGCAAGGAGTAATAAAATGCTTTCATGTTCTATAGTTTTTTATGAATATCGCCTACCTCAAACTGAATAAGGAAAGGAGAAATACGTGAACTTTGTTTTTTTATTTTGAGAGTTTAACTTGTTACAGTTGAGTTGCTCCTGTAAACTCACGAAAAACAATAAACTATTTAGTCTCATTCACTACTAAAATGACACCAACGCTCGTAGAAGTAACAGTAAAACCAAACGAAGTGGCGATTTAAAGCAATGTAATGGCGAGAACCCTCATTAAAACGAATATACCTAAGGGAAGCCCGTTTTAACATCAATAAACTTACCAAGAATTGACTGTTAGCACTATATAAATCCATTTTATGTGATAATATGGATTTATAATTATACATATGTTCGATTATATACAACAAATGGTAAAATAAGGTAATAATCGAAATAAATCGGCTTGTCAATAACTGCGCCATTTCAAAAACTTATCATTAAGTTATCTATACAAACTATGATAACAGGTTTCAAATATTGTAAAAAGGACACATAGTTTATTTCTTGAGCATAGGGCCTACCGATGACACACATTCCAGCGTCCAAATGTCGGTAATCGCTTTCGTTGGTGTTTTTGTCAAATCAGCCGAACAGCTACCCGCCTGTCCAATCGTAAATTGAAAATTATTGGTCAAGGTACTTCCGTCGTATTTTATCGGAATGTGGAAGGTTTGAATTCCCGTCGAAACAGCCGTTACTTTCTCAAAACCGCTTACTAAGGTTATCCCCGACCCGCTCACCGAAAGCGGTGAAAAATCTCCCGCTGTTGTTACATTGACAGTTACCAGTAGCGATAACTGAGACGGTGTTCCCTGCACTGGAGCTGGATAAAGCTGGGTTTTTGAGCAATCTATCACTCCTGCCGCTGGGTTAGAAACAGGGTCTCCCAACGGCCCCCCCGTACCTGGGCTAGTGTTACAGCTTAGTAGCAGTTCGTTGGTAATAGGAACAGGGTAGGGAGAAAAGTACCCGTTTTGCCCATTATTACCGTAACCTATTTTTCCAGCACCTGTATTGGCTGCCATTTCTCCAACCGCATAGCCTCGACCCGACTGAGATATAATAAAAAACTGTTCGAGTGCAGCACCAGACTTAATCAGTTTTTTCGCCCCTGAATAACTCGCGGCCTCGTACGTCCACGAATACCGTGAAATCGAATTGGCATTGGCCACAGATTTACAGTCATCTATAAACTCTCCTACCTGTCCTACGGGTCGTTCCCCCACGGCATTCACTAACGACAAGTAATTACCCGAATAAATGGTATTCGCTTCTCTACCATCATTTTTACCAGTCCAATATACTTTTCCATTGTCCCCAACCACAAGCGTCGCCGTCTCATAATCACTTGAAAACTCCCGCCCCTGCATAATGTCAACCACCTTCGAAACTCCTGGAGGCATAGCCATCTCCACGAACCGATTCAAGTAACATAAAGTATCGCCTGTTAAAGCACGCTTGAATTCATCTGCCGCGGAGGGTACTGTTTGCAGCGGAGCAAGGACGTAGTTTGAGGGATATACGCCTGGTTTAGTATAAGCAGCATCATTGTAACGGCTAGATTTTCGCCACACACCTGTCGCATAGGCTTTCCCACTGGCGGCAATCGCAAAAACAGTCGAATAAATATCTACTCTACTCACTTTAATATCAATAATATCTTCGCCCGCAGGGAAGGGAACTTCGCGAGGGTTAATTAAAGCCACTTTCGCTTGAGATTCATTGGTAGTTAGCGTTGGAGGTGTTGGGAAGGCAAAAAGTGACGGAACACCTACCGCATACACATTTGTCATCCCGCCAGTGTAATAGATTTTACCGTCGCTTCCCTTGAGGTAAATTATTGGATATGCTTGGTTCGTCTTACCCACCCACACCCTTGTGTATTTAAAACTGGCATCGGTTCCTGTAGGTTTAGGGATTTCAGCAAACGTTGTGGTGTTTGATGTGCCTCCAGTCCCAATGTGATAAGCTTTTCCTGATACCCCAATCGACACCCAGAATGTGGAGTTTCTAGGTGTATCAAAGTCCACGAACTCACTTTCCCCTAAAATCGTCAGTGGAATAGGCTCTCTCCTTGTCCGAGTTGTATCAGAATAATTTGGGGGGAGCCCAACAGCCCACCCTGAAATGGTTCCCAAAAGCCCCGAGTTAATTCCCCACGCACAAAGTTTACCCGTTGCTGTCAGGCAAAAAAAGGTATTTGCATTATTGTAAGTACCTCCCTGAAAAAATAGCACCCTCACCTTCGTAACTTTCTCATTACCAGGAATAGACACTTGATAAGGAGTTACCTGATAAGAGCTTCCCAGGGCACCAGTTAAACCATTTCGTTTGGCATGAATGGTATGAAACTCGTTTCCTCCCCAGGTATATACACGCCCGTCGGTGGTCAAACCAATAGACGCGAGTTTTTCATCAGTAGCCAAGAAAGATGATATATCCTCCCATGCCAGAGAAGATACTGCCTGTTTACCCAGTTCAGCACCAAATTGAGCCATTACGTTGTGCCCAGCAAGAAGCGAGCAACAAAACAACAAAAAAATGTACGCACAGCGAAGTTCTGACAACCTAGTCTGCCTTTGATTCAAAAGTAAGGGGTAATATGATGTATTCATTTTGTATAGATTTTGGGATTTATCAACGGTGAGTTCCCTAACATCTGACTTATTTTGAAAGTACTCCTGGCGTGATTGCCGTACAATTGTTCAAACTCCACACTTTGGTAATTTCGTTGGAAGGCTTGTTAGTCAAATCTGCCGAGCAACTCCCTGCTGAACCAATTGTAAATTGAAAATTATTGGTCAACGTGCTGCCATCGTATTTTATCGGAATGTGGAAGGTTTGAACACCCGTGGTGGTGGCAGTTACTTTATCAAAACCGCTCACTAAACTCATGCCCGAGCCACTAATAGTGATTGGAGAGAAATCTCCAACGGTCGTTACATTAATCGTTACTAGCAACGACAACTCTGAAGGCGTCCCCTGAACGGGAGCAGGATAAAGCTTTGTTTTTGAACAATCAATTGCGCCAACTCCTGGCGTTGATACTGGCTCACCTAGTGGGCCGCCCGTACCAGGGCTGGTGTTACAGCTAAGTAGCAGTTCGTTGGCAATCGGAACAGGATATAGGGAGAAGTAAGCAAGCTGGTTAGTACCAAAATTTAATTTCCCAGTACCCGTATTAGGCCCCATCGCTCCAACAGCATACCCTCGCCCCGACTGAGATATAATAAAAAACTGTTCTGTGTTTGAACCGTCTCCCCCCGATGTTTTAATCAGTTTTTTTGCCTTTGAATAATTCAATGCCTCGTATTGCCACGAATAACGTGTATTCGAATTGGCATTTTCCACACCATTGCAAGCATCATTAAACTCACCTATCGCCCTAACCTCTCGTTCTCCCTGGTAATTGACTAACGACAGGAAATTACCCGAATAAATGGTATTCCGTACCATACCATCATTTTTACCTGTCCAATACACTTTTCCATTATCGCCAACCACAAGCGTTCCCGTAGTATAGTCGGAATTAAACTCGCGCCCCCACATAATATCAACTATCTTCGAAGCCCCTGGGGGCATGGCCATCTCAACAAACCGATTGAGGTAAAACAAAGTGTCGCCACTACCAGCAGCTAAATATTGATCTGCAGCCAAAGGTTCTGTTTTCAACGGGGCAATGACGTAATTGGTGGGGTATGCACCAGGTGTTGCAAATTGAGGATCATTATACCGCTTAGTCATTCGCCAAATCCCCGTAGCATAAGCTTTCCCGCTGGCAGCAATCGCAAAAGAAGTACCATAAGGACCAGGCTCAGTTACTTTAAAATCAACAATATCTTCGCCCGCAGGGAAGGGGATTTCGCGAGGGGTAATTAAGGCCACTTTTCCATTTGCTTCATTAGGCGTCACACCTGTCGATGTTTGTCTAAAAATTGATGGTACACCTGATACATATACATTTAACATTCCTCCTGTGTAATAGACCTTCCCATCATTCCCTTTCAAATACACCATTGGAAATGCAGTATTTATTTTTCCAACCCACACTCTTATATATTTAAAACTGGCATCAACGCCAGCAGGTTTAGGGATTTCGTCAAACGTTGTGGTGCTTGATGTGCCGCCTGTACCAATATGATAAGCTTTTCCAGATGCTCCAACTGATACCCAGTAAGTGGAGTTTCTAGGCGTATCAAAGTCCACAAACTCACTTTCTCCTAAAATTGTCAATGGAATAGGCTCTCTCCTGGCAGTGGTTGTATCAGAACCATTTGGGGGAAGCCCGACAGCCCACCCTGGAACTGTACCCAAAAGGCCTGTATTGATCCCCCAAGCACACAATTTACCCGTAGCAGTCAGGCAAAAAAAAGTATTGACCCCTTCGTAGGTACCCCCTACAAAAAAAAGAGCCCTCACTTTTTTTACCACCTCATTACCAGGAACTGATACCTTGTAGGGAGTTGCCTGATAGGCATGTCTAAGGTCTCCAGTGTACCCCCACCGTTTGGCATGAATGGTAAAATACAGGTTCGCTCCCCAGGTATAAACCCGACCATCAGTTGTCAGGCCAATGCTCGCCGTCGTTGTATTAGTTAGGTAGCTAGAAGATATATCATCCCATGCAAGGGTGGATATCGCCTCAGTGCCTAGATCAGAGCCAAATTGAGCCCTTACGTTGTGCCCACCAAAAAGCGAACAACAGAAAAATAAAAAAATGCACGCACAGTGGAGGTTTTTTGGCAACCTCAATTGTCTTTTTTTCAAGAGCAAGGGGTAATAAAATGCTTTCATATACGATACTGTTTTAAGGTTGTTGACCCTAGGACTAAATAAGGAAAAGAGGTAAATAGCTTGAACTTGGCAATAATAATTGCGCAGTTACATAATAAACTGCACACCCAAAAGCGTACTAAAATGACACCAAGAATAAAAGAAGTAACTGTGACTTTAAACCAAATGGCGACTTAACCAAATGAAATGGCTATATACTTCAACAAAGAGAAATATACCAAATAAGAAGATGATTAACCTATCAATAAACTTACCAAGTATTCATTTTTTGCACCAGTAAATCACCTATTATTACATAAAATGGCTATTTATAGGTATGAATACAAGCTTATATAGCATCAATTGTAAAGAAGGATAAATTTCATCAAAATCACTCATATCAATAATTATGCCATTTTATGCACAAGCCTTTTTTCATAGATACATAACAAACAAATGTATCATAAATGGGGTAATTAATGAGATATTCACCCTAGAAATCTACTTAAAATGGCTGTCAACAGAAACATACCATTGGTAATTAACGGCTTTGATGCACTTTTTTTATCGAAAGTCACTTGTTAAAAAGTTTTAATGAGCTAAATCAATACTATGTCCCAAAAATAATCTCATTATCCCCTCCAAATCGTATAATTTTATGCGAAATCAAAAGAACTAATAATCATAAAAATATAAATTGAAATGGCTATTTTATATAATGTAATGTCTAAAACATGAATTATTCCACCAATAAGCACATAGCGTATATCCTATTTTCCAGAAAAAATGAACGAAGAGCATCTCTATTTTTATTCAAAAAAACATGTTACTTTGTCCCAAAGTGATAGTCCTATCTTGAACTTACCCTTCTCGAAGCATTTAAAGCAGAAAACTTTATGAAAAATTTAGCCGCACTAATCATTGACGACGACCCAGAACAAGCAGAGCATCTTCAAAGTATCCTAGAAAAATTACCAGTTTTTCTCACCATCAAAATTATTAATGACTCCACCCAAGGCTACGCAGAACTCCTTGAAAACGAATACGACTTACTTTTCTTGGACATGGAGATGCCTAAGCTTAGCGGAATAGAGCTCCTCAAGTCGCTGGAGCTGCCACCCACCATTGTGGTCACTTCCCATCCAGGTTATGCTGCCGAGTGTTTTGACCTCGACGATGTGGTGGATTTTGTTGAAAAACCCTTTACCGTCACGCGTATTGGCAGAGCAATACGCAGGGCTATACAGGAAGTAGTTGAGAAGATAGACGAAAATACTATTTACTTTAAAGCAGGACACAAAAATCAACAGTATAAACTTGACGAAATTTTATACATTGAGGCCGATGGGATTTACAGTATGATTTATTTGAAGTTTGGAGAACGTAGCCTTATCAACAGTAACATTTCGGAAGTAGAAAAGCAGCTACAACACACCAAGCTTGTTCGCCTTCATAAATCTTATATTTATAATTGTATGCATATTTCTTCTTTTGATAGCCGACATTTATGGATTGGCAATCAAAAATTTGCTCTGGGTGTAAGTTACCGAGGTCGTTTGGCTGAATACTTGAATGTAGATCCTAATTTCTAAAACTTGACAATATGATAGTGATACTTAAAACCATGCTTTTGAGTATCACTATCCATAAGCTTCTTAATCACATGTCCACACGAGCTTATTTATTAATGTTTATATTGTTGATTTACTACAACTTCTCACATTCACAATCTGCAAGAAATAAACCCGTAAGTAACTATTCTAAAGACACCACCTATATACGCAGCTCATTAACAAAAATAACTAAACTTTATTACGACAGTCAGCACGATAGTGTTTTGATTTATCTTAACAGAATTAGTTCATTTTCAAAGAAAAAAAATATAGCGATTTTCAACGCCGAAATTTACTTCCAATACGGTCAATATTATAGAGGCCATACACAATACAATTGGAATAAAGCCTTAGAAATGTTCAACAAGTCTTTGTATTGGGCAAAAAGGAGAAAAGACTACGCGTTTATTGAAGAAATAAACTATAAAAAGCTAACAATTTACTCTGATATTTTCCTAGGAAGTAGTACCAGTACGGTAAATCAAGGACAATTAGTAAAACAATTATACGAAAACATTCGATTTTCTGAAATATCAAAATCAAAAAAAAGTTTATATAAAACTATTTATCTGTTTAAGGACATATATTACACCTATAAACAAGATTCTAGTTACTACTCATTTTTTGATAAACACCTAAAAAGCAACCCACTACCACCTGAATCTATTAATTATCAAATTGTATATTTTGGGTATTTTATCTATAAAAAAGACATTGTAAATGCAAAAAAATGCTTCGAAAACCTGTCTAAGTTTCATAACAATAAAGAACTTAGTGACATGGTCTATGCCTATTATATCAGCGATATGATGCGGGAGTCACTCAATTATCCTTCTTTAAATTCTCAAATAGCATCTCAACTCAAGCCACGACTTCATTTACTTCCAGGAAAAACAGATAGCCTTACATATTATAATAATTTTGCGACATATTATATTAAAAGAAAGCAATTTAACGAAGCCAATTACTACAATTTATTGGCCAAAAATATCTTATTAAAACATCCTACATTATCTATCACTCATCGGTACGATTTTCTAATCAATCAGTTATTAATTTTAGAGCATAAAAATGAATTAAGAGAGAGTGTTGAAATTTATAAAAAACTCATTCCTATTAAAGACAGTCTGAATAGCTTATTTGCTGGCTTTAACCTTATTTTACTTCAAGGACAAGTAGCTAGTGATTTAAAATTGAAAGAGTTTCAAAAAGAAATCGAGTTAAAAAAGTATGAATCTGAACAATTTCAAGCCCAAAAATTTAAAGAATTTTCTGGGCTCATTTTATCAATTGTGATATTAGTAATTTCACTCATTATCATTGGTATTCAAATAAGAAAAAATCGAAAACAAACATCTACACTACTCCAATTAACTTCAACCCAAAATACTCTTTTTGGTGTCATTGGACACGATTTACGTAGTCCTGTTTTGGCCGCTTACACAAACATAAAAAGGGTTGTCAACAATCCAGAATTAACCGCAGAAGAAATCAGAAGTTCACTTCATTCAAAAATGGTTCGGCTAAACACACTTTTACTAACACTCGATAACCTTCTATATTGGTCTAATAGCCAACAAAAATCTTTTAAACGAAAGCCAGTACAATGTAACTTGCTTGAAATTGTAGAAGAGTGTTTAGAATTGCTTGAAACAAATATTGAATTAAATGAGCTATCCATTGTCAATGAAATTGACCCAGCACTAGAATGTATTATTGATGAAAATCATTTTAAAATCATTATTAGAAATCTACTTCAGAACGCCATAAAATTCTCACCAGCAGGGGGCTCAATAACACTTACTTCAAATACCCAAACACTATTTGTCACCCTTTCAATTCTTGATTCTGGCCCTGGGTTTGGAAATACAAACAATTCCAAGCACAAAGGTTCGGGTCTAGGACTCACCCTTGTGCAATCTCTCTTAGAAATCAACAATGGGAAGTTTGAGACGAACGATACAGCTAATGGAGCACTGGTAAACGTCAGTCTATTGAACGCTAACATATAAACGTCAGTGTTTTTATTGATACCAAAATCAATTAATTTTATCCTTCAAATCAATTATGAATTTCAAATATATACTCATTTAAGGCCCATATACTTCAACCTGATTCCTTTCTCATCTACCATAAATAGCCATTTTATTAAACTTTTTGTACTATTTCGCTATAAAACTTGCCAATTGGTTTAATTTGTTGCTATCTCTAGGTATCTTTGGTACTTACATTGCGTCAAAACTCACAACTATCCAATGTTCCAACCTACTAACTGCCGACGCAATGAAGCCATATACTTTCATGACAACTGCCGCAGAGTCAACCCTTAACGTCAATTTATTATATTCAGACGCTGATTTTGAATGGAATGAGTTTAACCTTCCAATTCTACCCTCGCACCAGTGGTTTCAGTACCCATTGCCTAATTCAGGGGCTAAACTTGCCATTGTATTTATCTCACCAACCCCCTCAATTAAGTTTATTGATTGCTCCCTCTATCCAAATCAACCCATTACATGGTTTGAAGGGGTAGGGCCGCACACCAAATGGAAAGGGTTCTTTATCGTAACAAAAGATGACTATTTAGAAAAAAGTTTCGCCTTACAAACCAATGAGTTACGGATGAACCAAACGTCCTATCCGCTCCCCCCCACCTGCTTTACGTCTCTGTTGGCACTGACAGGCTGGGCCACGGGTGATTTGAAGGAGTTTGTTTCCCCCAAAAAACTTATTCATGACTTTCTTCGACAGGCTTGCTCATCAATTGACCTCAATAGCCCTTCTGCGCCAACCAATAAGGTAGTAAAGCACTTAGAGGAACTTGTTGAGAATCACCTAGAAGGAGGTTTTTTGCCCAAAATTGATGACATAGCTCAAGAGCTCAACATGCACAAAGTAACGCTCCAAAACAAGTTTAAACAAGTTCATAATAAATCGCTCTATGAATATTATCTTGACCGAAAGCTTGAAAGGGCTTGCGAGCTTTTAAAATACTTTAAAGTTCAAGAAGTTGCTGAACGCTTAGGATATACGCAAGCCATCAAATTCATTATTGTCTTCAAAAAACGTTATAACATTACCCCAAAACAGTTTGTACAAGGAGAATTTTGATACCTGAATGTATAGCAATTAAATGTCCCAACTCACCAACAAATGAGTTGGGACATTTTTTTCTATCATGCTTCAAAGCTGTACAAAAAAGGCGCTTTGTGTGCCGCGCCTGAATATTGCTTATCGTGACGCTTTAGAATCCCTAATCCCAACATTTTACGCTGAAATGCTCCGCGATGAAGTTTTTCACCTAAAATAGCTTCATAAACCTTTTGGAGATCTCCCATCGTAAAAAGCGGTGGCAATAAGTTCATCCCAACAAGTTGTCGTTCTAAGTTGTCGCGTAGTGTTTGTAGGGCTTTGTTCACTATGTTGCCGTGGTCGAGCATCAGTTCGGGAAGGTCGTCTAAACTGTACCAATCACATGAATCAGAAAGTGCGTCAGGGGTAGGAACCACCTCATTATAATTAATAAGGGCATAGTAGGCCACCGAAATAAACCGATCTAACATCCATTCGTATGTCTGAATGGAATGCCCATTGGCTTCAAGAATCGTTTGCATCACTTCTGGTCGAAATCGAGCCACATCACCAAAGGTATAAAACTGCTCTAGGTAAATATTATCCAAGCCCGTCCGTTCCTTCAAACCTCGGCGCACCGCATCGTTTAGGTTTTCATCCATTTTCACAAAGCCCCCTGGCAAAGCAAAAAGCCCTGTATTGTGGTACTTCGTTATCAATATTTTGAGTTTTTCTCCCGAAAATCCAAAGATAACCGAATCGTAGGCAATGTGTCTTAAATATGCTGTCTGCTTCACTGGTAACTGATTTTTAACCAACAAATGTAAATTTTTTTCAAATAAATAGGATAATTTTCAAAAAGCAACTATTATTGTCACAAAATGAGACAATAAGTAAATTTAATCAAAGTTTATGAAGAAATTAGTCTATTTGTTAGGACTTTTCTTAGCTACCCAAATGCCCACCGAAGCTCAAAATAATGCATTCTCGGTGCAAACTACCGTTGAAAATGGCGTCATTGAAGGGAATTATGACACAAAAACGGGTATTCAAACCTATTTTGGCGTTCCGTTTGCCAAACCTCCCGTTGGCGAACTACGTTGGAGAGCCCCTCAGCCCGCCGACAATTGGAAAGGAGTAAAACAAACCAAACAATTTAGTGCTCGTCCGATGCAAACCGTTGTGTTTGGCGACATGAATTCACGGTCTAATGGGGTCAGCGAGGACTGTTTGTACCTTAATGTATGGACACCTGCCAAACGTAACACCAAAGATTTGCCCGTTCTGGTTTACTTTTATGGTGGAGGAAACGTAGCTGGCGATGCCTCAGAACCTCGTTACGACGGCGAAAGCATGGCTAAAAAGGGAGTAGTGGTAGTCACTTGCAATTACCGTTTGAATATTTTCGGGTTTTTAACACATCCCGAACTCACCGCCGAAGCGCCTTACAAAGCTTCTGGTAATTATGGAATGCTTGACCAAGCTGCCGCCCTCAAATGGGTTCAAAAAAACATAGCAGCCTTCGGGGGCGACCCTAAAAAAGTAACGATTGCGGGCGAATCGGCTGGTTCAATTGGTGTAAGTTGCCAGATGGCCTCTCCCCTATCGAGAAATTTGATTGTAGGCGCCATTGGTGAAAGTGGTGCAGGTATCAACCCAACGATGGCACCCGTACCACTGGCAGAAGGCGAAAAACAAGGCGTTGAGTTTTTGCTAAAAGCTGGAATAAAATCCATCAAAGAATTGAGAGGAATGTCAACGCGTGAGATTTACGAAATTTACAACGAATCTCGCCGCTTTGGATTCCCAATTGTCATTGATAACTATTTCTTAACCAAAACATTACCTCAGGTTTTCGCAGCCAAAGAGCAAGCGCAAGTTCCCCTGTTGGTCGGCTGGAACTCCGCCGAAATTCCAGGGCAAGCTTTTATGCAAGGGCAACCCTACAAAGAAGAAAACTACGTAGCACGCGTCAAAAAAGAGTATCCTGCTGATTTTGAGGAAGTATTAAAATTATACCCCCACGGCTCAGAAAAAGAAATTGAACTCTCCGCTACGGCCTTAGCAGCCGACCGATTCATTTCTTACAGCACTTGGAAATGGTTTGATTTGCACCGCAACAACAGTTCGCAACCCGTCTATCGCTATTTATACAGCAAACTTCGCCCTGATTTGGTGGACAAATCGCTGGCTTCTGGGTTGGCAGGTGGCACAGTTCGGGCAGATGCCAATACTCCCAAACCTCCCAAAGCCGTTGGTGCACCACACGCCTGTGAAATTGAATATGCGATGGGCAACCTTCACTTAGTGAAAGAATATGCTTGGACTGCCGATGATTTTAAAGTATCGGATACGATGCTGAATTACTTTACCAATTTTGTCAAAACAGGAAATCCAAACGGCGGTAAACTGCCCGATTGGAAAGCTGCAAAGGCAGGAGAAAGCACACCGCCCGTGATGATTTTGGATGTTGATTCTCGTACCGAAAGTGCCAAAGACGATGCTCGTTATTTGTTTCTTGACAAAGCGTATAAAAACTAACCTATCTATACTTGGTTGAGTTTATGGTCTGATTGGTCAGACGATAGTCAGACCAATCAGACCATAAGCTCGCCTACATTTCTTTTTTTACCAATCAAGATTCCCGCTTGTCCTCATTACCAAAGTGAAAAACTATACGAAAAATGAAAAAGCTCATTTTATTCATCACACTTCACTTATCACTCATCCCTATTCTAAAAGGACAACTTGTCGTTCAAACCGCCAACGGTAAAGTAGAAGGTTATGTCAAAGAAAATTTACGTATATACAAAGGCGTTCATTTTGCTTCGTCACCCATTGGCGACTTGCGTTGGAAAGCCCAACCAAACATTACAAATTTTGGAGGAAATCCCGCCAACGTCACCATTGCAGGCCAATCGGCAGGCGCTTTTAGTGTGAATGCCCTGATTGCTTCTCCCTTAGCCAAAGGTTTATTTCACAAAGCCATTCCACAAAGTGGCGGATTGTTGTCAAACCGTTTGAGCCAAAACCTCACCGATGCAGAAAAACAAGGGGTTAAGTTTATTGAAAAAGCCAAGGGTAATTACCTCGCCGAATTGTGCAGTAAATCAGCAGACGAACTCCAAAAACTTAGCAATGCCCATGGGCGGTTTTTAGAAGCAAATTAGCGTAGCTTTGGTAATACAAAAACACTACGAAAATGAAACACTTACTTACACTTCTTGCGCTACTTATGGCTTGGGGCTCAAACGCCCAAAAAATTGTTGATTCTCGTCAACGCGAAATCGTCATTAAAAACGTGTCAGTCCTTCCCATGAATACCGAAACCGTTCTCAACAACCAAACGGTGGTAATCAAAAATGGGGAGATTTCTGCAATGGGCACAAAAGTTATTTACGCAAAGGATGCACTAGTAATCGACGCCAAAGGCAAATTTCTAATGCCTGGTTTGGCCGAAATGCACGCCCATGTTCCGCCCGTAGATGACATTGAACCGATGAAAGAAGTCTTGTTGCTCTTTGCTGCCAACGGTGTCACAACCATCCGTGGAATGCTGGGACATCCATTGCATTTGGAGCTACGCAAAAAAATACAAACAGGTGACATTTTGGGGCCTCGGCTATATACTTCAGGCCCTTCGTTCAGCGGTGCAAGTGTCAAAACGCCAGAAGAAGGTATTGAGCGCGTAAAAAGTCAAAAACGAGCAGGGTATGATTTTATGAAAATGCACCCTGGGCTCTCAAAAAGCAATTTTGAAGCAGTAATCAAAACCGCCAATGAGGAGGGCATGACCTACGGCGGGCACGTTTCGTTTAATGTAGGACTTTGGCGCTCTATTGAGGCCAATTATGCCACCATTGACCACTTAGACGGTATTGTTCAAAGTTTAATCCCACGATTAGACACCCTCAGCGAAGACGAAGTGGGGCTTTTTGGAATGTTTGCTGGACATCGGGCTGATTTGGGCCAACTCAACAAAGCGCTGCAAGCCATTCGTGAACACCATATTTGGATTGTTCCAACCCAAACCCTAGCCGAACATTGGCAATCGCCCAAACGCTCGGTGGACGATATGCTTGCTGCACCTGAGATGAAATACATGAGCAAATCGCAGTTAGCTAGTTGGGCGACTGCCAAACAAAACACCTTTAAAAGTCCTCAATACAAACCCGAATCTGTATTAAAATATAACGAAATCCGTAAAAAAGTCATTTACGAATGCCAAAAACAAGGGGTTGGGCTGTTGTTGGGTTCGGATGCACCCCAGGTTTTTAGCGTCCCTGGGTTTTCGCTCAAACACGAGCTAACTTACTTAGTTGAGGCAGGATTAACCCCTTACGAAGCACTCAGAACGGGCACGTACAACGTTGGGCAGTTTTTTAAGAACGACAACTTGGGTGTCATCAAAAAAGGAGCTGTGGCTGATTTGGTTCTGCTCAATGCAAATCCAATGAAAGATATAAGCGCTGTGGGTGAGGTAGAAGGGGTAATGCTCAATGGCAAATGGCTCTCCAAAGAGGAGATTAAGAGCACTTTGAAAAAATTAGAAAAATAACCATTCAAACACCTATCAAAACACATTTTTAAAACATGAAAAAACTGGTTGTATCTTGCGCTATTGCGCTCGCCTGCACCATGAATAGTGCTTTTGCCCAAGTGCAAACGGGCGAAAACGTAGCCGTCACCAATACCGATGCGGGCAAAGTGAGGGGCTATATTCACAATGGCATTTTTACGTATAAGGGAATACCGTATGCCGAAGCAAAACGTTTTGAAGCCCCTCAAAAACCAAAGCCTTGGAGCAATGTACGAAGCTCAATGACTTACGGCCCTGTTGCACCACTGATAGATCCCACTACTTCGGTAACGGACGAACCAGAGTTCGTTTTTAACCATAGTTGGGGCTACACCAGTGAAGACTGTATGCGCATCAACGTTTGGTCTCCAGGCATCAACGACGGCAAAAAACGCCCCGTACTTTTCTGGATTCACGGAGGAGGCTTTACGGCAGGTTCATCACAAGAATTACCTTCTTATGACGGCGAAAACTTGGCTAAAAAAGGCGACGTTGTAGTCGTTTCAATCAACCACCGCCTGAATATTTTGGGGTATTTGGATTTGTCGGCTTACGGTGATAAATACAAACAATCGGCCAATTTGAGCGTGCTAGACATGAAAGTAGCGCTGGAATGGGTAAAAACCAACATTGCGAACTTTGGCGGTGACCCCAACAACGTTACTATTTTTGGACAGTCAGGAGGTGGGGCTAAGGTAAATACGCTCATGGCGATGCCATCGGCTAAAGGACTATTCCACAAAGCCATCAACCAAAGTGGAGCTTTTCGTGCCGCCATGCTCGACAAAAAAACAACCCAAGCCATTGGTGCTGAGGTATTAAAGGAACTCAACATTTCGGCCGACAAAGTGGATGACGTTCAAAAAGTACCTTTCCAGACCTTGAGCGATGCGGGCAAAAGGGCCTTAAAAACCATTGCCGATAAAATGAAAGCGGAAGGTAAGCCTGTGATTGGGTTTGGACTGAGCTGGGGTCCAAGTGTGGACGGCGAGGTTCTCCCCTATCAATTGTTCTCAAATGAGGCTTTTGAGCTTTCTAAAAATATTCCGTTGCTCATTGGCTCAACTAAGAATGAATTTGCTGTTTTCAGAGGTAATATGCCAGCAAATAGTACGGAAGAACAGGTATTGGAAGCTGTCAAAAAAACGTACGGCAACAAAGCGGAAGCCTACATCGCTGCGGCAAAAAAAGCATTCCCCGAAGACACTAAACCCTCGGCAGTTTTGGACATTGACGTGACTTTCCGCCCAGGAGCCGTATCTCAAGCCAAACAAAAGTCGTCGTTGGCAGGCGGGGCGCCTGTTTACATGTTTATGTTTACGTGGCAGTCGCCTGTGATGGATGGAAAATACAAGGCCGTTCACTGCATGGAAATTCCGTTTGTATTCAACAACATCGCTCGCTGCGAAGAAATGACGGGAGGTTTCAAAGACGCTTATGTTTTGGCCGATAAAATGAGCCAATCGTGGATTAATTTCGCCAAAACAGGCAACCCAAACCATGCTGGTCTTCCAAAATGGGATGCTTATACGGCCGAAAAAGGAACGACGATGTTTTTCGACAATAAATGCAGCATTCGCTACCACCACGACGAAGAGTTGCTGAAGGTTGTTGCGCCTCAATAAATTTTCCTTACCTATCAAAGTTCAATTTAACTCCATTTTCTAAACATGAAAAAATCAATCGTTTTACTTTTTGGCCTACTATTGAGCCATTTAGCTTTTTCACAAGAAGCTCTTTTCAACGCCGCCGACCTCAAGTCGCCTGAAATCAATGCGGATAAAACCGTTACATTTCGTTTTTTTGCCCCAAAAGCCGACTCTGTTTTTGTAACAGGTGATTTTTTACCTACCATGAAAATCAAGTCGCGTTTTGGTTTGGTAGATGTTCCAAAACCTGCGCTAATGCAGAAAGATGCAAAAGGTGTTTGGACTTTTACGTCCGATGCCCTCGCCCCTGAATTGTATTCGTATTCCTTTACGGTGGACGGCCTTCGTAGCATCGACCCCAACAACCCGTTTTTAAACCGTGATGTAGCGACTGTTACTAATATTTTTATTGTAGGTGGTCCACAAGCTGACCTTTATAAAGTAAACGACATCCCGCACGGTAGCGTAACCCGACGCTGGTACGACTCACCAGGCTTGGGCATCGACCGCCGACTGACCATTTATACCCCTCCAGGTTATGAAAGCAGCAAAGCCAATTACCCAGTACTTTATTTATTGCACGGTGCTGGTGGCGATGAAGAGGCTTGGATAGCACTCGGACGTACGGCACAAATCATGGATAATCTTATCGCTCAAGGCAAAGCCAAACCAATGATTGTGGTCATGCCAAATGGGAACGCTTCGCAAGATGCCGCCCCTGGCGAAGGAAATACAGGTTTTTATAAACCACAATTTATGGCGCCTCGTACCATGGAGGGTTCTTACGAAGGTGCTTTTATGGACATTGTAAAATTTGTGGAGCAAAATTACCGCGTAAATGCTAAAAAAGAGAGCAGAGCCATTGCGGGCTTATCCATGGGTGGATTTCATTCAATGCACATTTCACGGTTTTATCCAAATACCTTTGACTACGTTGGACTGTTTTCTGCCGCAATCATGCCACGCGAAGATGCTACGGCAAAGGTTTATAGCAACATTGATGAAACCTTGAAAGTACAAAAAGAAAACGGAACCAAGCTCTACTGGATAGCCATTGGCAAAACCGATTTTCTTTACCAAGCCAATGTCGATTTTCGTAAAAAATTAGATGGTATGGGAATGAAATACGAATACGTGGAGTCAGAAGGTGGTCATATTTGGAGAAACTGGCGGGTTTACCTAAGCCAATTTGCTCCGAAATTATTTAATTAACAAGGAAATATCAATCAGGATAAAGTTGATTTGTTTTTCTTTTAATGATAATTCATAAAACCATCATTCTTTATAAAACCCTTTTCACTTATGACAACACAAGTATCCCGCCGAAATTTTATGGCAATGGCGTCTCTCACTGCGATGGGAGGCCTGTTTAACGTCAATAAAGCATGGGCATTGGCCGACAAACCCAACTCGAAGTTTAAAGGAGTGCAAATTGGCGCTATTACCTATTCATTCCGTAGTATGCCGCATGATGTCGATAAATTGATTCAGTTTTGTATTGATTCCAACCTCAGTGCCATTGAATTAATGGGCGATTCGGTGGAAGAATATGCTGGTAAACCAAAATCGCCGATTGACATGGCGCAGCTTTTCCGTAATGCGCGCCCTGGCCAGCGCCCGCAGTTGACCGACGAGCAAAAAGCCCAAATGGCCGACTACAACAAACAAGTTGCGGAATGGCGCAGTACGGTTTCGATGGATAAATTCAAAGAAGTTCGTAAGAAGTTTGACAAAGCGGGCATCTCTATTTATGCCTTCAAACCCAACGCCTTTAGCCCAACCAATACCGATGGCGAGGTTGAATACGGTATGAAAGTGGCCAAAATACTTGGGGCTACTTCGGTAACTTTAGAACTACCTACCGACCCCAAACAAACCCAACGTTTGGGTGACTTGGGGGCAAAAAACAAAGTATATGTAGGCTACCACAACCATACGCAAGCTACTGATACACTGTGGGATAATGCGCTAAGTCAATCGCCTTACAACTCGATTAATTTTGACTGTGGTCACTACCTTGCGGCGGGGGGTAAAAACACAAAAGAAGCGCTTATGGCCTTCATCGAAAACAAGCACGACCGTATTTCGACCATGCACTTAAAAGACCGCACAACTCCTGAGCATGGTGCTGGTAACTTGACTTGGGGCACGGGCGACACGCCAATCCGTGAAATATTATTGATGATTCGCGACCGCAAATACAAATTCCCCGTTTCGGTAGAGCTTGAGTACCAAATCCCCGAAGGTTCGGATGCGGTCAAAGAAGTAGCGAAATGCGTAGCTTTTGCCAAGAATATTTTGATGAGTTAGGTCTCCTACCTTTCCGAAAGTTTCAGAACTTTCGGAAAGGTTATTTTTTCCAACTAACCTGATGAAAAAACTTTTATTTTTACTCCTAATCTTAAACTCTTCCATTGGGGGTAGAGGGGCTTTTGCTCAAGGCAAAGTCGTCAGCTTTGTACTCAACTCCAAAGCACTTCAAAACACAGGAGGCGAAGACCCAAATCGCAAGGTATCGGTTTATCTTCCGCCCAATTACGATGCTTCTACGCAACGTTATCCCGTTATTTATTATTTGCATGGGTTTATGGGAAAAGACAACATTTTTCCTCAAATGCAGGCCATTCTCGATGAAGGCATCAAACGCAACAAAATAAAGCCTTTCATTTTTGTACAAGCTGACCATTACACGCTTTACGAAGGAAGCTTCTATTCAAACTCTTCATTGACAGGAAATTGGGACGAGTTTCAATCCAAAGAGTTGGTAGAATACATGGACAAAAATTTCCGAACCCTTGCCACTCGCGAAAGTCGGGGGATTGCGGGGCATTCGATGGGTGGCTACGGTGCGTTCAAAATTGGAATGTTACACCCTGAGGTATTTAGCAGTATTTATGCTTTGAGTCCAGGCTTGTTGGCAATGGTGAAAGAATTTGGACCCAACAGTCCATCTTTCAAAGAGGTTCAAAACGTAAAAACGCAAGAAGATTTAAAGAAAACTTATTACCCCAAAGTATTGGTGGCCGTAGCGCGGGCGTGGTCGCCCAATCCAAATAAACCTCCATTTTATTGCGATTTCCCATTTAGTTACGAAGGCGATAAAATGATTTTAAATCAGGCCGTTTTAGACAAATGGGAAGCCAATATGCCCGTTTATATGGTCAATAAATACGCTGATAATTTACGAAAAATGACCGCTATCAAATTGGATTGGGGACGGAATGATTCTCCCCGTTTTCCTGTCCAAATCGGAATGTTGAGCCAGCGTTTAGAAAACCTGGGGATTAATCACTTTTCTGAAGAATACATCGGCGACCACGGCAATAAAATCTGGACTACCGACGGTCGCGTTTTGAATGATTTACTACCGTTTTTTAATGATTATTTGAAGTTTTGATCATTGTCATTTATGAAAAAAATCACCATTTCTATTGCTGTCGTAGTCGTTATTGCTATTGGTATGTTTTCGTTCAAGCAGGCTACCAAGAAAACTCAAGCGGGTCGTCGTCCCAACATTGTCTTTATCATGTCAGACGACCATGCGTATCAGGCAATATCCGCCTACAGTAATCGCCTTACCCAAACACCTAACATCGACCGTCTTGCCAAGGAAGGAATGCTTTTTAGCAATGCTTGCGTCACCAACTCCATTTGTGCACCATCAAGGGCTGTAATTTTGACGGGCAAACACAGTCATTTGAACGGAAAAATTGACAATAATTTTCCGTTTGACACCACCAATATCACCTTTCCTCAGCTACTCCAAGCAAATGGGTACGAAACAGCGATGTTTGGAAAATTACACTTTGGAAATAGCCCCAAAGGATTTGATGAGTTTAAAATCTTACCCGATCAAGGCGATTATTATAACCCCGACTTTATAACCAAAAAAGAGGGTAAAAAGAAAATCATGGGGTATGTCACAGATATTATTACAGACATGACACTCAACTGGTTAGGAAAGGAACGAGATAAAGAAAAACCATTTTTTTTGGCCTATTTGCACAAAGCCCCTCACCGCGAATGGCTTCCCGCTGAACGTCACTTTAAGGAGTTTATCAACAAAAAATTCCCTGAGCCTGCCACTCTTTTTGATAATTATGAAGGCCGTGGGAGTGCCTCTAAGCAGGCTGAAATGAACCTACTCACGCACATGAACTGGGCAGGTGACTCCAAAATTAAGCCCGAAAACATGGATAAATTGGGCATCAAAGAATCGCACCCGTACGATAAACGCAATTATAACTACACCGTAGGACGAATGAACGCCGAACAACGCAAAGTTTGGGATGCCACTTACGATAAAATGAACGAGGAGTTTATCAAAAATTATCCCAAAATGAGCGATACCGACAAAATGAAATGGCGGTACCAGCGCTACATGCAAGACTATTTGGGATGTATCGCCTCCGTGGATGAAGGTGTTGGCAAGGTATTAGACTTCTTGAAAGAGAATGGTTTGGAGGAAAATACGATTGTGGTTTATACTTCCGACCAAGGGTTTTATTTGGGCGAACACGGCTGGTTTGACAAACGTTTTATTTTTGATGAATCGTTCAAAACACCTTTGTTAATCAAATGGCCTGGGGTAATAAAAGCAGGGTCTAAAAACTCGCAAATGGTTCAAAACCTTGACTATGCACAAACGTTTTTGGAAGCTGCAGGTGTAAAACCTCCTACCGACATGCAAGGAGAAAGTTTGATTCCAATTTTTAAAGGACAAGGCAAAAATTTCAGGGATGCGGCTTATTACCATTATTATGAGTATCCAGGAATACACATGGTAAAACGTCACTACGGAATTGTCACCGAAAAATACAAATTAGTGCATTTCTATCATGACGTTGATGAATGGGAATTGTACGACCGCACTAACGACAAAAACGAACTCAAGAACGTCTATAACGACCCTAAATACACCAAAATAAAGGCAGAAATGCACAAAAAATTGGTGGCACTCCGCGTCAAATACAAGGACTCTGAAGCGCTGGATAAGAT
This sequence comes from Runella sp. SP2, assembly GCF_003711225.1. NCBI lineage: Bacteria > Pseudomonadati > Bacteroidota > Cytophagia > Cytophagales > Spirosomataceae > Runella > Runella sp. SP2. The sequence goes on along the minus strand of NZ_CP031030.1, from coordinate 1,663,225 downwards.
GTACATTGAGAAATATAAACAGTTGAAAAGAGGTTGATTTTAATTACGAATTAACAATTAAGAATTAGGATGAAAGACAACAATATCTTGCAGCAAAAATCTTACGCTTTTGCGATTCGTGTTGTCCGTGCTTTTCAATATACAGATTACTTTGATCCATCCCAGGCTTCTTCTTTATTGAAAGATTGCGACGAAATTTTAAAAATAACAGGAGCAATTCTTAAAACGCTAAAAAATCGCAACTCCTAATTCTTAATTAAAAACTCCTAATTATCAATGCTTTCCTTCCTCGGCTTTGCTACCATTCTTGTTTTTTTGGCACTTATCATGACAAAAAAAATGTCGGTGATGACTGCCTTGGTTATTACGCCCGTTGTTTTTGGACTTTCGGCTGGTTTTAACCCCAAAGAACTTGGCGATTTTGCCTTGGCAGGTATCAAACAAGTAGCGCCGACGGGGGTTTTATTGATGTTTGCGGTGTTGTACTTTGCCACCATGCTCGACGCGGGACTTTTTGACCCCGTTATTGCGGCTATCATCAAATCAGTGAAAGGCGACCCACTAAAAGTCATTTTGGGCACAGCTATTCTGACCATGATTGTCCACCTCGACGGCGACGGTACGGCTACTTTTATGATTGTGTTGTCGGCGTTTTTACCCATTTATAAACAGCTAAAAATCAACCGAAAAATCTTAGCGAGTATCGTGGCACTAAGTGTCGGCCCCTTGCATTTGGTTCCGTGGTCGGGGACATCCGCACGAGCGATTTCTACGTTAAAGAGCGATGCGGTTCACATCTTCAACCCCAATATTCCAGCCATCATTGCAGGAATTATGTGGGTACTTTTTGTTGCGTATTGGTTTGGACAAAAAGAAAGAAAACGCCTTGGAATCATTGAGTTTGAATACAATCATAAAGACAATTTAAACACAGAACAGCATCAGCTACGCCGACCCAATCTCCTCATTATCAATGCTATTCTTACTATTTCACTCATTGTAGCGTTGACAAAAGGATGGCTTCCTGCTCCCGTTTTATTTGTGATTGCGAGCATGATTGCGTTGCTCGTCAATTACCCCAAACTTGCAGATCAACAGAAGGTCATCAAAAGCCACGGCACTAATATTTTCTTGGTTTCGAGCATGATTTTTGCCGCAGGAATATTTTCTGGCATCCTCACGGGGGCAAAAATGATTGACGCCATGGCCAATTCGTTGGTGGCGCTCATTCCGCAGCAGCACGCGAGTTGGCTTCCTACCCTGACTGCAATCACAAGTTTGCCAGCCAGCATTTTGTTTACCCCCGACGCCTACTACTTTGGGGTTGTTCCTATTTTGAGTCAAACCGCAACCCAATTTGGACTAGACCCGCTCGAAATTGGTCGTGCAGCCTTGTTGGGTCAAATGACCGTCGGCTTTCCCATCAGTCCGCTTACAGCTTCGACTTTTTTGCTTGTAGGGCTCACTGAGGTGGACTTAGGGGAACACCAACGCCACACTTTTTTCTGGGCATGGGGTACGACGATTGTGATGACGATTATGGCCCTTTTGACGGGGTCAATTCATTTGTAATCATGGAAAAATTTCAGCAGTTTTTTGGCACGAGATTAAAAACCATGCAAAAAATATTGAATTAGGATTACATCGAAAACAACCCCAAAAATTGGAATAACGATAAATTTCATACAGAATGAATCACCAAATAAATGATAATAATGCCCCCATTGGGGGTTTGGGGGCTATCAGAATTGGTTGCGGGGCAGGTTTTTCGGGTGATCGGTTAGAACCTGCCATTATTTTGGCCGAACAGGGGAATTTAGATTATTTGGTGTTGGAATGTTTGGCCGAACGCACCATTGCCCTTGCCCAAAAACGAAAAATGGCCGACCTAACCAAGGGTTACGACCCGTTATTGGAACGTCGTATCGAAGGATTATTACCCATTTTGGTTAAAAATAACGTTCGGCTTATTACAAATATGGGAGCAGCTAACCCTATGGAAGGTGCAAAAAAAATCGTCGAAATAGCCAGCAAACAAGGCATTTCTGTAAAAGTAGCCGCCGTTATTGGAGACGAGTTGAGCGATAAGTTAGTAGAGATAAGTGATGAGGTTTCTAAATTTAACAATGAGGAGTTTGCCATAAACCTCATCAAAAACCACTCATCTCTCCTCTCTCATCACTCATCTCTCAACACTCATCCCTCCTCTCTTATTTCGGCCAATGCGTACATGGGTGTGGAAGGGATTTTGGAGGCATTACAGTCTGATGCTCAAATCATTATCACGGGAAGAGTGGCCGACCCATCGTTGTTTTTAGCCCCCATGATTCATGAATTTGGCTGGGAACTCGACGACTACAATTTATTAGGACAAGGAACCATCGTAGGGCATTTGTTAGAATGTGCGGGGCAAATAACAGGCGGATATTTTGCCGACCCAATCACCAAACCAGTAACGAATATGGACACCTTGGGTCATCCTTTTGCCGATGTTTTTGCGGATGGCACGGCTATCATTAGCAAAGTAGCAGGTACAGGTGGCGTTGTCAATTTGGCTACGGTCAAGGAACAATTATTGTACGAAGTCATCAACCCACATGCCTACCTTACGCCCGATGTATCGGCGAATTTTACGACGGTACAATTGGAAGAAATAGGTGATAATCAAGTCAAAGTATGGGGTGGCACTGGTCAAGAAAAACCGTCAACGCTCAAAGTAAGCGTGGGTTATCAGGCTGGTTTTCTGGGAGAAGGCGAAATCTCATACGCGGGGGCAAATGCCCTCGCAAGGGCGCAGTTGGCAGGCGAAACCCTCGAAAAAAGGCTCAAAGCTGATTTTCCTGATTTACGAACCGATTACGTCGGCGTTTCGGCCATTCATCGGACTGATTTTAATCGTCACATTGAACCTTATGAAGTTCGATTACGCCTAGCTGCCAACGCCGAAACCGCCCAAAAAGCCGCAATCATCGGCGAAGAAGTAGAAGCCCTTTACACCAATGGCCCTGCAGGCGGCGGGGGTGCTAGGAAGTACGTCACCGAGCTCGTCGGAATTGTTTCGGTTTTGGTGAATAGAAAGAAAGTGAGTCCAGAAGTAATACTTTTTTAAAAAGATGAAGTTACATCAAATCGCCCACAGCCGCGCTGGCGACAAAGGCAATACCTCTACCCTATCGTTGATTCCGTTCGACGCAAAAAACTATGAATTTTTGTGCGAAAAAGTAACGGTAGAAAGGGTAAAAGAACATTTAAAAGACATCGTTTCGGGTGAAATTGTGCGGTACGAGCTGCCCAATATTTCGTCGCTACTCTTTGTTTGTCAGGATGCCTTACTAACAGGCGTAACTACCTCACTGGCAATAGACACCCACGGAAAAGCACTGAGTTATGCGTTGTTAGAAATAGAGATTTAATGCTGTTTATTTCATTCTGAACAACACTACAAAAGCCGACAGAGCTGTCAACGTGCCAATGCTGAAGATTGACATAGTTAGCCCAAAGTAATCAGCAATTACCCCCGTCAGTAATGCCCCAACGGCATACCCCATGTCGCGCCAAAATCGGAAAGTCCCCAAACTTTCGGCGCGTTGGGCGGGAGGCGTGTAGTCAGCAATGGCACTCAAAAAAGTGGGATAAACCAAGGCTGTTCCAAACCCTAAAGCTGTCCCAATCAGCGCGAAATGCGTAAAAGTAGTTACCCAAATGAGTCCAATAATCCCCAGAGCCTGCAACAACATTCCCCAAAACAACAACCCTTTTTTAGAATAAATATCAGACAATCGGCCTGTAACCAATTGACTAAGCCCCCAAACTGACGGATAAATCGCCGTCAAAATACCAATTTGCGCAGAAGTGAAATGCTTGGCTAAAAGCAACAACGGCAAAAGTCCCCAAATCATGCCATCATTTAGGTTATTAACAAGCCCCGCTTGCGTCACTGCACTCAGCGAATTGTGCCTAAGAGTCGTATCCCAAAAGGGACTTGCCAAAAGGGGAATAACACTTGCTTTGTTCTCAACAGAAACATGTTGGCGGGTATCTTTGACAAAAAATACGCTTAACCACAGCCCTACGATGGCGAATCCTATTCCCAAATAAAAAGGGTATGGCCTCACTCCGTAATGACTGGCAATGTAACCCGTCAAAAAAGCCACAACTCCCACTGACAAATAGCCCGCAAATTCGTTGATACCCACCGCCAGCCCACGGTTTTTGTCGCCCACAAGGTCGATTTTCATCATCACAGCCGTGCTCCACGACAAGCCCTGATTAATGCCTAATAGTACATTGGCAGCCACAATCCACGACCAACTTGGAGCATAAATCAAGATGAAAGGCACTGGTAAAGCAAAAAGCCACCCAAGAATTAACAGCTTTTTTCGTCCTAATGTATTAGCTAATTTCCCCGTAAAATAGTTAACAACAGCTTTAGTGATACCAAAAGTAATAATAAACGACAGCAAGGCTGTTTTTGAGGCAATTTCAAATACTTGTTCGGCCAATTGTGGTAAAATCGACCGCTCAAGTCCAATCATCCCGCCTACAAAGGCGTTGATAATCACCAGCAATGCAAACTGCTTCCAGTTCTCTTTAAGGCCTAATTGTATGTTTTCCATATAGTTACATTATTGAATAGCACAACGATTGGCTCCTGCCTCAAGGTCAGCTAAATTATATTCGGTGGAGTTACCTTTTCGATTGATTTCGGCAATCGTTAAATAATTGGGTGGAGTGGGCGGAAGATTGGCTAAAATACCATTGACAAAATCCTGTTTTTCGAGCGAAAGAGCTGCAATATCATTTTTCAGTTGTTCCAAAGTGGCAGTGATGGCTTCTTGACCCAAAACGATGGACTTTGAAACATGTGCAGGAAATACCATCATACGACTGTCGAATGCCATAAGTTGTTGTAACGAACTAAACAGCATTATTGCTTTGCTTTTGGACTCTTCCTCATCTGCCTTCAAATCTGGGCGACCGATACCGTCAGTAAATAAGGTATCCCCAGTAAATAATGCCTTGTCTGTAAGTACCCACGAAACGCTTTCATAGGTATGCCCAGGAGTGTGCAGTACTTGTAAATGGGTATCCCCAATTTTAATAATTTCCTCATTTGTAACTGGTACGAAATCATACAAAACATTGGCTGTGCCAATCATAAGATGCTTTGCACCACTAGCTTGGACAAGTTCTTTAGTTCTGGAAACATAATCAGCGTGAATGTGGGTATCGGTTGCATACTCAATTTTCCATCCATTTTCGGTTGCTAAATTCATATAAACATAAGGATCAAGTGACGCATCAATTACCATAGCCTGCTCTCCTGAACCAATGAGATAAGACAAACACCCCTTCGCTACCCGCCTGATTTGAAGTATAGTAACATTCTCCATCTGTACTATAGCAGTATCCCAAGCATAGTTCCACGCTTTCATACCTCCTGATAGCGAGTAGGCTTCATAACCCTTTCGCGATAGAATTTCAGTGGCAAAAAGGCTCAGTTTACCACCTGCACACAGCGAAACAACTGGGATATTTTTATCAAAACTGAGAAAATCTAAGGCTTTTTCATTGCCTGCTTTTAGTGCATCATACACATCAGCATGGAGGCTTTGAGGAATGCGCCATTCAGCTCGTTCTGATAAAGAGCGAATGTCAAGAATAGATACATTTTTGCCTGCTTTGAGCCAGTTTGAAAGGGTTTGGCTGTCAATTTCAGTTGTATTGTTCGATGTCATTGTGAGAAAAGTTTAATACATTCCACAAAGGTCAAACTCCCTTAAACCGATTCCTTTTACATTTGTTAAAAAATCACTTTACTGTTGCCCTAATTCTACTCAAACTCACTTGGGAAATCCCCAAATAGGAAGCAATGTATTTGAGAGGAATTCGCCGAACAGCATTAGGAATATCCTCAATAAGGGCCAAATAGCGCTCCTCTGCTGTGTGAAATTGCAAACTTTCAAGTCGTTGAACTGCTTCAACGTAGCCTTTTTCAAAAACTTTCCGAAAAAGACGTTCAACCATAGGAAACGTATCATACAGTCGAAATAAGGCAGGTGTTTGAATGGCTATAATTTCCGCTTCTTCAACAATCTGGATGGCTTTTCGCGACGGAATTCCAAGAAATAAACTCTCTACTCTCACTATGATGCTACCTTCAAATGAAAAAGATTCTGTCACCTCGGTACCGTCTTTGTAGTAGTAAATGCGTGCTATTCCCTTTTTAACAAAGTAAATGTTGCGACATGTATGACCGATGGGCTGCAATTCGTCGTTTTTTTTCAATTTTATTTCAGTACAAAGCCTTTCAATCGCCTCTTTTTCTGGCATAGAAAGCTTCTGAAAAGCATCAAAAAAAACGAAAAGCTCATTCATAGTTTGTTAAAATTTGTATGAAAGCCACCCAAATTCCACTTCTTAAACCCGCTGAATTCGACGACTATGTGTTTGATACCTTGGTATGGAAAAACACGCAGCGACCATTTTTTAATCAGTTCCACGTCATTCGGTTAGAAGATTACAAAAAGCACCTCATCATTCCTCAAGCTCCTCACCGACGCTCAGTTACGTTTTTTGTTTTCTTAACCAAAGGTAGCATTACCCGTCGAAAAGCACTTACTAAATACGAGATTAGGGCAGGTTCGTTCTTTTTTTTACCTGCTTTTCAAATCACCTCTTTGGATGAAATCAGCGACGACGCTGAAGGTTTTTATTGTCACTTTAGTAGTGACATTTTTAGCATATCACCTTGGAAATCAGAAACATTACAAATCTTTTCTTTTCTTCAATTAGCAGGTTCCCCAGTAGTTAAACTTAGCCAAGAACGTCACCTAGCTATCTTGCAAATCTTTGAGCGGCTCCTGCAAATTAACCAAGCTATTTCCGAAGAACAATTTTGTTTGGTTGCCTCTTATCTATTTACCTTATTTACGGAGGTAAACCAATTTGTTCGTCCCCTAGAAAAACCCATTGGCAACGCTGCTGTTCGGATGACGGAACGTTTCAAAGCAGCACTTTCTCAGCATATTTACGAAAAACATACCGTATCCGAATACGCCGAGCTGTTGTCTGTCTCGCCCAATCACCTCCACAAATGTGTGAAGGCTGTCACGGGGAAAAGCGCCCACGATTTGTTGGATGAAATGCGGGTATTGGAAGCCAAAGTTTTACTAAAACAAAGTAACCTTTCCATAGCCGACATTGCTTTCAAAATTGGTAAGCTCGACCCCAGCGACTTTAGTCGTTTTTTCAAGGCAGAAACAGGTAAAACGCCCAAAGAATACCGCCAATCTGCCCAATAAAATCAGTATTTATAGTGCGCTTTTTTACTAGCGTTTTGTTCCAAAAGCCACACCTCTGTACCCTTCAAGCGCTTGGCTACTTTTTTACCTTTTTCAATTCCCAACACACTAAAAGCAGTAGCCAATGCGTCGGCAGCTGTACCAGTTGGAGCTATGACAGTTGTACGGGTATGAGTGGTTAGACCAACCCCCGTAAAAGGACTCACGATGTGTGAATAGCGAACACCCTTGTAATCGAAATGCCGATAAGTACTTCCCGAAGTGGCTACGCCACAATTTTTCAAAGTTAGTATGTGTGTAGCAGTAGTATCTCCTCCGCCCGAACTTACCTCAATGCTCCAACCTTCTTTCTCTGGGGGAGCATCACCAATGGCCAAATCTCCGCCTGCGTCCAAGAAAGCACGATTAATTCCAAACGATTTAAGCACCTCCAAGCAGTCATCAGCCGCATATCCTTTCCCTATTGCCCCAAAATCTATCCGCATTTTTTTTCGCTTTAAAACCACTGAACGGTCTTTGGCTCTAAGCTGAACCAAACGATACCCTACCGCGTCGCGCGCTTCTTTGAGTTGGGATTTATCGGGAAAATAGTTGCGCCGAATCGCCCGACGCCACAGCTGGACAACTGGCCCAACGGTAACGTCAAAAGCACCATTAGTTTGGCGGCTAAGCTGCTGAGATTGCACCAAAAGTTCAAACAAAATGGGGCTTGCGTAGAAACGTTGCCCCGTTCCTGCCGTTTCCGAAAGTCGATTAACTTCACTTCCGTCCAAATAATCACTTAAAAGCGAGTTAAGGTACTGAATCCTCGCAAAGGCACTGTCGGAGGCTACTTTTGCAAGCGAATCTCCTGGGGCATAAAAAACCAGATTAAACTCCGAACCCATGGCATTTCGGGCGTAGGCATATCGACGAAGCGAAGTAGGTTGTTGTCCTGACGTTTTTAACGACACTAAACACACCAAAGTAAAAATGAACAAACTAAAGCGACGCACAAAAAACGAATTTATGAATAGGTAGATATATTTTTCAAATAACCGCCAAAGTTGAACCTTTTTGCACGGTTTTTGGTATCTCAAGTATAAAAATTCTTCCATACGTTGTCAAACACTTTTTTTAAACGTCTCGCCGAGCAAAACACCCGCTATCAGTATCGTTTGCCCTCCCGCAACGAAGTTGGGAAGTTTGTCGAAGAAATGATGCGGTTTTTATTTCCCATCACCCAAGATTGTTCGCGCTCAGCCACCAATTTACCTGATGCCTACGCCAAGCTTCAGCAACGGCTTTTGTGTTTGTTGGAACCCCTTAACGGCAATCTTGGAACGAATCATGAGGCGGTTACGGAGCAGTTCATGGAACAGCTTCCTGACATTTACGAAAATCTGCTGCTAGACGCACAAGCTATCTCTGATAACGACCCCGCATCCATCGGCATTGAAGAGGTAATTGCGGTCTATCCTGGTTTTTATGCCATCGCAGTCTATCGTTTAGCCCACGCTATGGTTGACTTGGACGTTCCACTTCTACCACGGATGTTGACCGAATACGCCCACGGGTTGACGGGCATTGACATCCACCCCAAAGCATCTATTGGAAAATCTTTTTTTATTGACCACGGCACGGGGGTCGTCATTGGCGAAACAACCGAAATAGGGAACAACGTAAAAATATATCAGGGGGTCACACTGGGTGCTTTGAGTGTATCAAAATCATTGGCAGAAACCAAGCGACACCCAACCATTGAGGATAACGTGGTCATTTATGCCAATGCCACTATTTTAGGGGGAAAAACCGTGATCGGTAATGATTCTATCATCGGCGGAAACGCTTGGGTAACAGCCAGTGTGCAGCCGTATTCGCAGGTTTATCACCAAAGTGAAGTCAAAATTCGTCAAACAGTATTTTAGTTAACCGTTATCTGTTAATAGTTATCCGTTCAAAATCGACGAATTATATTAAGTTTTGCTCTTGATTACTTAGAATTATAAAATTTTAAAGGGAACATAACCTAACATGTTCCCTTTGAAAATACTTCCTACCTGTACTACACCTGCACCGAATCATAAACGATTACCTTTTCCCAAAGGTGCGAGTATTCTTCTACAAACTTGAGGTGAATAGGGTGTTTTTGGTAAATTTCCTCTTCTTCCAAATTGTCAAAAAAGCACAACCAAGACACTGCATAGCTGCGCTCAATGACGCTACGATTGGTAGTTGCAGGTGTACCAATGTTGTGCATCCGAATCGTTGGTACCTTCGCCAGAGCCGTCAATCCTTCGATTAACTTGGCGCGGTCGGCCTCATTTGAAGGGTTTTTCAACCAAAAATATACGTGATGGACAAACACTTTTTTGTCTTTTTTTGCTTCCGCTGACAAGGTAGCCACCGAAGCCGCCGAGGCAAGGAGGGCTTTTTTCAGCATCGAACGTCTTTTTACCACTTTCATCTTCTGTTGTTTTTTTGTTTTAATCTTCCATTCAGCCTTAGCATTTCGTGGTCGATTCTGTACAATTTCATTATAGGTCAATGCGAGAAAAACTTTATTAAAGCATTGTTTGGCAAAATTAGGGTGAATATCGTTGTTACTTTCTGTAAAAATCCATGTTATTTTGGTAAAAATAACGCACCTACTTTCGATGAAACGCTACGTTTTGCACACTCCCTTTAACATTTACCATTTTGAAGCTTCTCAGTGGGAACACCCCGTACACAAGCATACCTATTACGAAATCATCTTTATTTTGAAGGGGTTTGGTGTCCACAACATCAATGGCAATACTTACCCTTACGAGCAAGGAGATGTATTTTTGTTGGGTCCAGAAGACTTTCATTCGTTTGATATACAGTCGATTACCGAGTTTTGTTTTATTAGATTTAATGAATCGTATAGCAAAACTGATACTGATAAATATTGGCAACAAATTTTTCAATCGTTGTTGTTTACTTCTACCCAAAGCCGAGGAAGCATTGTGCATGACAAGCAAGAAAAAGAGAAACTACATGAACTTCTCAAAGTACTTGAAAAAGAATACGATAACCCTCACTCAGCACATTTTGAGATACTACGTGATAGTTTGATGCGAAGTATTTTGCTGATTTTGGCTCGTAACCTCTCCCAACAAACTCCCGCCAAATCGGAAGAATCGAATGCCGCCGAAGCGATATTGAGGTACATCAAACAGCATATTTATGAGCCCGAAAAACTCAGTATGGAACGAATTGCCGAGGAGTTTCACCTAGCGCCGACTTACGTAAGTATCTTTTTTAAAAAACAAACGGGAGAATCGCTCAAACAATTTATCATAAAGCATCGCATCAAGTTGATTGAAGCCAGGCTTCTCTACAGCTCCATGACCTTGACCGAAATTGCGCATGAATTTGGTTTTACGGACGAAAGTCATTTTTGCAAACAATTCCGAAAATACACGGGCAACAATCCTACTGCCTTTAGAAAAAATGTAGCCCCTGTTTTGTAGATTTGTTTGTTCCTTTTTTACTATTCCTCTATGAATTTAACATTTAGAAAAGCCACGAAAGAAGACGTATTTTTCATTGTACAAATGTTGGCCGATGATGATTTAGGGCAATTGCGTGAAGATTTTCGAGACCCACTTCCCGAAATTTATTACCAAGCATTCGCCAATATTATCAAAGATGAAAACCAAGAATTGATTGTTGTGGAAAACGAAAATGCCGAAATTATTGGAACTTTACAATTGACTTTCATCCCTTATTTGACCTACCAAGGTGGAATCAGAGCTCAAATTGAGGCCGTACGTATTCACAAAGATTATCGTGGCCAAGGTATCGGACACCTTTTTTTTGAATGGGCAATTCAACGTTCAAAAGAACGCGGCGCTCACCTTCTCCAACTTACCACGGATAAAAAACGTCCCGACGCCATTCGGTTTTACGAGAACTTAGGGTTTCGGGCAAGTCATGAAGGAATGAAAATACATTTTTAATCAATAAGAGAATCTTCACTACTCATGCAAGCCCTCCGCTATACCAATTACCTCCTAGCCTTTGGCTTAGAACTTTTCCTTCTTTTTAGTGTCTCCTTTTGGGGCTATTCCGTCGGTAAAACAACCACCACAAAGTGGATATATGCCCTTGTACTTTTTGGAGTGTTGGCAGCGCTTTGGGGAATATACGCTGCTCCAAAATCAACGATGCGTATTCCATTTCCATGGTTAAATCTGTTCAAAATTGCGATGTTTTCGCTCGGGACGTTGGCGTTTTTAGGGCTAGGAAAAACTCGTTTCGCCGTTATTTATTCGATTTTGAGCATCATCAGCGTCGCAATTAGCTATTTTGACGAAACGAGTTCTTAATACAGTGGTTAGGTAAGTTTTTTAAATTTTACCCGCCGATTGGCGCAGATTGAAATCGCAGAAAAACGCTGATGATTGGCTATATTACTTCGACGAACATCTGCGCTTGTATTATTCAGCGCACTCTGCGAGCAAAAAATAAAATTATTTACTTAACAATGTTCTTAACGTTTATGTTTTTATAACGCCGCATTCCTTACCCTAATCACCTTTCCATTCACCTCGTCCGAAAGCAGGTACAATTTCCCCAACGGGCTTTGTACCACCTTACGTATTCTCAAACGGTCATCGACAAACAGTTCTTCGGCACTCTTCACGGTTTCACCTTCAATGACCAACCGCCACAAACTACCTTTTGACAAACCACCCACGAGTAAATTTTGATTCCAAGCGGCAAATTCGTTGCCCGTATAAAAATGCAATCCCGTAGGTGCAACCGTTTGAGCCCACGACCAAACGGGGTCGGTGTAAACATTTCCCGCAATAGGCTTTGGGGCAAAATCGGCATAACGATACTTCCCTGTGGTCTTCATCGGCCAACCGTAATTAGCCCCCGCCTTGAGTACGTTTATTTCGTCGCCTTGGTGCATTCCGTGTTCACTAAACCAGAGTTGGTTGGTTTTAACATTGAGGGTTATTCCTTGCGCCGCTCTGATACCCATGGCGTATAGTCCAGGAATGGCTTTTTCTCCAAAAGTAGGGTTATCGTTAGGAATTGTTCCGTCGGAATTGATGCGGTAAATTTTACCTCTTTTATCTTCTCTATTTTGAGCAATGGGAAGTACAGGCTCATCTTTTTCGTTAAAAAGCCGTTCGCCAATGGTAAAATACAATTTCCCGTCGCTACCAAAGGCCATTCCTCCACCATAATGTACGCGTTCAAACGTAAAAGGTTCGGCCACAAAAAGTACTTTTATTTGGCTCAAAACCCCATTTTCTAGCACAGCTCTGATAATTTTGGTAGTTCTGCCTTTCGCACTTTTGGCAGCATAAGACAAAAAGAGGTATTTATTATTTTTAAAATCAGGGTCAAGCAATACCTCAAACTTACCCGTGTTATCTCCAAAACCCCCAAGGCTATCTTCCAAGTCGGTCGGAAAGCCCTGAATCGTTTTTCGTTCTTTGGTCACTAAATTCAACAGTACTAAATCACCCTCTTTTTCCGAAATCAGTGCTTCTTCTTCGGAGATAAAAGCCATACTCCAAGGACGTTTTAATCCTTCCACAATGGTTTCTTTTTGAAGTTGAATAGCGTTTATATCAAAGACCCTGTGCGACTTTCGGGTAGAAACTTTATCCGCAATCAACCAGCCTTCATTGGTTTTCATGAGGTTAAAATAATCGGTAAACAGGTCTTTTTCGGTACTGATTTCCACTTTTGCGCTTCCCATATTGTCGGTTACGTCAATGGCTACAATGCGCGTGGTCAGGTTTTTGGGTCGTGGGTGTGGCTTGAAAAAGCTGAGGTACTGGTTTCTTGAATAGTCGATAAACTTCCCATCTCGGTAATTTTTCAGGTGGCAAGAAGCGTGCATGGCCTTCCCCACTTTGGTGGTATCGCCAGTCGCCCAGCCATCAAAATAAAGCTGAATCGTATTCTCAATTTGTTGTCTTTCGGTGAGGTTATCTTGGCAAAACGCCGAGAAGCCACTGATCAATAAACTTAGGAGCAACGTTCCTTTTTTCATCGTAAAGTTCTTTTAGAGTTTATCAAAATGAAAACGCTTCATCTTGCACCTCAAAAATTCAAGAAACTTTAATGACGAAAGTTCGGGAAGTTAAAATCAGTAGTACGGTTTTATAAATCTGGAATTTGTTGTTTTTGATAAGCACTGGGAGTCAAGCCTTTAATCTTTTTGAAAGCAGCAAAAAAAGTCGATTTAGCATTAAATCCTACTTCGTCTCCAATGGCATCAATGGTAAGTGGGACATTCATCGACAGCATTTTACACGCTTCTTCAATGCGGTATTCGTTGACAAACAGGGAGAAGTTTTTCTCCAAATTGTCGTTTAAAAGCTGCGACAATTGATGCCCCGAAAGGTTAATTTCTTTAGCAAGGTCGTTTAATTTCAGATTGGGGTCTTTGTAAAGCATTTTCTCTTCCATCGCACGCTTTAGCTTCCCAACTATCAACTCAACTTCCTGCTCATCCAGTTTTTTATCCACGTATTTTTGGGTAGAAAAAGAAGTCAAATCGTTGGTTTTCTTACGGTAAAGCAAAATAAACACGACCAGATAAATGATGATAGAAAAATAAAGCGCCCCAAAGATGTAACTTCCTTTGATAATATTTAGAATAGCCCAAACGTAGGAAATTAACAATAGCAAAACGCCACCAAAAATGGTTAAAACCCATTTTTCAAAGGTTTTTAGGCTTTCTTTGTGCCGTATTTTTTTAAGAAGTGGCCAAATTACTCCCCCCGAAAAAACGACGTAAATCCCCCACTGCAAATAAATAAGCGGGATAATGTAATGCCTCCACAAGTAAGGAACCGCTTGATAGGGATACAAAATACCGACCACCACAATGACGAAAGCCCAAAAAGCCGTTTGTCCTATCCAAGATTTGGGTAACTTTTGAATTTGTTGAATTTCCGCCCTTATGAAGAAATATAAAAAAGGGCCAATAAAAAAGCAGGCTGTAAGCCCAAGTTGAAGGTATATTTTGGGCAAACTTGCGTCAAAAAAATACACAACTGATTTCCCAATTCGAAGACTAAGTACCAACAACAACGCCCCTAATAAGTAATTTGACAGGTGTTTTTTTGTCGTAAAAAAGAAAAAATAAAGACTCAGAATTAGACCGTTAAACGCCCCTAATGCACTAAAAAAGAACAGTAATTTATCCCTAAAGCCCATTTTTCTGAGTAGTTATTCCTAAGTTACCCCAAGAATTTGTGTCTTAAACAAAATAGAAGTTGAATTCTATTGTTCATCCAACAAAACTACAAAGAAGCAGTTGCTTTTGAAAAAGAGCCGTGGAGAAGTGCCTTATCTTTTGTCTTCTCACATTTAAAACCTCTCCCTTTCTTCATCTTTGGCCTCGTACCTCACGCTGCGGGTGTTTTTACCAAAACTTCGTGCGTAGGTCAATTTAATGACCCGATAAAATACCGTTTCGTCGCGCCAATTCGACACTGTGTTGATGTCGAAGGCAATGGGTGCCATGCCGCCGTTGTGTGAATGTACACTAAACGAACGAAAAACATCGGGTAAAGTGAGCAATAATGTTCCTTTGTCATTTTTAAGTTTTTTAGCAATTCCTACATTGGCAACTCCAAAACCTTTGATTGTATTTGGACCTTCAAAATAGGGCATATTGTACCAGCCCGAAAGCTCGACTTCAATGTTTTTAGGTAAGTTGATTTGTTGTGAGAAATTGAAATTCTGAAACACATATCGCTTTTCGGCAGGAAATTGACTGTAAGAAACCTTATAATCTCGGAGAGAAGTAAGGGTGTTTAATGTCAGCTTCCACCATTTTGCAAGTTGAAAAGGGTAGCTCAAAAATAGATTCAGACTTTTCATGTAATCCAGGTTTTGTGGCGAAGAAATGCCTACATCTTTGGTGGCGTTTGAGGTAATCTGATACCTCAAAATAGGATTCAAATCATATTGAGCTGAAATACCAAGGCTCAAACCTTTTTTTGTATACTCAACTTTGAGCATATCAGAAAGTGTAGGTTTTAGCAATGGATTTCCAGAAAAAACAAAAGTAGGGTCGGTGTAAAACAAATTGGAAATCAGGTCAGTATAGGCAGGGCGACTGATACGGCGACTATAATTGAAATTTATCGACGTATTTTGATTAATGGCATAGGTATAAAGCACCGAAGGAAAGAATTGTGAAATCTCAAATACTCCATCTTGATTGCTAAAATCTCTTTTCCAATATTCATAACGCAGTCCCAAAAGAAGATTGCTTTTAGCGTCAAGCATATATTTAACTTGAGAATATACCGAAGCAATCCGTTCCTGACTTTTGAGTTGGCTTTGCGAGCGTGGATCTATTTCCCAAGTATCGTTCACTTTTCTTTCTACCTTACTGTCGTTTTCATTTTGTGCAAAGCTCGTTTTTATGCCAAAATCAGCATTGATTTTTTCGCTAAACTGCGTAGTCAAATCAGCTTTAAAAACGCCCACATGGATTTTAGAAATACTTTCGCCTCTGTTTCCGTACGTAAAAATTGAAAACTGGGGTTTTATCGGCTGTTTTTGTTCATCAAAATATTCCAAAGAAATACCTGCGGGGCTGTTGTTGAAATAATTTATGTAGCTAAAATCGGCATTGAATTGTGTTTTAGGCGAAAAAGTCTGTTTTAGATAAAACGACGAGATATTGTTTTGCTTGGTCGTCAAGCCATCTGAAAGCATTGCTATTTCAAAAAAATTACCCCTTTTTAGCTGGTAAGTGCCTCCATTGTTTACCAAATTATGAGATTTATCAAAACTTCCAACAAAATCTACACCAAGTGTAGTTTTGGGATTAGGCTGATATTGTGCTGCAAAATTTAGATTATGATTGTTTTGGTATCGACGAGCAATTCCATAAAAAGTATTGTAGGTTTCGCCCAACATAAACGAAGCCCCTGCTGTACCGTCGCCCGCGTATCCAGACTTCCGAACATCATGATTGAACGAATAGGAAGCATTAAGATTTAGCTTTTTGAATCCATGAGAAATACCAATTGTGGTAAGGACTTTCTCTTTATAACCATAGCCTGCCGTAGCCGAAAAATTGATTTTCGTCCCCAATAGTTCGCTGTTCTTGAAGATAATATTGATAATCCCCGCTCCTCCGTCGGCGTCGTATTGGGCAGTGGGAGAAGTAATCAGTTCAATTTTTTCGATGTTATCTGCCACCGTATTTTCAAGCAGCGACATGAGTTCTTCCATCGGCATCTGCACTTTTCGTCCGTTGAACATAACCGTCACGCCGCTTTGCCCATTCAAGCTAAATTGGTTGTTTCGTCGGTCCGAAATCACCCCTGGCAATCGCTCCAGTACCTGCAAAGCGTTGCTTCCTTTAGTCATAAGGCTACTTTGAACATTGATAATTTTGCCTAGCGGCGTGGTTTGAATGAGTTCTTTCTTGGCCGAAACCTTTACTTCGTTCAGGATATTTTCTTCTTCCAAAAGTGTCAAATCAGCCAGCGCAATGGTCGTTTTGGAAGCATTTACATCAAACGCCTCCGAAAGTCGCGTCTGATACCCTACCCCACTGATTTTCAAATAAAAACGCCCCATTTTTGGCAACAAAAGTTGATAGTTTCCCCCTTCATTGGTGGTGCTACCTGATACCAAACTGCTGTCGGAGGCAGCCAAAAGCAGCACGTTGACAAACGGAACAGCTTCTCTTTTTGGAGTGATGATTTTGCCTGTGATTTGCGCAAAAGCGAAGTTTGAAAAAAATGTAAAAATCAATAGTGTCCTCATTTTACTGTTTTTTCATCAAAACAAGTGAGACTTTTTCTTTCAATTAACTACGATTGACGAAGTGCGAAGATTGATTGATGAAATGCAGGCATTAGGGGTGTTATCTAATTTCGGACAAAAATTATTTTTTGATAAATTTATTTGTTCTTCCCTGCCACCCTTTCTATTTTTTGCATCATGTAATCTATGGAACATTCAAATTTGATAGTAGCCTCAAAAACATTTTGGGAAAAAGCCTACCGCCAAAACATCAATAAATTGATTGGTGTAGGCTATCGCTATACGACAGATAGGGAAATAGCCGAAGATTTAGCCCACGATGCCTTTTTGTTGGCTTATGAAAAAGTGGCTGAGTTTGAAGGAAAAGGACCATTTGAAGCATGGTTGCGGCGAATCATGGTGAATCAATGCTTGCAATATTTGCGTGACCAACAAAAACAGAAATACATAACTGATTTTCTGCAACATGAGATGGAAAATACTGAAGAATCAACGTACGAAGAAAAACAAGACTTCTCAGAAGCAGAGCTTTTAGCGGTAATTAATCAATTGCCTGAGCACCATAAAATGGTGTTTAATCTTTATGTGATTGATGGCTTTAGCCATGCTCAAATTGCCAAAGAACTCGGTATTAGCGAAGGTACTTCAAAATCGCATTTGGCAAGAGCTCGTAAGAGAATCAAGGAGTTACTCAATCAAAAGAAGAAAAAATCAGCCGTTTTCTTACTTTTTTGGAATATTGATGAACTATGTAAAAAACGTTTAGAGTATTTTGAAATCTCCGCTTCCAAAAGTATTTCATTCGATTTATTTACAAACTCCAGTGTTTCAGCACCTCTAGTTAACCCTAAACTCCCTTTTCTTTATACTTATTTGAGTGCTGCGGTTCCCATTTTAAGTATTGGGGTAGCCTCTTTGGTTTTTTGGGCAAATTTTGAACAAAACGATTCAATGATTGAATCTCAAAAAAATAAAATTTCAGAAGACACTGCCACCATTTCAGAAAATCGCATCAATAGTCAAAATGATTCTTTAACTATAAATGCAGATTCAATGAAAAGTTTAAAATCAATCGGGCTGGTAGCAGCCACAGTCGCAAGTTTGGGTGTAAATAGCAATGCACAGACAAAAATTACTACAAACTCCACCGCTAAAATGGAAACAATTGTAGATAAACCACAAACAGTTGTTTTGGATAGGCCATTCGATGTAAATACCGATAAGCAACAAACGGTTATTTTTGATAAACCAGCCGAAACACATATCGACAAGCTTCAAAAAACGGTTTTGGATAATCCTATAAACACCAATGTTTCAGGTACTTTTTATGGCGAAAGGCTCAATTGGTCGGCAGAAAATAATGAGCTGTATTTTGAAGGAAAATCCATTATCAAATTTGGAAAAAATAATACCATTACCAATGGTAGAATAAATTTTCTGGGTAAGGTATATTATTTAGTCATAGATGGCAAACCTGCGAAATTGGGTGATAAAATCAACCTAACCAACAAAAAATACAGCCTCAGGTCGTTATCGGCCCAAACTGCCCTTGCAAAGTATGGAGATTCGGGTAAAAATGGCGCAATCGAAATAGACATAGCAGAATGAAAAAAGTCATGGCATCGTTTTGCCCCTTGAGCCAATGAAAACGTAACAATAGGCAGTACGAGCAGGCAAAAAACAGGAATTACAATTTCTTCGGACAGGAGTTTGGTACCGATGGCAAGTGCGGAGAGGGTTTGAATCAAAAACATACCAATCACAAATACAATCAGGGTAAAGCCAAACTCCTTTTGTCCTATGCGTCCTTCATACGGTAAACCCCAAAATTAAACAGAAGGTCAAAAAGAAGGATTAGCTACTATTAATCGCCTTTAAAATGCCTCAATTGAAATTAGTAGCAGTAGCCAATGTCTCGTGGGCTGCCAAGTCTTTTTGAATGGTGACTAACTTAGATTTTGCCAACTCATACGCATCTTGTCCCAAAAATAAATGCAAAGGAGCCGTACCGTTTTTAACCACATCAATCAATACTGCGGCTGCTTTATCGGGGTCGCCAGGTTGGTTTCCGCTGATTTGGGTCTCATGCAATGCCTGAATTTCTCTTGCTTCTTTGTACGCAGCAATCTCATTTATGGGTGTATTGAGCGATTCTTTCGACAAAAAACTGGTGCGAAAATAACCTGGATATACCACTGTTGCACTTATGCCAAACGCCTTTGCTTCGGCCGCAAGCGATTCGGTAAAACCTGCGACGGCAAACTTAGTAGCACAGTAAATTCCCCAACCAGGAAAATTGCCCGTAAAGCCCCCAATAGATGAAATATTGAAAATATTACCCGATAGCTGTGCCCTGAAATGCGGCATAACCAACCGAATAACATTGAGTGATCCAAACACGTTTACATCAAAATTTTGCCGGGCTTCGGCATCACTTAATTCTTCCAACGTACCCAATTGCCCATACCCAGCATTGTTGACCACGACCTCTATTGTCCCCCATTTTGCCACCGTCTCAGCAATGGCATTTGCTACGCTTTGCTCATTGACTAAATCGACTTGAAGTGGTAAAAATACATCGGAAGCCTCCCCCATTTCTCGTGTTAAGTCTTCCAATTTCCTTGAAGTTGCCGCTACTTTATAGCCTTCGTTTATTAGTTTTTTCACCAAACTAAGCCCCAAACCCTTCGACGCGCCTGTTACAAACCAAACTTTTTGTGTGTCCATTTTTTGTTCTGTTTTTCGATTATTTGATGGCACAAAAGTAGAAGCAAGACGCCCGAGTGAGGTTGTAACAAGCAAACCGATAACTGCAAAAATCAAACAACTTGTGCACTTCGGAAGGCTTTAGGTGTAAGCTGCGTGTGTTTTTTGAAAAAATTGATAAAATGAGGTGATTCTTCAAAGCCAAGGCAAGTACTTATTTCTGCAATTTGCCAGTCGGTATGTTTCAACAATGCTTTTGCTTCTTGGGCAATACGTTCTGCAATCACCTGCGATGTGGTTTTGCCCGTAATATCTTTCAAAGCACGGTTTAAATGATTGACGTGAACGGCCAATTGATCGGCAAAATCCGTAGGTGAACGAAATTTCATTTGTTGAAAAGGAGACTCAATCGGAAACTGCCGTTCCAACAATTCCATAAAAACGGACGAAATACGCGTAGCCGCATTTTGATGGGTATAAAAAACCTCCGCAGGCTGCATTCGCTGCGCCAAATGAATCAATTCGAGCACCAAAGCACGGATAGCATCATATTTATAGAGATAGTCCGACTCAATTTCTCTACAAATTTTTAGATAAATTGTTTTTATCGGCTCTAAATCTTCGTCTTCTATCAAAAATACAGGGTTTCCGCCAGGTTTAAAAACAGGGTATTCTTTGATATTTCCGAATTGGTTAAAAAACGCTTCCGTGAAAATGCAGAAATAACCCGACTGCTCCTCCTGCAGATATTCCCAGTTATAAGGGATTTGTGGATTGGAAAAAATCAATGCTTGTTTGTCGATATCGATGGTTTTATCGGCATAATGCGCCCTGTTTTTTCCAATAATTAAGCTTATTTTGAAAAAATCTTTCCGACTATACGGGATACATTGCGCGTATTTTGCCACAAAGTCTTCCAGTTTGAAAACATTAAAATGCCCCATCTCTTTCCCCAAATTTTGAGGCATCCAGTTCAGTTTGAGCTTATAAAAATCTTCGATTGTTTCGGTCTTGTTCATGGGGTAAAATTACAAAAATCAAACAAAACCCACTAACCTTGACTCCATTTGCCTCTCCTGCCTCTATCACTTTCGTCAATTATTTTCGACACTACATCAATCTTTGGGGCATTGGTACGTCATAAACTGTTATTTTTCAGTATAAAATAGGCGAAAATGCAACATTGGTTTTTCAGATACAAACTTCACCACATTCCTTTTTGGATAAGTTACCATCTGCTTTGGATGATATTTAACGTGGGGAGTTTGGAAGGCGTGATTGGTTATTTGTTCAAGGGTGAAGCACCCATCAAGTTCATTGGTTACATCATTTTCCAAGCAGCGGGAGCCTATTTCAACTTGTACTTTCTTATACCCAAGTTTTTGTACGTTGGCAACTACAAAGCGTATATTACCTTGGTTATTTTGACGGTTTTGGTATGTACAGGATTTATCACTTGTGGCTATTTTTTGAATGCTTATTTGTCAGAAAAAACCTTTTTTGAATTATTCAACAAACGCCCCGACCAGTGGTTTATCATCTATTCGACTGCTGCCCTACCCTCTACAGCAGGAGCCATGACACTGGCGATGAGCATAAAATTAGGGCAAAATTGGCTTGTTGCCGAACGCAAACGTTTGACGTTAGAAAAAAATCAACTCGAAACAGAACTGAAGTACCTAAAATCGCAGATTAATCCCCATTTTTTGTTCAATACTATCAATTCTATTTTTGTCCTGATTCACAAAAATCCCGATTTGGCGTCAGAATCGCTGGCAAATTTTTCGGAAATGCTTCGTTATCAGCTCTATGAGTGCAATGACCAAGAGATTCTGTTAAGCAAAGACTTGCAGTTTTTGGAGAATTTTATTGAATTAGAAACCCTGCGTTTGAACGAAAATCAAACCGAATTAACCTTTGAATTAAACCATGAGTCGGCAGCAGGGCACCAGATTGCACCATTTATTTTGTTGCCTTTTGTTGAGAATGCCTTTAAGCACGTTTCAAAAGGAAAAACACAAAAGAATTTTATAAAACTTCGGTGTTCGGTGAATGATTCTGGTGTTTTAGAATTAATGATAGAAAATAGTTACAGCGGAGTATTGAATATGGGAAGTTCGGGAATTGGGCTAAAAAATATAGTACGAAGACTTGAACTATTATACCCGAATAATTATAACCTTGATTTCAATAACAGCCCTAATATTTTTAAAGTAAACCTAAACGTACAACTTTCAAATTTATAAACTCAACAAATTACGAATAACTTAGATTTTCAAACATTTCTATTCCCTGAAATTTGTTTATTTTTACTTTATCTAAAAATTATTTAACCAACCAACCATGAATTTCCTGAAACCTTTATCTTTATTGGCATTCTATGCAATTTCTTTACAATCTACTGCTGCTGAGATAGATACAGTAAATATTAAGAGTAAAGCCATGCAGGTCACCTACAAAGCGGTCGTCATAAAACCTGCATCTTACGCCCAAAATGACAAAAAATATCCTGTTGTGTATTTGCTTCATGGAGCTATGGGGCATTTTAATACGTGGCTCAATAAGACACCCAATAAAAGTTTTTTGACCAGCCTTGCCGACCAATATAATACCCTAATTGTGATGCCCGAAGGTGAAATATACAGTTGGTATATAGACAGCCCTTTTGATAAAAAAAGCCAATTTGAAACCCATGTTTCCAAAGAAGTAGTTGAAAAAATAGACGCACTTTACAGAACGGTGAAGGGAAATATAGGTCGAGCGATTACAGGATATTCGATGGGCGGTCATGGAGCATTGTATTTATCGGCTCGGCATCCAGATTTGTACGCTTGTGCTGGCTCGATAAGTGGCGGAGTGGATATGAATTATACAAAATTTAAAATTACGGGCGATTTTTCGGGTACGAAAAGAGAATTTGAACGAATATTGGGTACTTCAAACCCAGATTCTGAAATATTTAAGAATAATTCCATTGTAAATATGTTGGAATTATTGAAGAAAAATGCCCTGCCAATAAGCATTGATTGTGGCGTAGATGACTATCTGATTGATGTAAACAGGGCTTTACACGAAAAAATGGTGGCACAAAAAATTCCGCATGATTATACGGAAAGAAGCGGCGGACACACTTGGGATTATTGGGAAAATGCCTTAACGTACCAATTTGTTTTTTTTGATAAAATATTCAAGAAAAATGGGGCAAAACAAGGTTGAAAATTTTATAAAATTTTTTGGATGAAACTCAAATGCGTCATAGTGGACGATGAACCTTTGGCCAGCGAAGGGCTTATGAAGTACGTCGAGGTGGTAGATTACTTGAGCCTCGTGGGTGTGGCAGAAAACCCACTAGAACTCAACAAAACCCTTGAAAGTCAGAATATTGATCTTATATTTTTGGACATTCAAATGCCCCACATGACGGGGTTAGATTTTCTAAAAATCAAACCTAACCTTCCGATGGTTATTCTGACGACCGCCTACCCCAACTATGCCCTAGAAGGATTTCAGTTTGATGTGGTCGATTATTTATTAAAACCCATCACGTTCAATCGTTTTTTCAAAGCCACCAACAAAGCCAAAGATTTGTACTTTTTAAAGAATCAGGCGCTTCAAAATTCTCCTCAAAACAGCGAACCCGATTATTTGTTTATCAAATGTGAAAGCAAGTACGAGAAAATTTTAGTGGACGAAATTCTGTTTGTTCAAGCCCTCCAAAACTACGTGATTATTCACACCCTGCGAGGAAAATTTATGACGCTGCTTCCCCTAAAAACCGTAGAAGAGTACCTTGACCCGAGCCAATTTTTACGGGTTCATAAATCGTATTTGGTAGCTATTGCCAAAATCGAGCGCATCGAACCTACAGAGCTTTCTATTCAGAATCAGCTCATCCCCATCAGCCGCAACCTCCGCGAGCGGGTATTGGAGGTGGTTGTAAAAAGTAAGTTGTTGTTCAAGTAGTACGCTTTGCCGTTCAAATAGGCACACCCTAAATTTTGGTTGTCGTAGTGGAAAATCCTACATTTACCAAAAAAATAAACCCAGCATGAATCGAATTGTTCAACTTTTCCAGAAGAACCCCACCCACAATCTAAACGTATATTTTACGGCAGGTTTTCCACAGCTAAACGACACCCGCCGTGTGCTAAAAGCCCTCGAAGACGCAGGAGCGAACTTGGTTGAAATTGGTATGCCTTACTCAGACCCCGTAGCTGACGGTGAAACCATCCAAAAAAGCAATGAACAATCGCTTGAAAACGGGATGAGTGTCAAGAAACTATTCGAGCAACTTCGTGGAATGCGCTCAGAAATAACGCTGCCCGTGTTGCTGATGGGATACATCAACCCCGTTCTCCAATTTGGCATTGAAAATTTTTGCCAGCAATGTGCAGAAGTAGGCGTTGATGGGCTTATTTTACCTGATATGCCCGTTGATGAGTATTTAGCCTATTATAAACCTACGTTTGACAAGTACGGCATACTCAATATTTTCTTAATTACGCCTCAAACTACCGAAAAACGCATTCGCCAAATCGACGAATCGAGTGAAGGGTTTATTTACATGGTATCGTCGGCAAGCGTGACAGGCTCACAATCAGGCGTTAGCCACGACATGGAGGCTTATTTTGCGCGAGTCAACGCCATGAACCTCAAAAACCCGCGCTTAATTGGCTTTGGTATCAAAGACAACGAAACCTTTAACAAAGCTTGTGAACACGCAAGTGGTGCTATCATCGGTAGTGCTTTCATACGGGTTTTGCAAGAAAGCACTGAGCTTGAAAAAGACATCACTTCGTACGTTCAGGGCGTCAAAGGCGCATCTGCACTTGTTTAACTTCCCAATAAAATCATGAAACAGCTACTTTTTTCCTTAACCATCGTTTTTGCTAGTGCATCTGCTAGTTTCGGACAAACAGCCGATGAAATTATTTCTAAAGCCATTGATGCCCGTGGTGGCTCGGCCAAACTCAACGCCCTTAAATCGATGCGAATGGAAAGCACGACGTCGGTCATGGGGATGGATTTGGCTTCAAAGTCGGTCATTGTCCATAAGCGCGGAATGCGCAACGACATTGAAGTGATGGGTCAAAGCATCGTTGTTGCCATCGACGGCGATAAAGGCTGGACTATTAATCCAATGCAGGGCGCTGACCCCGTGGCTCTTCCAGACGAACAAGTTAAAGCTACGGCATCGCAGTTAGACTTATCGGGCATGGCCAACGTCAAAGAGTCAGGTGCTGTTGCCGAGTTATTGGGCAAAGAAACCCTGGACGGAAATGAAACATTTAAAGTAAAACTTACCTCCAAAGACGGCACCATTATGACCCACTACATTGACACAAAAACGTATCTTACGGCCAAAACATCCATTAAGGTTACGGTGAGTGGGCAGTCGGTAGAGGTTGATACAAAAATGTCTAATTATAAAGTGGTCGATGGGATTTCGTTTCCCCATACTACGGAGATCTCAAACCCTCAAGCGGGTGCAATTGTAACGACAATAACCAAGTTAGAGCTCAACCCAACCATCGACGAAAGTATCTTTGCGATGCCGAAAAAATAATTTTCATTATGTGGATAAACAAAAATAGCCCTTTTTAGAAGGGCTATTTTTGTTTAGGAGGTTTTATTTGACAACAAATTTCTTTGTCCAAGTCTCATCGCCTTGTTCGCAATGAATAAGATAATATCCAGTAGGAATTGAAAACAGCGTCGTCTTTATAAAGTGTGAACCTGTAGGGTATAAATCATTGGTTAATAACCGTACAAGCTGCCCGTTGGGGTCAAGAATTTTAACAATCACTCGCGAAGGTAATTGTAGTTTGAATTCAACCGTTACGTATTCCGTGGCGGGGTTGGGATAAATTTTCCACTGAGGCTCCTGAATGGCACCCAACTGCACCAACGAGCTCCATAAGACGAAGAGCATGGATAATCGGGTTTTCATAGTAGGGCATTGGGCTTTTTCGTATCAAACGTACGAATATACACATAGATTGTTAGAAGACAGGTGTCATTGCCCAAAACATATGGTTCTTTATTTAATCAACCATTTGTATCCAAAAACAGCATAGACTATTTTGGTATAATCATCTTTTTCGTATAAAACCCCAATTTGCTGGTCTTTTTGTACCACCAAGTCGGAATAAGCTGCTGCTCCTTCATAAATTTCCTTACCAGCCGACCAGCTTTTCCCATCGTCTTCACTCACCCGAATGGTCAATTTTTCGCGTTTAGTTTGGCTGTTTAAGTTGGAAAAAATCAATACTTTTTTTCCTTTTTGAGGCTCAAAATCAATCATACTTCCCTGACAAACTGGATCAGGTAAGTCGGTCATCACTTTCACCTCCGACCACGTTTCTCCCGCATTTTTGGTAAAAGCCTGAATACGATACTTGGCATCCCCCGACTGATTGCGGCAATTAAAAAGCAAACTACCGT
Source organism: Runella sp. SP2 (assembly GCF_003711225.1). Lineage (NCBI taxonomy): Bacteria > Pseudomonadati > Bacteroidota > Cytophagia > Cytophagales > Spirosomataceae > Runella > Runella sp. SP2. Next base: position 1,637,000 of record NZ_CP031030.1, on the reverse strand, counting down.
CCGAGGTTTCCGTTGCAATCGCCTCATTACTGCCTGCGTAGGCTACATTAGGAGATAGTTTAAATGATTGTCCGTGGTCATCGGTATAAAATCCATGCGCAATGTAATCTCTCGACAAAGGCTGAGGAGGCCCTTCCGAATGATTGGCCGCGATAAAAATTCGACCTTTGTACGCCCCCTTCTGAATCTGCAAACCATGCCCAGGAGTATTAGCATAAGAGCGCCAATCTTCCTTAAAAGCATAATGGGGGTTTATTTCAGGTTTATTCGGCTTTGAAACCTGCGTTGTGATATTGACAGGTTCTGACCATGTTCGTCCATTGTTGGTGCTTGTTTTGTACCAAACTTCGCGAATGGCTTTCCCTTCTCGCACTTCTTGTTCGTGGGCAGTTCCTGTGTTGTAAAACAAGAAAAGTCGTCCTTTTGGGTATCGTTTATCGGTAAGGTCAAAAACGGGCGCTTGATTTCCTACTTGGTCGGAACCGTTATCTGCCACCACCTGTAGCGCAGACCAAGATTTTCCTTGGTCAAGACTGCTTTTCATCACAATTTCCACGTCGCCAAAATCACCACAATTGTTGCGGCGTGCTTCGGCAAAAGCCAATAAGTCGCCATTAGGTGCTTTAACGATAGCAGGAATTCGGTAACATTTATAGCCTTCTAGTCCATTTTGGAACACAGTCATTTCCTGAGGGTCTGTTTGGTGAAAAAGTGGCAGGTTTTTTCCCCAGCTAGCAAGGGTTATTGTGAAAACAAATAAAAAATACATAGGAATTATAGAGAATTGGGTTCGGTTAAAATCTCCTAAAAAGCTCCATAAATGCCTCTCGACGTGTTCGAGCCAATTTGACAGTTAAGCCATTTTTGAGAAGGATTTCATTATAATCACCACTAAGGTATTCTTTAATCCAGCCCAAGTTAATGATAAATTGCTTATGTGTTCTAAAAAACGAAGGATGTTCTGCCAGTAACTCATCAAAGTAACCAAGCGTTTTGGAAGCCAACACCATCTCCCCACCTACCACATAAATTTTAGTGTAATTACCATCCGCTTCTAAAGTGATAATATCAGCAAGTTCAATAAAAGTAATGCCCTTGGTATGGGAAATCGTTAGTCTGTTAAATTCCCCTTTTGAATGAAGATTTTGTCTAAGTTGTTGAATTTGCTGTGAAGGCGTATTTTTTTTCTTCAATTTCTGTATGGCCGCCACTAGCTCATCATCATCAATAGGTTTCAACAAATAGTCAAAAGCGGAATATTTAAACGCTTGGACAGCAAATTTGTCATAAGCTGTTGTAAAAATAAGTGTAAAGGTCATGTCTTCATCCCCCAAAGCGTCGAGCATTTGAAAGCCATTCATTTTGGGCATTTCGATGTCCAGAAACACCACATCTGGCTGGTGTTTTAAAATCGCTTTTAATCCCTCAACCCCATTGGTGGCAGTATCTACCACCTTGATTTCAGGGCAGTGTTTAGCCAAAATGCGTTCAATGACATTCCGACAATGAGGCTCATCGTCTATAATGATCGTTTTCATATCGGTATTTCAATGCTCACCTTTGTTCCTGTTTCCGAGTTTCTGGTGTTTTTCAAATCCTCAAAAGAGACGGTGGCATTCATGTTGTAAAGATTTTTGAAAATATCAAGTCGTTCAGCAGTTATTTTTGTTCCGAAAGACTTATGATTTGTCCCTGTTTTTGATTTGAGTTCAGTTGCTTTTTGTCTTCCTATTCCATCGTCTTCAATAAAAATAATCAATTTATTCTGTAGCTGAAGTACTTCTATTCTTACCTTGCCTTTGCCTTCTTTGTGCATCAGTCCATGCCATATTGCATTTTCGACATAAGGCTGAAGAAGCATTGGAGGAATCTCTATAAATTCGGCTTCTATTTCATCTTCTATCAGTATTTCATAATCAAACTTATCTCCTACTCGCAGTTTTTCCATATCCAGATACAACCTAAGCATTTCCAGTTCATTGTTGAGTGAAATCTTCTCACTACGCGAATTTTCCAAGACTTGACGAATAAGCTTTGAAAATTTTGTCAGGTAATAATTGGCCTGCTCCGAATCGTTATTCAACGTAAAACTTTTGATAGAATTGAGTGCATTGAAGATAAAATGCGGGTTCATCTGAGAACGTAACGCTTTGAGTTCATTAGCGATAGCTTGTTGTTGAAGCTGAATTTTTTCGGTCACAATTTGCCTATCGCGTATGGTGAGGGCAAACAAAAACAAAACACCATCAAGCATCAAAGCAATATTCATCAAATTCGCAGACGGAAATTCCTTTGAAAAAGGCGATGGTACTCCAAAACGGACAATCAACACATAACCAATAAACGACAGTGCAGATACCCAGCTCGACCATGCAGCATAACGGTAAATCGGGTGCTGCCAATAACGTAGATAAGCCAATGGAAGGAAAAATTCTACAAAAATCAATAAATACTCAAAGACCAATTCAAAAATCCTATTGTTATGCCCATCGAACAGCTCGTAAAGCAAGGCCAAATTGCTAACAAAAAGAACAATAATAGAAGCCGTCATTACTTTATAAAGCAGTGGGCGCTGTTGGCGTACATTCAAAAACTCTCGGTAAAGCATAAACATACAAATAGGCACCATCTGATTGAACCATAACCCCAATTGCCAAGTATTTTCTCCAAAATGAAATGCACCCGTCCATAAAATCATATTCAGAAAAAAACACAGGTAGGTAGCCGAGCAGTACATACTAGCCCGTTCCCAATGGTTAATGGCGGATTTGAAAAACGAAAAAATAGCCATGAATAACCCCACTCCTGCAAGAAAAAAGAGAAAATTAATCTGCATCTGGTTCACTGATAAGTTCAACTTCGCAAAAGTAGGTCTTAAAATCAGCCCTTTCAAAACACAGGCTCAATGAAAGTTACCATACAATCATTGGTTGCTGCACTGGGCATATTCTATCCTTCAAAGTGCTGTAAAAACACCCAAATTTGAATTGTCAAAAAGCAATACGGCTCTATTTAACAATCCATTAAATTTTTTTAAAATAATGAAAAGAATCACCCTATTACTCGTTTCATTTTTTTTCTATTCGGCACTTCAAGCACAAACATTTGATAGCCAAGCTGTCGAAGAGGCCGACAAACAATTTGAGGCATCATTTGCTTCAAAAAACCTAGAAGCCATGTTCCAACCTATTGCCTCCGATTGTATTTTCTATGGTACAGACCGCAGTGAACGTTGGGATGTAACAAGTTTTAAAACGATGATTGAAGCAGGCATGAAAAACGGAATACCTGCTATGAATGTTATTTCGAGAGAAATAACATCACTGGCCGAAGGCAAAATAGCTGTAGTAGTGAAACAAATCGGCTGGGCGATTTTTAAAACCGAACTACGGGAAGTGGCCGTTTATGAAAAGCAAAAGGAAGGCTGGAAAATGAAAAGCTTTAGCCTTAATTTGCTTATTCCCAATCAAAAAATAAAAGCACTAAATGAAATGATGACAGGCCAATCCAAGAAGTAATTTTCTCAAAATGGTATAAACGCAAAAAGGCTGTCTCAAAAGTAACAGGTCACAAAATATTCTTTGGATTCAACCTCATCCCAACCCTTCTCCTGCCAGGAGAAGGGCTTTGTAAGTCCCCGTCTCCAGAAAGGAGAGGGGGATTTAGGGGGTGAGGTTGAACACAGGCCGAAGATAATTTGGTGATACTATGCTTTTGAGACAGCCTCTTTAATGTGGGAGTTGAGGGATTCGAACGGCAGCGGCCGACCGTCCCCGACCCTCTGCTTGTAAGGCAGATGCTTTAAACCAGCTGTGTTAAACTCCCTAAATGGGCTTAAAACGAAAAAATCCTCAGATAACTGAGGCTTTTTTTAATGTGGGAGTTGAGGGATTGAACGGCAGCGGCCGACCGTCCCCAACCCTCTGCTTGTAAGGCAAATGCTCTAAACCAGCTGTGCTAAACTCCCTAAATGGGCTTAAAACGCAAAAAGCTTCAGATAACTGAAGCTTTTTTTTAATGTGGGAGTTGAGGGATTGAACGGCAGCGGCCGACCGTCCCCGACCCTCTGCTTGGAAGGCAGATGCCCTGAACCAGCTGTCAACTCCCTAAAAGGGCTTAAAACGCAAAAAGCCTCAGATAACTGAGGCTTTTCTAATGTGGGAGTTGAGGGATTCGAACCCCCGACCCTCTGCTTGTAAGGCAGATGCTCTGAACCAGCTGAGCTAAACTCCCTAAGGTCTTACTTCACTATTTTTATTGACAAACTCGTCGTTTGTTTGTGGGAGTTGAGGGATTCGAACCCCCGACCCTCTGCTTGTAAGGCAGATGCTCTGAACCAGCTGAGCTAAACTCCCTAAGGTCTTACTTCATTATTTTTATTGACAAACTCGTCGTTTGTTCGTGGGAGTTGAGGGATTGAACGGCAGCGGCCGACCGTCCCCGACCCTCTGCTTGTAAGGCAGATGAGCCTCCTTGTATTTTTGTGGGAGTTGAGGGATTCGAACCCCCGACCCTCTGCTTGTAAGGCAGATGCTCTGAACCAGCTGAGCTAAACTCCCGATGCCCTTTTTTCGTCGTTTCGGGCTGCAAATATGTGCGATTTAATTTCTTTGGTCAAGCTTTTTTTTAATTATTTTCTAAAAATTATTGTGGGTGCTGACTGCGCAGAGGCATAAATCGTTAAGTCTGCGATAGTTACACGTGCTGGTGCATTTACTGCATAAACAATGGCATCTGCAATATCTTGGGCTAAGAGTGGATCAAAACCTTCATATACCTTCGAAGCCCTCGTTTCGTCTCCTTTAAAACGTACTATCGAAAATTCGGTCTCAACTGCCCCTGGCGCAATGTTTGTCACTTTGATTCCGTGCTGCGTCAAATCTAAGCGCATTCCTTCACTGATGGCTTCTACGGCTTTTTTAGAGGCGCAATACACCGCACCGTTGGCGTAGGTTTGTTTTCCAGCGACCGAGCTCAAATTGACAATATGACCTTTGCCCCGCTCGACCATCCCATCAATCACTGCTTTTGACACATAAAGCAGCCCCTGCACGTTTCCGTCAATCATTGCATCCCAATCCGTCACATCTCCTTCCTGAATTGATGATAATCCGTGCGCGTTTCCTGCGTTATTAATTAGAATATCAATATTTTTCCACGCTTCAGGGAGCGACTGAATGGCTTCCGTAACTTCTTTGTAGGAACGAACATCAAAAACCAGAAAAGTTGTTTTTACTTTTTGGCCAAGTTGAGTAGCAAGTTCTTCTAAACGTTCTTTGCGGCGGCCACATAAAATTAGGTCAATCCCAATGGCGGCAAAGGATTCTGCGGTCGCTTTACCAATTCCAGAAGAAGCACCCGTAATGAGGGCAATACGAGACATAAGTAGTTGATTTAAGTGTTAATTATTCAACTTCAAATGTAGGATAAAAAACGTTATTCGCACATTCGGACAAACTTTCTGGCGTTTTTTTCGCCTTCTTTTCCAACTACCACTTCAATAATCATTTCTTGGGTTGTGAGTTGGGTAACCAGTATTTTTTTAAACCAAGGTACACCTCCTACAATTTGCTCGTCTAGCAAAATTTCTTTGCCATCTATTTTATAATTTGTCACTAATTGAGCTGCATTACTGGTAGTCAGTCCAGCACTTCCAAAGTCAGTAACTTTTAGTTTTCCATTATTTGTAAACTCAAGCAAGTATGAATTGTTAGCGGCTTTTTTCCAAGTCGAATCGGCAATTACTGGACAGCATCCGCCGAAATAACGAAACTCAGTCATTGTCCATTTTCCTTCAACAATGGGTTTTTCGGAGGCACAGCCCGAGGGCATCATCATGGCTTCTGAAGATGATTTACATCGTAATCCAACCAACGCTACTAATCCAATTAACAGTATTTTTCTCATGGTTTGTATAAATTATCAATTACTTCAAATAATTGGTGTGTTTTCTAAAACCATGACGTTATTGGCAACAAAAAGGTTGGAAGTTTTTATTCTACCACCCACTTATTTTGAAGATTAAATTTAGCCTCTATGACGATTTTATACAACTTAGACGGCAGCTTTGAAACATCAATTACCGTTTTTTCATTCTCAATTGGAACTTCATCCATCAACAAATATAAATCATGTCCTCCTTCTTCAAAATGATTTGTTGTTGTTACCCAAACCTTTACTTTTTCCTTCTTTTCCACCGCTTTCCAACCCACGTGGATAGCTGAAGATTCTTTTTTGACCGACATATCAATCAAAGATAATTTCCCAGTTAATGGAGTACCATCTACTTCAAATGCCTGTTCTTTGGGAATGTTTATTTGTAAATGTTTGGCCATCGTTGGCATAATATCCACTACCGCTGGCAGAACATTTTGTTTCTTTTTATCACCAAAATAATCGTTCAGCCCCTTGGCATTGGTTACTATCCAAGTACTCCGTTCTCGCTCCGATTGCCCGCCGTGGTTTCTTCCACTCGTAACATCTCGTCCATGGTCAGTGGTGATAAACACCTGCCAATCCTCTTTAAAGTTAGCCTCACGGTACTGAATTGCTTTCCACAACTTTCCCATTTGGTTGTCCATGATTTTAACCGCCTTGGTAAACTGCTCGCTGTCGCCGTATTTATGTCCCATATCGTCGGTATATTCAAGATAGACCCATGTTAAATCAGGGCTTTCGTCTTCGATATATCGGGCGGCTTCCTCCACCACACGTTCGTCTATTTTGTGAATGTATTCTTTTTCTCCATCGTGGGGATAATGCAACGTATCCAGTTCAAATCCATCAAAAAAATAATCCACTTTTAAGTGATTAGTCTGAACCAATCCAGTACCTAAAAGCTTGGTTCTATTATCTAGCCAAGTCGAAAAAATGGCTGTTTTTTTGTAAGGATATTGTTCTTCAAAAAAGCGAAAAATAGTCCAATAATGATAGTTGGGTTCTTTGATGTTATTATCCCAAACATTGTGCTTATTAACCCAAGTTCCTGTCAATAAACTATTGTAGCCCACCGCCGATATGGTGGGGGTTTGAGAATAGGTATTTTTCTTTCCCCCAACATAAGCACGGGTATAACCCGCTGGATGTCCGATGGCTTTTAGATTGGGCAAATCAAGCTTTTCAATCACATCTGAGGCAATTCCATCCACAATCACAAAAAGCGACTTAGGCGTGCGTGTTTGAGCCTCTACGCCCATGGCTGCCCCCCAGAAGATGACTCCAGCCTGAACAAGTGTTCTAAAATACTTCATGGTTTATTCTTCTCCCGTTTCTGTGGAAACAGGAATGTTTGTAGCCGCTTCTTTTTGTTTTTCTAATAATGCCGCATCTTCTTTTACAAACAAGCGCGTAGCCATTACCTCTTCTAACGTAACATGGAAAAAACGTTCATGGATATTGAAAACCTGCCCTTTTTCGTCTTCGCATTTGATGTAGTTACCATCTTCCTGTAACTCATAGGCATTGACATTATCACGGAAATTATAGTCCAAAATATGAATTGCTTGTTGTTTAACCCGTGGGTTGACAAATTCAAACATGGATTCAATCCGACGATCAAAGGAACGTACCATCACGTCGGCACTACCTCCATATACTTTGGGGTTTCCATTGTTATGAAAATAAAATACGCGGGTATGTTCCAAGAAATCTCCCACGATTGACCGCACAATAATGTTTTCACTCAAACCTGCCCGCCCTGGACGCAAGCAACAAATCCCTCTAACAACGAGGCGAATTGGTACACCTGCCTGCGACGCTTTGTACAGTTCTTCAATCGTTGATTTATCCTCTAACGAATTGATTTTGATGCAAATTCCACTTGGAAGTCCTTTGGCGGCATTTTCTGCTTCTCGCCGAATCAGCTTCACGATTTGTTTTCGCATATCACGCGGCGCTGTAAGCAAGTACTGGTAATCGTTTGGCAACGAGTGTCCCGTAATTACGTTGAAAAACTCAGTGATATCACGATTATATACTTCATCGCAAGTAAGCAAGCCTATATCGGTGTAGAGTTTTGCCGTCTCTTCGTTATAGTTACCGCTGGCAAGGTGAGAGTAACTGATGACTCCTTGTTCCTCTGCCCGAACAATCTGGAGAAGTTTGGTATGGGTTTTAAACCTCGTAATGCCATAAATCACAAAACAACCTGCTTTTTGGAGGCGTTCGGCTTCGCGCATATTATTCTCTTCGTCGAAACGGGCCTTTACTTCAAACAAAACCGACACGTGTTTTCCGTTTTCAGCGGCTTTTAACAAGGCAGCTGTAATACGTGATTTTTTGGCTAGGCGATAAATCGTTAGCTTAATTGCCAATACTTGGGGGTCTTCGGCGGCATCTTCCAACATCTTCAATACTGGCTCAAAGTTATTGTAAGGATGGTGCAGCATCACGTCGCCTTCCTTGATGGTTTCAAAAATATCGTCTAAAATTTGCCCTGGTTCAAGCCCCAGCGGCGGAACTACTGACGGAGGAGGCGGTGTAAGTTCGGCAAATTCTGGATGTTTGATAATTTGCCACAAGCACGTAAAATCTAGTAAGTGATTGCACGTAAAGACGTTATAATCATCAAACTCCCAACGTTTTTTGAGTAGGTTTAGCAGCCAATCGGTCATACCTTTTTCAACTTCCATTCGCACCACCCGACCCAAACGCCGCGTTTTTAGTTTCTGTTTTACCTCGTCCAGAAAATCACTTTCATCATCGTCATTTTCCTCAATGGAGAAATCGCCATTACGCACAATACGAAACAAGTGCATATCGGTAATCTCTACGTTTCGGTACAATTTATGTAATTCGTGGCGGATAATTTCTTCAATTGGAATAAACAAAAATTCTCCGTCTTTTCGCTCAATCGTATAAAATCGTCGAAGGTTGACGGGAATTTGAACAAACGAAATGCGGCGATTTTCTTCGTCACCCTTTCCTTTTTCGTGAGAATTGGTAATCACCGCAAAAATTAGGGTTTTGGCCAATAACACAGGAAACGTGTGGGTATAGTCAAAAAGCATCGGCGTCAGCATCGGATAAATCGTTCGGTCGAAATACTTACCCACCTCTTGTTTTTCAACCTCATCCAAATCCACACAACCACCAATACGCAGTTTATGCTCCGCAAACAAAGGCATCAGTTCTTTTTCAAACACCTCGTCTTGCGCCTCGGTAAATTTATGAATAGCCGATAACAGAGCTTTTCGAAACGGAATCTCCCGCAGCCCCGAGTAGTCCACTCGTTCTTTTCCGTAATCTAAATAGTTATATAAACTTCCAACCCGAATCGTAAAAAACTCATCGAGGTTAGAATCTGAAATGGCCAAGAATTTCATCCGCTCAAACAGGGTTCGGCGGCTGCTACGGGCTTGGTCAAGCACTCGAAAGTTGAACTGAAGCCAACTTAAGTCGCGGCTTATAAAATTACTTTGCTCAATGGTTTGATTTACCCGTTCGACTGAACGAGTAAAACGGTCATGATCTTCCACAGGTTGCCCTACTACTTTAGGCTCACGGCGGTCGCGTCCAAAGGAGAACATTGACGCAATATTTTTAAGGTTATCGGATGCTGGCATGTTACTTATTTTATTTTTCAAAAATAGGTGGTTATCAACAAAAAGCCATTCGTCGGATAGGACGAATGGCTTTTATTAACGTTTTCTTAACAAGAGTTATTTCAACATAGCCTTCGCCACGTAATAAATTCTCAAGCGGCGTTTAAACGTCAACGCGGGCGTATTTTGCGTTACGCTCGATAAAATCACGGCGAGGCGCTACTTCATCGCCCATCAACATAGAGAACAAGTGATCTGACTCCGCCCCCGACTCAATGCCTACTTGTTTCAAGCTACGGTTTTCTGGGTTCATGGTTGTTTCCCACAACTGTTCTGGGTTCATTTCTCCCAAACCTTTGTAACGCTGAATATAGACGCTGTCTTCTTTTCCTCCCGAAATCTCACGAACGGCTTGTTCACGCTGCGTTTCTGTCCAACAATAGCGCTCTTCTTTGCCTTTTTTCACCAAATACAAAGGTGGTTGGGCAATGTAGATGTAGCCGTTGTCAATGAGTTCTTTCATATAGCGGAAGAAAAACGTCAAAATCAAAGTCCGAATGTGGCTCCCGTCCACGTCGGCATCGGTCATAATGATGATTTTGTGGTAGCGGAGTTTTTCGATATTGAGCGCACGTTCGTCTCCTTCACGACCAAACTGCACCCCAAGCGCCGTAATGATGTTTTTAATCTCTTCGTTTTCGTAAATTTTGTATTCTTGAGCTTTTTCAACGTTTAAGATTTTACCTCTCAACGGCAAAATAGCCTGAAATGCGCGGTTACGACCTTGCTTGGCCGAGCCCCCCGCCGAGTCTCCCTCCACCAAGTACAGCTCGCATGCCGATGGGTCAGTTTCTGAGCAGTCGGCCAACTTTCCTGGCAAACCACCGCCACCAAGTACCGTTTTACGCTGTACCATTTCGCGGGCTTTACGCGCAGCGATACGCGCCTTTGCCGCCAAAATCACTTTGTCAACAATCGTACGGGCCTCTTTGGGGTTTTCTTGCAAGAAATTTTCGAGCATTTCGCTCACTACTTGACTTACGGCCCCAGCTACGTCGGAGTTTCCTAATTTGGTCTTGGTTTGTCCTTCAAACTGCGGCTCGGCTACTTTGACCGAAATCACGGCCGTTAAGCCCTCGCGGAAGTCGTCGCCGCTGATTTCGATTTTTTCTTTGGCCAAAATACCCGTTTTTTCCGCGTAGTTTTTCAACGTACGCGTCAAGGCCATACGGAATCCCGAAACGTGCGTTCCACCTTCGATGGTATTGATGTTGTTGACGTACGAAACTACGTTTTCAGAATACGAAGTATTGTAAATCATCGCCACCTCGACAGGCACGACGCCTTTATCGTTCTCCATATAAATTGGACTAGGAATAAGCTGGTCGCGGGTACTATCAAGGTAAGTCACAAACTCTGTCAAGCCTCCTTCAGAGTGAAAGTCTTCAGTACGTGGCTGCCCGTGTTCGTCTAAATCGCGCAAGTCCGTAAGGTTTAAGCGAATTCCTTTGTTCAAAAAGGCCAACTCGCGCATACGGTTTGCTACGGTATCATACTTATATTCTGAGACGGTAAAAATGCTATCATCAGGTAAAAAATGAACAAATGTACCTGTATCAGTAGCCGTTCCGATTTCGCGAACGGGATATTTAGGTTTACCAATGCTATATTCTTGTTCAAAAACCTTGCCTTCGCGGTGTACTTCTACTCGAAGGTATTTTGAGAGGGCGTTTACGCAGGATACCCCTACCCCGTGCAAACCACCTGATACTTTATAGGTGTCTTTGTCGAATTTACCTCCTGCGTGCAAAACGGTCATTACCACTTCCAACGCAGATTTCTTTTCTTTGGGGTGAATGCCCGTTGGAATACCACGGCCGTTGTCTTTTACCGTCACTGAATTGTCAGTATTAATCACAACACTGATTAGGTCACAGTGGCCTGCCAACGCTTCGTCAATCGAGTTATCAACTACCTCCCAAATAAGGTGGTGAAGACCCTTAATACCAATGTCTCCAATGTACATCGCAGGACGCTTACGTACTGCTTCGAGACCTTCTAAAACTTGGATGTTTTCGGCTGAATAATTACTTCTGTCAATCTGTTCGGAAATTTCAATCGTTTCGGTTGCCATATGTTGGAATTGGTAACGAATAGGGTACTTATTGATGTACTTTTTGTATTAATTAAGGCGTAAAACTACAAATTTTTACGCAAAAATCCTAAAAATTACCCCTCTAAGGCCTACGATATGTCCCTACGGATTAATGAAACGTCTCGAATACCAAACGGCGTCCTACAGACGCCACCAAACGCACTTCCCCTATCAGAGCTAATACCGATTTTGAAGATGGAAAGTAGCTAAATTAAAGCCCAAAAATCAACTGCTTTTCAGAAATTTCGAATGTCATAGAAACCGCCGTTTTCAAACTGAGGATTCCCCACGGCTTGGTACAAAAATGTCGCTACACTGGCGGGAGAGCGCAGTTGTCCCTCAGCAAAAAGGCGTTGAAAACGCTCGACTTGAGAAAACTGTGAACTGTCTAAAGTACGAAGGTTTGTCTGCATTTCGGTGTCCACCACGCCAGGCGCAAACCCCCAAACTTTGGCAGGTAACTGATGAAGGTTTATTTCCAAACCAAGCACTTGGGTAGCCATCAATAGCCCCGCCTTCGACGAGCAATACGCCCCCCAGCCATCGTAGGCTTTGAGTGCCGCGCCTGATAAAAGGTTGATGATTTCGACCGCGACGTTTTGGGAAGAACCAATGGACAGCAAGCCGTTTTGTAAAATCATCGGCGCCGTTTGGTTCACAAAAATGGTCTGGGAAATGTCGTACGGTGAGGCTTGAAAAGAGGGCATAACCTCTCCCAAGCGGCCAGCATTGTTGAAAAGAATCACCTGCCCAAATGCCCCTTGGCCAATCAGTTGACCAAGCATCAAAAGCACCGACTCACAGCCTTCAATGCTGCTCAAATCCGCCCCTACATCCACGTAGCGCGGCGAAGATTGCTCCACGTACGTGCGAGAAATCCCAACGATTATATCTTCGGTCTCCTCTCTCAAAAAAACATCCACCAACGCTTTCCCGAGGCCACGGTTACTTCCTGTGATAATGACAAGTCGTTTATTCATTGATTCCTATCTTACTGAAATAGCTTTAACAGCTCAAACTCGTAAGCTGACAAGTTCTTGGTTAATTTAGTAATGTCTGCGGGCTGTGGTTCTTGTTTGGTCAACTTTTGTGTCATCCACTTTTTCAAATACCACGTCAAGCGGTTATCAGGATTGTAAGGCTCGCCCGAGCCAAGATTTTCGGGCCATTTTTCGGCCTGTTCTAAAACGGCAAACGCTTCACGGTATTTCTTTTGCTGATTGAGTGTCGCGGCATACCGAATGTTAAGTTCGCGGTACAATTTATGCGCTCCCGAAGCGCCTTCGTTGGGCAGAATGGTCAGCGAGTTTAGCACTTCAAGAGCTTCTTTGTAGCGCCCAGCCTGCTTCAATAGTTCTGCTCGCTGTTGTCCCAAAATATAAATTTCGTGTTCGGGCAAGCCCGAGGTTTCAACTTTTTTGGTTTTTAAGTAGTTGGTCAACTTTTCCTCGTTGATACGAATGGCCTTTTTCAACTCTCCGTTGGCAGCATAAAACTCAGCTAGACGCTTCACTACGCGCCAACTTTTAGGGTCAATTTCGTAGGCTTTTTCGAGGGCTTTTAACACCTCTTCTTTGTTGTCTTTCAGCAACTCTGCTTTTAGAAGGTAGTAAGGGGCATATTTAATTTCAGGCTCTCCTACCCGTAAAATATTTTTAGCATCCACTTGTTTCAAGGCTAAGGCTGCCAAAAAGAAATAGTAGCTCCCCATTTCTGCTGCATTTTTATCTGAAGATGACAACGCATTCAAAAACAACCCAGTATCCCCATCTCTAAAAGGAAAAACTCTTTCGGGTGACATTTTTAACGCTTCCATTTGATATTGCTTGCCATCTTTAGAAAGTTGTGACATCAACTCTGACTTCCACAAAAGCACCATCACTTCTTTGGGAGCATATTCAAGTACTTGTAACCCTTCTTCAAACAACCGCAACTTATTGTACCAAAGAGCTATTTCGAGATAGGTTTCGTGCGGCAATTCACTTTTAATTAGGCCACTAAATGCTTTTTTGTCGTCTTCCGCGTTGGTTATCAACGTATTCTCAAAACGAGCAAAATGATTTAAGGGGTCTTTGAAGAGCAATTCTTTGATTAATTTCAAAGCATGGGCGTTTTTGCCACGCTTTCGGGCAACCACAATTTCCAATTGAAGAGCATCAAAATTGGTTGAATTTGCCTCTATGGCTTGTTGCACAAACTCATCGGCTTTGGCCCATTCTTGGTTACGAATCGCCCTTATCGCAAGCTGGGTCAAAGCAGGCGAACGGTAGGCTGAATGTAACGAAGCTACGCCAAAATAATCCAACGAACCCACCATGTTCCACTCCATCATGCCTTGAAGATAATTTGCTTTGGGATGATAAGCATTGATTGCTAAGGCTTGTTTTATCAACGGTAAAGCATGTCCTTGCCACCCTATTTTAAAATTCAAATAGAGTTCGCCTAAATCGGCCAAGGCGTCTGCGTGGTATTTATTTTTTTCAATTACTTTTTTTAAATACGTTGCCGCTTCCTCGTACTTTCGCTGATTAGCCAAGTCTTTCGCCTGCGTATATAACCCATACTCCGAATTCCAATCAAATTCTTTTGGGGCAGCTAAAGGTCTTCGAGTAGCGGTTGGTTGTCCGTCTGCAATAAGTTCATCGCCTATCTTTATCGCCAATTTCTCTACCTCACCCGACCAGCGGATAGAATCCCGAACCGTTTCTAATGGCTTTAATTGAAGCAGTCTTTTAACGGGCACGTCACGGGTAAATGGCACCGACATCGTAAGGGTATCGTTGAGCGAACTAATGGCACAGGCATCCCATTTCAACCATCCATTTTGTACACGAAGGTTCAAGGCAATTTCGGGGGTTGCATGGGTCAAACCACGGGTATGTTTCACTGGAAACCAGTATTCCGTCCAACTATCGTGGGTGTAGGGCATAAAAGAGACGTGCTTGAAGGGACTGTACATGCTGCCCTCAGCCGCTTGGTTAAACAACCTTCCCGACTGCAATTCGACGTATTGGCCGTCGTTGTCCGTCAATAGTTTTTCCCAAATCATCCCCTCGCGCGACAGCCCCCAAATCCAGATTTTTTTGCCAAGTTTCTCGTGATAAGGTGAATAACGAACAAAGCCCATGTTGTCGTCGTGCCAAAAACCACCGTAAAAGTCGGTTCTTTTACCCAAAACGTGGTAAGACTTGTACGTACCAAAGTTGTTTTGTTCGTAAAAATTCAGGTTTCTTCCCAGCGAATCTTTTGGCCATGGGCCTACTTCACCGTCGTGACCGATGTAATTTGTTCCTGGAAATACAAATTCTAAGTTTCCAGCGGCTTTAAAACCCGCATTCATCCAATGGTAATAACTTGTTTCAAAAGCCGTAGCGTTATACCAGTGCGACTTGGTCGTAAAATAGGCTTTGTCTTTGGGCAAGTTTACCTCCACCATCCAGCGCGTTCGTGCCGACCAATCCCATGCCCCCAAAAAACAGCTTACACTTCCGTCGGCATTGGTTCGCGTAAAATAATCAACAGGCGCCGATACCGTAGGCGCGTGGCCAATGTCGCCAAAATTGATTTCAATCCCGCCCGACGTCCACGCGCCCCGCATGGCCACATCTCGGAATTTGACGACGTGATTGAAGTAAATGAAAGGGAAATTGGTAGATTTTTCATACGCGCCCCAAATTTTACCCCCGATTTCGGGCGTGATATAGACTTTGATGTAGTCGTTTTCGAGTTCAATAAACTTCCAATCCTTCATTACGGGCTTGTCGGTGTAGCCATCGTAGCGAAAATAAGGATAGATACGCCCAGGTTTAGGCACGGGGTCTGGATCCGAAAAAGGATAGGTGGTAAGGGTTTGGGTGGTTTCACGAACCACTGCGTTTTGAGCCGTTGAAGCTTGGAACAGTCCCAACATAAGGCCGATAAACAACCATTGTTTGGGGGCTAAAAAAGAGAGCGGACTCATGGGTTTGTGTGAAGTTAGTGGATAATGCAAGATAAAGTTTTGGCTTGGTTTGTACTGCTTTTTTGAGTAAAATTGTCAAAAAATGAACACCCTATGGTTGTGATTGCCACCAAACGACGTCCAAAAATTCGGAAAATACCCGCCCACTTGGTCTATGAAGAGCTCGACGGGCAAGCCTTGCCTTATCGCGGTTATTTGGAAGTATTATCAGGAAAAAAAACATTGGAAGAAATCATGGGCAGCAGTTCTTTACAGGCCGTGTTGGTCTCTATTATCAATTGGTTTGTCAGTAATCATATCAATCGAAAAAAATATTTAGTTGCCTCCAATGAGTCTGGCTTACACGTAAGTTCAGGCAGTAATTTAGCCAACGATATTGCTATTTTTGAAAAAGATAAAATAACATTGTCCGACAAATACTTCGATGTAGCCCCCAAAATAGTGATTGAAGTGGACATTAAAGTAGCTCTCGAAGAAACGGGGCTGACGAACGACTTTGATTATGTGTTGAACAAATCGCAGAAAATGCTTGATTTTGGGGTTGAAAAAGTCATTTGGATTACGACCCACACCAAGAAAATCTTTGTCATTACGCCCAATGCCCCTTGGTATCTGGTCAATTTTGAGGAAGATATTCCCTTGATGGAAGATTGCACCCTGAATCTTGCCCAACTCCTCCGAGACGAAGAAATTGACTATTAAATTTCATTTTACTACCTATCCAAAATCAACGCTTCGCCATCATTTACCCCAACAATTATCCGTTTTGTTTTGCCTGAATTAATCGTTTGCAAACCTCTAACATTGCCTCTAAAACTCAATCCTGAGCGGGATTGCGGAACATAGTTAAAATTGTTTTTCCCATCGCCCAAAAGCAACACACCGTGATTGGCGAGGTAGCGCCCAAATTTGATGCGTGTCCAAGTATTCCCCCCCGCCAAGAGCAAATCTTTTTTACCATCATTGTTAAAATCATCCGCTATGATGCCCATTACTGGCGCATATTGGGCTTCCGTCGGTAGTGTATGGGCTTTAAAACCTTTGGCACCTTGGTTTTCGAGATAAAGCGTTTGCATGATTTCCGCTTTCAAAATTTTAGCATTTGCCAGCTCTTCTGGGCTAAAAACATCGGTAATCGTAGCCGTTGAGTACGATTTATAATCAGTAAATTTTTTCTTGATATATGGAATTGGGTGCGACAAATCATCCCGAGAAGCCATCGGATACGACACTCCGTCGATGTAATAACTCAGCACAGGCACAATCGAACCGTTGTCCATAAAATCTTTGTAATGAACAGTCATTGGTTCTTTTTCATTGACTTTAAACTGGGTGTTTAACCCACAATTCCCAATTGTCAAATCCAAATCGCCATCGCCATCCATGTCGGTGGCATTGATTTTATTCCACCATCCAGTACTTGCAAAATGAATATATTCCTCAGATTTATCCGTCAATTTTCCTTTTGAATTGATAAAAACTTTAATCGGCATCCACTCTCCTACTACAATCAAGTCTAGCTGTTTGTCATTGTTTAAATCCATCCAAACGGCATCAGTCACCATTCCGATTTGACTCAATTCAGCACAAGTTTTAGATGTATTTTCAGAGAATCGTGGCGACGAACCGTTCCCTTTTCCATCATTTATCAAAATATACGAATTGGGCGTAACAGGATAGTTTCGGGGGACGATTCTTCCCCCAACAAAAAGGTCTAAATCGCCATCAGAATCAATATCAGCCGCTTTTACGCAGCCTTTGCTTGATACTAATTTTGGAAGGGCGCTTTCGCTTAGGGTATATCGTGGCGACGAACCGTTTCCTTTTCCATCATTCAGGTACAACCTATCTTGTAGCAATGGATCGTTTACTTCAAATTCATACCCTCCTGCCGCTACATACAGGTCTTTATCACCGTCGTTATCGGCATCAAAAAAAGTCCCTGCGACATCTTCACTCCCCGCATTTTGTGCAAAAACTGACGTATTTACTTTGCTAAATGTGTTGTTTTTATTTTGGATGAATAGTTGCGAAACTTCGCCTTTTGCTCCGCCCATAAAAAAGTCATCCAAGCCATCGTTGTTGATGTCGGCGACCTCAATGGATGGCCCTTGTCGGCTGAAATAATTTGGCAAAAGCGACTGCACAGTAAAATCACCAAATCCGTTTTCTTTATGAATCACATTGGCCAGATTGCTTTGTGAGAAAATCGGATTTGATTTTTGATTCTGATACACCCATTTGTTTTTAGCATTCGCTATTTTTACTTCTAACACTTGATTTGGTTTAACCGAAGTGAGCTTTTGATAAGAATCATTGGTCCAAATGACTATCAACGAATCAATCGTGGTATTTTCACCCACGCCAAAATTTAAAACAGGGTCATTGGATGATTGAAAACCCCTTACTGGCGATTGTTCTTGGTACATTAGCTTTCCTTTGCAGTACAATTTTACCTTTGCACCAATGCCAAAACGATTCGTAGCGCCCCCATCCAATTTGACGGACAAATAATTGTTTTTACTTACTAATTCTGAATTGTTTTTATAAATACTCGCCAACGCGTTGGTATTATTCACGATTAAATCAAGGTCGCCGTCGTTGTCCAAATCCGCATAAGCCGCCCCCGCAGAAACGCCTTTTGTGGTGAATCCCCATTCATTAGACATTTTTTGAAAAGTACCATCGCCTTTGTTTTTGAAAGCATAATTTTGGGTTTCATTTTTAGGCATTTTTCGTAAATATTCGGGAATTGGGTCCACATTAGCGGAGTCTTTGGCCATTGACTTGATGACTCTATCCACCGAATACTTCAAAAAATCCATTTCAGTATAATCTTTTACGTAGCCATTGGTAATGAAGAGGTCTTTGAATCCATCTTTATCAAAATCGCTGAATAAACCCGCCCAACTCCAGTCGGTATTTGATACGCCAGCCAATTGCCCTACTTCGCTAAATGTACCATCGCCATTGTTGCGTTGAAGCATATTTCGGCTAAATTGATAATAAAATCCTTGCCTAAACAGAAACTGAAATTTATCGAAATTCTCGGGACCACTGTGCATTTTAATGGTTTTATTGTCTTCAGGCATCATGTCAAGCGTCAGCAAATCAACATTGCCATCGTTGTCATAATCAGCAGCATCCGTTCCCATCGAATAGAGGGAAATGTTATCCATTTTCTGCACAAGTTTTTCGGTAAAACGTGGGGATGCGCCTGTCACATTGCCATTGTTTTCAAAGAAATAATCAGGTTCGTTGAAGTCATTGGACACCGAAATATCAGGCCAACCGTCATTGTTAAAATCGGAGACCGTGACCCCCAAACCAAAAGTCAAGACATTTGAAAAGATGCCTTCTTGGTCAGAAACGTTCGTAAAGTGGTTATTGTCGTTGCGGTAAAGTTTACTGGCATAATCAGGATTCCGTTCTTTTCTTAATTCGGGATTATCTTGAACGCCTGCGGTATATTTTTGGATCGAGTGATTGATGATAAAACAGTCTAAATCACCGTCTTTGTCATAATCTAAAAAAGAGGCCATGGTCGAATAACCATTGTCGGCTAAGCCGTATTCATCGGCTTTTTCAGTAAAACTTAAATCGCCATTATTGATAAAAAGAAGATTTTTACGGCGGTCTGGATTAATATCCGCACTTCGACAAATATAAATATCTAATTTCCCATCATTGTTTACATCGCTCATCGTTGCCCCAGTGCACCATCCCTGCATTTGGTCAACGCCTGCTTTTTTGGTAATATCTTCAAACTGAAAATTTCCTTTATTTAAAAACAGCCGATTTCTTACCATATTTCCCGTAAAAAGTATGTCTTGTAGCCCGTCGTTGTTAATATCCCCCACGGCTACTCCTCCTCCATTGTAGAAATAGATGTAGTTGGCAACGTTTAAAGGGCCATCTTCAAACAGCGTATTTCTAAAATTGATACCTGTATCAGAATCGGACAATTCGGTAAAAAGGGCATTATTGTCTTTACACGAATTCAAAAAAAACAGTGTAATAAGGGCGAATAGAAGTTTTCGCATGGTTTTGGGTATGAGTGATAAAGAGATTCCACCAAATAACAATATTCGGTGGAATCTACAAAAAAGTATTCGTACAAAAAGACAGCGCTAGTTTTTATCCCACCAAAGAGGTGTCGTCACTTTATCGCCACCAGAACCTAACAATGGAACTGCTGCATCAACCGCCGCCTTGTTGTTTTGTTTTTCTGACAACAAGAACGGAATTCTTCTGATCCATTGCTTTGTTGGGTCTGTAATATCAGGGTTTTCAGAATTTGCCACTGGATATAAAATGAAGTTACGAGCACGGCGATAATCTGCCCAAGCCTCTGAGCCATCAGGGAAAATGGCCAACCATTTCTGAATCGCAATTTGTTCTCTTTGAGTGGCTATGTCACTTGCCCATTTAATTGGAGCTTTTGACACCGCTGGCGATTTCAAGAAATCTTCTGGCGCAACCGGCACATCTGGGCTATTAATGTAGGCCGTGATGGCTGCGGCATCGGTGATTCCCCACTGTATCATTGATTGTCGAATGCCTTCTTCGTACAAACTTTTGGCAGTACCGTTCATATTCCAACCCAACAAGGCACCTTCGGCACGTAAGAAAAACGCCTCTGCCACCGACATGATATTGTGTGGAGTTTCCAAGTAATTGGCATTTCCACCAAAATCAGGTGAAGACCATCTAGCCCCTACTTTGGCATTGGCCGTTGGTAAATTCATCGCTTCGGTTAGTTGGGTAGATGTAAGTCCATTGCGCAGACCATCATATCGCCCTGTACCATTTGGATTGGCTTTTGTAGCATTATTTGGCAACCAATAAACCGACATACGAGGGTCTTTGTAGCCTTTCATCACAGACTCCATCGAAGCACTCATACGAAATTCGTTCCAATCTGACATGATGGAAAGGCCGTTGTTGTCTGACCCTTTTGTACTTTTCTGAAGTAACGCATCATCTCCTGGACTAGACTGAAATACGCCTGCTGCCACCGCTGCTTCCGCTTCGGTTTTTGCGCGTGCGGGATCCACTTTTGAAATGCGCAATGCTAAACGCAATCTTAACGTATTGGCAAACCTAAACCACTTACCAGCATCGCCACCATAAATTAAGTCAAAACTTCCATAAGGCTTTTCGTTTTGCTTATTTTTCAATACTTCAGATGCAGCCGCCAATTTTTTGAAGAAATCGTCATAGATTTTATCCTGTGCATCATACGCCACCGAACTACCCGATTTTCCAGCATTGAAGTACGGAATTGGCCCCCAGTAATCCGTCACTCGGTGAAAACCAAGCACCCAAACCACATCGGCAATGGCCGCTTCGGCAGAACCCGCAGGAGCAGCCGCCTTGATTGATTGTAACTGAGGTACCATGTCGGTGTAAATCGGATTAAAAGCAGCCCCTACCCAGTCCATACGAATATTCAAGCGGTCAGAGGGGAAATAGGTAGCTGTACAAGCAAAATATTGGGCATATTGATCAGCAAACAGGTTTTGTGCTATCTGATAATTCCAAATATTAGGAACCGCTGAAGCCTCAGCCTTAGCAAAAAGGAAGGGTAATTCGGCCGAACCTACGGTAGCAACTGAGTTTCTGTCTGTATTTATATCATCAAATTTTTCTGTACAAGAACTAAAGAGGAGTACAAAAAAACTGAGAACAGACAAGGATTTTAAAAAGCTATCTATTTTCATTTTGTAAATTTTTAATTGAAAAAATTAAACCTTAGAACGTTACTTGCAAATTCACTCCCAATGTACGAGTTGCAGGCATTGTACCATATTCAACGCCTTGGAAGTTGCCATTACCCAAACTCATATCAGGGTCAAACCACATTTTACGTTTTTCTAAACCAGGAATGTCCAATATTGAACTGCCTCTGTATAACCACAACAAGTTACGGGCAACGAGCATCAATTTGGCTGCTTTCACCGCTTTAATGTTTTTTACAGGAAGATTGTATCCGATTGAAAGTTCGCGTACTCTGAAATTAGTAGCATCGTAAGCAAAAAACTCCCCTGCACCGTATCTTTTACCAGAAGCGATTTGCCAGAAATCTTGCGCATTGATGGCTTTTGAGTTAGCTTCTCCTTTATCATTGACACCACCCAAATTCCAGCCACCTTCGCGATATGCCTCGGTTCCTTCTGTAATACCACTAAATGCCAAGTTCATTTCAGTTCCTGAAACAACAATACCGCCCACACGGCCATCCACCAATAAACGTAGAGAAACGCCTTTATAGTCAAACGAGTTGGTTAGACCGAGCGTAGCTTTTGGGTTAAAATTACCGATATAGCTTTGCTCTTGTGTTAAGCTAGGCTTGCCGTTGGCATCAACTATATATTGTCCAGACGCATTTTGGTTCCATTTGAAAGCCAACAAATCACCATAAGCTTTACCTTCTTCAACCACTGGCGTTGCCGAGCGACCGAATCCACCACCGAGGTAGAATATTTTTACTTGGTCGCTTAATGCCACCACTTTGTTACGGTTCGTTGCGGCATTGAAAGTGATATCCCATTTCAAAGGCGAATCTTGCGGCAGAGGTGTACCAGTTACTACCAATTCAACCCCTGAGTTTTGGATATTTCCAGCATTGATGTATTGTCTGCTGAATCCAGTGGCAACTGGCAGGCTCACACTCAACAATTGGTTGAATGAATTACTCTTATAATAAGTAGCGGTCACACCCAATCTATTTTGCAAGAATTTCGCCTCAATTCCAAATTCTAAATTCCTAACGATTTCAGGTTTTAACTCAGGGAAAGGAAGCGTAGAATTGATTTGCAAAAAGCCATTTCCAGCACCTTGACCATAGTTATAAACCGATTTCAATAGACCAAATCTACCCCCATTACCTACTTCGGCATAGTTTAGGCTAGCTTTTAAGAAGGAGATGCTTTCTGGTAATTTAATCAAATCAGAAAGTATGGTAGAAAGCCCCGCAGAAGGATAAAGGAATGAGTGAGGACTTGGAAGTCTTGAATCCCAGTCGTTACGCAAGCTTAAATCCAAAAATACGGATTCCTTCAACGACAAGTTGGCTTGGGCAAACACCGACTGTGTTTGTACCTGTGTAAAGCTTGATGTAACGGATGGGTTTTGGGCAAAATTCAAGCTGAATTTATTGGTTACGTTCAACCCACCTGCTGATTGAAAATTACCATCGTACTGGCTATCTTGGAAAATTCCACCTACGCGATAATTGATGTTTAAATTATCAGCGATTTTGTTATTTCCATCAAGCATCAAGTCAAACCATTTTTCGGTTACGTTGATTGTGTTTCTTGAATAATCACCACCTGGCCTAGAATACAAGATTGTTCCTTGATAAATCGAAGTTTCACCGTTGTCAGTAGTTTTATCAAGGTTCGCTTTTCCTGAAAGCGTCAACCAGTCCGTCAGTTTGTATTTAGCCGTTAAAAACCCAATCACCCTATCTCTCGCTTCGTTATTGATGTAGTTATTTATCATCCAATAAGGGTTTTGATAAATCGAACTTAGCGTAGATGGAAAAGTAGTAGGTTCTGGGATACCAATGTTGCTTAGTTTCTCATATTGCATCAAATCGGCAGTCGTCATGTTTCTCGCCACATTATAAATATTAGAAACTGGGGCGTTTTCTTCTCCCGACCGTGGGCGGCTATTTATCCGTTGATTCACATACGTGATTTTGGCATCCGTGGAAAAACGCTTCGAGATTTGGTTAGTAATACGAAGGTTTATCGTGTTTCGGAATAAATCATTTTTGTTAATAATCCCACCAATGCGGTTGTTGGTATAAGATACATACGTTTGCATTTTATCGGTACCACCCGTCACACTAATCGCATTATTTAAGCTCGAACCATTTCTGAAAAAATCCCGAACATTATTAGGCTGTGCAGAATAAGTCCCAGGCTGTCCCAAGTGGTTAGTGATAGACTGTCCCGTCATTTTTGCACCCCAGCTTTCGCCCGAAGTTGTACTCAATGTACCACCGTTGCCTTGTCCGTAGGTATTTTGAAAGCGAGGCAATGCCCACACATTTTCAGTACTAAACCCTGAATTGATACTCACCGCCACTTTATCTGCTTTCCCTTTTTTGGTCGTAATCACCAAAACGCCATTACCTGCTTGGCTTCCGTACAACGCTGCGGCCGAGGCACCTCTCAGTACCGTAACAGACTCAATATCGTCAGGGTTGATGCTCGAAGCACCGTCGGAACCTTGCACAAAACCGAAGTCGCTTCCAGCAGTACCGTTTGTACCATTGCTCAATGGCACACCATCTACTACAATCAGCGCATTGTTTGACCCCTGAATAGAACGATTACCCCTCAATACAATTCGAGCACCCGAACCTGGCCCACCCGAACCTTGCGTGATAACGGCATTGGCAATTTTACCAGAAAGTGAATTTATGACGTTGTTTGGATCTCTTGCTTCTACCAATTCCGTGGGTTTTACCGTTTGGGTTGCATACACCAACGTTTTCTTTTCGCGAGAAATACCAAGTGCCGTCACAACGACTTCGTTTAAAGTACTTGCATTTTCAGTAAGCGCAAAGTCCATCTTCGAAACACTGGCTCCCACAAGTTTTTCTAGCGCATTAAACCCAATAATCGACACCGTTATCGTCACATCGCCATTGGGTACACTCAAACTGTAGTTACCGTTTGCATCCGTGACCGTTCCTCTGTTTGTGCCCTTAACAATCACCGAAGCACCAGGTTGGGCTTCATTTGCGGTGGAAGTCACCTTCCCTGTTATGACACGCGTTTGTGCTCGTAGGCCATTTACCATGAAAAGTAAAATGGCTATGAACCATACAAGTTTATTTTTTTGCATAGTAGTTGTGATTAAACGAATTAAATTGAAACAAATACCCTTGAACCGAACGCTACTTCTTTTGTTTCGTAGCCCATTGAAGAAGAGACAAAAGTTCCAGAAGCTGGAACCGAACGTTTAAAGGCACCATTACCGTCGGAGTTCGTCCCTCGGTTGGTGCCTTTGAGTAGAATGTTCATACCGGGCAGCCTTTGCCCGTTTTCAACCTTGACGGCTCCCGACAGTGCCCTGTCTTTCGCCATCAAGTTCCCAGTCGCAATAAGTATTACAACTAAGTTGGCAAATAAAATTTTACGCATAAATTGATTTGGATTAGTTTTGATTACCAAATGCAAGTTATACGCAATTTTTAAATTATTGTTATTTAAATGACAACATTTGTTAAATTTTTTTAATATGTCATTTATACACTTAAAAATTGGACATATTAACGATATACCAATATTTAATCTAACAATAATACAATGTCTTATCGGGCTATTTCCAAATATTTGTAAGCAATCTTAACCAATTCTTATGAAATATATTCTCAATATCGCTTTCGGCGTAGCCGCGTTGGCGCAGTAGGTCTTGGTACTTTTGCAGGTCGGAGATAGTGTCTAAGAAGTATAAATTGAAGTTGAGAGAGTCGGCATAGTCTAGAAAAACAAACGCCCTCCTTTTTATATATTTGAGGAGGGCGTTTGAGCTATGTTTAATTTTGAAGAATCAAATCTTCAATTTGTTGAAATAAGTTAGTATTGTCATTGTAATGATTATTGGCGGCCATGTATGCTGCTTGGTGTTCTGCCGCAAACATATTCGGACGCTCTGGTAGTATTGGTGGAATCGGATTGGGTCGAATAACGATTGATTCAATAATCCGCCTCCATCTGGCTAGTAGCGCCGCTTTACCTGCATTCAAAAGCCCAGCTCCAGTGGCGGTATCATACCCTACTGTCGCTACTGAACCATTTCCACCTACACCAATCGTGACATCTGTTGCTGTGGACATCAGAAATGACCGTACACGTGCAGGAGAAATGCCTGGATATGCCTGCAAAACTAATGCGCAAGCTCCCGCAATCTGTGGTGCGGCGGCTGATGTACCGCTGATCGCTGCCCAACCATCATTTGTGGCTGTTTCATCACCATTTGGGTGTGGACTTCCATTGCCTAAAGCTTGGTCTATTTCACAGTTGGCAGGGAGTGGCAACATCAAATAGGCCGCTCTTGGCAGCATTCCAACCAAACCCGACAAATCAGGCACTTTTCTACCTATATAAATATTGCTTGTAAACCCACTAGCATAGTTACTCGCTTTAAGCGTACCATCCATTTCTCGATACACCCCACCTGCCGAAATCACGTCAGGGTGTTGGCCAGGAAAACCGTAGTGGATATTTCCCGCAGAAAATACTACAACAATCCCGCTAGCTACTGCTGACGCTATGGATGCCGCTAGAGCTTGATTGGCCGCAGATAAGGGAGGATTGCGAATACTCGACCCCCAGCTGCACGTAATAATTTGGGGAGATTGAGCAACCGCTACGTTGAAAGCTCCAATAGAATTGACAAAATTGATTTTAACGGGTTGGAGCGTTACTTCAGGTGCCACGGCAAAAATATTAGCGGACTCAGATGTACCATGTCCATTTTCATCCGTTAGAGGAGAAACAGCTGATGGCCCTAACAACGGTGTAAGCACGTTATAATAACGGCTTAAGAAAAACGGGTGCTTATACCAACCCGAATCTACCATACATATTTTGATACCTTTACCAGTAAAGCCAGACCGATGTGCTTGGTAGGCATTCAAAACTACCCCAACCCCATCAGGAACTGTCAAATGGTTGTATGTTTTATATGGACCAATAATCCGTTCTGACATGAAATATATGGGTTCTTCAATAGCAATCCCTTCTATCAAATCGGCCAATGGAGACTCGTTTGTATTAATCAATCCAGGGGTGGGGCTATTGTTTGAATCCCAAAAAGTGGCATCGTCTTCTTTACCAGACTCTTTGATAACTCGCTTCTCATTGGATGAAATTTTAGTCTTGAATATTTTTTCATACAATGAAATCGGCCCTGCAATAGACACCCCAATTTTTGACTGACCTAAGACTTCAAAACCAAGTTCCGTAAATTTCTTAATTGCTTGTGTAATCAACTGCTCTTCTGATTGAAACAAGTGTGCATTTTGAGAGGTGACAATGTCTTTTTCGTCAAAAAGTGACTTTCCTCCAACTGAACGAACAGACGCAAACGCAAACAATTTTTCGGGGGCACTGGCCTGCCCATCTTCTTTTAATTGTTTATTTTTCATTTTCATAAAACGTAAGGGATAAGTGCCTACTCTATTATACGCTTTTCGGCTTCGGCGTTTTTAGAACTATAATTTTAACCTCGCTTCAGAAGCAAAATTTTTAAGATTTGAACTGAGGTTTTCAATGGATTTATCGAATCCGAAAGCCATGCCTTTAGTGAATATTTCTGTCACACGGTCTAAGTCTTTTTCATTCAATTCTTCCCCCGAAATACTCTTATCATCTCTTAGAGCAATAAAACCCGCCCCAATAGACGTATAAAGAATCAAATCAAGATTGAGCCATGGCTGATAATACCCTTTCTGCTGCTCTTTGCTTTTAGGCTTCCACACATTAAGCATAGATGCCACATTAGGGTTTGTTGTCTCAAGCGATTCGACTAAAAACTCACGAGCGAGTGACGGGTTAAGTTTTGATGATAGTATTTCTTCTGCTAAGGATCCAATACTACTTAAATCCGCCAATGAAATATTTTCAAGCTTTTCAACAGGATTGTTCAAACTAGCTTCTATGAGTTGGGAGTCTCTCAATAGTTCAATCCACAAGAATCTTCTCCAGCACAGCCAAGATTTTCTTCTTGACATCCACAATGAAATATTCATGAAGTACTGCCGTATGATGTTAAAATCGGCAGTTGCTAAACCAGATTGTTGCCCTGATCTATCATTTGGCGTAAAACCCATTCCTCCCTGTGAGCCTACTCCATTCAAATTCACATTTACAAAATGATGCCAAGTAGAGTCCACAACGACACGGCCAACGTTGGCCAAACGCCCATCCCACACGGCAATAGAAGGAAAACAGTGAGGGTCTGTCAGTGCTTTACCACTCCCTCCACCAGTTGTACTTCCCCCCATAACAAAGGAGGTAGCAATAATTTGGGTAGGAACGGTGACATTGTTAATGGTAAACGACGTTTCGGGCTTACATTCTCCTTCGTGCGGGTGGTCGGGCATGATGTCTATAATCCCAGATGCTCTAATGTTTGTGCTAATAGACAACAAGGGATGCGGCATCCCACTGCCAAAAGTTCTCACGGCGATAGTCTGTGGAATATTGTCGGACTGATTATCGAAGAAAAGAGAAGTAGCATCACCCAAACGAGGTCTATTAGTGTCGTTTCTTCTACGCCCACTCATACTCACCTCATTGGCATCATTTGAAGCACCTGCAGGTGTATCAGCCCAATAACGCATATCTTTCACTCTTGGAATATTTCCGCACAGGGCAGAACCCAAATTTCCGTGATCACCAGTCGCGAACAAACCGCCACCACCATTCATATATGCCTCAACAACAGGCAATTCGCTTTGCGAAAGTCCTGAACCTGAATTTATACCAAACAGCCAAACTTGATCAAAATCATTCAAGTTGACACTGGTTTGAAAGTTGAAGCTACTTATCTGATTTACCACCAAGGGATTAAGGCTTGGAGGAGAGCTAGAACGATGCCCAAGTGTAATCTGATAGTTATTCCATGTAGTAGCCTGAAGTTGGTTAAAGGCTGTTAAAAATTCAGAAAGCCCTACAACGCCAGTACCAAAATTCAGTCCACCATCAGTAACAACCAAAACCTTAACGGTACAGCGCCGCCACCACCACCATTTTGGCGTAAATGCCTTAAAAAACTCGGGTTTCAAAGTTTCTAGTTTTCTTATAAGGTCTAGTCTCTCATCCCGATTTAGCAAATACATGTTTTTAAATTGCTCTTCTAACTCTTTCATTATTTGGAAATTATTTTATAAACTTACCTACTCTATTGTACGCTTTTCGGCTTCTGCGTTTTAAAAACTATAATTCTTATAATGATACTATGTAAAGAATTATTAAAATTGACAGTACAAAGGTGTAGCATTTTTAAAAGCGACAAAAGCCACAAAAAACGGATTTTTATGCCGATTTTTAACGAGAACATATACCGTTATTTAACGGTATTTAATGCGTAAAAACACTTGATTGCAAGAGACAAATTAAATATATACACTTGATATACAGATACTTAATCCAAAATACGCATTTACCACGCTTCACTGGCAACGATTCTAATTTCCCAAAGCATCTATATTTGTAATATTCATTTAGTGTTTCACTTTAATATTATTCCTAAGATGAAGAAGTTCCTGATTATTTCTAACCTCTTTACATTGAGTTTATGGTTATATACAAGCTATAAGTATAGTAACCTAGCAAGTATCCAAGGCAAAAACTGTGATTGGTTTTGTTACAATTATTCCAACAAACCTATTGAAGAAATCCCATATCAAGCAATGAATACTGTGATGGATAATTACCGAGATAGATGGGGGAATAAGTTTGAAAAAAAAGACACACGATGGGTTTGGTTTCCGCTAGAAAAGCTAAAGCATTTTATTTATCTTGTGGAAAAAACAAGCTGTAAAGAATGTTTAGCAGAAACAAAAACTACCTTGGGAGTTCGCTTCT
This sequence comes from Runella sp. SP2, assembly GCF_003711225.1. NCBI lineage: Bacteria > Pseudomonadati > Bacteroidota > Cytophagia > Cytophagales > Spirosomataceae > Runella > Runella sp. SP2. The sequence goes on along the minus strand of NZ_CP031030.1, from coordinate 1,607,729 downwards.
ATTTTATAGAATATCCAGACAAGGCACAACTAACTAGGATGGACACTCCCTCCCAAAACTATTTTAACCACTTATCTTCAGTCTATTATCGAAAACACAATTTACTTTTGGTACCAACTTTCCAAAAAGGTAACAAAACCCATGTAGATTTCGATATAAAAAGTACCCAAAGTAAGTGTGTGTATATGCCGATGAGCGAAGTAATGGCCAATTACAGAAATGAAAAGAGTCTTGAAAAAGCTACTTTTTCCATGTTTTCAGCTGCTCCAGGAGACGCCAGTAACCCCTTTGCGATGAACAGAGGAGGAATGGGGCCCCCACCTTATAACGACGGCGATGAGTTAATGCAATCTACTGATAATTACTAAACGGAATTACAATGGTCGCGATCATAATGATACTCAGTATTGGGGTCATCATTTCAGAAACGATTGCAGCAATTGCTGGCATTTCCCAACACCGTAAGTTAAGTGACTCCCTTTGGAGTTACTTAACTTACTATTTGATTTGGATTAGCACACTTGAGTGGATTGGATGGCTGTCAAGATTATGGAATAAAATGGACTTCAACAGCAGATTGTATAATTATGTCTCTATACCTTCAGAATATTTATTTTTTCTATGGCTGTTGAGTCAGCTTATTAGAAGTAGAAAACAAAAGGTATTGGTAGTTCCTGAATATAGTATATTGATTTATTCAATAGCTTGGTTTTTTGACCATTTTTATTTTTCAAAACAAACCTATACTTTTCAGTCGTTTTCGGTGACAGTAGGAAGTATCTTGATGGTGATACTAATTATTGTGTATTTGTATCAAATTGTAGCATCAGACTATATTTTGTCTTTTGCTAAAACCATAGAATTTTGGGTTATTTTGGGCATCATTTCGTATTATCTACTATCCCTGCCTTATTATGGTACTTACAATACATTAACTCAAAATTATAAACACATTTTTGAAATATATCAGGTGATTGTGTACTGCTTATCTATTTGTATGTATTTACTATTTACGGTAGGTTTCCTATGGCAGAAAAAGAGCTAACCATATTTCTGATTCTGGTCAACGTAGTCCTGCTAATTTTTGTCGGCGGGATTTTGGCATTTATTGTACTTTACCGACAACGTAAAATACAATATATCCGTGAGACCCAATTACTTCAACAGCTTCATCAACAAGAACTTATCGAAACCCAACTGGCTATCCAGCAGCAGACTATGCGCGATATAGGCAGGGAAATCCACGATGACGTCGGGCAAAAGCTTACACTCGCGTCTATTTACACACAAGGCTTACTCCATTCTAAAACGATTAAAAGTGATGTTTTTTTTTCTCAAATATCTGAAATCGCCAAACTAATTGACACTTCATTACAAGATTTAAGGCAACTCTCAAAATCACTTGTCCAACCTGAGCTCACCCATACTTCACTAGAAGACCTACTTCGGCAGGAAGTAGTCCAATTCAACCAACTTGGAAGTTGCCATGTTCATTTATCACTTCCGTCGGCTCCTCTTTTATTGGATACTTCTATCAAAAATAATATCTTTCGTACCTCTCAGGAGTTTATGCAAAATAGCCTCAAGCACGCTTCTTGTCAAAATATTTGGATTAGTATATATATAAAACCAAACAGGCTTGATTTTGTATTTAAAGATGATGGTAAAGGGTTTGAAATAGATATGCAAAGTACGGGGATTGGATTATCCAATGTAAAACGGCGTTTGAGTGAATTAACTGCTTTTGATGAATCATTCGTATCAATTTTGGGCAGTGGCACTACCTTACAATTTTCAATTCCATTTTTAAATATTCCCGATGAAACACACAGTAGTAATTGTGGATGACCACTTACTTATCGCCAAAGCCATTAGCTCAATGGTACGCAACATGGCTCATTTTGAGGTTTTATATGAAGCTGAAAATGGTAGTGTGCTTATCAACAAATTCAAAACTCGCGACTCTGTCCCTGATATTGTATTACTTGATATTTCCATGCCTATAATGGATGGATTTCAAACAGCCCAATGGCTCCAAGAAAAATACCCTACAGTAAAAATACTCGTTCTTTCGATGCAAGATGATGAAGATTCGGTGATAAAAATGATAAAATACGGTGTAAAAGGGTACCTCCATAAAAATACTCCTCCTGCCGAATTAGAGAAAGCTTTAACGAATGTTACCGAACAAGGAATTTATTTTCCAAATTGGGCCACAAGTATTGTACTCCAAACAATTTCAAATAACAAACATAAGAAGCTTATCTCCTCTGATGAAAAACTCAGCCATCGAGAGCTAGAGTTTTTACATTATGCTTGTACAGAACTCACCTATAAAGAAATCGCTGACCAAATGTGTTGTAGCCCACGTACTGTTGAAGGGTATCGAGACGCGCTTTTTGACAAACTCAATATCAAAACCCGCACGGGGCTTGCCATGTTTGCTGTCAAAGCGGGTATTGTCAAACTATGAAAAATCTAGTGAATTACCGAACTGCCGACCATATTCTACAAAAGCTAAACCATTTAAAGGTAAAGGCTAAATACATTTATTTAGCCTCACCATTCGCAATTTATAGCCTCAAAAAACATTGACGAATCACTTTCGCCACGTCTTTTCCAATAATCTTAACCAATTCTTATGAAATATATTCTCAATATCGCTTTCGGCGTAACCGCGTTGGCGCAGTAAGTCTTGGTACTTTTGCAGGTCGGAGATGGTGTCTAAGTCGTAAGGCGACTGCTCGCGGCCAAACATTCCGTCCAAATCCGTCCCAAATGCTACGTGGAGGCTGTTGCCCGTCAGTTGGCAAATGTGGTCCCAATGATCCACAAGTTTATCCATCGTTACGCCAAATTCTTTGGGGTCTGATTGCCGTTGCAAAAACCCTGGTGCCATCATCCAAGCATCCAACGCCCCACCAATTACGGCACCTCTTTCCACTAAACGTAAAATTTGCTCGTCAGAAAGTTGGCGCTGGTGAGGCACCAACGTACGGCAGTTGTGGTGGCTCGCCCAAATCGTACCTTTATAAATAGACAACGCTTCGTCAAAACCTTTATCGGTAAGGTGCGTGGCATCCAAAATCATTCCGAGCGCGTCCATTTCTCGTAATAAATCTTTTCCAGCAGCCGTCAAACCGTCGGTCGTAGCCGTGCCCGACGCATACCGACCTGGCCCGTACCAAGCAGGCCCAAGGGCGCGCAATCCGTAGCCGTAGGCTTTTTCAAGGTAAGAAAGGTTTACCAACGAGTCCGCCCCTTCTAAGGATAAAATAAAACCAACAGGTTTGGTTTCGTCGGCGATGGAGGTATTTTCCCACAACGAAATGTGCTTTGTGAGTCCTTCGTAATCCGTAATTTGCACCATTTCACCCAAATCTGTCATGGCTTGGTACCACGCGAGTTGGGCTTGGGTCATGGCCCAGGCTTGGGCGGGAGAATACCAGCCGTCAAAGGCACTGCCGCGCTCGGTTACTCTGGCCAGTTGCGTTGCCACTACCAAGCCTATTTTCCCTTTTCGAAGTTCGGGCAACGAAACCGTCCCTTTGCCGCGGTCGCGTTTATCGGTCAAGTTTTTTTCAATTTCACGTTCACGAAGTTCCTGAACCGAACACGTATAGTCACGGTTCCATTCGACGGCATTCATGGCCATGTCGAGGTGTGCGTCAATGATAAGCATGGTTAATTTGTTAGGTACTTGTTCAAAACAGCCTCAAATCTATCAAATCCCCACGTTTTCCTAACTTATTTTAGCGTAGATTCTTGGAAACTTTTACTTTTTATCTATGTTTGTTACCGTAATCAAAGTTCCTATTTAAACCTCTTCCTTCCCATGAAAAAATGGATTTTATCCCTTTTTGGAGTAACTGCCATCGCTTCTTTATTGGCTTTAACTCCCTCTCGCACCACGGCCCCTTCTGCTGATCCGCGCGAAGACAGTCTTGCTGCCGATCGCGCTAAGCACGTGAAAGCCATCAAGGAGGCCATTGCTGGTAAAGAAAAACTACCCGCAGAACAAGTGTTCAAAAACATTAAGATTTTTAAAGGCCAACCCGCAGAAGCCGTTTTAGGCATTATGGAAAACCGTTGGAGCAAAACGTTAGGTGTTAGTTGCAGCCACTGCCACAACCTAAACGACTGGGCTTCTGATGAGAAAAATGACCACAAAATTGCTACTGATATGGTGGCGATGGTGGGCAAAATCAACGATGAAGTCATTGCTGCTTTGCCTTCCTACGCAACCAAAGACCGTAAACCTCGCATCGGTTGCTCTACTTGCCACCGTGGCGAAGCCCACCCAGGCCGCCCCAACGGTGCTCGTCCTGGCGGCCCTCCAAGAAACTAATCAATTGGCAATAAAATAGTTATCAACCTCCCGAAAGTTTAAAACTTTCGGGAGGTTTGTTTTTTAGACTACCACAATTGGGGATAGTAAACGGATAAAGAAGTCCATAACTTTGGCCATTTGAAGAAGTTTCTCTTCTAGCACAAATCTGCTCAATATGCGCCTTCTGCTTTTCTTCCTATTTTTCGGGGTGTGGACGCCACTTTGGGGGCAGCAGGTGCTCACCATTACCAATGCCCAAAAAGCTAACCCGATTGCACCATACACCTATGTATTTAAGGACAAAACTAAACAACTCCCTTACGAAGAAATAGCACACTTTCCGTTGGATTTTTTCCAGCGATTAAACCAACAGGAAATTGTTCAATTTGGTTATTTCTACGATAAAATCTGGTTACGGTTTGAGGTAAAAAATAAGACAAAAGAAGACCTCTACCTCATTCATAGCTACCGAGGTTTTCGTCGGATGGAAGTTATTATTATAGACGAAAACGGGCAAAAGCGAGCCTATCAATCGGGTGAATCACTTCCTGCCCTGTACCAGCAAATTCAAATCAAGCCCCCCGTTTTTCCAATCGGTCATAAGCCTTCAACTGTTTATCTTTCAGTCGTAACGGAAAATGCCCACGGCGATTTTATTCACATTGGTAATTTGGACCAAGCACTCTCCTACCAGCGATTCAATACCGTCTGGCAAAGTTTTTCAATGGGTATTTATGTGCTTGTCTTTATCTATGCCTTTATTTTTGCCATTCGCCTGCGAGACGCTCTGATTGGCTGGTACGCCTTGCTGATGCTGAGTATTCTTTTCTTCTACGTTGATTATTACAGTTTTTTCCCCATCAATAAATACGTCAATCATGATTATCAGCATGTTTGCACTCTACAATATTCCGTGGCTGCCTTATCTTCCCTACAATAATTTCTTTGTTCCTGGTACTTTGATTGAAATCATCATGCTCGGCTTCATTCTTGCTGAGCGTGCCAATAGACACCGCAAAGAAAAAGCACAAACACAAAAACAACTCATTGCCCAGTTACAGGAAAACTTGCATCAGCAACAGAAACTCCTGCAAATCCGTGACGAAATCGCCCGCGACCTCCACGACGAAGTAGGCGCTACCCTCACGGGCATTGCCACCTCGGCCAAAGTTGTTCAAAAGAAAATGGACAGCCAACAGCCTGAACTCAAAGCCGTGTTGGGACAAATGAAAGACGATTCAGAAGAAGCCATTCACACCATCAGGGACACCATCTGGGCCTTGAACCCCGATAACGATGCGCCCGAAAAGCTCATCGAAAAAATGAAAGCCGTGGGTTTTAAACTGCTTATGCCCCATGACATTGTTTTTGCGTTTGAGAACGAAGTACCTGTCAATCAACTACCTGCTTTTTCGATGGAACAGCGGCGCAACCTGTATCTGGTCTATAAGGAAGCCCTGCACAACATCGCCAAACACAGCGAAGCAACTCACGCGCAAGTACGGATTTACCAACAAAACATGGAGTTCCGCATTCGTATCTCGGACGATGGCAAAGGCTTTGATTGTGCCACAATCACCGATGGAAACGGGCTGAAAAATTTTCAGAAACGGGCCAAGGAAGGGGGATTTGAGGTGAACGTTTCGTCGAAAAATGGGGCTGGAGTTGAGGTCATGTTGTCAATTTAAATAATAGAAACTTTGTATGTGACTAGGTAAATGTAAACACATAGACCACCTAGAATTTTCACATAGCACACAAAGCTAAATGTCTATGTTTACTATGTGTTTTAAAAGGAATGCTACCCAAATTGGGGAGAACACATTCATTTGGTTTTCCTTAGCTTTATGGCAACCATCATTTTCAATCGCTCTCAATGATTAGTATCGTTATTTTTGAAGATAATAAAGTGCTTAGGCAAAGCCTGACACTCTATTTTAATAACACCGAAGGAATCCATTTGGCTGGTGCGTACGAAGATGCCAACGAAGTCATAGCCAAAATCCGCAAACACCGCCCCGACGTCGTGCTGATGGATATTCAGATGCCTGGACTGTCGGGCATCGAAGCATTGAGTCGAATAAAAGCTGCTTATCCTGACACCAAAGTACTGATTCACACCATTTTTGAAGATGACCACCGTATTTTTTCGGCGGTTTGCGGCGGTGCCTCGGGCTATGTCCTCAAAAGCCCTGACCCCGATGATGTACTTCAGGCCATACAAGATGTGTATCAAGGTGGCGCTCACATGTCGCCCGCCATTGCACTCAAAGTAATGCAGATGTTTCAAAGCCAATTTGTGCAGTCACAACCCACGTATGTCGAACTGACAGGTAGGGAGCGTGAGGTGTTGGCTTGCATGGTCAAAGGCATGAGTTATAAGATGATAGCCCATTCGTGTAATTTAAGCGTCCATACCGTGCATTACCACATCAAGCACATTTATGAAAAGCTACACGTCAACTCAGCACCCGAAGCAGTGGTGAAAGCCATTGAGCAAAAGTTGGTTTAAAAACTACCCAAATTGGGGAGAGAACTGTTTAGGTTAATCACTGAACTTTGCCTCAGTCATTTACTAAACTTTAATGCTCCAATGAAAACTTTATCCTTCAAAATCGCCCTTTACTCGTTGCTATTGTTGAGTGTTTGCTCGGTCAGTTTTGCCCAAAAAGACAATACGGACGACCCCGAAAAAGTACTTCAATTATTTATCTCCGAATACAACGCTGATCCTCACCGTTTTTTTGACAGTCGAACGCCCGCTGATTTTAGGTTTACGGATTCTAAAGGGCTTTTTTCAAACCGAGAATCTGTGGTAAAAAATAACGAAGGGCGCAAGAGTCTCACCAGCGACGTGTCTAATCTCAAATTTTTTAAAGAAGGCAATTTGATTGTCGCCAGTGGCATTCACAGCTTTGGAGGTTATCTCGTGGCTTTTACTTATACCCTCCAAAAACAAAACGGCAGGTGGATGTTTGCCGCTTCTCACCATACGGCCGTAGCGACCGAAAAAAAATAGAAGAAGGTTTGAGAACCTCTTGGGATTTCAATTGAGTTAACTTCCCGAAAGGTTAAAAATTACCTTCCCGAAAGTTTTGAACTTTCGGGAAGGCAGGTTATTTACAAACCTAATACTTTACGGTTAAAGGCTTCGTCAGCGCCCGTTCCTGCAAAATCATCAAATGCTTTTTCGGTCACTTGGATGATGTGGTCCGCGATAAACGGTGCTCCTTCAGCAGCTCCTTGAATCGGCGATTTGATGCAGCATTCCCACTCTAACACTGCCCAACCATCGTAGTTGTACTGCGATAATTTAGAGAAAATTCCGCTAAAATCTACTTGACCATCTCCCAACGAACGGAAACGGCCCGCGCGGTCGGCCCAGCCTTGGAAGCCACTGTAAACGCCTTGCTTACCTGTTGGGTTAAACTCAGCGTCTTTAACGTGGTAAGCAAAAATACGCTCGTGGTAAAAATCAATAAATTGTAAATAGTCAAGCTGTTGCAATACAAAGTGGCTTGGGTCGTAATTGATACCCGCCCGTGGGTGGTTACCAACCGCTTCCAAGAACATCTCAAACGTAATTCCGTCGTGAAGGTCTTCACCTGGGTGAAGTTCGTAACCTACGTTTACGCCTGCTTCGTCGAAAGCATCCAAAATGGGCTTCCAACGTTTTCCTAATTCTTTAAAGCCTGTTTCTACCAAACCTGCTGGACGCTGCGGCCACGGATACAAGAAAGGCCACAACAACGCCCCCGAAAACGTCACGTGCGAGGTCAATCCGAGGTTTTGTGAGGCTTTTGCCGCCCATTTTAATTGTTGAATAGCCCACTCCGTACGAGCCGCAGGGTTATTGCGCACTTCTGGAGAAGCAAAACCGTCGAACATAGGGTCATAGGCAGGGTGAACCGCTACCAATTGACCTTGCAAGTGCGAAGACAATTCGGTGATTTCCACGCCGATGTCGGCCAATTTTCCTTTGTACTCGTCGCAGTACGTTTTTGACTCAGCAGCAGTTTTGAGGTCGATACAACGCGAATCCCAAGTCGGAATTTGAATTCCTTTGTAGCCCAAATCGGCCATGTATGCTGCGATGGTATCCAACGAGTTGAACGGGGCTTCGTCGCCCATAAATTGCGCCAAAAATATGGCAGGTCCTTTGATGGTTTTCATTGGTTTGAACGAGTAAAAGACAAAATGTTTTACGTTACAGCCCGCAATTAAACAAATTCCTGCAAGCTTTTTGGTACTTTTTAAAGCAGAAAAACGGGTTTTATTACTGATAGCTACCACAAACATAGCGCTTAAATTCCAACTAAGTTGTGAAGGCTCTTGCCCTATTCCCCCCAATTGCGCTTTAGAGCCTGAGACGGGTGTATGTTTTGCGGCGTTTAAGCGATTTTATTACGACAAAAAAGAAAAGAAATGCAAAGAATTTACGTGGGGAGGGTGCGGTGGCGTTGTCCCGTTTGAGACGTTGGAAGCCTGCCGAGACTGTGAGTGTCGGAAATGACAAAAGGGATTAAAAAACCCATTTAGGGCTTTATTTCAATATTTTTATGTCAAAACGAATGCGAGAATTGGCGCCATCCTTAATAAATTCTTTGATAAGCAATACTCCTTTTTTCTTCTGTGCATTTTCGAACAACACGATTTTAGGGCTTTTTTCATCGAAAAATTCATCAGGTTCGTTCTCATCCCGAATTATCTGCAATGCTTTAAGTTGAGCCTCTCCCAAATTTTCAAAATCAAGAACATTTTCTACGTTTAGTGGATTGATTACGGTGGTTTTACCCACGCCTGTAATCGGATTTACTCCCGCCGAAGCAGCCGCATGAGGTGAAAGAAAACGATTAAAGCTAAAAGATCCATTAAGCCCAAAAAAGAGCAAATCAATGGTAGCAGCCTCGGCAAGGGTCACGTCTTCCGATTCCTTGAAGGCTTTTCTTAGGGTCGTGGAATAAAAAATACCCCGTTCTCCCCTACTGTCATAAATCCCCAGCTCTACATCCTTGATGTACGCGTACCCTTTGCTAGGTTTTATGGTAATCGACTGGCTGATTTTTTTTGTCTTTTTCCCATTACTTACTTCCAACGAAATGCTGTACGTTCCAGCTTTGGAAAAACGAACTGAGGGCTCTTTTTCCTGCGACTGACTTACCTCAGCACCTTCTATTTCCCAACGATTGGTGGTATTACCCACCGATGTATTTTTTAATTGTAACGTTACGGGTGCCTCCAATTCCTCGTATTGCTTGGGGATGTCGATAGTAAACGTGGGAGTCAGTTCAGGTTCTAATACAATAACGGTATCTCGAAAAGCGGTGAGACGAGAGTTTGAAACCGTCAGTCGTACCTTGTGAGTTCCTCCTGTTTCAAAAGTGACAACAGGGTCTTTTTGAATCGAAGTGGCAGGCGTTCCTCCTTCAAATGTCCACTCAATTTTCTCAAATCCTGCTGAAGTATTTGAAAATTTGACAGTGGCAGGAGCGTACGTATTTCCCTCTACAGCGTAACCAAAATCGGCTTTTAAATTGGCGTCGATGGTGACTTTTTTTTCAATAACACGCTGACTACCATCAAAATTACTAACTTCCAAACGGACATTGAACGTACCCGCTGTTTTATAAATGACTTCTCCTGGTGTTTTTTTTGTAGAAGTACTTGGCTCGCCCCCTTGGAAAGTCCACAGGAAAGTTTCACCTCCTGTTGAGGTATTATTAAAAGTGACGGTGGCAGGTATTGTAAACGAGTTATTGGGTGACTGATAGTCGAAATCAGCCGTCACTGGAAGTGCCACTTCTTTGACGCAACCTACCAGTGCAGCCAGAATAAAAAATAAAGTTGCGGTATAAAGTAAAGCTCTAAACATGGATCAGGCAATTTAAAAGATCTGAGTATCGTCTGTTTAAACGGTCTGACTGTCGTCTGACCTTGTCCCTATGTTAAACGGTCTGACTATTGTCTGACCTTGTCTTGTGGTTTATTTGAGTACTGTTACTTTTTGGGAGACTCTTCCCGTTGGGGTATCAACCGTTAGAATGTATTGCCCCGAGTTCAGCAAAGGGGCGCTGATTTTGGTAATAAAATCAGCCTTGTCTTTTTCCTCCATTTCAAAAACAACTCGGTCGGGATTCCCTGCTTCAAACAATCGAAGCTTAAAAGAAGTCGGTTGGTCAAAACGTAAATTGACCTCCAAATCGTCAAAACTCGGATTGGGACTTACTTTCAAAACGACATCGTCGTTGTGGACTGCAACCGTTTTAGGATAAAAATCTACGATAGAAAGCGGCTTTGATTGGTACATTTCACACGCGGCAAAAGAAGCTTTAACGCCCACTGTATAATTTCCGAGGGTACCGATACTAAACTCCACCCGTTCGTTGGTTTTAATTTTTACCAAAGCTTCTTTGGGCAACAACCAATCCACTTGGGTTGGGGCAGGATCAGAAAGGTTCAGCACAACTACTGACTCATTGCGCGGTGCTACGGAAGCCGACGCAAACCGAATCTTTCCGTTTGTCGCCACTTGAGCAACATTTACGGTTGATTTAAACTCACATTTAGCTTTGTCAAATAGCGATAGTGAATACATTCCTGCCAGTTTTGTTTCAAGAATTGGCTGAGTGGAAGTCGTGCCATCGGGAAGTTTCCACAAATAGCTGTCAGCTTGTTCGTTGGTAGCATCCAATCGAATGCTTTGTCCTTGACACAACTTCTTTTCACTTTCAACTTTGGAGACAATGCCCGCAGGACGAAGTAAAACGGCCGTTTTGGTTGCTACACACTGGTTGGCATCAGTTACTTTGAACAACAAAAGTTCGTTTCCACACAGGTTTTCAAGCCTCGTATCTTTGTCGTTACGCCCTTCCCACGACATTTGATAGGCGCCAATTCCTCCCGTAACACTCGCCGTTACCGAGCCATTGCAAGAATAAGAGCAGGTAGGTTGGGTTATTCTAAATGCGATGTCCAACTTGGGAGGTGCTTTGATTTCAACCGCAACGATGTCCGACTGGCATCCGCCTGCGTCAGTAACTACAGCAGTGTATCTTCCAGCCGACAATCCACTGATATTCATTGCCTTGCTGTTTGTATTCCAAGTAGCTAAATATCCTCCTCTCCCTCCGCTGGCACTTATTTCAACACTTCCCGTTTTATCACCAAAACACGTCGGCTGAGTCGTTGCAACCACCCGAGTAACCACTTTTGACGGTTCTGTTAGGGTATAATTAAAGGTTCGGGACACCTCATTGGCATCCGTAACTGTCAAGGTATATTGACCCGCTGGCAACTTTTCAAATGAATTTTTGTTGGGCAAAAACACCGATGAAGCATTGGTTTGGCTCCACAACTGCATCTTGTACCCTCCAGCCGCTGAAGGTACACCGCCCTTGGGCGTAACCAACAGCACTCCATCTTTTTTACCAAAACACGAAACCTCATTCGTTAAATCAATGCGGGCTTCAATGATGGGCGGCTCTACCAGCGCAAAAGCCACTTCGCTAAAACAGCCCGCTTTTTGGGTAGCCGTCGCATAATTAGCATCATAGGCTCGGACAAAATACGTCCCCCCTCGCAGCGTCTTGTTGGCATTCTCGGGCAAGGTTGTTTCACCTGAACCATAGCTTACTCCTTTCTCATCGACCCATTCAAATACATAACTAGGCGTTCCCCCTTTGACCCTGACCACACCCTGACCATCCTTAGTTTCAAACCCACGCGGATCTTTCTGCGAAATCTTGGTCAATTCCACTTTCTCACTTGGCTGATTGATGGAAATATTTTGGGGCAGAGCAGTACAATTAAAGCTGTCGCTGACCCGAATACGGTACGTTCCTAAGCCGACATTTGTGAGATTATGTTTCGTACCTCCGTTAAACGCACTTGAGTTTCCCTCATTAATTTGGTAGAAAAAACCTCCTGTCCCGCCACTCGCTTCAATTTGAAGCGTTCCATCCATACCTCCAAAACATTTAATGTCAGTTTTGGACAACGAAAAAACCACTGGCAAGGGATTAAGCAAGGTAATGCTGCCCTCGGCTCGTGCAGACACTACCGAACCAATCAGCGTTTCAATCACTATTTGATACATACCTGCATCCAAATTTTCGGGAGTTACAAAGGCAGCCGCTTGTCCCAGGAAAGTCCCCACCAGTGAGTTATTTTTAAGGAGGGTTAGGCGAATGTTTGTTTCTCCCGTGACGGTTCTTCGACTTAAACCAATGAAAATGCTACCGTTTTTACCGTCGGTACACGAAGGAGCTTTAGAAGAAGTTGAAGTAATAAAAATTGGCGCAGGGCTGACTGACACAGTTACCTCAGCACTACAAGCATTTCCACCGCCAAAAGGGGTACAAGTTGCCGTGTATGTAGTGGTGAATACAGGCGTCACAGTACGGGTATTTCCGCTTCCACCACCATTATTCCAATTGACACTTCCATTACTACAACCTGTGTAAGAGAGGATAGCACTTTGCCCCACATTAATCCCAGGCGAAGACGAAAAAGCCGAGATTGAACAAGGTGTTACACTGACAGTGACGGATGCAGTGCAGGTGTTCCCCCCGCCAGTTGGAGTACACGTGGCCGTGTAAGTCATTGTTGTTGAAGGAGTAACCGTTTTATTATTGCCCGTTCCCAAACCATTATCCCAACTCACGCTTCCGCTCGCGCAACCCGTGTAGCTCAAGGTCGAGCTCTGGCCTGCGTTGATGTTGTTGGGGGAAGCCGAGGCAGTGATTGTACAATTTGTTACGTTTACCGTTACTGACGATGTACAAGGACTACCTCCGCCTGTTGGGGTACACGTCGCCGTGTAAGTCGTTGTTGTTGAAGGGGTAACCGTTTTGTTATTGCCCGTTCCCAAACCATTATCCCAACTCACGCTTCCGCTCGCGCAACCCGTGTAGCTCAAGGTCGAGCTTTGGCCTGCGTTAACGTTGTTGGGGGAAGCCGAGGCTGTAATAGTACAATTTGTTACGTTTACCGTTACTGACGATGTACAAGGGCTACCTCCGCCTAAAGGGGTACAAGTAGCGGTATAGGTTATCGTCGTTGCTGGACTTACGGTCACATTATTTCCAGTTCCTGCACCATTATCCCAACTCACGCTTCCGCTCGCGCATCCCGTGTAATTCAAGGTCGAGCTCTGGCCTGCGTTGATGTTGTTGGGGGAAGCCGAGGCTGTAATAGTGCAACTAGTTACATTCACCGTTACCGAAGATGTACAAGGGCTGCCACCACCTGTTGGGGTACACGTCGCCGTGTAAGTCGTTGTTGTTGAAGGAGTAACCGTTTTATTATTGCCCGTTCCCAAACCATTATCCCAACTCACGCTTCCGCTTGCGCAACCCGTGTAATTCAAGGTCGAGCTTTGGCCTGCGTTGATGTTGTTGGGGGAAGCCGAGGCTGTAATAGTACAATTTGTTACGTTTACCGTTACTGACGATGTACAAGGGCTGCCACCGCCTGTTGGGACACACGTCGCCGTGTAAGTCGTTGTTGTTGAAGGAGTAACCGTTTTGTTATTGCCCGTTCCCAAACCATTATCCCAACTCACGCTTCCGCTTGCGCAACCCGTGTAATTCAAGGTCGAGCTTTGGCCTGCGTTGATGTTGTTGGGGGAAGCCGAGGCTGTAATAGTACAATTTGTTACGTTTACCGTTACTGACGATGTACAAGGGCTACCTCCGCCTAAAGGGGTACAAGTAGCGGTATAGGTTATCGTCGTTGCTGGACTTACGGTCACATTATTTCCAGTTCCTGCACCATTATCCCAACTCACGCTTCCGCTCGCGCATCCCGTGTAATTCAAGGTCGAGCTCTGGCCTGCGTTGATGTTGTTGGGGGAAGCCGAGGCTGTAATAGTGCAACTTGTTACGTTTACCGTTACTGAAGATGTACAAGGGCTGCCACCACCTGTTGGGGTACACGTCGCCGTGTAAGTCGTTGTTGTTGAAGGAGTAACCGTTTTGTTGTTGCCCGTTCCTGCGCCGTTGTCCCAACTCACGCTTCCGCTCGCGCAACCTGTATAACTCAAGGTCGAGCTCTGGCCTGCGTTGATGTTGTTGGGGGAAGCCGAGGCTGTTATAGTACAATTTGTTACGTTTACCGTTACTGAAGATGTACAAGGGCTGCCACCACCTGTTGGGGTACACGTCGCCGTGTAAGTCGTTGTTGTTGAAGGAGTAACCGTTTTGTTGTTGCCCGTTCCTGCGCCGTTGTCCCAACTCACGCTTCCGCTCGCGCAACCCGTGTAGCTCAAAGTCGAGCTTTGGCCTGCGTTGATGTTGTTTGGAGAAGCCGAGGCTGTGACTGTACAACTAGTTACATTCACCGTTACCGAAGATGTACAAGGACTGCCGCCGCCAGTTGGGGTACAAGTCGCTGTGTAAGTCGTCGTTGTTGAAGGAGTAACAACAATAGTATTTCCTCTGCCCGCGCCATTGTCCCAGCTCACACTTCCGCTTGTGCAACCCGTATAACTCAAAGTCGAGCTTTGTCCTGCGTTGATGTTGTTGGGGGAAGCCGAGGCTGTTATAGTGCAATTTGTTACGTTTACCGTTACTGATGATGTACAAGGACTGCCTCCGCCTGTTGGGGTACACGTCGCCGTGTAAGTCGTTGTTGTTGAAGGAGTAACCGTTTTGTTATTGCCCGTTCCTGCGCCGTTGTCCCAACTCACGCTTCCGCTCGCGCAACCCGTGTAGCTCAAGGTCGAGCTTTGGCCTGCGTTAACGTTGTTGGGGGAAGCCGAGGCTGTTATAGTGCAATTTGTTACGTTTACCGTTACTGACGATGTACAAGGGCTGCCACCACCAGTTGGAGTACACGTCGCCGTGTAAGTCGTTGTTATTGAAGGAGTAACCATTTTGTTGTTGCCCGTTCCTAAACCGTTGTCCCAAATCACGCTTCCGCTCTCGCAACCCGTGTAGCTCAAGGTCGAGCTCTGGCCTGCGTTGATGTTGTTGGGAGAAGCCGAGGCTGTTATAGTGCAATTTGTTACGTTTACCGTTACTGAAGATGTACAAGGGCTACCTCCGCCAGTTGGGGTACAAGTAGCGGTATAGGTTGTCGTCGTTGCTGGACTTACGGTCACATTATTTCCAGTTCCTGCACCATTATCCCAACTCACATTTCCACTCGCGCAACCCGTGTAGCTCAAGGTCGAGTTTTGGCCTGCGTTAATGTTGTTGGGGGAAGCCGAGGCTGTTATAGTGCAATTTGTTACGTTTACCGTTACTGAAGATGTACAAGGGCTACCGCCGCCAGTTGGGGTACACGTCGCCGTGTAAGTCGTTGTTATTGAAGGAGTAACTGTTTTGTTGTTGCCCGTTCCTAAACCGTTGTCCCAAATCACGCTTCCGCTTGCGCATCCCGTGTAATTCAAGGTCGAGCTTTGGCCTGCGTTGATGTTGTTGGGGGAAGCCGAGGCTGTAATAGTACAACTAGTTACATTCACCGTTACTGACGATGTACAAGGACTACCGCCGCCAGTTGGGGTACAAGTAGCGGTATAGGTTGTCGTCGTTGCTGGACTTACGGTCACATTATTTCCAGTTCCTGCACCATTGCTCCAACTCACGCTTCCGCTTGCGCAACCCGTGTAGCTCAAGGTTGAGCTCTGGCCTGCGTTGATGTTGGTGGATGAGGCGGAGGCCGTAATATCACAATTTGTTACGTTTACCGTTACTGACGATGTACAAGGACTGCCTCCGCCAGTTGGAGTACACGTCGCCGTGTAAGTCGTTGTTGTTGAAGGAGTAACCGTTTTATTATTGCCCGTTCCCAAACCATTATCCCAACTCACGCTTCCGCTTGCGCAACCTGTATAACTCAAAGTCGAGCTCTGGCCTGCGTTGATGTTGTTGGGGGAAGCCGAGGCTGTAATAGTACAATTTGTTACGTTTACCGTTACTGAAGATGTACAAGGACTGCCTCCGCCTGTGGGAGTACAAGTAGCTGTGTAGGTCGTCGTTGTTGAAGGAGTAACCGTTTTATTATTGCCCGTTCCCAAACCATTATCCCAACTCACGCTTCCGCTCGCGCAACCCGTGTAGCTCAAAGTCGAGTTTTGGCCTGCGTTGATGTTGTTGGGGGAAGCCGAGGCTGTTATAGTACAATTTGTTACATTTACCGTTACCGATGATGTACAAGGACTACCTCCGCCTGTTGGGATACACGTCGCCGTGTAAGTCGTTGTTATTGAAGGAGTAACCATTTTGTTGTTGCCCGTTCCTAAACCGTTGTCCCAACTCACATTTCCATTGGTACAGTTTTCGTACGCTAATATCGTCGATTGCCCTGCATTGATGTTGGTATTTTGAGCAAAAGCCAACACAGAACAGGCTGTTACACTCACTGTCACTGATGACGTGCATGAACTACCCCCACCAGTTGGAGTACACGTCGCTGTGTAGGTCGTCGTCGTGGCGGGAGTGACGGTTTTGTTGTTACCCGTTCCCAAACCGTTGCTCCAACTCACATTTCCATTGGTACAGTTTTCGTACGCCAGTATCGTCGATTGCCCTGCATTGAGGTTGGTATTTTGAGCAAAAGCCAACACAGAACAGGCTGTTACACTCACTGTCACTGATGATGTGCATGAACTACCCCCGCCCGATGGGGTACACGTCGCTGTGTATCGGGTCGATGAGGCAGGGGTGACGGTTTTGTTGTTGCCCGTCCCCAGACCATTGCTCCAACTCACGCTTCCACCCACGCAGCCTGTATAACTCAAAGTCGAGCTTTGACCTGCGTTGATGTTAGTGGATGAGGCGGAGGCCGTAATATCACAATTTGTTACATTTACTGTCACAGTACCCAAGCAATAGCCACCCCCTTTACTACATACCGCAACGTAGTTGGTCGTAACCGTCGGTCTGACCACCACATTATTTCCCGACCCTACACCTTCATCTTTATCGGTCACCCAATCAACAGAACCGCCCGAACAACCTGTAAATGACAATGTTGAACTTTGCCCAGCGACAATGGTGGAAGGGTTTGCATTGGCAGTTACCGCACAATCCACAAAGTTGACCGTTACAGCTCTTGTACAAATTATTCCATTGGTAGGAGTACAGGTTGCGTTGTAGGTAGTAGTGGCCGTTGGAGAAACCGTTTTGTTATCACCCGTGCCCAAGCCACGATCCCAAGTCACAGTACCACCATCACATCCCGAGTAGGTCAACACCGAACTTTGCCCAGCCGTGACGGGGTTGACGGAAGCATTGAGACTTAAATCACAAGCGAATGAGGGACAGGCATTGACGTTGGTAATACGAAACGAGTAGAGCGTCCCTCCACAATTGACCGTATATGTTCCTGCGGACGAAATGGTGCGCAATGTCGCGGCTGATGCACCATTATCAGCCCAAGTGGGTGTACTGGCACAACCTGTAAATTGAACCCTTACGGGGCTCCCTGCCGTACAGGAGAAATTCTGAGCGAACGTATGGGCTATTACCGACAGCATTACCCAAAAAAGGAGTACGTATTTTTTCATGGTTTCAGCTCAATTTCAGTTTCTTTCCAACCCGACAAGTACCCTTCCTGCATTTTAGCCCGAATGACGTATTTATACACCGTATTGGGCTCAACCTCAATCAAATCACGCCATTCACGGTTGTTTTTATCCATTTTTTTGACAAAAGCCAGTTCTTTTCCCTGTGAGGAACGATAAATCAAGAAATTGTCAATTTTATCCGTTTGCTTACATTCCCACGATAGTTTGACCCGATATTCGGTAGTATCCAATACTGAGGTAAAATGAAGAAAATCAACGTTTTGGGTAAAGTAGGGAGTTTCAAGAACCACTGGGCTGGCGGGTTCGGACTGGTTTTGGTCGTTGTCAAATGCAATCAATGTGTAAGCATACAGGCTCTTTTCCACCACGTTTGAATCAACATAAGTATTCCGAAGGGTATCGGTCAGGGTCATTACTTCTTCCCAAGCCGTCGTGGGCAGTTTTTTTCGGTACAAAATGTGTTTTTGAACGTCGTCGGAATAGCTGCGCGTCCAACGTAGGAAGATTTTTTTATCTTCTACCGCAAAACTGTCAATAAGGGGTGAAGTGGGGGGATTGATGTCGGGCACTTTCAAGATAAGCACCTTTGAGTCAATTGATTCTTTAAACAACATATCAATGGCCTTCACCGTGTAGTAAACATACTTTTGCATTTGTCGCAGGTAGATGGTGTCCGTGAGCGTTGTTTGAGTAATGAATGAATTGTTTACCCGATGAAATTGTCCATTGTCACGATCCCTTCGGTTGAGATAGTATCCAAATAAATCGGCGTCGGGATTGGCCATCCACGAAACGGTCACAATCGCTTGTTCACCCTCGACTTTGATACTTCCTGTGAGTCTTTGAGGCTGCGCGGGTGCATCATCGTCGGCCAGCACCACGGGCATGGAAAGGGTTTCGAGCACAGCCCCTTTCTTTGTAAACGTCCGGAGCTTGATAAAAAAAGTAAATCCAGATGTTGGCACCATAGCCTTGATGAAAGCGAGGTGCTGGTCAGCGGGAATGGAATCTTTGAGGGAAATAAATGAACCATTTGGCTCTAATGAACCCACAATTTGGTAATGGTCTATGTATTGATTCAAACTATCTTTGTAGAGCCATTGTACTTCCAACATCGCCTTATCGGTCGTCTCCTTGACTGCGTAAATTTCAGGACTTGGCAATGAAGTTTTCGCTTTTACTCGAAGAGGTGAAGAATAAGGGCCTTTTTCCTGAAATACCGTTATCCCTCGAATACGATAGTAATAAAAAGTATCTTCCCTGACCAACGTATCAGCAATGGCCAACGTATCCAGTTTGTTCGTAACGATAATAGGCAATTCAGTAATAGATTGGTAGTGGATTGAATCGTCCGAACGCTCAATTTGATACTGATTGTACGACTGTCGAAGGGATGCGGTTGGAGTAAGCAACGTCACTACTTTTCCGCCCACTTTACCGCTGAAATTTGAAATATCGGGTAAGACATTGGCATCCCCCAAACCAACTTCCATCGAAATCCCTGGCAACAACTTGTAGCGTGCCGCTGATTTGTGACTGACAACGTATTGATAACGCTCGCCTGATACGGCCGTAGAATCAATCAGCCCTAAACCAGCCATGCAGGCTGCTTGAAAGTCCATATCGGCACAGAAAAGAGCAAAGTGGAACAACTGGCGGCGTTCGTTTATTTGGGTGATTGGGTCATTCGAAAATTCAGGTTCTTCATAGAGGGCAGCATAAAGCAAACTGTAGTTTCGGTCTTTTTTGTCCAAAAATGACTGCCAATCGGCGGGTCGTTTGGGCATTACTCGGTTGCTGATGACAACTCGCTGTTTGGTCTTTACATTAATACGTTCTACAATGTATCCATCTCGATGGCCAAACTCCCAATAGCTCTGCATTACAGGAATCCAGCGCAAGCAAATACGGTTTTGAATGGCTTTTACCACTATACCCACCGAAGGCTTGGCCTCCATTTTTTCATTAGACATGTTGTATTTTTTCGGTTTGGCAGCAGGTGCGGGTTTACTTTGCCCATTGCTCACCTCAACCACCCCTAGAATAGCGGCCAGTGCGATAAATAAAATTCGTCTTAGGAAAGAATTATTCATTTTATCTGTTTTGTTTCAAGGGTTCATTCGTTCACTTTTTTCAGGCCTTGCGCTCCTCATCCACGTTTACGGATTTCTGATATAATGCCAGCGGTCGCTACCCTTTATCTTGGTGGCTTCCCAATCATTAAAGGAGTTCCAGGTTCGCGTTCTGAAAGTAAAGGTTTGTTTAAAGTCAGTGCCTTCAATCGGTATCCATGCAGTATCTGGTGCTTGGTTCCCCTCGGTAATCACCAATTCGGCCACCAATGTCAAGTCAACGTTGGGATTGTGGAGTGCTGTCCACTTTTTATACAGTTTTCGGCTATCCATGTCATAGTCAGCATTATTTGAAACAAATCGAATTTGATTGTTCGGTTGTTGATGAACAAACCGTTTTAAACCTGAACCGTAAGAGTAGTAATTGGCGGCAATGAAAACGTTTTCAATAACTTGCCCATTCACCCGAAGATTACACCATTCATAAACAGGTACGGCAGGATCCATTTTCAGAATAATCATTTCGTGCCGTTGAATCATCAATTCGGTGTAATGTGCGCTGGCCGTTGAGGTTTCTCCACTTCTGATAATTTCAGCGGAAGGGGATGTTCCCTGCACCAGATTGACGCGAGAATTAAGGTCATACGTTTCGTTTCCTGCTAAACAAGGGGAATCACCAAATTTCATAAAGGCTTTTCCTTCTACAATACCTCCCAATAAGCTGTACTCAAACGTCATGGCACCGTAGCTACCTTTAAAATCAAATACACCTCCCGCCGTAATTGCCCCTTTCAGTATCTCAAATTTCGTTTGGGTCTTCTTAATATTAAGCACGATACCCAAATCGCCCGAACCGTGGAATACCCCTGAACCCAACCAATGGGATTCGTTGCAGGACAAAAAGTTTTTATCATAGGCAACCATAAAGCCAAGTCCGAGTGTCAGATTGGCATAAACTGATACGGCTTTTGTGGGGGTAGAAAGATAAACTGAACCTCCCAAAGAAAGCCCCAAACTAAAATAGGAGGTACCATCCATCGTAACCGAAGTGGGCAAATCAAAATATATTGGACGTTGCCCCCTGGCTATCAATTCATTATTGATTTGGCTTTTGGCATTCTCGACGATTGGTGTATAAACGACTTTGTTGCTTGGCAACGGGACGTTTCCTCCCACTACATAGAATGTCGCCCCGATTTTGAGATAGGTAGGTGATTCTTCTTTGCCAAGGTTAATGTTGATTTCGATGGCCAGAGGCTGGTCAGGGCGACCAATCCAGAGATAACCATTGACGGGATTTGGCTCATTCTTTTTATCAAGCCCATTTTTCTTATTTTCTTTGTTTTCTTTATTTTCCCCAATAAGATTTTTTGCTATCAATTTAAAACTAACCATCCCCAAAAAACCTGCACCTTGGCTATCGGCAGCACCTCTTACGTAGGAGCGATTTCCATCGGTGCTTTTACCTGTGGTATCTGTTTTGAGGGGGGCGTGCATAAAGCCGTACACATTTCCCTCCATGATAAAATCGTCGGTAGTGCAGTCGAAGGTGAGGTCAAATTTGAAGATGGCAAATTTATCATCCAACGGCACGTCCAACATTTTGACTGCATTGTTAATTTGGGCAGAAGTTAGGTTTTTTTGGACAGTAGGATTTGGAGCAGTGGTGGGTGAACTTGTTGTTGAATTAGGGATCTTAGCCGCAGTAAGTGCTCCTTTGGCATCAATTGGCTCTAAAGTCACTTTATCGCGCGCAAACTCCCACGTACCAAAAATGCTGAGTTTACGAAAGCCTCCCGCACTTTCCCTGTCTGAGGCTTTGGCTCCTTCCACGTACACCCCAATAAATCCACGCTGGGTTTTTTCCAACGATGCAAAAGTGACCGCAATAAGCCCTCCACCTGTTGCACGGCGAGGAATATACTTTTTCCCCGTCAACGAATAGCGTGAGCCAACTTCATTGGTTTGGGTCATGTTAGCGGCAAAACCTGCCCCAAAACCATTGACGACTGAGTTGGGGCCAATCACAGCTCCACCTTCTCCAAACGAAAGAAGAAAATCAAAATACGTAAATGAAAAGGCTTTCCCTCCGTCAGCAGGTTTTTCAATTCGCCCACCAACCCAGTTAACTGTCATGCGCGGCGACTCTCGGTCTTCTGCTGGCATGGCTGGGGCTACTTGTTTTCCCGTCGCCAATTTTTTCAGTCCCTTAATTTTAAACTCTGCGGTGATATTCCCTCGGCAAACTGTGCCAAATTCTTCATCGTTGTGGTCATAAGCTAAAGTGCCATCGAGGGTAAAGCCCATGTCGTCACCCGTTTTTAATTGGAGAATACTCAGGCTGATACTTTTAAAGTTTGCTTTAAAATCAACTTCACTTGTCTGTCTGTCACTGACCTCCCAATCGAAAACAATATCTACGCCTGCCGTGATATTTAAACCTGAAGTAGTATCGGGAATCGCATCATAAACAACTTGTTTGGAAACAGGATTGTGGTTGGCGTAGAAAGTAAAATTAACGGTACACTGTTTATCGGCATCGCTGTAGTAAGCCATTAATCTTTTCAAACCAATTTTGCCGAATACAGGGGCATTTCCCAAACGCTCGTAGCCCATGCGGGTAAACTTAAAAATGGGTCTTTTCGCCAAAAAAGAATACCCCACCACCAAATCTTCGACCAAAATCACACCCAGCGAAAGTACATTTTTGAGGGATGCTGTATCGTGCGAAACCTGCTTTCCCTGCACATCTAATCCGATAACGTAGCGAAAGTTCAACTTGGGTGTCACCAGACGTGCTTGTAAGCGGTGGCTTCCCGTCCTGAGTCCTGATGTGTCTTTTATTTCCTCCAACTCATCGCTACCTGTCCCTTCTGTATCCGTAGCTCCGCCCGTGGTAGCCCTTCTGTTGTTGACATACGTGGGTGAATCTTCTACAAATTCCACTTTTGAATCCTCCCTTAGGGCCGATTTAGCCCCAACAAAATAGAGATTGTCTTGTTTTTTAACCTTCAACGCAAAGTTTTGTGACTTGTCATCAATACTTCCTGTGTAAGTGATGTATTCCTCTGGGCTGGCCGTCGCCAAATCGTACGTTGGGCTGTTCTTTTTGAAGGGATTTTTAGCAATGGGAACCCCAATTTTTCCGCTAAGTGCAAACGAAGTGTAGTTGCTTTTTTTGATTTCAAAACTTATTTGATCAATACTCATGGGCGAGCCACCGAGTTGTTTAAAGTTCGCGACGTTGCTCCCTACCACTTTCATATAAATTCCAGAGGCATCCATCAAAAAAACAGACGATGAAAAGCTGGGGCGCTCTGGGGTAGGATTGGAAGGCGTAGCAGGAATAAAAAACTGAGGCAGATACACCCTTGAATTGACTGTATATAATCCCGTCCATTGGTTAATAAGGGCCGTTGAACTACCAAAAAACCCTCCCACCTGTGCTGAAATGGCGGTAGGGGTGTTTTTTTCTGAAAAATCAAAGAATGCTTCGCTTAAAAGAAACCCCATCGTCGTCACTGACTTTTTCAAAGTAAAGGCCAAGGGGTCTTTGAGTTTGACCGTGAGCGCACTTAGGTTTGTAACTTGTACGTCTATTGCAGAAGAAACCACCGTCCCCTCCGCCATCGGATAGCCTTTGGTGTCCAGTTTGAGAAAACTCTCTTTGTTTAATTCAAATTTCCCCTTCAACACCAACGCTTCAAAAGCTCCACAATTGATTTTCAGTTGGGATGCGTTGGCGTTGGGCAAATTGGCGGCGTTGCCTCCTGTCAGGCTTAGTTTGTATTGCGCATTTGAAAATTCTTGCGTGCCCAGCAAGGCCAAAGAGGCATTGCCCGCAAAACCCGAGCCAGGCACGTAATTCACTTTTTTATTGCCGAAATAAAGCTCTTCCTCCCCCAAATACAGGCGGGCATACACTTCCAATTCGACGTGAGTAGGGTAAAAAACTGCTTTTTTCAGGGCTAAATATCCCTGGCCCGTCCCATCCAACGGAATGGCTACTGGCAACGACTGCAACGGATTGTTTTTTAGCTGAGCTAACACTTTATTCTGCCGCTCCAGCGCTTCAAACAATGCTTTGGCTTCTTTTGCTTCTTGGGTTAAATCGGCCGTTGGAATTTGAGTAGGCGAAAGGGCGTTAGCAATTTCCACGGCATTAGGCGCGCTGAGGCTTTTATTGAGGGCTGCTTCCAACGCCAGCATGGTTTTGCGCTGACTTTCACTGCCACTGGTCGTAGTGGGGTCGTTGCCTGCGTAGGTTGCCAACGAAGCCAGTGTCAGCCAACTAAAGAAGAGTATCTGTATTTTATTTCGAGCAAACATAACTTCAAGAGATTATCGGGCGTTGGGCAGTTATAAAAAGAGTTGAGGTAAAAGCAATCCCTGAACTTCATTGGGAAACTTACGTCCTCCAAAATTTTGGATGTATGTACCCAAACGATCCATGTTTCGTTGGGTTTCATTCGACTGAGCGGTTAATTTGGTTCTCATTGTTTGCAGCTGGGTTCGCTGCTGGTTGGATAGATTTTTAGCCAACTCACCGTTGAGCACTTGGATACTTTCTTGAAGTAATACATGCTTGGCCTTCAGCAAATTTAGGAGGATAGGTAAAGACGTAGAAATGACCGAAATGTACCTGTAGGCAGTGGTATAGCTCAATTGTTGCTTACTTTGGTCATGAAACTGATTGGCCAGCACTTTGAGCGAATCGGTTCTTACCCCAAGTGAAATCAATTGCTGATTGGTGATGTCTTCTTCCCCAACTGCATTTCCCGAACTCAGGAGTTTGATGCGATGGTTGGTTACTTCCCCCGTCAAATACCCTGAAATCAGCTCGTTGTATTGATTGATTTTAAAATCGGCAGAATAATAAAGCTTGACGTCAGTCGTACCTCCGCTCGGTGTTTTAATGAGGGCCTTGACGTATTCGTCTGATACCACAACCACATCCGTTCCACCTGCATGAAGGGTATCCCCCAGCACTACCGCGTTGGTTTTGGTATCGGTTGGGTTGACGCGCGGGTTTTGGCAAGTAGCCGCCAAAGGGTTAGGGTTATCTTTACGACTTTTCCCCGCCAACAGCCCAAGGTAATCTTCGTTGTCACGCGTGATTCCGTTGATGGTGATTTTCGACCAATCAATCGGCGGTAGTGTAACCAAGCCCGAAAAAAGTGATGCCTCACCAGTGACGCCAGTAATTCCACTCACCCGAAAGGTATAACTTGATTTAACATCGCTTACGGCGTTGATTTTTCCCGCATAGGTATTTTCTCCTACTTTTTGGAGATAGGGGTTAGATAAACTAAAATATGGAAAAGACGCCTCCTGTGCATCGGTCGTTCTTTTGTAAAATACCTCAAATTGGGCGTGCCGCTCGATGCCTTTCCAAGTAATCAGCGGCTTGGCGTCGTTTCCCCATCGGGCCGAAAGAATGACGGGCGCACGATTCTTTTCACCATAATGAAAAATACCCACTTCGCTGTAGCCGTCGTTCCGAAAAATACCAATCTCTTCAAATCCTTTTTTGGCCACCGCCCGCACTCTAAAGCCATAGGTACGCCCTGCGATGAGCGGAGGAAGGGTCGGGCCGTACAAAAAAGAAGAATTGAGCGTCGTGGTTCGGTAGTAAGGGGGCTGGGATAGAAACAGGTTTTGTAAATTTCCGTTGAAATTATCGGGCACCAACAATTCCGTCAGCACAAACTCATATTCAACTGTATTGGCCTGCCGATGGCGCGGCGTCCACTGAAAAACCAAGTTTTGTGGATTTTGTATCTTTTGAATGCTTTCGTTCTGCGGCTGTACCAACAGCGGCGGGTCGTTCACAATGAGCCAAACGGGCGGGAGTTGTTCCGATTTGGAAAGGGGTTTATTGGTCAACGCATCCATGATTTCAACCGAAAACGTATAAATACCTTCGGGTAGTGGTAGGGCATACGAAAACGGGTTCATACCCAGATTCATCCACTCAAAATATTTCCCAAAGTCGGCTTGGGTGAAGGTTTGAACAATGCCAGGAGTCAGGGTAAAAATGGGCATATTTACCCGAAAAGAAGGATTTCCGACCGTCATCCGATTGCTTGAAATACGAAAACGAAAATAAATCTGCGTAGGGCCTAAGTTCAAGTCCCGAAGCAACACTTTGAGCGTCAAGTTTTGACCCACAGGATTGGCATAATCCGACAAGAAAATGGGGTAAGGTGGTTTGGAATAAAAAGTTGCCTGTACTGGAAAATGCTGCGCCATCGTTTTCGCCAGCGGCAGAAAGACCAGTGCCATGAGTACGATATATCGAATAGTTTTCATTTCCTGATTGATTAAAAACGATTGATGTAGCCCACTGTTGCCGACACATACGTGCGCCCCGCCAATGTAGAACCTGACACTTGCGTGAAGCCCAGATTGGCCGAGAGGCTATTTTTTTTGTCCCAATTATACTGGGCGCTTTCGCGAAGATTAAAAGCCCCCGCGCTCGTTTCTAATGTCGCATCTTTTGAGTAGATGTACGACAAGGCGGTGTTGGTCGTCAGTTTACTTTGTAAAAACCCTTTTTGGACATGAAACAACGGTCCCACCGAAAAGGAGTTCTGGGTACCAATGGAATTAAAACTTGTGTTGACCCCTACCCCAATGCTTTGGGCTTTTTGGGGTAATTGATAGTTGTAGGTAATGTCAGAATTGATAAAACCCGATTGTTGCCCCACGCGCACGACATCGCCCTGCTTAGCAACGGACTGCATTTGAGAAACATTGACGTTGATGGTTTGCACTCTTGTTTCAGTTTGAGACAACGTATAATTGACGAATGCTGAAATATTCTGATTGATTTGGCGGTAATTAAGGGTATCTAATTGTTCAAAAGGGTTCAATCTTCTGATTTCGTCAAAGGCTGTTCTCACAAAAGAATAGGAAGTAAAATTAGAAAATGTGAGTCCTGCGTTTAAGCGTTGGGAAGGTGAAAACATGAGGTTCGCCATCCCGACCACACGTCGTTGCCCCGACGATTTTTGGCGGGCAATGTCGTCTTGCTGAAGCCCCAAACTACCCGACAAGTTCACTTTTCCCGACCACAGGCTTTGGTTGTATTTAAGGGTAAGGTTCTCAAAATCATTGACAAAATAATAACCACCCAAGGTAATGTAGTCAGGATCAACTTTTTGGTATTCGATGCCGATAATGCCGTTGGATTTACTCAAATTGTAATTTATCCCGAAACGGTAACTATTATACGACTGCCCCAAAGATGATTTGTTTAGCAGCCAACCCGAAATTGATTTTTGACGGGCGATGCCATTGCTATCAGGCTGATTGGTATCGGCATTAAGCGAGCTGGAATGATAGGCGGCACTCACCTCTAATTTCCGAAAAAGCATGGTACTGAATTCTAAGCCCACCACCATGTTCTCTTTCGGTTGGGGGCGAAGTGGCTCAGAAAGATGCGCCAACGAATTAGGCTTGTCTGCCGCATTAAAAAGGCTCAAGCCAAGGGTAAAATGGTCAGATTTATATACCGTTTTGACACCCATCCCCATGCGCCGATAGGTAGGAAGTTGTTGAAGCTCGGGATTGCCATCAGTCGCTTTAAAAAGACGCCCATACATGGCACTGACGCTCCACCGATTGGGCGTGAGGGTCAAGCCCACCCCCTGAAACTGATGCCCACTGAGCGAATAGGGAGAAAAAGACATAAAGCAAGTCCCTATTTCTGCCGAAATCCATTGATACGAAGGCCGAAACGTGACGAAGTTGAAAGAGAAAGGCTGACTGTACGTAAACTTCCGATTGGAGTAATTGACACTCAACGGAAGATTAAAGTTTCGGTAGCTTACATTGAGATTTCCGCTCAAAAACAAGCTAATGGGCGGAATATTGGTCGCTTGGCTAGCATTATAAACCACGTTACTGTTTAAGCCACCGCTTACTTTCACTTTAGTATCCCCACCTTTCAAAGCACTCAAGTCAATGGCTTGGCCAAGACTGTCGAACCCAATAACCAGCCAAAAGGAAACAATACAGGCAGTACATAGTTTATTCATAACTTTTCAAAAAAAGGGTAAAGGGCAGCCCAACGACCGAGGTTAGTTGGATTTCTACAAAGCTAATCGTACCCAAACCCTCCACACAATCACCAAAGTGTCATTTTATATACCTATATTGCATTAGGCAATTATGTCGCTTATTCAACTGTTTCCACACCTCAAAAAACAATCACTATTGTGTCGTTTTGTGTAAATATGTTGCATTTATATACCCTACTCACCCATGAGATGTTCTTATTATTTATTGGTACTGTTATTGCTGCCTGCCTTTACCTGTTGGGGCCAAATCATGCCAAAGCCACTCCAAGTGATTTCCGTCAAGGGGCATTTTTTTGGAGGAAGTGACATTACCAAAGATCGTTCTGGTCATTACTGGTTTGCGGGAAGAAAAGGTATGTGTCGGTACGATGGCAAACAAACTCAAATTTTTAAAGACCCACTTGCCGACAAAGAAGAATTTTACACCAAAGCCCGTGCCTCGTCCGACGGGAAAGTGTGGTTCAAAACCAGTTTAGGGTTTTCACTGTCTTATTTTGACCCAAAACTTCAGAAAATTGTGCGCATAGCAGATAGCACTTTGGTCATTAAAAAGTACCTTTCTAAGCACGGTTGTAATTTTCTATATCCCGACCAAAAAGGCATTTTATGGATTGGCTTAAATGAAATTGGGCTGTTAAGGTTCGACCCAGCGCTCGATAACGTTGCCCAAGTTACCCCTAACAAAATCAACGTCAACGGCATTGTAGAAGATGCTGACCATAACCTTTGGCTGGCCACCAATCAGGGAGTTCAAAAATATATGCCCAGCACGGGGAAATTTACCGTTTTTTTGCATGATCCACTCAATGGCGAATCCCTCAGCAACAACCAGCCTATGAGCGTTGGCCTCCGTCAAAACGGAGATATTTTGGTAGGTTTTTCAAATCAGGTCAATATCCTGACTCCTTCTACGGGCAAAGTGAAGCACATTCTTCTCCACTCCGTTCCTGAAAATAACCGCGTCGTTAACTTCGCCACCGACCGCGAAGGAAATGATTATTTTACGCATGGGTATTTGGTTTACCGTTATAATGACCGTGAAGGGCTACTTAGGATGGATTTGACTCCTTCTGGGCGATTTGCCTTCGCGATGATGATTGACTCCCAAAATCGGCTGTGGGTCGGGAATGCGAAGTATGTCAGGGTCTATGATTTAAACCAAACCCAACGTACGCAATTGTTTCACCCCATTTTCTTGACCGTCAATGGCAGCGTTATCAAAGATAACACCGAAAATTATTCGTACGTACGTGATGAAAAGGGCATTCCAATCGTCACCCTACAAGAAGGCGATAACCTGACCATTTATAGCGCTCCCGCAGCGCCCGCTAAGCTGTACGAATACAAACAATTGCTGGATGGCGCCTCCGATAACGGATTGACCTTTTCTACCATGGCCAATCGCGTTACCTATAATCAAATGGAGGCAGGTACATTTAAGTTTACGACCACCCAGCGGGTTTCGGCCAACGAATGGAAAGAGGTTGGTTATCTCAAAATCATCGTAATCAAACCTTTTTGGAAAGAATGGTGGGCTATTTTATTGTACTTAGTTGTCGGATTTCTTGTTTTATACTTGGGTTTTAAAGAGTGGCAAAAACGCCGTAAGCTCAGAAAAGAACTGCGCCAACGACAGCAAGAAACCGAAGTATTAAAGCGAGTTGACGAGATGAAAACGCATTTTTTTTCCAACCTTACCCACGAATTCCGAACTCCTTTGACGCTTATTCTCAACGCTGCCGAACAATTGGAAGCTACCAACACCGATGCAATCGCCACACCCCGCATCAAATCCATTCAACAAAATTCACATCAATTGCTTCGATTGATTAACGAAATGCTGGATTTGACCAAAAAAGATGCGGGTAAGTTGGAAGTCATCGAAACCATTGGAAACCCCATCCAACAAACCGCCCAAATCGTCGGGGCGTTTGAAAGCATGGCGGGGAAGAAAAAACTCTCCCTCACTTTCTCCGCCGATGACCCAGGGCTTGCTTATTTTTATGACCACGATAAACTTGAAAAAATTGTTTATAATCTACTTTCTAATGCCATCAAGTTTACGCCTGAGGGTGGCAAAGTGGCTGTCAACGCGCAGATTTTATCCCAACAAGTATTTTTACTAAAAGTCAATGATACGGGAATCGGGGTCGCGCCCGAAAAACTACCGCATATTTTTGAACGATTTTATCAAGCCGATGCCTCATTTACCCGTCAGTATGCAGGTACAGGTATCGGATTAGCGCTGGTGAAAGAATTGGTCGAAATGATGGGTGGTACCATTAAAGCTGAAAGCATTCTTGCCTTGGGGAGTTCGTTTGTTGTTGAACTTCCTTTGAACGAAGCTACTGCTACCCAAGGCAAAGCCGCACCAGTTTCTTTTGAATTTACCCCTTCCGTTTCGCCAATAAATGAAACATCAGAAGCGGGCACTCCGTCTGATAAACCACTTATTTTAATCATCGAAGACAATGAAGAGCTTCGTCATTTTTTGGTAGAAAGTTTGCAAACTACCTACCAAGTAAAAGCCGCAACCAACGGAAAAGAGGGCATTGATATCGCTTTAGCTTCTTTACCCGACGTACTTATTACGGACGTAATGATGCCCTTGGCAGACGGCTACGAAGTGATTCAAACCCTCAAAAACGATGAACGTACCAGCCACATTCCGATGATTGTCCTGTCGGCAAAATCGTCTTTTGACAGCAAACTGAAAGGACTCTCCTTTGGTGCCGATGAATACATGAGTAAACCTTTTAGCCTTTCTGAACTGCTAATTCGGGTCAAAAATACCATCGCGATTCGCCAAAAGTTACTTTTAAAAATAGGTACGTCAGCCCCGCTTACGCCTGAACTTACGGCATCGCTACCACCCATTTTGATTGAAAAAGAGCAGTTGTTTCTCCAAAAAATCAGGAATATCATTTTACAAAACCTAGCCGAAGAATCGTTTGAAATAGAGACGTTGGCCCAGAAAGCCAATTTGAGTCGTTCGCAACTGTATCGAAAAATACAAGCGTTGACCCAACAAACTCCTTCTCAATTTATCCACCAAGTGCGTTTGGAGCGCGCCAATGAATTGCTCAAAGAAGGAAACCTAAACGTAACCCAAGTAGCTTATGAGGTTGGATACAGTTCGCAATCGTATTTTTCAAAGATGTACCAAGAATACTACGGCTACTCGCCCAAAAAAGACAAAGTGTAGAAAAACAAACGCGCTCGACCGTTGGCCGAGCGCGTGATAAAATACAAAAATCCTTACCAATCTCTACCAGCCCGCATTTTGGGTAAGCTTTGGATTGGTAATAATATCAGCCGTTGGAATCGGATAATAATAGTTTCGGTCTGTCCACTTACGTGGAATGTTGTTCAACCACGTCAATTCCCCCGAAGTATCTCCCGAAATAAGTTGAGAATTAGGTTTGCCCGCGATGGTAGGAGACACTTCCACGTAAGTCACTCCCGCAGGGCGCGACGATGGCAGCGTTTTGTAAAATGCCACGTCCAAAATCCCGTCTTCGTTCAAATCCATCGGCGTATTGAGCGACGGGACGTACATACCATTCCACTCCATTTGCATCAACTCTCCGCGTTTCCATCTTAAAATATCGTCAAAGCGGAAACCTTCCAAACAAAGCTCAATGCCACGTTCCCGACGTACTTCCAACACCACAGGGTCGGTAATGGCTGGGAAATACTTCGATTGCAAATAGCTATCCACCACCGTTGGTTTGGTCGTAAGTCCACCCGTAATGCCTGCACGCTTACGCAAAGCTCCAATCGAAGCAGCCCAATCAGCGTCGGTAAGCGTTCCTAATTCAGCTTTTGCCTCAGCGTAGTTGAGTAATACTTCAGCAAAGCGGAAAATAGAAACGGAGTTAATGTTCAAGTCGCGGGTATCGTAATACATGTCATCCAACGTCCATTTGATCGGCATATAACCCGTGAAGGTATATGAAAACAACGGCGGCGATGGCACCAACACTCCCCCGCTAGTACGCTTATAGTCACCTACCCGAATGGTTTGTTGAAGACGTCTGTCGCGTCCTTTTACCTCATCCTTAAACAACATGGTTTTGTAAGCTGGATTATTGGTAAATGGCGTTCCGTCGATGTTCAAATACGTATTAATAAACGTCCGAATAAAGCTCGCTTTGTCGCCATAGGTACCGCTTGTCCAGTACCAATTGGCATCGTTTAGGTTGTTGAGGGCCAAATCACACACCGCTGACAGCATCACTTCCGTACTAACTGGCGCAGCACTGATAAATACTTGGCGGTACGATTTGTCCGTTCCCGACCCATCAAATAGTTTATATCCACCTTCGTCCATTACTTTTTTAGCTGCCTCAGCCGCTTGGGTCAGAAAACCAGCGGCTGTATTTTGCAGCCCTAAATTGGTGTGGTATTTTCGGAAAGTTCCTTCAAAAAGGCAAACACGTGCCTTAAATGCGTATGCAACGTACTTGGTCACTAAGCTTCTGGTTGGCTCGCTGCTCGCTGATATGTTTTGACAAGCATAGTCCAAGTCGGCCACCACCGAATCCATCACTACACTACGCGGATCTCGGCCTTTAAACAGCAATTCCGTATCCGCTACGTCAAGCGCTTTACCATACCAAGGCACATCACCAAAACGTTTGACCTTATCAAAATAAAACCAAGCCCGAAAGAACCTTGCAATGCCCAAATAATTTTTACGTACAGCAAGAGGCACTTTGGGGTCGTTGCAGTTTTGGATAAAATAATTGATATTTCTCAAATCTGACCAACTCCAGCCCGTACTCACTTGGGCACTGTAGTTGCCTTCGGTAATAAAAGAGGGTGACTCTCGCCGCGCCAAGTAGTCTGACATGGCATCGGCTCGGTGGAGGTTTTTACCATTAAACATCGTATAAAACGAGTTGGTATAAAGCACCAAGCCACTTTCGCTACCAAATATAGGCCCCTTTGAAGTAGTTGCTTCTGGAAGTTCCTCCAAATCACAACCCACACATAAGGTTGCGACAAGTAATATAAGGATGTATTTAAGCTTCATAGTCGTACTTTTTTGGTGGTTAGAAAGTGATAGACAAACCAACGGTTACACTTTTCATAATTGGATAGTTGTAGGCATCGCCAGAGTTTCCTCCAGGGCTAAATACTTGGTCGGAAGCAACGGCGCTTTCTACGTCAAAATCACGGGTATGTTTGTAAAGCGGTGATAATGACCAAATATTTTCAGCCGACACGAAAACTCGTCCTGCCGAAGAACCAATTTTTGAAACGATGGCGCGGGGCAGATTGTACCCTATTTGAATGTTTTTCAGACGCATATACGCCACATTTTGTAAGTAGCGAGTCTGAGCCGCGCTGAGGGTTCCGTTGGCATTACTAGCAATCCGCGACACATAGCGTGGGAAGTACGCGTCGGGGTTTTGTTCGGTCCAGATATTTCCCAATTGACTCTTGGGAATATCTCCATAAGGACGGTTGTATTGTCCCCAAAATAGACTTGCTTCCCTGCTTGGATACCAATTTTGTTGCCCAACACCCTGAATAAAAGCGGAGAAGAAGAAATTATTCCAGTCAGCACCTAGCATTATGCCGTAGGTATATCTTGGGGTAGAATTACCAATGATAGAGCGATCGCCTGGGTTTTCTACCCGATCGGTACCTGGCGTAATGGCACCGTCTCCGTTGACATCCTTGAACTTAATATCACCTGGAAACCAAAGTCCATTGGAAGCAGTTCTGAACAAATTCTGGCTCGCACTGTTTTTTACGTCATCTGCCGACTTAAAGAAACCATCGGTTTGGTATCCCCAAATTTCACCCAATACTTGTCCTTCGTAATAGTCATTTAACAATTTTTGTGGGTTATTATATTTAGTAATTACCGCCTTATAATCAGCCATCGTTAGGCGCAAATCAAAATTAAATGGCTTTGAGCCCAGCGAAAATTTATCGCGGTACGACAGCATGGCTTCCCAACCTTTGGTTTCCAAATCGGCATAGTTACCCTTGGGAGCAGTCGCGCCAAAAACAGCAGGAAGCGTCAAACCTACGGTAAACATATCGGTTGTGGTTCGGATATAAGCATCAGCCACAAAAGTCAACCGATTGGAAAGCATCGACAAATCAATCCCGATGTTCTTGGTGGTGGCGGTTTCCCATGTAAGCCCCTCAGGCAAAACCGTTGGGTTTCTGGTTTGCTGTGGCCGCTGACCTGCCAAAATCATGGATGATTGCGAAATTGAGAATTGCTCCAAGTAAGCATACGAGCTGATGTTCCCATTTCCTAATGACCCATAAGATGCCCTTAGTTTTAAATCGGAAACAATACGTTCTGATACTTTCCAGAAGGGCTCTTTGGATAACCTCCAACCGAAAGAGTACGATGGAAAAAAGGCAAATCGCTGATTGGCAGGAAATTTAGAAGACCCATCGTAACGACCGTTTACTTCCAACAAATATCGGTCTTTGTACGAATAGTTGAGCCTTGCAAAACCTCCTTGAATTTTCCATCTTTCCCAGCCTCCCGTGGCAGTAATGGCCTGCCCTAGCGCTAAGTTAATGTCTTGTGCATCCTCAAAAATAAGGCCGTTGCGTTGGGCAGATAACCGCTTAAAATTTGATTGCTCGTAGTTATACCCCACCATCGCTTTCAAATAATGGTTTTCCTTGAACGTATTCTCGTACTCCGTATAAAGGTTGGTCGTCATGTACGACGTTTCACGATACACATCATTGATGGAATTGGTCGTCGTTCCAACGTACGCTATTGTACCAGGTTTGACACTATAAGGCACAGGCACTGCCTTGATTCGGTCATTGTTGTCGGTATTTTGAATCGTAAAATCACCTTTGACTCTCAATTTGTCGTTAAAAAACTGAGATACAAATCCAGTCGTATTTCTAAACACCTTTTTGTTGTTGTCAATGCCGTTTTTACCGTAGTAAAAATCACCAATGCTGTACGCTGCCGAAAAAGTAATGGTACCGTCGGGGTTCAACAAAGGCGCCAAAGGGTGGCCTTCATCCGCAATATTACGCCAAACACCCCCACCTTCGCCGACATTCGATGGGTTGTGGTATTTCATATCGGAGTATTGCGACATGTTATTGATTTTCAACCAAGGGAATAGCTGAATCGAACCTTTACCTGTAAAGTTGAAAACCCGATAATCGTCCGAGTTGTAGCGAAACAAACCTTCTTGACCAAAATAACGACCCGTAATTAGGTAACTCGCTTTGTCGGTGCTTCCAGAGATACTCAGGTTGTGCTCGTTGGAGTTGTTAACATCTTTGTATAAATGCCCATAATAATCTGTACTGCCATAATAGACATACTCACCCGTTGCAGGATCAATTTCTACTTCTGGCAAGCCTCCTACCTCCGAGCGCCGTTTGAGTTCATTCAAATACGCCTGAGAAAACTTGAGGGTTTTATTGGCATTTTGGGGAAACGTTCCTCCAAAATTGACGAATGACTCGGCAAACATTGAGGCCCAAGTATATCCATCTGTAACCAAGTCAGGTCTTGCAATGGGCTTTTTGAACGAATAATTGGTCGAATAGGTAACGTTTGTTTTTCCCGCTGCTGGATTTTTTGTGGTAATCAACACCACTCCAAATACCCCCCTTGCTCCGTAAATTGAAGCCGAAGCTGCGTCTTTTAACAAGGTAACACTAGCAATATCGTTGGGATTCAACAAACTTGGATCACCCTCCACGTTATCAATCAAAACCAAGGCGTTTCCACCTTGTCCAATCGAGGTCGTCCCCCGAATGTTAAAACTTGGTGCTTGGTTGGGCTTCCCATCCATCATCTTGATGTTAAGGTTGGGCAACACCCCTTGCATACCTTGGTTCAGGTTGGTCATCGGACGGTTTTCAAATATCTCGCTCGTAACCATGTCCACCGCACCAGTCAAGTTGGCTTTCTTCTGAACGCCATAACCAACCACTACGACTTCGTTCAACGTTTTCAAGTCAGCTTTGAGCGAAATCAAAATCGTCGATTGATTCCCAACAATAATTTCTTGGGGTGTATATCCTACGTAACTGATAATCAACACTGTTTTACTGTCAGGTACAACCAGCGAAAACTCTCCGTTGGCGTTTGTGGTAGTGCCACGTTGTGTTCCTTTTACGACCACACTCACGCCAGGAAGCCCCTCCCCTTTTTCGTCGTTGATACGTCCTTTTACATTCTGTTCTATGGTTTGCATCGGCACGTAGCTCCTTTTTTCGAGCATCTGAACATCCGCTTTGGTCAGAATAATGTACTCTCCCGATGCTTCATACGATAATCCCAACGGGCGCAGTAGTTTTTCAAGCACGACCGACAGCTGTTGGTTCGAAACTGTCAATGACACTTTGTCGTTTTTGGCAATCAGCTGCGGTAAATACGTAAATTTGACGTTAGCTGTTTTTTCAATGAGCGTCAATGCAGTTTTTAATGGCTTATTTTCGACCGAAAGGCTGATGTTACGATTCAGCGCTTCTTGGGCCAGTCCCTCACGCGCGACGGCCAAACCACTAAGCACGACACTAATCAGTAGTTGTAAACAGGTGATTCGCATAGCTATAAGCAACAGTTTGCGCTTTTTTGGTAAACTTTCCATACATTTGGTTTGGTTTTAGTTCAAATTTTTTTGGACAAAATCCCACCCAGCACCCGAGAAATCGGGCAGTTGCAGCACAACAAAATGGAGGGGATAAAACTGCAAGTCGGTAATGTTGCGACCATTGCCGACTTCGTTTTTTAAAGGAGTTAGGTAGTTATGGAGACATAGAGTTCGGTTTAAGTTTAGGATAGTTTAGTAGAGAGGAATAGCATTAAAGTTCACAATTTAGGGACACCCGCGGCCCGAAACCACAATTTCGGTTTCGACGATTTCGTAACGCGCCCCGATGGTTTTGCAAATGATGGTCAGCTTCGTAAAAAGCGATTCGTCTCCCAAAGGTGCCGTAACGGAGCAGTTTTTCATCACTTCTGCATCATACACAATATCGACGCCATAGGCCGTTTTGAGACGTTGGAATACTTCAGCAATCGGGGTATTTTCAAAGGTAAAATTGGGCGTTTCAACAGGTTTGGTAATGATTGTTGGTTGTGCTACCAATGCTTTATTGAACTTTTCTACCTCACGCTCAAAAGTGGCTTTCTGGTTGGGGGTTAAATACAAACTTTGTACCTGATAATTGGCATTTTGCTCCGATTTTTTCAATTCTGAGAGCGAGTACACCATCACCTTACCCGTTTTTACTGCCACTGTTACTTCTTTGTCTTTGGCATAAGCCCGTACCGTAAAACTCGTTCCCAATACCCGCGTCACTAGGCCATTGGCATACACATAAAAAGGTTGGGCGGGATTGCGAACCACGTTAAAGAAACCCTCCCCCGTCAAAAACACTTCGCGTTTGTCGCCCACAAATTTTTCAATAAAACTCACTTTGCTCCCTTTTTTCAGCACTACGCTACTGCCATCGGGTAAAGACGCCGTGTAATCGGAATTGGTGTTATTGATTACTTCTACTTTTGCATTCTTTGTGGTGGTGCTGTTTAGTGGTAAAGTCGCTACTGTAGCTGTTGTATTTGGTACAAACGTGGCCCAAAACCATACGCCTATTCCCAAAGCCACCACTGCTGCTGCTGCCACCTTTCCCCACCATAGAAAAAGTAAACGAGGTTGTTCTTCCTCCACTTGGCTTACTACTTTGGCGACTTCAATGGAAATTTCGTCGTCGTTGATAGCCGTCGGTTGGTTTTTAAGAGCCTCCAACAACTGCCTTGCTTGCTTCACAATTTCTTTTTTTTCAGGATGTGCTTCCAGCCAAAACTCCCAAAATGCCGTATGCTTGTCCGACTTACCCTTGACCCACTCGCCAAAGGATTCGTCGGTTATAAAATCTTCTACCTCGAACTTACTATAATCTATCATAGAAAAAATAGTACTTATCTCTGCTTTTATAAGGTATATCCAGACTTTGGTGGTCTATACTCATGAAAGTCAAAATTTATTATGCAAAAAAGAAGGTATTTCTCAGGCGGGAGAAATTTGGCGTGTTAACAAATTGTCAACACCTGGCCAAAATGAAATAGAGGGTCGTAAGAAAAAAGCGGTTTTTGAGCAGCCGAAGGCCATTGTGGAGCAAATTGGCGACCGATTGGCGATGAATATTCATTACCTCCGCGATTTGGTCATTGCTGAGGTCTTCGTAAAATTTCAGAAAAAGTACTTCTTGCTGCCGCTTGGGAAGATTTTTGAGGTGTAATTGCAGCTTGGCATTCATCTGCTGTGATGATTCTGCCGAAATGATAAACGATTCTTCCGGCTCCATAAATTCCAGTTCATCAAACTGGCCATCGGTTACCCGCAGGTGCTGTTTTTGCAGTTCTTTGAATAAACTATTCCGAATGATTTTGAGTAAGTACAATTTGGCATTTTCGTCGGGATTGATGTGGGCTCTTTTTTGCCACAACACCACTAGCGCATCTTGAATGACATCTTTTATAAGTTCACGGTCTTTGGTGAATTTACGGCCATAGTCAAACAATATCCGATAATAATGCGTCGAAATTTGTCCAAACGCATTTGTATCTCCCGATTTCAGGCGATCCCACAGCTCTCGCTCATCAAGATGTACTTGCGTCAATTTCATTCAAATAGCGAATCATGTTTTTCTGATTTAAGAGGTAACTAATGATGGTTGATTTTCTGTATAACATCCTGTACATTATACATATACAGGATGTTATTTAAGCAATTTTATCCTTTAAACTTCACCCATTTGCTGTTGCTTTTTCCCGAAGCGATGACCGTTTCGACAAATTGCATTCCACGGATACCGTCTTCGATGGTTGGGAAATCTAAATCAAATTCATTGGGTTCTTCACCATTCATGCGCTTACGTACCGTACGGGCAAAATTACGATAGACGTTGGCAAAAGCTTCCAAATACCCTTCTGGGTGACCAAACGGAATGCGTGAGTGGGCATTAGCTGAGTCTGACAATTGCCCCACCGATGGCTGATAAATCTGATAACCATCTGTGCTTTTGTGGTGTAAATATTGAGGTGTTTCTTGGTGCCAGTGCAAACTTCCCAACTCCCCGTAAATGCGGATATTGAGGCCATTCCAATCACCATTACAAATTTGGCTACAATGCAAAATTCCTCTTGCGCCGTTGTCAAAACGAAGCAAAACGTTGGCGTCATCATCCAACACACGCCCTTCTACCACGCGGCTCACGTCGGCACACAATTCCGTTATTTTCAAACCTGTAATGTATTCGGCAAGGTTTTCTGCGTGAGTTCCGATGTCACCCACCGCCCCTGCAATTCCTGAACGTTTTGGATCGGTACGCCATTCAGCTTGTTTCGACCCATCTTTTTCGACAGGAAACGACAACCAGCCTTGCGGGTATTCAACCACCACTTTACGAATAGCGCCGATGGCTCCACTTTTGATACGTTGACGCGCTTCTTTTACCATTGGGTAGCCCGTATAGTTATGGGTTAAGGCAAAAGTTAAACCCGTCTTTTCAACAATTTCTTGCAATTTTCTAGCCTCACTCAACGAAAACGTCACGGGCTTATCACAAATCACGTGGAAGCCGTTTTCGAGCGCCATTTTAGCTGGGGCAAAGTGCATGTGGTTAGGCGTTACAATCGACACCACGTCCATGCGGTCTTTACGGCGTTTTTCTTTTTGAATCATTTCTTTGAAATCGCCATAACAACGCGACGGATCAAGCATAAGGTCTTCACCTGATGCTTTCGACTTTTCGGGCGTTGAGCTAAACGCTCCGCATACTAGGTCAATCTCACCGTCGATGGCAGCCGCAATTCGGTGTACTCCTCCAATGAAAGCCCCACGGCCTCCACCAACCATGCCCATTCTAATTTTTCGAGCCATATTTTTAATTTTTAAATTTGGTGTTTTAGTTACAAGGTTAGTTTGATTCTATCGTTTTCGCCGTTCACGAGCGAAGTACTATTACACTCACAAAGTAAAAAAAAGCCTTTTTCTCACGAAAATTGGGTAAAAAAAAACTTACGCCTACTTTAGTCCACTGGAAGTAATATGTTTCATACCCTTCAACCAAACCTTTCAAACAATGATTAACAAAGACAGATTGTTTTACGGTAGTTGCTTTGCGCTGATTACCACTGCGTTCTCGTTCAGTATTCGTGCAGGTATCCTAGACCAACTAGCCAAACAGTACGGCTTCTCAGGCGAGCAACTAGGAACCATCAACTCCATGTGGTTCTTAGGTTTCCCTATCTCCATGATTGTTGGAGGTTTAATTTACAACTCAGTAGGTGGCAAAAAAATCATGCAGTTCGCATTTTTTGCCCACACCATCGGTATTTTATTAACAATCTTTTCGGGTGGAAACTACATGACCTTGTTGATTTCAACCCTTCTTATCGGTTTGGGTAACGGCTGTACAGAAGCCGCTTGTAACCCGATGATTGCCGACGCGTACGATGGCAATAAAATGAATGCCATGTTAAACAAATTCCACATGTGGTTCCCAGGTGGAATTGTGATTGGTTCGTTGATTTCTAAATTTATGACCGAAGCCAACACTGGTTGGGAAGCACAAATTTGGATTATTCTTCTTCCGGCTATTATCTATGCTTATCTTTTCTGGGGACAAGAGTTTCCAAAACCAAAAACTGAAGCCGCTGCTTCAATAAGTGAGAACTTCAAAGCGATGCTTTCACCGCTTTTCATTTTCATGTTTGCTTGTATGGCCTTGACAGCCATTTCAGAATTTGGCCCTCAACAGTGGGTAGGGTTAATTTTGAGCAAGTCGGGAGCTGACCCTATGTTACTTCTTGCAATCACGACAGGTACAATGGCCGTAGCACGTTTCTTTGCAGGACCAGTAATTCACAAAATCGATCAAACGGGGGTTCTTCTTGTTTCGGCCGTTTTGGCGACAATTGGTTTGTTCTTATTGAGCAAAGTAACGGGTGGAACTGCCTACGCTGCGGCTTTTGTATATGCTTGCGGTATTGCGTACTTCTGGCCAAACATGGTTGGATTTGTGGCTGAAAAAATCCCTGCGAGTGGCGCCCTTGGAATGTCGGTAATTGGTGGGGTTGGGATGTTCTCAAGCTCTATTTTTCAGCCAATTATTGGTAACTGGATTGATAGCGCTAAAACAGAGGCAGCCGCTCAAGGTTTCCAAGGTGATGCACTTGAATTGGCCGCTGGACAAGCGACACTGAGCACGATGGTGACTTTCCCAGCCATTCTTATCGTTGCTTTTATCGGTTTGTACTTCTGGACCAAGAGCCTCAAAAAAGCGTAACTATATTGTTGTCGGTTAATTGTTAGCCGACTGTTACAAATAAAGCCTCGCCGAATGATTCGGCGAGGCTTTATTTTTTTAATCTACCATTATTTACAATTCTGCTCCAGTGCTTCTTTCGCGGCAGGATAACCGAGTTTATCGGCTTGTTTGAGGTTAAGGCAGCCTGCTTCTTTTTGCTGCTCCATCAATTGGGCTACGCCCAACGCGTGGAAAGCCTTGCCAAACTTTGCATCACTTTTTACAGCGTTTTCAAACTGAATAACTGCTCCTTTAAAATCACCTTTTTGAAACACAATATTTCCCTTGTTGTAATACGCCAAGGCATTTTTTGAGTCCAGCGTAATTGCCTTGTCGAAATCGTTGAGCGCTCCGTCCATTTGCCCCATTGCCGCCAAAAGTTGACCCCGATTCACAAACAACTCGGCATTTTTATCTTCCAATCGAATGGCCTCTGCGTAGTCTTTTAAAGCGCCTTCGGTATCATTTTGGGCTACTTTTAGCATCGCACGATTGTAATAAGGACGATAATAATCGGGCTTTACTTTGAGGGCTTGTTCATAATCCAGCAAGGCATTTTGGAATTCTTTCAATTCGTAATAAACCACCCCACGCGCGTTGAGGGCTTCAAAATTACCATTATCGCGTTCGATGGCTTTATTGAGAAAGGGCAATGCTTCGCTAAATTTGCCTTCTTTCATTAACTCTTTTCCTTTTTCTAGCATACCTTCCGACGAGAAACTACAAGCTTGAAAAAGAACGATAAGCACTCCTAATGTTATGGTGATGAGGTATTTCATTGATTTTTGGTTGATTTTACGCCGCCAAAGATACAGGTGAAACACCGTGATACCAATTTAGGGTTTCTATTTTAAAGCAATAAAAGACCTGCAATCATCGCCCCTACAATCGGGCCTGCTACTGGAATCCACGAATATTGCCAATCAGAATCGCCTTTGCCTGCAATCGGCATAATGGCATGAACGATGCGAGGACCTAAATCACGAGCAGGGTTAATGGCATAGCCCGTCGTTCCTCCCAATGAAAGACCAATCGCCCAAACTAAAATACCTACGGCGAAAGGACCCAAGCCCGTGGTCACTGCCCCAATGCCTTTGATACCCACAAGAAGAACGATTGTTCCAAGGACTTCACTAAAGAAATTTGACCCCGTCGAACGAATAGCAGGTTCTGTACAAAAAGTGGCTCGCTTAGCTCCTTTGTCTTCGGTGCGTGCGTAATGTGGTAAATGAAACAGCCAGACGGTAATCGCACCCAACATGGCTCCCATCATTTGTGCCGTGATATAACTAACCACTTTACTGTATTCGTTTTTGGCAATGGCCATTCCAACTGTAACGGCAGGGTTTAAATGCGCATCGTACCCGCCAAAAGCTTGGGAGACAAACACGCCCATCGTGACAGCAAAAGCCCAACCTGCGGTAATGACAATCCAGCCGCCATTATTGCCTTTGGTATCTTTGAGCACAACGTTTGCAACTACACCGTTGCCAAGAATAATAAGCACCATCGTGCCCAGAAGTTCACCTAAAAAAGGAGAAGGAGTCATCAGAATTTTTAGTAGTTAGAAGGTTAAAGGATTGTTCGGATTAGTTTCTCGCAATTAAGTACAAATTTATCTTATGGCAATGCAAAAGCCACGTATTTATCACCCGACTTTGTTTTCAACTTTCCTCCGCCACAGGCAATGACTACGTACTGTTTACCATTCACAACGTACGTACTCGGTGAGGCATAACCCGCCGCTGGCAGTTGGGTCTGCCAAAGTATTTTTCCCGTTTTTTTGTCAAATGCCCGTAAACGTTCGTCACGGGTTGCGGCAATAAAAAGCAATCCGCTCCCTGTCACCAGCGGCCCGCCGTAGTTGTCCGTTCCCGTAGGTGCAATTCCCTTGGCAGTTAGTTCTGGATATTCGCCCAACGGTACTTGCCAAAGTCGTTCGCCTGTATTCAAATCCGTGGCTGTCAACGTTCCCCAAGGTGGAGCACTTATCGGATACCCATTTCGGTCGTACCAGCGATTATAGCCCGTGTGTTGGTACGGAATAACACCTTTTTGTGAGCTAGCCACCTGAATATCTTGCTGTTTTTGGAACAAAAAATCGACAATTGCTTTGTTTTCTGCCGCTGAGAGATGCACAAACGACGGCATCATGGCACGGCCTTTGGTAATCAAATTTT
Source organism: Runella sp. SP2 (assembly GCF_003711225.1). NCBI lineage: Bacteria > Pseudomonadati > Bacteroidota > Cytophagia > Cytophagales > Spirosomataceae > Runella > Runella sp. SP2. The sequence goes on along the minus strand of NZ_CP031030.1, from coordinate 1,564,197 downwards.
TGACAGCATCTTCCGAAAGTCGTTTTGAAACGGTCAGCAAAGAAGGGTACGAGCCATCGTGGTTTCCTCGGCGGTCTTCACCGTGACAGGCCGAGCAATACTGGCGATACAACTGTTTTCCTGTCGTGGTTTTTGCGTTTGACTCTTGCTTACGAGATACGAGCGAAGTGTAAACGGGGATTTCTTTAGATGGCACATACATCACTCCCTGCGGGTCGGTGGCAGCACCGCCCCATTGCCCACCGCCGTCGGTGCCAGGGAAGAAAATAGTCATGTCTTTGCCAATAGGAATGTAAGCACTCCCCGTACGGGCTTTTCGGATCAAGGCCACCAACGAATCACGGTCGGCTACGAACGAGTTTAGGTCTTTTTCGGTAAAACTTTGACGGGCAAAATAGGTCGGTTTGAGCGGAATAGGCTGCGTTTTTGACGGAAATTCACCCGCTACAGCGTCAAACGTAAATGCACGATTTTCGATGGGGAACAACGGTTTTCCACTCACTCGGTCAAACACAAAAATGTAGCCTTGTTTAGTAATTTGCGCCACAGCGTCTATTTTTTTTCCGTTTTGAACTACCGTCACCAAATTGGGAGGAGCAGGCACATCGCGGTCCCAAATATCATGGCGCACCAACTGGTAATGCCAGAGTCGTTTTCCAGTGCGGACATCTAACGCCAGCAAACAATTGGCAAAAAGGTTATCCCCTTTGCGATTTCCACCATAAAAATCGAATGCCGCCGAGCCCGTGGGCGCATACAAAATCCCCCGCTGACGATCTAAGGCCATGCCCGCCCACGCATTTGCACCACCAATGTTTTGTCGAGCTTTAGCTGGCCAAGATGCAGCTCCCATTTCGCCCGCTTCGGGAATGGTTCGAAACGTCCAAATGCGTTTACCCGTTCGCACGTCATAAGCCCGAATGTCCCCCAGCAAAGCCGATTCACTTTCCGACACCCGCGTTCCGACGATGATTTTATCCTCAAAAATGGCATTGGGCGTATTTGAAACCACGTAATCGTCGGCCGTAGGGCGTTCTATTCCAGTTTTTAAATTGATTCGTCCTTTTTCACCAAACGATGAACGAAGTTTTCCCGAGACGGCATCCACGGCATATAGCCATTTTCCAGCCCCAAAAAAGATTGTTTTTTCAGTTCCTTCTGACCAATAACTTACCCCACGACTTGTTGTTCCTTCTGTTTCGCTGACGTTAGTTTTCCAAAGTTCCTTCCCCGTTGTAGCATCCAGCGCAAACGCTTGGGTATTGGCCGAAACGCCATACAAAATACCATCAATTACGATGGGATTACATTGCATTTGGGTACGGTGAAAAACCGTATCGGCCCCACCCGAGGCATACGTCCAAGCCACTTTAAGCTGGCTGACGTTTTCGGCCGAAATCTGGCTCGCCTCCGAATAATGGCTTCGGGCTGCGTTTCCGTTGTATTCGGGCCAATCCAACCCCAAATCATTTGCTTCACGGAAAGCCAACAATGCCATAAGCCCTCCTGCTATACTAAGTAGAATGCGATGTTTCATACTTCCAAAAGCATTTTCGAGCGTTTTCTACCAAATCTTTGGCATGGATGGCGTATCTTTGCATTTTAGTAACCAAGCTATGCAATTAAACACCCTCACAGCTATCTCGCCCGTCGATGGACGTTACCGTCGTCAAGTTGAAAAACTCGCTCCCTATTTCTCGGAATTTGGGCTTATTCGCTACCGAATTCGCATCGAAGTCGAGTATTTTATCGCCCTTTGCGAACTTCCCCTTCCCCAATTGGAAGGTTTCGACAAAACCATTTACACCGACTTACAGGCTTTGTATCTCGACTTTACGGAAACAGATGCTTTACGAATCAAAGAAATCGAATCGGTCACCAACCACGATGTCAAAGCCGTAGAGTATTTTATCAAAGAAAAACTCAAAGACAAGCAGCTAGATTCGTACTTGGAGTTTATCCATTTTGGACTTACGTCGCAAGACGTTAACAATACCTCGATTCCGCTTTCACTCAAAGAAGCCATTACGGACGAGATTATTCCAACGTTTGAAGAAGTTGTTACCAAACTGAAAGCTTTGGCCGAAGAATGGAAACACATCCCGATGCTGGCCCGTACACACGGACAACCTGCCTCGCCTACGCGTTTGGGAAAAGAATTTGGCGTGTTTATCGAACGTCTTGAGAAACAACTTGCGATGATTCAGGCCATTCCTTACGCCGCAAAATTTGGCGGGGCAACGGGCAACTTCAACGCGCACCACGTGGCTTATCCTGACATTGATTGGGTAGCGTTTGGAAATACATTTGTGAATGAAAAATTAGGACTGTCGCGGAGCCAGTTGACGACCCAAATCGAGCATTACGACATGCTCGCGGCGTTGATGGATACGTTCAAACGCTTAAATACCATTCTCATCGACCTCGACCGCGATGTTTGGACGTACGTTTCGATGGAGTATTTTAAGCAAAAAATCAAAGCAGGCGAAGTAGGCTCGTCGGCCATGCCACACAAGGTGAACCCCATTGATTTTGAAAATTCAGAAGGAAATTTAGGCATTGCCAACGCCGTTTTTGAGCATTTGTCGGCCAAACTTCCTATTTCACGCCTCCAACGCGACCTAACCGACTCGACTGTACTTCGTAATCTTGGTGTACCATTGGGCCACACCATCATCGGTTTGAAGGCGTTGTTGAGGGGATTAGGAAAACTTGAATTGAACGAAACTGCTTTCTACGCCGACCTCGACAACAACTGGGCAGTGGTAGCCGAAGCGATTCAAACCATTTTACGTCGCGAGGCTTACCCCCAACCTTACGAGGCGCTCAAGGCCCTTACGCGTAAAAACGAAAAAATCACCTCCAATACCATTGCAGAATTTATTGATTGCCTTGAAGTATCAGAAGCAATAAAAGAAGAATTACGCGCGATTTCTCCCTTTAGTTATACGGGAGTGTAACGTTTTTTGTGGTGCAGGTTGCTCACAACCTTATAGTGCAGGTTGTGAGCAACCTGCACCACAAAAAAGCCCTTCTCCAGAAAGGAGAAGGGTTGGGATGAGGTTAACCCTCATATTATATTTTACAAATGGGTGGTTGCCCCTTCACTTCCAACGAAAAAACGTCGGGACGCGCATAATGCCCGACCACGTCAAAATCCAATTTACTTTTGGCCAGTACCGAGAAATCCAACTCGGCTGTCAGCAAACCTTCTTCGTTCCAAAGTGGACCCGCTAATACTTCCCCTAAAGGCGAGATGATCACACTTCCACCCGCACTCATGATGTCGGGTTCTTCGGTTAAATCTTCTTGGTAACGTTCGGGGTAATCAGATTTCCGTACAAACTGGTTGGCGGCCAACACAAAACAGCGTCCTTCCAACGCCACGTGTTGCATGGTAGCTTGCCACGATTCGCGGGCGTCGGCCGTAGGAGCCAAATAAATTTCAACCCCCTGCTGGTACATCGACATACGCGCTAGGGGCATGTAATTTTCCCAACAAATCAGCCCTCCTACTCGACCCACTTTGGTATCAAACGCCAAAAGCGTACTTCCATCACTTTCTGCCCAAATGTACCGCTCAAGCCCCGTAGGTTTTAATTTCCGATGTTTGCCCACCAGCACTCCATCTTGGTTAAAGTAAAACAAAGCACAATGCAACGACCCACCGACGGGCTCGCGTTCGGTCACGCCCAACGCCACATACATTCCTGCTTTGCGAACGGCTTCGCCTATTTTCTTAACTTCTTCTGAGTCAGCTTCGATGCTATTTGCCCAATAGTCGAGCCAATGCTCGCGGCTTTTTTCCGTTCGGCGACCAACGCGGGAATCAAAATCGAGCCCGCGCGGATAACAAGGAATAAAAGACTCAGGAAAAAGCAGCAGTTCACACTGCGCTCTGGCCGCCTTTTCAATCCATTCAATGACCCGTTCGACGGTTTTAGCCTTATCAAAAAGAAAAGGAGTTGCTTGCACAACCCCTACCTTTACTTGTTTAAAATTCATCGTACTCAACGATAGTGAACCTAATTATTTTCAATCACTTTTTCTACCACGTACGCTTGCGTTCCCAACCATTTGGCTTCTTGCCCAAGTTGAGAAATAACCACGTTCAGATTACTTCTAAAGTCCGTTAAGCAGTATTTATTGATAGCCTGCTCGATGGGGTTCGTAATAAACGCTCCTGCTTTGGCCACAATACCGTCCACGATAATGATTTCGGGATTAAACAGATGAATGGCAATCGACAACCCTTTACCTAGCTCCATTCCAATCTCGTGAAGAATATCAATGGCAAATGAATCGCCCTGCCAAGCGGCATCAATGATGATTTCGGCGTCGATTTTCTCAATATCCATCCCCGACAAGCGCGAAATTCGACCTTCATTGAGACCTTTTTTGATACGTCTCAGCAAAGAAGCCGCCGAAGTGATAGTATCTAAGCACCCCACTTTTCCACAATGACACAACTCACCGTTGGGTACTACTTGAATATGCCCAAGCTCACCCGCAAAGCCCGAAGCTCCCTGAAAAACTTCCCCGTTGAGAATAACGCCTAGCCCAACACCCCAATCAATATAAATGGCAAGTACATGGTCTTTTCCTTGTGCCAATCCAAAACGGTGTTCGCCAAGGGTAGTAGCTTTGGTATCGTTGATGACATACACAGGAAATTTAAAATGCCTTTCGAGCAATGTACCAAACGACTGATCGCCTTGGTTAAGGCTACGATAGGTAAAGTTAAAACCCTTACGGGCATCTACCAACCCTGCCACCGAAATCCCCATCGCCATAAAATCATCGTGGCGAATATTAGATTCATTAATTACATCTTCGGTAGCTTCAATCAGCGCCCCCAAGAATTTGGATGAATCTTCCAACTTCATGTCGAGGTCTCTCCGAAATACCACCTCGTTTTTGAGATTCATCACCAGCACTTTGGTATCGTGTGTATTTACGTCCAATACCAAAACATAGTACCGCTCAGTACTTAGGCTGAACAAAACGGGCTTTCGACCTTGTTTTGTCACGCCAGTCCCCACGGGCACAATCCACTTTTCATCCACCATTTCCTCTACAATGCTCGTCACGGAAGGAACGCTGCTGTGAATCACTCGGGCCAACTCGGCAATAGAAGATGTACCAGAACGGTAAAGTTCGATTAATATACGTCGGCGGTGAAGGTTCTTTTTATAATCAACAACCGAGGTTTTGGGTAAGATATCTAGTTCTGACGATGTAGTGGGCTCAAACATGCTGAATAAGTAGAATATAAGGAAGCGCTAAATTAGTTTATTTTATGGATATAAATATAATATTAATTTTTTTTACTTACTACTCATATTTAAAAATATTTTTTTATTAATATTCATTTGGATTAGTGAAATTATTGTTAACATTGTAAAATATTTCCGAATTTAAGATTCGTTAAACTCTAACCAACCTCATTTTTTATTTTTTTTTAATTATAGCCCAGCTACTTATTTGCATCAAATGACTGGTCAGCTCTACGTCCCTAAATCTCTTACTATGAGATTTTTACACTCGCAACCAATTTTCACCAAGAATCCCTTTCTTATTTATTTTTAATTTTAACCTCCATTACCAAATGAAACACAAATTACTTGCACTGATTGTCTTGCTGACAATGATAGGCGGCTCTGTTTTCGCGCAAACGATTACAGGGAAAGTAACTTCCCAAACTGATGGACAGCCACTACCAGGCGTGTCAATCGTTGTGAAAGGAACAAGTGCTGGTACGACCACCGACGGCAACGGAAAGTTCAGCATTGCTGGCTCTTCAAAAAGTACCCTCGTTTTTTCGTACATTGGTTTTAAGACGCAAGAGATTGCTGTTGGAAACCGTTCAACCATTGAAATTGTCCTTCAAGAAGATGCTTCACAACTCCAAGAAGTGGTTGTGACAGGTCTTGGCCTTTCAAAGGAACAACGTGCGACAGGTTATGCTACCTCTAGCATTAAGTCAGACAAAATCGTTGTTGCGGCCTCTCCAAACTTCGCCAATGCACTTTACGGAAAAGCAGCTGGTGTTCGGATTGCCTCTACGCCAGGTGGCGCTACAAGTGCGACCAACATTACGATTCGTGGTATCAACTCAATTACGGGTAAAAACCAGCCTCTTATAGTATTAGACGGGGTACCTATCCGTGATGGAGAAGTAAGAAACAACGACTACTGGAGTGACCAACGTCTTCGAGGTAACGGTTTATTGGACATCAACCCTGAAGACATCGAGCGTCTTGACATTTTGAAAGGTGCTTCTGCTGCTGCACTTTACGGTTCAGAAGCTGTAAACGGGGTCGTTCTTATTACCACTAAGAGCGGAAAAGGCAAAAAAGGACTTGGCGTTACTTTCAACACGAGTTATAGCGTTGATAGAATCGCATACACGCCTCGCTACCAAAACATTCGCGGGGCAGGTGCGCCTATTCACGTAAGCAACGGTGGTCAAGATGCAGAAGGTTTTATTTATTATGATACAAACGGTGACGGTACTCCAGATACGCGTGGTATCACTAACTTTAGTATCAACTTCGGTCCTAAATTTGATGGAAAGCCTATCATGTCATGGGATGGCGTGGTTCGTCCTTATGAAGCACAACCAACTGCTTATGAAGGCCTCTATCAACAAGGCAGTAACTCAAACATCAACGTTGCTGTGTCTCAATCGACCGACAATTCAAACATTCGTTTCTCATTGACTCGCCAAGACAACCGTGGTATCAGCTTCGGTTCTCAAAACGTTAAAAATATTGCTAACCTCAACAGTAGTTTCAAAATTGGCAAAAAGTGGACGACAGATGTAATGATTAATTACATTAACCAAAACACCTTCAACCGTCCGTACTCTATCGACCGTATGATCAACAACTTCACGGGAATGATTGGTCGTTTTGACAATGCTGACTGGTACTTCAACAAATACAAAACCAGCCAAGGATACCGTTTTGTGCAAGGTGCAAATGGTCAAAGCTTAACTCCTAGCGAAAATATCATTCGCAATGGTTTCAAGGCTGATATTGCAGACTACGTTTGGCGTGTGAAAGAACACGGCTACGACGAATTTAATAACCGCGTGATTGCAAGTATGACCAACCACTACCAAATCACAAAAGACCTTAAATTCCGTTTGCGTACATCAACTGACTTCACCTCGCAACGCGAAGAAACACGCCAATCAACAGAACGCCCGTTGGCTTTTGGATACTCTGGTTACTTTGGTTTGACAAACTCTATCTCTTCATTAATGTACGGAGATGCGTTGTTGACCTACAACAAAAAAATCACCAAAGACCTAGATTTGAACGTAATGGGTGGCTACACGGCGACTAAAGAACTTTACACAATGGTAAACCGTGGAACGAATGGTGGTTTGAGTACTGAAAACTTGTTTGATATTGCCGCTTCTGTCAACCTAGCAAGTACAGGTTCATCACGTTGGTCAATCGTGAAGGATGCCTTGATTGGAACAATCAACTTAGATTACAAAGGTTTTGCTTTCTTGGAAGGAACGATTCGTCGCGACCGTACTTCTACCATGAACCCTAACAACAATACCTTTACCTACCCATCACTTAATGCAAGTTTTGTTTTCTCGGATGCTTTCCAATTACCAGCTTTCATTAGCTTTGGTAAAATCCGTGGTTCTTGGGGTATTGTGGGTAACTTCCCAGATATTTACCGTGCTAATATTGCTTACAACCAAGGTACTTTGGGTGTTCAGCAAGTAGGTGGTCAGCCTGTTCTTTACACAAATATCTCGTCATCTTTCGGAAACGATGGTATCCGTCCAGAGCAGAAGCATGAAATCGAATTTGGTTTAGAAACAAAATTCTTTGGTAAACGACTTGGCTTAGAGCTAAACTACTATAATGGCCAAATCAGAGACCAAATTTTGCCACTTACAATTCCTGCTACTTCGGGCGCTACTTCAGTATTGGCTAACATTGGTACACTTCGTAACAAAGGGATAGAAGTGTTACTTAATGCCGTTCCACTCCAAGGGCGTAAACTTAATTGGGAAACTACCTTGACGTTTGCCAAAAACACAAACGTTGTAGAAAAATTAGCTAACAACTCTACGGAGTTATTACACTCAGATTTTGACGGTGCAGCAGCTCAATTGCGTTCGGTTGTAGGTCAAGCTATGGGCGATTTCTACACGCCGTTGGTTGCCCGTAGCAGCAACGGTCAAATGATTGTACAACCTAATGGCTTGTACCAACTTGACGGAAGCACCATGCACAAAGTCGGAAATGCGATGCCAAAAGCGGTTGGTGGTTTGCTTAATACCTTCTCTTACAAAGGCATTACATTAGATGTTAACATTGATTACCGTTACGGTGGACACGTCATGCCTACAGGTCTTTTCTGGATGACATCACGAGGATTAACGGAAGAAAGTACCAAGTACATGGATGCAGCAAGCGGTGGTCTTAGCTACTACGTAAAAGATGGTAAAGGTATTCAAACGACAGCAACACAAGGCCCTAACGGCGAAAAAGTATTCAACGATGGTATGTTGCTAGACGGAGTACTTGCCAACGGTGAGAAAAACACCAACGTCATTTCACAGGCCTACTACTATTGGCTTACTTACAACTGGGGTGGACCTCAGTACGGTTCTTCACGCTACGAATTATACGTAGTTGAAAACAACTATGTTAAAGTACGTGAATTGTCGCTTGCTTATCAAATGCCAAGCAATATCATTAATAAAATTGGTGCTAAACAATTGACGCTTTCAGTATTTGCAAGAAACCCATTCTTCATTTACCGTTCTATCAAGGACATGGATCCAGAACAAACAACCGCTGGTTCTCGCTGGTTCCAAACACTTAACAACGCGGGTACAAACCCTGCAACTCGTACCATGGGTATCATGTTAAGAGCAAGTTTCTAATTTGTTGAGTCATTCAAAACGAAAGAAAACACAATGAAAAAAATAGCACTAATCGCTTTAACTACGCTTGGTCTTACTGCCTGCGAAAAGTCAGACTTTGAGAAAGCGTACCCAGATCCTTCAAAAATCTCTACCTCAACCGTCGAAAAGCAGTTTACTGGCTTTCTAAATGCCAACAAATGGTATGTATTGCCAGATTACTGGAACTATTTCGTTGTGATTCGGCCAACCCTCAATCGCTATAACCAAGCTGTTGGTTGGGTCAATGCCGATAACCAGTACATTCCAGGAGGTGGTTTGATTTCTGACCGTTGGAATACATTTTATGGTACCCTCGCTCAGTACCGCGAAATGGAAAAAATTTACAACGCTTTGAGCGCAGATGCCCAGTCATTACGTCGTATTTATAAGATTACATCAACCATCTATCTTTACGATCACGTTCAGAAAAACGTTGACTTACACGGCGACATGCCACTCTCTACGGCAGGACTTCTGAGTACTAAAGGTGGTGATTTTAACAACTCATTCGCAACCTACGATGCGGCAGATGCGGTTTATACCAAAATGTTGGACGAACTTAAAGGATTTGCCGACGAGCTTAACACAATTAGTATCAATGCGGGTATTTTGACAGGTTTCAAAACGCAGGACTTTGTTAATAAAGGCGATATCAATCAGTGGAAAAGATACTGTAACTCGCTTCGCCTCCGCATTCTTACGCGGGTTTCGGATGCTTCGGCTTTTTCAGCTAGAGCTAAAACGGAAATTGCAGACATCTTGGGCAACCCAACTAAATATCCTGTTGTTTCAGCAAACGCTGAAAATATCCAAATTGCAGTGTATGACATCAATACGGATATTCATTCCAAAAACTTCCGTACAGGCTTGGAAGATTGGAACGGAAACGTAGCAGGGAAAGTGATGATTGACCACATGAACAAAAACACAGACCCTCGTTTGCGCGTAATGTTTGAGCCAGGTGCTAATGCTGCGGGTAAATATGCTGGTTTAGATCCAATGTTGACAGGATCAGCACAAGAAGCGTTGATTGCGGGTGGTACACTTTCGATTTATAACCGCTCTACAATAAGTCGTAACCAGTTTTTCCCTGGTGTTATCATCAACGCTGCCGAGGTGAGCTTCTTGGCTGCTGAGTACTATCTAAAAGCCAACAACGCAGCTGCCGCCAAAGCTGCTTACGAAAAAGGTATTGCGCAGTCGGTTGAGTATTACTATAATTTCAGTAAAATTAGTAATGATAATACAATCGCTGCCCCAACTCCTGCTACCGCTGACGAAATCCAGAAGTATATCAATAGTGATGGTATCAGCTGGGACAAGGCTACAGATAAACTAGCCGCTATCGCTACTCAAAAGTGGATTCACTACAGTGTAGTTCAGCCGTATGAAAGTTGGTCAGAAATTCGTCGATTAGATTTGCCGAAATTTAGCTTTATGGTAGATAATGCCAATGCGCAGACCCAACCTCCAGTACGCTGGATTTATCCATCAAGCGAGCAAATCTACAATACCACTAACTATGGTACTGTAAAAGCAAAAGATAATCTAACTACCAAACTTTTTTGGGATGTTAAATAGTACTTTTAACCATGTATGCAGTATTCATACATTAAAAATACAACGTTAGAGTTGAACTTTGGTAAGTAGTTAGAATTCCGAGATAGGTTTTATCTCGGAATTTTTTTTATTTTTCGATTCAAATTTCTCCCTTATGGTTTCTAAAATTACGGGACTACTCATTATAATCTTTTGGTCAACAAATGCTTTTTCTCAAGGAAAACAACTTGCTTTAACGCATTGCCAAAGCTGCCATCTGTACCCTGAACCAGCCTTGTTGGACAAAAAAACGTGGGCGAATAGCGTACTTCCCAACATGGGCCTTCGGTTGGGTATCAAAGACGCAGGTAAAAATCCGTACGAAGACCTCGACCCTAAGGAAGAAGCCGTGTTGAGGCAATCAGGCGCGTATCCAGAAACACCCCAATTGTCGCAAGAAGCGTGGAAACAGATTGTTGATTTCTACGTTCAAACTGCCCCCGAGTCGCCATTGCCACAGTCCAAACACGCTTCCATCTTACCGACTTTGTCACAGTTTGAAGCCCTCGAAGTAAAAGTGCACGACAAGCCCATTCCGCAAACGTCACTACTCAAGTTTAACCCCAAAAATGGCATTTTGTACGTGGGTGATGCCCAAAATGAATTGTACGAAGTCGATTCACTTCTTCAGTTGCGCATGACATGGAATGTCGATAGTCCACCGTCTGCCATTTCATTTCCAACCAATGCCCCTCCCCGCTTACTCACAATTGGGTCATTTCGCCCTTCTGACCAGGCATTGGGGAAATTAATTGTTCTTGATACTACCATGGCCAACGCCACCCTTTATTTTGACGCCATTCAGCGGGGTGTTGACTTTGCTACGGCCGACCTCAACCAAGACGGCCAAGAAGATGTCGTGATTTGTCACTTTGGAAATAATACGGGAAAACTGGCGTGGTACGAGAGTATGTTGCCCGAAAAAGAACACATTTTGCTCGCTCTACCTGGCGCGCGCAGGGTGGAAATCAGAGACATGAACAACGACAAAAAACCTGACATCGTGGTGTTGATGGCACAAGCCCGCGAAAGTATTCACATTTTTTATAACCTCGGCAAAGGCCAATTTAAAGAAAAAGTGGTACTTCAATTCCCACCTGTGTATGGTGTAAGTTATTTTGAGTTCGTGGATTTTAACAAAGACGGCACTTTAGATATTTTATTGACCAACGGCGACAATTGGGATTATTCGGCCATCTCCAAAAACTACCACGGCATCCGTCTTTTTCTGAACGATGGGAAAGACAATTTTAAGGAAGCATGGTTTTATCCGCTCTACGGCACCAGCAAAGCGGTGGCGCGAGATTTTGACAACGACGGCGACATCGACATCGCCGCCATCTCCTTTTACGACGACCTCGGCCAACCAGAACAAGGATTTTTGTATTTTTCTAACAAAGGTAACTTTCAATTTGATGTCTCAAGCACGCAAGCTGCCGCCGCAGGAAAGTGGCTTACTTTAGAAGCCGCCGACATCGACCGCGACGGCGATACCGACCTTGTACTTGGCTCGTATTTTCACAACGTTGGCGAACTAACGAAGCTTATGTTCAAAGGGATTTTGTCCATCCCTCAGCTTCTTGTTTTAAAAAATCAACACATAAAATAAGCAAAGTTAATTGTTATCCGTTAATCGTTAACTGTGCTTAATCATTTAAAAGGGGCTGGATATTGGCCAAAGCCTTACCCAACCCCTTTTACTTATTACTGACTGCTCTTGACTATTTACGGCTCGCTTGGCAAACTCCTTTGAAGTACCCCACCGATTCGGCGATACCTGCCAACGGGTCTTTCATGTCTTTTTCATACTCAAGGCTACAACTTCCGCTGTACTTGATTTTGCGAAGCATGGCCACAAAGGCAGGCACGTCGATGATACCGCGTCCGAGTTCGCAGGTTTTTCCTTCTTTAGAAGCCGCCGTTACGTTTTTGAGGTGAATGTCAAAAATGCGGTCGGCGTATTTTTTGAGGTCGGCAATTGGGTCATCGCCAAAACGCGCATCGTGCCCCATGTCAAAACACAATCCCATACGCGGATCAAGGTTTTTAACGGCATTGATAACCGACGACGCATTTGGCCACAATTTAATGTCAGGCCCGTGAATGTGAATTGCATAACGCATGTCGTATTCCTTCACTTTTTTGTCGATATACGGCAACAACTCTTCGTTTGGTACGCCCACGATAAGTTTTACTCCAACGCGTTTTGCATATTCAAAACCATTGTCGATTTCTTGGGTCGTTTTCATGTAAATCGGCCCCACAGCGTAGCCCGTTACGTTGGAGGCTTTGAGGGTCGCATGAAACGCCGCGATTTGTTCGTCGGTACTATTAAAAGGCAAGTGAAAATCTTTGATACACAGGTAGTGAACGTCCACCTTACGCATCATTTCGAGGGCTTGATCTAGTTTAAAATGCACAAAACTATAGCCTGCGATTCCTAGCTTGAACAAATCTTCTTGGGCTTTGGGCGTGGCCGCGTTTTCGTGCGCCATCGCGGGTGCAACTGCCCCAATCGCCAAAGCGCTACTTGCTTGTTTAAGAAACTTTCTACGGTTATTCATCTTTTTCTCTGGTACTTTTTTCATTAAGAAAGGCAAAAAAAGGAAACAGATACTGTTTTGAGTTACAATTCTCTTTTTTTCAAAGACTTCACTGCATGATCTACTGCACGGGCCGTAAGCGCCATGTAGGTAATGGATGGATTGACACAAGAAGCCGAAGCCATCGCCGCGCCATCGGTCACAAATACATTTTTACTGTCATGCACTTGGTTGAAAGAATTCAAGACCGACGTTTTTGGGTCGCGCCCCATCCGAGCCGTTCCCATGTCGTGAATACCCAATCCAAGGTGGGTCGGGCGGTCGTAAGGAGTCACGTTTTTGAAACCCGCCGTTTCCAGCATTTCTACCGCCGAAGCTACGATGTCCTTGCGAATTGCACGGTCGTTGTCACTAAAGGCCGCATCAAACACAATCAACGGCACGCCCCATTTGTCTTTTTTATCGGGGTCGAGGTACATTCGGTTGTTGGGGTCGGGCAACACTTCCCCAAACCCTCCAATACTAATCGTCCACGCGCCTGGCTTGGTGAGGTTTTCTTTAAAATCACTGCCAAAACCATCGGCGGCCACGCCACGGTTCCAACCTTCGCGGCTCGCTCCGCCTTGGTAGCCAAAGCCCCTGAGATACGCCGTTTGCTTGTCGTTCCCCCAGTTTCGGAAACGAGGAATGTAGAGCGCGTTGGGGCGCTGTCCATATACATAATCGTCTTCAAAGCCCTCGATACTCGCCGTAGCTCCTGCGCCAAGTTGGTGATCCATGAGATTACGCCCTACTTGGTCGCTATCGTTTCCGAATCCGTTGGGGAAACGCCTCGATTTAGAGTTAAGCATCAACGCAGCAGTATTGATAGAACCTGCGTTTAAGAAGATAATTTTTGAGAAATAATCGGTAACAAGATTGTTATGCTGATTGATAACCCGAACGCCAACGGCCTTATTTTTTTGGTCATCATAGATAATTTCGGCCACAATCGAATCGTGTAACATCGTTAGGCGTTTGGTACGCATGGCAGCGGGAATCGCCCCCGACAGCGAGCTATAATATCCACCATAAGGACATCCACGCGCGCACTTGTTACGGTACTGGCACGACGCTCTACCAAGTTCAGTATGAATGGCTTGGGGTTGCGTAAGGTTGGCCACCCGCCCTACCGTTACGGGGCGATTGAACTTGTCGAACATCACTTTTTTGAAATAAGCCTCAGGCGCAAACAGCGGCATGGGCGGCAAAAAATGCCCGTCGGGCAGTACGTCTAAGCCTTCTTTTTGGCCACTTACGCCCACAAATTTTTCGACATGCGTGTACCAAGGCTCCAAATCTTCGTACCGAATCGGCCAGTCGATGCCGATGCCTTCTTTGGCATTGGCTTCAAAATCTTGTTTGTTCCAACGGTACGACTGACGTCCCCAGTGCATGGACTTGCCTCCTGTATGGTAGGCGCGAATCCAGTCAAAGGGGCGCTTTTCTATATACGGATTTTCTTTATCGTTGGTCAAATGGTTTACCACTTCTTCGCTACCCAGCCCCCAAAAACGGCTATTAGCCCAGCGTTCTTCGGCCGAAACGAGCGTGGTTTTGCCACGGTGTTCAATTTCCCACGGCTGTTTCATGGCCGTGTCGTAATCCTGAACGTGCTTGATTTCTTTTCCACGCTCAATCATCAACACTTTCATGCCTTTTTCGGTCAGTTCTTTCGCCGCAAAACCGCCCGTCATCCCCGACCCAACGACAATGGCGTCAAAGGTATTATCTTTCGTTGCTTTTATATTTAAGTACATGACTTTCAATAATTTAATGAGTGATAAGTGATGAGATTTAAGAGATGAGTAATTAAGAAATTCTTATCACTCCTCTCTTATAACTCATCACTAAATTTACATTTAATACGCGTATGATTTTTGGTTGGGTTTGAGCTTGATGTTTTCCAATTTCCCAGGAATTTGTACGTACTCAAAGGAAGCCTTGATACCCGCTTCTGAAGTAAAATACCCCAACAACGTCAGTTCTTTCATCAAACGCCAAAAAGGAACCGTTTTCGATGGCGTCTTCATTTGTTCTTTGGTTTGTTGCTCCATCATTTTGAGTGCACCGCGCCGTTCGGCCTCGTTCAGTTCCAAAAATTTCATTTGTTCCAAAGAAGTTAAGCCCTCTAAAAAACGCTGGTGGTCAGGTGGTAAGTAGCAGTCTTTGAGCATCATTTCGACAAATGCTGGCACACCCACGTCTTTGGCTCCTACTGTATTTGTTTTGGGGATAATCATTTCGGCTACTTCCGCGACAATCTTTTGCTGCGTCGCCGTTAGGCTAAACGCCGCCGCATTTGTGTCAGGAGTAGTGGCCTGTTCCCAGTGGTTCATGGCCATAAGGGTTGGCGCCGATAGCGTTCCTCCAAACATCAAAGCAACACTTTTAATGACCTCTCTTCTGTTCATTCTTTCTTAGAGTTGATTGGTAAATTGGGTTAATTATTTTAAAAGAATTTTAAGGCTGTTTTTTAACCGTTAGCGCACAATTGTCACCTTCCCAAAAGTTTGAAACTTTTATTGGAACATCAATTATCACCTTCCCGAAAGTTTGGAACTTTCGGGAAGGTGACACTTTTTCAAAGGAAAAATATGATACAACACATATATCAAGACCTACTAAACTGGAAAAATTCGTCCACAAGAAAGCCGCTCATTTTGCAAGGAGCAAGACAAGTAGGAAAAACATGGCTGATGAAAGAGTTTGGGAAAAGAGAATTTGAACAAGTTATTTTAACAAAATTCGACCAAAAACTACCTCATTAATAAATGGTGAATGCCTTCCTAATACTAAACTATCTTGGCATGTTTTATCTCAAAAAATCCTCAAAATTATCAGGAATAATCAGCTGTTTTTCAACTGGTTGATATGCTTCTACAAAAGAATTGGGGAACTTATTTTTGGCTTTGGGATTCCATTTGAATTCGTACGCATACATCTGTCCGCCTCGTTCTTCAATATAATCAATTTCTTGCTGGGCGTGGGTTCGCCAAAAATAAGCTTTTGTCGTACTGTTGTTGTAGTGATTTGCTTTCAGACGCTCGCTTATCAAGAAGTTTTCCCATAAAGCTCCTGTATCATTTCTTAATGCCAACGGATTAAAATTCCCAATGAGGGCGTTTCTAATACCATTATCGTAAAAGTAGATTTTCCTGCTCGAACTAATTTCGTTCCGAACATTTCGACTAAGTGGGTTAAGTCTAAAAATTACGTATGCTTGTTCCAGCAGCCCAATATACTGTTCTACCGTCGCTCGATCTATTCTGAGCAATTGAGCCAACTCATTGTACGAAACCTCCGACCCAACTTGTAATGCCAAAGCAATCAACAACTTAGATAAAATTTCTGGCTTACGAATACCATTATAATTCAATAAATCTTTGTACAAATAGCTGCTTGCCAACTGTTTCAAAACAGCCTCTTCATCACCAAGTCTATTGATTATTTCGGGATACATTCCATAAATGAGTCGTATTTCAAACTGTTGTTTTACTCCTAAAAAACCTATATGCTGACTTAACTCTTGCCAACTAATAGGATATAAATGATACTCCCATTTACGCCCTGTGAGTGGCTCGTTGATATTGCTGCTCAATTCCAACGCTGACGAACCACTTACCACAACCCTTATATTTTTGATGCGGTCGTGAATAATTTTTAGCGTAAGTCCAATGTTGGGAATCCTTTGGGCTTCGTCAATAAACACCGTTTGGTACTTCCCAATGAGTTGTTTGAGCTGCACCTCCCCGATGTTTTCAAGGGTCTGTCGCACAATCGGGTCATCACCATTTAATAAAAGGTAGTCCCCTGTTTGGCTGCACAAATATTCCAATAAGGTTGTTTTGCCCACTTGGCGCGGCCCTAAAACAATCAATACTTTACCCTCATTCCAGTGACCTTCCAAGTGCACCTTGAGCTTTCTTTCTATCATTTTATATAAATCTACAGATTATAATCTACAAATTTATATAAATTTATTGATTACAGTATCTCTCTCCTTTTTTCTTGACGATTGATTTTTCACATATACACACAGAAAAGCCACGAATACACATCATTAGCGGATTCGCGGCTATAGTTATTAAAAAGTCTATTTTATGACTTCGGCTTTTCAATTTCTACCTTAAACGGCTGATTATAGTAACGTTTGCCCGTCGTTTGAAACAACGCATTGGCAACCGCCCCAAACACAGGCGGGAACGGCGGCTCACCAAGTCCTGTCGGGTCAACTTCGCTTTGCACAAAATGAACGTCAATTTTCTTCGGTGCTTCGTTGTGGCGAATCATGCGGTAAGTATGGAAGTTGTTTTGCTCCGCCGCCCCGTCTTTGTGCGTTAAAGCGCCATAAAACGAATTTCCAATACCGTCCACTACGGCTCCCTGCACCATATTGCGAGCAGCATCAGGGTTGACGACGACTCCACAGTCAATAGCTGATGTGACAGCCTCCACGTACGGCTGACCGTCTTTCATCACCATATCAACGACATGCCCCGCGTAGGAAGCGTGGCAAAAATAGGCCGCAACGCCCCGTTTTTTACCCGCATTTTCGGGTTTTCCCCAGCCCGATTTTTCTTTCAGCAGTTCTAATACACCGATGTATCTGTTGGCATCGTAATCATTGTTTTTACCCACGGGGTTTTCTTTGGCCCGTTTCAGCAACTCCAACCGCATTTCAATCGGGTCTTTGCCCATCGCAGCTGCTACTTCGTCCAAAAACGACTGCTCGGCAGCAGCGTTGAAATTGGAACGCGGTGCTCTAAATGCCCCAATTGTGATATTTGACGGAATTTCCCAGCCTTCGGCCAAGTAATTGTCCACCGCACCCGCAGGAAAACGATTGGCATGAACGGGGTTTTCGGGGATTCCTCCGCCTTTGACGTGGAAACCAATCAGGTTTTTATTGGCATCCAACGCCGCCCGATACGTAGCGGTGTACATGGGTCGGTAAATTCCGTACGTCATGTCATCCTCCCGCGTATAAATCAGCTTGACGGGGGCTTTCATTTTTTGGGAAATACGGGCCGCTTCATACACGTAAGACCCGTAGGCCCTGCGTCCAAAACCTCCCCCCATGCGCGTCATTTGAATTTCGATTTTATCGGCAGGGAGGTTTAACAATTTTACAAGAGTTGGCTCCATCCAGCCTGGCGCTTGCAACGGTCCCGCTACCAAGGCTTTGTCTTCTTGTACGTGCGCAAAGAAGTTCATGGGTTCCATGCAATTATGGGCCAAAAACGGTGCATTGTACGTGCGTTCAATGATTTGAGCCGCATTTTTGAAAGCCGTTTCAGGGTCACCATCTTTTCGGAGTTGTTGGGCTGGTCTTGCAGCATACTCCGCCATCATCTCAAATTGCGCACTTGTGGTTTCTAATCGGCCAGGCACGGTCACTTCCCGCTTACCACCTCTCCCCATCATGGTTTCTTTCACCTCGCCCGCCGCTTCCCATTGCACAACCAACTTTTTGCGGGCGTTCATCACCTCCCAAGTACTATTCCCTACAATAGCTATCATTTCGTTGAAAGCGCGGGTATCAAAACCTGCCTGCTCAAACCCGTCGTCATACAATTTAAAGCTAAATACGTCTTTGATACCTGGCATTTTCTTGACGGCAGTGGCATCAAACGACTTGAGTTTCATACCGAAAGCAGGCGGGTGCTGAATCATGGCAATCAACATTCCATCTACTTTGTAATCCATCCCAAAAAGCGGCTTTCCTGTTACCACTTTTACGCCTTCGGTATTTTTCTTTGAATGACTTACGATGGAGAAATCTTTAGGAGCTTTCAATTTGACGTCTTTCGGAACGGGCAAGGTAGCCGCTTTTGAGGCCATTTGGCCATAGTTCGCCGTTTTTCCACTCGAATGCGACAAAATACCCGCTTTCGTTGTAATTTCAGAAGCCGTCACTCCCCACGTTTGTGCTGCCGCTTCGATGAGCATTTGACGGGCAGCCGCCCCTGCATTTCGGAGCGGTTTCCAGTACATTCTTACCGAATTACTTCCCCCCGTAAACTGTGCTCCGTATTTGACATTGTCGTGCGTACTCATTTCGACCACCACGTTTTTCCAATCAACGTCGAGTTCTTCAGCTACCATCATTGGCAACGAAGTCATCACGTTTTGGCCAAACTCTGGATTGGGCACCAAAATTTTCACGACATTATCGGGTGTAATTTTGATGTAAGCGGCTAGCTCTGACCACTGTGGCTCTGGCAAGTTCAATTCCTGTATTTTTTCAGCGGCTTTGGCGCTCGAAAACCAGCTAAAACTGAGCATCATCCCGCCGCCTGCCAAAGCCGAAGACTTTAGAAAATCTCTTCTGCTTTGTGATTTTATATTTTTCATCGTCTTTTCTTATTTAGCGTTTGATGTTTTGGCAGCAGATTTAATGGCATCTTTAATTCTCAAATACGTCCCACAACGGCAAATATTACCGCTCATGGCGGCATCAATATCAGCTTCGCTCGGGTTAGGGTTATTTTTTAGCAAGGCCGTTGCCGTCATAATTTGCCCCGTTTGACAATAGCCGCATTGTGCTACATCATGTTCGAGCCACGCTTTTTGGACGGGGTGGTCGCCTTTTTCAGAAAGTCCTTCGATGGTTGTGATGGCTGATTTGCCAATCGCTGACACGGGCAACACGCACGAGCGAACGGCGTTCCCGTCCAAATGAATGGTACAAGCTCCGCACTGAGCCATGCCGCAGCCAAACTTTGTACCGACCAAATTGAGACTATCGCGTAATACCCAAAGCATGGGCGTGTTTGGATCAACATCCACTTGACGCGCTTTGCCATTGATTTTAAGATTATACTTTGCCATGACTTAGGAATATGTTAGAAAGAAAATTTAACAAAAATATACAGGAATTTCCACAAAAAACAACAGTTTTCAAACCGTTACTTACGAAAATCAAACAGAAAAAGTTACATACTTATACGTTTTCGCTGAAAGGTTGATTGTAAAGACGCTTGCCTGTTGCCTTGTATAAAGCATTTGCCAAAGCAGCATAGACAGGCGGATAGGCTGGCTCACCCATGCCCGTGGGTTTTTCAGTATTTTCTACAAAATGAATTTCAATCGCTTTCGGAGCTTCGCTATGACGAATCATGCGATATTGATGAAAATTATTAGCCTCTGGAACACCTTTCGAGAATGTCATTTTTCCGTACATGGCAGCACCAATCGCATCAACAATTCCACCTTCTGACATATTTTTAGCAGCATCAGGATTGACCACGATTCCACAATCAATGGCACACCATACTTTATTAATTTGAGGCGAACCGTCTTTGATTTCTAAATCAAGCACATGAGCAGCATACGAATCGTGACAGAAATAGGCGGAAAAACCTAATTTCTTGGAGGTTTTAGTAGCGTCCCAATTGGCTTTATCCCGCACCAGTTCTATTACTTTTGCGAAGCGTTCGGGATGATAATCGTTGTTTTTACCGACGGGATTTACTTTGGCTCGTTTGAGCAATTCTAATCGGAACGCTATCGGGTCTTTGCCTGCGGCTTCGGCCACTTCATCGAGAAATGATTGCTCGGCAGCCGCCATAAAATTGGAATGTGGGGCTCTATAAGAACCTACCGTAATGTTGGTGTCGATGGTAAAGTCTTCAGCTAAATAATTGTCAACCGCTCCCGCAGGAAAGCGATTAGGAGCTAAAGGAGTCTGTGGCATTCCACCCACTTTTACGTGAAAACCTATCAAATTATTGTTGGTATCAAGGGCCGCACGGTATTTTGCCGAGTACATTGGGCGATAAATTCCCGCTGTCATGTCGTCTTCACGGGTATAAATGAGTTTGACAGGTGCGTTTACTTTTTGAGAAATCAAAGCCGCTTCTATCAACCAATGTGCATACGAGCGGCGACCAAAGCCCCCTCCCAAACGGGTCATTTTTATATCTATTTTCTCCAAAGGAATTCCCAAACGAGCTGAAAGGGCTTGCTCGGTAAATTCGGGTTTTTGGAGTGGCCCTGAAAGCGATATTTTTTCGTCGGTAACATGGGCAAAGAAATTCATTGGCTCCATGCAGTTGTGAGCCAAAAATGGAGCATTATATGTACGTTCAATTACTTTTGACGCATTTTTGAAGGCATTTTCAACGTCTCCATCTTTTCGGCGAACGTTAGCAGGTTTCGATAAGCCTTCGGCTAATTTTGCTGCATGGTCATTTGAATTTTCTAAGCCTGCTGGTATGTTTTGGGTCATTTTACGACCCATCATATTTCTTTTTTCAGCAATGGTTTCAGCTTCTTGCCAATCAATTTTCAAGGCTTTTTTTGCTTGCATAACCTCCCAAGTGCTATTGCCCACAATCGCAACTACTTCATTGAATTGATTGGTGTCAAAAAAAGTTTTTTCGTAATCGTCATTAAAGATTTTGATAGGAAAAATAGCCTTAATGCCCTTCATTTTCTTAACAATCGCCCCGTTTTGAATAGCTTTAAATTTCAAACCCATGGCTGGCGGATGAACAATCATGGCTATCAACATTCCATCCACTTTGGTATCAATACCAAAGAGTGGCTTTCCCGAAACAATTTTATCTAAATCTACATTTCGTTGGCTTTTTCCGATGATTTTAAAATCCTTTACTGCCTTCAATTTTATAGCTGTAGGCACTGGAATTTGTGCCGCAGCCGTTGCCATTTCGCCATATTTCGCAGATTTCCCTGAGTTTTTATGATGCAAAACGCCCAATTCAGTACTGATTTCTTCTACTGGCACATTCCATGTTTTGGCGGCGGCTTCACGGAGCATTTGGCGGGCAGCCGCCCCTGCTTGGCGCAACGGCAGCCAACCTTGGTGGATAGCCTGACTACCACCAATAAATTGTCGGGTAAAATGTTTGGTATCTAAATCGGCTTGTTCAATAATGATTTTCGAGAAATCAACGTCCAATTCTTCCGCCACAATCATGGGCATGGAGGTTTTTACGCCTTGTCCGCCCTCGGGATTGGGCGACATGATTTTGATGACATTATCGGCAGTGATTTTTACGAAACCGTTAAGTTCATTGAACGCCAGCGGTAAACTTTCAATAGTATTAGCTGCTGATGAGGTCGAACCCGACAAAAAACTAAGACTCAGCATAAAGCCACCACCCGAAAGAGCAGAGGCTTTTAAGAATGAACGGCGACTTTGTGGCTTCATTTGCATTTTTTGAAATAAAACTAAGAAATTTCTTCGAAAATTCTCATTTCTTAATCTGGTGCGTATCGCGCACGCTGCTGAAGGTTAGAGCTAACATTTTCCAACTTTCTCCTTGTTTTTGATAAACTTCAGTCACGGTAAATTCGGTGATAGCCTCATTACCTCTCACCATAGCAACCAGCGTAATTCTATTCCAAACGAGGGCAGTATTTCCCGAAACTTCAATGGCAATGTCATGGACTTTGGCTTCTTTGTACCAGATGCTTCCTGTTTTGATGATTTCAAGTTCTTCGTCGGTTTTCCAAGTACCGCTCATGTGAACAAACTTGGCTTTGGCATCAAATAAGTCTTTTAATTTTTCCACGTTTTTATCAGCCATCCATTGCCATTTGTCTTTTGATAGTTTCAGGACAGTTGCTTCTTCTTTGGAAGATTGAGCGAAGGAAACATTTGTTGCTAAAAAGAAGAAACAGAAGACGATGTGCTTGATTTTCATTTGTTTTTGAATTTGACGCACAAAGTTCACAGAACTTTACCGCTCCGATGGTATAAAAATCACTGCTTTTTCTACCATTTTTACTGATTGCAGTATTCATACGTAGAATGGCATTTTTTATATTTTAATTTTGAATGGATTTCAAAGGAAAAGAGCATGGAAAAGATAGTAAACATAGATAGCATCAGCGGATTCAATGCCGCTAATAACCACAAAACGCTGCACCCCTTGGTAACCGTAATTGATTACTCAAAAGCGAATCCGAGAGAGTGGGGAGATGTGGATTCCATAAAATTTAATTATGGATTGTACAGTATTATTTTGAAAGATGTGGTATGCGGCGATTTGCGGTACGGTCGCCATTACTATGATTATCAGGCAGGTACGTTGGTTTTTTATGCTCCTGGTCAATTTATCAGTATGGAAAATCCAAAGGTAGTTTATCAACCGATGGGTTTTGGATTGCTGTTTCATCCTGATTTTTTGATAGGAACACCTTTGGGGAAAACCATTCACAACTATAAGTTTTTCAACTATCAAACCCATGAAGCCCTACATCTATCTGATGATGAGAGAACAATGATACTTGATATTTTTGGGAAGATAGAATTTGAATTGAAACAGCCTATTGACAAACACAGTAAAAAACTCATAGCCAGCAATATAGAGCTGTTTCTGGATTACTGCCAACGCTTTTATGACCGACAGTTTATCACCAGAGATGTTGCTCACAAGGGTATTTTAGAGAAATTTGAGGAGTTATTGAATAGCTATTTTTTGTCAGAAAATCCTCAAACGATTGGTTTGCCTTCGGTGGCATATTGTGCAGCAGAATTGCATCTTTCTGCCAACTATTTTGGTGATTTAATCAAGAAAGAAACGGGACAATCGGCCAAAGACTACATTCTGAGCAAGACGCTCGACATGGCCAAGAGCAAAATTTTTGAGAGTAATAAAACGGTGAATGAAATCGCTTACGAATTGGGTTTCAAATATCCTCAGCACTTTACCCGTCTGTTTAAGCAGAAAGTAGGCGTGAGTCCGATGGAGTATCGGGGGGTGAATTAAATCACAACCCCGTACTTTTCTCCATTGCTTCGGTATAACGCGCTCCAATGATTCGTACTTCTTTTGAAGCCTTTGTTAATTCTTCAATTTTTTCGGAAGATAGGGCAAGATTGGCGGCCTCACCATTTTCGATTCTCAACCAGTTACGTTTTTTCCAGTATGATACCACCTATTCTAAAAACCAAAAATCCAATAACTGCACAGCCTGCCATAACGCTTGTCATTGGCAAACTTGTGCCATTGGCCCCATAGCCAACTAAAGCTGCTGCTAGCGCACCAATTCCCATTTGTAAAGCCCCCATTAAAGCCGAAGCGCTACCTGCTTGTTTTGAAAAGGGGGCTAACGAGAGAGCAGCGGTATTGGGAAAGCTAAACCCTTGACAACAAAAATATAAGAACAACAAAAAAATGGTGTTGTATAAATTGAGCCAATCTAATAAGCTTGACGACACCAATAGTAAGCCAAATGCTACTTGAATTGGAATAACAACGTTTACGATTTTTTCGGATTTGGTTTTGCGCAAAACCAAATTATTAAGTTGACTACTCAAGATAAGCCCACCAGCCAGTAGCCCAAAAATCCAACCGTAGTGTTGTTCTGTAGCTTTAAAAAGTTCCATAAAAACGAAGGGAGACCCTGATATATACGCATATACACTTCCCGAAATCAGTGAACCTGCGAAGGCGTAAGTAAAGAAGTGAGGAGTCCGAAAAATACCCCAAAAACTTGGAATCACCGCCTTGGGATGAAGTGAAACGGAGGTATCTGCTTCTTTACTTTCGGGCAAAAAGATAAGCACTGACACAAACAAAATGAATCCTACCAATGCTTGAACAATAAATACAGAATGCCAGCCCCAGATAGCGACCATGTACCCTCCAAATGTAGGGGCAATGATGGGCGACACTCCGAGAATGAGCATTAATGTGGAGAATATTTTGGCTGATTCTTGGACAGGAAAAGTATCGCGAACGATAGCTCTAGGGGCAATTATTCCAACGCACCCTCCTATGGCTTGGAAGAAACGCAAAACAATGAGCATTTCTATGGATTGAACCACGACACAACCCAAAGAAGCTAAGATGTAAATTACCAATCCGATGAGTAAAGGTTTTTTTCGTCCAAATCGGTCAAGCAACGGCCCGTAGAGCATCTGACCCAATGAAATGCCGATAAAAAAACTTGAAAGCGAATACGAAACCTCATCAATTGATACCTTCAAATCGGTGGCTATGCTTGGAAACCCTGAAAGGTAAGAGTCGATGGAAAAAGGCCCAATCGCTGAAAGCAGGCCAAGAATGAGTAGTAGTAAAAAACGATTTTGAGACATCCTATTTAAGATTTTGGCTTATTGATACCAATACTTTGACGAATGTATAACTGCGGATTTTCGATGATTTTGGTAATGAAAGTAGCGACACTTTTTTTGGAAACCACCGACCCTTTTTCGGCTTGCCCTTTTTGGGTAAGTTCATAATCAACTTCATCTGTATCGATAAACCACGTTGGGCGAAGAATAGTATAATCAAGTTTTGACCCTTCAATAATGTCAGCAGCCTGTCGATAAGGCGCCAGCACTGGTTTTAACGGAGTATCATAAATACCTACTGAACAAATGAAAATAAGTCTGTTTACCTGTGTTTCCTCCATAGCTTTTACAATGTTTTTGGCCATAGGTCCAAGGTCACCCGATAGATTTCCATAGACAATATCCTGTCCTTTAATTGCCGCTTTCAATTCTTCGTAGTTAAAGACGTCACTTTCAATTAATTTGCAATTTTTCACAGCCTCCCTGCTGTTTTTTAAGCGACCAATATCTCGCAAAAAAAGGGTCAATTCAATATCTTCTCTTTTGGCCAAGATATCAATAACAATACTCGCTATATTTCCGCTCGCTCCAATGACAAGCACTTTTTTCGTAGCGGTTTGAGAACTTTCTCTTTGAAGGGTTGAATTCTTGGAATCAGTTGTTTGGGCACAGACAAACAGTGCACAAAATAAAAAAGCAAAAATGTTTTTCATAATTCATTTAAAGTAACCGTTGACGTCCAAGGGAACTATTTTGGACGTCAACGAAAAAGTTACAAGCTAGCTAAATCTATTACGAAGCGATATTTTACATCTCCTTTTTCCAGACGTTCAAATGCTTTATTTACTTCTTGAATAGTGATAATTTCGCTTTCGGCCGTAATATTATGTTCGAAACAGAAATCTAACATTTCCTGCGTTTCAGTTATTCCTCCAATATTTGAACCTGAAAAACTCCTTCTTCCCATCACCACATTGAAGGCATGAACTTCGAGCATTTCGGGTGGTAAACCCACCAAAACAACACTTCCGTCGTGGCGTAATAAATTCAAATAGGTGTTTACATCATGCTTTGCCGACACAGTATCAATGATAAAATGTAATTTTCGGCTGTATTTGGCCATTTGTTCGGAGTCCGTTGATAGTACAGCCTCATCCGCTCCTAATCTTATGGCATCTGCCACTTTCGCAGGAGAGGTAGTAAACACCACTACTTCAGCTCCCATCGCTTTGGCAATTTTGATGGCTAAGTGTCCTAAACCGCCAATTCCCAAAATTCCAACTTTCTTTCCAGGGCCTGCTTGCCAGTGTTTCAAAGGCGAATAAACCGTGATACCTGCACAAAGCAAAGGTGCCGCCGCAGCTAAGTTTTCAAATGCTGGCATTTGCAATACATATTTCTCATTGCAAACATACGTTTTGGAAAATCCGCCAAACGTGTGACCTCCCGAAACCTTGTCGGGGCTATTAAATGAGTAGGTTACACCTTCGTCACAGAACTGTTCAATACCCTCTTCGCAATATTCGCAATGCCCGCAACTGTCCACAATGCAACCCACAGCGGCAAGATCGCCCACTTTAAAGTTTTTCACATGATTGCCGACGGCAGTAACTCTGCCCACAATTTCGTGGCCAGGCACAATAGGAAACATCGTTCCGCCAAAATCATCTTTGATTTGATGTAAATCAGAATGGCAAATCCCGCAGTACAAAAGCTCTATTTCTACATCGTGAGCCTGTACTTCTCTCCTATTAATTGTCATTTCCTGCAATGGCTCATTCGCTGAATAAGTGCCGAATGCTTTTATTGGTGTTGTATTCATCTTCGTTTGTTCATTAAATTTTACTGATACCCAAGTTAGCTTTAGTGTGCAGTTCAGGATTTTTAATTACGGTTGCGATAAAAGAGGCAATGCTTTTTCTTGAAATGGCAGACCCGATTTCTGGCTCACCTTTGTGGGTGATGGCATAATCTATCTCGTTGGCATTGGTAAACCAATCGGGTCGTAAAATCGTATAGTCCAAATCGGAAGCTTCAATCACATCGGCTAATTTTCGATAAGGAATCAAAACAGATTTTAAGGGAATTTCATAAATGCCAATGGAACTGATGGCAATGATTCTTTTCACTCCTGTTTCGTGCATGGCTTTCACGATGTTTTTTCCCATAGCTTCCAAATTGCCTGCAAGATTTACGTACACAATATCTTGCCCAGAAATTACCTTTTTAATGCTGTCATAGTGCATAGCATCTCCTTCCAAGAGGATGCAATTGTCTGCAATCGCTCTTGAAAGGCGACTTTTGTTTCTGACAAACAACGTAAGCGATACGTCTGTCATGGGCTTCAAAGCTTCAATTACAATTTCAGCCAGACTCCCGCTTGCTCCGATTATCAATACTTTTTTCATATTTTGGCAATACAATGTTGAACAGCCTTTTCTCAAAGACTACCATCAATAAAAACACATTAAAATTTCGTTTACTACCGATTCACTTGTTGAGCAGACGCTCCTGTGTAGCGTACGCCTACGATGTTCAGCTTTGCAACCTTCTCGGTAAGTTCTTTAAGTTCACTCGCATCAAATTGATAATCAGTAGCCGACAAGTTTTCCTGCAAGTGAGCTAATTTGGTAGTGCCAGGAATCGGAACCATCCAAGGCTTCTGAGCGAGTAGCCAAGCCAAAGCCACCTGAGCCACGGTCAATCCTCTTGGGTTAGCGAAATCGGCCAAAGTTTCAATCAAAACCCAGTTGGCACTGATGGCATCGGGCCTAAATCGAGGCATGGTGGTTCGGTTGTCGTTATTCGAATCAAATTTTGTATGCTCGTTAATAAAACCCGTAATAAAACCCCTACACAACGGACTATACGGAACAAAACCGATTCCAAGTTCTTCACAAGTACTTAAAATTTCACCTTCAGGGGCTTTCCACATCAAAGAATACTCACTTTGAAGAGCCGTGAGTGGCTGAACAGCATGAGCTTTTCGGATAGTTTGCGCATTGGCTTCGCTAAGTCCAAACCGCAATACCTTTCCTTCTTTTATCAATTCTTTCACCGTTCCAGCCACATCTTCAATTGGAATATTGGGGTCAACTCGATGTTGGTAGAGCAAGTCAATATAATCGGTGCGTAGTCTTTTTAAGGATTGCTCTACTACCTCTCTGATGTGTGCGGGTTTACTGTTTAAGCCCGCCATTTGCCCATTTTCAATATTAAAGCCGAATTTAGTGCTTATCGATACGTCTTTTCTTATGGAAGCTAATGCTTCCCCTACCAGTTCTTCATTGTTGAAAGGCCCATAAACTTCCGCCGTATCAAACAAGGTTACTCCCAGTTCAGCGGCTTTTCTGATAAGCGCAATAGCCACTTTGCGGTCAGGTCTAAAACTACGATGGTAAGTCATACCCATACAACCTAAACCAAGTGCCGAAACCTCCATTTTAAACTTGCCCGTACCCAAGCTTCTACGCTTAACCGGCGAATTAAATACCTTTTGAGTACTTTCTGTTGAGTTGGCGTACCCAGTTGATGCTAAAGCTGAACCTCCTAAAATGGCTCCAAATTTCAAGAAATTCCTTCTGTTTTGATTTTCCATAATGATAAATTCGTTCTGATACTATCACAACCCCGTACTTTTCTCCATTGCTTCCGTATAACGCGCTCCAACAATTTGTACTTCTTCCGAAGCATTAGTCAGTTCTGCTATTTCTTCGGCTGAAAGTGTGAGATTCGCCGCACCAATGTTTTCAATTAAACGATGTAATTTGGTTGTTCCAGGAATCGGCACCGTCATCGAGTTTCTAGCCAATACCCACGCCAAGGCAATTTGGGCATTGGTGACATTGTGTTTTTGCGCAAAAGTCGAAATTACCTCTACCAACGCCTTATTAGCAAGACGTGCTTCTTCCGTAAAACGCGGAATAACTGCCCGAATATCGCCTGATTCAAATTTGCGATTTTCGTCAATTGCTCCTGTCAAAAACCCCTTCCCCAGTGGGCTAAAGGGTACAAATCCTATCCCCAATTCTTCGATGGTTGGGATAATTTCGGCCTCATGTTGGCGCGTCCACAGCGAATATTCACTTTGCAAAGCCGAGACTGGCAAAACAGCATGGGCCTTTCGGATAGTGCTTACTCCCGCTTCCGACAGTCCAAAATACTTTACTTTTCCTTCCTGAACTAGGTCTTTGACCGTTCCTGCAACTTCCTCGATGGGTACATTGGGGTCAACGCGGTGTTGGTAAAGCAAATCAATCGCATCGACGTTAAGCCGTTTCAACGAGCCTTCTACGGCGCGACGAATGTTATCAGGACGAGAGTTGACGCCCACCATTTTTCCGTCTTGAATGTCAAAACCAAATTTAGTGGCAATGGTCGTTTCGTTCTTGAAAGGAGCAAGTGCTTCGCCCACAATTTCCTCATTGGTATATGGGCCATATACCTCAGCCGTATCAAAAAATGTGACACCTTGCTCCACTGCCTGACGTATCAATTTTATCGAATCTTCTTTGGGCGGGAAAGGTGCATAGCTAAAACTCATGCCCATACAGCCCAGCCCAATGGCTGAGACTTCAAGTCCTTGGTTTCCTAATTTTCGGGTTTGCATAGCTAATCATATTTAATTTTAAAATGTACCTCCATCTTATTTGGGAAAAGAACTACTCTTTCCGAAACTTCACGGGACTTACATCGGTATGTTTTTTGAAAAAATTATTGAAATGCGTCACTTCCGTAAAGCCCAAAGCAAAGGCTATTTCAGACACATTCCATTGGCTTTGTTTGAGCATGATTTTGGCCTCTTGCAACAACCGCTCGCCGATGAGTTGGGAGGTTGTTTTCCCACAGGTCTCTTTGACGGCTCGATTGAGGTGATTGACGTGGACATTGAGTTGAGTCGCAAAATCTGACGCCGTTCGTAGTTGTATTTCAACGTGATTTTCATCAATCGGAAACTGACGCTCTAACAACTCCAAAAATAACCAATGAATCCGCTGGGCAGCATTAATGGGCAATTGTTCTACACGCGTGGACGGGCGGGTTTTCATCGCGTAGTGAATCAGCTCGTAAATCATGTTCCGAATCGCGTCGTACTTGTGAATGTACTCAGAGGCTAATTCAGCTTCCATTTTTTCAAACACGCCCCCCAACGACTCAAACTGCGCGTCGTCTAGCTCAAACACATGTGTACCAGCAGGTTGAAAAACTTCATACTGAATCAAATTGCCAAACTGATTAAAAAAACGCGCATTAAAAACTACATAAAAGCCCGCAATTTCTTGGTCGATGTGCTCCCATTTGTAGGGAATAAAAGGATTGGAAAACACCAGTGCTTGTTTTTCAA
Source organism: Runella sp. SP2 (assembly GCF_003711225.1). Classification (NCBI taxonomy): domain Bacteria; kingdom Pseudomonadati; phylum Bacteroidota; class Cytophagia; order Cytophagales; family Spirosomataceae; genus Runella; species Runella sp. SP2. The sequence continues at coordinate 1,533,676 of NZ_CP031030.1, read as the reverse complement.
ACGAAAATACCTTGTCGGCGTAGTGAATCCGACTGCCTCCACGGCACAGGGTTACTTTAAAGAAATCGCGCCGACGATAGGGCACGGGTTTGTTGGCAGGATGAGGCAATCGAAATACATTTACGTGTCCGATGTCTTTGCTCAAGCTCTCGGGAATCCACTCAAATTTCCGACTATAAAACTCTTGAAGACTTTCTGCTTTTTCCATTATTTTTTAACAACTAGCTTTTTATCCAACGTATAACCAATACTCACATTCCAATCCAGCGGCTTTCCTGCAATATCAGTTTTTAACGGCACATTGACCGTCGAACCTATGAAAAAAGGCGATGTTGACGACGACAAAGTAAAATTGGAAGCAGTATAAAACCCTGACTTACTGTCTAATTTTAGATGAAACAACTGGGGGTTTATTCTTAATGAAAGTTTTTCCCCTAAAGGTATCATCAAAACAATCCGCAGCGAAATCAGTGACGTGTGATTGACCGCATCATCGCTTATGCCTTTAGCATACAAGCAAAACAAGCTCATACTTAACCGTTTACCCCAAATAACATTAGGCGTAAGTTCAACGGGAATCACCCGCGATACGGCCAACGTATTTTTGATTTGTGGAGAAGTTTCATAAGCTAAAACTCGAAAAGGCACCGCTGGAAAATGCGTACCCGCTGTCAGTTGAAATCGTTTTTGGTCGATGATTTTGTAGCGCCAAATAAAAATAAACGACCAAGGCCGCCCGTCTTGAAGTGCAAAACGAAACTCAGGTTCAAAACTAAATCGCTTACCGCCGTTAATATTCAGATTGAAAATAGCCGCAGGTTTGCCCAAAGAAAAGGCAGGAATAAAAGAAAAGCCGTTGTTAGTAACGCTACCTGTAGCCTTAAAATTCACCATTTGGTTCGTTGAATCACTTTGCTGGGCATTACTTATGTGAACCAATCCAAGGAAACAAACAACCAAGATTATTTTTTCAATCCCAATTTTTGACAATTGAAAACGCATGTACTTGATTTATTGATAGTTTGATGTTGCAAAAGTAATTTCATCTCTGCCCATCGCTAAACGGTTTTCAAACCAAAACTTACAAAAATCAAACAGAAGAAAGGTCTTACCATGTTTATATAACTGTCTATGGACTTTTGAGGGGGAATTGCAAAACCCCACTTTCTATCCCTAAAATCCGACTTATATCCCAGAAATTTTGCAGGCATTAATGAGGCAAGTAGGTTTGCTACATAACAACCAAGCAGGAAGCCGAAAATGCTGATTTAGAGTAGGCAAAATTTACTAAGAACCCTCAAAAATGAAAACTTTAAAAACCCTTGGAATGATTCTGTTCATTGGTCTTACATTAACATCCTATGCCCAAGAGAGAGGACATTCTTTTAGTCCTAATTATAAAGGCTATTATTATTTGCGAACGGCATTCACGGGCGATGCACTATCTCTTGAAAGCAATGGTTCAGCGAGTAATGTTATGAGTGGCGCATCGTTCATGTCTTCGCAAAAAGGTGCGACTGGAACCATGTGGAAATTAGTTCCGGATGCTAAAAACAAAGGATGGTATCGCTTACAATCGAAAGATCAGGGCGATGGTAAATGTTTAGAAGCTAATACTGCTGGGGGGGAGAAAGACGGTCGGTCTTTTATGGATAACTTTCAAGATGTAACAGGCCAGCTATGGCGATTGGATTTAGTGAGTGCCACTAACGGCGACCACCTCTATAGATTGCGTACGATGCTGCATGGCAATAACTTTTCTTTAGAAGGAAATAAGCCTGATAATAAATCAGTATATTCTGGCAACGCATTTATGGATAAAACTCAAAATGTTTCGGGCCAAATGTGGAGATTAGTGCCAGTACAATAAAACCACAATTATCCCAAAACTGCCTATCGGCTAGTATTAAATTGAAAATTTCAACCTTTTATCAACCAATCAAATTTCCGACAAAGTCACACATTTTAGTATGAACAAATCATCCATTATTTCAGGCGTTTTATCAGTACTTGTAGTATGCGGCAGTTTATTGTTTACCAGTTGTGAAGGCCCAGAAGGTCCTGTTGGTCCCGCAGGCCCAGCAGGACCGACTGGTGCTAGCGGCCCCGCAGGCCCAGCGGGGCAAACTGGCAATGCCAACGTGATTCAAATCTCATACGCAGCCAAAACTTGGGCGATAGCAAAAGGCTCAGCTCAACAATTTGTTTTCCCTTCCAATGTCACGACTGCAATAATGAATAGTAGTGCTGTATTAGTCTATATAACCGATGGCACCCCAAATAACGCAACCTCTTATGGTTGGTATGCTATCCCTGGTATTGTTCCATCAAATGGAGTTGAACATGAATTCTACACACAAACTACTTTTGCTGGAAACACCGCAGGAATAAATATTTATAGAAAAGTAGCTTCGACAGCCACACTTTCAGCTTCAACTCGTATAGTGATTATCCCCGCCAACGACATCCGAAATGGCCGCAAAGCAGCAGTAGATTTTGCTGATTATAATGCAGTGAAGGAGTTTTATGATCTGAAAGATTAGTAAATAGACTTCTGTAAACCACTAAAATGAATACAATTTTGTGTTAAGTTTACAGAAAGATTTATTAATACAAATAAAATCAACTTCCCGAAAGCGTTAGCCCTTTCGGGAAGTTCTTTAGCCATTATGCCGAGCCAACTCATTAAAATATTACTTTTACTAATCACGGCTTTGGCTACCTCTGGCTTCGCTCAACCGCTTAGTCTGCCTACAAAAGAGGTAGATAGGTTGAAACAAAATTTGACGGAGGTTATTGATGACACCAATCGGGTACTTAGCTTATGGCAGTTGGCCAGGTATCATACCATGACAGACCCTCGCCAAGCGGTTGTGTATGCCACGGAGTCTATTCGCCTCGCCCGAAAGCTAAATTATACGTATGGCGAATTGGTTTCTTTGCAAGCGTTGAGCTTTGTCTCAACCATCACGGGTGACTGGCAAAACGGTATGCAGTCGGCGTATGAAGGCTTGCAGGTAAGTCAAGCAAAATACCCCAAGCTGGAAATTGTTTTTTATAATTTAATAGCCCTCGTTTACGAAAAACAACAAGATAGCCAACACCGATTAGAATGGTTATTAAAAGCCAAAAACCACCCCGAAATAGAATCGCTTCCCAATAACGGAAAATGGCTGATTTACCATAATCTTGGCGAGGTTTACGAAAACCTAAATAAATTTGACTCTGCCATGTATTATGGCAAACTAATAGATACGAGCTGTCGAAAATTGAACATCCCTATAGAGGTATCGTATGCCAATGCCGTGATGGGAAGGGTAGAAAAAAAACGCAAAAATTACCCACAGGCATTGCATTACCTAAGAACTGCGATTAGTTTCTCAAACAAATTTGGCAATCCTTTTTTAGAGTCCGAACAGTCGGTTGATTTAGCGGGGGTTTTTCAGGCAATGAACCAACCCGACTCCGCTATTTTTTATGCAGAAAAAGCCTTAGCAGGCGGCCGACAATTCAAAAACTTAGTGCTTACTATAAACGCCGCCAAACTTTTAGCTCAAATCTACGAACAAAAAAATCCAGCCAAGGCAATCGACTATCTAAAAATTGTAAATGCCTCTAACGATAGCCTTTATACGACTTCTAGAATTTTTCAAACGCAAAATATTGTAAATACCATCAAACAGCGTGAACGAGATTTAATAGAAGCTAAAAAAGAATACGACTATTCTATCAGGCAAAATACGCTCATTGGATTTCTTACTTTTTTTGGGGTTCTGACCCTCATTTTGATTCGGAACAACCGTCAAAAACAGAAAAGTAATGCAATTTTGAAAGATAAAAATCGAGAAATTAGTCTTCAAAAAGACGAAATCGAAAAAACAATGGAGCAAAAACAGGTGCTCCTTTCTGAACTGCAACACCGAGTAAAAAACAATTTACAGTATGTGATCAGTATCTTAGAAATCCAGAAAGAATCGGCGAGCCATAGCAACATTGACGACTTAATCAGAAGCAATCAGAATCGGATTCATTCGATTGCTTTACTCCATAAAAAATTGAATGTTTCGGAAAGTGTCAATGACGTGGACTTGAAACGGTACGTCACTGATTTGTCAGAACTCGTCAAAGATTCGTATGACATCAAAGGTAAAAATGTAGGCCTGTTTGTCACTTGTGACATCGAGACTTTGTCTATCACAAAAGCCCTGCCATTGGGCTTAATCATCGTAGAGTTGGTCAGCAATAGCATGAAACACGCCTTCAAAAACCAGCCAAACGGCATCATTAATATCGAAATCGCGCAGGATAAAAACTCAGAAAAGAATTGCCTTCACTACATTGACAATGGCTTTGGCTTTGATTTTAAGAATGTACAAACCAAAGGGCTTGGGATAGAAATCACGAAAGGACTGATTGACCAACTCAATGGTACAGTGGAAACACAACTCAAAAAAGGGTTTGAACTAAAAATGTGCTTTTAACGAGCTCGCCAATGAATTTAAAAACAATACTAATCGTAGAAGACGATTTTCTGAATAGAAGACTCACAAAAAAGGTTCTTCAAGAAAATGGTTATCAGACTTTGGAAGCCAAAAATGCCGATGAAGCCTTGGCTATTCTCAACAAGGAATTTGTTGACCTCGCTATTCTTGACATCAATCTTGGCGATGGCGAAATGGATGGCATTAGCTTAGGTAATCTCATTCAAAACAAACAAAAAGTACCATTTATCTATCTGACTGCCTACGAAAATGCCAAAGTCATCAGCGAAGCCGTTGCAACATCTCCCTACTCTTACCTAACCAAACCCTTCAAAAACAGCGACTTGATAGCATCCATTGAATTGGCAATCATAAAATCTTCAAAGGAAGACAAACCCAAACCTACCATTTTGGTAAAAGATGGCGAATACAAAGTTGAATTACCCATTGAAGACATTAATTTTATCAATTCAGAAGGAAATTATTTACTCTTTTATACCAATGAAAAAACGTATAAATCGCGCGCTACTATTTCGCAAATTTTAGAATTATTACCCTCCTCAAAATTTATTCAAATCCACAGGGCATTTATAGTCAACAAGGATAAAATTGAGAAGTACAATGCTAAAAATGTAGTAATAAAAAACACAACAATACCGCTTTCTAAGAAAGACCTTTTTGAGAAATAGAGTTTACATCCCAGTCCCATATTTTTCTCCATCGATTATGCAAAAGAAATCGTCCTACTATTTGTTTTTTGTGCTGTTGCTGATTGCTACGAACACACTTGCCCAAAATAAAATACCCAGTTTGGTCTTTTGGGAAAACCTTAAAAAGCACTGTGGAAAGTCGTACGAAGGTGAAATTACAGAAGGTGCTGACAATGAAACTTTTAAAGGAAAAACTTTAAAAATGCAAGTTCTGGCTTGCGAAAACGATGTCATCAAAATTCCATTTTATGTAGGTGAAGACAAATCACGGACTTGGGTTTTCACTTTAATTGGAGATAAAATTCTGCTCAAACACGACCATCGGCATCAAGATGGCACCCCTGACAAAGTAACTATGTATGGTGGCAAAAGTCCGAATGTGGGTCAGACAGACATCCAGATGTTTCCAGCCGACGAAGAAACAGCACAATTGCTTCCAGCCGCTGCCACAAATGTTTGGTGGGTTGGGTTAAAAGATGATACCTTTACCTATAACCTACGGCGCATCGGTTCAGACAGGTATATCTCCATAAAATTCAATCTTGCCAAACCTATTGTTTTAGACTGGAAGCCTTGGGGTTGGCAAGGGAAATGATTTTCTTAAACTCCTTCGCCTATTTCTAGTTAATATAGTAAATTAAGCCGTTATGTGTCGTTTGGGCGACATTTGGTAACATGCCAAACTGCTTACTTTGCGCAATCAATTAACTCGAAAATAATTACATGCCCTATATTAATGCCATCGGTACGGCTGTGCCTGCTTTCAAGCACCAACAAACCGACATTTTGAGGTTTATGCTATCGGCCGAAACCTATTTGGAAGACGAAGCACGTCGATTGTCATTGATGTATCATCGAAGCGGCATTTCTTTTCGTCATTCGGTATTACCCGACTACAGCAGTTCTAAAGACGGCTACCAATTCTACCCAAAAACCGCTGATTTAGAGCCATTTCCTAGCGTTTCGCAACGCATGAGTTTCTTTGAGACGCACGCCCTGACCCTAGCGCAAGCAGCCATTGAAGACCTTCATTTTACCGAAAGTCTGGCCACATTTACGCACCTTATTACGGTAAGTTGTACGGGTTTGATGGCACCTGGGTTAGACATTCAGTTGATGGAATCGTTGGATTTATCTCCAACAATAGTCCGAAATTCGGTCAATTTTATGGGCTGTTACGCAGCCATTCACGCGTTAAAATTGGCCGATGCTTTTTGCCGCGCCGAGGCCAACGCTCAAGTTTTAGTGGTTTGTACCGAGTTGTGTACCTTACATTTTCAAAAAGGAAAGTCAATGGATACACAAACTTCCAACTTACTTTTTTCCGACGGAGCCGCCGCTTGCATCGTCAGCAATCGCCCCCACGGAAAACGCATCGAAGGGTTTTATTCGGAAGTGGTATTGGAGGGAAAAAACGACATGTCATGGAAAATATCTGAGCACGGTTTTTTGATGAAATTAAGCAACGAGGTACCAAAATTACTGGAGGCTTCGATTCAAAAAATGATTCTCAACGCCCTATCCAGCAATAACTTAACGCTTAACAAAATCACCAACTGGGCCATTCACCCTGGCGGAAAAAGCATTTTGGAGGCAATTCAACGGGCCATGAAGTTAGAAAGTTCAGCAAGCGACACTTCGTTTGAGGTGTTAAGAAACTACGGAAATATGTCGTCGGTGACGATACTTTTTGTGCTAAAAAAGCTATTTTCCACCAACAATGACGGAAATACGTTTGCGGTTGCCTTTGGGCCTGGTATCACCATGGAAAGCATGATGTTGGCATGATAAACTTCACAAAACGCTCCTATACACCCGAACTGCTGGATGCCGACGACATCCCTTCGGGCGATTTGTTTCAAAACCTGAAAGAACTCAAAATCATCAACTCATTGCTTGGTGGTCATAGAGTGGTGTTGAATGGTATCTCAAAATTTGCCAAGAAAGTCCCCTCCCTCTACGTGGTTGAAATCGGCTCAGGAGGCGGCGACAACCTCGGAGCGATTCGTTCAAAATACCCCGACTTTGTCCTTGAAGGAGTGGATTTGAAGCGCGATTGTACCACCTACGCTCGCAGCCACAACCCTTCAATTCGTTTCCAAACAGCTGATTATCAAAAAGCTATCTTTCATAAAACGCCCAACCTTCTTTTTAATTCGCTCTTTTGTCATCACTTTACCGACGAACAGTTGGTGGATATGCTGCAATGGATGCACAAAAATTCAACCCAAGGTTTCTTTATCGCTGATTTACACCGTCACCCGTTGGCGTACTATTCAATAAAATTATTGACGCAGCTTTTCTCCCGCTCTTATTTGGTTAAAAATGACGCGCCGCTTTCGGTCAAGCGTGGTTTTACCCGCTCGGAATGGGAAACGTTACTTATCAAGGCAGGTATTACGCAATACACTATACGTTGGCAGTGGGCGTTTCGGTTTTTAATTGTTGTCAAACATGCGCAAACATAGATTAGGCATCGTTGGAGGTGGGTTGGCGGGACTAAGTTTGGCCATTCAAGCAGCCCAAAAGGGTTTTGAAGTTGTGCTGTTTGAAAAAAACACCTACCCTTTCCACCGTGTTTGTGGCGAATACATCAGCCTTGAATCGTACGATTTTCTTCAACGCTTGGGCATTCCGCTTTCCGAATGGAACTTGCCTACCATCAAACGCCTCGAAATCTCCTCGCCTAAAGGGACAACAGTGACGGAAACTCTGCCCTTGGGTGGGTTTGGATTAAGTCGCTACCAACTCGACCACGAACTGGCCCTCCTTGCCCGCTCGGTAGGTGTTCAGGTATTAGAAAAACATACCGTTAGCAAGATTGACTACTTGACAGCAACCGATTCGTTTGTCATTGTAGCCAACCAGCAAACGTGGGAAGTGGATTGCTGCGTGGGGAGTTTTGGCAAAAAATCAAACCTCGACGTGGCTTGGAAACGTCCTTTTGTGCAAAGCCAAGAAACACGACTCAACAATTACATTGGGGTCAAATACCACATTCAGACCAACTTCCCCAAAGACAAAATTGCCCTGCATAATTTTGTGGACGGCTACTGCGGCATTTCGGCCATTGAGGAAGACAAATACTGCCTTTGCTACCTCACAACCGCTCAAAACCTCAAAAAATCGGGCAATAAACTGGAGCAAATGCAAGAACAAGTGCTCTTTCGGAATCCTTATTTGAAATCAATTTTTACCAATGCTGACTTTTTGTTTTCCGAACCCATCACCATTTCTCAGGTTAGTTTTGAACCCAAAAGCTTGGTCGAAAACCACGTGTTGTTACTCGGCGATGCGGCAGGGATGATTACGCCCCTCTGCGGCAATGGCATGAGCATGGCTTTGCACACTTCCAAAATTGCGTTTGAATGGATAGACAAATATACCAATGGAATAATTTCTCGAAACGAATTAGAAACCCAGTTTGTGCGCGATTGGAACCAGCATTTCAGGCGGCGGTTGTGGGTAGGGCGGCAAATTCAAGCCCAATTTGGCAGCGAATTTCAAACGGAATTGTTGCTGCGAACGCTTCGGCCTTTTCCTTTTATCATCAAAAATTTAATCCGTCTGACCCACGGGCAACCTTTCTAACCCTCTCCCTCAACATGACGCCCAGAGCCATTCTTCTACATCTTCGTTTGCCATTTTCGTTGTTTTTGATGCCCGTTTATTGGTTTGCTCTCAGCCAATCGTCACATTTCGACGTCACGAAAGCTTGTTGGGTGTTTATGATTTGGCATGTGTTGGTGTATCCCGCCAGCAATGCCTACAACAGCTATTTCGACAAAGACGAGGGCAGCATCGGTGGCCTCGAAAAACCACCCGCCGTGGATAAAGCGCTTTTTTCGGTCGCTTGGGCGATGGATATTTTGGCCATTGTCCTCAGTTATTTTTTCATAGGAACTGTTTTTGCATTGGCCGTTTTGGTGTATGGATTGGTTTCTAAATCGTACAGTCATACCAGCATTCGACTCAAAAAGTACCCGCTGTTGAGCTGGTTTATCGTTGGTCTTTTTCAAGGCTTTTTTGTTTATCTCAGCACCCAACAAGCTGTTTTACAAGAAAATAGCGAATTGACCAATAATCTTTTCCCTGCCATTTTGAGTTCGATGATGCTGTGGGCAGTGTACCCCATGACGCAAATTTATCAGCACGAAGAAGACGCCAAACGCGGCGACCGAACCTTGAGTCTGCTGTTGGGGATTCGGGGTACTTTCTTTTTTACTGCCAGCATTTACTCCTTGACCGCCCTCGGTTTTTGGGTGTATTTACCGCTTCAGCACTTTCTTCTTTTCATCGTACTCACCGCTCCCACCCTCGTATTTTTTCTGAATTGGTTTCGTAAAACGTGGCTCGACGCATCACAAGCCAACTTTAAAAATACGATGTGGCTCAATTTACTGGCTTCCTTTGGATTGAATGCGTTGTTTATAACCCTTTTAATCCTACAAAAATAAGTGCAGGCGTCGGGTTTTGGGAAACCCTTATCACTGTTGGAAAGGTTGCTCACAACATCCAACTAAAGTCTTATTCTTTAGTTCTCTCTTTTTTTACAAAAAAAATAATACCTTTTATCTTTGAAAAAATCTCCTTAATGCAGAGTACACTAGAAACCGCTTTAGGAATCACTTCATGGTACAAAAACTCGTAACGATTAATAGGAAAATTGGGTGAGCCAGAAAACAAAACAAATATTAACTCAATAAATAATAGATGTAGTACATAAAGCAAAATACACACAACAACTATAGAATAATAGATTTTAATCCACTTCTGCATGGCATAAACTCTTAAATATCATTAACATTTCTAACTTCAACTACAATTTCTTCCACGCCAGAACCAATCTCCGCAACCTTCCGCCAAGAAGCATAAGTGAAAGCATCTGCTTCAATCGTATTTTTACATCTACACAAAGAAGTAACAAGATAAGCAATTTTGCATTTTTCATGGTGGATAGCTGGTTCTTTTTCTCAAATTTACACTATGCTTGTATTTGTCAAGATTATATTTTTGTAAAGCCTTGCCTTGCTACTTCACGTCGGGTTGTTAGCAACCCTCTTCACCGTGAGAAGGGTTGCTCATAGCCCAATCAACAAAGACGAAATTACTTTCCTCCAAATGTCAGCCTACCGACAATTCGTCAGTTTGCACAACCCTACCTTTGTTTCATTAATCAACAAAGGTATGTCCGAATCCCTTGCTATTCTTTCACTGACAGCGCTCATTAGTTTTATGGGCTCTATTCATCCTGGCCCCGTCAATTTGGCCGTTGTTAATGCCACCCTTTCCCACAACTTCAAAACGGGGGTTTGGGTCGCGGCCAGCGGTGCTTTGCCCGAAATTATTTATACGCTGGTAGCCCTGCAAAGTCAAGTTTTTTTAGCAAAACATCAATCTATTTTTCAAACCCTTGAAGTGGCAATTATTCCTTTTTTTCTCATTATGGGTGTTTACAATTTTATCAAAACTCCCGTACAACGCAATGCTGCCATTCGCTCTGCCCAACCTGTGGAAGCATTAAAGGGCTTTTTGAGTGGTTTGCTCAACCCCCAACTCTTGCCGTTTTGGGTCGTTTTCTTGATATACCTCCACTCTCATTTTAGCCTTGACACATTTGGGGCAAAATTTTCTTTTGTGTTTGGCGCAGCTTTAGGGGCTTTTCTCATTTTAGTGCTCTTTGCGTATTTGGCACAACGTTATCAAAGCACATTATTCCGTCTGATACAACGCTACCCGATGGATAAACTGATCGGTTTGTTTTTTATCGGCATGTCTTTGTACCAAACTTTTAAAATCTTAGCCTGATTGTCGGCTCACCGACAATTCGCTACCTCACGTATTTGCACCTTTGTGTCAAGATTGAGACTTATCTCCCTCTCTAACAGCACTTTCTAATTCAAACAATCAAGTCTTACCATTTAATTACTATTCAAATGAAAAATCGTATCGCCCAGTTTGCCCTACTTTTCGTTTTGTTTTCGGCCGTTAGTTTTGCCCAAGACAAAGGTATTTTTCAGAAAAACGGCATCGCCATCAACGGCTACGACCCCGTCGCTTATTTTACCGAAAGCAAACCCGTAGAGGGACAAGAAGCTTATTCGTGGACTTGGAACGACGCCAAATGGTTGTTTAGCTCTTCAGCTAATTTGGAAGCTTTTAAGGCCAACCCTGAAAAATACGTACCCCAATTTGGCGGTTACTGCGCCTACGGAGTCAGTGAAAACCACAAATCTCCCACCGACCCCAACGCTTGGACTATCGTTGACCAAAAACTGTATTTGAATTACAGCAAAAAAGTCAAAGAATTATGGTCAAAAGATGTTCCAACCCGCATTCAAAAAGCCAACGAATACTGGCCAACGTTAAACAAAGCCAACTAATTTATATCCTATTCTTCCGATGAAAACAAAGCATTTTTTCCTGCCCCTACTGCTCGTCGCTCCCTTATTCGTATATAGTCAGGCGTCATTACGTTCAAAGCAATTTAACCTTGAAAATGGGTTAGCCATTCAGGGGTACGACCCCGTCGCGTATTTTACCCAAAACAAATCAGTAGAAGGAAGCAAGCAGCTTAGTGCTGTTTTTGAGGGAGTTACCTACCGTTTTTCTAGTGCAGCCAACAAAGAGTTGTTTGTCAAAGACCCAAAAAAATACGAACCCCAATACGGCGGCTGGTGTGCCTACGCCATGGGTGCCACGGGCGAAAAAGTTGAAGTGGACCCCGAAACGTTTAAAATTATAAACGGTAAACTGTACCTCTTTTACCACTCTTGGACCAACAATACCTTGACCAAATGGAACAAAGACGAAACTAACCTCAAGTCCAAAGCTGATAAAAGTTGGACTTCATTTTTTCACTAAACCTCAATTAATAACATGAAAACGACAGCAATCATCTCGTGGATTTTACGAATAATTGCCGCAGGCATTTTATTACAAACCCTTTATTTTAAATTTACAGCACACCCTGAGTCGGTGGCGTTGTTTACCAAACTAGGGGTTGAACCTTGGGGAAGAATAGCAACGGGCGTGCTCGAATTGGTGACGGGCATTTTATTATTACTCCCTTCAACCGCGTTTTTAGGAGGTTTTTTAGCCATGGGGCTGATGCTGGGGGCGATTGCATCTCACTTGTTGGTGATTGGCATTGAATCCCAAGGCGATGGTGGTCAACTGTTTATCTTGGCGATTATCGTGTTGAAACTTTCCATCATCATTCAAGTTTTACATCGTAAACAAGCCCAACAGTTCATTCATACGTATCTTCCAGCCAAATAACATGAAACTCCCCCTTTTTCTAGTCAAAACTTTCAACTACGAATACTGGCCTTGGTGGCTTTTTTACCTGCCAATGGCTCCGTATTGGCTTTATTTGGCCCTCAAATCGCGTTCTCTAACCTATTTTACTGCCGTCAATCCTGGAATAGAAGCGGGAGGATTTTATGGAGAAAGTAAAATTGACATTCTCCGCAAAATCAACCCTGAGTATTTACCCACCACTGTGTTTATCGCTCACAAAACCCCCTTTGAAGAAACCCTTAAACTATTAAAAAACAACCACTTACAATTTCCTATCATTGCCAAACCAAACATTGGCGAAAGAGGGACAAATGTGGCGAAGATTGAGAACATCGGTCAATTGGAAGTCTATCATATCCAAGCCAATGATGCGTACATTCTTCAGGAATTTATTGACTATCCCATTGAGTTGGGGGTGCTTTTCAGTCGGTTGCCCAATGAAGAAACGGGAAGCGTATCCTCCCTAACCATGAAGGAGTTTTTGAAGGTGGTAGGCGATGGGAGTTCAACGGTTCGGGAATTAATCGATAAATCAAACCGTGCCCGATTTCAGCTAGAGGCGCTTTCTGCCAAATTGGGAAATCAACTGGACACAACCCCCGCCAAAGATGAAATTCGTTTGTTGGAACCCATTGGAAACCACTGTCGAGGCACCAAATTCGTCAATGTTAATCACCTAATTAACAGCCGATTGAATGCTGTTTTTAACGATGTTAGCAAAGACTTTTCGGGATTTTATTACGGAAGGTTCGATTTGAAAGTTGCCAGTTTGGACGATTTGTACCGTGGAAAAAACATAAAAATCATGGAATTAAACGGCGTCAGTTCCGACCCTGGGCACATTTATGACCCAAGCTATCGGCTTTGGAAAGCCTACCGTGATTTGTGCTGGCACTGGAAACGAAGCGCGGTCATTAGTATCATCAACCAAAAAAGCGGAGTTGCACCCCTGCCCTTGGGCGAAGTTTGGGGAATTGTAAAAACGCATTTAATCTAAATGTTGTTGATACTAATTAGAGTTTGTATATTGGCTTAGACTATTCTTGACCTTCCCATGAACCTCGATACGAAATACTGGTATTTGCGCGACCATAAGCTTTTCAGCGTCCTTTCTTCTTCCGAATTAAAATCCATTTGTATGATTTCCAATTTCAAATCGGCCAAGAAAGGAGAAATCATTTTGTTTTCACACGACGAAAATACCCGCGTGTATTTTCTAAAAAAAGGGACGTTGAAAATTGTTGAAATCGACGATAAAGGCAATGAGGTTGTCAAAGATGTGCTTCAAAAAGGAGATATTTTTGGGGAATTTACCCTGACCGAATCTCAATCTGATGAGTACGCCATTGCTGTTTCTGAAAGCGTGATTTGTTGCAGTTTTAAAATGGATGATTTTGAAAAAATGTTGGAGAAAAATCCTCAGCTAAGCCTCTCTTATACCAAGTGGATGGGTTTTCGTTTTAAACGCCTTCAAAATAGGTACGCCAATCTAATGTTTAAGGACGTTCGGACACGTTTCAAAAGCTTTTTGGAGGAGTGGGCTTCCAAAGAAGGAATGGACAATTCTGACGAAATTATCCTAAAAAATTACCTTACGCATCAAGACATCGCGAGTTTGATTTGTAGCACTCGCCAGACGGTCACTCAGCTTTTTAATGAATTGAAAGAACAAGGAATTTTGGATTATTCTCGTACGGAAATAATTCTAAAAAAAGTAGCCTAAAAAACGTTCAATAGGTCGTCTAGCCGACAATTCACGTCAGTGGTAACGGTGATATTTGTAACATAAAAACAAATAATCATGAAAACTACACTGACAATTATCTCACTTGCTCTCGCTTTGGTTTCGTGTCAACAAGAAACCGTTTCTGTTCAAACTAATACCCCAACGACACCCGTCGGAACGGTAATGATGATGAATCCCAGCACGTTCGATGCCACGGGCCAATCGCTCCTTTACCAAGGTATGTTTGAAAGCGCAGTTCATACTACATCGGGCACAGTGCGAGTTTACGAAGACAAAGACAAAAAACGTACGTTGGTTTTTGAAAATTTCAAAACCGACGCTGGCCCTGACCTACGAATTTATCTCGCTGAAGACAAATCAGTTAGCAACTTTATCCAAGTAACAAACGAGGTTAAAAACGGTAATAGTTCGGTTGCCATTCCTGTGAATGCCAACCTTCAAAAACAAAATTATGTACTGATTTGGTGCAAACAATTTTCAGTTTTGTTTGGCGCTGCCAAATTAAAGTAAAGTGCATTTCAGACCTCTCACAACCTGCTCAAAAAAATATCAAAACATGAAAAAAATACTAGCATTTCTTCTCATAAGTACGTCGTTATCGGCGCAATACAACTTTCCCAAAAAACAAACCAACGTCGATTTTGCTACGGCGTTTGGGTCGGGCGTATCACCTTCGGCGTCGTTCCAACAGCTCTACGGTATTGGAAAATCTAAGCGTTTTAAAATAGGTTGGGGCGTTCGGTTCAATGCTTTTTTTAGCGGGCAACAAAACTACCTTACTGCTCCTGCTAATCTGACGTCTGGCTCACAAAGTATTGTGGCTTTATTTACAGAAAACATTTTAAGTAACATTGACACTTTACAGCTAACAAAAACGGCGGTTGGAAGTTTAAATAGTACGATTACGCTCCAATACAGTTTCCCAAAATTAGACGTAGGTTTTAACATTGATGCCTTTGGAATTTCATTTGGTGGTAAACAATCAGGAAAGTTCGTTGCCAGCGAGTCAAAATCGCTCAACGGTAGCCTCCAAAGTGCCAAACCTACTTCTTTTAATTTATTGTTGATAAGCGATAGCGACATTGGCAGCTTAAATTCAGAACTGTATGCCCGTTATTGGGTCAACAAACGTTTTGCGATTCGGGGTGGGGCAAGTTTTCAATTTTTAGAATACAAAGCCGAACGTCTTTTAACTTTTGAAAACGACCGATTTAGGCACAAAACACTTCTACCGTTTTTGGCCGTTTCCTATTCACTTTTCTAAAATTTTTCTTGTATGCTTTTAACCTCAGTAAAAAAACTATTTTTTGGGGCAATGCTTTTACTGGCCTTGACTTCTCAAGCACAGGTTTGGAAACCGACCTCTGCCTCAATCACTTTCAAAATAAAACACGCATTGGGTGCTACTGCCGATGGCTCTTTTAAAGGATTTGTGGGAGCGGTCGTTTTTGACCCAAAAGAACTCTCCAGCGCCACCATCAAAGCGAGCATTGACGCAAAAACAATTGACACTGACCTCAAAATAAGAGACAAAACCTTGAGAAGTGACGAGTATTTTGACGTAGAAAAGTACCCAAAAATAACGATGGTTTCGCAGAAGTTTGAGAAAGGGTTAAAAGAAAATGATTACGTAGGTACGTTTAGCCTCACGCTAAAGAAAACGACCAAAGTCATAAAAATTCCCTTTTCATTCGTTCAAAACGGCACCACTGCCCAAATGAAAAGTACGTTTCAACTCAACCGAGTGGAGTACGAAATCGGGGAAAAAAGTTCGCTTTTGGGCGATGTAGCTACCATTTCTATTACATTAAATGTGCAACAATAAGATGACAATCAACGCCTCTTTTGCCGTTCTAAAGCAACTACACGGTCTGCTTTCGCAGTTAACCACCGACGAATATACCCAAAAACTACCCGTTTTGAACGGAAGCAGTATTGGGCAACACGTAAGGCATACCGTCGAATTTTTTCAGTGTTTGTTTGAAGGATTTTCAACGGGAATTATCAACTACGATGCCCGAAAAAGAAACCTGCTCATTGAAACCAATTTAGGTTATACTTTGCAACTTATTGGGGAGATTTCTCACCTTATTAATAATACTTCAGAAGGGCATCTTCCTATCCAGTTAAAAGTAAATTTTGACGATGAAAACTTTGAAATCATTGAGACTAATTTTATGCGTGAATTGGTGTATATGGTCGAACATTCTATTCATCATTTTGCCTTAATTCGAGTAGGTATTCAAGTGAATTTCAAACATATACAAATTGATTCTGATTTTGGAGTAGCTTATTCTACCATTCGTCACCAGCAAGAATTGTCAGTTAGTCATTAACCCTTTTTTTGAATTACAAATGTGCGTTTTAACTTACTTTCCATACCAAGAAAACGGCTTTATTCTCACCTCCAATCGTGACGAAGCCGTGTCGCGCAAACCCGCCATTCCTCCCAAAAAATACCACATCGGAGGGCAGCAAGTTTTTTTTCCAAAAGACCCCAAAGGTGGTGGCACGTGGATTGCCAGCAGCGGCGATTTTACCTTGTGCTTACTCAATGGCGGCTTTGAAAAACACGTTCCGCAGCCTCCTTACAAACAAAGTCGGGGAAAGGTAGTACTGGATTTTTTTACCTTTCTGGATGTCAATAATTTTACCCAACAGTATGATTTTGAAGGAATTGAACCGTTTACGTTGGTTATCATTGAAAGTACAACAGACCTCACCCTCACCGAACTACGCTGGAACGGCACCCATCTTTTTTCTACTTTACTCGATGCCACTTTGCCGCGTATTTGGTCTTCCGTTACACTTTATTCTCCTGACATTATCAACGCCCGCGAACAATGGTTTGATGAATTTAAGCAACAAGCCATTGTTCCCCAAAAAGTAATAGATTTTCATCATCACGGCGGAAGTGGTGACCCCAAAAACGACTTAAAAATGAATAGAAATAATACCTTAAAAACGATTTCAATTACTCAATTTGTACTCAATCAATTGGAGTTTAAAATGACCTACCAAGACCTTCAAGCAAACAATTATTTACAGTATTGTATTTTTAAAGACTCCATCGGAAATTCTGTACTTTCTTAGCCTATTTAAACATAAAAAGCTGTCACCGAGAGAAAAGTTTCGGCGACAGCTTTTTAAAAATTATTTACGCTAGTTACTTCACCCGTTTTGCCTTCGCTTCAAACATATTCATCAGCGTGCCTTTGAGGTTATCGTCGTCCACTTTGTTTAATTCAACGTTGACGTCGTACCCCTGAGCAGAGAAGTAAAGGGTAATTTTGCCATCAGCTTCTTCCACTTTCGCAGGTATTGTTTCTTTGGCATCTCCCGCCGTCATTTTCAAATCGCCTGCCAATTTACCTTCTTTACGAACAAGCTCAGTAGTAAACTTAGCGTCACCATTTGGAGTACCTACAACGACAATTTCCCACTTTCCTGCGAAGAAATCATTGCTTTTTAGTCGTTTTCCCGATGCTTCAAACGAATCAGCCAACAATCCTTTGAGGTTATCTCCGTCAACTTTATTGAGGGCTAAATTCAAATCGTACCCAGCCGCCGAGAAAAATAATACGATTTTATCCGCACTTTCTTCAATCGAGCTAATGGCAATTTTTTCGGTCGCTTGGCTAGTAATTGGCGTCAAGTCGCCCGTCAACTTCCCGTCTTTTCGCACCAAATTTCCCGTCATTTTCACGTCGCCTTGAGGAGTCTCTTTGACAAAAAACTCCCATTTGCCCACCCAATAATCGGCCTGTGCAGCACTTTCTGATACGATACCACCCACGAGTGCGAGAATCAATACGATTGCTTTTTTCATTGTATTTGAGTTTGAGTTTAAATTGATGTTACTTTCTACGTGTTGCTTTGGTGGTAAACATACCCATCATTGACCCCTTCAAATTGTCAGCGTCCACTTTTTCAAGGTTTACGTTGATATTAAAACCAGACATTTTGAAGTAAATCATGATTTTACCGTCAACTTCTTCTACTTTTTCAAGCGTTTCGGCGGGAATATCGCCCGTTTTTGGCTTAATCGTCCCCGTCAGTTTGCCATCTTTTCGTTCAAGGTTCAACAACATAACGGCGTCACCCTGCGGCGTACCAATCACGGTCGTCTCCCAGCTACCCGCATAAAAGTCGGCTGGTGCCGCTGCTTCTTTAGGTTGCTCTACCTCCACCGCTTCTATACTTGGTAGTTTAAACTCCGCTCCCGACACAACCATCAGCGTGGCGACATCGGCCTTTGGATTTTGGAATACGGCATATACATTATGTAATTTACGGTCATTGACAGGCTCAGCAATTGGAATTTTAAGCACTTTTGGGGCAAAATCCATTTTGTCTGAAGGCTCCAAAAACTCCGATTTACCAATCAATTTCCCCGTAGGCGAATCAAGGCGTAACTCAACCAATCCACCCGCCGCATTTACCTGAGGTTTAGGCGCTGACGCCAACATGATTACTTCAGACACCCCTTCTAAATCGACCTCTTTCATACCCAAATAAGCCCCTGATTTTGAAGGAATTGCTAGGTTATTTCCTCCAAACGACATCTTATTTACCTCGTTGTATTCGTCAAACGTATGTGGGTCCACTTTCGAGTTACGAAGGTAGAAGGTTTGCTCAGAGCGTAGCGCAGGTACGCCGTTTGCCCCTTGATCTTCGTACGCTGCCCGAACAATATATACTCCTTTGCTTTTATCCGACGCAGGGGCTTTGGCAAGGTAAGTACCGTTTACTGGCAATGACTTTGGTTTTTCATCGGAAATACTCAAAATATACTTCACCATTTCTGATGCATCGCCCGTAGAAAGTTGTGGGTGTCCAGCCATGGCCGTTTCTCCCCACACACCACTTCCTCCTGAGATTACTTTCTTGGTCAAGCGCTCCAATGCCGCGTTGTCACCTTTATATTTCTTGGCTACGTCACGGTAAGTAGGGCCAATTGATTTTTTATCGACACTATGGCACGCCATACAATCGCTGGCTTGGATGAGTTTTTTACCCGTCGCTACCAAGGCATTGGCATCCGCCGAACGGTGCCCCATGGCAATCATGTTTTTGTCGAAGCCTTCGGCAAGATAATCGATACTCACTGCCACATTTTCGGCTTCGATGCCTTTCCCCAACGAACCATCTTCTTTGTCATTGACTTTGATGTCGTAGTTAAACGGTTTATTGGAAACGTAAAACGACTTGTTGCTTTTGGGCATGTCGAGGCTCAACACTGGAGGCTCGTTTCCAGCCGTAATTTCCATTGACTGCGAATTCACGCCGCCTTTTCCATCATCAACCGTCAAAGTGGCTTTGTAAACGCCTGCTTTAGCAAGAGTCACGTTGGCATCCTGAGCCGTCACAATTTTACTAAACCCAGCCTTTGAGGTAATTTTCCACGTGTATTTCAACACATCACCGTCTGCATCCGACGTTCCTTTTGAAGAAAGTTTCAAGTTGAACGGCACAGCACCCCCCATTTGGTTGGCGGCCATTTCAATTTTTGGCTTCCGATTTCCACCGTTATACTCTATACGTATCAGGCGCGCGTCGTCGTTGGCCGTAAACCAACCCGAACCGTATTCAAGCATGTACAAGTCACCATTATCGGCAAACTCCATGTCCATTGGATTACTAAATTTATAACTTGGCATAAATGGCTCCATCGACGCGTAGTTTCCATCTTTATCAAAACTTACCGCCATAACCCAACCTCTCATCCACTCGTAGGCAAAAAACTTACCATCGTAGTAGCTCGGAAATGCGCGTTCAGCTTTGGCAAATCTGTCTTTGTTATATACGGGTCCAGCCATGGGATTACAACCACCCGCCCCCAACAGCGGAAACTCTTCGCTTTTGGCGTAGCTGTACCAAATCATTGCTCCTTGCGCTGGAGGCAGCTGTACTAATCCTGTGTTGTTGGGTGAGTTGTTTACTGGCTTAAATACATCCCACTTTTCACCCGATTGTTTGGTGTCAAAATTAAATTTGTTGTACGGCTGGTTGTTGCCCACAAAATGCGGCCAACCGTAGTTTCCAGCACTTGATGCCTGTCCAAACTCGCACGTACCTGCCGCCCCGCGATTGGGGTCTGGTTTAGAAGCATCAGGGCCTACGTCTCCCCAATACAACTTGCCCGTTTTTTGATCAACCGAAATACGGAATGGGTTACGGTGACCCATCGTATAAATTTCAGGGCGGGTTAGCCCCCTATCCCCCGATGGGGGAACATTTGTGGCCGACCACCCCTTAGCTCCCCCATTGGGGGCTGGGGGGCTAAAAAGGTTCCCTTCTGGAATCGTGTAAGTCCCGTCCGCTTGGGGTTTAATTCTGAGGATTTTACCTCGCAAATCGTTGGTATTGGCACTTGACTTTTGGGCATCCCAAGGGCTGCGGCCTGGACGTTCGTCGCTTGGACTGTATCCGTTTGAAGCGTGAGGGTTGGTATTATCGCCCGTCGAAAGGTACATATTACCAGCCTTGTCCCAGTCGATAGAACCACCCGTGTGGCAACATTCTTCGCGCTGAGTTTCGACTTTCAACATTTCTTTTTCCGAATCCAACAACAACTCGTCTCCTTTCATCGTAAAGCGAGAAAGCACATTGTAAGAACCTTTTGTTGACGAGTAGTACAAGTAAATCCACTGATTTTGAGCAAAATTAGGGTCTTTGCCTAACCCCAAAACGCCATCTTCCGCCACCGATTCTTTCCCTTCTCGATTGACATATTTTAAACTAACAGGAAGTTTGGCAATAGTCTTCAGCTGTTTGGTTTTGTTGTTGTACAGGCGAATTTCCCCTTTACGTTGGATAAACAACACCCTGTCTTTATCGAGGACGGTCAACTCCATTGGTTCATCCAATTTTTCTTCCAATACCACCTTGGTAAAACGGTTTTCTTCGGGGCGCACCTCTTTCACGTCCGTTACTTTAGCGGCTTTTTCCTTCGCCTCACTGGCCTTTGGGGCTTGAGCCATCAAGTGAGATGCACTAAGCAACATCACCGCCGCTTTTGCAAACACCCACTTACCCTTACTAGCTACTTGTTTCATAAATTAGTACAATAATTAAAACGTTACTGATAGGTTAAATTTTTATTGAGGTTGTTTTTTTGCGCTCCACTGCAAAGCCGTTTCAATCAACTTTACAAAATTGGTGTTCTGCCAAGCGGTTTCGTTGTGTCCCATCGAGGTGTAAAAAGTCTTGCCTTTGCCCGTTTGTTTGTACCAAGCCACGGGGTGGTCTTTGCCCATGCCAAAGTTTTTGGTGGACACAAACAGCATATTTCCGCTCGGATTGATACTTTCGCCATTGATGGTATATACGATATTGAAGCCCTTTTTGCGGGGATTTTCAAAAAATACGTACCACTCGTCCGAATTAGACCATTTGGGTACAAGTGTACTGAAGAGGCTGTCTTTGGGCGTATCAAGTAAAATATCGGCCATTTGAAACTGTGGGTCGAGAGGGTGATGCGAAAACTTCGCCCCCAACAAATGCTTTTCGTACCAATCCCAGTGGTGAGAGTCGTCACCAGCACCGTGAATCCCCATCAGGCTGCCACCGTTCTCAACGTACTGTTCCAGCACTCGTTTTTGCTCGTCATTAATGACCTCGCCCGTCGAATTGTTAAACACAACCACGCTGAATTTCGCAAGCTGTTCAGCGTTAAACACCCCTCCTTCTTCCGTTTCATACAAATACCAGTTGTTTTTCTGGGCCAAGTCAGCAATCACAGGCTTTGAAGCATCAATTGACGCTCCGTGACGAAATCCTGTCGTTTTTGAAAAAAGCAGGATGGCAGGCTTATCCGTTGGAAACGTGATTTGGGGCGCTTCGGTCTCGTAAGACACAGGAAATCCGTTTTTAACCTTGTAAATGAATATTCCCGCCACGGCGCTCAAGAGTACCACCAAGCCAACGATGACTCCCAGTACAATTTTGATGATTTTTTTCATTGAGGTAATTTTTTAGGCGAATAGAAGTACTGGTTGCGAATGTGTTAGATGTATCACACAACAAAGGTATAGAATAAAAATTTTTATTGTCTATTTTAAAGACAATAATTTTTGCATTATTTTGTCTTTGAAGAGTTATATTTTACAAGCGGTAAAATACAGTGATAAATGAAAATGAGCTTTTTATAGCCGCATATCACTCGGAAGCCTGTCAAAAGTGTAACTTTCATGCTTAGTTTGTGTATTTATCCCTAATTTGAAATTTACTAATTCCTAAAACCACGCCCCATGAAGTTATTCGACGAAGAACATTTTATTCGCCAACTATCTATCGACTGTGTTATTTTTGGTTATCAGGAGTTAGAATTAAAGGTGTTAGTTTCTAAAGTTGACCTTCCTCATGCCGTTTGGACTTTGCCTGGGGGATTTATCAAGCAAGAAGAAAGCATTGACTTGGCGGCTCAACGCATTTTGGAAGAGCGCACTGGACTCACTGATATTTACCTAGAACAATATCGGGTTTTTGGGGAACCAACCCGCATCAACCACGAAATCTTTGAGGGTTTTAATAACATGAAGGAAGAATGGCTTGATAAAGGGATTTTAGACGAAAGTAGCTTCCAATGGCTCTCCAAGCGCTTTGTTTCGATTGGCTATTACGCCTTGGTGGACATCAACAAAGTAAGCCCTCGCAGAGGAATGCTTGATGCTTCCGTGGGTTGGTACAATGTAAAAGAGTTGCCTAAGATGATTATGGACCACAACGAAATGGTCGATGCCGCGCTGGAAGCTCTCCGCCAAAACCTTGACCAAAAGCTCATTGGCTTCAATCTCTTACCCGAAACGTTCACCATGCGTGAAGTGCAAGAATTGTACGAGGCGGTGTATGACAAACCTTTTGCCCGCAACAATTTCCAAAAGAAAATGCTCGATCTTAACGTGCTCGAACGCCTCGAAAAGAAATTTACGGGAGCGCAGAATAAAGCACCGTATTTGTATCGGTTTAGGAAATAAGGCCATTCTCTACATATTACCTACCGCTTTCTTCATCATTTTCCGAATAAAATTCGTTGCAAATCGTGGATTAAGGCGATAAAGAATATCCAAAATGGTCGCATCTTTTCCGACGGTAATGCGGTAGCTGTTTTTTTCTATAGCTCGAAGGATGAGTGCTGCGGCTTTGGGGGCGGGCAAAGCCATTTTAGTTTGTGTGGCGGGGTCGCCTTTAGGTTTTCCCAAACCTGAATTTTCGGTGATGTTTGTCGCAATAGCGCCAGGATGTACGACCGTTACTTTAACGTTTGTCTCTTTGAGTTCGGCATACAATCCTTCCGTAAACAATTTCACGGCGGCTTTGGCCGCACCGTAAATGGTTTGTCCTGGAAACGGAATAAACCCACCCATACTCGAAATATTGACAATATGAGCCTCTGGGCGCGTCAGGAAATGTGGTAAAAAAGATTTGGTCAAATAAACCATCCCGTAGAAATTCACATTCATTACCCGCTGAATGTCTTCGTACGAAAGCTCATTTACAGGAATAAATTTCTGAATAATACCCGCATTATTGATGAGGCCGTCAACTGAACCAAAATGGGCAATCACGGCAGCGGGTAAAGCCTCCACTTTTTCTTTGTTGCTGATATCGAGTTGGAAGCCTTTAAAACAGTCATCGCCTACACCTGCTAATTTCTGAGTTTCGACTAAGGCATTTTCGTGAATATCAACGCCTACTACTTTTGCGTTTTTCTTTAGCAATTGCAGAGTCATTTCGCGACCCATACCACTTCCAGCACCCGTCACGACGATTATTTTGTTAGCTAACTGCATATCTTAATCCTTTATTCTCTTTGCCGTAGCGTCAAAATCCATCAATTTCCCTTTGAAGTTATTGTCATCTACTTTCTCCAAATCAATTGAGATTTCTCCTCCTTGCGAAGATTCAAAATAGATTTTCAATGTTTTATCGGTTTCTTCAATTTTAGTGATTAAACGCTTTTGGGCATTTGGCTCCCCTGCTCTGGCCAAATCTCCCGTTAGTTTTCCCTCTTTACGGACAAGATTTGTTACAAATTTAATATCACCCATGGGCGTTCCAGTCAATGCAATTTCCCATTTTCCAGCAAAAAAATCGGTGGGAGATGTCGTTTGAGAAAACCCTTTCGTAATCATTCCCAAGAAAAGTACGATAAAAAACAGACTTACTTTTTTCATTTTGTTTGCGTTTGTACGTCGCCACGGTTGTTTAGTGTATATTTTAAACAACTGTCAGACGGTAGTCAGACAGGTAAAAGTTGTGGTCTGACTACCGTCTGACCAAGGCTACATTTTCTCAAACGTGAGAAATAAAATACTGTGCGCAGGCAATGCCACTTTCCCCGCTTTTACCTTTTGCCCTTTCAAAGTAGGTACCTCGTCGTTGGCAGTTAGCTTCAATTCCTGCCCGTTAAGCTTCACTTTTTTGGTCATCAACTCATCGGCGGTTAACAAATAGTGAGTTGCACCCACTGGAATCGTCACCGCAGTTTCGTTGTCGTTGGTATTAATAACCAGTACTGACCGTCCATTTGGTTTGTTTTTTAAACTATGGACAAAAATATCCACGCCAGCTTCGGTGTTCGCTACTTCATATACGTCAGTTCCCATGAATTTTCCCCATAACAACGCCGCCCAGTAATTAGGGCGCGGATTGTGCGTATCGTGGTCGAGCAGCGCATATTCGCTGCGTGCAAGGGTATTGTGCATAACTACTTGCACTCCCTTTTTAGCCAATCGGCCTAGTTGTTCCAAATACCGAAAGGTATCCAAGTAGGTCGCCGCCCACGGATTTCCGCCACAGGCAGACTCGGCGGTTTCGGTACACCAAATGGGTGCATTGGGGATGTATTTGTCGCGGGCATTTTGGTAAAAAGCAAATCCTTTTTCTGTGCGGCTCAACCACTCAGCAGAAAGGGCATTTTCAGGCTTTTGACCTCCCATACAGCGTCTTGACACAGTGCCGTAATAATGGTACGTAAATATATCGAACGTAGGATTTGGGGTTGCCGACAGCAGTTCGTCCACCGACAAATCCAACCCCGATGGCAATATGCCTTCCCCAGTAGAACCTGGGCCAATAATTTTCATTTTGGGAGCTTCTTGGGATGCAAACGCCTTGAATGCGGCCAAATCATTGGCGAATCGTGCTCCGTTGTACCCTTTAGGTGCATCCCCGTGCGACGCATGTGAAGGTTCGTTGAACAGCTCTGCTGCTGCGATCTCCCCTCCTACTGCCCGCGTGTATGCAAGAATAGATTTTACTTGGGTTGGGTTCCAGTTGCCCTCTTTGTCGTACATTCCGTCGCTAATGGGAAAGGACGTGACCAATTTTCCATTCACACTTTTACAAAAGTCAAGGACTCCTTTCCACTGCCGACGGGTCAGTACATTTTTAAAACCCGCAGGTGGCTGAGTTAATGTCACATCATCGTTACTCTGAAAATAAACAGCGTTTGCCCACGTGCCGCTTACCCTAACATACGTTGGCCCCAAGGCCGATGCCAAGTTGCGAAGTTTCTTTTCGTATAAATTAATCGGTTCGATTTTCCATTTTAAAGCGTCAATCCCCTTTTTGTTGGTGGTTTTCCGAACAGAATCAATCAGATTGTAAGGAATCCAAAAGTCGCCACCAATCACTTCGCACATTTCTACATTAAACGACTGGTACCGTTCGTCCACTTTGCCAACCATTTTCAGGTCTTTCAAATGAAGTGAGGACTGACCGTTGACACCGAAAGTCAAACAAGTGAGAATAATCGTAAGTACGTACCACTGATTTTTTTGCATCAACGTAAGGATTTACAAGGCTACAAACTACATTTTGGGTGATTAACAGAACAAAGGTATTGAATAAATTTTCTATTGTATATTTTTTATACAATAATTTTTATTCAAAAATATATCTTTGCAGTACGATTCCCCCAAAACCTTCATTTGAGGAATAAATAGAAGATATGAAGAGCCTCAGTCAACAAAATTACATCCCACAAGTGTCCATCGATTGCGTCATTTTTGGGTATTCGGAGCAGCAGTTACAAGTATTAATCCCAAAAATCAATTTCAAGGGTGATTTTTGGGCCTTACCCAGCGGGTTTGTATTTCAGGACGAAGATATGGATAACGCCGCACAACGTATTTTACGAGAACGAACGGGCATAGAATCTATTTACTTGGAACAATTCAAGGTATTTGGTCGGGCCAATAGAAGTAGTAAAGCGTTTTTAGATAAACTGATTCAGCAAAATTTTGACAAGCTTGGCGAAAAAAGCGCAAGTCACGCCACCGAATACGATTGGTTTACCAAGCGCTTCCTGTCCGTGGGTTACTATGCTTTGGTGGACATGAATAAAGTTGTTCCACAAAAAACAGACTTGGATGAGTCAATTGAATGGTACGGTATTCATGACTTGCCACAAATGATTATGGATCACGAAGAAATTATCAATGAAGCCCTAAAAACGCTCCAAAGCCATATTGATGAAAAAATCAATGCGTTTAATCTTTTGCCCGACACCTTCACAATGAAAGAAGTGCAGGATGTTTATGAAGCCATCAGTGGAAAAAGCTTTGTTCGTACCAACTTTCAAAAAATGATTCTTTCCTTGGACGTACTCGAACGTCTCGAAAAGAAGTTTACGGGAGCTGCCAACAAAGCCCCGTATTTGTATCGGTTTAGGAAAGACTAAACGATTTATAGCCAGCGAAATGTGGTATTTTTATTATACATTTCGCTGTAAATAATTTTATAGCCAGCGAAATGTACTATTTTTGTTACACATTTCGCTGGCTATAAAACAAAAATGATGATAGGACGCACGGAAACCCTTTCCTATCACTTCGCTTTGAAATGATAATTACCGCTCTCAAGCTCAAACACCACGTCATCGCCTTCGACACGAAGGTTGGAAACTGACTTGAGGCGTATGATATCGAGGTTGTTTTCGGTGATTTTACGATTAGCTCCCTTGGGGAAATGCACCGTCGCGGTGCTTCCAACGGGTACGTCCAGCAACATTTCAAAGCCTTTGTTTTGACGCCATTCTATTCCCGCTTTTCCAAAGTTGGATTCTGTCGAATACTTGACAAAGGACAGTTCTTTCACAGGCATGGGTTGAAATAGAATGTGCTTATACCCCGTTGCTTTTTCGTCGGTTTTCATGCCCGCTAAGTGTCGATACAACCAACTTAACCCTCCCCCGTACATGGGGTGATTGTGCGAACCGTCTTCGTCCCAAAACTCACGGGTGGTGGTGCTCCCAAGCTCAATCCAATGCCCAAAACTTGGGAACGTTTTTTTGTTGAGGGCGTTGTAAGCCAAGTCGTTGAGCCCATTTTCGGCCAATACTTCAAAAAAGTAACGCGTGCCAAAAATACCCGTGTCAAGATGCCCATCGGCTTCCGCAATGTCGTTTTTTAACGATGCGACAACAGCTTGGTATTGTGCCCCTTCCAGTCCCATTTTAAGCGCAAAAATATTGGCGCCGTACTTGCCAAAAGTTCCTTTCTGAGCATCATAAAATTTTGAAATAAACACCTTTTTGGTGTTTTCGGCCACGGCTCGGTAGGTTAAAGCCTCCTGAGGTTTCCCCAAAATTTGGGCCGTTTTGGCCGTAATGTCAGCGCACAACCAATAGTAAAACGTATGCACCAGCGCATCAGGTGGGAGTTTTCCTTTCAACCCTGCCCAGTCGCCCAAATTCCACCATTGCAAGGGCTTGCCGTCGTTGCCCGTCCGTTGCGAAAACATGATTCCTTCGTCGTTGACCCACGTTTTCATGTACTTCATGTAGCCCGTCATCCCTTCGTAATTTTCCTTCAATAGCTCGACATCGCCGTAGTGTTGGTAAAACTCCCAAGGAATCACGTGGATGGCCGCGCCCCACGCCACGCCTCCTCCGCATCCAGGTTGCCAAGGGGCGCCGTTGGGAATATAGCCCGTGGCGGGGATTTGTGCCGAAAGCATGTCATTGAGCCATTTTTTGTAAAAAGCACGGGCGTCAAAATTGTGCATAACGGTGTGACATGCTACTTGCGCATCGCCTGTATAGGGAGAACGCTCACGGTGGGGACAATCGGAGGCGATACCACCGTGCATATTGTCCATTTGACTACGCCGCCAAATGTGATTAATTTGATTGAAGAGCGTATTGGAGGTTTCAAAAACGGCGTTTTCCTTCACGTCTGTGTTGACAGCCTCGGCTTGGATGTTTTCAGGTTTAAGTTCGCAGTACCAATTGCTGATTTCGACGCCGCTAAATACAAACCAATTGAACCGAGGAGCGTAGGTTTGGGATTTTTGACCGTTGAAAATGAAGGTATTCTCTCCCGAATATACGTTGGCATTGAAGGTCATTTTGATGGAATGACCCGCAGGCGCTGATACATTTTTGAGCCGTACCCAGCCCGATATCTCTTCGGCAAAATTTACCTTGTAATTTCCGTTCGGCAGTTTTTGAACCGAAATGGGCTGTAATACCTTGGTAATCTTATCGGTAGGCGACGTATGCGCCACCAAGCGACCATGAGGAGTACGGCGTTTGATGGCCGATGCCCAGCGCGAGTCATCGAAGGTGGGCTGGCACCAATCGGGCTGCTCCTCGCGCGAATCGTATATTTCCCCGTCAAATACCAAATCAGATTGAATGGCCGATTTGGCTGCTTTCCACGAAGTATCCGACACAATCACCTCTTCGCTCCCATCTTGGTAGGTC
Organism: Runella sp. SP2; assembly: GCF_003711225.1. Lineage (NCBI taxonomy): Bacteria > Pseudomonadati > Bacteroidota > Cytophagia > Cytophagales > Spirosomataceae > Runella > Runella sp. SP2. The sequence goes on along the minus strand of NZ_CP031030.1, from coordinate 1,504,723 downwards.
AGGTGCAGCTGCGCAATAAATCGGGGCGAGCCGTACGAGGCGGTCCAAAATTTAGGTGCATTGTAAAACCCATTGCCAAGAATCGCCCCAATGGCGTTTTTCCCCTGTTTTAAAAGATGGGTCAAATCGTAAGCTAGGTACATCACTTGGTAATCGCGAAACTCGTCGGGCAGTGAAATGTAGGCTTTCGGTAACGACGGGCGTTTGTCGTAATTGGTTTGGTTAGGAACCAATAAATCATTAGATACTTTTTGCCCATTGGCATACATCTCAAAATAACCCAAGCCTGTCGTATAAACTACGGCTTGTTTGACTTTCTTATTAATTATCAAGCTTTTACGCAACAAAGGTGCGGGTGGTGGCAGCAGCTTGGTGCGTTCGTTGGGGCCACCTGGAGGCTTGGGAAGTGCCTCTTCCCCTTGCCAAGGGGCGCCTATCCACTCGGCTTTCCAGTCGGTGGGGTTCAACAACCCCATGCGCCACTGCCCTACCGAACTCCAAGCCGAAGGCTTTCCGTTTTTGTCCCATACCCGTACTTGCCAAAAACAATTGTCACGCGATGCGAGCGCTTTTCCTTCATAACGTACTCGATTGGAAACCTCGCTGTTCGTTTTTCCACTGTCCCAAAAATCAGGTTTTTCGAGCGCGGCAGGACTAGAGGCTACCCGAATTTGGTAGGCCGTTTGTTTTTGGCCTCTTTCGTTTTTTTGGGCAAGATTTACCCACGACAACCTCGGCTGTTTTTCATCCACCACCGTCGGATTGTCCATGTATTCGCAGGTTAGTTTTGAGACGCTCAACTGCGCAATTGCTTGATAATGAAGCAAAATAAGCGCCAACAAGCAAGATTTTTGGGCAAACTTCATGGTTTCAGGGTTTCTTTTAGAAAGCTCAGGATTCGTGAACGAATTTCGGGGGCGTCGAACATCACGCCAAAATGTGGGGCGTCTTTGACAATGATTAAATCGCTTTGAACACCGACCGATTTCAACCAACCGTTCAGCAGTTTTGATTGCCGATTGGGCACACTTTCGTCTTTTTCACCGTGAATGATTAAAAACGGTGGATCATTTTTGTCAACATACGTAACTGGACTGGCAATTTTCGCCAAATCAGGACGGTCAATGGGCGCTGCACCTAACAAAATGCCTTCGTTGGCTTTGGGATTTTCACTCGAATTTAGGGAAGCTAATTCTGAAGGACCATAAAAATCAACAACTGCTTTAAACGTAAACGATTTAGAGGTATTTGGCATAAAAAACGATTCCACTTTATTGTTTTTAGACAAGGCCATCAACGAAGCCAAATGCCCCCCCGCCGAAAAGCCCATCAAAGCGATACGATTTTTGTCGTACCCATATTGGGCGGCATTGTCGTACAAAAATGAAATGGCACGGTTGCAGTCCTGAATAAGTGCAGGAAAAACAGCTTGCGAAGCAAAACGATAATCGATGGACGCCAACGCAAATCCGCTGTTTAGAAGCTCCGAAATGGTAGCTTTCATATAACCCATATCAGCATACTTGTCGTTGACCAACCATCCACCGCCATGAACCCAAACCACCAACGGCATTTTACTTTTAGGGTTTGGGGGCAAATAAATGTCCAGCAGGTGTTTAGACAAAGTATCGTTGTTGTAGGGGATATTTCCGTGCAAAACTGTACCCTGAGGAAAGAATTTTATCATCGGGTTGGGTTTCTGGCCAAAGGCAAGACCCGTTTGAATCAGTAATAAAAAGCAAAAGATAACGCGTGACAAGTTCATATTCAGGTAGGTTTGGCAAAGTTTTTCCAATATAAAAGGCGGGTTGCTCCGCCTCTTACTTTTCGTTCATTGTTTCTATTATTTCACTTGCAAGACCTTCACATCCCCGATTAAACCTGAGGGAACCAAAGGTGAATCTTTTCGGTAAAACGGCATGGTCGTGAAGGTCGTTTTTTGCTTTACATCGGGCTGCGCATCCCCCACAAGGCGGTTGACCCAGTTATTGGTAACATTGATTTGAAGGGTATTATCGCCTTCTTTCACCGCCGAGGTAATGTCGATTTTATACGGTTTTTTCCAAACGGTTCCTACGTTTTTACCGTTCACAATGACCTCCGCGATGTTTTTAACCTCACCCAAATCAAGGATAACAGCCCCCTTGCCCGCATCGGCGGACCGCCCAATGGGGGTATTTATTTGAAAATTATTGTTGTACGTGGCCGTACCTGAAAAATATTTAATGTCAGCATCTGTGCTTTCGCTCCATGATGCCAATTTATCCATTGTTACGTTTTTACCCGCAATGCTCACTTTCCATGCTCCTACCATTTGGCTCAGGGGCATTTCTTTGGTAGCAGACTTGGTATAGCTATTTGCCGTGGCTTTATCCTCGAAAACAATAAAAAACGCATCCCACGATTCAAGTTTCAAAGGAACAATCGTGCGTCCATCCTTTATTTGGTAACTCACTTTTTCGACTTTGCCCGTTTGTGGGTTCCATATTTCTGGTACTTTGCCCGTGACGCGGAAACTTACTTCGGCATTGGCAGGCTTGTCGCTACGGTTATTTAACCAGTAAATATCAGCCCCCTGCCCCGCGCGGCGGTCCGACCCAATGGGGGAAATTTCTCGATGGCGGAAAAGGATTTTGTTGGACGTTTTGGAAATAATTACGTCTGGCGTTGTGGGGACGGTGACGGTGGTAGTAACCGACGGCCATATTTCATTCACAATCGACTGAAATTCCGTTTCATTATCGGCCAAACTTGGCGATTTTAGCGGTTTTTCTCCTACTACTTTTACCCCTGCTTTGACCAAATCACGAATTTTTTTCAAAACAGGCAAGGTCATCAGCTTCGCCGATTCATCCAATACCAACACGCTGTACGTATTGCCACTTTGCGCAACGAGTTTACCATTTTGCGCCTTAATGGCATTTAATAGTGCGAAAGAATTGACGTAATCAAATTCATAACCCGCTGGAATTGAGGGCAATTTTTCACGACTAACCCACGTCACGTTGTTGTTTTCACCGTAATAGTACAAAATATCCGCGACGTTACGGCCTTGTTGAAGCAAATAACAACTACGCCCCAGATACGACATCCATGCTTTGCCTCCCGCTTCCGCCCACGTCTCTTGTCGGGTAAAATATTGTCCAAAAGGTCCAAGTGAAAATCCTGGTTTTTTGTCATCAAGTGGTTGGTGCACGGAAGTGTGAATCACAAAACGGTTTAAGCCCGACGCCATTTCTAAATCAGCAGTACGTTTCAATTTTTCAGGATATTCTTGAAAAGGTTTTCCCACCGACGTCATTGATTCCGCTGCCACGATGGGTTTTCCATAAATATTGGCTACTGAAGCCGATTCACGAATATCCGCCTCGCTCCGCACCTCCTCATCGTTTCCTCCTGCCAAACTCCCTGGCGTCCACATAGCCGACATTGGGATGTCAGAATTGCGTTTTACATCCATGCCGTCGGCCAAATAAATCCGTCCTCCCTCGTGGGATTCGGTATAACGTTTCATACCGCGTTTCTTCAACTCTTCTCCAATCACGTCGTAGTGGTTTTCGGCAATCATTTCGCCAATCGTTTTACGAAAATCCCACAAAAACTTCTCACTTGCTTCCAACGATGTCACGATTCTGCCCGTCAACACAGGTACCCACCGACGAAGGTCATACCCACGACGTTTTTTGAACTCCTCAGGAAAACCTTTGGTCCAATTCATGTGTCCCGCTTCGTAGCTATCCAACACCATGTAATTTAGCCCTTTAGCTCCCATCAAGCCTCCCGTGGCGTCTTTGTACATATCCAGATAGGTATTGATATAACGACGAACGGCCTCTTTATCCAACTTATCTACCTCTAAACCAGTTGCTTCGGGAGAAGCTGGGTGATTTTGACGACCCGTAAGGGAATAACCAAGACGAATCAGCTCCCAACCCCCAATGGGGGCTTCCCAATTGAGTGTACCATCAGGGAGCATTTTATCGGTTATATCAATAATATCATTGGGGTAAATGACATCGGTACTTATTCCCCCATTGGGGGTTAGGGGGCTGCTTTCTTTCCAAGGCGTAAAACCCGCTTTGTCCTCTAACTGATCAATACGGCTGCTGCTGTGCAACACAAACTCGGCCACGTGAACCCCTTCAGGCTTAGGCTCTTCGGCAGGGCGACCTGCCATAGCAGCAAACATATTGGGAGCAGGCGCAAGGGTTTTCCAACACATCCGCCAATATTTCGCCGTGGTCGAAGGAATGGCTACGGTATTGTAAGGAACCGTACTTCCTGACACTTTGGCAATTTCACGAAAATTCACGCCGTCGTCGCTTACTTTCAACGTTCGGTTTTCAGGATTTCCCCGAAACTCCGACAATGCACCCTCGTTGGCGCCTGCCAAGGAAAATGCTTTAAACGTTTGCGGGGTTTCAAATTCGTACTGAAGCCACATCTCTTGCCCCACCGCCATGGGAGGCAATAACGTAGCCTTATTTAAATCGGTATCTGTCAACTCTTTCAGCGCAAAACTTCCTCCACTCGAACTTACTTTGGGAGCTAATTCCGTTAACGTTTTTTCCGAACTGGGCAGTCGGTACGCAATCACCAACGCATCTTGATAAAAATTAGGTTTTTCACCCACAAAGCCCCCCGTCAGCCCCCCTGCTCCAATCTCCACATTTTGATATTTCCCCGTCACATCCGACGGACGCGGTAATTTCCCCGAAAAAGGTTTTCCACCCTCAATCCGAGTTTCGGTCCAAACGTATTTTTTCATGGCATCTTCGGGCTTTACCCAAGGACCGCCCGTTACGCTCCAGCCTGGCGAACCCGCAATGGCCATTTCAAGCCCTTTTTGGTCAGCAAACTGAGTGGTAAACTTAAAGGCATCTTTCCAGTCGGGCGTCATAAAAACAAGTTTCTTTGGCACCACAACGGGCGTAAATAAGTTGGCATCGAAATTTTGAAAACCACCGATACCCACACGCTCCATCCATTCCAAATCTTTTTGAATTCCTTCTTTAGATATATTTCCGTTCATCCAATGCCACCAAACGCGAGGTTTAGCAGAGTTTGGTGGGGTCTGAAACTGGGTCTTGTCTTGGGCATAACTTCCTACACTCGACGCGAGTAGCAAGACTAAAACAGATTGAATTTTAGTTTTCATTCTCATTCAATTAGAGTTGTTGGTAAAAAAGGGGGCACAGTAGCTGCCTACCTCAACGGGGTATGGCTAACGTTTTATAATAATAGTCAACCATTTGTTTCAACGATGCAAGATTATTGGGCTTTTCTTTCGTATCTCGTTCAAACATCACATAGCCTTTATAACGTTGTTGTTTTAGCTCATCAAAAACCGCTGGGAAATCCACCACACCTGTGCCCACGGGTACGTCTTGGAGTTTGTTGTTGTTGTATTCCGCGATATCTTTGAGGTGAATCCCAATGATTTTTCCGTGCAATTTCTTTAAGGCCAACACAGGATTTATTCCCGATTTGGGATAGTGCCCAAGGTCGGGGCAAGCCCCAAAATTGGGATGACCTTTCAAGGCCACCAATACCGAATCGGGATGCCAATAAATACTGTTTCCATTCCAGTGGTTGTGCAAAGCCACTTTTATCCCATAGACTCCCGCCAAACTATCCACGCTATCCCACAGATTTCGAGGCGGCTCTCCCGTCACGTATTTTACCCCAAAGGCTTTTGCGATATCGAAGTCTCGTTTCCAATCGGCTACCGTTTTTCCTCCTACGATATAAATGGATTCCATTTTAAGCCCCTGGTCGGCTATTCTTTTCTTTAATGTCTGAATTCCTGCAGGAGAAAGCTTAAACAACACACTATCTTTTAACTCTTTACCCGCTTTTGCAAAAACAAACCCTTCGACATATTTCAAAGAGGCACTGTCTGCATACGCCAACTGCTCAGGAAACGACATGGTACTAAAGGTATAGAGCGCCACACCCAGTTTCCAATCGACTGAAGCCGCTTTTCCTCGTTTGCTTTGAGCAAATGACATTAATGAAAAACAATACATCAGAAGTATTGTCAATTTTACAACGTTACGGGTCGGTAATTGAGACATCTCTTTCATTTCAGTGTATATTCATTGGTTATCGCCATGTTTAAATCAAGGAAGCCCACTTATTTGGTTATTTTTTGATAATCTATTTCTAAGAAATCGTCCACAGATTTTAGCCAGTAATTCTGCACAAAAGCCTCGTGTTCTGGATGATTTGTATAAAAATCATATTGTTCTTGAGTCTCAAACTCCATCGAAATCCCGTACTCAAAGTTATTTTTGGGGCTTATCTGTTTTAGCACCTCAAACTTTTGAACATTTGGGAGCGTAGCGAGGGAATCAACCGCCTTGAAAAACGCCTGTTTCTCGTAGCTGGTCAGCGAGGGTTTTAATTTCAGAATTACGGAATGTCGAAGCATAATTGTAGGCAAGCACTAATGATATTTTGGGTAAAAGAAGCATTTCTACTTTTATAAGTACAAAAAAATACTTCTTTTATACAGAAATCATCCTGTACTTACCTGATATTGTCTTTTTTTTAGACAATAAAAATTTAGGTTAATTTTTACTTCAGTTTCGTTGAAAAAGCAAGCCCTACTAATGCCAAACTTGCCGCAATCCACAGGAAAGCAGAGGGGTCAACAGCGTCAGAAAGTAAACCCGCCAAAGCAGGAACGAGGACGCCCCCCACAATTTCGGCAATGCCAGTTATCAACCCGATGGCTTTGGCTTTGAGATGTTCGGGGACTGCCTCAGAAGGAACGACAGCCGCAACCAATGGAATGAGCCCCATCATAAAATAGGTGAGAAACATAACGGGCAAATGCGCCCCCGAACCAGCTAAAAAATAGACGGCAAAAGGGTAACAAGCACCTACTCCACAAAAAAATAGAATCACTTTTTTTCGCCCTATTTTATCCGAGAGACCAGGTACAAGAATGGAAGAAAACAAACCTGAAACCCCTAACAACCCCATCGTTTTCCCCATTTCGTCGGCACTCATGCCTTGGGCATTGACGAAATAATTGGAAATAAAAGGTAGCGTAGCAAACCACCAACCAAACACACAGCAGGCCACAGGAATGCCCCATTTAACGTTGTTGTATTGTAGTAACTCAGAAAGATTGAGCGTGGACGTTTCTTTGATTTGTGTGCTTGCTGCGGTTGATTTTTTGACATACACCCATGCAATCAGCCCCAAAAGTAACCCTGGCGCCCCTGCAATGTAAAAAGCATTGCGCCATCCCACGTTTTCGGCAATTTGAACTAAAACCACGGGCGCTAAAATAGACCCAAACAGTGCCGAACCCATTCCTTGTAAAATTCCTGCATTCACCCCGAGGCGGTGCGGTGAAGACTCGCGCTCAACAAAATTTTGGGCCAATGGAATAACGGGGCCTTCAGCCAAACCCATGAGTAGCCGAGCCAAAAGCAAGGTTACGAACGAAGTGGCCAAACCTGAACCAAACGAGCAAATCGAAAATACAAAAACGGCAATGACAAAAACGACCTTCTTTTTGTTGTTGGTTTCGGCCCAAGCGGTAGAGAAAAAACTCGAAAAAGCCCATGCCAACGACAATGCCCCCGCCAAAAGGCCGATTTGGGTGTTGTTGAGTTGAAGATCTTTGGCAACATAGGGCATTAAAAAATTAAGCGCGAGGCGGTCAAAGAAAAGGCAACCGAAGGTCAGCGCCATTACTAAGACGATGCCGTTTTCGTAGGTAAATAATCCTTTTTTGGACGTCGTGGAAATACCTTGTTCAGTTGGAGTGTTCATCGAGAATAGGTTTTAGGGTGATTTCGGGTATAAAAAAACCTCACAGGAACAGGAGCCTATGAGGTAGGGCGGCCAAGTTCATCGCAGTGATTTGTTTAGCCTTATTTATCATTTAAACAACAGCGGGGCAAAGTCTTTTAGATTTTGGCGCCAAGCCAAAAAAGTATGTGCTCCCCCGCCGTTTTCGTAGGTATATTTGATGCCAAACTCATCGAACATTTTCATCATGTTCAAATTATTTTGGTACGCGATGTCGGCTTCACCTCCCATGTAAATCTTAAAGTTTTTAAAAGAATTAATGGTTTTATTGCGCATCACATCACTGTATTTTTCTTTGATTTCGGCAATGGCATTGGGAAAATAGCCCGTACTCATTGGAAACACTTGCGAAAACAAATCGGGATGCCAAAGTGCTAAATTGATGGCCTGAATGCCTCCCATCGAAAGTCCCGCAATGGCACGGTGTTCGCGTTTGTTGGAAACGGGGTACGTTTTTTCCACAAAAGGAATCACATCTTGAATCATGTCACGGCAGAAAGGATCTTGCTGCGCACCTGCCCCCATAAAAAAGCCTTGGATGTGCGTATGTCCTGCGGGCATCACCACAATCATTGGCTTGAGTTTTCCTTGGGCGTAGAGGTTGTCCAAAATCAAATTGGCCCGCCCAATCGTCGTCCAAGAAGCATCATTGTCTCCCCCACCGTGAAATAAATACAACACGGGCAGTTTTTCTTTCTTGCTAATTTCGTCGTAGTTGGGGGGTAAATACACGTGCAATCGCCGCGAAGCCCCATCTAAAGCCGTTGATTTATAGAGTACTTTTTCAACTTTTCCGTGCGGTACGTCCTTGAGCGTTTGGAAATCATTTTCAGCCCCCTTTACTTCAAAAAGGTTTGAAAAACCACTGTTTGATTCTTTGTACTGGGCATTTTTGGGGTCAAATACCTTCAGTCCATCCACGTTAAAATCGTACGTATAGACATTAGGAGACACGCTAGTTGCCGTCGTAAACGACCACACTCCTACTTCGTCTTTTTGCAGCTTAGCAGCAGGAAAGCCATTTGGAAAATCGCCCGAAACCGTTACTTCCGAAGCTTTAGGGGCATAAATACTGAACTTTACTTTACCATCATTCAATTGCCTAACGGATTTTAAAGTATCATTAGGGGTTGGCGTTCGCTGCGGAAATTGAGCAAAAACAGAAGTGGTAACTACGAGAGTGACAAAGGCAAACGTTATTTTTTTCATTGCTTTTTATGAAAGTTAAACTTTGGTATTTTTTCAATATATTTTTACACAAAGCTAATTTAACATGGGCAAGAAAAATGGGCAAAAAAAGAGGAAGTTTATGCAAAATCAATCAGTTGCGCGCGATTAGGACACTACCTTATTTCTTAAAATACCAATCCCTTCAATTTCCAGCTCAACCACATCGCCAGGTTCGAGGGAGCGATGAACGCTAAAATTGTTCTCAATCAAACTACCCCAACCCAACGTTCCTGAGCCAAGAATATCGCCTGGCATGAGGGTGACGTTGTTTTCGGAAGCCCGCTCAATCATTTGCTCGAAATTATAGTACGATGTTTTGTAGTTTCCTTCGCAAACCGTCTGACCGTTGATACGAGACGTCATTTTCAGGTTCAGTCTATCACCCGCTACTTTTGGTACGCTGATGGGTTCTTGAAAAACCGTGGGATCAAACGGAACGCGGTATTGCTCCATTTCATCGGCTGTGACGATGTAAGGGCCAATGGCATTGGCAAAATCTTTGCCTTTGTGCGGCCCCAACGGAATTTCCATTTCAACTTTTTGAATCGCACGGGCTGTCCAGTCGTTAAAAATGGTATATCCAAAAATATACGGACGAGCATCGGCGGCTTTAATATCTTTCCCTTTTTTGCCGATGATACAAGCTAATTCTAACTCAATATCGAGCTTCGTCTCCTTGGTTGGACGTTTGATTTCGGCCTCAGGGCCATAAATGGCTTGGTGATTGGTAAAATAAAAAATGGGCATATCGTACCAAGCAGGGCCAATTTTATGTCCGAATGAACGAGAGGCGTTCTGCATGTGCATCTCAAAACCGATGTAATCACGGAAACTACGTGGATTGGGCAACGGTGCTAGAAGTTTTACTTCTGCCAAAGTGTAGTGTGGCTCAACTTCGCCCAAAGTTTTGATAATGTCAAAATAGGTTTCGTGATTATCAATAAAAGTGAGCATATCCGTCGGCAATTTTTCACTGGCCAAACGCATATCAACTACGCTTTCGCCTACCAACCAACCGATGCGACTTTCTTGATTTTTATCTAAAAATGTTACGAGTTTCATTTTGATTTTTGTTTCTAAATAGTTTAAATACCCATTCGGAAATCTTTTACGCTGGTTTCGGAGAATTGAAATTCGGAGAAAATAGATTTATTTCCTTTGCCAGCGGGCGATTGTGTGCCAATGCCAATTTTCAGATTTTCGCCATATTCATTTTTGAAAACCCTCACCAATTGCCAAGTTTTGGCATCAAGTGAATAGTAAAAACCTACGACTTTGGTATCGGATGAAATCTTTAAGTAAACCGATTTTGCAGGAATAGCGTCGTGGTTATTATCATCCGAAAACGCTTTTGTTTTTACGGTTACGATTCTTCCAGTCATTCGTTCATCTACTTCAAAAGCCAATTTAAGCCATTCTGAATCGTTTACATACAAAAAGGCCATTCCTGCATCATATTTTACAAGGTGCGTTGGTTTTACTTTGATAGAAAACGTAAACGGCTTTGAATTGTCAACAGGCATCAAAAGCAGCGGAGCATTTGCTATATTATAAGGTGGTTTCCCAGGTTCGATAAAAAAATCGGTCTCCGCACTCGAAACCATTTCTAGGCTATCGCTGCCAAATAATTTACTATTTTCTTGGGCATTGTTAAGGCTTTCGGAAAACATCCAAGCTATTTTTGTGGGCGAATTGCTGTCTTTTTTCTCTTGACTACACCCCAAAAAAAGGATAAAAAATATGATTAAATATCTCATAATTTATATCTCTTCCGTCAACGCCATGCCTGTTTTACCCATAAGCATTCCCATGTTTGCCCCTTCGGGCAAAGGTTGGTCGTTGTATTCGAGCAACTCCCAAGCGCCGAGCGTCTCCGAAACATCTACCACCATTTTACAGCGGTTGTAGCGGCGGGTCATGTATTGTTCAAAGGCTTCTTCTACCGAGCCTTCCTTTTGCAATTCTTCAATCAAAACAACGGCGTCTTCGATGGCTAACGCCGCCCCCGAGCCCAACTGCGGAATGGTTGTGTGCGCAGCATCTCCCAAAACCACAACTCGGTTTTTGTACCAAGGAGCAGGCATTTTGAGGGTTTCAAGCGTGCGATAATTGACCAATTTAGCATCCGTAACTTGTGGAATAAGTTCCTGCACGATTGGAATCGGATAAGCCGACATGTAGCTTTTCAACCTTTCTACCAATTGGTCTTCAGGAATACTCGGATTATCTCCTTCCGCCGAATTAAGGAAAATATAACACAACTCAGCAGTCATCGGAATGACTCCCAGCTTGTGTTTTTTATTAAAGAAAATATAGCCCGTATCCAAACTCGCGGGTCGTTTGAAAGCATATCTCCAAACGGACAGCCCTACGTAAGTAGATTTGAACTCACCAAAAATGAGCTTACGTACTTTAGAGTTGACTCCATCGGCGGCAATGACAATATCGTAGCTTCCTGAAGTACCATCTGAGAAAGCAACATTGGCTATATCAGGCTGATTATCAATTGAGTCAACGGTTACTCCCATTCGGTATTTCAACCCCACTTTCTGGGCTTCTTCAAAAAGTACATCGTGCAAGATTTTACGAGAAATACCATTATGGCTCGGAAAACGACCAATCGGTGGCGTTCCTGCTTCGCCAATCTGAACGCCAAACGGCGAGTTGCCGTGAGGCAAACAAAGTTTCACTTTACCATAAGGTGAGCCTCTCCGCATGGCCTCGTCGGCTACTCCGATAGCATCTAACGCCCGAAGTGCATTAGCTTGCTGAATAATACCGACGCCATAAACGTTAAATTCTTTATGGATTTCGACGACATCCACGTCAAAACCTGCCTTTTTAAGACCGATAGCCACTGACTGCCCTCCAATGCCAGCTCCGACCACCAATATTTTTTTAACCATGATATTTTAACTTACGGTTTAGGATTGATCCGATTGACGACTAATTACTGTTGAAAATCCTACAAATGAGTTTTACTAATCACTCATCGTTTATCACTAATTTTCGATGATTGCTACCGCCCTGGTCCAACCAGCACTTGCTTTTTCGATTTTGGCAGGGAAACAAGCTACTTTGAAGCCAAACGGCGGCAATTGGTCAAGATTTGCCAGTTTTTCGATTTGACAGTATTCTTTTTCGATACCTACATAGTGCGCTTGCCAGATAATGCCTGGGCGAGGATTTTCTCTGAAATCTGCTGCTTGAATATGCAACGGAATATCCCAACCCCAGCCGTCAGTCCCCATCACTTTAATGCCCTGGTCAATAAGCCAATGCGTGGCTTTTGCCGATGCTCCTACGTGAATTTTTACGAAATCATCATCATGAATACGTTTGTCGGCATCGCAACGAATTAGCACAATATCCAATGGTTTCAACTTATAGCCAATAGCATCCAATTTTTCCTGTAAATCCTCTGGCTCAAACATATAGCCATCGGGTTTATCGGTAAAATCAAGCACAACGCCATCTTGAAAAAACCATTCTAACGGCATTTCATCAATCGTACGGGCTGGTTTCCCCTCAGAAGTCGGAAAATAATGGTAAGGTGCATCGACGTGTGTACCACAATGACTCGTTACGGTCAAGAATTCACCCGCAGGGCCGTTACCATCAATAAACACATCGGTCAAGCCTTCAAAGAGTTTTCCACCCATTTTTTTTGCCCCTTCTTTATGGTCTTCATAGACGATTTTGGTAGGAAGTGGCTCTTTTATCTTTTCTGAAATAGTTACTGAAAGGTCTATGATTTTCATTTTGTAATAATTTATTTTAATAATCGACCGCCATCAACGGTCAGAATTGTACCCGTAGTAAACGTCAGCGAAGTCGCCAAAGCAAACACAGCCTGAGCAACATCTAGCCCCGTTGCAAAACGCCCCATGGGCGTGTTATCTCGTTGGTTTTGCAGGAATTGTTGGTCAAAATTTTTGGTATATTCTCCTTCCACAAATCCTGGCGACACCGACACTACCCTAATTTTAGGAGCCAGCACTCGCGCCAACGAACGCGTCATGGAATCAATCGCTGCTTTGGAAGCACAGTACGCTACATTGCTTCCGATGCCATAAATTCCAGCGATGGAGGAGATGTTGACGATCAGCCCCCCAACCCCCAATGGGGGGGAAGTTAATACTCCCCCATTGGGGGTTGGGGGGCTTAATAGCTCTTTCATCGCTCTGCACATAGCAAAACTCCCTCGGAAATTTGTCTGCATGATTTTATCAATCCATTCGTCGGTTAAACCTTCCAAATCATCGTGCGGGACGGGCGTTGTAATGCCTGCGTTGTTGACCAAAACATCTAATTTCCCATACTTTTCGGCCACAAATGCCTTCAACTCCTCTACTTTTTGAGCATCGGTGGTTGGGGCGTGGAAAATACTATGAAGCCCCCTAACCCCCGATGGGGGAATTATCTGGTTCAGTTCTTCCAATAATTTCTCAGCTTTGGCAGAATTGCTATTGTACGTGGCAATGACTGAATAGCCATTTTCGGCAAACTTTTTACAAATGGCCGACCCAATTTCTCCTGCTCCACCTGTTACAAGAACCAGCCCCCTACCCCCCAATGGGGGAATTATGTTAGAAACATGTTTAACCTTCTTCATTTATGAAATGTGTTATGGCGTCTCTTTTTTTGTTCCCCCATTGGGGGCTAGGGGGCTGTATTTCCTCACGCGCAAATCTGCCTGTTCTTTATGCCCCCAGAAGTTTTCGATGGCGCAAAGTCGGGAGCAATATTCCCCAATCAATGCACTGGCTTCTGGAGTACGGACCTCTTGGTAGGTACAAGTTTTGAGGAACTTGCCTACCCAGAGTCCGCCTGTGTAACGAGCTGCTTCTTTGGTAGGTAATGTATGATTGGTGCCAATGACTTTATCGCCATAGGCAACGTTGGTTTTATCGCCTAAAAACAAACCACCGTAGTTGGTCATTTTTTCCAAGAAATACCGTGGGTTTTCGGTCATTACTTGCACGTGTTCACTAGCAATGCGGTCGGCTTCGGCCACCAGTTCATCCACGGTGTCACACAAAATGACTTGTCCGTAATCTCGCCACGAAACACTGGCAATATCGGCCGTCGGAAGCACTGCCAATTGCCGTTGAATTTCGGTTTCAATGCCTTCGGCGATGGTTTTGCTGGTGGTTAACAACACCGCAGGCGACGTAGGCCCGTGTTCTGCTTGGCCGAGCAAATCGGTAGCGCAAGTTTCGACATCGGTGGTGTCATCGGCAATAACGAGTGTTTCGGTTGGCCCCGCAAAAAGGTCAATTCCGACTTTTCCAAACAACTGCCGTTTGGCTTCGGCCACGTAAGCATTTCCTGGGCCTACGAGCATATCGACGGGTTTTACGGTTTCGGTTCCCAGCGCCATCATGGCAATGGCCTGAACACCCCCAAGGAGGTAAATTTCGTCAGCACCTGCCATATACATCGCTGCAACGGTAGCCGCAGGGATTTCACCTTTGATGGGTGGGGTACACGCAATCACGCGCTGTACTCCCGCTACTTTGGCCGTCAGTACGCTCATGTGCGCTGAGGCTACCATCGGATAACGCCCCCCAGGAACGTAGCAGCCTACTGAATTAACTGGAATATTTTTGTGTCCCAAAATCACCCCAGGAAGGGTTTCGACCTCCACATCACGAATAGATTCTCGTTGGATTTGGGCGAAATTTCGGATTTGGGTTTGTGCAAATTTGATATCTTCAATCACTTGCTCTGGCAATGATGCGACGATTTTCTTTATCGTTTCGTCCGAAAGTCGGAAACTTTCGGGCGACCAATGATCAAGCTTTGCCGAGTACTCACGCACGGCCTTGTCGCCATTTTGTGCCACATTTTCGAGCATTTCCTCTACCAAAGCACGCACTTTACGATCTGCTTCTTTACTTTCGGCATAGGTAATTCCTTTTTTTATTTGTTGTATCATAAGCCCCCTACCCCCCAATGGGGGAAATAAACCCCCCTAAATCCCTAATAAGAACTTAAAAGCATTAGTTTAAAATCATTTTATTCGCCCTCTAACGAGTTCCCCCTTCGGGGGTTAGGGGGCTATTCTTTAATCTTCTTCTCAATCCAATCGTACATATTAAAAGTCTTGGTAAAATCATCAACTGAGCAGTGAGCAGAGCCACTTTCGTCTTTAGGCACGATTTCCATCACGTGTTCGCAAGTCAAGGCGTCGTTTACTTTGTAGGCATTTTCTACAAAATTTTGGCGGTCGTCTTCACCGTGGAGAATGTAAGTCGGGCATTGAATTTTTTCAGCAACACCTTCTAAAGTGAAGTTTTTGAGACGCTCGCGGGCGTCGGCCATATTGTCCGCTCCTACGATATGCTGTACGATTTCGGCCAATGGGTGATTATCTGGGCGGTTTTTCCAGATGTCATAGTACGACCACACGGCCCCGAAAATCATACACACCTTAAAACGAGGTTCAAAAGCTGCACAGCGCGCCGCCATGTAGCCGCCCATCGAAACCGCTCCAACCCCTACCCGAGCGGTATCGACATGCTCGCCGAGGTTTTCAATAATATAGTCCAACACTGCCGTTCCAGCCACATTGTAATCGTAGCGAGTATGGATGTGATTTAAACGCAGCGATGCCCCTTGTCCAGGCCCATCGACGGCCATCATAGCGATTCCGCGTTCATTAAGGTGTTGGGCAATTCCGAAGTAAAGCTCTTCGGCCAAACTGTCCAACCCACCAAACATGACCACTACTGGCGGATGGCCCCCTGCCCCCCGATGGGGGAAATTATTTGGAAGAAAAAGATAGGCAGGAAGGGTTGAGCCTTCAAACGGAATATCAACCGTAATTGGTCGTTCATCAAACAAATCAATGGCTTTGATAAACGCATCACGGCATTTGAGGTAATAAGGTATTTTGCGTTCGTCGTGCAAAGTCATAAAAAACTCTGCCGTACGTAAGTAATTGAACGCCCGCAAGTAGGTACGTCGCGCCGACACACGCTGATTGGCCTGTGCATAGGCTTCTGCTTTGTCATAGACTTTATCGCCCATTTTCACCCAAGCACGGTTAAAACTCTCGCGGTCGAGCGGGTCGATTTCACTTGCTACTTCTAAAATTTCCGCAAATTCCCCGCCCCCGTAATGGGCTTGGGTTAATGCACGATTGACTTGATATGAGGGCATATATTGCCCTGGAAAATAATGCCACATAGCCCCTAAATCCCCAATGGGGACTTTTAAAATGTTAAAAATTATTTTGAATACCCTTTTCCCCCATTGGGGGTTAGGGGGCTAAACGTCCACTGGTTTAACTTGTCCGTCGGTAAGGCCGAGTTTTTTCCCTTTGGCCATTTCGGCAAATGGATTCACGCTTCCCCACGCATCGTTCGGGTTATCTTTTAGGTAATGAACATCCTGATGGTCAGGCGCAAACACAAGACGTGCGCAGGCATAGTATTCAAACAAAACGCCGCTGCCTGGGTCTTGGATGTAAATAAAGAAGCCTTCGTCAGCTTTGTGGCGAGTGGGTGCTCCCATCACACTCTTGAAGCCTTTTTCGATGAAATAATCTAACGCTAAAAGTACCTCTTCACGGCTGTCCACATTCCAACAAATGTGATTCAAAACGCCTTCATTTTCGCCAATGTTAGGGTCAGTGAAGACGGCAATATCATGCGACAGGTTTCCGATAGTCCACAATCCACCGACAGGTGGTATTTCGTCCGCAATTCGTATTTCGTCAGGGTTTTTGAGTCCAAATGTTTGCCAAAATGCTTTCTCTGCGGCGTATTTCCCTTTGGCTACCATGTAGGTTACGTGGTCAAAGCGACGGGGATTAGCTCCTTTCAAGCGATTGCTTGCATAACGGTCGGCATAGACACTACCACGTTCGCCCGTTTCGCGAAGCCACACTACGTCCCAAAATACCTCGTGTATGTGACCATCGGGCGACTGAAAACGATACGCTTTCCCGTGGCCTAAATCTCCTTCGACCCAGCCTCTGCCCGCACCTAGACTTTCCAAATGCGCTACACATTCTTCGAGGGCTTCGGCACTATCAGCACGCCAGCCGATGTGTCCCAGTCCTGATTTATCACTTTGGGTGAGTTTTAATGTATGATGAAAATAATCACCCCAAGCACGGAGGTAAACTGAATTTTCTTCACGCCCTGTTTCGTCCATGCCAACGACATCTCGGAAGAAATAGACTGACTTTTCAAGGTCTGTTGTTAGCACCTCTATGTGGGCCATTTGCGAAAGGAAATGCGGATTCTTTGCCACTAACGTATGTTTTTAAAGTTGAATATCGCTTAAAATAGTTCAATTTTTCAATGCAAAGTTTCAACATTTTACGCAACAGTGGTTAATCTAAAAGACGCAACTATTCTACAAAATCAATCCATTTTTAAAATTTATCTTCTAATACTTCTAATTTTATATCAATTTTTATGCCTTTACATAAAAAAAGGAGGTTTTGAGAAACCTCCTACACGTTTATCTTCTAATACTTCTAATTTTATATCAATTTTTATGCCTTTACACAAAAAAGGAGGTTTTGAGAAACCTCCTGCACGTTAGGTACAAATGTTACGCCTCTGCAGAGGCTTATTTAAGGAGGTTTTGAGAAACCTCCTGCACATTAATTTATTTCAGCGCTTTGGCAATTGCTGCTTCGGCCAGGGGTGCCATTATTTGGTACCCTTTCAGCGTTGGGTGAACGCCGTCTTCGGCAATATCGGGCGCCATGCCGTTACGACTATCTTTCATAGCACTGTGGTAATCGAGGTAAACAACTCCTTGTGACTGAGCGTACTGCTTGAGACGTTCGTTGAAGCGAATGATTTTGTTGGGCACATCGCTGATGTCTTTTCGCCAAGGAAACTCATAAGCAGGATGTACCGATGCCAAAACAACTTTGATGCCGTTGGCTTTGGCAATTTCAACCATCGACGCAATGTTCCCTAACGTAAAATCGGGGTTATATGGCCCTGTGTTTTCGGCAATATCATTGATGCCAATATTGATAACCACCACTTTAGGCTTCAAGTCCACCACATCAGGGCGAAAACGCAGCAAAGCTTGGGGCGAAGTTTGTCCGCTAATACCACGACCGATGTAATTTCCGTTGGCGAAAAAATCGGGTTGAGCTCTAACCCAGCCTTCAGTAATGGAATTTCCCAAAAATACGATGCGATTTTCACCCTCTTTGGGAGCGGGCAGCTTTTTATTGGCCTCACTGTAGCGACTGAAATTAGCCCAATCGTTGCGTTCAAAATTCGCAATTTGCGCTTCCGAATATTTCAATTCCAATGCAGACGGGCGTAGTTTTTTTAATAAACCCTGCAATTTCATCCATTCTCCAAAACGTTCGTACCACGTATCGGTCGGTATTTTTTGTTTATTCATGCCAAAACCGTGTCCTCCTTTTTGATACATGTGTAATTCTGCAATTTTTTTCGCGCCAATCCAAGCATCGTACAATGCCGTTGCGTGCGGAGCAAAGCCCAATTGGTCGTCGGAAGCGGCACAAATCCACGCAGGCGGTGCATCGGCTGGGACTTTAAGCGGGCCAAAAATATCGGTTTTGGGGTAAATGGGAGCAATAAAATCGGGGCGATTGGCTGCCGAATAACTTAGTCCTACCCCTAACGTTAAAGCTCCTCCTGCCGAAAAACCCATGATTCCGATTTGGTTGGGCAAAATATCAAGCTCTTTGGCATGACTCCGTACATACTCAATCGCTTTTTTTCCGTCGGCCACAGCCATCTCTACCACGGGAGCATTGATTTCATCGAGTTTCTTAAAATCCTGCATTTTGGGCATTAACTCCGCCACAGGATTATCAGTCAGGCTTCGTACCAAACGGTATTTCAACACAAACGCAGCAATACCCTTAGAATTTAGCCATTTTGCTACATCAATGCCTTCGTTATCAATGGATAAAATATGAAATGCTCCCCCTGGTGCTACAATGACAGCCGTTCCTGTTGCTAATTCAGGCTTGGGTAAATAGACCGTTAAGGTAGGTTGTACGACGTTATAAATCACGCGAGTTTTGAAGGCGTTGTTGGAATATTCTTGCTCCGACCACGTCCAGTTTTCGGAACCTGGAGCTTTTCCTTCGTACAAAGGGATGACTTGTTGCGCTTGGTTTTCGAGGCTTACTCCCAAAAGTAAAGCCGCAACGATTATGAACGCTTTTTTCATTTTGTATCAATTTAACACGTTTTTTTTGTACAAAGCTTATACAAATAATTGAAAATTGATAGTCAAAAAACGAAGAATTATTGGCTAAATCAATCCATTTTACGGTATTCACTGGGAGTAAAGCCCGTTTTCTGCTTAAAAAATCGTCCAAAATCACTGAGTTCGCTTTTGCCTATACGAAGCGCCACGTCAGCAATGGGCAGCGTTGTTTGTTTTAGAAGCACTTTGGCCTCCAATAAAAGCATATCGTCCAACAGTTCATGGGCTGATTTGCCCGTCGTTGCCTTGACACATTTATTGAGGTGATTGGGCGTCACGGCTAAGATTTCGGCAAAATCTGTGATTTTTTGCTTTTGGTAAATAAATTGCTCCAGCGCACTTTTATAACGCTCGGTTATTTGCGACGCAGCGTTGATTTTCACCCTTTTATCAGCCACGACAAACGGTTTAATTTCGGTCATCAACGCCAACAAATACAATTGTGCAAGTCGAAAATCAGGTTTTTCGGGCTTTTGGTACTCTTTTTCGAGGCGTTGGAGCAAAAAAAGGATGGTTTCTCTGGTTGTTTCATCAACCGACACCAACGGATTCCCAATAAATTGAAGAAAAGAGAAATCCTGCAAAATCTCTTTGTGGTGGATATTTTTGGTCAATAAATCAAGGTCGAAGTGGCAATAGAACCCTCGTGCGTCAGCACTCATCGACTTATGACTGGTGATTTGGTAAGCGGGTAAAAAGAAAAAAGTATTGGCCGAAAACGAGAAGCTATCGAGTCCCTTGCTCCGTACACTTTCACCTTGGGTCAAAAACACAAAATCATACACTACTTTTCGATGCGGCGGCAAAGGAAACCGCATCATGTCTTTGTAGTCTTCAAGTCGATTGATGTGAAAATAGTGATGCGTTGGCGCAAACAACGACTGCCACGCCAAATCTTCTTCAAAATGGAGCTGCCCCATTTCAAAGGGGTTTAGAATAGGAACTGCATCGGTTTTCAAAATGAGTATCGCTTCAATAAAACCTTTCCAAGGTTTGAGATTCTATATCTATAAACTTCTTTCAATCCCCAATTCCAACCCACGAAGCTCTGCCAGCCCACGGAGGCGACCGATAGCCGTGTAGCCTGGGTTTGTTTTTTTATTGGGGTTCAAATCGTCCAACATTCGGTGTCCGTGGTCAGGACGGAAAGGCAAACGGTAATCGGGACGGTTTTCGGCAATACGACGTCGTTGTTCGGTCACCAGAGCCTTCATTACACCGTACATATCCACGTCACCTGTTAGGTGATCCGCCTCATAAAAATTACCTTCGGCATCGCGCGTTGTAGCCCGCAAATGCACAAAATTGATGCGATTTCCCATGCGTTCGACCATGCCTACGAGGTCGTTGTCGGCCCGTACGCCATAGCTTCCCGTGCAAAAACAAAGACCGTTATGCTTGCTTTCGTACGCTTTCAACAGTTGCTGAGCATCGGTTTCGGTACTTACCACGCGCGGAAGTCCCAAAATCGGATACGGGGGGTCGTCGGGGTGAATGGCCAACAATACGCCTGCGTTCTCAGCTACGGGAGTAATTTCTTTCAAAAAGTTGTATAAATTAGTACGAAGTGCCGTATCGTCCACGTTGTCGTACGATTTCAACACTTCTGCAAACTCCTCTACCGTAAAACTTTCTTCACTTCCTGGCAAACCTGCAATGATGTTTCGGATTAGTTTTTGAACCGATGCTTCTGAAGCATTATCAATCCAGCTTTTTGCTTTCTGTAATTGGGCTTCCGAATAGCTTTTTTCGGCATTGGGGCGTTTCAAAATATAGGTTTCAAACGCACAAAATTCCGTCATATCAAACCGCAAAGCTGTTGAGCCGTCGGGTAAACGATAATCCAAGTCAGTGCGTGTCCAGTCCAAGACGGGCATAAAATTATAACAAACGGTATCTATCCCGCAAGCCGCCAAATTAGACAAGCTTTCTTTGTAGTTTTCGATGTATTGTTTGTAGTTCCCCGTTGCTTTTTTGATGTCTTCGTGAACGGGTACACTTTCTACCACTGACCACGTAAGACCCACGGCCTCAATTTCTGCTTTACGTTTTTCGATTTCTGCGATGGTCCACACTTGGCCATTCGGAATGTGGTGCAAAGCCGATACTACACCCGTTGCGCCTGCTTGGCGTACATCCCAAAGACTCACGGGGTCGTTGGGGCCGTACCAGCGCCATGTTTGTTCTAATGCCATAAATAATGAGTACGATTTATTTCTTATAATTTAATCCAGCTCCAAAGTTAAACAAAGCGTAGCCTGCGTTTTCCTTACTGCCAGGAACGTCAGATTTGTTCTCCGCTACCGCTTTTTCTGAGACAGGAATCGCAAATGGCATCTTGCCCGTTGGGTTAAATTTCCCCGCTACAATATCCAACAAAGCCTCAGGAGTTGTGCCAAAAGTAGCTAAAAGTGTTTTAGTATTTCCCTCAATTTCCTCAATTACCCACGGATTGGTATAATTGACAACCACCACAGTGGGTTTGCTTTTGAGCAACTCATTGACGTGTGCTACATCAATTTTATTTTTAGATAAGCTTAATTCAATAGGTTTACCGCTGGAACTAAACAACCCTCCCGTCGTGGGAAACAACCAAAGCAAAACCATGTCGGCTTCTTCTTTGGTCGAAACAAACTCAAATTGAGGGTACTGAGCTGTGGGCTTAATCACCTTAATCGGCGATTCTGCTCCTTGAGCCCCTCGACCACCAGCCTCTCTATACACTTCAAAATAAACCTTTGTTTTTTTAGTGACTGGCAATAGTGCTTCGTTGTTTCGCAACAACACAATGGACTTACGGTGAGCTATATCCGCTTTTTGCTGAAATTCGGCCTTCCCAACTATTTTCTCTGCTTTTTCTACATCCACGTAGGGATTTTCAAAGAGACCTAATTCAAATTTTTCTTTTAGGAGTCGCCCCACCGACTCGTTAATACGGCTTTCGGTGACCAATCCTTTTTTAACGGTTTCGAGTAACACTGTCGGGTCAGCCGTTCCCGAAAAAATATCTACGCCCGCATTTAATGCCTTTTGATAACGTTGCTCAAGGGTCAACGACTCCACTCCCCACGGCATCATGTCGATAGGCCCTGTATCAGAGTTGATAATTCCTTTAAAACCCAATTTTTTGCGTAATAAGTCGTCGATAATAGCTTTATTATACGAAAAACCAACCTCTTCAAACTCTTTCCCTTTCGGAGCTGAGTAGTAGGGCATAATCGACGAGGTTCCTGCCTCAATAGCCGCTTTGAATGGTTTTAAATGATAATCAAACATCCCTCCTGGGTAGTGGGCAAACTTTCCCCAATCGAAATGAGAATCTTGTCCACCTTCTTGCGGGCCCCCTCCTGGAAAGTGCTTGGTCGTCATCGCTACGGAAGTATTGCCGAGTTTTGTTCCTTGAAAGCCCAGCACAATTTCGCGAATCATCGCCGCAGAAAGGTCCGCATCTTCTCCAAACGTTCCTTCCGTACGGTTCCAACGTGGCTCGGTTGCCAAATCGGCCATGTACATATAGCCTTTGCGCAAGCCAACGGCGGCCCACTCTTGGGCGGCAATTTGGGCAAACTCACGGGTAAGTTTTAAGTCCCGCATGGCAGCCAACCCCAATTCACCTGGCCACTTAGAAAAAGCAGTTGTGCCAACGCTCAGCCCTACCGCTGCATCTGAAGTAACGTGGTTGCGCGGGTTGGAAGCCACCACCGCAGGGATACCGAGCCGCGTATTTTCACACAACGCTTGCAGGTTGTTCGACCATTCGGCCATGTTTTTCACGTTGGTATTAGCCCGTAAAATAAAATGGCGAAGATGTCGCTGCGTTACTCCCTTCGTGGTCCCCGAAGCAGAAAGCATCGGCACGGCCAAGGGCTTGCGTGTGAACATGTTATTGGCTTGTACCAAATCTTCTTCGTTGAAGCCACTTGTGATTTCGGCCCTTGCTCCTCCTACAGAAACCAGTGCCATGTCGCCAGCCATCCGCGTCGTGCTGATGAGCATAAAGCCCACTTTTTCTTCCAACGTCATTTGCGACAAAACATCTTTTGCCCGTTCTTCGGCAGACAAACGCCAGTCTTCGTATTTGTCAAGCTTACCGTTTTTGTTTAAGTCTTTAAACTCTAAACCGTTCACTTTTAATACCTTGACCGAACGGTGACTTAGCTGAGGTTGTTTTTGGGCGTTGGCTACGCCTACGATGGATAAGAATAACAGTAATTTTTTCATCGGGAAGGTTTGGTTAGTTATGGTTTACCACATAGTTCACATTAGTATTTACACATAGGTTTTCTATGTTTTCTGATGTGCTTCTTACCTAGTGTGTCCTATGTGGTAAAAGTATTACTTCAATTCGCGGATTTTCAAGTTACGGAACGACACGTTATCGCCATGATCCTGAAGAAGAATATGGCCTTTATCACCTGCGCCAAACTCCTTATATTTCGAGTATTTTGAACGTGCAACAAGTGCATCGTAAATATTGCTTTTTCGCTCGTATTCAATCACTTTGAAGCCATTGAGCCAGTGTTGAACGATGTTATTTGGATACACCACAATGCGGCCTTGGTTCCACTCACCAATTTTTTTCTGGAAGCGTTTGTCCAATTTGTACGATGGAATCAAGTCGTAGAGACTCGCCAAGGTACGGTTTCCAGCAGCGCCCATTTTAGCATCGGGGTGTTTTTCATCGTCCAACACTTGAAACTCCAAGCCAATACCCGACTTACCTCCCGAATCAAAGGCTTCATTTACAAAATACTTCACGCCTGAGTTAGCCCCTTCGGTCAGTTTAAACTCAAACTTCATTTCAAACGCGCCGTATTGGTCAGTCGTAACGATGTCATTGCCCGTTTCAGACCCATCCGAAGGGCTTACGTTCATCGTGCCATCCACCACATTCCAGTGCTTACCCGACATTTTGTCGCTGTGTACAGCTCTCCAACCTGTAAAGTCCTTGCCATTAAACAACAACTTAAAACCTTGCGATTTTTCCTGCTCCGACAAGCTATTAATCGTCCAGTTTTCAACGGGGCAATTGTCAACGGGGCTTGCTTTGAGGTTTTCTGTCTGAATTTTAATGTTTTTCCAACGAATCTGCGTTCCTTCTTTTTGGTCTTTTCCGATGGCATGTACCTGAAGCGCAATAAAGCCCTGGGGTGTCATGTCATCAATCAAATGTGCCGTTGGAATACCATTTATCCACGTACGAATCACGCTTCCGATGGCCTCAATGCGGTAATGATTCCACTGGTCGCGGCGGAAGGCTTTTTTACCTTCTGGGTTAAAATTTAGGTTATACAACCAACCACGGCGTGCTTCGTCATACACCCCACCCGACCAAGCGCGGTCTGACGGGTCGATTTCGATTTGGTAACCGTGAACACGGCCATTTTGGTAATCAGGCTTTGACAAACTACGAATCTGAATACCTGAGTTCATTGAATTATCGACTTTAAGGTCTAATTCTAAAATAAAATCACCGTATTCTTTTTCGGTAGCCATGAAAGAGTTGGGGGTATTGGCAACGGTTGTTCCCACAATTTCACCATTTTCAATGGTATATTTTGCTTGGCCGTTGAGTTGCTTCCAACCTTTGAATGATTTTCCATCAAATAAAGGTGTCCATTTTTCTTTTTGGGCAAAGACAGAACCCGATACCCAAAGTAAGGTGAAAAGAATAGCTAGTTGCTTTTTCATTCGTACAATTTTTAGTAAATAAAATGGTATTATATTTAGATTTTGTATCTCTTAAATAAGAGCGACAGGGCATTTTTCTTCCATGATGTTAGAATTTAATGCCCGCTTATGAAAGAAGTAAGATTCATTTATTTACGCAAACGTTTTCGGGAACGGTTGCACTACCCAGCTTTCTTCAATATAAAATTGGAAAATAAGCGCCTACTGTTATATTTATGTTTCTTATTTAAAGACCATACTTTGAGAATTAAATAGGACTTTTTTAGGTTTGCACTCCCATGAGAAAAGTCACGATAAAAGACATTGCCAAACAACTGAACCTCTCGACCTCGACCGTATCGAGGGCACTGCGAGATAGTCACGAAATTGGTATCGAAACCAAACGCAAGGTTCTTGAACTTGCCGAACAGCTAGACTATACCCCCGACCCCGTTGCCCTAAGCTTATTAAACAGCCACAGTAACGACATCGGGGTGATTGTGCCTGATATTTCTAATCCGTTTTTTGCGATTGTGATTGCAGGAATCGAAGACGTCGCTTTTGCCGAAGGATACCATGTCGTGATTTACCAAAGCCACGACGACTACGAACGCGAAGTATTAAACGTAAAACACATTTACAATCGGCGAAAAGACGGCTTTCTAGTCGCCGTTGCGACCAATACCACTGATTTCTCGCACTTCAAAAACTTGCACGATAAAGGCTTCCCGATTGTATTTTTTGACCGCATTTACGAAGAAATAGACACCCATAAAGTCGCCGTCGATGACTATGAAGGAGCCTATAATGCCACCAAACACCTGATAGACCAAGGGTGTCAGCGAATTGTTCACATCTCAGGGCCACCACATTTGTTAATCAGCAAAAGGCGTCTTCAAGGGTACAAAACTGCCTTGCTCGACCACGGGTTGCCGTATCATGAAGAATATGTGTGGTCCACCCATTTTGACTCACAGCAGTCGATTGAAGTAGCGCGGGAGTTACTCAAAAGCGCCATCAAGCCCGATGGGATCTTTGCCGCCAGCGACAACATTGCCATTGGATGCCACGCGGCCATTACCGAAACGGGTCTGACCATGCCCAAAGACATTGCCTTAATTGGGTTCTCTGATTTGCCCATGGCCGCTATGCTTAACCCGCCGTTGAGTTCGGTGGCACAACCTGCGTTTGAAATGGGTCGTTCGGCCGCAGAACTGCTCATTAAACTTATCAAAAAACCCAACGAAAACACACAGTCAGTAACCAAAACATTAAAAACCAACTTGGTCATTCGAGCTTCGTCTATTCGACAAAACTTGGACAAATAGCATCGCCGACAAATATTTCGTGACTTGGAACTTAATTTGTCGGCGACGATGATTGGATGATTGTTTGATTTACAATAGCGTTTATTGCTATCTAAAATCCTCATTGATTGACGCTAAGATAGCCGAACCTGGACACAAATCTTCTTCGGTGAGGCTATTTAAAGGACGCAAATCAGATTTAATCACTTCGTGCAAATCTTTGCTATTGGGGTCGATATACAACAAACCCGTAAGGATTTCTCCCTCTGTTTTTGCTGCTTGCAAACGACGCATTGCTGCTTGGCGGTCGCGCGGATCCCAGCCATCGGCCAGTTTTTGCAAATGTACCACCGAACCGTCGTGAAGTTCTACATCAACGGTTGTACCCGTTTCGTATGAGACAGTTATCTCGTCTTTTTCAGGCACAAAACCAATTTCAGCCAAGGCTTCGATGTGGTCGCGAACGTAGTCGTACGATTTGGTTGAGCCCGCATTGTTGTTGAACGTAACGCACGGAGACATCACGTCAATCAACGCAAAACCTTTGTGGGAAAGTGCGGCTTTGATGAGTGGCACGAGTTGGGTTTTATCTCCTGAAAAGCTACGTGCTACAAAGGTTGCCCCTAACTCAAGCGCCATGCCAGGCAGGTCAATTCCCTCAAAAGGATTCACCGAACCACTTTTGCTCACCGAACCTTGGTCGGCTGTTGCCGAATCTTGCCCTTTGGTCAGTCCGTAGCAGCCGTTGTTCATCACGATGTAAAGCATGTTCAAATTCCGACGAATGGCGTGAACAAACTGGCCCATCCCGATGGAAGCCGTATCGCCATCGCCCGAGACACCAAGGTAAATCAGGTCGCGGTTGGCCATGTTAGCGCCCGTCGCCACCGAAGGCATCCGACCGTGAACAGAGTTAAAGCCGTGCGAATTGTTCAAGAAATAGTTGGGCGTCTTAGACGAGCAACCAATCCCCGACAACTTGGCCACGCGGTGCGGCTCAATCGCCATTTCATAGCAAGCTTGTACGATGGCACCACTGATAGAATCGTGGCCACAACCTGCACAAAGCGTCGAAATCACCCCTTCGTAGTCGGCTTTGGCGTACCCAATGGTATTTTTGGGCATTTCGGGGTGACGAAATTTTGGTTTTATGTAAGTCATTTTGAATGTCTAATTTCTAGTAACTTCTCGAAAGTTTAGAACTTCTCGAAAGTTTTAAACTTTCGAGAAGTTGGGAGGATTTTATTTAAACCGTCGCTAAAACTCCCGCAATCTGACGACGAATCGCTTCTGCGGTGATTGGCATTCCGTCGTAATTGAGGATTTTGATGAGCTTCTTCGGATTCACTTCCAATTCATTGATTAACAACGTACGGAACTGCGCATCGCGGTTTTGCTCAATCACAAATACTTGGTCGTGCGCCGCAATAAACTCCTCTACCGACGAATGGAACGGGAAGGCCGTGGCACGCATCGCATCTAGCGTAATCCCCTCTTCTTCACGGAGCAAATCCATCGCTTCCAAAGCCGCGTAGGTCGTTGTTCCGAAGAAAATTACCCCGACATTGCTTTTATTTTCAGTTTGGTAAAACTCAGGCTTTGGCGTAATTTCTTTGGCGGTGTCCCACTTTTTAAGCAAACGGTCAAGCACTTCGGCATTTTTTACTCCGTCTTCGGTATAGCGCGCATATTCGTCGTGCGACGTACCGCGTGTGAAGAATGAACCTTTTGTTGGGTGCGTGGCGGGAATGGTACGGTACGGAATTCCGTCGCCGTCCACGTCTAAATAACGACCAAATTGCTTACCCACCGCCGTCAAATCGTCCAAATCTTGCGCGGTATATACTTTTCCACGGTCATAACGACGGCTATCATCCCATTTCAATGGTGCCGTCAAGTGGTCATTCATGCCCAAATCCAAATCTGTCATCATAATGACAGGCGTTTGCAAACGTTCTGCCAAATCAAACGCATCGGCCATCAAATTGAAACATTCCGTTGGCGTACTTGGCAACAACAAAACGTGTTTGGTATCCCCGTGCGACGCATAGGCAGCCAACAACAAGTCAGACTGCTGCGTACGCGTCGGCATCCCCGTTGAAGGGCCACCACGTTGTACATCCACCAACACCGCTGGAATTTCGGCAAAATAGGCTAAGCCCAAAAATTCGTTCATCAACGAAACCCCAGGGCCACTCGTTGCCGTAAACGCCCGCGCTCCGTTCCACGAAGCACCCAACACCATCCCAAAAGCAGCGAGCTCGTCTTCCGCTTGCACAATGGCTACTTTTTTGAGTCCCGTTTCGGGGTCAAGTCGGTATTTGTTGGCGTATTTGGCAAAAGCTTCTACCAGTGAGGTCGAGGGAGTAATCGGGTACCAACCCGCGACGGTCGCTCCTGCGTACACTGCCCCGAGACCGCAGGCGGTGTTTCCGTCAATCACAATGCTATCGCCCACCAAATCACGGCGTTCGACGCGTACGTGGAGCGGGTAGCTATAATTGTCCTGCACGTATTTTACACCTTCCATCATTGCTTGCACGTTGGGTTCAATGAGTTTTGGTTTTTTGGCAAACTCATCGGCAATGATTCCTTTTACCACCTCCAACTCAATGTCCAGCAAAGCAGCCAAGGCACCCACGTAAATCATGTTTTTGAACAACTGACGCTGACGAGGGTCTTGGTACAAACGCATACAGATACCAATCATCGGAATCCCGATGTAATTGATGTCTTCGCGGATAAAATCTTTGTGTAAATTTTTGGTGTTATCGTACACAAAATACCCCCCCGATTTGACGGAAGCAATGTCTTGTTTCATACTTTGTGGGTTGACGCACACCAACACGTCCACCCCTTCACGGCGGCCTAAATAGCCTTTTTCGCTCACCCGAACCTCGTACCAAGTTGGTAGTCCTTGGATATTAGAGGGGAAAATATTTTTAGCCGTCATGGGAATGCCCATTCTAAAAATGGACATCGCAAACATGTTGTTAGCACTGGCCGACCCTGTCCCGTTAACGTTGGCAAATCGTACTACTAAGTCGTTAATTCCTGTAAGATTCCGCATTGATTCCCTGCTTTGGTAACTGAATATAAATATTTCTGCATGTCCCAAGCCGATGTAGGACAGCGTTCGGCGCAAAGGCCACAGTGTAAACACACGTTTTCGTCTTTGATCATCACCCGCCCTGTTTTCAGCGTATCCGACACGTACAAGTCTTGGTCGGTGTCGTTGGCGGGGGCGTTCAAACGCGTGCGAAGGTCTTCTTCTTCACCATTTGTGGTAAATGTGATACAAGTCGTAGGACAAATATCTACACAAGCATCACATTCGATACAACGGCTTTCCGAGAAGACCGTTTGAACGTCGCAATTGAGGCAGCGTTGTGCTTCTTTGAAGCCCGTATCTTGGCTAAAGCCCAATTCTACTTCTTTTTTGCGGTCTTTGAGGGTCAAGCTTTTATCGGCGTGCGGAACTTTATAGCGAATATCAGTCGTCACATCGCTATCATAAATCCACTCGTGAATACCCATTTTTTGGCTAATCAAGTTGGTATAAGGCGACGGACGCTCAGTAAGCGATTGTTGGTTACAGTACAAATCAATCGAAACCGCCGCTTGGTGTCCTTGTGCTACTGCCGTGATGACGTTTTTCGGCCCCAGTGCAGCGTCACCACCAAAAAACACGTTAGGAACGGTTGATTGGAACGTCGTTTCATCCAACGCAGGCAAGCCCCATTGGTTAAACTCCAAGCCTAAATCGCGCTCAATCCAAGGGAAAGAGTTTTCTTGTCCGATGGCAATTAACACATCATCAGCCTCAAAAAACACTTCAGGCTCACCCGTTGGAACAAGCTTGCGGCGACCGTTTTCGTATTTTGGCTCTACTTTCTCAAACATCATTCCTACCAATTTACCATTTTCGGTAACGAAGGATTTTGGAACGTGGTTTTCAAAAATAGGAATATCTTCGTGCAAGGCATCTTCGATTTCCCAAGGAGAAGCTTTCATTTCTTTGCGTGGGCTACGAACCACTACTTTCACATCTTCGCCACCCAGGCGGCGAGACGTACGGCAGCAGTCCATGGCCGTATTTCCACCACCCAAAACCAATACTTTTTTACCAATTTTTTGGGTGTGTTCAAACGCTACGCTTGCCAGCCACTCAATACCGATGTGAATGTTGCCAGTCGAATCCCAACGTCCTGGCAAATCCGCCAAGTCTTTTCCTTTGGGTGCGCCCGTTCCAACAAAAACCGCATCGTATCCTTTGTCTAGGACGCCACGCAGGCTATCAACGCGCGTTTTGAAATGCGTATGAATCCCCAAATCGAGGATAAAGTTTACCTCTTCGTTCAACACGCTTTCGGGTAAACGAAACGAAGGAATCTGGCTACGCATCATTCCTCCACCACGGTCTTGGTCGTCGTAGAGGTCGATTTGATAACCAAGCGGTGCCAAATCTCTCGCAACGGTCAGGGCCGCAGGGCCACCACCAATCAAAGCAATGCGCTTACCGTTTGAAACAAAAGGGCCTTGTGGCATAAATGCCTTTACGTCACCTTTGTTATCGGCAGCAACGCGCTTGAGGCGGCAAATCGCAACGGGTTCCTCCTCCACGCGCCCGCGACGGCAGGCAGGTTCACACGGACGGTCGCAAGTACGACCCAACACACCTGGGAAAACATTGGATTCCCAATTGACCATGTACGCCTCCGTGTAGCGCTCTGCCGCAATCAGCCGAATGTACTCTGGTACAGGCGTATGCGCAGGGCAAGCGTACTGGCAATCCACCACTTTGTGGAAATACTCAGGGTTTTTAATATCTGTCGGTTTCAAAGGAAGTATGGTTTGAAAAATCTGCAATACGTAAGTTTTTTAACAATAAGCACTAATTGTCAAAAGGATAAATAGTCTTTAAGGCAGCAGAATCCAATGCTTTTGATGGGTAATTTCATTAGTTAATTGTGCTTAATTTGCTTTTTGATGGCAATTAAGGAATTTCATTTGGTATTACAAAGGCTATGTTATCTAAATATTACTTAACGGTTTTTCATTTTTTTGAAGCCCAAACTATAAAATTGCTATGGTACTTAAAGGTGTATTGAGCCACTTTGCTTTGTGTCAGAAAGACACCTTTTTTAAAGCGCTGACTAACAGCCGCTTTCTCAACCATACATTTCTTTTTAATTTTCTTTTTTGCATCACTTGGGCACAGCCATTTTTAATGTTTTTTGAGAAAAGCAGAAGAAACCAAGAACTTTCGCCTTTACAAAAAAATAGCCTTGCTTGAATCCCTGATACGTTCTATCTCAGTTTTACAAAATGAATAAAAAAATTACTTTCTCTGTCCTATTTACAATGGTGCTTTTTAGACTCCAAGTCATAAATGCACAGCAGTTTCACAACAACAAAATAGTAGCACACCGAGGAGCTTGGAAAAAAACGGGCGTTCCTCAAAACTCCATCGCTTCCTTGCAAGCAGCCGTTCGCTTAGGCTGTGTAGGCTCTGAATTTGACGTGCGGATGACCAAAGATGAGGTGTTGGTCATCAACCACGACGCACACCACGAAGGCATGGACATCGAACAAACCGATTTTGCCGAACTCCGTAAAAAACCGCTCAAAAACGGCGAATTACTTCCTACGCTGGAGGAATACTTGAAAGAAGGCAAAAAGCAGAAAAAAACAATGCTCGTGACGGAAATCAAACCGTCGCCTGCGGGTAAAGAACGAGGGGTGCTTTTGGCCGAAAAAGTGGTGCAAATGGTACGCAAAATGAAAGCTCAGAAGTGGATTGTCTATATCAGTTTTGATTATGATATTTTGAAAAAAGTGCGCGAACTCGACAAGGACGCAAAGCTGCAATATCTCAACGGGAACATTTCGGCGTCTCAACTAAAAGCAGACAACATCGGTGGCGCCGATTATCATTTTAGTGTTTTTCAACGGGATGAACAATGGCTGGATGAAGCAAAAAAAGAGGGAATTGTCACCAATGCCTGGACAGTCAACGATACCTTGCTCATGGATTATTTTTTGGGGAGAAACATTGATTTTCTCACAACCGATGAACCCGAAAAAGGGCTGCAACACGATGCGTATTTTGCCAAAACCAAACGCAAATTGGTGGGAGGTGATGAGTTTAATTATACGGGTTTACCTGATTCAAAAAAATGGGGCTACGACGTCGGCGGAAATGGTTGGGGAAACAACGAACTGCAATATTATACGAAGGAAGATACCAGCAACGCCGTCGTTCGTAAGGGTGTTTTGACCATTACTGCCCGCCCACAGGCAATGGAAAATCGCAAATTTACCTCCGCTCGTTTGGTTACGCGCGACAAAGGTGAATGGACGTACGGCAGGATTGAAGTTCGGGCAAAACTTCCCAAAGGACGAGGAACTTGGCCCGCGATTTGGATGCTTGGCAAAGACATCAAAGAAGTAGGCTGGCCCAAATGCGGCGAAATCGACATCATGGAGCACGTTGGCTACGACCCCGATACGCTCGTCGGGACGATTCACACCCAAGCCTACAACCACGTCAAAGGAACGCAGAAATCGAAGAAAATTTTTATCAAAAATCCTTACACTGAGTTTCACGTGTATGCCGTGGACTGGACACCCGAGAAGATGGATTTTTTGCTGGATGGCGTTGTTTATTTGAGCATTCCCAACGAACACAAAACGGTCAATGAATGGCCTTTTGACAAACCCCACTATTTGTTGCTCAACTTAGCCGTTGGGGGTAACTGGGGTGGCGCCAAAGGGGTTGATGAAAGCGTTTTCCCTGCTTCGATGGAAGTGGATTTTGTACGCGTTTATCAATAAATCGGCCCAATTGTTTTTCCGAAGGAGGTTACTGAACGTGGCCTCCTTTTTTGTTTTTTATGCCTCTATTGGCTCAAAACAAGATAATTCAATTATTTTTTAAAATTATTTAGGGATTTACTCCCTTTCCTCTACTGTACTGGTAAATCACACAATAATGACAATGAAGCAATGGGATGACGAACGATTGGTGGAGTTTCTACGAGAAGGCAAGATTCCTGCTTTTGAAGAAATCTACCGTCGGTACTGGTACAAACTCTACGGCATTGCCTACCACCAAACGGGGGTGCGGGAAGAAGCCGAAGAGTTGGTACAGGAGGTGTTTCTAACCATTTGGAACCGCCGTAACGAGGTAGTCATTCGCCACTTGGATTTGTACCTAACCATTGCCATCAAGAATCAGGTTTATGACTACATCAAGTCGCAAGTCAATTACCGCAAATACCAAGAGTACCTTATTTTTCAGGAAATCCATCAAAATTATGCCACCGACGAAATCGTCAATTACGTAGAATTGGCCGAAGCGGTGGACAAAGTGCTCAATCTTTTGCCCGAAAAAAGTGCGGAGGTTTTTAAGAGAAGCCGTTTTGAGAATCAATCGGTGAAAGAAATTGCTCATGGCCTCAACCTGAGTGAAAAAGCGGTCGAGTACCACATTACCAAATCGCTCAAGTTCTTGAAAGAAAACCTGAAATCGTATCAATCCAACAACTAGGCTATAAACACACCCCTATAAAGATGACTCAACAAGAATTTAACGAGCTATCAAAGCGCTACCTAGAAGGGAAAACAACCGAAGAAGAGGAGCGGTTTTTGGAGCAATGGCTTCGGCAGCAGCCTTCTTCATACCCCACCAATCTAGCAGAAAATCAGCGAAATTCGCTTGAAAAGCGCCTTTGGCAGCGTATTCACGGGCATATTCGTCCTAGCGCTCGCCTCCTACAAATGCCCTGGACGTGGGTTTCGGCCGCGGCGGCTTGTTTGGTGATGGGCTTCATTTGGTGGAATACCAACGAGCCGACAACCTCAAACATCACTTTACAAGCCATTACGGCGCAAGCCGAAAACAAGGGTATTGAAGTAAAAAACACGACCACGCACGAACAAGAAGTGCGCCTTGAAGACGGTACCATTGTGCTGCTCAAACAAAACAGCAGCATCGTATATGACAAAACTTTCAACCAAACCAAACGCACCGTTTATTTAAAAGGACAAGCCTTTTTTAAGGTAAAACGCAACGTCACCAAACCCTTTGTAGTGCACGCAGGAGAGCTAACGACCGAGGTATTAGGAACGAGTTTTTGGGTAAGTCACCACGAAAAATCAAACACCATCGAAGTATCGGTTACGACGGGCAAGGTATCGGTTTATACCGAAAAGCCCAACCAAAAAGCGGAGAAGAATGGCGTCATTTTGACCCCAAATCAAAAAGTACTCTATGATGTTACCTCCAAAAACATTGTCCCAGGCATTGTTGAAAACCCTGTTCCAATTGCTACGCCAGAGTTAGCGAACCTTCCTTTGGTGTTTAAAGAAACCTCGTTAGAGGAAGTCCTCCGCTCCCTCTCAGTGCGGTACGGGCTAGAGTTTGTGATTGCCAATCCCAACGCCAAGGATTGCCACATCACTGCCGACCTCAACGGGCTTTCGATGTTTACCCAACTCGAACTTATCTGTAAATCCATAGATGCCACTTACGAAAAACGTGGCACGGTGGTCTTCATTTATGGAGACGGTTGCTAAATAAAAAAGCGGCCGAAAATGCAGCGAACATTTTCGGCCAAGAGTAAAACCCTCTACAAACGCCAATCTGTGGGAGGGCCTAGTTTTCCAATTTGTTCAATCAAAAAACAAGTAAATGTATGCAAAAACCGTTACCAATTCCCAAAATCTGGTGGAATCTCATGAAAATTACCTTATCACAATTGTTGCTAATCGTGTTGTGCAGTGGTATGGCAATCGCACACGATACACGTGCCCAAGAGGTGCTCAACCGCACCATTACCGTCGCGGGGGAGCAGCTTGAGTTAAGTAGAATTTTGAACGACATTGAAAAGCAAGCAAACGTCAAGTTTGTGTATAGCACCAAAATTAAGTCAACGCAGCGCCTAACTGTGAGTCTTAACAACCGCCGCCTTTCGGCAGTGTTGGACCAAATTTTGAAGCCCATCGAAGTCACGTACGAAGTGATTGAAAATCGGATTTTGCTAAAAAAAGTAAAAAACGAAAAAGACGTACTCCCAAACGGCGAAGCCTCAAGCCTTGAGTTATTCCGCAATGTCGATAGAAATATCACGGGGACAGTTTCGGACGAAAAAGGTGTAGGGCTACCTGGGGTAAGTATTTTGGTAAAAGGTACGCAGCGTGGCACCAATACCGATGCCAATGGCAATTATCGTCTCTCGATTCCCGACGACAACATCATCCTTGTTTTCTCTTTTGTCGGTTATTTGAGTCAAGAAATCAATGTCGCCAATCAGACTTCTTTGAATATTTCGCTCAAACCCGATACCAAATCACTGGAAGAAGTGGTGGTCGTAGGTTATGGCGTTCAAAAGAAAAAAGACCTCACGGGTGCTGTGTCCACGATCAATTCGGAAATGTTCAAGGAGCGCAAAGAAACGCAGGTAGCACAAGCACTGCAAGGGGCAATGTCGGGCGTGATGGTGACACGCAGTGGGGCCAATGGTGCCATGGGTGGCGCTACGATTCGGATTCGGGGGATTACGACAATTGGCAGTTCTGACCCACTGGTGGTTGTCGATGGTGTACCCGTTAGTGATGTCAACCAAGTAAACCCCAACGATATTGAGAACCTTACCGTACTGAAAGATGCAGCATCGGCCTCTATTTATGGATCACGCGCAGCAGCAGGGGTAATTTTGATTACGACCAAGCGCGCCAAAACCGACCAAGCTTCTATTCAATACAGTTACGAAAACGGCTTTGATACCCCTACGCAGCTACCCGACTACATGCGGGCGCAACGCTACATGGAGCTTGTCAACGAACTCCGCTGGAATGATGCGGGCAACGGCGCAAACCGCTTCCCAACTTTTAGCCAAGATTTGTTGACGGATTACAACCAAAAACACTTGTCTGACCCCAATCGTTACCCCGACACCGACTGGATGGCTTTGACCCTCAACAAAGTAGCTCCTAGAGAAGCCCACAGCATCAGTATCGTAGGAGGTTCAAAATTTGTAAAATCAAACGCGTCGGTTCGGTTTGAAAAAGTAGGTGGCTTTTACGACAACAAAAACTACAACCGAATTTTTGTCCGTTCCAACAACGACTTTACCATCAATAAACTCATTGGAGGTACCGTTGATTTTAACTTTAAGAGAACGAATACCCTCGACCCTACGGCAAACACCAGCGCAACAGATTTAGGAACCATTGGAATCGATACCCGAAGTAACCCTTCAGCGGCAACTCCTTTACAGCGAATTTTGATTTCATCACCTATTTATCCCGCAATCTGGGCAGATGGCCGCATTGCTGATGGAAAAGCGGGGGAAAACGTATATGCTAAAATTAAATATGGTGGCACTGATCGAATCAATTACAACCAAATTGGAGGACGGCTTGCCCTTGATATTAAACCCATTGAGGGCTTAAAATTGTCGGGTATTATCGCACCTATTTTTGATTTTAACATTCAAAAACGTTTCAATCGACAGGTAGATGTCTATGCCGCCAACGACCCCAACCAATATCTGGTATCGTTAATTGGAGGTGGTCTTACGACACGTTTGGACGAAAACCGCACGACTAATTTTAGTGTAACAACCCAGTTTTTAGGAAATTACCTAAAAACCATTGGTGACCACGATTTTACGGCCTTGGCAGGTTACGAAAACTACTACTTCAAAGGCGAGTCGATGGGGGCTTCGCGCGACCAATATTTGTTTGACACCTATCCTTATCTCAACCAAGGTCCCGCTGCGTTAAGAGATAACTTCGGGTCAGCCTTTGAAACCGCTTATCGCTCTTATTTCGGTCGCTTGACGTATAGCTTCAAAGACAAATACTTGATTCAGGCCAATGTTCGTCGTGACGGCTCGTCGCGTTTCAATGCCAACTACCGTTGGGGTACGTTTCCGTCGGTGTCGGCGGGCTGGGTAGTAAGCGAGGAAAATTTCTTCAAAAGACAAAACGTAATGTCCTTTCTGAAACTTCGTGCCTCATGGGGAAACCTGGGCAACGAGCGCATAGGAAACTATCCGTCGGTGGGTATCATGAGTTTTGGCAATGCGCTCTTTTACCAAAACAACGTAGCCGTAGCGCAGCAGACCGCCGCCCAAGTGCAATATGCCATCCAGGATATTTCGTGGGAGAAAACATCCTCTATTGATGTCGGCTTGGACGCTTATTTCCTAAAAAATCGTTTACGCTTCACGGCCGACGCCTATTACAAACAAACCAAAGACATGTTGTTGGCCTTGCAGATTCCGATTTTTGTAGGATTTGAAAACCCAAACCAAAATACGGGCACCATGACGACCAAAGGCATTGATTTGGATTTGGGCTGGACCGACAACATCGGCAAACTACGTTACTCAGCATCTTTCAACTTATCACAGTTTAAATCTGTCATGGGCGATTTGGGTGGTACTGAGTTTATTGGCGACCGCATCCGAAAATTAGGAAGCCAATTTGACGAGTGGTACGGCTACCGTTCGGAAGGGATTTACCAAACCCAAGAAGACGTCAATAATTCTCCCAAAATCAACGCGAACGTCAAAGTTGGCGACATGAAATACACCGACATCAGCGGCCCGAATGGCGTACCTGACGGTAAAATTTCGCCAGAGTATGACCGCGTTTTATTGGGCAACTCACAACCACAATGGATGTACGGCGGAAATTTTAAGTTAGACTACAGCGGATTTGATTTGGGAGTAACCTTTCAGGGCATTGGCTACCAAAATACGTCGCTACTACCTTACACCGACTACAACGCCGAAAACTGGGGTGTGTTCCCTGTGTATTTGGACGGAAGTACTTGGAGCATGAACAATACTACCGACCAAAACCTTGCGGCCAAATACCCAAGATTTACCGAAACCAACAAAGGTTTGAACCGCGCTATGTCTGATTTCTGGTTATTCAATGGTGGTTATTTTCGTTTGAAAAACATCACATTGGGCTACACCATTCCACAACGGATTTCGCGCAAAATTCTCTCGAACAACATTCGGGTGTATCTCAATGCAACCGACGTATTTTCACTCAACAAATACCCAAAAGGTTGGGATCCTGAAGGAATGGGAATCGTAACAACTGTGTTGGGCGGCTTTACCATTGGCTTTTAATGTAACCATTTTGACTTTCCATGAAAAAGAACATATACATCGCAGTCTTTAGCTTCCTATTGTTAGCTTCCTGCCAAAACTCCCTCGACCTTTATCCCTTGGCTGAACCCTCCGCCGAAAAGTGGTACTCTAACGAAACCGAGATCCAACTAGCCCTCAATGACCTCTACCGCATTGAATTTTGGCAGTGGGATGAAGATGGTACAAGCGTTAATTATCTTTCAGACGATGGTTTTTATCGGCAAACCCTTACACCTATTAAAGCTGGAACCGTGACGAGCCAATGGGCGTTTTCGACCGCACTTTGGCGCAATTCTTACAAGGCTATAGCTCGGGCAAACAGAGCAATTGTAGCCCTAAATAGCGCCGAAACCAAAGCCAAGGTAAGTCAGGCAAAATTAGATGTTTATTTGGCAGAAGCGCGGCTTCATCGGGCAGGGCAGTATGCTAAGTTGGTCAATAAGTTTGGTGATGTGGTTTACAGCGACAACGTTGTCAGTATTGAAGAGGCTTATACCAAAGGCCGTACCGACAAAAAAACGGTGATGACCAAAATCTACGAAGACTTTGATTTTGCCATTGCCAATTTGCCCACGAGTTATGCCGCTTCGGCAGTAAAGCGAGCTACAAAAGGCGTTGCATTGGCTTTGAAAGCGCGTTTTGCCCTTTACGAAAAAGACTACAAAACGGCCAGCGACGCCGCCAAAGCGTGCATCGATTTGAACCAATACGTGTTACATTCGGACTATGCCAATTTGTTTTTGCAGAGTACCAAAAACTCCAAAGAAATCATTTTCTCCATTCCCCGTTCATTGGAACTGAAAGTAACTACAGGGCCAACTTCCGATATTATCAGTCGTACTTCGGGGGGCTTTGCGGCGGCTAACCCAACCTGGGATTTGTTTTGTTCGTACCTCTGTACAGACGGTAAAACCATTGACAAATCGCCACTTTACGACCCCAAAAACCCATTCAAAAACCGTGACCCTCGCTGTACGGCCACCATCGTAGAGTTTGGCCAACCCCACTTAGGATTTATTTATGATCCCCACCCAAATACCCTTCAAGTGACACGTATCAGCACCAACACCAAGGTAACCAACAACGATAACCGTGCTAATGCGCAATTTGCGTCATTCAATGGCTTGGTTTGGAAAAAAGGCGTTGACGATTCGTGGTTGCTCAATGGCCGATTGATTGATCCTGAGCAGATTATCGTCCGCTATGCCGACGTGCTGTTGATGTACGCTGAAGCCAAAATTGAACAAAATCAAATTGACAAATCGGTCTTGGACGCCATCAATTCTGTACGGGCAAGGGCCTATAAAGTAGCACTTACCGCTACGGCCTCCTACCCTGCTATCACTACCACCAATCAAGCCGAATTGCGCCGCGAACTGCGCATGGAACGCCGCATGGAGTTGGCTTTTGAAGGTTTACGCTACATGGATATTATTCGCTGGGGGATTGCGGGAAAAGTGCTTAACAGACCCATTTACGGTATGCTCGACCCTGTTGACTTGCGCGCCAAAGTCGTTGACAAAAATCTATGGTTTTTCCCTGGAACTCCCAAAATCGACGAAGATGGCACGCCCGATTTTAGCGAAATGGCAAAAACAGGGCTGATCAAAAACTTGGTTCCTACGACATGGAACGACCGCCAGTATTTGTGGCCCATCCCCACTGCCGAAATCCAAATCAACCCTAACATGAAACAAAACGAGGGGTATTAGTAGAAACGTTATTCATTTTTTGATTAAACTTCATTTTACCATGCATAAAATACCATTAAAATGGTTGGTAACAACTGTCATTATTGGCTTGAAACTAACCACCCAGACTTCCTACGCCCAACCAAAAACATCTTTCCGACAAATCAGCGGCATATATCCACACCTTGCTTATTATAACAACGAAGGCGAATGCGGCACGGGCGCAGTAGTCCCTTGGGCTGGAAAGCTCTGGGTCATTACGTACGGGCCGCACTTGCCCAACGGCTCTTCGGACAAACTTTACGAAATCACGCCAGATTTGCACGAAACCATTCGTTCGGAAAGCATCGGTGGAACACCCGCCAATCGCATGGTTCATGCCGAAAGTAAGCAGTTATTTATTGGCCCGTATGCCATTGCCGACAACGGAAAAGTCAGCACCATTCCTTATGCCCAAATGCCTGGCCGTCATACGGGGAATGCGCGACACTTGACCGACCCCACCCACAAGATTTACTACGGTACGATGGAAGAAGGATTTTATGAAGTGGATGTAAACACCTTAGAATCAAAACTTTTGTACCAAGACGGCAACGTAAAAACCAAAAAAGAAAACGACGTCGCCAACAACCACAACGGTACGTTGCTTCCTGGAGCGCACGGAAAAGGTTTGTATTCGGGACAAGGCGTGATGGTGTATTCCAACAACGGTGAACCTGGCCCCCAAGCCCTCAAACAGTTTCACATTGAAGCGGGGGTGCTGGCCGAATGGAATGGCAAAGATTGGAAGGTCGTGCGTCGCAATCAGTTTGTAGAGGTGACGGGGCCAGGCGGGATTTATGGCAACAAAAACCCCGAAACCGACCCTATTTGGGCAACGGGCTGGGATCATCGCTCAGTACTATTAGCGGTGCGCGACAGCGGAAAATGGTCGTTTTTTAGGCTTCCCAAAGCCAGCCACAGCTACGACGGTGCACACGGCTGGAACACCGAATGGCCACGCATCCGCGACATTGGCACCGCTACGCAGCCTGATTATTTGATGACCATGCACGGGCTATTCTGGCGTTTCCCCCAAACATTTTCGTCGAAAAACACCGCTGGTATTCGTCCACGTTCGGCGTATTTGAAAGTCATCGGCGACTACACACGCTGGCAAAATGGCCTCGTTTTTGGCTGCGATGATTCAGCTCAAAAAGAGTTTTTGAATAAACGTAAAACCAAAGGAAACATCGAAGGCCCAGGACAATCGAACTCTAATTTGTGGTTTACCTCCTTCAATATGCCCGACCAATTAGGCCCTAACACTGCCCAAGGAGCGATTTGGCTCAACGATAAAATAGAAGCAAACGTGGCTTCCGACCCATTTTTGTTTGCGGGTTGGAAACAGCGCATGGCGTGGGTAAAAAATGCGGGCAACGAAGACGTGACGTTTACGTTTGAGATCGACACGAACGGAAAAGGAAGCTGGAAATCGGCCAAATCTGTCACCGTAAAAGCGGGACAAGCGGCGTCAATGGCTTTTGCCGCAACCGAACAAGGTGAATGGATTCGGGTAAAAACCAACAAAAACACGACTGCGACAGTCAACTTCAACTACACAGACGAAAGCCGTTTTGCCGTTGCCAAAGACAAATCATTTGACGGATTGGCCAGCATCAGTAGCAACAATTATAAAGCGGGACTTCTGTACGGCTTGGGCAAAAACCGCCGTCAGTTGGGGATTTTGGCAGGCGATTTTGTGAATGGACAATTTAGCGAAAACGGTTATTATGAACTCGACAGCGCCCTTAACCTCGTCCGTAAAGAAGATGCCGCCACGGCACAGTTTATTCGTAAAGAATTTGCCATTCCCAAAGATGTGGTCAGTGTGGACGAGGCATCGGTATTGGTCGTAGATGACTCAGGCCGCCGTTGGCGTTTACCCAAAGGCAATGAAGCATTTACCACCAAAACGAACAGTGCTTCCTTGCGGATTTGTCGGGAAGTGGCTACCGAGCGTGACTTAATGAATGTACACGGCACTTTTTACGAACTACCCGCCGAAAATGCCGACGGTTTTGCCAAGATTCGCCCCGTAGCTTCACACTCGTTGACGATTCACGACTACTCCTCTTACCGTGGGTTGTTTGTGATGACTGGCCTAGACGCCCAAACGCCCAACAGCAATCACATCATTGCCTCCACCGACGGGAAAGCCAAAGTATGGGCAGGCACCATCGATGACCTTTGGAAACTGGGAAAACCTACGGGGCAAGGTGGGCCTTGGAAAAACAGCCAAGTACGTGCCAATACCCCTTCTGACCCGTATTTGATTGGTTTTTATGACAAAAAAAGCCTCCAGCTTTCCCACAAAAGTAGCGAAGCCGTCACCTTTACGGTAGAAGTAGAACCGATTGGTCATGGCCCTTGGATGAATTATAAAGAAGTTACCGTGAAAGCGGGAGAAACTTTCAACTACACCTTTCCTGCTGGTTTTCAAGCACGCTGGATTCGTTTTTCAGCCAATAAAAACTGCGAAGCTACAGCTTGGTTGACGTATAAATAAGTAATTCAACCTCACCCCCTAAATCCCCCTCACGGTACGCCGTCGCGGCCTTTCAGAAGAGGGGGACTTTAAAAGCCCTTCTCCAGAAAGGACAGGGCCGCCTGAGCGGAAGGGTTGGGGATGAGGTTGAATTAGCCAA
The DNA here is from genome assembly GCF_003711225.1 of Runella sp. SP2. Taxonomy (NCBI): domain Bacteria; kingdom Pseudomonadati; phylum Bacteroidota; class Cytophagia; order Cytophagales; family Spirosomataceae; genus Runella; species Runella sp. SP2. The sequence continues at coordinate 1,461,902 of NZ_CP031030.1, read as the reverse complement.
AATTCACTAATTTAGCCGCCCTATCCCGCATTGCACCAACACTAAAACCAACTAAAGATGTTACGATTTACTTCTGTCCTTTTTTTTATCCTACTGATAATCAGCAATAATAAAGGCGTCGCACAAAGTAAATCATCAAATCCAAAACGGGGAATTATTACGGGTGCCGACCAGACTGAAAAATATGTACCTTATCTAAAAGGAAAACGAATTGCACTGGTTGCCAATCAGAGTTCTATTATTGGCAAAAAAAGCAGTGTGGACAGTTTACTGAGTCTCGGCGTTAAGATTGTAAAAGTGTTTGGCCCTGAGCACGGCTTTAGAGGCAACGCCAGCAATGGAGCGGTAGTAAGCGACGAAAAAGATGCGAAAACGGGACTTCCGATTATCTCTTTATACGGTAAAAATCAGAAACCCACCAAAGAACAATTGGCAGATATCGACTTAATGGTCTTTGATATTCAGGATGTGGGCTGCCGCTATTATACCAACATCAATACGCTTGAGTATGTGATGGAAGCTTGTGCCGAAAACAATAAAGAACTCTTGATTCTTGACAGGCCAAACCCAAACGCTTACGTCGTGGATGGCCCCGTCATGACGGAAGATAAATATAAATCGGCCATTGGGATACATTACACCCCTATGACCCATGGCATGACCATCGGGGAATTTGCACACTATCTCAACGGTGAAGGTTATCTGAAAGAACCATGCAAAATTAAGGTTATCAAAGTGGCCAATTACGACCATACCACTCCTTATGACCTGCCTATCAATCCCTCTCCCAACTTAAATACGCAGCAAGCGGTGGTGCTTTTCCCGAGTTTATGTATGTTTGAAGGGACAGCAATCAACGAAGGCCGAGGGACTTACATGCCCTTTACCATTTTGGGAGCGCCCGCATTGAAAGGCAAGTATTCGTTTTCGTACAAACCAGTAAGCATTCCTGGAATGAGCGAACGCCCCAATCAAAAAGATTCTGTTTGTTATGGACTCGACCTTCGTGGCTATGACATAAGCCCTTTGCGCAAAAGTCGTCAGATTAATTTATCGTGGGTCATTGAACTCTACAATGCCTATCCTGACAAAGCCAATTTCTTCCAGCAAGAAAGAGCCAACGGTGTATCTCCCTTTGATTTGCGTATCGGGACAGATCAACTTAGAAAGCAAATCATAGCGGGAATGTCGGAAGCCGACATCAGAAAAAGCTGGGAACCTGGATTGCAAAAATTCAAGGCGATTCGGGCAAAATATCTTTTATATCCAGATTAATTTGTCATTATTTTTCTCATTTGAGCCTTGCATCACCGCTATCCGCGTAGGGAATGGTTAGTTGCCATGTTTTCCCCTTCATTTTCACTTCAAGGCTCATTTCAGTTTCGTTTTGGGTTAAAATCTTGGCATTGACCATGGGCGTTTCTTTTTCTGAGGGAAGTAATAGCCAAACCAGCGTATCATTGCTTTGAATGTGGGTACTGAACTTACTCATGGTGTTTGGTTCGTACAAATTATACTCCCGACTGTACCATCCCTGAATCGTCGGTTTTTCCTGTCCTTTAATAAAGGTAATGTCAAACTTCTGTGAACTAACTGGAACAATGGCCAAGTTCCCAGAATGATTTTGTGTTTTTACCGTTGAATTGTCCTTCACAACAGTACACGACGGATGCCAATGCCAAAGCGCCTCAATTTGCCTTGGCTTATCGGTTTTGATTTGATCAACCACCACCCAAAACGCCCCTCTCACGTAAAAAAGCGCCCTTCTGTGCTCGGCCTTGCCTTCCAAATCTATAAAATCACTCATGGAATTGGCTGCGTAATCAAAGTCTTTGTGCAGCTTAAAATACGAATCCCCTAGCGGGCTTTTGGCGTGCGTCGGGCCTGATTTTTGGCCGTGTCCGTCTATCAACAAAAGATTATGTCCTTCGCTACCTTTGGCGTAGGGACGAAATTTGTCCGCCGTTTCACCCGTGTAGGCAAAGCGTCCCGCATCCACCAATAAATCGCGGCCATAAGCCGAGACTGACAGATGAAGTTTGTCGTTGTGCTGGTGACCACTTCCCCAAGGGCCAATGTCAAAAAATGACCAATGCGCCTGGGCATCATAGCCACTTCTTGAAATGAGCTGCCCCGCCCAAGGAAAAAAATAAGAAGGCCCGTCCACAGGTTTTGAACCCGTTTTTCCGTTGGAGGCAATGTACGCCCAATCACTTTTATTGAACTTTTGGGCAGCTTCCAGCACGATTGCTCGGTCACTTCCTCGGTCGCCGTCGTTATTTAAAATCCGAAAACCATCAGGACGTATGGCGTGGGCAATGTAGCCATACATGTTTTCGATGGTTTGGTTGAAAAAATCGGGTAAAGGCTTGTTAGCACGGTCACAAATCTCTTTGAAAAGCACAAAATTATCCAACGCAACATTATGATAATGAGAGGTTAGTTCGGTCTGAATTCCATCTGGATAAACCTGTCCTTTCATGCTTTCGGCCATGGTAGCAATGGAGTAGTCAAGCCATTCATTCGACGATTTAAACTCAGAAAAATTGGTCGCCACCGTTGCCAAAGCCGAGATTTCCATCGTAAGCCAATTGTTCCCTCCGTGAAAACTCCGATTGTAATGAGCGTGGTCGGGCAGGCTGCTCAGCATCAGCAATTGAGTAGCTGGCGATAGATATTCGCTGTTGATGAGACCATAAAAAACCTTCGACCAAGCCTTTGCCCTCGCCGCCACTTCCAGACCGCGCCAAATGGACTCGCTTCCTTTGGCAGCAGGATAAGGCCAACTTTTAATGATAAAATCCCGCAAAAAACCATCAATGTACTGGGCATATTTCGGGTTTCCTGTGTCAAAATACGCCTCAAACACCTCCAACACTTGACTATGACGATTGGAAAGCCAAGCCCATTCACGGTCGTTGTTGGGACCCTTGTAGTACCAATCGCGGTGACCATCGGCACCATACGTCACTTTTCCCTTCACATTTTGCACCACAAACACATCCTTCAAAATCGTGTCGGCACTGGCGACGGTTTTTGTACCTTTGGCGGGTTGAGTTTTGCGCAGGAAGGCTACTTTTCCATTATTCTTATAATAGGCCAACAAGACTTTGCAGGCATTCACCAAGTCCCCCTTTTGATAGGCTTCACGCGTTTGTGCCAAGCCTTTGGTTTCCAAATCAAGCCGACTCAAAAGCCGTTGCATTTCTTTGGGATAACTTTCGCAGACATCCTCCACCGTCACCATTTTTTGCCAAGGTTTTTGGGCGAAAAGGTTCAGGGATAGAAAAAATAAAAGAGAAAGGAGCAGGTTACTTCTAAGTTTCATGGTTGGATATTTGTTTGATTTCTGCCTAAAAACAGTAAGGACAATAACCCGCCATTTCTACCTTTGGCTTTTGTATGAGCGCGGTGAGTTATTAGTAAAATCGTTATATTTGGGTAAAAAAGAAAGCGATGACCACATTAACATTCAAAATAAAGGTAGATGATCAGGTTGGGGCTGATTTACGTCGAGACAAACAGAAACGTAAAAAGCTCAACTTTCTGATTACGAACTTATTAAAAACCGCTACCGAACCAAATCCCAAAAAACGATTACTGTTATCCATGGATAAACTGTCAGACCAAGCCGAAATAAATGGCTTAACTGAAGAAACATTAGCCTCCCTTTTGGCTGAAATAGACGAAGAGCGTGATTAGGATTGTGTTTGACAAATATGTCAGTTTGAAAGAGCGGCAAGAGTTTTATGTCCACTATTTAGAAACCGTGGAAATGATAGATATTGAGGAAGTCATTACCGACTGCCGCGATTCAAAAGATAACAAATTTTTAGAGACAGCTGTATCAGGGAAAGCCCAAATCATTGTGTCAGGCGATGACGATTTATTGGTACTAAACCCTTATCGAAATATTGAAATCCTGACCCCTCGTCAATTCTTAGAATGGCAGCCTAAATCGTAAAAATGAACAATATTTTTTACAAACACGTTGATTTCGACAAGTTTCTTGGATTGGTATATTCAATTTGCAAAGATTTAACGGAGAAAACCAACAGTAATTATCCCCCAGATAACCATCAACTTACCCAACAAAGCCGAAGGCATAGAGCTTTTTAATCCGATAAGTTAACCTCAAAAGGCGTGGCTTAGAAAACTAATAAAACCCTTCCTCCTCGCCCGCCTCCACCTTCTCCCCCCCAAAAAAATATTTCTCAACGAAGGGTATTTTTTTGCGAACCTTGTACCTGTACTTGTGAAGCGTTTATCACTCGTTTGAGAATAAATGTGACTATCCCAAGCAGACAACCAAGCGTTTGCAAAAACATGAAGAAAAACCACCCAAACCATACCGACGAAACAACCCTCTGGATTGCATTCAAAAAAGGCGATGTACGCGCCTTTGAACAATTGTACAACCGCTACTTTGAGGTGTTGGCCAATTATGGCTATCGGTTAAGCACTGACAAACAACAGCTTGAAGACGCCATTCAGGACGTTTTTGTGGATGTGTGGCGGCGCAGGCAGCACCTTGCCGACGTAGAAAGTGTCAAGTTTTATTTATTTCGGGCTTTGCGCCATCAGGTGATCCGAAACACCCGCAACGATTTGCTTGAAACCTCGGAAGACATCAATGATTTTCTTGATTTTTTGGTGGCGTTTTCGTCCGAACAACAATCCATTGAGCAGGAAACCCAAGTCAATCAAACGCAAGCCGTTGCCAAAGCCATTTCTCAATTAAGCCAGCGTCAGCAGGAGGCCATCAACTTACGTTTTTACCACGGCATGAGCCTCGACCAAATGACCCAGCTCATGGGGCTTAGTAAACAGTCGGTCAGCAACTTACTCTTCAAAGCATACAGCGTATTGCGCCTCACTATCAAAGGAATACAGCCACTCATACTGCTTTTTTTACAACTATCCCGCCTTATTAATTAACCATTTTTTGTTTTCGACATCATGAACTATGACCAATTTAAACGCAACGACTTTTTACACGACGACTCGTTTGTCCGATGGGTATTGTTTCGGGAAGAAGACGCTTTTTGGCAACAGTTTCTGCAACAACATCCTACCAAAGCCAACGAAGTTGCCCAAGCAAAACAATTGATTTTGGCTGTACAAAAGGCGGAAGAAGCCACAGCCCATTCGCTTGACCAAAAATCCATTTGGAACAATATCTCTGCCCTCATTTCTGAGGAAGATATTGTGGAAAAACAGGTCAGTTTCTTACCTCAATTTTGGCAAACAAGGGCTTTCAAGTGGGCAGCAAGCTTGGTCTTGGTGGCAGGTGCGGCTTGGCTTTGGACCATGAAACAACCCGATCATCAAGTCAATTACCAAGATTTGATTGCAGTGGTTGAAGCAAAAAGCCCGCGTCAGGAAATAATCAACAACGGCCCTACCACCCAAAAAGTACAGCTTGAAGATGGCACGTTAGTGCACCTGGAGAAAGGGAGCCGTTTGAGTTTTCCAGTACATTTTGAAGCCAAAAAACGCGAAGTTGTGCTGAGTGGGGAAGCTTTTTTTGAAGTAGCCGAAAATCCCGCCAAGCCTTTTTATGTCTATTCTAATGAATTGATTACCAGAGTACTGGGAACGAGTTTCCGTATCGCGGCCTTAGAAAATAGCAAACAAGTAACGGTGAAAGTCCAGACGGGGAGAGTATCGGTATTTAAACAAAACCGCATCGACATCGCCGATCCCGAAACCAAAGGATTGCTTTTATTACCCAACCAACAAGCCGTTTTTAACCGAACCAACGAGCTGTTGAACCGCAGCTTGGTAGAAGTACCAATCCCTATCGTGACCCAAAAAACGCTGGTTAAAAGGCAGTTTGACGAAGTGAAAGTAGCCGAAGTATTCAAAGAGTTGGAGAAATTGTTTGGCGTCGAAATCCGCTACAACGAAGACACGCTTTCCGACTGTATCCTCACCACCACCATCAGCGATGATTCGCTGTACGACCAACTTGAAGTGATTTGCCAAACCATCGGCGCGGCTTACAAAGAGATTGATGCCCAGATAATTATCGAGTCAAAGGGATGTCATTAAACCCAACCAGTATGTAAACCAAAAAAAATTATCCCCCATAATCAAAAAAAGAGGAAAGATGCGGTCACATCTTTCCCTTATTGAACTTGCGGTTGTGTAGGAAGCACCGCGCGTTCGTGCTTTGTCTTTTCCAAAACAAAAACAATCAAAATTATGTCAAATTTCTTTACCAGAAAAGAGATTTTCTATCTTATGAAAATCACCCTCACCCCCTTGCTGTTTGTTTGTCTGCTGACTACCCTCAGTTTTGCGGAGAATACTTTTGGCCAAGAACGACTGCAAGAAAAAATTACGCTCCATTTGAAAAATACCGAACTAAAAACGGTACTCAAAACCATTGAGCAAAAAACCAATGTCGTTTTTTCTTACCAAAAAGGAGTCCTCACTACCAACGAAAAATTGACCCTCGACATCAAAGACGAAACCTTGGAGTCGGTGTTGCAGCAAATTCTTACCCCGCGTCAAATCAACTTCCAAGTGCTCCGATCCAACAAAATTGTGTTGACGCGTCGGGTTTTGGGAAACGTGCCAGAAGGGTTAGAACCTAAGAATCAACCCACTATGTTCGACCTGCAATTAGACCAAGCCATCACGGGTACAGTTACTGACGAAAACGGAATGGGCTTGCCAGGTGTCAGTGTTTTAGTGAAAGGAACTGTACGCGGTACAAGTACTGACGCCGCAGGAAAATACCGAATTGTTCTTGCTAGTAACAGCGAAGTCTTGGTATTTTCATTTGTGGGGTATATTTCTCAAGAATTTGCCATTGGCAACCAAACCACCCTCAACGTATCGCTCAAGCCCGACACCAAAGCCCTCGAAGAAGTGGTGGTGGTGGGTTATGGAACCCAGAAAAAGAAAGACCTGACGGGAGCCATCGCAAGTGTGGACGTGGAAGCCACCCGATTGCAACCCAACACCAACGCGTCGCAAATCCTGAGAGGAACAACGGCAGGCGTGCAAGTCATTGACAATGGTCGCCCTGGGCAAGCAGGAACGATCCGAATCCGAGGAATCAACTCTATTTCAGCCAATAGTTCTCCCCTTATCGTATTGGATGGTATTATTTATGCAGGAGGGAATTTGGCCGACATCAACCCCAACGACATCGAGACCATCGACATTTTGAAAGATGCCAGTTCGACGGCCATTTATGGCTCTTTGGCAACCAACGGTGTCATTGAAATTACCACCAAAAAAGGAAAATCAGGAAAACCTAAATTTACGTTCACCACCTATTTGGGGGCTTCAGATTATGCTTTTTTACCAAATTACCGCACCCCCGAGCAGTACTTGGCGGCGCGCAAAGATGCAGAAGTAGCCGAGGGAGGAAGTGTCCCATTTTCGGTGATTGAGCAAGCAAATATTGCCGCTGGAAAAACCATTAACCCCTTCCAAGAAATCAAACAAAGTGCTCCGATGTCGAATTATGAGCTCAACGTTTCAGGGAAAATGGATAGATTAAGTTACTTTTTTTCAGGGGCTTACACCGACTCTAAATCGCCCGTCAGAGGCGACAATTTCAATCGTTTGTCGAGCCGATTAAACTTGGGCGTACAAGCCACCGATTGGCTCAAATTGGGTATCAATTCTGGGTATTCGTCCAGAGACAATTCAGGAGTAAGGGCCAATCTTTTGGCAACATCTTACCTAAGCCCCTACGCAAGTTTATATTTAGAGGATGGCGTCTCTCCTACCCCTCTTCCCCAAAACTGGGGCTTAGTAACCAACCCCTTATTGGGAACACTTTTAAACACCAACAAATCCATCACCAATATTCTCTTTGCCAATGCCTACGCCGATGTGACCTTGCTGGAAGGTTTAACCTATAAACTCAACGGCGGCTATACCCGAACCGACTCCAAAACATTCGCTTACAGCCCTACCTATGCCCCTATCAATCGTCTGGGTTCTGGCTCTAAAAGGCACGGGGAAACCCAAAACTTTACGTTGGAAAATATAATGAAATACCAGCGAAGATTTGCCCAAGAACACAGCCTTGATTTGACCGTTCTTTACGGCATTTATCAGTTGTCAAACCAGTTTTCATTCCTGTCAAGCCAAAACATTTTCAACGATGCGTTAGGCTACAATTCATTGGAAATTGGCGAAGGCTACAGCATTGACGTAGGCGCCACTCAAAACCGTCAAATCTCTTCCATGGCGCGCTTGGGCTATTCGTTGAAAAGTAAATACTTCTTTACTTTGAGTGTACGCAGAGATGGATTTTCGGCCTTTGGAGAGGGTCGTAAATTCGGAACTTTTCCCTCGGTTGCTTTCAGTTGGAACGTAAGTGATGAAGGTTTTATGAAAGACGTCAAAAAAATTGACTTCTTAAAACTGCGGGCATCGTGGGGACGCAACGGAAACCGAGGCGTGAGCGAGTACTCGTCTTTGAGCCAAGTTGGTCAGCGGAATTATGTTTTTGGAGATGGACAACCTGTATCAATCGGCCTCATCCCTACCACGCTCGCCAATCCTAATTTGGGTTGGGAAACGACCGAAAGTTTCAACATTGGCACCGACGTTCAGGCATTTTCCAGTCGAATTTCGGCCTCCCTCAATTTTTACGTTTCCAACACGTTTGACCTGCTCCTCAACCAGACCATCCCGAACACCAACGGTTTTGAGGTTTTCTTGAGAAATATTGGAAAAACCAGAAACAAAGGCTTTGAGTTAGACCTCAAAACCAAAAATATTGAAAGAGGAGACTGGGGATGGAATACCAACCTCGCTTTTTCGCTCAATAGAAACAAAATCGTTCAGCTCACGGGCAGAGACATCAACAACGATGGCATAGAAGACGATGACATTGCCAGTGGATGGTTTATCGGGCAGCCGCTGGGCAGTAACTTTGACTATGTATTTGATGGTATTTTTCAGGAAGGAGACGATTTGTCGTTAATACCAGGCTCTAAGCCAGGAGACATAAAATTTAAGGACATCAGCGGCCCCAATGGAGTACCAGATGGCAAAATCACGCCCTTAGACCGCGCAGTATTGCACAGCAACCAACCTAATTTTAATGTAGGAATCACCAATATCGTCAACTTCAAAAGGTTTAGTTTGTCCTCTACGTTCAATATCAGAGAGGGTGGTTACAGTTCTAACTCGCTCATCAACCCTGGCTCTAATTTCTTCGACCAAGCCAATTTCCTCAATACGCCTTATTGGACGCCCTCAAACCCTATCAATACCCACCCCCGAATCAACTATCGTAATCCGCTCGGGTATGGTTTTTACGAAAGTCGAAGCTTCGCAAGGCTGCAAGACGTATCGTTGTCCTATAATTTTTCGGAGGCGTTGATCAAGAAGTTGAAAATAGCCAACCTTCAAGTGTATGTAAGTGGCAAAAACTTATTTACGTGGACCAAATGGAACGGATGGGATCCCGAGTTTGGGGGCGGCGGCCGTGACCCAGGCACAAACGGGCCATTGCTTAAAACATTTATTGGCGGGATTAACGTGTCATTCTAAAATTCAGGAACAATGAAATCAACATATAAAGTATTCTTACTTCTATCACTTTTGGGCATTACGACCGCCTGCAACGATGATTTTTTAAAGGAAGTGCCGTTGGATCGGTTTAGCCCCGAAAACTTACTAACCAATACCGCAGGGTTCGATGCCGCCGTGGTGGGTTTGTACGAAGGCGCACGTCAGGAACACATCATTGCATCCCTCAACTTTGAATACATGACCGTAGGGACCGATCAAACTCAATGGGGACGAAACGACTCGCGCGGGAATAAAGATTACAGCCTGCTTAACCCCAACTTAGATGCGACCATTGTGTATTGGGATTGGGCATATAAAACCATGATTTTACGGGCCAATACCGTTTTGGACGGCCTCAATAACCCCAATCTCAGCATTAAGACCGAAGACCTTAACAACATTAAAGGACAAGCGCTTTTCTTTCGGGCCTACACGTACAATTTTTTGGCCAATATTTACGGAGGTGTACCAATTGTAAAGCAAACAATCACCGAACCCAAATTTGATTTTGTAAGAAACTCTCGGCTCGAAGTACTCAATTTTGCGGCCAAAGATTTGGAAGAGGCCATCACCCTACTACCGCTGCAAGTCAAAGACGGCCGCATCCCCCGAGCGGCGGCGTTTCACCTATTGAGCGAAATTTATATCTCACTGGGAATGGAGTCAAAAGATGCGTCATTCTATGATAAATCCATCAGTGCGGCCAGCAAAGTGATTAACAAAGAAGCGGGCGATTATCAACTCATGACGACGCGATTTGGCGCGGCGGCTTCGCGGCCTGGCGATGTTTTTTCTGACCTTTTTGCCAATGGGCAAGTCAACTACTCGGCGGGTAACAAAGAGGTGATGTGGGCTTGGCAATTTGAAAGTACCAACGTAGGCGGGAGCTTTTCGACTTCTTTGGCCAATAACAGTATTCGTTACTGGGGACCCGAATATGACCGCTTACAAACTCCCAATCGCGTCTTGAATGTCGTAGTCGATAGCATAGGAAGAGGAATTGGGGTTAATTCTCCGACCAATTATGCCAAATACGAGGTGTGGGCATTAGACCCCAAAGACATGAGAAATTCGGTTTATAACATCCGCCGCACTTTTTACTACAACAACCCTGCCGACAAAGATTATTTTGGGAAGCCAATTGTCGTCAAAAAGGGAACTAACGGAAACTTGTTTTTGGCCCGAAACGACGGTACGCTCACAGCCATTTCCATTGATACCTTGCGCCAATATTATCCTTATTTCCGAAAAATTGAGGGCTCATCCATCAATAACGATATTTTATCGGGCAATACGTCCAAAGATTTTAGCCGCATGAGGGTCGCCGAGACCTATTTGCTGAGGGCAGAAGCTTATTTCAGAAAGGGTGATTTGGAAAATGCCGCCAAAGACATCAACGTAGTGCGGACAAGGGCAAAAGCTACCTTAATCAGTGCAACAAAAGTAACCGAAGACTTTATTTTGGACGAAAGAACGCGGGAGTTGATTGTGGAAGAGCCCAGATTACGCACCTTAATTCGCATGGGACGTTTGGTGGACAGGGTAAGAAAATATAATTCAGAACCGTCGGTGGCGAATGGTCCTTCTTCGGGCAAAACAATCCAAGATTTTAACAAGTATTGGCCTATTCCCCAAAAAGTAATTGATGCCAACACAGGAGCCAAGTTTGAGCAAAATCCTGGCTATTAGACTATTTATTTTACCCGCAGACCAACGCAGATTTAAGGCCGCAGAATGACGCAGATGCAGGAAATTCAGCGAAAATCAACGGTTATAAATTTCTGCGAGTTTCTGCGGGGATAAACTTCCATTCTCAAGATAAATATGACACTCAATAGACGTACTTTTTTAAAACAGACTTCCCTGTTTGCGGCTTCGTTGCACGTGGCGTTGGGAGAAGCTACGGCAGCAGTACCTAAGTCGATCATTTTGCGTTCGTCGTGGCAAACCGAAAACATTGGAGACATTGCACATACGCCAGGCGTGCTGACACTTTTGGAAAAATATTTGCCCGAAGTTGAAGTACGCCTATGGCCTTCCAATGTCAAAAATGGCGTGGAAGAAATGCTGCGAAAGCGTTTTCCCCAACTGCGCATTATCCAAACTCCCGAAGAAATTCAGCAAGCATTTACCGAATGTGTTTTTTTGCTGCATGGCTCAGGACCTTCGTTGGTCGCCAAGCAAGACGTGGAGCGTTGGCGAAAAACCACGGGTAAACCTTACGGCATTTATGGCATTACATTTCCTGGCGTCTATGGCTTCCCTGAAGATCGCCAAAAAGTAACGCCGCTCGACTTAGACATCTTGGCCCAAGCCCGTTTTGCTTATTTCAGAGATTCGGTATCCATGGATTTTGCCAAAAAACAGGGAGTCAACTGTCCCATCATGGAATTTTGTCCCGATGGTGCCTTTGCAGTGGATGTCAGAGACGACCAAGCGGCCGATGCTTTTTTACGGGAACACGGTCTCGAAACGGGGAAGTTTTTGTGCGCAATTCCCCAAGTACGGTTTTCGCCTTGGTGGGAGTTGCCTTCTAAAAAGCAAACCATCAACGAAGCCAAGCACGCGCACAACGAAAAGATGAAAGAGCAGGACAACGCCCCTATTCGTGAAGCAATCATCGCCGTGGTACGCCAAACACCGCTCCAAGTCTTGCTCGTTCCCGAAAATGCGACTCAAATGCGAATTGGGAAAGAAATGCTCTACGACCCACTTCCTGAGGATGTAAAAAAGAAGGTGGTATGGCGAGATACCTATTGGCTTACCGACGAAGCAGTGAGTACGTATATTCGTTCGGCAGGCTTGTTTGGTTTGGAAATGCACTCGCCCATTATGTGCATTGCGCAGGGAATTCCTGCCATCGTTTGTCGGTTTGACGAACAAACCAGCAAGGGCTACATGTGGCGAGACATTGGGCTGGGCGAGTGGCTCTTTGACATGGACACGCCAAATGATGTCGCCAAAATTGTTCCGACGGTACTCGAAATGGCTAAGAACCCCAAAGCCGCTAAAATGAAGGTAAAAAAAGCCCAAGCCTTTGTGAAACAGCGACAAGAACAAACCATGAATGTCTTGAAAAAGAATGTCTTTACAACCTGAACCGAAAAACGTCATGCCTACTTCCCGTCGAGATTTTCTTAAACTTTCTACCCTTGCGGCTACTACTATTCAAGTGCCCCTACGGGAACAACTGAACATATCTGAAATACCATTGGCCAAAACACCCACGATACTACTCCGCTCGTCGTGGAACGACAACAACATTGGGGACATTGGTCATACGCCTGGCACTTTGCGTTTGTTGGAAAGACACATTCCCGAAGCGCAAATTATTTTGTGGCACGCCCAACCTCGCCCCGTTACGGAGGCATTGATTGTCAAAAACTTCCCGAAAGTAAAAATCGTTCACGGGGCTTTTTTCAACCAAGACGAAGGTTTGCAGGGAGAACTTAAAACGGCATTCGAGCAAGCCGACGTATATATTCATAACTCAGGAATGTCGATGAACTATGGTTTGTTCAATTATGAATGGACTGGCGTCATGTCCAACCTTGCTCCCTTTTATTATTGCCTCGAAAACAACATTCCTTTTGGGCTTTACGGGCAGTCGTTCGACAAGTTTGCGCCGCCCGCGTTATCGCTTTTTCGGGATGTACTGAGCCGTGCGTCTTTTATCTATTGTCGTGATACCGAGTCGGTCAAGTTCTTGAAAGAAAACCAGTTCAAAACCCCCATCATTGAATTTGGCCCAGATGGATGTTTTGGAATAGACGTGCGGGACGAAGCCAAGGGGCTTGCCTATCTTCGTCAGACAGGGTTGGAAGAAGGGAAGTTTTTGGTGGTAGTAGTACGAACCAATACGCCGCATTTGAATGCCACAGGCAAAGGCGACATGATGAATCCTGCTCCTACACCCGAACAGCAACAACAAGATGCGCTGCGATTGGGAAAAGTGAAGGACTTAATCCATCAGTGGGTCACGACTACGGGTATGAAAGTTTTGATTGCGCCCGAGGCATTGAAAGAAACTAAATACGCCAAAACGATGCTCTACGACCAATTAGACGATAGCATCAAGGCCAAAGTCGTATGCCGAGAGACCTTTTGGAGTGCCGACGAAGCCATGTCGGTGTATGCCCGAGCACATACGATGTTTGGGATGGAACCCCATTCGCTCATTATGGGCTTGGCGTTGGGAGTGCCTGTGGTTCATGCTCGCCCGCTCAAACACGGTCGCAAAGGGTGGATGTTTCGGGACATTGGTGTCCCCGAGTGGCTATTTGAAATAGACCAAGCGCCTGCATCCGATATTACGGGAGCAGTTTTAACAATTTACAAAGACTACAAAACGGCCAAAGCCAAAGCCCAAAAAGCCATGGATGTAGTCCGCAACCGCCAAAAAGAAACCATGTCAGTAGTGAAAAAACTGGCGAAATAAAATCTAATTCCCATGCATCTCAATCGTCGTCAATTTATACAACAAAGCAGCTTAATTTCAGCCGCAGCCATGTTCCCTTTTTTGGTACAAGCCACTCAAAAAAACAACCCTGTAATACTCATCACTTCGGGTTGGCAGGATGTCAACATCGGAGACATTGCCCATACGCCCGGGCTGATTGGCCTGTTGAAAAAACGCCTGCCCAAAGCTAGGATTATTCTATGGAAAAAAAGTAAAAGTGAGATGGTAGAAACCATGCTCAACAAATACTACCCCGACGTCACCATTATTCACGGGGCGGTAGATAAGGAGTTGACACCTCAAACGGAAGAAGTAAAACGGGCATTTCAGGAAGCTGATTTTTTCCTTCACGGTTCAGGGCCGTCGGTCGTTGCTACCGATTACTTACAAGCTTGGCACAAGCAAACCCAGAAGCCGTTTGGTATTTTTGGGGTCACTACGCAAACTATTTCTCCTGCGTTGAAAGACCTGCTCCAACACGCCTCGTTTGTTTTTACACGGGAAACGGCTTCTATTCAAAAGCTACAAGAAGCGGGTGTACAAGGGCCGCACATTGCCTTTGCGCCTGATGCTACTTTTGTGTTGGAGATTCATAACGACCAAAAAGCCAATCAATTTATTCAGGAAAATAAGTTAGAACATCGCAAATTCATTTGTGTGATTCCGCGCCTTCGAGTAACCCCTTATTACAAAATCAGGCCCAGCGGCTGGAGTGAAGAGCGTATCAAGGAAGTCAACGACCTCAACGACAAATGGAAAGAAATCGACCACGCCAAAGTCCGTGAATCGATGGTAGCGTGGGTACGAAAAACGGGTAACAAAATCGTCGTTTGCCCCGAAATGACCTATCAAGTAGATATTATTGATGAATTATTGGTCAACCCGCTCCCTGAAGATGTGAAGCCTTTTGTGGTCAAACACGGCTATTGGCTGCCCGATGAAGCGGCGTCGTTGTATTCCCACGCCCACGCTGTGTTGAGCTATGAGTGCCATTCCCCCATCATTGCGCTGACTAACGGTACTCCCGCCTTTTATTTGCGTCAACCCCAAGACACCATCAAAGGACAGATGTATTACGACTTAGGATTGAAAGATTGGACGTTTGAAATTGAAGAGACGACGGGACAACAAATCACCGACAGGCTATTACAAACAGTGGCGGATTATGGGGCAGCTAAAAAGAGCGTAAAACAATCAATGGCAAAAGTCCAAAGTCAATACAACGCCGCCTTTGAAGTCATTAAGAAGAAAGTGTAGTTGACCGAACCTGAGTCGGTCATGCAGTTTTGATCAATATGCCTGCGGATCACCTTTCACCATGTTATATACCGTTTTAAAAACTACCTGTATATCTAGCAAAAGGCTCCAATTTTCGATGTACCAAATGTCGTATTCTACTCGTTTGCGCATCAGGCCAATCTCGTGGGTTTCACCTCGGTAGCCATTGACCTGCGCCCAACCCGTAATCCCTGGCTTAACGCGGTGCCGAATCATATAATTATCAATCAGTGGGAGGGTTTCTTCGCTGTGCTTTGTGGCATGTGGACGAGGCCCTACCACTGACATACTCCCCAAAAAAACGTTGATAAACTGCGGAAGTTCGTCCAAATTGGTTTTTCGTAAAAACTGCCCGACGAGCGTCACCCGTGGATCATTGGAAGTAGTTTGGCTAAATCCTCCCTCCTTTTTAACAGTCGATGCGCCGTGATACATCGTCCTGAACTTCCACACCTTGATAATTTTCCCTTTTTGTCCCCAGCGACCTTGGATAAAAAACACGGGTCCTTTGGAGTTAATTTTTATCGCCAGCGCTATTATTGGAAACAACCACGAGGCAATCAGCAACAAAAAACACACACTAAAAACAACATCAAAAGCCCGTTTTATTCCCTGCCAATAATTCAAATCCAGCAGCGTACTTCGTACGGTTACCAGCGGATATTGTCCAAATAATTCAAACGAATAGCGTGAGGCATTAAATTGAAAAAAGCCAGGGGTAAACTTAACAAGAACACCCTGTTTATCTGCCCACTCAATCAAACCCGCTACGTAAATTTCACTAAATTTTTGAAGGGCAATTACTAACTCATCTACTTCATTGATGGATGTAGATTGTAAAAAATTTAATGTTTCTTTTAACACAACCTTATCATTTTTAACAAAGTCATGAACACGCGCGCCCACGATTTTATAGCCGTAATGCGGTCTTTGTTGTACCAAATCTATAAACTCGTGCACTGAAGCAAAATCACCAACAACGACAACACTTTTTTGATTGGTGCCTTTTATGTGCCAACGGTTCATTATTTGTCGAATTACATACATTTTCAAGCCAATAACAATCGTCAATGAAACTGTATAGACAACAGTAAAACTACGGGCATAGAAATGATTATTTAACAAAAAAAGTGAAATAGATAAAGTCACAAACTGAACAAACAATGTTAGGAAGAGCGGCAACAGCTCCTCAATAAAAGCAGCCATTCGAAAATCTTGGTATAACTTGCTCACTTTGGAGGAAAAATACCAAGCCAAAACAAGGCCTCCGACGACCAGTATGTCTAATTGTTTTAATTCTCTGCCAAAAAAAAGAGAACTAAAAACATATACAATACCAATAAAGGCAAAATCCGCCAATAGTCGAAGATGATTTTTTCGACGCCGAATACGGTAATTAGGAGACGGAGGGTGTGCGTTTGAAATAGACATAGCCTCGACAATCACTAAAAAAACATTATGAAGATAAATTGAAGTATATAACAGGCCAATAATCGTTGCGGAAAGCCACCTCGATTTGACAACTATATACAATTAACTTTGCTTAACTACTTACAAGCCACCAGCAGTTGCTTTGAAGACTCACGCATCATCCAGTCAATCACTCGGCTTATTCCCTCTTCAAATTCAACTTGAGGAAAATAGCCCAGCTCCTGTTGCGCTTTTGAAATATCCGCAGCCGTCTGCCGCATGTCACCTGCTTGTTCTGGTTTATAGGTGCGTTGGCTTTGTTTTCCAACCTGCTTCTCAATCACTTCAATCGTTTCCAGAAGGCTTGTGGTAGTTGGCCCAGCGATGTTATACACCCCAAACCCTTGAGGTTTATCCATCGCCTTTAAAAAGGCATTGACCACGTCTGAGATGTACGTATAATTTCGGATGGATTGCCCATCGCCATAGATATCAATAGGTTGTTCTGCTTGGATACGTTCAATAAATTTTCGGATGGCCATTTCGGGGCGTTGCCTCGGGCCAAACACCGTAAATAATCGCAAGCAGGTTACGTCAAATTGGTGAAGCGAATGATACGAATATGCCACCAATTCTGCCGCTCGCTTCGACGCGGCATAGGGAGAAATTGGCTGATCGGCGGCGTCTGTTTCTTTAAATATACGCGCAGCACTATTGCCATAAACCGACGACGACGACGCCATGATGATTCGACGGACGCCCGTTTTTCGCATCGCCTCTAACACCGCCAATGTCCCGTTTACGTTGATTTCAAAAAACTTTTCGGGCTCCATTACCGACGGCCTCACGCCTGCGTAGGCGGCCAAATGAATCACCAGTTCACATTGATAATCCACCAAAAGTTGTTGTAAAGCTGCTTTATCACGAATATCTGCCTTGATAAAAATAAAGTTGTCGTACTGTGCCAACGCACTGAGGTTCTCGCGCTTCAACGCCGAACAATAGATGTATTCATCAAGGTTATCAACACATACAACTTGATGCCCTTGCTGAAGTAATTGTTCTGAAAGGTGAGAGCCAATAAAACCAGCACCACCCGTTATCAAAATGACCATGCTTACTGTCGTTGGTTATGAGAAGTATAAATCTGACGGATGATGTACGTTTTTTTGCCCTGCGATTCAAAAAGAGACCGCATTACTAGCTCGGCTACAATGCCCATGCCCAACAATTGAACCCCTGAAACGGCAAGAATCAGCGCAGCTGTTGGCCAAGACGCCAAGCTCACTTCTGGTCGAGCCACTAGCGTACAACCCATGTACAAACACACTAAAAATGACCCTACAAACATCCAAATCGCTATTTTTCCAAAAAAATGAATGGGCTTTAACATGTATTTTTTCATAAAATATACCCAAACCAAATCACTGATTACTTTGGTTGTCCGCCCTAAATTATATTTGGAAGTCCCCGAAATCCGTGGACGATGTTTCACCACCACTTCGGTCATCTTTGCCCCTTCTAAGGCAGCAAGTACTGGAATAAATCGGTGCAACTCGCCGTACAAGGGCAGTCTTTTCGCCAAAGGCGCCCTAAATACCCGCAACGTACTTCCATAGTCTTTGCAGTGTACATCCAATAGGTTGCGGATGAGCCAATTGGCGATGATACTGGGCAGTTTTCGGGTAGCAAAACTATCTTTTCGTTTCAACCGTACGGTAGCAATCATGTCATAATCACCTTGCTGGGCGACGGTGAGTAAGGCAGGTATGTCCGAAGGGTCATTTTGCAAATCACCATCCAAAGTAGCAATATACTCACCTGATGCCGCCTCTATGCCCGCCGCCAAGGCTTGACTTTGGCCATAATTACGCTGAAAATCAATTACTTTTAAACTTTTATGCGTGATATTTTTCAGTTCCCAAAGGGTATTATCCGTTGAGCCATCGTTGACGTAAATGATTTCGTAAGAACATCCACGCAGGGCTTCATCTATTTCTATTATCAACGGACGAATGTTTTCGGCCTCATTAAATACACAAACCACAACCGATACAAGTGGCGCTGGGTGGGAAAGCGAATGCGTCATCATTAAGGTGCTTGGTCGAAGCGGACTATTTTGGCAGGTCGCTCTGGATAAAGCGTCAGCCTAGCGATCTCTTTGTACTTTTCGCCCGCCAAGTTACTAGAATCAGCCAAGTAATACACTCCTTTCTCTTTTTTAAAACTTATGGGAAGGACTTTCCGCCGCGTAGTTTCGATGTGAAAACTATTGACATCCGTCGCTCCATCATCACCAATGGTCGTTTTATAACTCTTCAAAGGCAGGGCATTCCCCCTCGCATCTATGGTCATCAGCGCTGCTTTCACATTGTCTTCCAAATACCGCTGCCGCTTGGCCTCGCGGGGCGGAACAAACAAAAAATTAAAAGATATACGAGCCACCAAAAGAAACACCACAAAAATATCCAAGCGGACTTCTTTTTGGTGAAAATACCACCAGCACATGAGTCCCACCACCCCGCTCGTTGCCAAGCATGCTCCCCACACGTAGGGTAGTTTTCGGGTCGCTTCAATGCCAAACGCAATCCAAACCGCAAAAACCGTGATTCCCATGACGCTCCCCATAAAAACTTCAATCCAACGCCGCTGCCAGTGCCCTTCCTGTTGGTAATAAGCCACCACCACCAGCGTAAAGAAAAGCGGCAGAAGCATCAACGTATAGCGTGCATACACCTGCGGCGAGACCCAATAGACGAATACATTGGCCACAAAAGTAATGGCACAAAACCGCAAAAAGGAGTCCATCGGGCTTGTGTATTTTCGCAACGAAGCCAGCGCAGTTGACCACGATTTTTGGGGAGTTGAAGGATAAAATAAGAGAATAAATAACGTAAAAGGTAAAAAATGAAAAATGTATTCAAACGGAAAAGTGAGAATGTGCAGCACCGTAGCAGTTATGCCAAAAGCCACACCCGTCCGCTTTACACTTTCGTCCCACAGGACATACATTGCTTTTTGGAGTGGGAAACCAAACGCCGCTATGCTCAGGGCATAATACGTCCCCACAATCCCGAGAAAAACCGCTATGCCAAAAAAATGAGTAGGGTGCCATAACACCCGCCACTTCCGCTGGTAACCTAGCCAAGCCACCAACGTCATCCCCTGAAAAACCAAAGAGGGCAGCCCTTTCATCATAAACCCCAAAGCGCAAATGAGATAAGAGTACAAAAACAGTAAGCCGTATTTTTTGCGTTTGTCATACTCATAAATCACCATAAAGGCCGTAAACGTCGCCCATGAGTAGGTAATATCAATCAGGCCATAGAGCGTTTCGTAAAAAAGTACGCGTCCGTTGACCAATTGCAACAACGCTACCATGGCCGCAATCTGATAAGGTACGTACCGACGCATCCAGTAAAAAATGGTGAAAGAAAACCCAATTACCGACACCGCCATGGGAAACCTAAGGCTCCACGACGAGTAATCGCCCCAAAACCGAAACGAGGCTAATATGAGCCAGTTATAGAGCGGGGGTTTGTTAAAATATAGTTCTCCGTTTAAGGTGGGTGTCAAATAATTTCCCGTCAAATCCATTTCCAGTGCCACCAGCGCCCGCCGCGCTTCGTCGGTTGACATGTCCAACGGAATATAGCCCAAGTGTGAAAAAAGGGCAGGTATTGCCAAAATTACAGCCAATACGTGCCATTTATTACTTTTTGCAATACTCATCCGTTTTTATTTTGATGACCCAGTCTCTACATTACTCACAACAATCGTCAGCAAAATTGCAAAAATTAACGCATCAGTAAATAAAAAACCTCTCAGAAGTCTTACAACATTTGAGAGGTTAGTAATCAATGTGGATAACCTAATATCTAATATGCTTGGGGTTCACCTTTCATCATATTATATACCGTTTTAAAAATTACCTGTATATCTAACAAAAGGCTCCAGTTTTCGATGTACCAAATGTCGTATTCCACTCGTTTCCGCATCAGTCCAATCTCGTGAGTTTCACCTCGGTAGCCATTGACCTGCGCCCAACCCGTAATCCCTGGCTTAACGCGGTGCCGAATCATGTAATTATCTATCAGTGGGAGGGTTTCTTCGCTGTGCTTTGTAGCATGTGGGCGAGGCCCCACCACTGACATACTCCCCAAAAAAACGTTGATAAACTGCGGAAGTTCGTCCAAACTGGTTTTTCGTAAAAACTGCCCGACGCGCGTCACCCGTGGATCATTGGAAGTGGTTTGATTAAAGCCTCCCTCCTTTTTGATGGTCGATGCGCCGTGATACATCGTTCTGAACTTCCACACTTTGATAATTTTTCCTTTTTGCCCCCAACGGCCTTGGATAAAAAACACGGGTCCTTTGGAGTTAATTTTTATCGCCAGCGCTATGATTGGAAACAACCACAACGCAATCAACAACAAAAAACATATACTAAAAACAACATCAAAAGCACGTTTTACCCCTTGCCAGTAATTCAAATCTAACAGCGTACTTCGTACGGTTACCAACGGGTATTGTCCAAATAATTCAAACGAATAACGGGAGGCATTTAACTGAAAAAAGCCAGGAGTAAACTTAACAGGTACACCCTGTTTATCGGCCCATTCAATCAAGCCTGCTACGTATGTTTCGCTAAATTTTTGAACCGCAATAACCAGTTCATCTATTTCATTGATTGGGGTATTTTTCAGAAAAATCAACGTTTCTTGTAAAGTTGATTTCTCATTTTTTACAAAATCATGGGCGCGTGCTCCTGCAATTTTATAGCCAGATTGGGGCTTTTTCTGAATCAAGTCAATAAATTCATGAACGGAAGGAAAATCTCCTACAACTATTACTTTTTTTTGGTTTATACCTCGTGCGTACCAGTACAATAATAAACTACGGGTAAAATACATTTTAAAACCGACAGTAACCATTAATGTTGTCGCATATATTACCGTAAATATTCTTGCGTGAAAATGATCATCGAGCAAAAACAATGAAATTGATAGTACAACCAGTTGAACAATTAAATTAGGAAGTAAGCTTAGTAATTCATCAGTAAATAATGAAAATCTAAAGTCGTCATAAATTTTAATAAATTTACTTGAAAAGTACCAAACAAGTAACAAACCAATGATAATGAGCGTATTTATTTGGCTCAATTCTCTTTGACAACAAAGTGTACTAAATACATACACTATAGCTATGACTATAAAATCACTTAATAGCCTTAAATGATTTTTTCGACGCCTGATTCGAAAATCAGGCGAGGGAGATAATACATTCAATACTGACATCCTCTTCCAATTTTAAAACTTCTATTTCTTGCAATACTCGTCCGTATCAATCCGTATCACCCAATCGGCTTTTCGAAGGGTGTAAGCATTTTCGCTAAAGGAATAGTAGCCTGGCGCAGGGCCAACTTGAAAATCGTAGGTTTTGCCAACAACCAATAAATCGGTAACAATGCTGAAAGACGTTTGACCCGATATATATTTCATGCTTGGCAAGTTTTTCCATTGCAGCGTTCCCGTTTCCCGAAATCTTCCAAATAGCTCGCGGGTTGGAAGTTTGGGTTCATCCAATGCTTTACAAGGAAACTGTAACGTAATACGCACTTCTCCTGACTGTAAACTGGAAGGTACTTTAAACGACGACAAGTCAATCGTTTGGGCAGTGGCCGAGCAAGGATCTACTGCACTTGAGATTCCAATGGCCGAGCTTTGGTTGTCATAAACTTTCAGTTTTACCTGCCCCCCCGACTCTAAGTTACTGATTCTTATTGTACTACCACTACTCAACCTGCTTTGAAATGACCTCAGAATAACGTTAGTTGTGGCATTAAGCAATTCACAATCATACACCCGATCGCTTACTGGCAAGCTACTTTTCACCGTAAACGTTAGCGGAGTGGGACACTTGGTAGGCGGAGCTTTAAACGAAGTGAGGTCTATTTCTTGGGTAGTGGTGGTACATGCCGCCAAACCAACCGACTGAACAGTAGCTGTACTAAACAAATCCGTTATCCGTAGTCGAACTGTTTCGTCGCTGTACAAGCCATTGATACGAACAATGTCACCGTTGTTGGCCGTGGACTGGAATTTTTGCATCGTACCGTTGGTCTTGGCATTAATCACCTCAAAGGTGTATTGGTGCGAGCTGTTGGGTAAACTGCTTTTTATTCTAAAATTTAGGGTCGAAGCACAACGAGGTGCGGGGGTTTGAAACCCTTCGAGAACCAATAAATACGTGGTATTACTGCACGCTTCTACAACGGCAGAAGTGGCAACCGTCGCGCTAACTATGTCAAATATACGTAACTGAATTGGCCCCGTGTTATCGTACAACCCGCTTAGCCGAATAAAATCGCCGTTGTTGGCCGTCGATTGAAAAACTTGTAAGCGATTTTTGGAGTCAGGTTTTATTACTTCAAAGGTATAAGTACGATCACTGGCGGGTAAGGTACTTTGTATCTTAAAAATGGGCGATGCAGTACAACGCTGAGGGGGAAGTTTAAACGAACTAATATCTAACGACTGTACGGAGGTGGCACAAGCATCCACCGCTTCCGAAACTGCTACGGCACTACTTACAATGTCCGATAGCTTCAAACGAATTTTCTGGTCGCTATCCAAACCATTGAGTCGAATCACTTCCCCGTTGTTGGCCGTCGTTTGAAAACTTTGAAGGGTAGCATTGGTTTCGGCGTTGACAACCACACAGTTATAACGGTAGTCGCTTGGTGGCAGGTTGCTCTTTATTTGAAAACCTGGCCCCGTCGTACACTTGAGAATCTGTTTTTTGAACGACGACACATCCAACACTTGTTCGGTACCACCACAACCATTGATTACTTCTGAGGTAACCGTAGCCGAGCCCAAAGCGTCCGTGATTCGAAGGCGCACGTATTGGTCACTCTCCAAACCGTTTACCCGAATTACCTCTCCGTTATTAATCGTCGATTTGAATACTTGTAAACGAGTATTGGTACCGTCAGCAAGTACTTCACACTGATACTGTAAGTCGCTGGCGGGAAGGCTGCTTTTGATTTTAAAACTTGGGCCCGTTTCGCATTTTTGCTTGGTAAACCCTGCTACCCAGAGTGATAAGTGGGGTAGTTCCGCTTCGTAAGCCAAACTTCCCTCTGTCCCTTTTACCACTTTCCCAAATGCCTCCGTTTGCCACGTATCGGTCGCTGCGTCGTAGCTATACAGCGGAATTTCATCCCCCTCCTTAATTAATCGCCGCTCTTGTGGATGATAAAGCTGTGAAGAAACCGAAAACCGAACTTTGATGGAGCTGGTCAAGGATTTGACAAGACGAAACTGCTCATTGTAAATTTGTAACAAAAAAGCTCCCGCCAGTTGCGTAAACTGCTGATTACTACCTACCCCACTACCATCTTTGAGCAAAGGGCGGGCTATGGTAGCATTCATAATGGGGTTAATTAAAAAATTATCATGGGGTTTGGTAATATCGACTACCTGAAATCGGGCCGTTAAAGTCCCCGCAATTTCTTTTCCCACCGCATCTTTTACGATGCTTGCTTGTGAAACCGTAGCTTTGACTTTTGATTGATTAGCTCCCACAAGTTCGGGCGTTTCGAGGATCCAATCCGAGTCGATTCGGCCCGCATTACTGCTCGACCGTTGGGAAACGTTCACTTTCGTGTTGGTTGCCTCTTGGGGTTGAAAAACCAACGTAACCGATCGTTGCTTATCATCCCTTAATTCAACAGGCAGCACCGCCTCCAACTCTCCTCGCGATTTTACCACCACCGTAAAACGCAACGGATTTTGCGCGCTAGGCCGTGGCCCCAAGGAATCAATGGATAAAAACAAAGTACCGTCGCCCGTCAGTCGAAACTTTTTGGTTTCTACGGTCGTAATCACCCTTGCTGCATCAGGCCCCGTGATGAGTACTTGGGCATCGGTAGGCACTTCCAATCCTCCTTTGGTGTAATACTGCACATCCAAAGCCACTGGAAATGGTTTCTTAAAGCGTAGCTCAAAACCATCCAAGGGGTTTTTACACGCCCACAGAAAACAAAAGAACAGCAAACAAAACGCCGAAATGCGATACATTATTTTTGAGTTTTTCTAACGAGCGAATACGAAAGAACGACTTGGAGATTGGGCAAAAACCGATACCCTCGCATGTTGCGCTCTATCATTGGGAGTTGTTCGTCGAGGGTAGTAGTTTCTAAAAACCCTTCATAATCAGCGCTTAGTTTGGGTTTGCCCCAATAATAACAACCTAGCTCAAACCCGAAGCCCCAACGACGTTTAGGAATCGAACGCCCCATGCCTAGTCCTGCGTAGCCCACCACCGAAGACCATCTGACGCGTAAGTCGATGGTGCCAAATTCCTCGGGTTTCATTTGAATGCCACCCAGTTCGATGGGACTCAGTGCTTGGAGCTGAAGCCGAACGTCGGGTCGCCAAGTGTAGCCTGCCCCTGCAGTTAAGAAGAATGACGAACGACGAAAAGGCTGCCATTTGACCGAACTCTGCACCAAGCCAATGACAAAATCAGGGCGAAACTCCACAATCGAACTATCTCCCAAATCAAATTGATGCTTTTTTTTGTAGCCCAAATAGCTACCTCCTACCCGCACCACCCACTGCGGACGCTTAGGCAACCGCCAAGCGCCTTGTACCCCTACCCCCGTTACACCAGCTTGGAGGCTCAGCCCTTGCGGCCACCAACGCGACGGCGTCTTTTTATTGTCGGACGACGCCAAAGTTTGGTAGCCACCCAAGAGCAGTAAAAAAGAGAGAAGGATTTTCATTTTTTAAACTGACGATTCAAATACCACTGGTGATACTGCCGCAACCGTTGGTCGAGTTGGTAGCCCGTTTGATAGCGTTCTCCGATGCGATAACCTCCTGCGTACAAATATTCCCAACGAAACTCCTGTCCAGTACGAAACTGAAACTTCTTGCTTTGGATAATTTTACCAGGAGGAATGGGCACGGCAAAATTGAATCCCGCCGTTGCGCCGTTTTGAGTACCAACGGCAAAAAGCCCAATTTCAACGTTGGAATACTGCCTAATAAAATCGAACCGAACCCCTTTATCCCCGTACATAAATTGCCCTGCGGTTGCTTTTAGCAGTAAATCCAGCTTCTGAAAACGGTACTCGACATCCATTAACGCCAATAGTTTGTCCATTTTTTCGTTATACAAACCGCCGCGGGGATAATAATACATACCCGTTAGGCCAAGTTCAACCCCGTACGACCAAGCGCTCTTAAAATCGGTCTGACGGTACTGAAGGTTAATTCCGTACTGATCATTGTGAAATAAACCTACCGTGGCACTCACAAAATGGTTGGCTCTTTTGTAAAACTGATTAATAAACAGCGGAGCGGGGCGGATGATCTGAGGACGGTTGTCCAAGTCGTTGGTAAGGGGAAAAAGAACACCAAAATTGACACTCAAACCCGCCCATAGATACAGCTGACTTTGAAGCAAAAGGCTGGCGTTACTCCGAACTGGTTTTTTGTAGTAACCAAATTTTGCCCGAAAAACGGGCTGAAGCCAAACGTCAACTTTGTACTTTTTTTGGAGAGGAAAGTGATACTTATTAGTCACAATTTTTTGTTCAATGGCTGTAATAGGTCGAACGTCACCAATGCCTGAAAAACGATAGGTAGCTAGGGGAATGCCCTGAAAAAGAGGGGTGTAAGCAATAGAATCGTTGGGGATAGCAAGAATTTTACTTAACTCCACCATTCCCTTCAATGGGTTGCGGTACAAGCGCTGTTCATAATAAAAGTGATTTTGCTGTTGGCTCACATTTTCGAAGGCAACCGAAAGAGGCTTCTGCTGGGAATACCCCCTGATGCAAACAACCAATACCAGCATCCCTAAGCATAAAAGTCGAGTCATGGGTTACTTCTTTTTGAGAAAAGTGAGGGATTTTAAAAGATTGGTATTCAGCGACGTGCCAAACATCACTTGATCACCGTTGAGCAGACCTGCTTGTAGCGTCCATTTTTTAAAAAAGGTAACGTACCCTCCGACGTTGATGTGCTGTGAGTCATACTCGACCATAAGACCCGCTTTTTTCCTAAAATGAAGGATAGCACCTCCGAAGGGGCCTTCGAGGTAGTGGTTTTTAAAATTATTGGTGCTCTTTTTTTGTAAAACGAACCCTTTTAAAAACGTTGAGTTAGAGTTATTGGACACTGCTCGGTAA
This sequence comes from Runella sp. SP2, assembly GCF_003711225.1. Classification (NCBI taxonomy): domain Bacteria; kingdom Pseudomonadati; phylum Bacteroidota; class Cytophagia; order Cytophagales; family Spirosomataceae; genus Runella; species Runella sp. SP2. The sequence goes on along the minus strand of NZ_CP031030.1, from coordinate 1,434,999 downwards.
ATGTAATACGGACTTCCATAACCGATACTCGTTTCAAGTTTCCAAGAATCGGTCAATGTGAAGTTTTTGGTGGCAACTAAAACGTGGGTGAGCATAGGACCATGAATAATAAATGGAGCCGTCATGATGACTGTTAGTGAAGGTCTCTTGGGCGTCTCACGCAAAATAAGATAACGAAAATCCATGGAACGATCCCCGATTCCTTGAATTTGACTCACATCTCGGTATTTAGAGTTAAGCATTTGGAGCAACGAAATAGAAATTTCAAAACGAGGTATGAGGGTTAGCCGTGCATACCACACTTGTTCTGGATTTTTCTTTGCCCCAATCAAACCGTAATGAATAGGGTTGTAGTTGTACCCAAACTGAAAATCACCGTCTTTCAGTTCTAGAGCTGAAGGAGTATATAATAACCCAGGCTTCCCAGACAAGTTGGTTTGGGAAAAAAGGCGAAGAGAAAATAGGAGCAGAACAAGCACACCAATGATGTACTTGTTGCTCCCATTCTCAACCATTTTCATACGTTTAGTTTGCACTTTGATTATTTATCCTTGATTGTGACAACTTTCGATTACGGCAGTTTTGGCATCATTTGCTTCTTTTAATGCCTTTTGATAATTAGCTTCTACGGCATCATCATTGATCTTTTTTGCGGCATCTGCTGCCGCCTTCAAAGCCGCGACTAGCTCGGTGCAAGCCTTAGAATCAGCCGATTCTAAGGTATTGACCGTTGACAAATTCCCTAACAAGGCCAAACTATTCAACGCATCCAGTAACGTAAATGTCTCTTCTCCTAATACTGTCTTGGCCGCATCCAAATCTTTCTTAGCAGCATCATAAGCCGCTTGCGCAGCGGCACGAATGGCCGCATACTTGTTAGGAAGGCTACTCTTACAGGTCGTTTCTTGGGCAGCTAGGGTGCTAGTTGCGGCATTATACGCACTCTGAACCCGTGCAAGCTCGTCAGTTTTAGCCTTATCTAGCTCCGATTTTTTGGTTTGAAAGGCATCCTCTCCTTTTTTTATACACTCGGGCGAAGCCGTGATTCCATCAATGCCGTCCGTGTGGGCAATACCCTCTACCCCACCCGTACGGGCAGGAATGGCTTTACCATTGACCGTCGGAAGCGTAAACGTAGGTAAATATGCCTTTAACTTAGGGTCAGCACTGGCTTTGTCCAAAATGCTCTTCAAGTCGGCAGGTAAAGCACCACCTCCTGCCACCGCCGAAATAGTGGATGCGGGAATGG